>NZ_SRPE01000009.1 GCF_004785645.1 Empedobacter tilapiae | reverse complement strand
AAACCTATTTAAAAATATTAGGGTGACTATAGCTGCAGGGCTCACCTCTTCCCATTCCGAACAGAGAAGTTAAGCCTGCCTGCGCCGATGGTACTGTTACTTACGGGAGAGTAGGTCGTCGCCAGTTTTTATTAAAAGCCTCAAGTGAACAACTTGAGGCTTTTTTGTGTTTATACTTTTTTGTACAATGTATTAAGTATTAAGTATTAAGTATTAAGTATTAAGTATTAAGTATTAAGTATTAAGTATTAAGTATTAAGTATTAAGTATTAAGTATTAAGTATTAAGTATTAAGTATTAAGTATTAAGTATTGAACATCTTATACTCTCAGAATAAAAAGCTTCCTATCAGTCAACGAGAAGCTTTTTATTAAGAAAAAGCAAGCTTCCTTTATAATTCTCAGAACTTACTTGTTTAGAAGGTTACGGGTATAGATTAGTTCACGGAAGGGCATCGGTGAGTTGTTCAAAGGGCATCGGCGAGTTAACGGATGGGCATGCGATGATTGTCCGATGCGCTTAGGAGTAAAACAATGGTTTATTTTGTATTTCTGCTCGAAAGCACAATTGAGTGTGTTGGGTAGTGTTTATCTTTTTAGAAGTCGTTTGATTATAACTTCTTCTTCTATAAATGATTGAAACGGATAATAAAAGATGAACGTCATAATTTTAAGAATCAATTTGTTTTAAAATTGTTTCAGTTACTTTTTTATAGTTACGATTAAAGTGATGATTACCACCTAAATAAATAATATTTTTATTGGTTAAATTGATTTTTTTGTAAGGATAGTTTATTCCGTAATTACTTAAAATAATAGATAAATGCAACTTAGGAAGACGGTTGATTTCCGGAATAGTATTCCATTCGCCACTTACATTTTCAAAAATTAAATTTTTATAGTGAATTTCAAGATCAGCTGTTTCGTAAGGATCTAAAAGAATAAGTTGATGAATTCTTTCTTTAGTTTTTGTTGGAAGTTGATTAATAATAAATGGAATAGCATCAGCTCCAAAAGAATAGCCTATAAATACAACTTCTTGATTTTGGTTATGTTCGATTTTTTTTTCTAAAAATTGAGCTATTATTTCAGCCGTTTTTTTAGGATCTCTTTCATTCCAAAAATAAACTTTAGAATTTAAAGCATAGATATCATAGCCTTTCTGATGAAGATTATTACATATTGATTGTGAAAAAGGTCCCAATCCAGCATCACCACTTAAATAAAATAAAATTGGTTTTGTATTGTTTTTATGCTCCCAAACTTTAAGAGGCAATGGATCTTTAATATCCACATCGTCTCCTTTTGTACGCACGATGTACAAACCAACTGTGATAATAATTAACCCAAATAGTATAAAGTTTTTAGTTTTCATCTTCAGGTTTCATTACTTTACTTAGCGCTTGCGGAAGTTGAATAAGTTCTACATCATTTCCGTAAACTATATATTTATTGCTCCAATAATTAGCATATTTTTCTTTAAAATCACGCATCGTTTGATATTGTTTAAACGTTCCAATCCGCTGATAAGCAAATTTCATTAACTGCTCGGCAACATTGTTCGGTTTATCTAAACCAGCTAAAGGTGTTAAACCAATATTGATGTATTTTTTTTTATTGTCTTTGGCATGATTAATTAATGCAATTATCACCGCATCCATACTACCATTTGGAGAATCGATAGTTCTTCGAAATAAATCGTAAGTCATTTCATCTTTTGTGTAATCTGGAATAACATTAAGAAATGTAACCACTTTATTTTCTTTATTTTTTAACGTAATAATGGGTTGATTTTTTAATGTTTCACGTTCAAATTTGCCTTCAGCAAATACAATCTCTCTTTTATCAAATTCTTTTAACCATTCATTTGAAACAGATTCAATTTCATTTAAAAAATCTTCTATCAATGGAGGTAAAATAACTTCAGTTTTAAATCCTTTTTTCTCTAAAGTATTTAATGCATTTCGCATCGACTTACGTTCTTTTCCTTGAAGATTAAATGAATCAACCTCAATAATTCCTTCTTGACCGATTAATAAATGTTGTTTTTTAAAACTTTTGAAATCAATTAAATCATCTTCAGAAACTCGATAATAAGCAGTTTTTAAACCTTTTGTTTTACAATAGTTTTCGAATTCTGAAATTAAATCTGATTTATATTTTGTATCGCAAACAACATTATCCAAAACAATTGCGAAATTTAAACCTATTTTATATGCAAGAAAACCATCAATGTTTGAAGAAAAATAAAGTGTTTTATCATTCATTAGTTTAAAATAATCTAATGCTGAAGTACCATATTTTTCGACAATTTCTTCTGCTTCTTTATAATTCTGAATGTCTTTTGTGTTATAATTTTTAGCTCTAAAAAATGTTAAAATCAATAGTATCCAAGAACTAAATCCAAAAAAAATATTGATATCTTTGAAATCTTTAGCAAAGGTTGTTCTCGGAACTAAGTTATTTTCACTAAACAATAAGAAGTTTTGGAAAGTATAATAAAAAGCTTGATACCAAGAGAAATCAATACCAAAGTGTCTTTTATCAATGTAATAAAAACTTAAAACATTAAAAATAAATATAGCAAAAAAAGCAAGTAAGAAAATAGAAAAACCTTGTCTTAATCGTTTTAGATTTGTTTTCAATGGATATTGATTTCTACTATAAATTAACATTACAATTGACAAAAATGCAAATCCAGCTTCTTCGTAATCTAATGCTTTTAATATATTTCCGAAGAATGAAAGTATAGAGAATATTAAGGCAAAAATCCAAGCTGATTTTAATCCTTTGATGAGATAAGATGATGTAATCAATAAAGCAATTCCGATAAATAGAATCATTAATTTTGAAAGATGCATCAATTCAGTCGGTAAATACAACTTTTCAAAATGTAAACGTTCTGCAAGAGGGGGAGTGATAACTGAAATAATATTTATCATTCCTAATGTAAAAATCAAAACAGCAGGAAAAATTCGTGCAAATAGTTTTCTTCCGCGCCACATAAAACTTAAACATCCAAAACCTAGAGGTAACCAAAATTCGAAAACGCGGTACAATAAAGTTGTAGCTAAACTTTGATTATGAGAATAACCGAATTGCGTTAAAATATATACCATCGTAAATTCTACTGCACCCAAACCTCTCAAAAATGGTGAAATAATCATCAATAAAACAGAAATCGTATAAGCCAAAGCTGCTGCATCAAAAGTAGGTTGAACACCTAAAGCTAACATTGCAATGTAAACGTGTAAAATTCCTGTAATTTCAATGATTATTGATATTAAAATTGTGAGATTAATATTTTTTCTGTCTAAAGAAGTTTCAAAAATTGGATTGATTTCTTCCGTAACCTTTGGGAATTTATTTTCTATAATTTGATAGAATTTATTTTTGGTTTTGAATGAGTTATAAATGAAATAAACTAGAATTAAAATTAAGCCCAAAATAACCAATGATATCCACGAATCATTAAAATATTTGTTGACGTAAATACTATAAATAATGATGGGAACACCAATGATGAAAACCGTTAATAATCCAATAAAACCATAAATGGAACTCGCTTGAATGACTTTATTTGTTTCAAGTTGTTGTTTTTTGATATGCTTGGGTAAATAAGCCAATGAACTAATTCCTCCCGCTGGTAGAAAAACACTAATAAAATTTCGTTTGAGAAATAAATTGACAGCATCCCAAAACTTAAGAGATAATCCAAGAGTTTTAAAACTTGTGATATACATTGCAGCTTGTAAGAAAATATAGAGAAGTGTAATTCCAAAACCGATTAATAACCAAATAGGTTTTGCGCTTTTAATACTTGGGATTATCAGCATCATTTCTTTACGTTCGCTTCTAAAAAATACAAATGCAAGTAGTAAGATAAGTACCG
Source organism: Empedobacter tilapiae (assembly GCF_004785645.1). Lineage (GTDB taxonomy): Bacteria > Bacteroidota > Bacteroidia > Flavobacteriales > Weeksellaceae > Empedobacter > Empedobacter tilapiae. The sequence goes on along the minus strand of NZ_SRPE01000009.1, from coordinate 181,588 downwards.
CTAAAACCTGTTGCCAAGGGATTTTTATGTGTTTTATAGCTTTTGGAAACTTCATATTGGGATAATTAGTTTTATCACTTCAATTTATTAAAAAATTAAATATCAAAACTTATGATTTGCTTAAAAATCTCTTATATTGAAAATAAAAATAAGATATGGCGACTGAATTAAATTTACGTCAAGCAAATTTGAGTGATGCGGATAGAATTTGGGAAATTTTGCAACAAGCAATTCAGAAAAGAAAAGAGGAGGGAAGTGATCAATGGCAAAATGGTTATCCAAATCTAGATGTTGTAAAAAATGATATTTCAAATGGTTTTGGTTATATAATAGAGAATGTTGATAATCTAATCATTGGATATATTGCAATTATTGATGAAATAGAACCTGCTTATACAGCAATTGAAGGAAAATGGCTGAATGATGATCCATATATTGTGATTCATCGATTGGCTATTGCGCAAGATATTAAGATAAAAGGTTTGGGAACTTGGGCGATGGATGAGATTGAAAAAATAGCAATTACAAAGAAAATACAGAATATAAAAGTTGATACTAACTTTGATAATATTGGAATGTTGCGTGTTTTTGAAAAGTTAGGTTATCACTATTGTGGTGAAGTTTATTTTGATGGAAGTCCTAGAAAAGCTTTTCATAAAATCATTCTGCGTTTAACATAATCTAATATTTTAGTTTTAAAATATTAAAAAAACTAAATAATCAAATTGATAAAAAGATTCCTTTTTTGGAATCTTTTTTTATGAATTTGTATAGGGTAATTATGTTTAAAATGTAAAATTAATACTTTGACCCCTAATCTTTACAGGGTGTAATTAAAAATAAATGATTTTATTAAAAAATAATCTAATTTTGATAGGGTTAAAATTAAAAACTTATGAAAGTTGGATTAAAATGGAAAGTAGCTTTTGCAATTATAACACTAGTTGCCTTAGCTGGATTATTTTGGAAACCAGTTGTGAATATTCCAAATACAGGAGAATTCCTTAGCGAAGAAAATATTGTAAATTCAGATGTCTCCTGGATTTTAGCAGCTACAGGATTGGTGTTATTGATGACGCCAGGTTTATCATTTTTTTATGGAGGAATGGTAGGGAAACGAAATGTTATTTCTACCATGTTACAAAGTTTTATTGCCTTAGGAGTGATTTCTATTTTGTGGATTGTAGTTGGGTTTTCATTATCTTTTGGTGAATCAATCGGCTTTACAATAAATGGAGAACATTACGGAATTATTGGTAATCCTTTAAGTTATCCATTTTTTAATCATGTTGGAGCATTTCCACACAAAGACATGGCATCTACAATTCCATTTGTTCTATTTGCATTGTTTCAAATGAAATTTGCAGTCATTACACCAGCGCTTGTAACAGGTTCTTTTGCCGAAAGAGTGCGTTTTATTTCATATTTGTTATTTATGATTTTATTTAGTTTAATCATATACACACCGCTTTGTCACATGGTTTGGCATCCAGAAGGTTTATTGAATAAATATTTTGGAGTAAAAGATTTTGCTGGAGGAACTGTTGTTCATATGAGTGCAGGATTTGCAGCATTGGCAGGAGCTTTGGTGATAGGTAAACGTAAAAACAGAGAACACAAACCTGCAAATATTCCATTTGTTATGCTTGGAACAGGAATGTTATGGTTCGGATGGTTTGGTTTCAATGCTGGTTCAGCTTTGGGAGCAAATGCCACAGCAGCTTTAGCTTTCGGAACAACAACAATTGCTTCTGCTTCAGGAATGATGACATGGATACTTTTTGATAGAATTAATGGTCGTAGCGTTTCTGCTATGGGAGCGTGTATAGGGGCTGTAGTTGGATTAGTAGCAATCACTCCAGCTTGTGGGTTTGTTACAATTCCTGAAAGTATATTTTTTGGCTTTATAACCGCTATTGTCTCAAATGTAATGGTTCATTGGAAAGTATTAAAACGAGTTGATGATACTCTAGATGTTTTTGCATGTCATGGAGTCGGAGGAATCATGGGAATGATTTTGACAGCTATTTTTGCACATGGAGAAAATGCAAGCTTATTACATGGAGGGATGCATGTGTTAGCACATCATATGATTGCTTTGTTGCTTGTTTCGTTATTTACTTTTTTCGGTGCGATTGCTTTATTTTATATTACGAATAAAATGATTCACTTACGCGTGAGTGATAGAGCTGAGCTCGAAGGCTTAGATTTGTCGCAACATGAGGAAAGTTTACATTAATTAAACAATGATATTATAAAAAAATCCGACTACTTTTAGTAGTCGGATTTTCAATTTATACTAATCCAGCACGCTTCAATAAAGCATCTACTGTTGGTTTATGACCTCTAAATTCTTCGTACAGTTTCATCGGTTCTACTGTTCCTCCAGATGATAAAAGTTTATAGAATTTTTGAGCTGTTTCTGGATTGAAAATTCCAGTTTCTTGGAAAAATGCAAAGGCATCTGCATCCAAAACTTCGGCCCATTTATATGAATAATAACCAGATGAATATCCACCTTGAAAAATATGTGAGAAGGATGTACTCATCATATTTTTATCAATTTCTGGATATAACTCTGTTTGTTTGAACGTTTCTTTTTCAAATTGTTGTAAATCATTAATTTCAGCCAAATCATTCGCATGATAAGCCATATCCAATAATCCAAAACTCAATTGACGAACAGTTTGATAACCTTCCATAAAACTTGAAGAAGCTTTTACTTTTTCAATTAATTCTTGCGGAATAATTTCTCCTGTTTGATAATGTTTTGCAAATAATTTTAAAGCTTCTGGTTCGTAACAGAAGTTTTCGTAAAATTGAGAAGGTAATTCAACAAAATCCCAATAAACATTTGTTCCAGAAAGACTTTCGTACGTTGTATTTGGTAACATTCCGTGTAGCGCATGTCCAAATTCGTGGAATAATGTTGTCACTTCCTGAAATGTCAATAATGATGGCGTGTCTTTCGTTGGTTTTGTAAAATTACAAACAATCGAAATGTGCGGACGTTTGGTATTTCCATTCACATTAGAAGCTTCTCTATAACTTGTCATCCAAGCACCAGGGCGTTTTCCTGCACGCGGGAAAAAGTCTGCATACAATAAACTTAAGAACGCACCATTTTTATCTAGAACTTCATAAGTTGTTACTTCATCGTTATATTTATCTATGTTGTGAATTTCTTTAAACGTAATTCCATACAATTTTGTTGCCACATCAAAAGCGCCTTGAATCACATTTTCTAACTGAAAATAAGGTTTCAATTCTTCGTCAGAAAGACTGAATTTTTTCTGTTTTAATTTTTCAGCATAATACGCATGATCCCAACGTAGCAATGTTTCAATCCCATCAGTTCCTTTTGCAAATGCAGTTAATTCCTTAATTTCTTTTTCTGCAAATGGTTTTGCTTTCGTTAATAAATCATTCAAGAAATCTAAAACAGTCGTAGGTGTTTTAGCCATACGTTCTTCCAAAACATAATCAGCATGCGTTTTATAACCTAATATTTTAGCACGTTCGTGACGAAGTTTTACAATGTTTTTCACATTTTCTTCGTTGTTAAATTCATTATTTTGATAGGCTTTTACTCCATTTGCTCTAAACAATTTTTCTCTTAATTCACGGTTTTCTGCATATTGCATAAACGGAATATAGCTTGGCGCTTGCAACGTAATCAACCAACCTTCGTGATTTTTTTGTTCTGCATCAGCCTTTGCTTGATCAATAACATATTGAGGCAAACCTTTCAAATCATTTTCATCTGTAATAATCAATTCATATGCATTAGTTTCAGCTAAAACATTTTGTCCAAATTGCAACGATAGCATCGAAAGTTGTTTGTCTATTTCGCGTAATTTATTTTTGTCTTCTTCGTTTAGATTTGCACCATTTCTCGAAAAACCTTTGTATTTTTTTTCTAATAAATAAGCTTGTTCATCGGTTAAACTCAACGATTCCTTTTGATTATAAACGACTTTAATTCGTTCAAATAAATCTTGATTTAAGCGAACATCATTTCCAAATTCAGATAATAAAGGCGAAACTTCTTGTGCAATTTCTTGAATTTCATCATTCGTTTCAGCAGAATTAAGGTTGAAGAAAATAGAAGAAATTCGTCCTAATTTTTCACCAGAAAGTTCCATTGCTTCAATTGTATTTGCAAAAGTTGGCGCTTCAGGATTCGCAGTAATTGCCTCTATTTCTGCTTTTGCTTCTTCAATTGCTTGGATAAAAGCAGGTTTGTAATCTTCATTTTTTATTTTAGAAAAAGGAGCACTTTCAAAAGGTGTTTCAAATTTTTCTAATAATGGATTTGCCATTTATAGTGTATTTTTTAGTTAAAATATATTTGTTTAAACTCTCTCAAATTCTAATCCAAATGTAAGAAATCTGACAAATCGTCAAATTTAATGTGTGATTAATTTAGAGTTATTTACATTTGTTTTAAAAGTAATCAATTATGAGTGTAGCCTTAATATTCAACCAAAAACCAACAGAAGAATGGCAAAGAAATTTACAAGAATTGTTGCCAGATACGAAAGTTGAAGTTTATCCAAATATCTCAAATCCAGATGATGTAGAATTTATTGCAACTTGGAAACCGCACAAAAATTATGTGGCTGAATTTCCAAATCTAAAAGTTGTGCAATCAGTTGGAGCAGGGATTGACCATTTGTTACATACCAAAATTCCAGATTCAATAAAAGTGACACGTATTGTTGATCCTGCTTTGAAGCAAGAAATGTTTGAACATGTTTTGGCTTGTGTTATGACTTCAATGAAAAATCTGTTGACGTATTATAAAGATCAAGTTCGTAAAGAGTGGAAACCTACTACTTATCAAAGTATCAAGGAAACAACTATTACTGTTTTAGGATTAGGTGAAATCGGAAAGTTAGTAGCGGAGCAATTTATTGCTTTAGGTTTTCAAGTCAAAGGTTGGTCGAATTCGCCAAAAAATATAAATGGAGTAGAATCTTTTGCAGGAAAAGAAGGCTTGAATGCTGCGATTTCTAATACTAATTTTATTGTCAATATTTTGCCTTTGACAGATGATACAGAAGGTATTTTGAACAAAGACTTTTTTGCACAATGTTCAGCTCATACAGTTTTGGTTAATGTTGGTCGTGGAGCACATTTGGTCGAAAAGGATTTATTAATTGCAATCGAAGAAAAACAAATAAAAGAGGCTTATTTAGATGTTTTTGTAGAAGAACCTTTACCTGAAAATCACCCTTTTTGGACGAATGAAAATGTTTATGTAACGCCTCATATTGCGAGTGTTACAAACGCAACAACAGCTCTAAAACAAGTTGCAGATAACTACAATAGAATGAAAAATAACGAGACTTTATTGAATGAAGTTTCATTAGAAAGGGGATATTAGATATACCAAAACGACGTAAGTTTTTGTTAAAAAGACGCATCTATGTTTTTACTTGTCAAAAAAATCTTTTAACATTGTATTCGAAAAAATAAAAGCTAAAATGAGTGATTATATTCAACTTTATTCAATTGATAATATTTTAAGAACTTACAAAGAAGAAGCAACTGATCGTAGGTTAGCAATCTTTGATGTAGGTCCTGAAAACAATTATTATTTTGTAAAACGAAAACCTTATAAGTTTACGTCGCTTGGGTTGATTTTAATTACAGCAGGAACATGTGAAATCACGGTGAATTTAGAACCAACGTTAATCAAACGTGATGATATTATTGTGGTTCTTCCAGGTCAGTTGTTCGAGATTATAGAACACTCGGTTGATTTTGCTGTTCAAGCAATATTCATTGATTCAGATTTGATTATTGAAGCTGGTTTTCACGTGAAATCCAATAATTTAGTAGAGTTTTTGTCGTCTAAATATCCCAAGATTATTTCTTTAGATAAAAAGATTGTACGCGATATGCGCTACAATTTGAACAAGATTAGTAAATATACAATCAAGAACGAAAATATCTTTGCAAAAGATTTGGTTTTACATCATTTTTCGGTCTTGATGTACGAGATGGGAAATTACTACAACCAAGCTGTAATGGCGAAAAGTACAACGAAAGAAGTCAGAAAGGAGGAATTAGCTAAACAGTTTTTGTATTTAGTTTCAACTCATTTTCGTCGTCAGCGTAATGTACAGTTTTATGCAGATGAAATGTTTATTAGTCGTAAGCATTTAACCAAAATTATTGTCGAAGTCTTTAATAAATCACCTAAACAAATCATTGCCGAAGCCATTGTATTAGAGGCAAAAGTCTTGCTAAAGAACCCAAAATATAGTGTTTCTGATGTTGTGACAGAATTAAATTTTATAGACACTTCCGTTTTTAGTAAATTTTTCAAAAATTATGCAGGTGTTTCACCTACAACTTTCATCGCTTCTAACTAATAATTGATGTAAATCAATGTAAATGTGAAAGTTTTCTAAAAACGTCTTTTTGACATATTATTACGTTTATTTCGCTAACTAATTTGTTAAATTGGATAGACCTTTGTTGCTCAAATTTTTATTGATGCGTCTTTTAGGAGATAATCGATACATGAAATTTGAATGAAAAGAATTTTATGGTGGTAGATTTTACAAAAAAAATATTTGCACATATTTCAGCAATCGGTGGTTATGTGCCAGAAAATAAACGAACTAATTCCGATTTAGAAAAGATTACAGACACTTCTGATGAATGGATTGTAAAAAGAACAGGAATTAAAGAACGTCGTATTTTAGAGGAAGGTTTAGCGACTTCTGATATGGCGGTTAGTGCAATTCAGAATTTAATTGATACATACAAAAAAGACATCAAAGATGTTGATGCGTTGATTGTTGCGACTTCTACACCAGATATGTTGATGCCTGCTACAGCAAATATTGTATGCGAAAAGTTAGGAATAGAGAATGTTTGGGCATTTGATATGAATGCAGCTTGTTCTGGTTTTTTATATGCGTTGGACATGGGTGCTTCGTTGATTGAAAGTAGACGTTACAAAAATGTTTTGATAATTGGTGCTGATAAAATCAGTGCGTATGTAGACATCAAAGATCGTTCGACAAATATTTTATTTGGAGACGGAGCTGGAGTGGTTTGGTTAGAGCCTACAAATGAAGAAGGAATTTTGGATGCTTTGTTACAGAGTAATGGAGCTGGAAAAGAATTCTTGAATATAAAAGGAGGTGGTTCTTTATATCCAGCGAGTTCACAGTTGTTGGTTGATGAGAAACGTTACATTAGACAAGATGGGAAAATTGTATTCAAAAATGCAATTCAATCAATGAGTGATACGTGTGTCAATGTTTTGAAACGCAACGATTTTTCTGTAAAAGATGTAAATTGGTTGGTTCCGCATCAAGCAAATAAACGAATTATTGATGCTGTTGGTAATGAAATTAATATTGAAGAAGGTAAAACTTTAATTAATATTGAGAATTATGGAAACACAATTGCAGCGACAATTCCGTTGTGTATTTGGGAGAATACATCAAAATTAAAGAAAGGAGATTTATTGATGTTGACAGCCTTTGGAGCAGGTTTCTCTTGGGGAGCAAGCTTATTGCGTTGGACAATTTAATCAATAAAAATCATATATTTTTGTTCATAAAGAACGGCAAGAAATTGTCGTTCTTTTTTTATTGTAAACCATTAAATTCTTCACCACACTTCTTGCATTTGAACACGTTTTTGTAGTAAATAGGGTAGACCCAAAATATGATAGAAGATAATAAAGAAAGTAAGCCTTTTCCACCTTTCATCGACTTGTAATTACTGTAATATTCATTACTTCCACATTTTGGGCAGACAAGAATTTCATCTAAATCATTGGTATAATTTGAAGCATCAATTTCGTCCAGAACTTTCATAGCACGATCAGTATCTTCTTTCTTAATTTTTACTTTCACACCACCAATTGCATTCGATAAAAACTGATTCATACCAACCGAATGTTCATCAAAAACAAAAGCATCAATTTGTTCACTTTCTAATTTCGAACGTAAAATATGTGCTTCAATAGGGCTTTCAAATGTTTTTATTGTAATAAGTTCCATGCTAATTGTGTTAAATATTCAATTCAATATCCGATATAAAATTAGTTCTTTTTATCTTAATGTCTTAAATTTTTTAGAAGATGAAAAATGTAATTCAATGTTTATTTTTAATTGTATTGATGATGAATACGACACATGCACAAAATCTAAAGCAAGTTGCTTATAAAGATGGCTCACAAAAATTGAATGGTTTAGTAACCGATAATACAACAAAGAAAAGTCCAGGAGTTTTGATTTTACCCGCTTGGAAAGGAGCTGATAACGAAGCAAGACAAGCCGCAATAGATTTAGCAAAAGAAGGTTATATTGCGTTTGTTGCAGATATTTATGGAGAAGGAAACAATCCGAAAGATAATGCGGAAGCGGCTAAAGTAGCAGGAAAATATAAGTCTGATTATATAGCTTATCAAAAAAGAATTGATTTAGCGTTGAAAGAATTAATCAAGGCTGGTGCAGATCCAAGTAAAATTGCTGTAATTGGTTATTGTTTTGGAGGAACAGGCGCATTAGAAGCTGCTCGTGCACAATTACCTATTATGGGTGTTGTTTCTATTCATGGTGGATTAGCAAAAGATTTGGCTCGAAAAAATATTCCTCTTAAAACGAAAATTTTGATTGAACATCCTGCTGAAGATGAATCTGTAAAATTCGAAGATATTTCGAATTTAGTAATTGAAATGAACGATGGAAAAACAGATTGGCAAATGATTACTTACGCAAATTCAAAACATACATTTACCAATCCAGAATCACCTGATTACAATAAAGTAATGGCAGATAGAGCTTGGCAACATACATTATTGTTTTTGAAAGAAGTATTGAAATAATTGTTGTTACTTAGCAAGTATACTTGATAATTTAAAAAGGATGTCAAAATTAAAGGAGATAAGAGATAAATTAAATATTACGCAAGAAGAATTAGCTGAAAAATCTGGGATTTCTGTCAGAACGATACAAAGAATTGAATCTGGAGCAGTACCAAAAGGTTATACTTTAAAAACGCTTTCTAAAGCTTTAGATATTTCGGAAAAGGAATTGCTTGAGGATAAAAATGATGAATCTATTGAAGATTCTTCGATTGATTTATTACCTAATTCTGTAACGCCAGTAGATATTGATTTTCAAAAAATAAAATGGATTAATCTATCTTCTTTACCATTTATTATTTTTCCGCCTTTTAATATTTTTATTCCATTATTACTTTCATTTGTTTTTAAACAGAAAAACCTACTTACAAAACAAATTATTTCTCTTCAAATTTTATGGACAATATGTGCTCCAATAATTTTTATGTTAGGTATTTTTTTAAAGTTAGGAAGATCATTTACAGTTGTCTTATTAATTACAATTGTTCTATCTAATGTTTTTCTTATACTTAGAAATCTTGCTGAAATTGATAGAAAACAAAAAATGTTTTTTAAACTAAATTTCAGTATAATATAGCTTTGTCAGGTAGATGTCGGGTAATTGTCGGGGTTATTTTTAGTAACAGAAATAATTATAAATAATCTTTGTTCAAAAATTTTATCTATGAGAATAAGAAGCTTTTATCTAAGTTTTGTTTTTAATTTTTTCGCTATTATTAGCTATGCCCAAAATCTAGATTTACGAGTACTTAATAAGACTATTTTAGCAAATGATAGTTTACTATTCGATGTCGGATTCAATCAATGTGATATTTCACAATTTGAAAATTTATTAAGTAAGCATCTAAAATTTTATCATGATAAAGATGGTGTTTCAACTAAAACAAAATTTATTTCAGATTTGAAAAATGGTATTTGTAATCATGTTGACAATCGCCAAGTAAAGAGATTTTTAATTAAAGATAAAACCGAAATTTTTCCGCTTTATAAGAATGGAATTATTTATGGTGCTATACAGAATGGAGAACATACTTTTTCTGAAAAAAGAGAATCTCAACAGGGAGTTGCAAAATTCAGTAATGTATGGATTTTAGAAAATAAAAGCTGGAAATTGGTGAATTCGTTTAGTTTTGATCATCAAACTTATAAGGATAATTCAATATCAACTGGCTTGTTTGAAAGTGATTCGTTAATAACGAAATGGTTAGATTCAAATCATGTAAAAACACTTGGGCTTGGAATAATTGAAGATGGTAAACTTCAACAAATCAAAATTATTGGTCAAACATCTGAAGGCAATTCAGCTCCTTATAATTCAATTTTTAATGTGGCTTCACTTACCAAACCAATTACAGTAATGGTTGCTTTAAGGTTAGCCAGTTTAGGTAAATGGAATCTTGATGAACCAATATATCATTTTTATACAGATTTTGATATATCACTTGATGTAAGAAATAAACAATTAACTACGACACTGATACTTAGTCATCAAACAGGTTTTCCGAATTGGAGATCAGATACAGATAATAAAAAACTACAATTCATTTTTGATCCTGGAACTAAATATGGTTATTCTGGAGAAGGATTCGAGTATTTGCGAAAAGCACTTGAGAAAAAGTTTAAAAAATCATTAAATGAATTGGCACAAGAGCTAATATTTGAACCTTTAAAAATGCATGATACTGAATTTCTTTGGACTAAAAATACTGACGAATCAAGATTTGTAATGGGGTATGATAGAGTAGGAAATGCATATGAAACAGTTAAAAACAAAAAAATAAATGCTGCGGATGATTTACATACAACAATTGCTGATTATGGGAATTTTTTAGTAAATGTTCTTAATGGAGGCAATTTATCCGAAGATATTTTCAGGAAAATGACGCAACAATATTCTAAAATTAAAGAGAATGAATATTTCGGATTAGGCTGGATCATATATGATTTAGGTAACAATGAGTTCGCAATTTCGCATAGTGGAGCTGACAAAGGTTCTCAGTGTCTGGTAGTGTTATTGCCTCAATCTAAAAAAGGTGTATTAATCTTTACAAATTCAGATGAAGGTTATAAAGTTTATAACGAATTACTAATACATTATCTTGGGGAGAAAGGAAAGAGAATTATTGAAATTGAAAATTAATCCTTATCTGATAACCAACTGTATCATTTCATACCAAAAAGCAGCTGTAAAAAAGCCTACAATAATACTGATTCCAATAATCAAATTGGTTAGTTTGGTGTTGAGTTTAAATTGTTCCGCAATAATACTCGATGTCACTAATGTAGGCATTGCAGCTTCAAAAATAGAGATTTTAGCCACATCACCTTTTATTCCAATTAGGATAGCTAAAAGCATTACAACTGCAGGCGCAATCATTAATTTGTAAAACATAGACATCGAAATTTGTGACCATAATTTTCTCCAACCATTAAACTTTAATTGCAATCCAACTGAAAATAAAGCCAATGGACCTACGGTTGCAGCTAATTTGTCGAAGGATGGTTCTGCAGGAGATAAGTCGATAAATTGAGATAAAATCAATGCACTAATACAACCTAAAAATGGAGGGAAAGTAAATAATCGTTTCAAGATAAATTTAGAATCTATTGCTCCAGATCCATTGCTTCCCCCTTTTAATGCAGAAACTATTCCGATGGTTGACAAGCACAAAAACATGGTTTGATCACAAATAATAGCAATACTTAAATATTTTTCTCCATAAAATGCTGAGATCAAAGGGAAACCAATAAAAGATGTATTGCTATAGCCGCTTGCCAATTCCAATGTTCTTCTCGAACGCTCCGAATAGCCTTTTGCTTTGCTGTAGAATTTCATGTAAAACAAACTTCCAACGGCAATAATGACAGTAGAAAAGATAGGGAATAACATTTCTTGCGACCATTCTACTTTTGGTAAATACTTAAACGAGACTGCTGGTAAAGCCAAATATAAAATCCATGTGTTGATCCCTTTATGTGCATCAGGATGTATAGATTTTGTTGCTTTAAACACCATTCCGGCGATTATGCAGACTGCGATTAATATAAAGTTTACCATTTTTAGATATTTGGAATGCAAAGTTACAATCCCATTTTTTTTTACCCTTAAGATATCACTTTTTATTCAATGCTTATTTTTTATAAAATGGCAACATTAGATATATTTAATTTATTATTATCGAAAATTACTTTTGAATAATGATTTTCATTTTCCAAAATAGCTGTAAATGGAGTAGGAGTTATTTTATCAGTTGTAGGAAACCAAGTTGTTTTAATAAAGTAATTTGGTAATAATATTTTCCCTTCATCTGAGCCATTAGTACCAAAAGTTTCAAAATCTCCTTTCCAGAATTTAGATGTTGTTTTCTCTTCTAATAATTGATTGGTAGTCTCAATATCAGTTGTAGGTAAACCAATTTCAGAAATTCCTAAAATAGAATGTTGATTAAATTCTGCATCGTTCTCATAAGCTAAATCATAATGTGTAATCATCTCAGCAAGATTTCTAGCCTCATCATAGAAATAAAAAGATTGTGCATTCCAATTTTCGAAGTTTGCAATGTGTTGATCAGCATCGGTGTTTAGGATTTTAGTTTTATTTTGTATCCAATCAAACGCCTTTTCGAATTGATTTTTACAAACTAAAAAACTGAAATGATAAATATGTTCTTCGTCCGATTTTATAAAAGTTAATCTTGTCCAACCAACTTGTAAACTAAACTGATTTTCGTTTTCTTCAATTAAATCAAAAGCTAAAATAGTCGTATAAAATGATTTCGTTTTTTCTAACTCGTTTGTATATAATTGTAATTCTCTTATTTTCATTTTGTTATTTTTTATAAAAGTAAACCAACTAAAAAGAAGAAAATAACAAGTTGAATTGATTTAATTAATCGCGTTATAAGTAAAAAGATTAATCTACTTCATACTCCAATAAGGCGAGATATGGATTACCTTTTAACTCAAGAAGTTTTGCAAAAGCAGGTTCAGTTTTGTACCCATTCTTTTTAAGTTCGATGATTTTGTTTTTGAATGATTCATCAAATTTTTCAAGTAGTTTCGCCTCAATGAGCATATGTCGATAGGCATTTTGTTCGGTTGGAATCTTATTCTCTAAATAAATCTCAATTTCAAATGTATCAATTCTAAAATTACAAGTCAAACAAGTTTCGTTATTGTTTGTTAATTGATCGATTTTGAATTCAATATGATGAGAAAAATTCTCTGTTAAATGATTCGTAGCGTTTTCAAAATTAGATGTTTCACCAATAATATCAATGTCACTATTTTCAATATTGATTTCGATCGGAATTGTACCTACGACAATAGGTTTGTATGTGTCAAGTTTTTCTAAAATATGATGATTACGCAACAAATGAAACACATTGTGTTGTATTTCATTTCCGTGTTCTAAATAATCAATGGTAAGAAAATCTTGCATCATTTTATTCTCATCATAGTTACCAAAGAAGTAGCAGCATGCGTTTCTTTGTTCGTTGTTTCGTCAACCACAAAAATCTCTGTGCGTATGGTACTAATCTTTTTTCCGCCTTTTATGACATAGGCTTTTGATAGTAAATAATCACCCAAAGCAGGTCGCAAATAATTCACCTTTAATTCAACTGTTACCACGTAGCAATCGTCGTCATAGTGAGAAACAGCAGCATAACCAGATGAAACATCAACCAAAGAAGCAATCATAGCGCCATTAAACATTCCATGTTTACGTGTCATCATTTCTTGTTTCGGAATCTTAATCGAAACATAGTCTGTTTCGCATTCAATAAGTGATGCGTTATAAAATTTTAAGGTTTCCGAACGATTAAAACTTGCTTCTACTAATTCTCTTTTTTCTGGCGTCATATAAAATTGCTTTCAACAAATATAGAGATTTGTCGAAAGCAATTTCAGTTATGCAGTTACGTTATTCAAGTTTTCTTCTTTGATAATTGTATTTTGATGCGACAAAATTACTTTATCCAAACCGCGGTAATAATTTCCTTTGTCGACGGTAATCAATAAATTATTTTTCGGAATTTTATTAATAATCTTATCGTTTGGGAAATGTTGTTTCGAGTTTTTGAAGGTAATAAATACATCATCTTCAGTTAGATTTTTGACATCATCTTCCGAAATAATATCAATCAATTCATAAGGTAAATAAAGTTGATCGAAGATATAATGAAACGTTTTAAGGCGTTTTCCGTTCAATTCTTTGCTATGTTGCAAAAAGTTTCTCAATCTATGTACAACAGCGTAGAAATTACCTACCAAAGGTGGTTTGGGAATATTACGCTCGAACAAGCAACCATCAATCAGACTAAGCGGAAGTTTGATGTTTAATTCATCTGTTTTTACATTGTATAGATGACGATAATCCAAACCTCTTCTCTTGAATTCTTCGATAATATGATCTTTTAGCGCAGGAACTGTAATAGGCAATTGTTGGTTGATAAAATCGACCAATTTTTCATCTGATATAGGAGCTAAATTAAGCTCAGAAATGTTTTGTGACATACAATAAATAGTTAAAATAAAACAATTATTGTATTTCGATAATAGGGGATTTTTCGTTGTTTTTGGATGAACTCCCGTATTGTTTTACCACCGTGGAGACTCCTCTCGGTTGGTATCGTTTTCTACGATTCGAAATACGATGTAAAACTACATAAAAAATTGAACATGTAGTAATGTATTCTAATAATTTTATTTTAAAACGATTATTTAGAATAAAATTCTAAATAGGGTTTTGTTTCGAGAATAAAGTTTTAAATAATTACTTGATTTGTTTTTTAATATTCTACCACATAGATACATCGTAATAGATGATTTGGTATCAAAATCAGTAGTTCAAACATAGTATTTTCATCGTAGATGAAAACTATTGTATATCTATTCGTCTCTAGTTATAATTATGTCTCTATGTGGTTATAATTTTTATGTTCTGAATTAGATGTGACTCTAAAATGAGTTTAGGGAGACGACTTCGTTATTAAAAATAGAGATTTAGAAAATTTTACAAATAATTAAGAAAAAATTAATTGTTTGCCGAAAATTATTTTATACATTTGAATAACAAAGTAATTAAAAAATGAAGTTTACGTGCTTATATATGTCGATTCGCAAACAGGTTTGGAATATCCAGACGTGGGAAAGTCATGTATACTAAAAAGAGATTTTATTTTTTAATATATTTTATGTTCCCTGTCGAGTTTCGATGGGGATTTTTTTTTGAACAAAAACAACAATTACCAATATAAAATTAAAAACAATGCAAAGTTTACAACAATTAACGATCCCAGTTTGGCCCTTAGAGGACAACACAATCTTAAACAATGTTTCGGTAACATTTCAACTTTTTGGACTTCCATTAGGAACTGCTCCAGTCATTTTGATTAACCATTCCTTACACGGAGATTCAGATTGTACCTATCATTGGGATGGGGTCATGGGAAAAAACAAAGCAATTGATCTTAATGAGTATACGGTAATCTGTATAGATATTCCTGGAAATGGCATTTCCCAAACCATAAAGTACGACTATATTCCACGCGATCACATTACAGCACGCGATGTAGCGGTGTTGTTTTGGTTGACGTTATTTGAATTGGAAGTAGACGAGATTTTTGCCATTATTGGTGCAGATTTAGGTGGAGGATTAGCGTGGGAAATGGCTTGTTTGTTCCCAAATAAGGTGCTGAATATTATTCCGATAGCAGCAAGTCCTAAAACAACAGATTGGTTGGTAAAAGAGCCAACTGCCAAAAGCGAATACCTGAAATCTATTTTCTATTCGATAGATATATCACGCAATAGAGGCGATATATTGCAAGTTTCGCAATACATCAAATCGAAGATACATGTGATTTATGTGAAGGACGGAAATTTGTTCAACAAAGCTGAGTTGAAACGTTATTACGCCAAACTGCAAGAGTTTAACAAAGATGTGCAGTTTCATGAAATAGAACAAATAGAAAACAACGAATTATTGAAAGCCAATATCGATGAGGTTGAAAAAATAGTAGACGGTATCCTCGAAAAAGAATTTATTAATAATGTTGCATAAACCAAAAAGCTCCTGAGAAGGAGCTTTTTTTGTGGTTATATTTTTTGTCTGAAATATCAAGTTACGCAACAGTTGCCAATGTTAGGTAACGTTTTTATTTTTTATTTTTATAAATAATTTTTGAAGTTTAACAGGTTCTGTATTGAAAATTGTATGTCCAGATTTTCTAAACCAAAATAATTTTTTATTTTTTGATTTTAACTCTTTATAATATTTGTTTGCCAAAGTATGATAACTTTGATTATCAGCACTTCCTATAAAAAAGTAGATTGGGCACTCAATATTGGGATAAGAGGAAGGTACATTTGTTTTCGCATTTTCTTTCCAAATAGGAAACCATTCATCCATCCATTCATAATAAGAATTTCGGAATTCTTCTGTTTCTACTCCTTGAACCCCGTTATGAATAAAAAGCCATTTTTGTGCGTAAAAAAAATCATTTTTTGTTTGAATAGGTAGATTAACTTCGTTTAATTCTTTAATTGCTTGATTATTATTGGTTTTATTAGCCCAAGATTTTAAATCCTGCATAAAAAGTTTGGAACTTTCGTTTGCGTCAATAACTGGACTTACTGCAATGTAAGCCGCAATTAACTCCGGATGTTTGTGTGCTATTTCAAATCCCATAACTGAACCCCAAGAATGTGACAGTAAAAATATTTTCTTCTTATTATATTTTTTCTTTAAATACTGAATAACTTCTAGTGCATCAGATTGTAGCAGTTTAATGGAAGTATCAGATTTATTTAATTTTAGAGTTTCTCCAGTATTTCTTTGATCCCAATTTACAACAAGAAAATCATTTAATAATTTATTTGTAAAATTTGGAGCAAATGACAATAATGATTTACCAGGACCTCCATGTAAAATTAAAAGAATTGGATTTTTTTCATCATTACCTTTTATATTTATAAATTGTTTTGAGTTACCAATTTCTACTATCTCTGAGATATTTATTTTGGTTAAATTATTTTCTAAATCTTGTGCATGAACGCAATAAGTAAATATTATTAAACAGAAAGTAAAAAAAAAAAATTCTCATGGGATATAGTGGTTATAAAATGTTGCTTAATATCTATATTAGTGAAACTAAATATACAAAAGTTTCTTAAAAAAACAACAATAGTTGTATTTGGTAATATTAAGAATAGATATACCAAAAAATCATAATCAAACCCTTTGTTGCAAAACTATAATTCCACAAATTTCCTCCCACTTTCGTTCGTGTTTTCTTCGACCGTTCTTCGAGGAGAATGTCTTTTTGTTGAAATATTGATGAATCATACAGGTAAGTAATTTAGGAAAAAAACATGTATTATTTTAGAACTCTAACCTCACCATTCATATATTCATAGTCCCAACTAGATTCTGAAACATTAAGAGTAGGTTTCCCTTCTTGATCATATTCTCTTGTTTGTGTTTTACGAAAGTTATTTTTAGATAAAGATTTATAATATAAGTCTGTAAAAACACCTAAGTTTTGAAATGGGTTTTGCGATTGATCATAATTAGAGAAAGTTGTTACTTTTCGTTCTTTCTTTTTATAATCAATATACGGAGGGATATCTTCATTATAAAAATCATAGTCTGCATCTCTGTAAACCAAACTATCTAAATTTCCATTTGTATTAAAGTAAAAATTTCTACGATTTCTCAAATCATTTGTAAAATAATGATCAGTTACAAATAGATCGATATACTTTATCTGATTATTTTCATAGACATATACATATTTTTCTGTATAGTTTGGTATTGCTCTATAGGTCAAAGTAGCCTCAGAAATTTGTAGCCCATTAAATGTATAAACATGCGTATCATTTAGATATTGATACCAATCTAATTTAGAAAATTTGGTAAGATTTGCAGTTTTTCCAGAATAATCTACATTAGTTTCTAATAATTTAGAAAATATAGTTCTATAACCAGAAGCAGAGCTAGTTTGTATCCAATCACCAATTCTTTTGGTAATTTTATTATTTTGATATTCTAATTTTATGGTATCATATCCCTCATAAGTAGATACGAAATAACCTTTTGGATATGCGGTAAATGTATTATTTTCAACTGGAATAATAACATCATCTTCGTTATTACATGACCAAAATAAAATAAATAGTAATAAGTAAAGATATTTTTTCATGGTGTTAATTTGTTTCTGTTTATTCTAACAAGTTTTGAGTGAATCAAATTTCCAAATATACCAAAAAAATACAATTAAACCCTTTATTGTAAAAACTGCAATTTCACAAATTTCCTCCCACTTTCGCTCGTGTTTTCTTCGACCGTTCTTCGACGAGAATGCCGTTTTTCCGAAGATTCGTCGAACAATGGTCGAACGATGGTCGAACAAGCTAAAAACCGACTAGAAATATGAATCTTATCTACCTATGATAAATAGTGGTTTAGTGAAGTTTTTGTTTTGCTATAATACTATTATTGTATAAAATATTGATTGACAAAATTGGACAAATGTGGACAGAACTGGACATATGCGGACACAAAATTGCGTTTTTGTAAATGATATTGTTTCTGATGCTAACTTTATGAATATTAATCAAAAAAACTTGCAATTATGGCAGAAATTAAAAAAGGAATCCTTGGTGGATTCTCAGGGAAAGTGGGAACTGTAGTAGGCGTTAATTGGCGCGGTAAGGACATTATTCGCAGTTTACCAAAAAAATCGAAAAGGCGACCTACTGATTTGCAGCTGATGCAACAGATCAAATTCAAGAAAGTGATTGATTTCTTGCAACCAATTCGTCCAGTTCTTAATCTGTATTTTGGGAATAGAGTTGGGTTGAAATCGCGCTACAACATTGCGACATCTTATATGCTGAGTAATGCGTTGGAAATGGTGAATGATTTGCCTATTATTGTGTTGGAGCGTGTGCTGATTTCGAAAGGAGATTTGGTTGGTTTTTTACAACCTACGATACAATTGGTTGGTACAGATAGTTTTGAATTGAATTGGGAAGATAATTCAGGACAAGGAAATGCGAAGTCTACCGATATCGTGAATCTTGTGTGTTATTGTGAGGAACTAAATTCGTTTGAAGTTTTTCAAAATATCGAATCGCGTTCTGGACTGGTTGTAAATATTCCATTACCAACATATTACAATGGTAAAAAAGTTAATTTTTGGGCATTTCTTAACAGCCAAACAAAAACAATAGCAAGTACTAGTATCTATCTTGGAGAGCATACAGTTGTGTAATTGTAGTTTTGAGAGTTGGAGTGATCTTCTTAAATTGGTTAACAGACTATCTTGTGCAAGTAGTTATGAAATAACAATAATAGGTAAAAATATAAATTAATTTTGCGTAAATAGTTGTTGTTTAATTTGTAAATATTTGGTTATTATTTATTTGTGTTGTAGTTTAGTGAAACTTATCAATAACTAAATAAATGGACGATGAGCTATTTTTACAAAAAAATGGAGAGGCATTTAAGGAAATGAAACTCCTGTTATTGGAATTACAAAAAACTCTTCTACTATTGGGGGAAAATCAGAAATTCTATGATAATGCAGACCTGAAAAGTTTGCTTAACGTAAGTGACAGAACGTTGTATCGGATGAGGAAAATGAATAAAATTCCTTTTTTTAAGGTGGGTAATAAATATTATTATCCAAAACAGTTTTTTAACCAAATGGCTCTTTGATAAGAGCTTTTTTTGTGGGATGTTGGGAGTATTTTAAATTGTGTGTATTTGTATGTTGTTGAATGAGATAGAATTTGTTTAGTTTTGCGGAAAAATAAAATTAATAACTGTAACTAAATTGAAAAACTGTCGTCTTTAATATAAAAAACCATGAAATATGAACTATAAAATTTTTATTCTCATCTCTTCAACTTTACTTTTTTCATGTCAAACTCTTCAGAAAAATAAAAAAAATTATGACACGAAAAATGATCAATTAACTAAAAACTTAGAATTAGCATGTGAACAAGATGCTATTAAAGGATTTTCGGTTTCTGTAGTTAACGAAAAGGGATTGATTTATGAAAACGGATTTGGATTTACAAATATTGAAGAAGATAAAACATATACATCGAGTACAACTCAAAATATAGCTTCAATATCTAAGACATTAATCGGTATTTCTTTACTTAAAGCGCAAGAATTAGGGAAATTAAATCTTAATGATCCAATCAATAATTATTTACCTTTTAAAATTATCAATCCAAATCATCCTGAAGTTCCGATATTGATTAAGCATTTGGCATATCACACTTCTTCAATTACAGATTTAGATGAAATTTATGCAAAATCGTATGTTTTAGCTAAAGATAAACATGATCAAAATGAAGGCGTTTACGATTATTTCAATAAACCCGAAACAAATATATCTCTACATGATTTCATGAAAAATAGTTTGAGTGAAAATGGAAAATGGTACAAAAAGAATACGTTTTTGAATTCGAAACCTGGAGAAGAGCGTGAGTATTCTAATATCGCTGCTGCTCTTTGTGCTTTAGTTATAGAATCTGCAATTGGACAAGATTATCGAACTTTTACTCAAAATTATATATTAAGACCATTACAAATGCATCATTCAGGTTGGAAATCTGAAGATATTGACATTACAAAACGCACAAGATTATTTGCAAACAAAGAAAAAATGATTGCCGAATATTCACTTATAACATATGCTGATGGAGGATTTATTACATCTAGTCACGATTTAGGATTGTTTTTATCTGAATTAATAAAAGGATATGAAGGAAATGGAAAATTGTTGAGTAAAGAAAGTTATAAAAAACTGTTTGAAAAACAAGAATTTATAGATAACGGAAAAACAGAAAATTATGGAATTTTTATTGAGTTTAGAGATGGTTTCTTAAAAGTTAAGAATAGTATGATTGGTCATAATGGTTCTGATCCGGGAGTTTTTACTGCCATGTATTTTAATCCTACAACTAAAATTGGTAAAATAATTTTGGTGAATACCGATACTGATTTTACTGATAATGTGTGGCCTGAAATAGAAGATATATGGAAACATCTATCTGATTACGAAAATAGTATTAGTAAATAATTTCTTCTATAATGAATGATTTAGAGAGAATAGTTAACTAGAAAAACTTTTATAATAATAAGTTTTTAAAATATAAGATAAATACAAAGGCTTCTCCATCTTTAATGATGTAGAAGCCTTTATTGTTTTTAATACTATTGATAATCAGTATTGAACTGATAGTGATTTTAACCTCTAAAATGTCCTACCCATTCTTTGAATTTACCAAATTGTTCTATTAGAAAAGATTCTTTTTCTTCTTCCTCTTGTGGTGAGTCTGATCCAATAGGTAGAATATGTTCAAAATAAGTTCCTTTTAAAACTTTATTTAATAAACCTTCACCCATAAATGGTTTATCATCGTTCAACGTTTTAGTTGCTTTTAATAAATGGCGAATGTCGTATTGTAATGGATTAATGTCTGGAACTTGCTTATTTAAATTAAGTAATTCATAAACTGCAATACGTGCGGTACGAACAGAACTTTCCATTGTGAAAACTACATCGTTATTGGTTTCTACAAATTGACCTACTAAGCCTAGATTCTTACATTCATCTGGAACTACTTGTGGGCGGTCTCCTTTTGCTCTAGGCATAAACATAGATGTGATGTAAGGCATATAAGCAGAACGTGTGATTGTATTCTCAATAACGTCGTCTATTTGGTCTTCAATTCCTAAATGATAGCATAATTCTGTTAGGATTTCGTTTCCTGTACAAGAAGGCATTGTTTTCTTGATGTAGTTTCCTTCTTTATCCATAAATAATGCATAAACCCAAAGCACTAAAATATCATCTGGTTGTGTAGGGAAATGTGGTTGACGATTACAAGTAAAACTCATTAACCAATTAGAATCTGTAATTGTAATAATTCCGCCTGTAACTGTTTGACCTGAATATGGATCATTAACAGAATATTCTTTTAGTTTTTCTACTAATGCAGAAGGTTTACAAGTTAAAGTAACAGATTCCCATGAAGATTTTTCAATATTCCCACAAAATTTTTCTGGACGACCAAAAACAGGAGATTTAGCAGAAAGGTTTTTCCATAGTTTCCATCCCGCACTTTGACCACTTGTATTATTATCTATCGCTAAAACTGGTGCTGTTGTATTATCTCCATACGCAGTATCTTCGGTCATGGAACCAGTAGTTACAATAACATAATCATTTGGTGTGACAGGAATAATTACATCTTTCCCATTTTGTTCTGTTATAATTCCTTTGACTACTTTTCCTTCTGTATTAATCAATAAATCTAAATCTTTAACCAGCGTGTTTAACTGAATTTTTACTCCTTTTTCTTTTAACCATTTACCTAATGGCGTAACAAAAGTGTCGTATTGATTGTATTTAGGAAACACCAATGAAGAAAGATCATTTAAACCATCAATCGCGTGTAAAAAGCGATGCATATATAATTTGAATTCTAGTAAACTATGCCAATTCTCAAAGGCAAACATTGTACGCCAAAATGTCCAGAAATTACTTTCTAAGAATGATTGATTAAAATAATCTTCAATCGTTATGTCGTCCAATTCTTCTTTTTTCTTCAACAAAAGTTTGATAATAGCTAATTGATCTTTCTTATTCAAACCAAATTTACTAAAGTCTTTTACTTTCCCTTTTTCATGAATTAAACGTGCAATAGAATAATTAGAGTCATTATCATTTACTAGTCTATATTCGTCTAAAACACTATAAGGTTCTGGTAACTCTAATGCAGGAATGTCTTGAAAGATATCCCATAAATTCTCGTAGGTACAATCCATTTCTCGACCTCCTCGAATTATGTAACCATCTTTTGCATTTCCAGCTCCATCTAACGAACCTCCTTCGACCTGAAGTTGTTCTATAAATGTTATATTCTCTGGAGTGAAATGTCCGTCTCTAATAAAATAATAGGCAGTAGCTAAACCTGCAATACCACTTCCCACAATATATACCTTACTGTCCTTATAAGATTTTGTAGGAATTCCTTTATTGCGTTGGTAATTTCCTATTTGATCAGAGAAAGGATAAGACTTTTCTGGAGTGTTTCTTGGTGTCTCTTTACTCGCATCTGGTTGATGATCAATATTTCCGTAGATAGTAGAATGATTTAAAACGTTGTCAAATTTTGAAGTAATTTTATCCATAATTATTTATTTTAAGATTCTACAATAAAATTACGCTTTATTACTTTTCTAAAGTATCCCGAAATTCGTCATTTGTATCCCAAATTTCTTTTTTTATATATGTTGTTGTTTTCTATATTGTTGAGGAGAAATAGAAGTGTATTTTTTAAAAAAACGACCAAAAGATGAAGAAGAGTTGAAACCTAGGTCTAATGCTATCTGGACAATTGTTTTCTCTGAATAACCAAGCAAAACATATGCTTCTTTTAATAAATATTCGTCGATAATAACATGTGGAGTTTTCTTAGTTGCTTTTTTTACAAGATGGATCAAATATTTATTTGTAATAAATAATTGATCTGCATAAAACTGTACGTCTTTGTGAGCGATAACATTTTCTTGAACAAGTTGTGTAAACTTACAAAATAGAGTGTTGATTTCGCGGGAATGGTTTTTATTTTCTTTTGAATATTGTTCAGCAATTATAGAGGCAGATTCAAGAAGTAAAGTAAAAATAATTGATCGAATAATATCTTCTAAGAACAAAACATTTCTTTCTCGTTGTTCTTGAAGATAATTGATTAACATAAAAAGATGATTCGCTTCTTTTTTATTTGCCTTACAAACTGTAAAGTTTTGATGTGTAAACAAATTAAGTTTATCAATAAAGAAAGGGTTAGAAATGTTTTTAAGGAGAAAATTTTTCTCAAAAAATAACAATTTCATTCTAAAATTAGAGCTAGTATCTAGAATTTTCAAAACAGTAGAAGGAGCAGAAATTAAGAATTCATTTTGAGAAATACAATATTTCTGAGAATCTATCTCAACTTCTATTGAGCCAGATAAGCAAATACAAAATGCATAAAAGTCGATTCGAAATGATCTTTCAGGAAATGCAAAAATTGGATTTCCTGATGAGATATAATATAGTTTATTACAATTTACGCCATAAAAAGACAAGGTCTCTTTTAAATTTTCATAGTTTTTCATGTTTGAAAATAATAGTTGGTTAGATCGTTTTTTAGGGCAGTAGAATTGATAAAGCTAAAATAAGAATTGTTTAGAAAGTATTAAATACAATAAGGTATTTTAATTGTATTTTAATGTAGAAGTTATTTTTTATATCATTTATTCAGTTATCAAATAACATAATCGAACTTTTATTATTATGGAAATTTAGATTTATGTTATTGTTATGTAGTTTTTTATATTTTATTATTTCAGGAAATATAACATCTTTTTTTAATTAAAATTGTCTCCTTATTTGTCCCCTTTTCAATGATTGATTTAAGTCACTAAAACTATAATTTTAAGAGATAGAAAAGGCTTTATAAGTTAATTCATGTAATTCACCATTATAGAATGATAACTTAATCTTAGGAGTGATAATTAAAATAATAAATATATAAAAAATATGTACGAAGGAACAATTGGTGAAATTCGGATGTTTGCTGGTCAGTTTGCTCCTAGGAATTGGGCTTTCTGCCATGGACAAATTTTACCTATTAATCAGAATCAGGCTTTATTTAGTGTACTGGGAACGATGTATGGAGGAAATGGCGTAACAACATTTGCCTTACCGGATTTTAGAGGTCGAATTCCTGTAGGGTTTTCAAATGAAATTCCTTTAGGGGAAATGGCAGGAGAAGAAGCACATGCTTTAACTTCTACAGAAATACCTGCGCATATACATCTTGTAGAAATAAAAGGGAATCATTTCAAGGTAAGTGCAGAGGATGCTACTCAAGCAAGGATTACACAAGGTTCTAGTCTGGCTGCACCTGTTGAATCAAGAGGTCGTATGAAAGTTCCTACACAAGGATTTGTACAGACAGAACCAAACGTGGAGCTAAATAGTAACTCCGTTGGTTTAGGTGATGTTACACTGCAACCAGAAGGAGGAAACCAACGACATGAAAACCGTATGCCTTCTTTAGGGATGAATTATGTGATTTGTTTATTTGGAATCTATCCATCAAGAAATTAATTTATGGAACCAACAATAGGAGAAATTAGAATGTTTGCTGGAAATTTCGCCCCTTATGGATGGATGCTTTGCCAGGGACAATTATTGTCTATAAGTGGAAATGAAGCATTATACACTATTATAGGAACGTTTTACGGGGGAGATGGTATTTCTACTTTTGCTTTACCAAACCTTGCTAGTCGTGTACCAGTTGGAATGGGACAAGGATTGGGATTAAGAAATATTATTTTGGGTGAACAAGTAGGAGCAGAAAGAGTAACACTTACGAATCCACAATTACCTGCTCATACTCACGCCGCAGATAAGAATTCAGTACAAGTAACAAATGGAATTGCGAGTAATATGCCATCTACTGAACACGAACCAACAAATGGAAAAAGTTTGGGTGTTGCAACAAATAAAGGAATTTCAACTTTAGGGTATAATCAAGAAGTACCTAACATGACGTTACATGAAACTACATTGAAAAATGAAGATTTAACGAAAACAACTTTACCGGTTGGAGGAAATCAGCCCCATAACAATATGCAACCTTATTTGGGGATTAATTTTATTATAGCAATAGAAGGAATTTATCCTTCAAGAAGTTAGAATTTATGGAAGAAGCCTATATAGGAGAAGTGAGATTATTTGCTGGCAATTTTGATCCAAGAAATTGGGCATTTTGTCATGGTCAATTAATAGCTATTAGACAAAATACGGCCTTGTTTTCAATATTAGGAACAACATATGGAGGAGATGGACGAGAAACTTTTGGCTTACCTGATTTCAGAGATCATGTGGGGATGGGTGTAGGACAAGGACCTGGACTATCTGCAAGAGTATTAGGTGAAACAGGAGGAGAAAAAAATGTAACACTATTGACACACGAAATGCCATCTCATACACATGGAGTTGTGTTGTCAGATGAACCAAAATTAAAAGTTAGTTCGTCTCCGGCTACGCAAACAGCACCTATTACAGGTTCATCAATTGCTCAGCCCGGATTTTTGGTAAACGGTTCTTTCGCTCCAACAATGGGAGTGAATTTAGAAGAACCTGAAGTAGAAATAAATGCGAATATAGACATGAAATTGAGAACACAAGTTTCAGGTGGATCAATTGCTCATAACAATATGCAACCTTATATTGGGATGAATTATGTGATTTGTTTATATGGAATTTTTCCTCCTAGATGGTAATTAAATATTAAAAATATGGAAAGTAATAGACGTTCTTTTCTGAAACATACCGCATCCTTAATGGGAATAGCGATGTTGAATCCTTCGTTGAAAGGGTTGGCAAATGTTTCTAAAAATATACAAGGATTAACAGATGATTCACATCTCACGATTTATCAAACTAATAATATAGATCAATCAATAGATCGTTCTATTTATAGTCAAATTAAGAGCGAATTAAGTAATCAACCAACAAACGGAATTTTGGTGGATGCAGGTAATTTATTTCGATTAGAACAATTAAATAAATCAACCTTTCAGTCTATTAATTCTGTTGGTTATCATGCAGTTGCTTTAAGTGTGAATTATTTTAAATTAGGAGTTAAACCCTTTTTAGATTTAGCAAAAGCTTTTGATTTTCCATTTGTAAATTGTAATTATTCTTCTCAGGAAAAAGATTGGAATGAAGTTATTCTCCCTTATGTGATTTTGTATACTAAAGAGTTAAAAATTGGAATAACTGGGGTTGCTGAAAGTGTTTCTAATGCTTCAATTCGTGTTGATAATCCTTATAAAGCAGCCAATCGAATAGCAAAAAAATTAAAAACAGAAGATCAATGTGATTTGGTCATTTGTTTATCACAATTGGGAATGGATAAAAGTAAATGGAATAGCAAAGATTTAGCTCTGAAAAGCAAAGAAATTGATTTTGTTTTGAGTACGGTTCAAGGACAGAAATTTAATTATCCCCTAATCTTAAAAAATAAAAAAGACCAAGAAGTGATTTTAACGCAAGGTGGAATGGGTGGAGAATTAGTTAGTAAAAGTAGTGTTGGATATACTATGCAAAAGAATAGAATTAGTTTCGAACATGCATTTATTATGCCTGCTTCATCTTTTGCAAAATCAACTGAAATTCAACGAAAAGTAAAAGAATTACAATATGTATAATATCAAATTTCCTATGAAAAAAAATCTACTTTATTTTAAATTCACGTTTTTATTTTTCTTTGGATTTGTTTTTTCATTTGCGCAAAATTTACCTTATATAGAGGATTTTGAGAATGCAGATAATGGCAGTTATTCTTTTGTAAGTAATGGAAAATTATTTAAAATAGAAAGTTCAGCCTCAGCAGATTATGCACAAGGAACATTCCGTGTACAAGGAAATTATCCCGGTACTGGTTGGAATGGTTTAACAATAGATAATAAATACATTGATAATGATGGTGCAGCAGGATTTGGAGTTAACCCAAGTTTTAAGATAAAAAGTGAAGGGTTTAATTTTACCTCGCAAAATTTTTATCTTTTTTTAGCTGATTATAATTTACAGCAATTCCCTCTCATTATGCCTACGCCAATTACAATAAATGGAAAAGAGAATGGGACAGTTATTTTTACAGCACTTTATATTCCTTTAAATGCTCTTATGACGAATGGATATGTTCAAGTTAATTTGAAAAATATAAATGGAATGAATTATTCAAATTATGAAATCAATGAACTTGAAATTTCTACAAGTAATCCGACAAATTATGTTGGATTAGATGCATTTACCTGGACAGAAGTCACACCGCCTTTACCAACAATTTGGGAAAATGGAGTTTGGAGCGATGGAGAACCAACAGCTACTAAAGATGCTATTCTACGAGAATCTTATACTCATAATTTGACAGCAAAATCGTTGACATTTGAAGCAAACGTAGTTGTTCCTTCAGGAATTACCTATACTGTTGTAAATAATGTGGATAATCCTTCGAATCAAGTTGTTTTTGAAAATGGAGCTTATCTAATACAACAAAATGATAATGCAATCAATGTAGGAGATATCAGTTTCAAACGTCAATCAAAACCAATTTATCGATTAGAAACTTTGGATTGGTCTTCTCCTGTTTTCGGACAAAATATATTTGCTTTATCTCCTAAGACACTTCAAAATCGTTTCTATCGTTATGACGAGTTTGCAAACAATTGGATAGCAAATATAAATGCAGCTGATATTTTTCAAAAAGGAGAATACATTGCATTTAGAGCGCCGAATAATTTTAATAATTATGGAGAAGGTGTTTCAAAAATATTTGAAGGAACTTTTACAGGAATTCCAAATAATGGATTTGTTTCAAGAGTACTTACAAAAAATAATATTGGAAATAATGCGGTAGGTAATCCTTATCCATCTCCAATTGATTTAAAGAAAGTTATATCATCCAATTCAGCTATGTTAACTATTTCGAAAGTTTTTGTTTGGACACATAAGAAACCTATTGTAAATGGTGAATTTACAGGCGATAATTGGATTGTTTATAGTGATGAAATGGGATGGAGTGATCCTTCAATTACTTCCACAGCAATAGATGTAGGTCAAGGATTTATTGTACAAGCAGAAAACAAATTACAAGGTCCTTTACCAATGCAGTTGTTTTTTAATAACAGTATGCGTGTTACAGCTAACGAAGTAGTTTCATATAAAACCATAGAAGATGATAAATTTTGGTTGAGTTTGAAACAAAATAATGAAGTGTTAAATTCGACTCTTGTTGGTTATAAAGAAGGTTCTACGAAACAATATGAAAACACTTTTGATGCAGAACCAATGCAAGTCTACCCTGGAATTTATTCGATGATAGATCAGAAAGAAATGTCTATTCAAGGTAGAGGAGCCAAGTTTGACGAAAAAGATCAATTTGATTTAGCTATTAAAATCTTAACTGCTGGAAATTACACGATTTCGTTGGCGAAAACAAATGGAATTTTCAAGCAAGGACAATCTATTTATTTAATTGATAAAGAATTAAAAAAATCTATTGATCTATCTAAAGGTGATTATAATTTCCTAAGTGATAAAGGTTATTTTAAAGATCGTTTTGAAATTGTTTATGAGGACAACTTGTTGAATACAAATGAATTGAATGGGAAAAATAAAATAATTGTTTATACAGAAAATCATACAGTTCATATAAAATCAGCTGAAAAAATAAAATCTGTAAAAGTGTATAACCTAGAAGGTAATTTAGTGAAAAACATATCTTCTGTTAATACGTTTGAAACGCATTTTGAACTATCAAATAATACAAAAGTGTATATCATTTGGATTGAATGTTATAATGGGACAAAAATTTCAAAAAAAATAACTGTAAAATAACGTGAGATGAAAAAACAATTTAAATACATTTTAGTTGGAAGTTTATTTTTATTCCTTCCTTTTTCAAATTTGTATGCCGCAGATAATGAATCTGATATTAGTTTTTTTAGTGAAAACAATAATACAAATCCTGGAGGACACGATCCAGGAGATGATCCTGTAGATGGAGCTCCTATAGATTCAAATATAATAGTATTAATAGCAATAGCTGTTATTGTTGGTTACTATGGAAGAAATAAATTAATAAAAAATAATTAGAGAGTATTTATAATTATAACAATGCCTGAGAATTTTCTCAGGCATTTATTTTTAGCATCATAATGAATGAAATATAGCTTGTTACATTTAATTTTTAGTATAATTTATCTTATTAAATTAAATTAATTTAGAATAAATAAAAATAAATTAAAAAATTCGATTACATTTGCTTTATTAATTATTAGACTAATTCTAAATAATAAAACAAAGACAAATGAAGAGGCGCTTTTTTCTACTAAGCTTACTTACTACAATTACTCTATACGCACAAGAAAAAGATTCTATTTCATCTCAACCTACAATTGATTTGGAGCAGACGGTTATTTCTGGGCAATACAATGCTCAATCGGTTAAGAAATCTATTTATGAAGTGAAAGTAATTTCACAAGAAATGATAGAGCGACAAGCAGGGAATACATTGGCAGATGTGTTGAATCAGACATTGAACATGAATATTATTCCAAGTTCTTCTACCGGAAAATCTACGGTCAAGATGTTTGGTTTAGATGCGCAATATTTCAAAATTTTAGTGGATAATATTCCATTAATTAATGATGAAGGTTTAGGTAATAATACAGATTTGACACAAATAAATCTAGATGAAATTCAGCAAATAGAAATTGTAGAAGGAGCTATGGGAGTAGAATACGGAGCAAATTCTATTGCAGGAGTTATCAATATTATCACTAAAAAAGGAGGGAGATATAAATATGATGTTTCAGCTACTTTGCAAGAAGAAACAATTGGCGATGAATACAATTGGAAAAATAAAGGGAGGCATATTCAATCCTTGAAAATCGGACATAAATTTACAGATAAAATCTATGGTAATTTAAGTTTTTCACGTAATGATTTTCAAGGATTTTTTGATGATAGATTAGGAAAATATTATCCATCTAACAATGGTTTAAGAGGATATGAATGGCTACCAAAAGAACAAAATACAGCAAAAGCATTGATTCAATACAAAGAGGAGAATTATCGTTTGTTTTATAAGTTCGAGTATTTTAACGAAGAAACGAAATTTTTTGATCCAAATCCTAGAATGGATAAAAATGTACCAACAGATACATATGATTATTATGGTGATGATCGTGTTTATACAACAGATCGTATTTATAATCACTTAAATGCTTCGGGACGTTATAAAGATGCAATTAATTATGATATTTCTATTTCGTACCAAGAACAAAAGAGAAAGTTAAAAACGTACAATTATGAGATTTTAAAAGGAATTGAAAATGATGTCGAAAAATTCGAATATGAAAGTCGTAAAGTGTACTACTCGAAAGGGATGTTTAGTAATTTTATAAATAAGAATGAATTCTTTGATTTTCAATTTGGTTATGAAATAGATCAAACCAAAGGATTTTCTTCTCCGGCAGCAAGAGAATACAGACAAACCCCAATTAAACGAAGCCTTGGAACGTATGATTTTTTTGCTTCTTCTCAAATTATTCTAAACGATAAACTTTCTTTTCGTCCGGGAGCTCGCGTAATGTTTTCGGAACAGTTTAACACGCAATATGTAATGAGTTTGAGCTCTAAATATACATTTGGTAAAGATTGGGAATTGCGTGCGATTGTGGGAACATCTCCTCGTTTGCCTAATTATGATGAAATGTATTCTTATTTTGTAGATGTGAATCATGATGTAAGAGGAAACGAAAACTTAAATCCTGAAAAAGGTATTTCTGCTTTTTTACATCTTAAAAAAGACTTGAAGTTCAATGATAATTTTTCGATAGAACAAAAAGTATCGTTATGGAAAATTAATTTGAAAGATAAAATTTACATGGTCATTGTTGAAAATATTCCTTTAAAATATCAATTTAGAAATATAGATCGATATGATGTTCAAGGAATAACATATTTGAATCAATTTAATATCGGTCCATTCTACGGAGGTTTTGGTTTTACATTAACAGGAATTAAGCAAGATATTGATCAAATAGCACGAGTAAATACAGTTAAAAATAAGTATTTCTACACAGCAGAAGTCAATTCGAATATATCGTATACTTTACCAAAAACAAAAACAATTCTATCAGTTTTTTATAAATACAACGGAAATGAAGAACAATTTGTACCAATAAATAATCCTTCTAATCCAACAGAGCAGATTTTGGTAAAAGGAAGAAAAGAAAGTTTTCATTGGATGGATGCTTCAATTAGACAAAACTTTTGGGATAATAGAATCAGTTTGACAATTGGATCTAGAAATCTATTTGATGTAAAAAGATTAAATACTACTTCTTCTAATGATGTAGCGCATTCTACAGGGGCTGCAAGTATTTTATACGGTTATGGTCGTTCATATTTTGCGAAATTAACGTTTAATTTAGGAATTAATTAATCAAAAAAATCATGAAAAAAATATTTATATATACCTTATTGTTTAGCTTTTTCTTTTTATGGTCATGTAATGATGATTCTCATCCTATTGGGCAAAAATTTGTAGTAGCTTTTAAAGATAGCAATGTAGATTTTAGTAAGATAGATAATGAACGAACGATTAATTTAGTTTATTCTGAAGTTGCAGAACAAAATGGTCAAATTCATATAAGAATTACAGAAGATAAAGCAACTTATAATGTAGATTATTCTACTTCTATTGTTGCAACAAATCATGAAATTATACTTCCGATTAAGAAAGGAGAAACATCAACAAGTTTCACTTTTAAGAATTTAATCTATCCATTTGATCGTTCTGATAAATCTATTCAATTTGAAATCACAAAAATTGATTATCCAGCGGCAATTATTCAAGGTTATAGTTCAACTAAAATTTCTTTCGAAAATTCTACAGGAGGTACAATAGAGCCTCAAATTGGCGGACCAAATCAACCATATCAAGTTTTTGTAGATTTAAGTAAGGATACACAAACCAAGGTAAAAAGAGATTCTTGGGATTTAGGATTTTATAACGGATCAAGTTTTAGAGTTGTTCTTAATTCATCTATTTATATGGCTGTAAAAAAATTAGAAGAAACTGATCTATCAAAAGTAACAAAAGCTTCTGTTGCAAATTTAATCAACGAAGTTGCTGTTGGAACATTTACAGATTCTAATAAAGAATACGTAGATCATCCAGCAGGAGATATCTTGAAAACAGCAATTGCAGAAATAAAAGAAACAGACAATCCAGTTTATTTATTGAATTTGGGATACGAAGTAGGAAAAGGAACTCCAGCTGAAGGTTCAGTATTGATTGCAGGAGATTCGCGTGGATGGAAAAAGGTAAAGTTTATTAAAAAAGACGAACAATATATAATACAATATGCAAATTTAGATGATACAACTTTTCAAGAAAAAGTGATTACTAAAAATGCAACTCACAATTTTGAACACTTCAGTTTTACAACAAATAATCTTGTAAGTGTAGAACCTCATAAATTAGAATGGGATTTAAGCTTTACTGTTTTTACTAATCTTATCGAAGGAAATGGTTCATATGGATATTCGGATTTTGTTGTGAATAATTTAAAAGCAGGAGTAAAGGCATATCGTGTCGATGTAACAAAAGAAATTACTTATGATAATTTTAATAAAACAATGATTGACGAAACGAAGTTTTTAAATGATCAGCGAGCAATTGGTGATTCTTGGAGACAAGTAACTTCTCCTCAAAAATTATTCACAGATAGATTTTATATCATCAAAGATGCAGAAGATAATTATTATAAAATAAAAATGTTAGCCTTTCTTAATTCTTCTGGTGTAAGAGGTAATCCCAAATTTGAATATAAACTTATAAAATAAACATACTCATTATTAGTGGTTAGAATTTGTCAATCCGAGTCATACGGGTCAGAGTGTAATCTCTCGGATTGACTGTTCTAATTCTAGATTAACAATTAAAAATTATTAAATCATGAAAAACAAATTTACACTTTTAGCAACAATTTTATTAACTTCTGTTGCATTAAATGCTCAAACTATAAAAGGAGAAGTTACAATGGGCGCTTCTTATGCAAATGATGTATATTATGGATTAGCAGATCAATCTACTCAAATTGTAAATAGAAGTGATTGGGATATATCATTTTACCGAAAATCAAATATGTCTACAGCTATTCGAGTGAATGATGGTGCTGGAATACAAGTATATGAAGCATCAAACGATATTTCTAAATGGAATTCAATTGATGTGGCAAATATTGAATCTTGGAATCTTTTGTACAATTCAGACAAAGATTGGCAAGAAGGTGCTTTTAACAATGCTTCGGCTACTTATGGTTGGGGAAACTATAATATTGCAAATCATTACGTAAATGGAACTATTATTTTTGTGTTAGAATATGCTTCTGGAGAATATGTAAAGCTAAAAATTGACAATTTCGCCGCTCCTTTAGGTGAATATAATTTTACATATTCTAAGTTGGTAAATGGTGTATGGTCAGAAGATAAAAAAGTGAATCTTGCACATAAAACCAATCCAAATAATTTATTCAATTACTATAGCTTATTGAATGATAAAGCAGTTAATCCAGAACCTGTACAAAGTAAATGGGACTTAAAATTTACTAAATATGTTACACCTCTTTCTACAAATGATGGTAGTATTGTTATGTATTCAGTGACAGGAGCTTTGCAGAGTGATTTGATAAAAGTAGCAAAAACAGAAACAGGAAATCCTACTGATGATACAGCTTATATAGCCGATATTAATGCAATTGGTTATAACTGGAAAACTTTATCTGGTTGGTCATATGTTGTAAATCCTACAAATCATTTCATTAAAAACACTTCAACAAATCAAATTTATAAATTAGTTTTCAAAACATTTGAAGGATCTTCAACAGGAAAAATAACATTTGATTACGAAAATGTAACAGCTAATTTAGGAACAACAGAATTAGCAAGAACTAAGTTTGAGATTTATACAAATCCTTCTCAACCAAAGACAATTACATTAGCTTATAATTCACAAGAATCAAAATCATCTCCACTAAATATTCAAATTTATTCGATGAATGGACAATTGGTACATCAAGAATCATATCAACCAACATCTTCATTTACGAATAAAACAATTCAATTATCTAAACTTTCAGCAGGTATTTATATCGTAAGAGTTCAAAGTGCTGATAAAGTGGAGTCAAAAAAGATAGTTTTGAAATAAAGTTTTGAGTACTTTATTTGTCTATTTGTGGGAGGTCGTCTTAATTGACGACCTTTTTTTATTAGAATTGGATATAACTTCGTAGACGTTTTTTCTAAAGTACTTTTACTAGGTTCCATTCATTATAAACGAGTCTGTTAATCCTTTCCTAGTGACTGGGTTTTATTACAAATAAGTCTATTTGCAATGTCTGTCAAAAAGATTTGATTACAAATAGGTGTGTTTGTAATGTCTGTCAAAAAGATTTGATTACAAATAGGTGTGTTTGTAATGTCTGTCAAAAAGATTTGATTACAAATAGATGTGTTTGTAATGTCTGTTAAAAAGATTTGATTACAAATCGGTGTGTTTGTAATGTTTGTCAAAAAGATTTGATTACAAATCGGTGTGTTTGTAATGTCTGTCAAAAAGATTTGATTACAAATAGATGTGTTTGTAATGTCTGTTAAAAAGATTTGATTACAAATCGGTGTGTTTGTAATGTCTGTCAAAAAGATTTGATTACAAATAGATGTGTTTGTAATGTCTGTTAAAAAGATTTGATTACAAATCGGTGTGTTTGTAATGTTTGTCAAAAAGATTTGATTACAAATCGGTGTGTTTGTAATGTTTGTTCATTGATAATTATAAAATTCAACCTTTATATTTTGCTTTGGAAATATCTTATGATACATACGATGCTGTCTTATACAACGCATACTTATAGATAAAAAGGAAAATAATAAAAAAATCCCGATTAAAATAATTATTAATCGGGAAATGATTTAGTGTAATATATAATAGGTTGATAAATATGGTTTAATTTAAACTAGCAACGATTTCGCGCCATTCTTCCAATTCAGGAATACCAGGTTTTCTTTTTCCAAAGAATTGTACAATGATTTCTCCTTTATCGTTAAAGACTTCTATAGCTGTTACAATTCCATCTTCAGTTGGTTTTCTAACAATCCAAGTTGAGGAGATTTTTGACATATCCAAATGCATATTAAAATCAGGATCCAAAATATTGAACCAGTTTTCGTGCCACACTGTACGTTTAATTTCTCCTGTATGAATTTGAATGTTTCCTTTGTTTCCAGTAAAAACCATAATTGGAGTTTGTTTTTCAGCAGATTTTTCTAAGAGTTGCACAATTGCTTCATTAGAGATTTGTTTTGCATGATAATCTGTTGGTGCTAAACGTAAAGCTTGTGTACGTGTAACGCCGAATTTTCTTAGCATTGTAAAGAAATTGTGAGTGTCTTTTAAATCAATCCAAGCTTGGTGAAATCCTTCAACATCAATTTCGTTATCAGCTTTTTCAATCACATTGTTTTCAATAGTTTCAGTTGTAGGAATAGCTTGTTGATCTTCGTCTTTGTATTTCTCAACTAATGTATCAAATGCTTGTACATTACTTTGTGGGACTAAATATATTTTGTGAATTGCTTCGCCATCTTTCCCGAAAAACTGTAAACTTTTTCGCTCTCCATGTTCAGATTTTTCTACAACTGCAAATGCTGTTTTCCAATGATTCAAGAAAATTCGCATATCAATATCTTCACCAACAAAAAGTTGTGCATGAGGTGAAGAAAAATCACCATTCAAATAAACACCTTTACGTTCATGTACACATTCGTTGTTGCGTGTAAGTGCCATCACTTTTCCAAGAGATTCTATTTCTTGTAATATAGCAGCAAATTCAGGCTTTAATTTTATAACATTATCGTCTAATTGTGTTGCTAAAAGTTCCATTTCGCTAACGCCTAATTCTTTTGCAGCATTACGTATTCTAATTTTTGGTTGATTTGCTTTCAAATCATTCCATTGTTTTTTTAAATCTGTAATTGTGTTCATTGTAATTGTTTTTTTACCGAATAAAATAAGTGGTTTCTGGTCGATTGGATTTTTACAAATAGTACAAGGAAATCTGTATATTTTAGAAATAATTTCTGGTTGGAAAACTTTTTCTGGGCTATCTTGATAAACAATTTTTCCTTTGTTCATTAAGATTACTTCATCAGCAAACTGAGAAGCCAAATTAAGATCATGCATTACCAAAATAACTAAATTTCCTTTTTGTTTAAAATCATTTAGAATTTCTAACAAATTAAATTGATGAGAAACGTCCAAATTATTCAAAGGTTCGTCTAATAATAGTAGTTTTTGATTGACTTCATTTTCTAATTGAGTAAAAATACGTGCTAAATGTACACGTTGTTTTTCTCCACCGGAAAGATGAATGTAATCCCTGTCTTTTAAATGATTGATATCGGTTTTGGTCATCCAATAATCAACCGAATCGATGTCTTTTTGTTGAGGTGAATTTTGGAAATACGGATAACGTCCCATTAACACAACTTCTTTAACCGAAAGAGGAATGTCTGTTGGTTGATGTTGTGAAAATTTAGCTTTATGTTGAGGTAAATCTTCTTTTTTCCAATTTTTAAGTGCAATGTCTTTTAATCGGATAAGGTTTGTATTTGGTTCAATTTCATTCGCAATGTAACTTAGTAAAGATGATTTTCCTGCACCGTTTGGTCCAACGATTGCAATCATTTTTCCTGCTTTTGCATCAAATGAAATCATATCTAAAATCTTGAATGATTTGTGTTGATAATTAATATTTTTTACCGCTAACATTACAAAGATTTTTTATAATTCATTAAAATTGAAATAAATACTGGAGCTCCCATTAATGAAGTTAAAATTCCGATTGGAATTTCGGATGGAGCAACTAATGTTCGACTGATTGTATCTGCAACAATGACTAATATTGCGCCTAAAAATGCAGATAAAGGAAGAATGATAACATAATTCGATTTGAAGATTAAGCGTAAAATATATGGAACAATTAATCCAACAAACCCGATTGTTCCTGTAAATGATACAATTGTTCCAACCAATAAAGCGGAAAAAACAATAATTTGTCTTTTTGTTTTTTCTACATTAATTCCCAAATGTTCAGCATCTTTTTCGCCTAACATCATTGCGTTTAATGTTTTTCCTTTTCCTATTAAAAAGAAAAAGCTTATGCTAATTACGGTTACTAAAATTAAGATTTTGTTCCAGTTAGCACTTGCGATACTACCTAATGTCCAAAATGTCAAATTACGTAATTCTTCTTCTGTAGATAGATAAGTCAAAAGACCTGTTGCAGATCCACAAAGAGCAGAAATGGCAACTCCGGCTAACAATAGAATGGTAATATTTGTTTTTTGATGATGAGAAGAAATTCTATAAACAAAAACAGTTGAGCATATAGCACCTACAAATGCCATTAAACTAAGTAATGAGTAATGAATAATTTCTGGAACAAAATCTTTAATATATCCTCCTAAAACAATTGTAATTGCTGCAAATAAAATACTTCCTGACGTAATTCCAATTAAATCTGGAGATGCTAAAGGATTTTTAAAAATTCCTTGTAAGCATGTTCCTGCCACAGCTAGACCAGAACCAACTAAGATAGACATGATAATTCGTGGTAATCTTAAATCGAAAAGCACATAATAATCGCTATCATTGATTGCAGTTCTATTTGTAAAAGCTTTATTAATAATGGATAGGATGGATTCGTTAAATTGATAAACACCTAAAAATAATGCAAGAATTGCAATACCGAAGATGCCTAAGCTTAACAAAGAAAGATGTATTCTGATTTGCGGATACATAATTGTTTTAGTCTTTTTTTATTTTTGAAGTAATTGATTTAATTGTGAAGCTGCTTGCCCAACACGTGGTCCAAAACCAGAAACTAATTGCCCATCCATTGCGATGATTTTTTTATTTTTTCCAGCATTTGTAGAAGCAACTCCTTCTAGTTTTATAACACCATCAATACCTCCAATGCTTTCTAATCCTTTGTCGAACATTAAAATATAATCAGGATTAGCTTTTACAACTGCTTCAGGTGTTAAAGGTTTAAAATCTTCAAACTCTGTAATGGCATTTTGACCACCAGCAATTCCAATAATTTTTTCCATTGGGGTATTTGTTCCAGCAACCATTAAGTTTCCTGCTCCACGTGCATAAATGAAAAGAACTTTTGGTTTCGTAGCTAAAGGTTTTAACGCTTTTAGATCATTATCAATTTTAGATGTAATAGCATCGAAATCTTGTTTGTTTAGAGAAGTTGCAACAGTTTTAACCAATTCCTTTGTTCCTTCTACTGAATAATCTTGTTTAATAATTTCAGTTTGAATTCCAGCATTTTTTAGTTGAGCAATTTGTTCAGGATTTAAATCCTTGTCAGTTGCATATACTTTTGTTGGTTTTAGAGCCAATAAAGCTTCAATTGATAGTGAACGTACATGTCCCAAGTCTTGCGCTTTTTCTTTTACAGAAGCAGGATAAGTACTTGTTACATCAACACCTACAAGGTTATTTTGTTCTCCTAAATCAGCTAACACTTCTGTAATTGCTCCGTTCAATGAAACTATTTTTTCATTGGATACTGTTGTTTCAGTTTTAGCTTCATTATTAGTATTCTCGTTCTTACTGTCTTTATTATTGCAGCTTGCAAGTAGAGCTAGTATTGCAGTGGAAATAAATAGTTTTTTCATTGTTATTTGTATTAAGTCTAAATTAAAACACAAATATTAGTAAAAAGATTTAGTTAAGCAATTTTTATTTAGATTAATTTTAAATAAAAATATATAGAATTTATTCTGTTCCTAATTAATTTGATAATAATCATAGAATTGTATAGAAAAATAGGTTTTTTTATAATTCTAAAAATTCTAAATTAGTTTTTCTAAAATGGATAGGATAAATGGTGAGAATTGCAGTAATTAGTGACATTCATGGGAATTTGCTTGCTTTGAATGAAGTTATAAAGAATATTAAAAATAAAAATATATCTCAAGTTTATTGTTTGGGAGATTTAGTTGATTTTGCACCTTGGAGTAATGATGTCATTTCTTTTTTTAGGAATAGTGGAATTCCTTGCTTACTTGGAAATCATGATGAACGAATTGCTTTTGACTTGCCTTTATTTCCGTTATTACATCATGATAATTATGAAACTAAAAATAGATTTGAAGCTATTAATCATAGTAAAAAACATATAAATTTAGAGAATAAAGAATGGTTAGGTAGCCTGCCTTATCAGTTTGAATTGGTGTATAAAATAAATGATTCGTATAAGAAAATATTACTTGTTCATGCAAGTTTAGATAGAAATGATGAATATGTTTATGAAGCTGACGATAAGCAAAAAATGTATTCTGTGTTAAAAGAAAAAGAAGTAGATGCCTTGGTAATGGGACATACTCATCAATCTTATGTTCAGCAGTTTTCTGATATATTATTTGTAAATAGTGGTTCTGTAGGTAGAAGCAAGGAAATTGATAGAAAAGCAACTTATTCTATTTTAACATTGGATGAGAATAGTATTAAAGCAGAAATTATTAAAATTGACTATCCAATAGAAGAAGTTGCATCAGCTATTTATTCGAGTGAAATCCCCAATTTTTATGGTGATTTTTTATTAAAGAAATAAAGTGTAGACACTTTTAGAGATATGCATAAGATATATTCACAATATCTCATTTAAAATGTATAACCAAAACCTGCATTTCCATATATGTTATACATTTTGAATGAAATGGCTTCAAAATCTTTTTTGAAAACTTGTTTATGAGCCATTGTAATATCTAAAAACAAACTAAAATTATTCTTTAATTTAAATTCAGCACCCACCTGACTTCCAAACTGAAATGGACTTAAATAATTTGAAAAGTCGTATAATCCTTTTGCTGTATTTTCAAAAGTTGTAGGTTCTCCAATAGGACTACCTTCTCTAAAAGTACCTTCATAGATATATCCTGAGAAAGATTTGTCAATTAATGTTGAGAAATAAAAACCTCCATATAAATTCCATCTTTCAGAAGTATTCCAAATAAATAAAATAGGCATAGAAATATAAGCATTATCCATTTCTGTTATAACATGTCCAGTGAAATATCCTTTGGTTTTTGCGCCAGTATCATCTTCTATTTGAGTATAATAGTTTTTTACTTTTGCTTGTGTTTTCATTCCACGACCTTCTACATTTAGCCCAATTCGAATACCGAATTTACGATTATCATAAAACCATTTTGTAGCATTTAGACCTATACCTAATTGTAAAGTTGGATTATAACTTTCAATTTTTCTAATTTCTGCGGGTATCCCAATAGGAGAAGCTCCTCCAATACTAAATTGAGCTTTGGCTTGGTACTCTATATTTTTCTTAAAAAAAGAGGTTTTATTTTGTGAATTATTTTCAATTTCTTGAGCATTTACAGTAAGAAAAGTATTAGATGTAATTATAATAATAAAAATTACTTTAACTATATTTTTCATATATCTAATTATAAATTAGTTCAACTTTATCAACAATTAATGTACTTCCTATTGCTCCAGTAAAATAAGCTCCATCAATGCTCGAAGACATAACAATAGCCAATACATATTCTTTAGAGGGATCATATTTTTTACCTTCAACTAATTTGAACGGAAAATTAATTTCTCTCCAATTTGATGTTTCTAGGCGATCTGCTTTCGAAACTCTTGCAATAGCAACATTTCTTGGATCTTTGAAATCATGATCTCCATATAAGTAATTTTCTTTGGCTTGCGATTCGAAAATGATTGCATAAATGTCAAATGTATCAACGGCTCCTGGAATAGGTTTGAAATCTTGATCTCTCACTTCTTTTCCTGCTTTATATTTATAGTAAGTTCGGACTGATTTTGGTAATTCACCAGAATAAGGTAAGCCGAATTTAGTTGATTTTAAAGTATTGAATATATTTGTTTTGAAACTACCAAGAAATAAATTTCCAGCGGCAATAGGATTCCCAGTTGCAGCAGCAAAACTACTTGTATAGACAGTCTGCATCTTAGCTGCATAACCACCATCTCTTCCTTTATCTACTGTTGTAGGATATTCGCCTGGCGTTTTATCTCCAGCTACTGTTACATAACCAGAGTTACCACTTGCCCAATCATATATTTTATCTCCGTTAGAACCAATTGAATAAAAACGATAGTATCTATCTTTATCAGTTAATTCAGCTTGATTAAATGAATAAGAAGTACTTAATTCATCAATATTAAAACTAATTGTA
Source organism: Empedobacter tilapiae (assembly GCF_004785645.1). GTDB lineage: Bacteria > Bacteroidota > Bacteroidia > Flavobacteriales > Weeksellaceae > Empedobacter > Empedobacter tilapiae. The sequence goes on along the minus strand of NZ_SRPE01000009.1, from coordinate 139,723 downwards.
TATATTTTTTTCCAACGTTTGTCTTGAGCAGTTACAACAGCTGTTTGCGTTGTAGAATAATCACGAAGCGTTCCATTAACAGGATCTATTGTTGCATTTGGAGATATAATAAATATAGGTGCTTGATTTTTTAGATCAATATTAGATTTAACTCTAAACTCAATAGAATTATTAGTAATAATTGGATCAGTTTTGAGATACTGTGGAGGAATATAAGCTTCTATAATATCGGCATTTGTATCTAATTCTTCTTCTTGTATGCAAGAAGTTAACAAAATAGATGTCAGAAAAAGAGCTAAAAGAGAACATTTTTTTATCATCAGGTACAATTGAATGGTTAAAATTAATGAAAAAGAAATTTAAATCTTTATTTCTTTACCATAAGTCTTATTGAATTCTTTTATGATTGAGAAAAAAAAATAATAAAATGATGTTTTTAAAATTTTGTTTATTAATATTTTATAAAATACAGGCATTATTAAGGGTAGAGTAATTTAATTTATTAAAAACAATGTTTATTTAATAAATATTGTTCAATAAATAATTGTTTTATTCCTATATTGTATTGAATTTAAACAAGAACACTAAAATGAATTAATTTATAAAGTATGATTAAAAATCTATTCCTCACATTTATAACTATATTGCTTAGTTGTAATTTATTCGCACAGGTCGGTATTAATACAAATGATCCAAAAGCGACTTTAGACGTTTCAAGTTCGAATAATATAAATGATGCTGCGGCAGGTATTATTTCGCCAAGAGTTACATTAGATTATCTTATAACAAAAAATCATCTGTATACGAATGACCAAATTGGGGTTATAGTATATGTTTATGAAGTGGAAGAAGCTGCATCTAGAAATTCATTATCTTCAACCATAGGAATTAAAAAGGATGGGTATTATTATTTTGATGGGATTCACTGGCTTTTATTTGTTGTTCCGGATGAAGTTCGTATTCCTTCAGAACCATGGAGAGTTGAAGAGACGGGAGTTGAAGCAACACAAAATACAGAAAATATTGTTCAAAATTCACAAGTAGGGATAGGTTTTGCTAAAGCAATTAATGAGTCTGCTCAATTTGAAGTTCGTTCATCAAATAAAGGTATTTTAATTCCTCGTATGACAACAGGAGAGCGTGATATTATTGTTAACCCCGAAAATTCTTTACTTATTTTCAATTCAGATTCTTCTTGCTTTAATTTTTACAAGAATAATAAATGGAAATCTTTGTGTGGAGATATAGGGCAATCTGAAGTAATTGTCCCGAATTGTAATTCAGCAGCTTTTATAGGAACATACAAAGTAGGAACAGTTGCTAATTCTGGAAATTATTTTCAAATTACTGTAAATGTAGTGGAATCAGGCGATTACTCTATTTTAGTTAACAATCCTACTGCTGGTTTCTTTTTTCAGAAAGAAGGAACATTTCCTAACACAGGTAATTATACGATCCAAATTCCTGTAATAGGAACTCCTGCGGTTGCAGGAAATAATACATTTACAATTACAATAAATGATAAAGTAATTGCATGTACTCCTGTTGTAAATGTTCTACCAGCTGATGTTCAATTTAAGGATATTGTTTTTGTAAGTGCTGATCAACTGAAAAAAGGAGAAAGTTCTGCTGGAAAAGCATTTAATATTACAGTTAATGTAGTTAATCCAGGTTACTTTAATTTTAGTACTAATACTGTTAATGGAGTTACTTATAGTGCTGACAATGTAAATTTAACAACTACAGGAATACAGCCTGTTGTATTATATGCGAATGGTAATCCACCAGCTAATGCAGGGACATTTGAGTATACAATTACTGGAAGTGGTTATGTAGGAACAACAGCGAAAGGATCTGTAGTAGTTGTAGAAAGTAAAGCTGTAATTTCTAGTATTAGTTGTAGTTCTGCAACTGTAAAAGGTACTTATAATTTGAATACACCATTAACGGCTTCAAACTACATTGATATACCAATTACAGCTAGTAGTACAGGAACCTATGAGATTAGTATAGAAAGTGCGGATAATCCTGGCTTTAGTTTCTCTGGAAGTGGATCTATTACTTCAACAGGAACTACCTCAATACGAGTATATGGGACAGGTACACCAACTAAAGCAGGAACAATACCATTTACGGTAACTATAAATGGAGTAACATGTACATTAAATGTAAATGTTGTGATGCCTATTAAACCAATTTTACTTGTAGGTGATAGTTTTACTCAGGTTAGAAATGCATTAAAAAATATTCAGAATTTTGGAGTGGATGGAAAGTCAAAAATAGAATCTTTTACTGATGCAAATATAAAATTAGAGACAGGTAGTATAAATGCAACAAAGCTAAAAGATTATATTAATAATCAAGGCGTTCAAGTAATTTTAATTGGTTGGAGTTGGAACCCTGATGCAGCTTGTATTAGTATACTTAAAGATTTTGTTCAGAAGAAAAAAGGATTTGTTTATTGGGTAGAATCGCAAGATGATCAATCTTATATAAAGAATTTTATTGATCAGACGTATAATGCTAATGTTACAATGACAGAGGATGAATATTATATTTATACAGCAAAAGTAGATAGTAATATTGCTTCTGACAATCCTTTCATCAATGGTGTATTTGGGAATGTACCTAATGGAATTTTAAGATCTGATGATTATCCTTCTTGGATAGGAATCGTACCATCTACTTTACCAAGTTCATTAAAAGGATTGCTAAATTTACCAGCGAATAATACTAGTTCTACAACTGGTGTTAATTCTGCGAGAACTACGTTTATATATGGAGAAGGATTCTTTATGTATCCAGATTGGGGAATGACAAATTATGCAGATGGAGTTTATTATGGTACATCATCGCCAATCGGTACTGGTTCTGGAACATTCAATGGATACCAAGGTTGGGATGGAACTTCTGTAGGTGCAAAGAATATTAATAATACAAATATTGCAAATTGGATTATTTTTGGAAATGCAATGGATCATATTTTCAAGTATGTACAGAAAAATTATGATGCAACTATAAAACTTTAAAAATACCTTAACGGTTAAATTAATAAACAAAAAAAGTTCCCTTTAAGGGAACTTTTTTTGTTTATTAATTTGCTAATATCACTTGAAAATTTATTAATATGTAAATTATCTCAAGTATAATTTTTTCTAAGTTTCTAACAAAGTATAAAAATTTTCAATAAATAATTATATCTCTGGATTTTAGTTATTATTTCTCTTTATTATAATTACTTCATTATATTAAAAGTAAGGAAATGGATTAGATATATTGTAATTAAATTGTAAATACTATTGTTTTTTTATTATTACGGGAAAAAGCTTATAAAAAAAATATTTTATTCATATATTAATCAGTTACTTATGTAATAGAGGGGTTATTGAGGGGGAAGATAATTTAATTTATTTAAGATTCTTGTTATTTTTAGTAAACAAATAAAAGCTAGGGATTTAAGATCAGTTTTTATATTGTAATTAATGATGAAATAAAAAAAGTTATAAGCCATTTATTCTAAAAATTAAACCAAAATTCAACCAACCTAAAAATATTATAACCTATGAAAAATTTTTTGTTGACTTAATAAGTAAACTATTGCAGGTAAAGAATTATTTTCTTTACCTGCATGTTTATTTATTCATATTCAAAAAGTAATTTATCTATTATTTAATACTCTTCTATATTAAAAGTTATTATCCATTAATTATATAACCAAAAATACTATGAAAATGAAAAATACAGAGAGTCTTAGTTTTAATCAGTATTATCTTGAAATTTTTCAAGATTTATATGTAGAAACTAGCCAAATATCGAAAACCTAATACTAATTATTATAGAATTTAAATAAATGAAAAAAAGTTTATTACATATTTTAAAAGCTGTTTTGCCAATTTATTTCAGTCTTATGATGGGAATAACTTTTGCACAAAAACCAGGAGGTACTTCTCTTGAAGTTGAGCTTTGGTTAAAAGCAGATGATATTAATTTATCAAATGGAGCAGGAGTTAATCAGTGGAAAGATCATTCAGGAAAAGGAAGAGACTATTCTAAATATTCTACTTATGCTGTTCCTACTTTTGATAATGTTAATATAATGAACTTTCAACCTTCTATTCGGTTTGCTCCAGGCACATCAAATCGAAAATTAGTTCATGGAGGACATTTTGTTTCTGCATCTAAATCTTATTTTACTTTTTATGTATCAAGAGTGGAGACTACAACATCAACAAGAGGAGTTGTATTTTCTTTTAATGCAAGTAGAGGTAGTAATAATGGTTGGCAATATGGTAATCCGTTTATGACAACACAAAGTACAGGAAGTACTTATTCTGTAGGTAGTAATGCTACTCCAGCTAAAATGGCAGGTATTAGTTTGGCTACACGTATGAATAATGGAAGTACATTCGATAAACTTTATTTTAATGGAAGTTTATTTGGTACAATGAGTAATGCGAGAGTAATGTCTACTTCAGATGGTTTTAGTGTTATTGGTAATGAGAATTTGAGTGCAACATATCCATTTTATGGAAATATTCAAGAAATTATTGTTTTATCAAGTAACATAGGTTCAGCAGTAAATACAGTTGAATTACAAAAAGTACAAACATATTTATCTTTAAAATATGGAGTAGAACTAGATATGTTGACTCAACCTCATCAAATTAATTCTTCAGGTACTACTATTTGGGATGTAACTTCTGGTAATAATATTTCATATCGTTATAATCTGTTTGGATTAGGAAGAGATGATGGTAGTGGTTTATATCAAAAACAATCTTCAAGCTATGAAAATAAATTTGCAACTGTTTTTTTAGGGGATTTAACCAATTTAAATAAAGAGAATATATCTACTTTAGATAATAATACATTTCTGTTTTTGGGATCAAATGGTTTGTCAGGAAGCTCTAACTATGAGTATCCAGTTGGAACTTCTTTTCAGAATGGAACACTATCATTAGAAGTAAATAAGATTACCAAGACAATATTAAAAGCACAGACATATGGGAAAAGTAGTTTTATTGTTAATATTCGTCCAGAACGAACAGCTACTTATGTATTAATTTCTCCAAATGCAAACTTTGTGCCTGCTACAACCCGAATTTATTTATTAGATGGAAATAAAGTTGCAAAAGATGTTGTTGTAAATAATGGTGATTATATCGCGTATTCTTATTATTTAACAGCTCCAGGAGGAGTAACAGATGGACTTAGAGTTTGGCTAGATCCAAGTGCAGAGAATATTGAATTAAATGGAACTAATGTAACAGCTTGGAGAGATTTAACAAAATTTGAGAATAATTATACACTTGATGCAGTTAGTTATTCAAGTAAAACTGCTCCTCAATATTTGTCTTGTGATCCAAGAATGAATTTTAACCCTGCTTTAGAATTTAATGCAACAGCTTATTTAGCTACATTAACTGGACCAATGTCAACAGACGCACCTTTGGGATCTACATCTTTTGTACTATACTATTCAGATCCAAGTAATAGTAGTACACTTTATACACATGGTTTTGGTAGTGCTGATCCTAGATCTGGTACAACGAGATTTCCTGCGGTAGGTTTCGATGCTGCAGATAGACAAGGACGAATTAGGAATGATGGTTCAGGACAAACTAATAATAATGGAACAGTAGCAGGTTTCTCTGCGAATAGTACAAATTTGCAAATGGTACAGATTTCTAAAGCAAATGGTATAAATGGAGCTGGACGTATTGTTTACGATTTTGGAGGATGGCAAGATCAATTATCTCCTACAGGTTTATTCGGAGATGCATTTAGGATGGCTAGAGGATCTACATTAGGAGGAGCTAGTTTGACTGGTGGATCTTTTAAAGGTTTGATAGGAGAGGTTTTTTTCTATGAAAAAGCGTTGACACTTCAAGAACAAGATAAAATACGTTCTTATTTAGGAATGAAATATGGACTTACATTAGATGAAAACAAGACATTTCCTGAACTTAACTATCAGTATAAATTATCTGATAATCAAACGATCGTATGGGAAGGAAATAGTGTTGTAAATAGATATTATCATAATAATATAGCAGGTTTAGTAAGAGATGATGCGCAAGCTTTAAATCTGTATAGATCAAAATCAACGACAGATGAAGGTGTAATTACTTTAATGACAAATGGTACAATACCATGTGTAACAAATGGAGAGTCTTTTGAAAATCTGAATGGTCTATTTATTGGAGATAATAAAGGTTCATTTACTCCAACATCTGTTGCTGGTAATACTGCAATATGTGGAGAAATAGATGAAACACTTACTGGTCCAACAGGAAGAATATGGTTAGCACAAAATACAACAGCTAATACAAATAATCCTACTCCAAAATCTGTTAGGTTGAGTGTGGGAGGTAGCGGATTTCCATTTGAAGGAGCAGGATATGAAGTTTTTTTATTAGTAGCAGATTCCGAAATTAAACTAAAAAATAATCAATGGGATCAAATGGTGCCTATGGAATATTTTAATGGAGTTCATCAAATAGATTTTACATTCTATGGAAAGTATAAATATTTTACATTCGGAGCAAAAATGGTACCTGGATCATGTGACACGTGTGAGTTTTCTGGAAGTAAGAAGTTAGAGTTTACATCAAAAAATTGGATAAAAGGTAGTTTGTCTACAGATTATGATTTAGGAGATGATTTTACTGCTCAGGTCAATGTTTCTTTACAAGCTCCATCAGAATGGTTAACAAGAAATTACCCAAGAGCTTCGGTTAGAAAATCATTGAGAGAATATAGAAAAAGAGGAAATGGAAATAATGTGATGCAAACAGAAATAGTATTATCTAAAGCTGCAGCAGCTACATTTGAAATTTTTGAAATAGATAGAAGATATGTTCGATATGATGATGTTGAAGTATATGGAATGTGTGGTGCAGCAATTATAAAACCCAAATTAAGTTATGTTGCTAAACCAGAAAAAAGTAGCTATACAATTCAATATAATAAAGCAATTGCAAATAGAAAAACTTCTGGTTATACTAGTGAAAGAGGACGTGTTTTTGTAGAATTCGAAGATGCAGTAGAAAAAATATATATTAAACATAAGTATACAGGAGGACCAGTTCTAGGATATAAACGTATAGGTATTGGACCAATGGAATTTACTTGTCCTGCTCCTTTGCCTCCTCCTACAGAAGACGGATTAATTTTCACGAAACAAGGTTCTACTGATGTTTTATTGTGTGAAGAAGTTGATTATACATTCCGTATTACTAATACAGGTTGTGATGCTTTTCCAGTAGATTTTTCTGATGTTTTACCAGCTGGAATGAAATGGGTGCCAGAATCTTTATCAATAGATGAAACAGCAATAACAAATGCAATAATCAATGATTATGGATTATCCAATACATTAACAATAAAAGGAATCGAAGTTCCAGGAGGATCTAAAACATTTACATTTAGAGCAAGAGCACGATTTGATGAAACAGCAGCTTCTGGAAATTATAGTAATAGAGCAGTTTTGACTTATCAGTCAAAAGTAAATTTAGGATCTACAGTTACACTTCAAAGTTGTGATCGTTTAACAATTGGATGTTCACCAACTAATACATATGCAGCAGATTCTGATAGGCCTCAACCAATTCTAACAAGTATTAAGATAGATGATACTTGTTATTCAGAAGAAGAAGAATTAACTGCAACATTGACGGTAAATAATCCAAATACGCAAGCAATTACAAATTCTATATTGGAAATTGGTTTTGATGAAAACTTCTTATATATCCTTAATTCTCTTGCTTCTTCATCTCTAAGTTTATCAGGTAGTGGGATAACACAAAATTTTGAAGATGGATTAATATCAATAGAAGGGTTCAGTATACCCAAAGGTATTCATCAAATTACTTTTAAAATTAAGTCACCTAAACGAGCAGATATGATAAATATTGGACAAGATCTATTTCCAGCTCCATTAACAATTGATTTTGCTTTAGAAAGCGAATCTGATGATGTGTGTTTAGGCTCAGCAACAGCTTATACAAACGGAGAAATAGAACTTCCATTTTGTTCATATTGTACACAACCATCAAAAGGAGGTGTCGCAAAATCGTCAAGTGTAGGAATATCTACTTTTAAAGATCAAATTGTTGGTTGGCCCGAAAATGTTGCAAATGGGTTCCTTGTATTAGAATCATATAAAAAAGGAATGGTACTTACAAGAGTTAAAGCTGCAGATATACCAGTTAATAAAAGAGTTGAAGGAATGATTGTGTATGATACAGAGGATCGTTGTATAAAAATTTATAATGGAACAAATTGGAATTGTATTCAACGATCTTGTAACGAATAAGTAAACCTAAAATTTAATGACATGAAAAAAATATTATTAGTAATACTAACTTTTTTTACAACAAATATTTATGCTCAAGTATCAATAGGTAAAAATATTGTAGATGGTAATGGTATCCTTGATTTTGGTACAGATAATAAAGGAATACTTCTTCCAGTTGTTAATGTATCAAGTTCTACGAGTTACGAAAACGGAACAATCTTAATGGATTTTACAGATATGAAATTGAAAGTTATGCAAAATTCTGCTTGGCTTGAATTAAGCGATTCTGGTTCTTTGTTAGAGCAAAAAGATGAATCAAATAATACAATTACAACAAATAGAATCATGAACACATCTCAGGAAGACGGAGAAGGAGTTGTTATAGGAGCTGAAACTTCTTCTGCTAAAGGAGTTTTAGTATTAGAAGCAACAGATAAAGCTTTAATTTTACCTAAAGTAAATAAACCGCATGAAAATATTCTTTCCCCTGCAGCTGGTACAATTGTTTATGATACAGAAAGTAAATCCTTAGCTGTATTTGATGGAATAGTTTGGAGTTATTGGAAATAAATTAAAAACAAAACAGAGCTAGCTCTGTTTTGTTTTTTTATAACTTGATAAATTATTAAATTTCCAAAAACATCATATTGTTTTATTAGTGAAAAATTTAACTTTCGTCGTATATTAGAGCGATAAACGAATATATTTATGAAAATTAAGGCTTTATTTGTACTTATTCTTCTTACTACTACATTTACTTTTGCACAAACCAAACAAATTCTAATCGAAAATGTTAGAATATTAGACCACAAAGCGTCAGCATTAACTCAACCAATGAATGTTTTGGTTTCTGGTCAAAAAATCGAAAAAATAAGTTTTTCAGCAATTTCTGTTAAAAATCAGGATGTTGTAAAAATCAATGGGAAAGGCAAAACTTTAATGCCCGGATTAATTGATGTTCATGTTCATATGGTTTTTGGTTCATTAACAATGGCGCAAATGATGTCTCCAGACATGTCGCAAGAAGTTTTAATGAGTAAAGTTGGCGAAGCTTCTCATAAAATGTTATTACGAGGATTTACAAGCGTTCGAGATGCTGGCGGACCTATTTTTCCGTTGAAATTAGCTATCGATAAAGGCAAAGTCGCAGGTCCACGTATTTGGCCTTCTGGTGCTACAATTAGTCAAACTGCAGGACACGGAGATTTTAGAACTCCAGATGAACGTTCGCGTCGCTTTTTTGGAAAAGCTTCTCGAGCAGAAGAATTAGGAGCAACTTTCATTGCCGATGGTCGAGATGAAGTTTTGACTGCTACAAGAGAAAATTTACGTTTTGGAGCAAGCCAAATTAAATTAATGGCTGGCGGCGGAACGTCATCTGCGTATGATCCGATTGATGTTACACAATATACTTTTGACGAAATGAAAGCTGCTGTTGATGCTGCCGAAGATTGGGGAACGTATGTAATGGTTCATGCTTACACGCCGCGAGCTGTACAACGAGCTGTAGAAGCTGGTGTAAAATCAATTGAACATGGACAAATGTTAGATGAAGAAACTTTAAAAATACTTGCTGAAAAAGGTGTTTGGTTAAGTCTTCAAAACTTGATGGACAACAACGATAATATGGACGAACAACGCAAAGAAAAGCGTAAACCTGTATTAGACGGACAAGATAAAGTTTGGCCTTTGGCGAAGAAATTAGGTGTGAAATTAGCTTGGGGAACCGATTTTCTTTTTGAACCTGAATTAAATGATGATCAAAATAGTTACATATTACGTCTTCAAAAATGGTTTACAAATGCTGAGATTTTAAAGATGGTTACGCAAGATAATGGAGAATTGTTGCAACTTTCGGGTTTACGAAATCCATATCCTGGGAAATTAGGCGTTGTTGAAGAACAAGCTTTAGCCGATTTGTTATTAGTTGACGGAAACCCTTTAAAAGATTTATCTTTAATAGCAAACCCTGAAAAGAACTTTTTAGTGATTATTAAAGACGGACAAATTTTTAAAAACACACTTACTTCGAAGAAGTAAGTTTTACTTTAGATAAAAAATAGGGTTAATTTTAATTAACCCTATTTTTTTAATTATCAATTTGATTTTTAAGCCACAACATTAAGTCTTTATCAGGACTTAGATATAATCTTTTTCTTAGATTATAGCGGTTATTCTCAATAGTTTTTAAAGCTTTATGTGTATAATTAGCAATATCTTTTGTTGTAAAACCTAGATAAATATATGCAGCAAAAGTTAATTCGCTATTTTTTAAACAAGGATTAACTTCTAACATTTTGATAGAAAAATGCGGGTATATTTCTTGAAAACGACACCAAAATTGGGGAGAATTACTTTTTGCCATTTCTATTAATTGACCAAAACTTTCATTTACTTTTTGATGTAAATTTGTTATTTCCTGTTCATTTTTACTTAAAATTTCTTCCTTTTCTTTTAATTGAAGCTCTTTTTCAGTTAGAGCTTTTTGTCTTAGTTTTTTCAAAGAATTATAGATAGTTAAGAAACTAATTATGAAAAGAATAGAAATAATCAAAATAATTACAAAGTATTCTTTTTGAGTGTTTTTTTGCTGAATAGTATATTTTTGTTGAACTCGAAGAAACTCATATTCTAGTAATTCTTTAGATTTTATAATATCTTTTTTACGACCAGACGATTCACTATTAAGATGGAAACGCTCTTGTTCGTAATTTCCGATTATATGATAAACTTTTGCAATTTTAGAGTCTACATAAGAATGGCTATCATTAAAGGATTTGTTGTTTTCAATAGATTTTAAGTAAAACTCGATAGCTTTGTCATAATTTTCTGTTTGAGAGTAATAATCTCCATATAGTTCATAGAAAATTCCAAGATACTTATAATTCTGATTAATTGCGTATTTAAAACTTTTATCAATGTATTCTTTAGCTTTTTCTGCTTGGTTATTGTTGATATAGAACCAGCCTTTATAAAAATAAATGTAAGGCTTGATTCGAAAAATATTTTTTGAGTTGTTGTAATCTTTAAGAGGAATAGATTCTATTATTTTAATCGATTTATCAGCATAAAAGTGAGTGGATTCGTAATCATTTTTATCAAAATAGTAATCAGCAAATTTAATGTAAATATTTGCTTTGAGAAGTTGTGATTCTATATCATCTTTAGATTTAATTAATTCTAGAGCTTCAAAATTTTTTTGAAAGTAATTATCTGTAAGTCCTAATTTACTATAATATGTAGCTTGTGTAGAAAGAAAAATTGCTTTTAGTTTATGATTGTTTTTTACATGTTCTTCTTCTAAACCTTTGTCTATATAATAGGAAGCTTCTTCTAAATGATTTAAAGCAATTAATGCTTTTGAAATCATATTATAACTTTCTATTTTTCTGGATATATTGTTTGATTTTTCAGATAAGAGGACTGCTTTTTTTGCTTCATAAAACATTTTATTGTAATCTATTACAACATAATTATTAGCGAGTTGTAATAAACTGTCAATCTCATTATTAGAGATTTTTTTTGCATTTGCAAAAACGAATTGATTTATCAATATGATAAATGCAATTACAAAGGTCGATTTAGGTTTCATTATTTTATTCTAATTAACCAGATTTAATTAAATATAAAGTAATAAAGAGTGGTTGATAATATTGATTAGATTGTCTTGATCAATTAACGCTAAAATACGTTATTGTTTTTGTGTACACAATAATTTAATTGATAATAATTAGGCTTTTTTGTTTAATTATGGTTAAATAAAAAAGTGAAAATTCAGACTTGAATTTTCACTTTTTTATATTTCTATTAATATTCTTCTATAAATTTAGGTCTAGTTGCTTTGCTTCCAAAGAATGTCATAATGATAATACATAGTAATAAAAAGAAAAGAGAATATTTCCAAGTAGAATCTAAATCATATAGTTTTCCAAAAATAGGAGGACCAAAAGCAGCAATTAAATAACCAATAGATTGTGCCATTCCTGATATTTTTATTGTACCAGCGATTGTTTTGCTTCTTAATGAGAAAAATAAAATAGAAAGGCTAAAAGCAAATCCTCCTGCAATTCCAATTAAAATAGCACTGATATAACTATATTTTGATTTGAATACGATAAACATGACAATTCCTATAATGTATAGAATAGATGTAATGTAAATCATTATTTTTGGATCTTTCATTTTAGCAGCTAAAATTGGACTAAAAAACATTGCAGGCAACATAGCTAATTGCAAGACTGAAAAAACCCAGCCAGCTTCAACTTTATTCATTCCATAATCTATTAATAAAGTAGGTAATAAAGCAACTAAACAATAGTAGATTAATGATTGAAGTCCCATAAAAATACTGATATTCCAAGCTTGTTTAGAACGAAAAATATTGAATTCAACATTATTGATATTATTTTCTTTTTGTTTTGTAGTTGATTTGTTTTTTAATGAATCTACAATAACTATAAAAAGAGCAAGAATTCCACCTATAATCCAAATTCCTAGAGATCCTTTCCAACCTTTGTTTGTCCACTCCCCAATAGCTATACTTAGACCAGAAGCAGTAGCTGCAACTAAACTCATCGATACAGAAAAAATTCCTGTCATCATACCTATTTTATTAGGGAAAGTATCTTTTATATAAGCTGGAGTTAATACATTACCGATACAAATTCCTAACCCTAATAATAGAGATCCAATATATAATGCTATAACATTTCCATAAATTCTAATATAAAGACCTATTATTAAAATAATTAAAGAATAGATTAATGCATGACGAATATTAATTTTTGAAATAGCTTTGCTAACTAAAATAGAACAAGCTGCAAATACAATAAGAGGAATAGAAGTAAGTAAACTTGCTTGGAAATTATCTATTTTTAATAGTAGTTTTATTTCATCAAGAATAGGACTTACAGCTGTGATAGGTGCACGTAAATTAGCCGAAACTAATACTATTACAACTATTCCAATCCATATATATTTATTATTTTGTTGTTTTTCTCTCATTTGATAAATTTTAATATTTCGATTACAAAATTAATCATGTCGTTTTTATTAATTTTGCCATAAATTATATATAAAACGACATAATGAATAAAGATTGATGAAACAAATAATAAGAGAATATTCATAATATATAAGGATTCTCATTATTTTCATCCTGAAGAATTAGTTGAAAAAGCAAATATGTCTATTCAAATCTATAACTTATCTTTAGATAAGAAACAGAATTATACCTTAAAAATATTTGCAATTAACTAGTGTTTTAAAAAGTACAGAGTAATAATTTTACATTAAGTGAAATGACATATAAAGTAGTTTTTAAAAGTTTTTCAGCTTTTACAAAATTAAAACCTAAACTAAAAAGTAAGTAAAAAATTTAAATTCTTGGTAAATTTACTTACACCAAATATGAAAACAATGAATATTCCTTTAAATATATTTTATAAAACGATTGTTCCTGAAGAAGAAATCAAAGCTACTTTACTTATTATCCATGGTATGCAAGAACATAGTGGGCGATATGAGAATTTTGCAAAGTATTTGGCAGACAAAGGAATTCTAGTTTTGTTATATGATCATTTGGGACATGGAAAAACAGCGAAAATAGAAAAAGATTATAGTTTTTTTAGCTTAGAAAATCCTAAAAAAAAACTGATTGGAAATGCTAAAATTATGACAAAATGGTTAGAAGATCAATATCCTTTATTACCACATTTTATTTTAGGGCATTCAATGGGATCGTTTATAACACGTTGCCTACTTCAAGAATATGGGAATCACTTTGATGGCGCTATAATTATGGGAACAGGAGGTAGAATTCCTGGAATTAATTTATTGAGTAGTTTTTTAAGTCTTCTAAATAAATTGATTCCTCATAAAAGAAGTCAATTACTTAACACTATTTTTTCAAAATCAAATAATAAACATTTTAAAAATGAAGAAAATTTTCATGATACTAATTGGCTTAGTTTAGATGAGTTAAATCGTTCAAATTTTCTGAAAGATCCTCTTTGTGGAATACCTTTCACTGTTAACGGTTTTTATACTTTGATTAATTTAAATATACAAGCAACAAAAAAGAATTGGGCAAAAGCTATACCGCAATCTTTACCTATTTATTTTGTGAGTGGAGCAGATGATCCAATTGGTGATTTTGGTAAAGGAGTTTTGCAATCGTATGAAGATTTAGAGCAAAATGGTTTCGAAAAAGTTTCAATAAAATTATATCCAAACTTGAGACATGAAATATTGAATGAATCTATCAGAGATGAAGTATATCAAGATATTATAGATTGGTTAACGGTTTTAATAAATCACATAAAAATAGAGCAAAAAGATGTTAAATAAATCTTTTTGCTCCAAAAAAATTATTCTCCTAAAAGAACACCAGAAACATTCCAATAACTGAAACTATTTCCTTCAGGTTTTCCTTGCGAAATCTTTACTTGTATACTATGTTTTCCGGCTTTTAAATTGCCTAAATCTATAAAATATGGATTTGTGATTGTTCCTGGACACCAATTAGAGCGGCTATAATCAGAAGATGATAAACCATTATCAAAATTACCAGACGCAGGATTATAAGCGCGATATGAACCACAATCTTGTCTCCAAGGTATAACATTAAACACTTCTTGTCCATCAAGAAAAATACTATTTTCTTTCGGAACAAATTCATCACCATTTTCCCAACCACCATGTCCAGTTGTTGTAAAACGTAATTTAGCATTATTGTAATCTTCTTTCAACGTGAATTCTACTGTAAAACCATTCGGATTTTCGAACAAAGTAGAGTATTCTTGTCCAGCCATTTCCATCACATTTGCAGTATTGAAAATTGGTAAAGCCTTTTTAATTGGCATTGTTGTAGAACCTGAAGGATGAACAGAAATATTGGCAGAAATAATATGTCCGCCTTGATCATAATTTCCAATAAAGAAACCGATTAAAACCTCTTGATTAGATAATAGACCTTGAAATTCTGTAATTTCTTGACGATATTTTGCTTCGGTTTCCCATGTTTGATTTTTTAATTGAATATGATTGAATTTTTTGATTCCAAAAGGTGTGAAAAAGCGCATTAATTCAATAGTTGGCGAATAATTTTCTGTCAAAAAATAACCTTGATATTTCTTATTACTTGCTGATGTATAAATTGGTAATTGATTGATTCCTTTTTGTAAACCATCCATAAATGTAATTTTAGAATCACGTGGAATCAAAAATACAGAACCAGTTCTATCGTAAGCATCACCATTCGATTGTTGTGAAACATTTAAGAAAACTTGGCTTCCTACTTTAATTTGAGGAATTTTAATTTTTCGAACCACAACAGTTCCATTTGCAAAGCGATAAATTGAATCATTGGAAGAAAAATCTTTACTAAAATTAATTTGTTGATGTGATAAAAGTGGAATATCGACGAATTTACTTTTCCAAATAATGTCTTTATACGTCAACAAATCAACTCGATTTTGATACAATTCTTTTTGGATAAATTGGCTTGGAATCAAATCTTTTTCACGTTCTATTTTTGAAGCTCGAATGGTTGAATTATTATTTCGCGTAAGTTCTAAAACAAATCCCAAATTCATTCCTACCATTGTTGGGGATGCATTCAAATCCATATTGTCAACAAACCAAACGTCTATTGTATTCGAATTGATATTTGTCGTAGCCTTTTTACAACGTAAACCTAAAATTCGCTTCGTTTCTTTAGAAATTGTGAAAACAGATTTATTAAACGCAATAGAATCATTTGTTATAATAGAATTAATCGAATCAAATTGCGTAATTAATGAAATAATTGATGGATTTATTTTAGTGTAATAAAACATTTCATCAGGATAATTTGTTGAATCATTAAAGCTTTGTTGTTTTCCAATAATGGTTTCTTTCGTATTAGCAATAACTTGTATTGGGTTATTTTCTTCGACTTTCTTTCCATTCGAAAAGCGTTCATAAGTAATTTTGTAGGTTTCCTGTGCATCAAGAACAATAGCCTGAATACAAAAAATGAAAAATAGAATTGATTTCAATTTCATGTGTGATAAATAAAAAAGGTTTACAAACGAATTGTAAACCTATAAAAATATCTGATTGTATGAAAAAATATCTTACACAAAAGCATTAATTCCTGTCACATCTGCACCAGTAATCAATAAATGGACATCATGCGTTCCTTCGTAAGTGATTACAGACTCCAGGTTTGCAGCATGTCGCATCATAGGGAAATCGCCTACAATTCCCATTGCACCGATAATTTGACGAGATTCTCTCGCAATATCAATAGCCATCTTTACATTATTGCGTTTCGCCATCGAAATTTGTTCAGGCGTTGCTTTATTTTCGTTTTTCAATGTTCCTAATCGCCAACACAACAACTGAGCTTTCGTAATTTCTGTAATAAATTCAGCTAATTTTTTCTGCTGTAATTGATAAGAAGCAATCGGTTTTCCAAATTGTGTTCGTTCTAATGAATATTTCAAAGCTGATTCGTAACAATCAATTGCAGCGCCAATTACACCCCATGAAATTCCGTATCGAGCCGAATTTAAACACGATAAAGGTCCGCGTAAACTACTTACTTCTGGTAAAATCTGAGATTCTTCAATTTTTACATTTTCGAAAACTAATTCACCTGTTTTTGAAGCTCTTAATGACCATTTATTCAAAGTTTCTGGTGTTGTAAAACCTTGCATTCCACGTTCTACTATAACACCACGAATTTTTCCTTCTTCATCCCTTGCCCAAACAACTGCAATATCACAAATTGGTGAATTTGTAATCCACATTTTTGCGCCATTTAAGACATAATGATCACCATTTTTAGTTAAACGAGTTTCCATTCCTCCTGGATTTGATCCATGATTTGGTTCAGTTAACCCAAAACTTCCAACGAATTCTCCTGAAGCTAATTTTGGTAAATATTTTCGTTTTTGTTCTTCTGATCCAAAAGAAAAAATTGGATACATCACTAACGAAGATTGTACTGATGCAGCAGAACGAACAGCCGAATCGCCGCGTTCTAATTCTTGCATGATTAATCCATACGACATTTGATCTAAACCAGCGCCTCCATATTCTTCAGGAATATAAGGTCCTAAAGCGCCAATTGCACCTAATTTTTTCATTAAATCTGGAATATCTTTGTGATGTTGCGCAGCATCATCTATCACAGGTTTTATTTCGTTGTCCACAAAATCTCGAACAGATTGACGAATTAATTTATGTTCTTCGGTTAATAAATCATCAATCTTAAAATAATCTGTAGTTGAATTCATTTTATGCGGTTTTATTTTATTAAATCTAACGATTATTCATTAAATTAAAAATTATTCTGAATAATATTTATTAAAAATTTTAATTTATGAAACTTTTGACTAATTTAGGTAAAAGTTAAAAACACAAAATAACACAAAAAAATGATAGAAAACGAATTAAAAGAATTGGGTATTTCTTCCGAAAATCTCGGAACATCGACAGGAAATACTTGGTTTGGAAAAGGTGAAGAGCTTTCTTCTTACTCGCCAGTAGACGGAAAATTGATTGGAAAAGTTAAATCATCAACCAAAGATGATTATGAAGAAGTGATAAAAAAAGCACAAACAGCTTTCAAAGAATGGAGAATGATTCCTGCTCCGAAACGAGGAGAGATTGTGCGTCAATTTGGAGATAAACTTCGTAAGAAAAAGGCTTCCTTGGGAAAATTGGTTTCATATGAAATGGGAAAATCCTATCAAGAAGGTTTGGGTGAAGTACAAGAAATGATTGATATATGTGATTTTGCAGTTGGATTATCGCGTCAATTATATGGTTCGACAATTCATTCGGAAAGACCTTTGCATCGCATGTACGATCAATATCATCCGCTTGGAGTTGTAGGAGTGATTTCAGCGTTCAACTTTCCAGTTGCTGTTTGGTCTTGGAATACGTGTTTAGCGATGGTTTGCGGTGATGTTGTAGTTTGGAAACCAAGTGAAAAAACACCTTTATGTGCGGTTGCGTGTCAACATATTTTAGCAGAAGTTTTAAAAGAAAATAATATTTCAGAAGGAGTTTCTTCTTTGGTGATGGGCGATAAAACAATTGGTGAATTAATTGCGCAAGATTCTCGTGTGGCTTTGGTTTCTGCAACAGGTTCTACGCGAATGGGAATTGAAGTGAATAAAGTTGTTGCTGCTCGTTTGGGTAAAACAATTTTAGAATTAGGTGGAAATAATGCGATAATCGTTACGCAAGATGCAGATTTAAAAATTATGTTGACTTCAGCTGTTTTTGGTGCGGTTGGTACTGCTGGTCAACGTTGTACAACAACAAGACGTTTGATTGTTCATGAATCGATTTATGATAAAGTAAAAGAATCGTTAGTAAATGCTTACAAACAAATAAAAATAGGTAATCCGTTGGATACAGCAAATCATGTTGGTCCGTTGATTGATAAATATGCGGTTGAAATGTATTCAAATGCATTAGAAAAAATTAATCAAGAAGGAGGAAAGATTATCGTTGAAGGAGGAATTTTAGAAGGAAATGGTTTTGAAAGCGGTTGCTATGTAAAGCCTGTAATTGCTGAGGTTGAGAATCATTTCGAAATTGTTCAACATGAAACCTTTGCTCCAATTTTATATTTAATCAAATATTCTGGGGATGTGTTAAATGCTATTGAAATTCAGAATAATGTAGCGCAAGGATTATCATCATCTATTATGACAAATAATCTTCGTGAAGCTGAATTATTTTTAAGTCAACAAGGTTCTGATTGCGGAATTGCGAATGTAAATATTGGAACATCTGGAGCTGAAATTGGTGGTGCTTTCGGTGGGGAAAAGGAAACTGGAGGTGGACGTGAGTCAGGTTCGGATGCTTGGAAAGCTTATATGCGACGACAAACGAATACAATTAATTATTCGACAGAAGTGCCATTGGCGCAAGGAATTAAGTTTGATTTTTAAAAAAAAATATAGAAATGAGTACAGTACACGAAAGATTAGCAAAACATATATTAGCAGATGGATATCCAATTGTAATGGATATGGATAAATCGCATGGATCTTATGTTGTAGATGAAAATGGCGTTGAATATTTGGATTTATTTTCGATGTTCGCTTCAACAGCGATTGGATACAATCATCCACATTTGATGTCTAAAATAGATTTTTTAGGTCGAAATGCAGTTAATAAACCTGCAATGTCAGATATTTATACAAAAGATTATGCAGATTTGATAGATACGTTTGAGCGTGTTGCAATGCCAAAAGAATTACAATATTTATTCTTTATTTCGGGTGGAACGTTGGCCGTTGAAAATGCTTTGAAGGCTGCTTTTGATTGGAAAACTAGATTAAATTTTTCAAAAGGAATTGAGCAGGAGGCTGGAGAAGTAATTCATTTCAAGCAAGCATTTCATGGTCGTTCTGGCTATACCTTATCATTAACGAATACAAAAGACCCACGAAAATATGATTACTTTCCTAAGTTTAATTGGCCTAGAATAGAAAACCCAAAAATTCAATATCCTGTTACAGAAGATAATCTTTGTAAAACTATTGAACATGAGAAACAAGCAATAGAACAGATAGAGAAAGTTCTTTCTGATAGAAAAAATAAGATAGCTTGCATTATTATTGAACCAATTCAGGGAGAAGGTGGAGACAATTTTTTCCGAAAAGAATTCTTTCAAAAGTTGAGAGAAATTTGTGATAAAGAAGAAATTATACTAATTTTTGATGAAGTTCAAACAGGAATGGGAATGACAGGTAAAATGTGGGCTTTTCAGCATTATGATGTAATCCCAGATATTATTTCATTTGGAAAGAAAACTCAAGTTTGTGGGATTTTAGCAAACAAAGAAAAATTAGATCAAATTCCGAATAATGTTTTCAAAGAATCGAGTCGTATTAATTCAACTTTTGGTGGAAATTATATCGATATGTTGCGTTTTAAATTAATTTTAGAAGTTATAGAACAAGAAAAATTAGTTGAGAATGCAGCTGAAAAAGGAAAATATATTATCAATAAATTAAATGAAATTGCCAAAGAAACAAAGAAAATTCATTCGGTTCGCGGTCTAGGATTATTTATCGCATTTGATTTTATTTCTGATGAAGATCGTTCAGAATTCATCAAAACATGTTTCGATAATCATATGATTATTCTTCCTTGTGGAGAAAATTCAGTGCGAATGCGTCCTCATCTCAATATTTCAGAAGAAGATGTGGATAAAGCCATTAAAATTATTAAATTAGCATTAAAATAAACTAAAAAAAAGCAACCAAACGAAGGTTGCTTTTTTAATTTTACATTAGATAAAATAAAATTATGATAGATTCTTTTTTCTTCGATTTTGATGGAACATTGCAAGGTTTTGAAAACCACAAAATCAGTGATTCAACAATTGAAGCGTTGAAATTATTGAAACAAAAAAACAAAAAAATATACATTGCAACAGGACGAAATATGGTTGATATGCCCGAACATATTTTTGAATATGGTTTTGATGGTTACATTAATAATAATGGAGGAATGTGCTCGGACGAAAATCGTCAATCATTTTTTGTAGATTACATCAATCCTAATGATATAGAAGCTTTGTTGCAATATGATGAAGAGAATCCTTTTTCATTTTCGTATATGACAAAAGAAGCGTTTAGTATCAATCGAGTGAATGAGAATGTGGAAAAATCGTTTGCTTATTTTGGAATGGAAGTTCCTGAAGTTGTTGATCCTCGAACTTTGCCGAAAGATAATATCATGCAAATGAACTTTTTTGTGAACGAAGAACAAGAAGAGTATTTGATGAAAAATGTGTTGACAAATAGTGTTGGAACGCGTTGGATAGAATATTTTGCAGATATAAATCCGAAAGATATTAGTAAAATGCGTGGAATAGAACGTGTAGCAGAACGTCATCAATTAGATTTATCGAAAACAATGGCTTTTGGTGATGGAGGTAATGATATTAGTATGTTGAAAGGTTGCAAAATTGGTGTAGCTATGGGCGATGCGAAAGAGAATGTTCGTGAATTTGCTGATTATGTTACAACCTCTGCGGACAATCACGGAATATGGAATGCGCTGAAACATTTTGAGATAATTTAGAAAGCTATAAAATCTACAATGAAACCAATTTACATAACCAAATTTAATTTAGCCAGTATATTACTGGCAATTTTAATTATTATTACTTTATTAGGGGTTGGTATATATTTTCTTTTAGAACTTAAAGGAGAAAATCTTTTCATTAAACTATTTATCTCATTACCAATATCTATTATGGTATTATTTTATTTTTTGATTTTTGAAAAAATATATAAAATTAATATCTACCATAATTATTTTGAGTTAATTAGTAGGTTTGGTTTTAAGAAGCAAAAAATCTATAATCACGAAATTTCAGGTTATTTTATTCATTACACTAAAGATCGTTTTGGTAAAGTACAGTCAAATTTTTTTTTACTTTTGAAGAGTAATACACGTATAGGGATTTCATTTGATTACTATTTAGATAGAGAACAATTGCTATATTATTTAACACAAAACTTACAAATGTTAGAAGATCCGTTTATAGAGAAATAAATTAATGTTAGATATGATATTATTTTAGGAGATAAAAGGAAAGATAATTCGTCAAACCTTTAATATAAGAAGATTGGTATTTATTTAATCGTTTTCATTTTGATTGAAATCATTTATCAAGGAAACTAATTTAATTCTTAATTATATCGCTTATTTGGTATGGGAGTATATTATTTAATAGAAGTTATATAAAAGTTCAACCATTTAGTTGATTTTTTTTCTTTCACAATGTTGCGTTAAATAATTATTCTATTGTTGTAGAATTGAAAATTAAAATTATTTTAGTCTATTAATTAATTACAACACAATGAAACAATTATTACTAGCTGGATTTTTACTTTTTTCGAATTTTGGTTTTGGGCAAGAAAAGCTTATTGTCGATTATAAATACGATATAAAGCATGATGAAGAGAAAATAAAAGAGTTTGAAAGAGAACAAGCACAAAAAGGAGGAGGTACAATAAAAATTGGAGGGTCTCCAAATATTTATTATCAATTAGAATATAGTGATCATCAGTCCGTTTACAAAAAAATAGAAACCATTAATAATGATCAAAATGGTAGCTCTATGGGGGCTTTTTCAATTAATATTGGAGGAGAATATAAAGATCTGATTAATGAAACAAGTAAGAAAGCGTTTCGCCAAGAAGTCGTTTTAGATAAACAAAATTTTATTGTGGTTACGCCATATAAAGATTATGAATGGAAAATTACAGATATTGAAGATACGATTTTGGGTTACAAAGTAAAAAAAGCTATTGGTAATGATAAAGGTAAGCAAATAGCAGCTTGGTTTGCGCCAGATATTAAGGTTGATGCAGGGCCAAATCAAGTGAATGGATTGCCAGGTTTGATTCTGAAAACGGTGAGCGAAACGGGTGGTAAATTTGGTTCGATTATGACTTATGAAGCGGATAAAATTACCTTAAATCCTAAAAAAATGTCTAAAACTAAACCTATAAAAGGTGAAGAAATAACACAAGAAGAGTTAAAAAAATTGCAAGATGAATCTCGTCAAAAAATGAGAGAATCTTTTTCAATTGGAGTGGACAAAAAATAATTTTGAATGAAATATTTAGTTATTTTTATTAGTTTTTTTCTAGCTTAAGTTTTGCTCAAAATGGATTGGAAATAGAATACGAAGAAGTTTCTATTCCTAGAATTATAGGAAAAGATGGGAAGGAAGAAAAATTGGATGATGATTTTATAAAAGCACTTTCTGTTCCAAAAAATTATGTGCTACAAATAGAAAAAGGAAAAAGTGTTTTTTCTAAGATTGAGAAAATTAATAATTCTCAAGGTAACGCATCGGTTACGATGTATGGTATTTTTTCGTATAATTTTGAGCAAGATTTCAATCAAAATAAAATGAAACAAGAATGGATGATAGAGAATAAAAAATACCTTGTAACTGATACAATTTCTACACATTTGAAATACGAACTAACACAAGAGAAATCGACTTATTTGGGTTTTGATGTTAAACAAGCAGTTGTAAAATATGATGATAATAACAAATCAATTATTTGGTACGCACCAAGTTTACCCAAACGTTTTGGTCCAAAAGAATTTATTAATCTTCCAAGGTTTGGTATTAAAAGTAGAATCTATTCGAAATGGAATTATTGATCCATCTTATTCTTTGAAAGCAACTTCTGTTACAACAAAAGATCATTTAGAATTTAAGAAATTATTCAAGGCTAAGGAAATTTCAAAAGCCGAATTTGAAAAGCTGAAAGCTGATTATAACCAACAAAGTTCGAATGAAAATCAAGGAGTAGATAAAAATTAACCTAAATAAAAAAGGATTTCATAAGTGAAATCCTTTTTTATATACTAACTAATTGATAAAATTATTTATCAATTGAACCCATTACGCGTTGCATAAAAGTATTGGCAGCAGTACGCTCATCCAATCCTTCTTCTTCCATCATTTGCTTCATTTCCATTGCTCCACAAATGTTAGAAATCATTTCTCCAATTACTTCTTGTTCTGGCTCTTTTACAGCTGGGGAATCAGCATAAACTTCCAAAACTTCTAAAGCCGTTTCCATTGCTTCAATAGAAACGTTTTTTGCTAAATTCTTAAATACCGGCAGCTTCATTGATCAATTCTTTTACAGCATCAATTTTAGACGCAGTTACTTGTCCTACATTAACTCCTCCTTTGAAAACCGCGAAAGTTGGTAAATTCGGAACTTCAGCTAATTTTCTTGATTCTACTAATTTCTCAGCATCAACATATAAAAACTCAGCTTGACCTTCATATTCAGCAGCTAATTTTTTGAATTTTGGTTTTACTAAACGGCAGTTTCCACACCATCCAGCACCATATTGTACAATTACTATATTGTTGTCAGCAACTACTTGTGCTAAGTTATCTTGTTCTAATTCTGCAAACATTTTATTAATTTTTATAAGTTAAAAATTGGGTATAAAAAAGGCTGTCTAAGTGTTGAGCTTAGTGATTTTTATTGAAAATGAATCCGTTAAAATCTCCTGTCAAATTTTTTAGACAGCCTCTTTGTGAATTTTGAAAATCAAAAGATTTTCAAGTTATTTTTAGTGAGAAGCTAAGTAAGAAGCTACACCATCTTTAGTAGCGTTCATTGCATCTTTTCCTTCTTCCCAGTTTGCTGGACAAACTTCACCATATTTCTCAACGTGTAAAATAGCGTCTAATAAACGTACATACTCATCAATGTTACGTCCTAATGGTAAATCGTTGATTGTTTCGTGACGAACAACACCGTTTTTGTCGATGATGAATGTTCCACGGTAAGCAACTGGAGCTCCTTCAAATTTCAAAGAATCATTTTCTTCATTGTAAACATACTCTCCAGCTAAAACTCCATAATCCATAGCGATAGTTTTTGCTAAATCAGCAACGATTGGATAAGTAACACCTTCGATACCTCCGTTATCTTTAGCAGTGTTTAACCACGCTAAGTGAGTTTCTTCTGAATCACAAGAAGCAGCGATTACAACAGCATCTCTTTTTTCGAATTCAGCTAATTTAGCTTGGAATGCGTGTAATTCTGTTGGACAAACAAATGTGAAATCTTTTGGATAGAAGAATAAAACGATGTTTTTTTCTCCGATTGGTAATGAAAAATTTTCTACGATTTCGTCTCCATCAATTACTGCTGGCGCTGTGAATAAAGGCGCTTTTTTTCCTACTAATGACATAATTTTAATTTTTTATATTTTATTTTTTATTTCTCAATTTGATAAAACTTATTATAGTTTTTAACTCTTTTACTGATGCAAATTTAGACTGATATTTTAAATTGTCCATACATTTTCAATTTCAAATATAGATTAAACTATAAATTATATTTATGATATATGATTAATAATAATTATTGAGTTAATATTTTATTGAAATTTATGAAACAAGCATTTTATCTTATCTCTAAGCTAATTTACAAAGATTATTTACCTTAAAGAATGATATTCCTTATGTTGATGATTATTTAAAATTAATTAAATTTTATTTCTATATTAGTAGAATCATAAAACACTATAAAATGTTAAAATACTTATTTTTAATTCTTCCCATAATTGGATTTTCTCAAGATGCTGTTCGTGTAGAATATGAAGTTCGTCAAGAATTTGATAGAAATAATTTAAATCAAACATCAGCTAGATTGGAAGAAATGCTAATCAATTCAGAGAATAAAAGATATTATTATGAGCTGATTGTAAATGCTACGAATTCTAATTTTACAGAAATTGAACGAATTAATAATGAACAGAAAAGTACAGGAATTACTGTTGGTTTAAGCAGTAATGTTAGTTCTAATATTTATAAGGAATTTAATACGAAAGAATTATATGAGAATAGTAAAATGAAACCTAAATTATTCATCAAAGATTCCATTCAGACTTTCACTTGGGTGTTGAGTAAAGAAGAATCAACAATTTTAGGTTATAAAGTCAGAAAAGCAACATATACAAATCCAACACAGATAGTAGAAGCGTGGTACGCTCCAGATCTAATTTTTCGTGATGGACCTTC
This sequence comes from Empedobacter tilapiae, assembly GCF_004785645.1. Lineage (GTDB taxonomy): Bacteria > Bacteroidota > Bacteroidia > Flavobacteriales > Weeksellaceae > Empedobacter > Empedobacter tilapiae. Next base: position 113,825 of record NZ_SRPE01000009.1, on the reverse strand, counting down.
TCGTTTTAATGGATTACCAGGTTTAATTTTAAAAATTAAATTCAAATTACCATTTACAAGTGATATGGATACAAATGTTAGTTTTACAGCAATTGATGTAAAACCATACGCAGGGAAAATAGAAATACCAAATAAATCGAAGAAAGTAACCAAAGAAGAATATGATAAAGAAATTGAAAAATCAATGAGAAAATCGGAAGGAATGATTAATCAAGGAGTAGGGAAAGATTAAGATATTAAAATCGGAGGTTTGTGAGTTCACGAACCTTTTTTTGTCAGGATAATTAGAAACTAAAGTTTTTTTTATTTTCTACTATTTGTATAAAAATTATACAAAATAGTAAGAGATCTTTGTGTTAAAAAAAATGTATTAGATTTATATTCTCTGATTAAGAGAGTGATTAATATTTTTTTTTTAATCGTTAAAATATGCTAAAATATTTGCTTTTAAATATTATTGTTTATTTTTTTATGTTTTCATATTTTCATTTTATATAACTGATTATTAGTAATTAACATGTTTAATAACTTGTTTTAATAAATTTCTATAAACCATACTTTTAAATCTATATTAATTCTATAGAGTATTTTATTTTTAGATTTTTATTCTATTTACTTTTCTTTATATGGATTTCATTTGATTAGTCAAATTATTATAATTTTCCACATATTCTATTTTTTTTGTTAAAAATTTAATGATTAGTTATTATTTGTAACGTTTATACTAGAATGTTTTTATATTCATTAAATAGAAACTATTTCTAAATACTATTATTTTAAATAATATTTTTAGTATAATATTCTTTAAATACAGAGATTTGTAGTATAAAATTAATGAATGAAAAAAACTCAAAGAAATTTAAGTCTCATAGGTCTGCTGTTATTAAGTTCTCTCACGTTTTCTCAGATTAAGGGACAAGTGAATGATGAATTAGGATTTCCATTACAAGATGCAGAAATAAAAGTGAAAAATCAAGATCAAATATTCTATACAGATGAAAATGGTCATTTTTCAATAGATCTTCCTTTAGGAACTGTATTAATTATTAATGGTTTAGAGTATAAAGTTGATCAATATGATTTGGGTGTAATCGACTTGAAACAAAAATCAGAAAATATTGATTTGGATATAGTTGTTGTAAAAAGTATTTTCGAAGCTCCTCAATCAGCAGGTACAACAACCTTAAAAGGTGATGACTTCAAAAACTTAAATCCTTCAACTTCGATAGATCAATTGTTGTCGGGTAAAGTCTCAGGACTATCTTCTCAAGCACAAAATGGTGCACCAGGAAGTAACGCAAATGTTGTGATAAGAGGTGCTATTGGTTTAAATGGAGGAGTGAAAAACCCGCTTTATGTGGTTGATGGAACTTATTTGTCTGCTGCAGATATTGTAGCATTAAACCCTAATGATGTAGAAGAAGTAAAAGTATTAAAAGATGCTTCACAAGTAGCTATTTATGGTTCTCGAGGAGCAAATGGAGTGATTCTGATTACAACAAAACGTGCTAAAAAAAATGAAGGAGTAATCTCTTATTCTTCACGTATCGGATTTGGAGAAAATTTAGGATTTAAAAATATAAACCTAATGAATGGGCGTCAGTTTTTAAATTTTCAGAATGAAATAAGTCAATTAAAAGATCAGGAAACAGGACGTAACTTAGGTTTAGGTGTAGCTAGAAGTGTAGATGAGATAAATAGATTATCTCAATACGCTCATGATTGGAAAGATGATATTTTTAAAAGAAGTGTGGTTAGTTCGCATTATTTGACTTTCAATAAAAATGACGGAGAGACAGCTCAATCTTTTTCATTGGGTTATGACCAGGACAATGGTACTGTAGAGTTTTATAAAGGTTTTGAACGTATAACTTCTTCTATTAACATTTCATCAAAAATGAAAGATTGGTTACGATATGGTATTGATATAAACGGAGCTTATACAAAAAGAGATTTACCATCAGACGTTTATAATTTTTCTAGTCCTTTTACCAATATCTATTTAAATTATCCTTATGCATCTGTCTATGAGTTGGATGAAGCTGGAAATGTGAAATTGGATGAAACAGGTTTACCTATATATAATTCAAATGTAAATATTTTACAAAATCCAGTTTTAGATCAAATGAAATATACCAATGCAGAATATCGAAATTTTAGACTTTTTGGTTCTGGATTTTTAGAGGCAGATTTAACCGATAAATTAACCTTGAGAACTACTTTTGGAGCGAAATATAACAGAAATCAGTTTGAAAGTTTTGTTTCACCCTTGGCTTTTGTTTCAAAAAATCGTGGTACAGGAGGAAGTAAAGTAGACATAGGTGATGATCGTTTTGCTTACAATTGGAGAAATGAGTTGAACTATATCAATAAGTTTGATTTACATACATTACGAATTACGTTAGCTTCTGAATATTCAAGTGAAAAAAACTATAACATTACTTTGCGTAGTGAAGGTTATCCAAATGGGGATAAAAGTGTCCAATCTTTGGCAAATAGAATTTTGAATTCTTCTTATACAGACCGATGGGATGAAGCTAGATTTGGTTATTTAGGTGCTATTTCTTACGATTATAATAAAAAATATTTTTTAGATGTTTATTTTAGAAGAGATGGATCTTCTTTAGCAGGATTAGAAGAACAGTATGGTAATTTCTGGGGAACTTCTCTAACATGGGATGTTGGAAGAGAAAATTTTTTAAAAGAGAATCAATATCTAACAGGTCTTAAGTTAAAAGCATCCTATGGTGAAGTAGGAGATGATTCGTCAATTCCGAGATACATTAATCAGCCATACATTAGTTTAAATGGAAATTATGGAGGAAATACAATTGCAATTCCACCGAGGTATGCAGTTGATTCTAAAATGACTTGGGAAACTAATCGAAAATTAAATATAGGAACTGAATTTGATTTCTTCAAACATATTATCACAGGATCATTTGCGTATTTCAATGATAATAGAAAGAATTTTATTTTCAAGACGTTGTTACCTATAGAATCAGGAGATTTAAGTAAAACTGTAAATGCAGGAGAAATAACATCTAAAGGAATAGAGCTCGATCTTAATATAATAGCGGTTTCTCAGAAAAATTTTAAATTATCCTTTTATGGAAATTTAACATCAATAAGCTACAAAATCAATGATTTAAATGGAAATGATCAATTATTAATCGGTACTGGAGATGAAATTTCTCCTAGTATGGTTCATGTAAAAGATCAATCTCCTTATCAATTTCGTCTGGTACGTTATGTAGGAGTTAATCCTGAAAACGGAAAGAATTGGTATTTAGATAAAGATGGTAATGTAACGGAAGACTATAAAGCTGAAGATGCAGTAGCAACAGGTAAAACTCCTCTTCCAAAATTATATGGGGGATTTGGGCTAAATACTAGTATTTATGGTTTTGATATTAGTGCAGATTTTACTTATTCTTTAGGTGCTTATATGTATAATTACACTTATAGAGATTTAACAAATGCACCAATGAACTTCAATCAAGTTGTAGAAGCAAATGATTATTGGAGAAATCCTGGAGATCATACAAAGTTTGGTAGACCAACAACTCTTGGTGAACAAGAATCTACAAAGTATTTGGAAAAATCAAATTATGTTATGTTCAGAAATCTTTCTATTGGCTACACATTTACTGAATTGCTAAAGAATACGTTTATCAAAAACTTGAGGCTTTATGCGCAAGTCCAGAACTTAGCATTGTGGACAAAATATCATGGTGATCCAGTTTCAGCAACAGGATCTCAAAGTATGATGAGTGTTGGTGACGCAGGATATGTATCTGGATCATATTCGTTGTTTACCTATCCTCAAGTTCGTACTTATTCATTAGGTTTTAACATAACATTTTAAGAAATCATGAAAAAAAATATAATTTTACTTACAGTTTTAGGACTACTTACAACATTTAGTTCTTGCTCAGACGATGACATATATAAAGAATCTCCAAACGCTATATTAGTTGATGAATTTTATAAAACAGAAGAAGATTTTACGAAAGCGATTTATGGTTTGTACCAAGATTTTAAACAAATTGGTTTTTATGGAGGAAGCGGTTATTCTAGAGATTTAGTTGTTGTTGGAGATATTTTATCAGATAATTTATTGTCAAATTATGGAGGAAGAGGTTCTAATCGTGCAGCAAATAACTGGACATACGATTCAAGCCAAACACCTACCGATATTTACGGAGCAGCATATCGAATGATTTCAGATGCTAATTTTATCCTTTCTAAAATTAATAATTTAAAAGAAGGAGAATTCAAAAATAGAATAAAAGCAGAAGTAGTATTGATTAGAGCAATTGCACATTTTGAAGTAGCTCGACATTATTCAGAAATTCCAACTCAAAATTCAACATCAATTTCTTCTATAGGTATTCCTTATTTGACAGAATATAATCCTGAATTTAAAGCAAGTCGTACAAAAACAATAAAAGAAGTTTATGATAATATTACTCAAGATATAGAAAGTGTTATCAATTATTTGCCAGATAATTATCAGGATATTAATCGTTTGAATCAATATTCAGCAAGTGCTTTCTTAAGTCGTGTTTATTTGTATAATGGTAACTATGATAAAGTTATTAAGTATGGACAAAAAGTTGTAAATGAAATTCAGCCAACTTCTAAAAATGAAATTGCGAATTTTTGGACTTCAAAAACAAGCAAAGGAAGTTTATTTGAAATACCTTATTTACAAGCTAATGATCCATCAATAGGTTCTAACTTTGGTTATGGAACAAATGCAAATAATATGGTTATGGAATTTTCGGTAGATAAAGAATTATATGATTTGTATGATTCAGCTACAGAATCAGAAAGAAAAAATACTTATTTTAAGATTTATAATTTAGCAGGAGATGCAAACAATGAAAATATTATTGTGAATAAATATTTTCCAGGTCAAATTAAAAATTACATTAATCATGCAAGATATTTGAGAGTAGAGGAAGTGATTTTTAATTTAGCAGAAGCTTATTATTTGAAAGGAAATCCATCTCAATCCCTTCAAATATTAAATATAGAAAGAGCACAACGATATACTAATTTTGAAGGAGAGGAAAAAGGAGAAGAACTATTTGAAGCAATCATTACAGAAAGAAGAAAAGAACTAGCTTTTGAGAATGGAGATCGATGGTTTACTTTAAAAAGACTTTTAGGAGTAAAAAACATTCCATTAAAATATAGTAAAGGAATCAAACGTTCTGGAAATGGCTATAGAGCAGATGGAAGTGGAACGGCTCCTGTCCAATTAGAATTGAAAGAATCAGATTATAGATGGCAATTACCAATTCCGAAAGAAGCGATAAATAGAAATGAAAACTTAACTCAAAATAAAGGATATTAACAAAAAAAAGAACTTCAATTAAGAAGTTCTTTTTTTTAAATTTTATATACTTCGTTTACATTGATTTGTGTAGTGAATAAACCATAGTTTACAAAAACGATATCTTTTTTTATCTTATCAATTGTTCCAACACTTGACGAACCATGAATTTTTACTCGATCACCAACTTTTAAAGCATCAATTTTTTTCTGAGTAGCTGCTTTTTCTTTCTTTTCGATGACTTCTTTTTGTTGAGAAATTGTTTCTGAATTTTCTTTTAATTCGCGTTTAACTTCTTTCTCTACAATCTTTTCAATTTTCTTCAATTGTTGAACTTCTTTCGTTTTTTTCGAATTTTCCATTTCAATTAATTTCAAGAAATTCGAAATCATTTGCTTCTTATTTTTCGTTTTCAAATAAGAATCAGCCATATCCGAAATACGTTCACCAAGCTTCAAACGTTTTTGCTCACGATCATATAACTGTTGAAAATCGTATAGTTTTTGTTGAATTTTTTCGTTTGTTTGCTCTAATTTTTCATTATGTTCAATATTAGTTTCGCGCAATTCTTCAACATGATCTTTCGTTTTCTGAATTTCAAATTTTTCTTGTTGAAGCTTTAAAATCGTTTTATCCAAACTCACTTTTTCACTTTCAACCTTTTTCTTTGCACGATTAATCAAACGAAACGGAATTTTATTTTTCTCTGCAACCTCAAACGTAAATGAACTTCCAGCTTGTCCAATTTCTAAACGATAAAGCGGTTCCAAACTTTTTTTATCAAACAACATACATGCGTTAATCGCTTCTGGCAAACTTTCCGCACTCAATTTGATATTCGTATAATGTGTTGTAAAAACACCGAAAGAATTTCGTTCATAAAACTCTTCAAAGAAAACTTCCGCCAAAGCTCCACCTAATTCAGGATCAGAACCAGTTCCAAATTCATCAACCAATAATAATGTTTTATCGTCTGCATTTTTCAAGAAATACGACATTTGTTTTAGACGATAACTGTAGGTTGATAAATGGTTTTCAATTGATTGATTATCTCCAATATCTGTAAAAATTTGATTAAAGAATCCAAATTGACTTTCATCTTTTACAGGAACTAAAACGCCACTCTGAATCATAATTTGAAGTAAACCAATTGTTTTTAACGTAATTGATTTTCCTCCAGCATTAGGACCAGAAATAATGATGATGCGACAATCTTCGTTAATTTCTAAACTTTGAGGAATCGTTTTTTGTGCTTTTCTTTTGTTGTTTAAAAATAAAACAGGATGATAAGCATCGACTAATTTGATAATTCGATTTTCAGAAAGTTGAGGTAAAATTCCATTAATCAAAAAAGCATAATTTGCTTTCGCTTGTGTAAAATCGATGTATTCTAAAAACGTTTGATATTCTTCAAGATTTGGTTTATATTCTGCAATTTGAGCAGTTAGATCTAATAAAATCTGAATAACCAAATGTTTTTCCTCTTCTTTTAATTCTTCCCATTCACGACGAGGATTTTGAACACTTTCTGGCTCAATAAACGTAATCGATCCAGTTTTAGAAGTTCCTAAAAATTGTCCTTTCACACGTTTTCTCAAAGCCGATTTAACAGCTAAAACGCGACGATTTCCAACCACAGATTCTCGAATATCATCCAAATAATCAGAATGATAAGACATTGATTTATTGAATAATTCAGTAATTCGACCATTTAAATGACGTAAACGATCACGTACAATTTTCAGTTCTGGACTTGCCTCGTCTTTGATTTCTCCAAATTTATTGAACACTTGATCGATTAATTTTACGATATTTTTTTCGTAAGTAATCGTTGAAGCTTTCTCAAACAATACAGGTGCATATTCGTTGAAAGCTGTCAAATATTTCAAGATTTCTTTCACCTGAAGTGTATTTGCTTTGATTTTGAAGAATTCTTCAGCAGGCAAATAATAATTCTCGATTTCTAATCGGCTTAGATTTTCATCTAAAATATAATATTCCGAAAAAGGAAAACGATTTCCCGTCTCGAAACTTGTTAAATATTCGTTTGTAGTTTGTAGATCTTGTACCAAAAGTTGGTGATCTTGGTAAGGTTTTAAGTTGAAAATAAACGCCTCAACCTTTTCTGTATAAGCAAATTCTGCGATTTCTTTTTGAACCGCATTAAATTCTAAATCTTTTAAAGTTTGTTCTGATATTTGCATTTTTTTTACAAAAAAAATATTAAATATAGTTTTGATAATTCTAATTGTAAAAGTATATTAATAAAACTAATTTCCTAACAATCTAATATCTTTAATACTGAAAGTAACATCTCCATCTCTTGTAGAAGAGTAAATATCAAACCCAATAATAACTGCATCATTGTATGTTAAACCATTTGGAGGGGATGGTAAAAATTTTTTAATAAGTGGCATATAATCAAAATTAACATTGTTAAAAATAGATGAAACAATAGAGTTATTGGGTAAGTTAATGTTTAACATTTTGCCATCTAATAATATTCTTTTTAAAGGTACATTATCTATTACTGAATCGAAATCTTTCCAAAATATTTTATCATGATTGACATCATTAGGATTCTTATAAAAATCATAGTTATAAGGATTTGAGAATAAAACTCCAATTACATCACTTCTAACTGCTACTCCTTCTGAATTATAATAAGTAAATCTGAAGTCAGCTGTAATATAAGTTGGCCTAATTTCTATATTTGATTTAGGGTAGTAATCGTCTAACTTCACTTTAAAAGATGTAAAAACAGAATTGAAATTTCCTAAATAAAATTGTTCTTTAAATGAATGATTTCCTTTTTTTTCATTGTTTGGCCAATGAGAGAATACTAAACCTACTTCTCTAAGTTGATTTTTATTTCCTAATGCTTTAGCATTATTAAAAATTTTAAAATCAATAGGATTTTGACTCCATCCTCCTTGTACCCATATATCAAAACCAGGATATTTACCATAATTAATATTGTCGTATCCTTCAGTTATAAGAATAAATGATGGAGAACTTTCATTTAAAGAAGAAATATAATTCCCATTAGAGCACTCATATTTGAAAGGCCAAATATGTGTAGGCATTCCCAAATTATCTCCTTCTGATAAATCACTAAGTTGTTGTAGTGGCTTTTCATGAGTTAACATATTTAAATGATTAACATGTATGTAGGAACGTTTTGTAATACCATTATCATTCCATAATAAGTTGTTATCTATATTATTAGTTCTTAAATTTGTATTTGTTTTTTGATTAATAGATTCTTCATCTAATTCATTTTGATTTTCACAACTTATCATAAGGATTAGAAGTGGTAACAATAGTAATATTTTTTTCATAAAAGTATTTTTAATCTACAATAAATATAACTATTTTTGATAAAAAATGGATGTGAAATTAGATACTTCTTGGAAAGAAGTTTTGAAAAATGAATTTGAAAAAGATTATTTTAAAACCTTGACTGATTTTGTACGAAATGAGTACAAAACAAAAACAATTTATCCTCCAGCATCCAAAATATTTTCTGCTTTTGATAATACATCTTTTGATGATGTAAAAATTGTTTTAATTGGTCAAGATCCTTATCATGGAGTAGGACAGGCGAATGGATTATCTTTTTCGGTTGCCGATGGAATGAAATTACCTCCAAGTTTACGTAATATTTATAAAGAATTAAATGAAGATTTAGGAATAGAAATTTCTACTTCAGGTAATCTCGAGCCTTGGGCAAAACAAGGCGTTTTGATGTTAAATGCTACTTTAACAGTAGAAGCTTCTAACGCAGGATCACATCAGAATAAAGGCTGGGAAGAATTTACAGATGCAGTTATAGAAGCGCTTTCTAATCAAAAAGAGAACCTTGTTTTTATTTTATGGGGAGCTTATGCGCAGAAAAAAGGAGCAAAAATAAATCGTTCAAAACATTTTGTTATAGAATCTGCTCATCCTTCTCCATTCGCAGCTCATAGAGGTTTTTTTGGTAGTAAACCTTTCTCTAAAACAAATTCATTTTTGAAGAGTAAAAATTTGAAAGAAATTGATTGGAAAGTATAATCTACATTGAAATGATTTTTTGTAAATAAGTATTAAATGTTTGAGGATTGTTTATATTAATGTATTCAATATCTTCAGTAATTTTATCCTTCAAAGGATTATAACTTGTGACAAAAATTGTCATTGTTGGATTCAATTTTTTTAATAAAATAAGATAGTTAGAAACGCTTGTACAGTCAAAGCCTTTACTTATATAAATAACAGTATGAGTGATAGATACATTTTCTAGACACTCAGTAACAGATTTTAAACTTTGGTTTTCACCTAAGTAAATGCTTTTTTCATTATTCATTTTTAGAAATAGATAAGAATAAAGAAGTTCTAAATCATGTGTTTCATTTTCTGGTAAGAATAACAACCATTTTCGTTTACAGTTTTCACCATATGGAATAGATTTTATTAAGTAAAAAAGATGCTTTCGGATTAAATTTGTCGAAAAAGAGATTACAGACTCTTGAATAGTATATTTTTCTAGAATAACAGACATCTTGCTCAAAAAAGGAAAAACAACTTCTATACAACATTTCTCAATCCCTATTTTATTAAAACAAACAGAAAGAATAGAATCAAAAGATTTTGCATCATAAGAAAAACATGAGCAAATCAATAGTTGTATAAGTATTTGATAATCTTTGTTTTTATTAATGTAATTTTGTGTCTCAAACTCAGCTAAAACTTGTAATTCTACCAATTGTTTAGGACTTAAACTCTCAACAGTATGTCGTTTATTTGCTTCTATAAGAAATGATACTAAGATTAATTTTTTAAGATTTTTTGCATTAAATAAAGATTTGTTATCAATCTTTTCTTCGTAAAATATCTTGTACTTTTTGTTCCATAAAATAATCATTTGTTCATCTAATTCTGAAAATTCTGAAAGGTTTTTCAATGTATAAGTATTCATGTAACAGAGTTTTGTAAAGTTAATCCTAAAGTTAATGAATTATTGTAATTAAATTAAAAGAAACTTTAATGAGTTATTAGTAAATAGATGGTATTTTATTTAATATGATAATTTGGTGATTGAATTTTAGTTTAAAAATATATTATCTTAGCAAGAGTCATTAAATATCAAAATCACAAATATAATGTCACAAATTACTCAAGAAGAAAAGAAAGAAAAGTTTGTACATCCTATACAAGAAGCATATCAACCACAAAACAAAGTACGCATTGTAACTGCTGCTGCTTTGTTTGATGGGCACGATGCGGCGATTAACATCATGCGTCGAATTATACAATCAACGGGTTGTGAGGTAATTCACTTAGGTCATGATAAGTCGGTCGAGGATGTTGTAAATACAGCAATTCAGGAAGATGCGAACGCAATTGCGATGACATCATATCAAGGAGGACACAACGAATACTTTAAATATATGTACGACTTGTTGCAAGAAAAAGGCGCAGGTCATATAAAGATTGTAGGCGGAGGCGGAGGAGTAATCCTTCCAACAGAGATCAAGGATTTAATGGATTATGGTATCACGCGTATCTATTCGCCAGACGATGGTCGTGAATTGGGACTGCAAGGAATGATCAACGATATGGTAGCGAAAGCCGATTTCCCAACGATGGATTTAGAGCTTCCTGCTGGGAAAGACGTTTATCAATCGTTGCAAGACAAAGATATCACCACTATTTCTCGATTAATCTCTTTGGCAGAAAACCGTGAAGAAGACTTCTTAAAGGTTTTCGACTTTGCTAAAGTTGAAGATAAATCAGCACCGGTTTTAGGAATTACAGGAACAGGAGGAGCAGGAAAGTCGTCGATGGTTGATGAAATCGTGCGCCGCTTCTTGATTGATTTCCCTGAGAAATCGATTGCTTTAGTGTCTGTAGATCCATCGAAGAAGAAGACGGGCGGAGCTTTATTGGGTGACCGTATCCGTATGAACTCGATCAATAATCCTCGTGTTTACATGCGTTCATTGGCAACTCGTCAGTCAAACTTGGCGTTGTCTCGCTATGTAGAAGAGGCAATTCAGGTGTTGAAAGCTGCAAAATATGACCTAATTATCCTTGAAACATCAGGTATTGGTCAGTCAGATACCGAGATTTTAGACCATTCAGACGCGTCATTATACATCATGACACCTGAGTTTGGTGCTGCAACACAGTTAGAAAAAATCGATATGTTAGACTTTGCTGATATCGTTGCAATCAACAAATTCGATAAACGTGGCGCATTAGATGCTTTGCGCGATGTGAAAAAACAATATCAACGTAACCATAATTTATGGGACGTTAACCCAGATGAGATGCCGGTATTCGGTACGATTGCTTCGCAATTTAACGATCCGGGGACTAATCAATTGTACAAATCAATCATCGATAAAGTGGTAGAGAAAACAGGAGCAGACTTAGCTTCGTCTTTCGAAATCACAAAAGAGATGTCAGAGAAGATTTTCGTTATTCCGCCTTCTCGCACGCGTTACCTTTCTGAGATTGCAGAAAACAATCGCGGATACGACAACAAAGCGCTTGCACAAAAGGATGTTGCGCAGAAATTGTACGGAATGTTTAAAACAATCGAAACTATTTCGGGTAAACTACCAGTGTTAACACAGCACGGAATTGAAGTTACAGGAACAGAAAACGAAGAGCTTTCTAAGATATTATTAGCAGAGTTCGATAAGTTAAAACGTAACTTAGATCCTTACAACTGGGAAGTAATCACAACTTGGGACGACAAGGTGAACAAGTACAAAAATCCTGTTTATTCGTTCAAAGTACGCGATAAAGAAATCAAAATTCAAACGCATTCCGAGTCTTTATCACACTTACAAATACCTAAAGTAGCGTTACCAAAGTACGAAGCTTGGGGCGATGTTTTACGTTGGGTGTTGCAAGAAAACGTACCGGGCGAGTTCCCTTTTACGTCGGGATTGTACCCATTTAAGCGCGAAGGAGAGGATCCAACACGTATGTTTGCCGGCGAAGGTGGACCAGAACGTACCAATCGTCGTTTCCATTATGTATCAAAAGGAATGCCTGCTAAACGTTTGTCAACAGCTTTCGACTCGGTAACTTTATATGGTAACGATCCGGGGCATCGACCAGATATCTACGGTAAAATTGGTAATGCAGGGGTTTCGATTTGTTGTTTAGACGATGCGAAAAAACTATATTCAGGCTTCGATTTATCACACGCAATGACGTCGGTTTCGATGACGATTAACGGACCTGCACCTATGTTGTTAGGATTCTTTATGAATGCGGCTATCGATCAAAACTGTGAAAAGTACATAAAAGAGAATGAATTAGAAGCGGAAGTTGAAACGAAAATCAAAGCGATTTACGAAGACAAAGGCTTAGAAAGACCACGATATAACGGCGATTTACCAGAAGGAAACGACGGATTAGGATTGATGTTATTAGGTGTAACTGGAGATCAGGTACTGCCTGCCGATGTGTATGCCGACATTAAAAAGAATACTTTAGCACAAGTTCGCGGTACGGTTCAGGCTGATATCTTGAAAGAAGATCAAGCGCAAAATACATGTATCTTCTCTACAGAGTTCGCGTTACGCCTTATGGGTGACGTGCAAGAATACTTTATTAAAGAAAACGTGCGCAACTTCTACTCGGTGTCTATTTCTGGGTATCACATTGCCGAAGCGGGAGCAAACCCTGTAACGCAGTTAGCATTTACGTTAGCAAACGGCTTTACGTATGTAGAATATTACTTGTCGCGCGGTATGGACATCAATGCTTTTGGTCCAAACTTGTCGTTCTTCTTCTCAAACGGTATCGATCCAGAGTACTCTGTAATAGGTCGTGTGGCTCGTCGTATCTGGGCAAAAGCCTTGAAACAAAAGTACGGAGCAAACGAACGTGCCCAAATGTTGAAGTATCACATCCAAACATCTGGTCGTTCTTTACACGCACAAGAGATCGATTTCAACGATATTCGTACAACATTACAAGCGTTGTATGCAATCTACGATAACTGTAATTCGCTACATACCAACGCGTATGACGAAGCAATTACAACACCTACGGAAGAGTCGGTGCGCAGAGCAATGGCTATTCAGTTGATTATTAATAAAGAGTTAGGACTTGCGAAAAATGAGAACCCGATACAAGGTTCGTTCATTATCGAGGAGTTGACTGACTTGGTTGAAGAGGCAGTGTTAGCAGAGTTTGACCGTATTACAGAGCGTGGAGGCGTGTTAGGTGCAATGGAAACAATGTACCAACGATCTAAAATACAGGAAGAATCGTTGTATTACGAGACGTTAAAGCACAACGGAGAGTTCCCTATTATTGGTGTTAATACGTTCTTAAGTTCTACTGGATCGAAGACAGTTGTTCCGGCAGAGGTTATTCGTGCAACGGAAGAAGAGAAACAATTCCAGATTAGAACGAAAGAAAACTTGCATAATGCAAAGGCAGAAGAAGAGAAAGTTCAGCTTACACACATTCAAGATGTAGCAATTCAGAACCAAAACATCTTCGAAGCTTTAATGGATGCTACTAAGGTTTGTTCACTTGGACAGATAACCGACGCTTTATTTAAAGTGGGTGGGCAGTACAGACGTAACATGTAGTTTTAGTATTAAGACTTTAAAATTTAGATATAAGAAACCTCCCATTCGGGAGGTTTTTGTCATTAATACACTTAAAGATAATTAGCTGTGTTTGTAAATCTAAGTAGTAACTTATTTAATAAATAGTTGTCATTCAGAATGTAGCAAAGTGGAATGATGAATCTTAATAAGGTGATTTTAAAAGATTCTTCCTTCGTCAGAATGACAAAATTGCTATAATTTCTATTAACAAATAGGTGTCATTCAGAATGTAGCAAAGTGGAATGATGAATCTTAATAAGGTGATTTTAAAAGATTCTTCCTTCGTCAGAATGACAAACTTGCTATTATTTCTATTAATAAATAGGTGTCATTCAGAATGTAGCAAAACGGAATGATGAATCTTAATAAGGTGGTTTTAAAAGATTCTTCCTTTGTCAGAATGACAAACTTACTATCATTTTATACAACCAAAAGTTTCGTGACTACGAGGCTTTTGGTATTAATATACTTAAAGGTAATTAAAAGTGTTTACAAACCTAGGTAATAATCAAATAAAACCTGCGCAGGTTTTGGGTAAAAGGTAAGCAGGTTTAAGCAGAAAGCCGCGCAGCTTTTGACCGAAACTTAGCTAGGTTTAAACAAAAAGCCGCACAGGTTTACAAAACCTCTATTTTATGTTCAGAAGAAATTAAAAGGTTCAAGAATTAATTCTCGAACCTTTTTTATGTAATTATTTTACATTACTTTAGTTTTTAATATCTTATTAAAAACTAACTGCTTACCTATGCAACTACCTTTCCGCAGCTACGATGAATCACAATCTATTGCTGATAGTCAAGTATCAGGAATCAACCGCTTAGCTAAATTATTACTTGTAATAGATGGTAAAATAGTTCCGCATTACAAACATTTTTCTTTGGAACAACACAGTCAAACGCATCATAAATTCGAGTTAATATTGGATCATGATACCTTTGGAATGTACGAGAATCATCAGCTTGAAACGTCAAATAAATTTTTAGGTAATCGTTTAACGGTTGTTATTCGCTACAAAGACATAGAAGATGGTCCTGAACGAATTTTTGTTGGTGTGATTACAAAAGTGGGATATTTACAGGAACATACAAGTCTTGGAAATATCGTTTTATCAGGATTTAGTCCCACTATTTTATTAGATGGGGCACCTCATACACAGAGTTTTGGAGGAGATCAATCTGTCAACATGAGTATTATCGCAACTCAATTGATAAAAGAAGGTTTAGGAGAGACTAAATTTGATGTTCGAGTTTCAGGTAAAAATGCTTCGGATATCTTATATAGTGGGCAATACAACGAAACACATTACAATTATTTGTGTCGAATGGCAACAGCTTATGGGGAGCAGTTTTATTATGATGGCGAGGTGTTGCATTTTGGCGAACTACCTCCTCCCAACAAAACTTTGAAGCTGGTTTATGGGCGCAATGTAAATGATATAAGTGTTGAATTGAATGCTGTACACACTAAACCAGATTTTTACGGTTATAATAGTAGTCAAGATTCTAAATTAACTTCAGGAGAAACACCAATTAAACATCGTGGCGATTTAGCCAAAACAGCTTACAAAAACACCGAAAATATCTTCAAAACAAAAGCTTTACAAATCGCACCAATTAGAGCCAATACCGATCTAGATGTGGTGAATTCTCAAAGAAGTGAAGCAGGCTTGAAAGGAGTGGAAGTCTTTACGGTAAGCGGTTCTACAACGATTCCTTTTTTATATCCAGGTTGTGTTGCCGACTTAGAAATGCGCAAACAAGATAGTAACAAAACCACTTATTTTACTCGAATAATGATTACCGACGTAGAGCATGATTTTGACACATTGGGACATTACACAGGTCGTTTTAAAGCGATCGCTTCGGATACAGGATTTCTTCCTAAACCCTTTTTTACAACACCAAAAGCAGAACCACAAATTGCAACCGTTGTTTCGAATACTGATCCCAAAGGACAAGGCAGAGTGAAGGTGAAATTTGGATGGCAAATGCACGATACTACTAACTTTATTCGAATGATGTCACCCGATGCAGGTGGTACAGATCAAGTGGCACAAAACCGTGGTTATGTTGCAATTCCCGAAGTGGGCGATCAAGTAATGGTAGGTTTTGTACACAATCATCCTGACAGACCTTTTGTAATGGGCGGTATGTTCCACGGAAAAGTAGGCTTGGGAGGCGGAGTGAATAACAGCGTAAAATCTATTCAAACCAGAAGTGGACATCGCATTGTTTTTACAGAAGACGAAAGCATTGTCATTACCGATAAATCGGGTAATGAAATTCACTTAGATACAACAGGAAGTAATATTAATATTACAGCACCAGAGACAATGACATTTACCGCAAAGAATATGAATTTTATTGTTGAAGAGAATATGAATACCAATGTAGGTATGAATTCAAATTTGAATATCGGAGGAAATTCATTTGAATCCGTTTCTCAGAATAAAACAACAACAGTTGGCTTATTGAATAATCTTTCTGTTGGGGCTAACTTTATGACAAATGTGACAGGAAGTTTACAAGAATTTGTAAAAGGTAAACGAGAATCTAAAGCCACAGAAGTAAAAGAAAATTCAAAGAAGCGTCAAATTATTTCTCAAGATAACAATGACATTCATTCGCAATCGGTTTTCAACAATAATAGTGGAGAAAACTCTAAAATGCAGTAATTATGTCAATAATAAGGATTACAGGAGAAGAACATATAACCGAAATAGAAAAAGGTTGGACAGTGTTTACCAACGAGTTTGAGGCTTATGCAGGACAGTTTAGCCATTTTACAGCGAAGAATGGGACCGTGTTTGGAACGCCAGAGAAAGATAAAGACGAAAAATTACAGTACTTTAAAGAAGGCTGGTGGAGCAGTGATGCTGAAGGTAATAATAGAATAACCGAAGCAAAAGTAGGGGAAACTGTTTATTTTAATTTGGAAATGCAACATGTAACGGAGGAGAAAAAGATTTTCATAAAGTTGTATGATTATGATGGAGCTAACTTTTTTCCTGATGAAATAGAAATCGTTAGACCCAATCCTGATGGAACTAAAAGTGAAATAACCTCAGTGACTTTAAATGGAACTAGAGCAAGTTTACCACTAACCTTGTCGCAAGGGATAGAAAATTTTGCGCAGAATGAAGAGAACGACGAAATAGAACTTTATTTTGAAAACTCTTATGAAAGTGACTCTTTAATAAAGCTACCTCAAGCGGTAGAAAACTATCTTACGGTGCATACTTGCGACAAAAAAGTTGTAAAAAGTTACAAAGACATTGGTTATGGACGTTGCGAGTTTTACCAGTTTCGCTATAATGATTTTATGCGTAGACATAAGGATTGTGGACATGTGCCTCCTAACTATTATTATGGACCAATGTTAAAGATGAATGAAGCAACAACTAAGTTCTTTGAAATTTATGCCTTAACAAAAGAAATGAAAGAAGCTGTAGGAATGTCTACAGCGCAAATAAAAGCAGAAACACGTAATGGTGTAGAAGCAAAACCACTTTTGTCGCATAGTTATGGTTTTAAATACTGCGTACGTTTTACTCATGTACTGAACCCAAAACTATCTCCGCAAGGTAAGAAATGGTTGTCTAAAGCAAGACATGATTTACAAAAGTTAATGGAAGTTGGATTAATTGATTACAAATATGAAGCGGTTTATGATAAAATTATAAAAAGTATGGAAAGTACGTTTAATAAAAATTTTGAATCGACTGAATTAGAAAAAAAAGAATATGAAAATGAACCTGAAAAACTAGAAGAAATAAGAACAGAAAAAAAAGTAAGATATTATAAAAACATCGAATTGATTAATCATCGCTTTCAAGAGTTTGCTTTTGCAACGCATCCCGATGCATATAATCCAAAAGCTATGTCAGAATTACCGATTAAAGATTTGGCGTTGGTAGGTTTATCGCCCGATTTTAAAGAATGGATGGGCGATGGCGCATATGGTACATGGTTGCAAGCTGCTATTGTAGCTGCTAATATGGATTACGACACTTTGTTGTTTAGCAATATCGAACATTACCGCCAAGAAGAAAACTCGATACTAAGGGATGCTTGGAAAGTGATAAAAGAAGCAGCTGAAAAAATTGTAAATGAAGTATGGAACATTGTGATGCAAGAGGATGTAACAGAGTTTGTGAACGAAAACAGTATCAAGAATGGGAAGTAGATTAATCAATATTTTAAAACAAGGAACATGGCGCATAGTATGTTTTTTATCTATCATGGCTTGTTCTCAACAAAAAACAGATAACAATATGAAATGGATAAGTAAATTCGATTTTTTTGATTTATATAAAGTAAGAGTAAATGGAGGATATTTTAACCCTGGTAGTGCCATTAGATTAGAAAAAATTGCTATACCAAATGAAAACACAATACTATTAGCAGGAGCTAAAGATGAAAATTCTTTTGATGAAAATAAAAAAAGTGATGTAGCAGTTTTATTTGCATCCAATGACAAAGGAAAAACCTATAAAGAAATCTTATTAAATGATGTTAGTTTTTTATATATGGAAGCAAAAGGAGATTATACAATGATAAAATCATATACATTAAATAAAGATGCTATAAAAGTTCAAAAACTTCAGTTATTGAATAACAAAACATTCGAATTGATAAAAGTTGAAGAGTATTTAGATAAAGATATTTCATATAATCGTTTTGATGGGAAATACATTATCAAAAAAAATAAATTAGGTTCAAAATTAATCAATCTGTTTGACAAGAAAGAAGAATATGATGTTCCAGAACAATTGCTTTCTAAAAAAGTTTTGTATAATAAAGGAGATGGAAAGTTTATTTATCTGATAAATCAAACAATCGAAGAATATGATATAAAAACAAATACTAAGAATGTAATTAAGAATCTTAAGAGAGTATATAATTACTTTTGGTTTGATGGGAATGATTATTCTTTTGGAATAGATGATAAAGTAGAAGCTGATGGTTCTTTTTCAACAAGTGTATATAATGCAAATGAAGAGAAGTTGTGTGATTTAACAAATGAAAACTTGGATTTCTATCGTTACAAAAACTTTATGTGCGATTATAGTAATATAGGTCCTAAGCCAGAAATACGATATTCGTACGATTATGGAAAAACATGGACAACCCACCATGTACAAGGATTTACCATTCTTCAGAATTTGTTTGGTTTTTATAAAGATCAATTTTTGGTAACAGAAGGTATTTTTTGGCATTTTGATTCACCAGAAAGTGGCGGACGAATTATGGTTGGCGAATTTGAGAAGTAAATGAGAAAAGTTCCATCATACATAAAAATTGGTTGTATTCTGTTGTTAGGAATTTGTTCTATCATAGCTTGTTCTCAACAAAAAACAGATAACAATATGAAGTGGATAAGTAAATTCGATTTTTTTGATTTATATAAAGTTAGACCTAATGGATTTAATCCAGGGAGCGCTGTTAGTTTAAAAAAAAATAGCTATACCAAATGAAAATACAATATTATTAGCAGGGTCTAAAATGGTATGGAAGTTTAACGAAGAAAAAAAGGGAGGTTCAGTAGCGGTTTTATTTGCGAGTAATGACAAAGGAAAAACCTATAAAGAAATCTTATTGAATGATGAAGATTTTGAAGATATAGATTCTAAAGGAGATTATACTTTGATAAAATCATATACAATGAATAATGAAGCTGTCAAAATACATCAACTTCAGTTATTGAATAACAAAACGTTTGAATTGACAAAAGTTTTAGAGTACTCTGATAAAAGTATCTTTTATAGCTATTTTGATGGAAAATATATTCTGCAAAGAAATGAATCTATCCCTAAAATAATTAATTTATTAAATTTAAAAGAAGAATATTCTATTCCTACTAATGAAATAGGTAAATCTTTTTTTCATATTGGAGATACAAGAATTGTTTATAAAAAAAACCAAGAAATAATAGAAATTAATCTCAGAACAAAAGAGCAGAAAGTTTTAAGTCAATTAAAAAATAAATATGATTATTTCTTCTATATAGATAATCAATTAATTCTCAAAAAAGTAAGAATAGATGATGGCGTTAATTATGAGTCAGAAATATATGATATTTATGAAAATAAGTTATATGAAGAAACAAATGATAATAAATCTTTCTATCGTTACAAAAACTTTATATGTGATTATAGAAAGATAGGCTCTAAGCCAGAAATACGATATTCGTACGATTATGGTAAAACATGGACAACCCACCATGTACAAGGATTTATAATTCTTCAGAATTTATTTGGCTTTTATAAAGATCAATTTTTGGTAACAGAAGGTATTTTTTGGGATTTTGATTCACCAGAAAGTGGCGGACGAATTATGGTTGGCGAATTTGAGAAGTAAATGAGAAAAGATCGATCATAAATAAAAATTGGTTGTATTCTGTTTTTTGGAATTTGTTCTATCATAGCTTGTTCTCAATAAAAAACAGATAACAATATGATAATTTTAGAAAATACTAAATCATTTATAGAATTGGAAAAAGGAATCAGAAATTTTCTTTTCAGAAGTAGAAATAGCATTTATACAAGACGTTAATAATCAATAGTTGTATAAGAAATAAAAATTATTTACAAGTATTTTCAAGAGAATTTTATTACAAACACACCTGTTTGTAATCAACTGCATCCTCGGATAAGGATAAACATACCTGTTTGTAATTAACTGAGCCTTTAGGAAAGGACAAGTGAATTTGTTAAATGAAATAATCTGTTTAAATCTTTAGAACAAGGATGATAAGAAAAAGAGCGTTATTTCAATTCAAAATAAGGCTCTTTTATTTTAATTATGTTTTGCTTGCCATTCTGCAATTTCTTGCTCATTCAGTAAACAAGAATTTAATTCTTGTGTAACTTTTTCTTTATCCAGATCTTGTCCAATAAAAACAAGTTCTATCATTCGATCTCCCCATTCTTTCGACCATTTTGCGTCAATCGTTTTTTGATTAAATTGATAAGCTGCAAACTGAATTCTTTCGTCATATGGCATTGAGCACCACCAAGCTCCCGCAGGATCAATTCGGATACTACCACCAGCTTGACTCAAGAAAATAGCTTCATCAGGACGATTCGCTAACCAAAATAAACCTTTTGAACGGTAAATAGTTGGAGGAAAATTATCATTCAAATACGTTAAAAAACGTTCTGCATGAAATGGAATTTTTTGTCTGTAAACAAAAGAAGTCATTCCATATTTTTCTTCCAAATGATCGTGGTGTTCGTGCGTACAATGTTCGCCACATTCGTGATCATGGTTGTGATGATGATGGTGATGTTTCTCTTTTTCTTGCTCTTCTAATAATTTTACCCAAGCATCCATATCTTGAATTTTCTCAAAATCAAATAAATTGGTATTCAAAATTTCAGTTAATTCAACATGAGAAAAACTTGCAGGAATTATTTTAGCTGTTGGGTTTAGTTTTGTGACAAACGCTTCAATATTCATCAACGTTTCTTCTTCAACCAAATCCATTTTATTTAGAATAATCACATTCGAAAATTCAATTTGATCGATTAAAAGATTCACAATCGGACGATTATCTTCTCTATTTTCTGTAAAACCACGATCAAAAACATCTTCATCAGTTCCTAAATTTTTGAAGAAATTATAAGCGTCAACTACTGTTACCAACGTGTCTAAACGTGCAACTTTTGGCAAATCAATTTTACCATCTGGCGAAACAAAATCCAATGATTGCGCAATAGGGCCTGGATCAGAAATACCAGAACTTTCGATAACCAAATAATCATATTTCACTGATTGTGCTAACTTCTCGATTTCTACAATCAAATCCTCTCGTAATTCACAACAAACGCAACCATTGCTCAATTCAACCAATTTTTCATCCGTTTGAATTAAATCATTTTCACGTGAAACCATTTGCGCATCAATATTTACCGCGCCCATATCGTTTACGATAACTGCTACTTTTAGTCCTTTTTTGTTGTGTAATATATGATTAAGAAGTGTTGTTTTTCCGCTTCCAAGAAATCCAGAAAGTACCGTTACAGGTAGTCTATTTTTCATAATTTATGCTTAAAAATATGCTACAAAGTTACGTTTTTATCACGCAAATTTTTGTGCAGAATCATCTATAAATTTTATAATGTTCTGTTAAGAATTTAATAATGAATTACTGTTAGAAAGATTTCTTTTATTTTTGTTCAAAATCAAATAAAATAATGTTTGTTTATAGTGTTATCACGTCAATAATTATTTCAATCGTACTTGAAATTTACCTGTATTATAATTTTAAAAAATTCATTCAAAATAAGTATATTCTTTTAGGAAATGTGCTTTTGTGGTTACTTGTTTTGGGTAATTTTGGATATAATCTAATCTTTTTTGATCGTAATGTTGGTCAAACACAAACAACAATGTGGGCAACAGGTTTGTTTATGTTGTTTGGCTTTCCTCGAATTATTCTGGTTCTATTTTTCTTGGTTCAAGATATTTTTAGAGGCTTTGGTTGGTTATTTAATCGTGCAACAAATCATCAAACAAAAGAAGATTCTTATTTACCTTCTCGCCGAAAATTTGTAATGATTTCTGGATTAACAGTAGCTTCAATACCTTTTTTTAGTTTGATATATGGAATGACTTTAGGAAAATATAATTTCAAAGTAATCAAGAAAAAATTGGCGTATCAACGTTTACCAAAATCGTTTGATGGTTTCAAAATCTTACACATTACAGATATTCATTCGGGAAGTTTGGATAATCGTGAAAAGATAGAATATGCAATCGATTTAATCAATCAACAAGATTTTGATATTTTATTATTTACGGGAGATATTGTAAATAATTTTCATTGGGAAATGGATAAATGGTACGATGTTTTTTCGAAAATAAAACAAGCTCCGCATGGTAATTTTGCTGTATTAGGAAATCATGATTATGGAGAATATTCGGATTGGAAAACGGAGGAAGAAAAGCAAGATAATTTTGAGAAAATCAAAGCGATTTTCCCTAAGATTGGAATGAAATTATTGCTTAATGAGAATAGATTTATTGTTAAAAACAATGAAAAAATTGCGTTGATTGGCGTTCAGAATTGGGGAACACGATTTAAGAAATTAGGTGATATTGATTTGGCAGCTAATTATGTCAATTTTGATGATTTTAAGATTGTAATGTCTCATGATCCATCACATTGGAATGAGATATTGAAAAATCATCCGAAACATTTTGACTTGACTTTATCTGGACATACGCATGGAATGCAGTTGGGAATTGAAGTTCCGAAGATTGGTTTGCGTTGGAGTCCTGCGCAATATGTGTATCCGCAATGGGCGGGATTTTATGATTTTGAAGGAAAGATTATCAATGTAAATCGAGGATTTGGTTATCACTTTTATCCTGGAAGAGTAGGCGTTTGGCCCGAAATAACATTAATAGAGTTGAAATCTGTATAAAATATAAAATAAAGAAAGCAATCAAATTTTGGTTGCTTTTTTGATGTATATCAATTAATTTCTTTAAATAATGAAAGATTTTTGTATTATAAAAAACTAGATAAATATGAATGAAGAATTAATTCCATTACAAGTTGTTAAGAATGAAAAAACTTCTAGATTTGAGTTAGAAGTTGATAATTATATTGCATTTATTGATTATAAGCAAGAGGGTGATATTATTAAATTGATACATACAGAAGTTCCAGAAGAATTAGGAGGAAGAGGAGTTGCTTCTGCTTTAGTAGAAAAGACATTGACTTATTTAGAAGAAAATAAAAATTCGTTATTTCCTTATTGTCCATATGTTTTCGCATATATTAAGAAGCATCCTGAATGGAAAAGAATTGTCAATTCAAAATTTCCTAATTACGATAAATTATAAGCGAATAATATTAGAGAGAAAATAAAAAAAGCGGCTTTTAAGCCGCTTTTTTTATTTTTAAATATAATTTATACATTTTTATCTTCGTTGTGAATATATTCTTGTTCTATCGCAATATGGCCTTCCCATTTGTCTACAGCAACTGTAGATAAAGCGTTCCCAAGTACATTTGTCATTGAACGAGCCATATCACAAAAATGGTCGATAGGTAAAATCAACGCAATTCCTTCTGGTGGAATTCCAAACATAGAGCAAGTAGCAACCACTACAATTAATGAGGCTCTTGGTACACCTGCAACACCTTTAGAAGTTAGCATTAAAACAAGTAGCATCAAAATTTGTTTTTCGATTGGCATATGAATTCCATAAACTTGTGCGATGAAAAGCGATGCAAATGTCATATACATCATTGATCCATCTAAATTGAAGGAATATCCGAGTGGTAATGTGAATGAAATAATTTTCTTTTGAGCTCCAAATTTTTCTAATTCTTCTACTAATTTAGGAAATACAGCTTCTGAAGAAGTTGTAGAGAAAGCAATCAATAAAGGAGCTTTTATATGTCGTAATAAATCGAATAGACGATTACCTAAAATGAAGTATCCAACGATACATAATACTAACCATAAAAGAGCTATACCTATAACGAAAGCGATTAAATATTTTACATATAAAGCAAAAATTCCGAATCCATAAGTAGCAATTGCAGCAGCAATTGTTCCTAGAACACCCAACGGAGCTGTCCACATTACGTATCCAACCATGATTAAAACTACATGCGAAATTTTATCTAAGGCTTTTGTTATTATTTCTCCTTCTTTACCAAATGCAGCTAGAGCAACACCAAAGAAAATAGAGAAAACAACAATTTGTAAGATCTCGTTTGTAGCAAATGCTTCAAAAACAGATTTAGGAATCATATGTGTAATGAAATGTTCTAATGTAAGTGAAGCTTGACCTTTTAATAAGTCTTGGGCAGAACTAGCATCCATTTCGATATTTACACCTTCTCCTGGTTTAATAAGATTTACAACAATAGCTCCAATAACCAAAGAAGTAAGCGAAGCTGTAATAAACCAACCCATAGCACGCCCTCCAACACGTCCTACCATTTTCATATCTCCCATCTTAGCAATTCCTACAACTAACGTAGAAAAAACTAAAGGAGCGATAATCATTTGAATTAAACGGATGAAGATAGTACCTAAAAGTTTTATATTTTCTGAAAATGAAGTGATATTTTTAATTCCTGTAATCCTTCCTTCCTTAGATTTTTCAGTTTTTTTGATGCTAACATCTAAATCTTTGATCTTATTTGGATAAAAATGAGCTTTATCATCATCATTAGGAACAAAAACAATATCTTGATTTTTATATACTTTTTGTATTGAGTCTAATTTTTTAGGATCTTTATAATCTTTGAAGATAAATACTTTTTGTACTCTTTTTACATTATCAGTAGAAATATAGCTTACTTCATCTATAAAATTAGTATTCTCTATTGTTTTTGTGTCTATACGAATCCCTTGTCCTCGACCAAATAGATTGACATATCCTCCCAATGCAACACCAATTAGCAATGCAACGATGATAGCGATAAAAAGTTTATTGTTTTTCATTATGCGATTTTAAACTTTGCCAAAACTACTATTTTTTTAATAAATTATTAAGAATATAAATAAAATTATACGTCATTTAAATTTAAACTCCTTTATATCTAGTACTTATAAAGATATTTCTTATAGTGTATAAAGTACTATTCTGGTTGTTTAAAAGGAGTTTTTTGATCTAATATTTCTTCAATTAATTTTGACATTGGTTGGCTTGAGTTTTTTACAATCGAATAATCTGTGATCTTATTTCCATTCACAGAAAGTTTTATTAATTCTTTATTAGGAAATTTGATTGGATAAATACATAATTCAATTTCCTTATCTAGATTTTCTTTATTAGCATAAAATAAATGTGCATAGAAAATCAATTGTAATTGTTTTGCTTTATCCTCTTTTTGATAAACGGTTTCTATATCTTCAGTTTTAACCGATATATCTTTTGCATAACCTGTTTTATAATCTATAATTCTGATCTGATTATCTACAGAATCAATTCTATCAATAACACCTTTTAGTTTTACGCGATTCCCATTTGTTAATTCAAAATCAACTTCATGTTTACTTTCTAAAGATATTATGATAAATTCATTTTCCTTTGCCGTTTTTACATCTTTTGATAAAACACCATCTACAATTCGTTCAGCAATTTTATAAATCAAATAATTTGGACCTTTATCCAAATGTCCATCTTTGTATTCTTTGCTAAAATGCTCTTGTAGTGTTTTATCTTTTTCTTTTTCAATAGATTTGAAATCGTTTTCATGCAAAACTCTATTTAAATAAGGTTTGTACAAATCTTCCAAAGCTCCATGTACAATATTTCCCAAGGTTTTTGCGCTAACTGTTTCTTCTGCTTCTTCTACTTCGTTAACATTAAAAATACGCTGTTCATAAAAATCTAAGGGATTACGTAAATAAGTAGAAAGTGAAGAAGGCGAAATTCCATAATTAGCCCAATTTTGAAGTTTAGCCATTGTTTCATCTGTTTTTGGAATAATGATTTCTTTCAATGGTTTAGTTATAAAACTTGGTGCAGCAAAAGTTTCTTTTACTTTGTGATTACTCTCAAATTTAATTTGTGCTAAAAATCGAGATTTTTCTCCAGAACCCATTCCATCAGCTTCAGTATCATATACGAAATACGCATTCTTTGCACGCTGAATTAAACGATAGAAGTGATATGCATAAATTGAATCATTTTCTGTAAAAGTATTCAATTTCATTTGTTTACGAATATCGTAAGGAATAAAAGTATTATTTTGTCTTCCTAAAGGTAAAATTTCATCGTTTACTGATGTCATGATAATATTGTCAAAATTTAACAAACGTGTTTCCAATAATCCCATTAACTGTAACCCTTTTAAAGGTTCTCCAATAAAAGAAATAGTTTCAGAAGAAACAATTTTGTTGTACAATAAAAACAAAGTTCTATAATCTTTAATATCATCAACACTCAATAGATTTTCATATAGTTGATTGAAAACTTTCTTAAAAAAGAATAAATATTCTTTGGTTAATAAATCAATCATAGAAGGATCATGCAATAGTTCATCAGTCCAATTTTTTAAATGATGAATAAACTCAGTTATACTTTTAGGTACTTGAAATATGCTTTTGAAAATTGAATCATTCAGAGCTTTTTGAATTGAATTTTGAGAATTAAAAATTCGATTTTGTATTCGAATATCGTGTGCTAAATCACGGCTACTCTCAGAACTGTAATGCGATAAAGTTTTATTTTCTAGAATTTGTAAAATATTTTTAAAATAAAACATTTTACTTTTCCCAAGTTTTTCTCTATTCATTTGTAATTCAAAAATCGATTTGAAAAATTGTGCCAAAGGCACTGAACGTAATGGAATTCCCATCGAAATATTAAGATGTGTAATATTCTCGGGTAATGAATTAAGAATCGCAGGTAAAATAGCTTCGTCAGCTAAAATCAACGCTGTGTTTTTTATCTCATTTTCGTTGAGATTTTTTAAAATGTCTGCAATATATTTTGCTTGTCCAACTTGTTTTGCAACACCAATTGTATGTAAGTTTTTTGGTTTTGAAAATTCATCTACAATCCAATTGATAGGTTTTATTTTCTCTTTATACTTTCTTAAAAAAGCTCCAGCTTCTTGATTTGGGTTTTCATAATAATATTTATCGGCATCAAAATATAAAGTTGCTAAATTTTCTTTTTCCAATCTGAAAATCAATGCTTGCTCCGCTTTTGTTAAGGCATTAAAACCTGCAAAAACATAATGTGAAGTTCTATTTTCAACAATTTCATCTACTTTTTCGCTTGCGATTCTAAAAACCATTCCAGCATAACCTTCCTTCGAATCTAGTAAATCTTGTTGCAATTGAAAATATAATTTCGAAACAATTCCCCAAAACGTTAAGTGATTTTGAATGATTTCATTTTTTCCAATCTCAATTTTTCCATCTCCCCATTGATTAATTCGTTCAACCGAAACTAGATAATCCAAAACTTTATTGGCAGGTTGCAATGAAGCATCAATATCATCAAAATCTTTTAAAATAGTTGGTCCCCATTTTATGAAATCTTCAAAAGAATCAGGTTTGTCAACTATTTTTTTATACGCTTGATAAGCTTTGAACCATAGATTAATTCCAGAAATAATTTCTAAACCAGAAAGTTCACTCATCAGTTCTTCTATACTTTTCATTTGTGGAAGAATGATATTTTGCGATTGACGTTGAAATTCTTCTCTAAAGAAAAGCATTGGACGTTTTCCTGGTAAAACTAAAATTGTGTTGATAAAGTTTTTTTTATTTTGAACTAAATCTTTGACAACATTTTCTATGAATTGAGCCATTTTGAAATTTTCTTACGTTGAGTTGTTGTAAAAGTAAGGATTTTGAGAGACAAAAGATGGCGTTAATTATTAATTGAAAAATTATTTTAGAACAAAAAAGCCGTTTCAGAAATATGAAACGGCTTGTATATAGAAATTCAGTATTCTTACTTAATCACTCCTAATTCTTTACCAACTTTTGTAAAAGCAGTAATTGTATGATCTAATTGTTCTTTTGTATGTGCAGCTGATAATTGAACACGAATACGTGCTTTATCACGAGGAACAACAGGGAAAAAGAATCCGATGACATAAACACCTTCATCTAGTAATTTGTCTGCCATTACTTGAGATAATTTTGCATCGTATAGCATAACTGGTACTATTGCAGCATCACCTTCTGGAATATCAAAACCAGCAGCAACCATTTCTTTGCGAAAATATTCAGCATTCCACATTACTTTATCGCGTAAAGAAGTGTCTTTTTCTAACATTTCTAACACTTGTAAAGCAGCACCAACAATTCCAGGAGCCAAAGAGTTAGAAAATAAATATGGACGAGATTTTTGACGTAACATTTCGATGACTTCTTTTTTACCAGAAGTAAATCCTCCCATTGCTCCACCTAAAGCTTTACCTAAAGTAGAAGTAATGATATCTACACGTCCCATAACTTCGTTATGTTCGTGTGTTCCACGACCTGTTTTTCCAATGAAACCTGTTGCATGAGAATCATCAACCATTACTAAAGCGTCATATTTATCAGCTAAATCACAAACACCTTTTAAGTCAGCAACAATACCATCCATAGAGAAAACGCCGTCTGTTACAATAATTTTGAAACGATGATTCTTTTCTGAAGCAGCAATTAATTGTGCCTCCAAATCTGCCATGTTATTATTTTTGTAACGGTAACGAGCAGCTTTACATAAACGAACACCATCAATAATAGATGCATGGTTTAATTCATCAGAAATAATAGCATCTTCTTCTGTAAACAAAGGCTCGAAAACACCACCATTTGCATCAAAAGCAGCAGCGTATAAAATCGTGTCTTCCATTCCTAAGAAATCAGCGATCTTTTTCTCTAATTGTTTGTGTACATCTTGTGTTCCACAGATAAAACGAACCGAAGACATTCCATATCCACGATCATTTAACATTTTTTGTGAAGCTGAAATAACGTCTTTATTATCTGATAATCCTAAATAGTTATTTGCACAAAAATTAAGTAATGTTTTACCATTTTCTAATGTAATTTCTGCACTTTGAGGAGAAGCAATAATTCGTTCTTTTTTAAACAATCCTTGTTCTTCTAAATCATTCAATTGCGTTTGTAAGTAGTTTTGAAATTTATCGCTATACATAATAAATCACTTTTTGTTTTGATATGTTTCATACAAATATAAAGGATTCGCTTATATTTTTTGTATTTTTGTATGATATAAAATGAATAAAAGTGATTACTATACTTATCTTAATATTTCAGTATTATTTTCTAGGAAAATTGTTTAATAAAGATAAATTACGACTTATTTTAAAAGTTGTTGGTTTATACTTTTTGGGAGTTTTTGTTATTGCAATTAATATCGCAATTTTAATGTCAATGGGTGTTATAAAATCTACACTTCCTGAATTGATGGAATCAAAATGGATGATGATCCCAGATTTGGTGTTATTTATTCTTCTATCGTTT
Organism: Empedobacter tilapiae; assembly: GCF_004785645.1. Taxonomy (GTDB): domain Bacteria; phylum Bacteroidota; class Bacteroidia; order Flavobacteriales; family Weeksellaceae; genus Empedobacter; species Empedobacter tilapiae. The sequence continues at coordinate 83,881 of NZ_SRPE01000009.1, read as the reverse complement.
GTCTATTATAACTATTTAAAGCGTAAATGGACAATGGAAATGTGGGAAGGAGAAATTGATAAACGCAAAAATGAAATTCTTCAAAATATAGAAGTTAATCAAAAAATTAACCCAGTGAAATTAGATGTTTATCCTCATTTTCATACTGTGAATGAGAAAAATATTCATTTGGTTCAACCTTTAGCTAAGGAGATTTGGAATGAATGTTACAAGGATTTATTATCACAAGATCAAATCAATTATATGATTGATATGATGTATAACAATGATAAAGTAAATGAAGGAATTGAGAATAGTGAAATTTGGGAGATTCTAAAAATTGATAATGTTCCGTCAGGTTATTTACATTACAAATTAGATGAAAACAATACTGTTTTCTTGTCAAAAATTTACTTGAAAGAGTCTAATCAAACCAAAGGAATTGGACAATTGATGTTGAATAGAGTTGTAGATTTCGCCAAAGAAAAAAGTGCAAAAGCAGTTCATTTAACGGTGAACAAACACAATGCAAAAGCAATTCGTTTTTACGAGAAAAATGGTTTCAAGAATATGGAATCAAAAACATTTGACATCGGAAATGGATACATCATGGATGATTATATTTATCAAAAGAATTTAAATAAATAAATATTTAGAATAATATATGGAAGCTGTTACAATTTGTAGCAGCTTTTTTTGTGAGTAATTTAAGAAGATTTTGATGAGATTTTTAATTGTAATATAATTATTCTATAATTAAACTTTTATTTCTAAAAATATGTAAAGATGTTTCACCTTTATTCTTGACAACAGCATCACCTATTTCGATAAATTGATTTGCATTTTCATAAGGTAAATAATAATCTGAATGTTTAACTCTAACCATTAATCGATTTCCTCTACTTTCATCTTTTGTATATATTTTTTTAATGAATTGTTTTATAATATTCATAAGGAGAATAAGTTTTGGAGAACGAAAAAAATAAGTAACAATACAACCTAAAAACAAAAGAGGAGAAAATAAAGAAACAGTAAGTATGATATTATCTTTTTTCATTTAGAAGCTTTACAATATTGTACTATACAAAAAAGGACTTCAATTAGAAGTCCTTTTTTGTTATTTTTCTCTTTCGATTACGTATTTCACCATTGTTTCTAATGAATTTCGAAATTCATTTTCGGGAAACTCGTATAGTATATCTAAAGCCTCTTGGCTATATTGTTTCATCATTTTTTGCGTGTACTCAATTCCTCCGTGATCTTTCACATACTGAATAATTTCTCGTACACGTTTTTTGTCATTGTTATAACGTTTTACCGAATTAATCAACCATTTTTTGTTTTTTTCATTCGCTGTATTAATCGAATAAATCAACGGTAACGTCATTTTTTGTTCCTTAATATCAATTCCGACAGGTTTCCCGATAGCATTAGAAGTGGTATAATCAAACAAATCATCTTTAATCTGAAAAGCAATTCCAACCAATTCACCAAAGCGATGCATTTTCTTTGCAATTTCTTCCGAACAACCAACAGAACGCGCTCCAGCTTCACAACAAGCGGCAATAAGCGTTGCAGTTTTCATTCGGATAATCTCGAAATAAACATCTTCTGTAATATCAAGTTTACGCGCTTTTTCGATTTGCAATAATTCACCTTCCGAAATTTCTTGTATCGCAACAGAAACAACTTCTAACAAATCAAAATCTTTGTTTTTAGTCGAAATAATTAAGGTTTTAGATAAGAAATAATCACCAACTAAAACCGCAACTTTATTTTTCCAGATGGCATTAAGTGAAAAGAAACCACGACGCAATGTACTATCATCTACAACATCATCGTGTACTAAAGTAGCTGTATGAATAAGTTCGATAAAAGAAGCCGCACGATAAGTACGTTCTTGTACTTCTCCATTCAATTTTGCAGTCAAAAAGACAAACATCGGGCGCATTTGTTTTCCTTTTCTGCGCACAATATAATTGGTAATACGGTCAAGAAGTGAAACATTACTCTTCATCGATTCGAAGAATTTCTGTTCAAACAATTTCATTTCCTCCGCGATTGGAGCTTTAATCAAATCTACCGTGTTACCCAAAATTTAGTTTTTTAATTCGTAAAATTATTGATGCAATGTACAACCTGTTTTGCATAGAATCCTTTATAGTTAAATTCCTCTCCGCTAAAACAAATTTTGTTTTCGGTTGGCAAAACTGAAATCCCTTCCAATTGTCCCAACTGTGTCGTGAAGCCCAAAGGTAAACTTATTTTTTTAACTTGAGAAGTGAAGAATAACTGATTGTTATCTTTTGGCAAATCAAACCAATTGATAAAAGTTAATGCTTCTTTTGTGTAACCCAATAAATAAATTCCTTTTGTCGGACTATTTACATCAGCATCGATATATGCAGCAGTCACAGCATAATTTGTAGGAAAAGTTTCTAACTTTTTGGCTGCGTGTTTTTTAGAAGAATCAATAGGGACGACGTAATGAGAAGTTGCCATATTTGACCATTCTTTTGTAAATATATGCAACTGATTTTGGTGGACAAAAAATGCTTCTGCATCCCAATTTGTTGTCATATTTTTGAATTGAAAAGTTTCTTGTTCCGGATAATAAAATTCTATTTTTTCAGCTTTTAGTTGCTGATAAGATTTTGAATAATCGATGTTTGATTTCTCGATAAAATAAATGGCTAAATCTTTTCGTTTGCCCAAATTATTTCCAAAATCAGCAAAATAAATTCGATTATCATCCGAAGACATTTCTTCCCAATCAATATTTGGAGTATTTGTGATGAAAATTGTATTGATAATTTCACTTGTTTTTGCATCAAAACGATACAATTCTGGTTTGGAATCAGAATCGTTTAAACCCCAAAAAGAAGCCACATTTTTATCTTCTTTTTCATATTCTAAAGTCGAAATTTCGTTCAAAGTAGGAGGTAAGTTAACACTTTCCATTTTATAATCATCAATAGAAATTGTATCAATGTTTTCTATTATTTGCGCGAAAGAGAATTTAGTTAGAATCAAAAATAAAAATATGGCTAAATATTTCATTTGATTATTTTTTAATCATTTCCAGTTTTATTGGCTAATTGTCCACAAGCTGCATCAATATCTTTTCCGCGACTACGACGTACATTTACCACAATATTGTTGGATTCTAAAGCTTTGATATAATTGTTAACAGCTTCTTCTGATGCTTGTTTGTAGATTCCATCATCAATCGAATTATATTCGATAATATTCACTTTTGAAGGTATTTTTCGACAGAATTTTACCAACGCATCAATGTCTTCTTTTCTGTCATTAACACCACCCCAAACAATGTATTCGAATGTAATTCGTAAACCCGTTTGTTGATACCAATACTGAAGACTATCCATTAAATCTGTCAACGGAAATTTAACAGAAAAAGGCATAATTACATTACGAACTTCTTCTCGAGCCGAATGTAAAGACACCGCAAGATTAACGCGTAAATCTTCGTCAGCTAGTTTTTCAATCATTTTAGGAATTCCCGAAGTGGAAACTGTAATTCTTCTTGGAGCCATTCCTAATCCTTCTGGCAACGTAATTTTTTTGATGGCAGAAATTACTTCGTTATAATTTAACAAAGGTTCTCCCATTCCCATAAATACGATATTGCTTAATGGACGATTGAAATAACGTTTACTTTCTTCATCGATAATCACAACTTGATCAACGATTTCTGCAGCTGTTAAGTTACGCATACGTTTTAACTGTGCTGTTGCACAAAAGGTACAATCCAAGCTACAACCAACTTGCGAAGAAACGCAGGCAGTTGTACGAGAATCAGTCGGAATTAAAACAGATTCCACAACGTTACCATCATGAAGCTTAACCGCATTCTTGATGGTTCCGTCGTTAGATTTTTGTAGAAGATCAACTTCAACAGGTTGAATTTGGAAAGATTCTCCCAATTGCTCACGTAAAGCTTTTGAGATATTCGTCATGTCATCAAACTGATGTGCATTCTTTTTCCATAACCATTCGTATACTTGTTTTGCACGAAATGATTTTTCTCCAATCTCTTTGAAATAATCTTCAATCTCAGCTTGTGAAAGCTTTCGTATGTCTTTTTTTGTTGTATTCAAACTTGTCTTATAAGATTAACATTGCATCTCCGTAAGAGTAGAATTTGTATCCTTCTTTTACAGCTTCGTTGTATGCTTTCATTGTTAAATCGTGTCCAGCAAACGCAGAAATCATCATGATTAATGTAGATTTTGGTGTGTGGAAGTTTGTAATCATACAATTTGCAATAGAGAAATCGTATGGTGGGTGAATAAATTTATTTGTCCAACCATCATAAGCATTTAAATGTCCATCAGCAGAAACTGAAGATTCGATAGAACGCATAGAAGTTGTACCAATAGCACAAACTTTTTTCTTGTCGTCGATTGCTCTGTTTACTAAATCTGCTGTAGCTTGAGGAATAATTACTTGCTCAGATTCCATTTTGTGTTTAGATAAATCTTCAACTTCAACAGCTTGAAAAGTTCCTAAACCAATATGTAAAGTTAATTCAGCAAAATCGACACCTTTAATTTCTAAACGTTTTAATAAGTGTTTAGAAAAGTGTAAACCAGCTGTAGGCGCAGCAACAGCTCCTTCATGTTTAGCATAAATTGTTTGGTAACGCTCTGCATCTTCAGGTTCAACGTCACGTAAAATATATTTTGGAAGTGGAGTTTCTCCTAATTCTTTTAATTTTGCACGGAATTCTTCGTAAGAACCATCAAATAAGAAGCGTAATGTACGTCCACGAGAAGTCGTATTGTCAACTACCTCTGCAACTAATGTATCATCATTATCAAAGAATAATTTATTTCCGATACGAATTTTACGTGCTGGATCAACCAATACATCCCATAAACGAGTCTCAGCATCTAATTCTCTCAACAAGAAAACTTCGATTTGAGCACCAGTTTTCTCTTTGTTACCCATTAAACGAGCAGGGAAAACTTTCGTATTGTTACGAATCATTACATCTCCTTCGTCGAAATATTCGATAAGATCTTTAAATTGTCTATGTTCAATTTCTCCGGTGTCACGGTGAACAACCATTAAGCGAGCTTCGTCTCTGTTTTCAGAAGGACGATCTGCTAAAAGTTCTTCAGGTAAAGTAAAGTCGAAATCGGAGGTTTTCATTTTCATAATTGTACAATTTTTTGCAAATATACGACCTCAGATACCCCTTTGTCAAGTTAATTGAGGTATTTTATGAAATTGATAACGTTTAAATGTTTATTTTTGACAGCTAACCTATTTTATAAAGCATATAATATAACTTAGTTTAAATCGATAAATGAAAACGAAACTACTATTACTATCAATGTTTTTTACATTTTTTAGTTGTAATAAATCCGAACAAAAAATTGAAGAATCTACTGAAATAGAAAAGATTGATTCTGTTGCGAAAAAAGAATCTCCAGAATCTGAAATTCCAAAAGAATTGGTAAAAGCTCCTGATTTTTCTTTGGCTGATATCAATGGAAAACGATTTGATTTATCAGATTTCAAAGGAAAATATGTGTACATGGATATTTGGGCTACTTGGTGTGGACCTTGTAAAGTGCAAATTCCATTTATGAAAGAGTTGGAAAAACAATTTCATGAAGAACCAATTCATTTTGTAAGTGTTTCTTTGGATAAATTAGAAGATAAGCCAATTTGGGAAAAAATGGTCAGAGAAAATCAGATGTCTGGTGTACAGTTATTTGCAGGAAGAGAAGATAACTTTGGCTTTGATTATAAGATAGAATATATCCCGACTTTTATTATTTTAGACAAAGAAGGAAATATTATGATTGATCGCGCGCCTGCACCGATGGATTATCAAACAGGAGAAATCAATAAACAATTGATAGATATTTTCAAAATGATGAAATAAAAAAAGCTTCCGAAAGGAAGCTTTTTTTATTATTAAACTAAATACTCTGATTGATCTAAATAATTGTGTGTGCATTTTTAGATAAAATCAGTATCATTTCTTTTAATTTGTCAAATAATATGTTTTTTAACTGTTAAATTGATTATATTTTAAATAAATTAAGTTTTTATTTTCATATTATTAATAAAAGTGTATGTTTGTATAACTAATATATAATGAATTAATACATGAAGAAAATTTTACTATTATGTAGTATGGCGCTAGGAATTGGTGCCAATGCACAAATCTCAGTTAAAGAGGGATTTGAAACAACACTTCCGACGACTTGGGTTGGAACTGGAGGTTTTACGCCAGCCAATTATACAGGAGTGTATAATAATGCGGGGTGTACTGGAGTTGATAGAGCTTGGGGGGCTGCTTTAGTGGGAACCGCAGCTTCTGGAAAAACGGCTACTCTTACTTATACCAAGCCTGCGGCAATGGTTGCGAATGGAAAGCAAATTGACATTAATTTTGATTATATCATAGAGGATTTCTTACAAAATAATGTAGGTGAGCTTAAAGGAAATATTCTTGTGCAATATTCTACTGATGCTGCAGGGACTACTTTTACAACAGTTTCTACAATTCCATATAGTGGAACAACGGGTGAATGTGTGCATGTTACAGCGTCTATACCTGATGGACTAATTAATGGATCTAATTTTAAATTTAGAGTTTCAGTGACAAGTACAAGTGCGAATAATACTAACGGAGCATTAGTATTCTTAGATAATATTTCAATTGTACAAAACGTTGATGCTATTCCAAGTTGTACTACTCTTTCTGCTCCAGCAGATGGTGCGACAGATGTTTTTGTAAGACCAACTTTTACATGGGGAACTGCTACAAATGCACATGCTTACAAATTGTATTTAGGAAGTGTGTCAGCAACTTATAATGCAATAAATGGAGAAGAACAATCTTCAGGTTATATGTTACCAGCAGCTCAAGCATTGGCGGCTAATACGAAATATTTTGCTAAAATTGTTGCAACGAATAATTTAGGAGATGCTGTAGGTTGTGTGGAAACTACATTTACAACAGGTGAAAATTCGTTTGCTCCTTATTGTGGACCGATTATTAGTACGATTCCTGCTCAGATGTTTCCAATTAAATCATTCAAATTTGGAGATGTTGAAAAAATATCTGATGAAGCGGCTACTACTTTTGGAACGTATGAAGCTCATCAAAATTTTACAGCAACAAAATTCGAAATCAATGATGATGTAACGTCGGTGCCATTTACTTTATCTGGAATAGGATCGGGAAGTAATAATTTTGCTACTGTGATATACATCGACTGGAATGAAGATGGTGATTTTGATGATGCAGGAGAAGCTTATTTCAATACAGCTGGTACAATGTTGGTATCAAATGTTGTAACAGGTGGTTTAATTAATTTAAAAGGGGATTTATCGATTCCAGCGGATGTTAAAGCAGGAGAGAAGAGAATGAGAGTGAAATATAATTTCACAGGGGCTACAGCTATTCATAATTCTCTTTCTACAGCTTGTTCAGATGTTGGAAATGGTCAGGTGGAAGAGTATACAATTAAAGTAAAATCTACTGCACTTACTTATTGTGATGCTCAAGCGACTTCTACTAATAATGATTATGAAAGAATAGTTAATGTTAAATTTGCAGACATAGATAATGCATCGACACCTTTATATGATAATAATGGATACGAAGATTTTACTAATATAGTAGGTAATGTTCAAACAAATAAAGGATATCCAATTGAAGTTAAGATTGCTAATTTTTCTGGTGATAAAACAAGTATTTGGATTGATTATAACCAAGATGGAGTATTTACAGATGACGAAAAAACAAATATGACTGTAAATGCAGCTACATCAACAGGGCTTGTTAAAATACCTTCTAATGCAAAATTAGGAAAAACTCGTATGAGAGTTAGAACGGCATTTCTTACAGATCCTCAGCCATGTGGGAATAATACTTTTGGTCAAGTAGAGGATTATACAATTGATATTCAAGAAGGAGTTGCATCTGTTCCTGATTGTACAACAATCACTGTGCCGTCAAATGGAGCAGTTGATGTAGCAACGTCTTCAAAAATTACTTGGAATGTAGTTAGTGATGCAAATAAATATAAAATATATATAGGAACTGCTTCAGGAACTTATGATATAGAAGATGGAAAAGAAGTTACAGAAACAAATTATAATGTTTCTTTATCTGCCAGTACAAAATATTTTGTAAAAGTGGTAGCTTCTAATGATACAGGTGATGCATCAGGATGTGAAGAAATTTCATTCACAACAGCTTCTAATTACACTTATTGTAACAACGGAATTAATATGATTTGTAGTGATGGTGATGTTATTGAAAATGTAACATTTGCAGGAATTAATAAAGATTCTAGCTGTAGTGGGACAACAGGTTATTCTGATTTCACATCATTGGTAGCAGAGGTTTCTGCTGGAGAAACTTATCCTATTTCTGTAAAAGTAGGCCCTTCAGGTGATGGTTGGTTATATGAGTCTGTAGGTGTATGGATTGATTTTAATCAAAATGGTTCTTTTGAAGAAAGTGAGTATACTTATGTAGGAACAGGACTTGCACAAGTTTTAACTAAAAACATTGTTATTCCTTCTGATGCAAAAATGGGACCTACAAGAATGAGAGTTGTATTAGCTGCATCAAAAGCAGATGCTTTTGGTCATCATTTCGCTTGTGGACCAAATAATGCAAACGAGGCATATGGTGAGATGGAAGATTATACTGTTAATGTAGGAAAATTAGGCGTGTCAGACATGAGTAAAACTGCGATATCAATATATCCTAATCCATTCAAAGATGTGTTAAGAATCTCTGATGTTAAAGATGCTGTTTCTATTGTTGTTACTGATCTTTCTGGAAGAACATTAGTAAATATGAAACCAGCTACAGAGCTTAATTTATCAACACTTAGCAAAGGTGTTTATATTGTAACAATTAAATATGCTGATGGAAGTACTAAGACAACAAAAGTTGTCAAGAACTAACTTTTAGATATTAATCTTAATAACAAACGCCACCCAATTTGGGTGGCGTTTTTTTGATATAATTCTAATCGTTTATAAATTAATTAAACCCTGAAGCTGAAATTTTATTTAATAATAAACCTAATTGTAAAGCTAAAAATACATAAACAGAAATTTTCAGAAATATAATTAAAGTTAGAATCTAAACTTTTAAAGGAAAAAGTATCTCAATTTTATTTAATTTTAGTAGAATTATTATTAATTGTATAGTTAATGTGAAAATTTATAAATGAGATAATGAAACTTTGTTAAATTTTGATTTGATGTAGTTGAAAAATTATAGATATTAACTGAGAGATTTGATTAGTTTAATAATAAATATATTTTAATAATGAAATAAAAAAAAGCTTCCGAAAGGAAGCTTTTTAGGGTTATTATGCTCTAATTTTTGTTTTCAGATTAATTCGTTGTCCAACTTTTGGTTGTTCACCAGGCTCCATACGATTTAGTTTATATAAATTGTTAACCTTCACGCCAAAACGTTGCGAGATCGTGTACATATCATCACCTTCTTGCACTTTGTACGAATAATCAGATCCTTTTGTTTTCTTTTTTCCGAAGAATACAATTTGTCCATCTTTTAATTTAGAACCCATTTGTATTTCATTGAAATTAGCAATATCCGAAGGAATTTTGTTATACGTTTTAGAAATCGTGGCAATTGTTTCTCCCGCTTGAGCAACGATATAAGGAATATTATTTTTGTGATTTTTGATACGTGTTGTCGGGCTCTGCGGGCGAGTTTCGTAGGTAATAGTTTTATTATTTACAGTTGATTCACTTTCTACAACATTTTCTTTTGGTTGATAAGAAGCTAAGATAACTTCTTCCTTGATAGTTTTAGATTCTTTTTTTGTTTTAGATTTTGACAAATTATTTGCCAACATCATATCGTCCTGATTGTTGTATAACGTGTATAATTTTGCATAAACTTCTTCTGGAGAAATCTTATCAAATTGATCTAAATTATATTTCTCAATTCTCGAAATTAATTTTGAAGCATATTTTGGATCAGTTGCATAACCAGATTTTTTCAGACCATTCGCCCATGCACTATAATCTGTCGGATCCAAGAAAAATAAAGCTTTGTAATAAGGTCTTAAAGCCAAAAATTTAGAATGATCTCTATAACTTTCTTCAACTGAAGAATATTTTCTGAAACATTCACCTTTTGCATCATCATCGTGATAAATTCTAGGTTTATCTAACGACCATTCTTCTGGACCTTTACATTTTATTCCGAAATGATTATTTGCTTGATCAGCTAATTTACTTTGTCCGCCGCCAGTTTCTAATAAACCTTGTGCTAGCGTAATACTTGCCGGAACTTTGTAAAGTTTCATTTCTTCAACAGCTAAAATAGCGTGTTTTCGAATGTAAGTTATGTCTCTACTTTCTTGTGCTTGCGCCGAAATCGTCAACACTAAGCTAAAAACGTATAACAATTTTTTCATTCTATAATATTTTTGTTCTTCTTCTTTAAAAGTTTGTTCATTCCTTCAATTCCTTGCAATCCGCCTGTATGAACCAAAAGAATTTTAGAATTATCACTAAAATAATGATTTTTAATTAATTGAAAAATTCCAAAAACCATTTTTCCAGTGTAAATAGGATCCAATTGAATATGGCTAATTCGCTTGAAATCATTTACAAAAGTAATTAATTCATCCGAAACTTTCCCATATCCGCCAAAATGATAATCATTAAAAATAGTAAAATTCGTTTTATTTGTCAATTTTTCGACTTCATTTTGTATAAAATCTCCCTTTAAACTCGGAAAACCTAAAACTTTTTGATGAGGTTTCGAGCTTTCAATCAATCCAGCAATTGTTCCACAAGTGCCGATTGCAGAAGCAATAAAATCATATTCGAAACAATCATGGTACAAAATTTCTTCGCAACCTCTTATCGCAAAATCATTTGTGCCTCCTTCTGGAATAACGTAAGTATTTGGGTATTTAGTATTTAAATGATTTGTAAATTCTACTTCATCCTTTTTTCGGTATTCTTCCCTTGAAATAAAATGCAATTGCATTCCACATTTTTTTGCAAAACGTAATGTAGGATTTTCATCGATTTTATCCTTCAATTCTTCACCACGAATAATACCAATAGTTTCGAAATGATGTAATAGTCCAGCTGCCGCTGTTGCTGCAATGTGATTGGAAAAAGCACCACCAAATGTTATCAATTTTTCGTAACCAAGTTTTTCAGCTTCAATAAAATTATATTTGAGTTTTCGGTATTTATTTCCAGAAATTTCGGGATGAATCAAATCTTCTCTTAATATAGAAATTTCAATATTTTGAGAAGTTAAATTCTTGATATTAATAGGTTGGATTTGAGCTTTAAAATCGTTCCAAATCATTTAGATATATTTTAGAAAACTATAAAATTTTCGCTTTTTCAAATAATTCAAATTGTGTTCATTTGCATAAGCTTCACGCTCAAAACTAATATTGCGATATGCTTTATGTTGATCGCGATATTGAATCAATCGAATCACATATTCAATCAAGTAAAAAGGATAGAAAAAAACAATCAAAAGTTCGAGTTGCTGAATGATATGAATGGTTTCGTGATTGATTAAAACTTCATCATTTTTCAGTTTTTTATCTCTCAAAAAAATGAAAGGAAAAATAGTAATTCCAATAAAATTCTTTCGGAATAAATGACTCAAAACAACTACAAACATGATTTAGCTAATTCGATTTTGTTGCAAAATTAATCAATCTGAAAAGATATTGATTTAAAAAAGCATTAAAAATCGTAAATTTAGATAAAGTTTCACAAATAATTATCATGCCAAAATTAATGATATTTTATAGATAAAAGTTGTAATTTCACAGCATTAGAAATGAAAAAGTTTGAAAAAGGAGATTATTATTTATCTCCAGAAGGTTTCAGAATATTTACTGAACAATATCTAAAAAGAAGAGGATATTGTTGCAAAAGTGGATGCAAACATTGTCCGTATGGATACGATAAAAAAACAGATAAAATAAAGAATAAAAAATAATTATATGAAAATAACATCAACGATTTTAGCTTTGTTAATAGGGAGTTGTGCTTTAGCGCAAATGAAATTTCCTGCGGTAAGCTCTCATTCCGAAGTTGAACAAAAAGTAGGTTTAACAAAATTTGAAATTGAATACAATAGGCCAAATGTAAATGGAAGAGAAGTGTTTGGAAAATTGGTTCCAAATGGAGAAGTTTGGCGAACTGGCGCGAATGAAAATACAGTTATAAAATTTGATAAACCAATCAAAGTTAATGGGCAAGAATTGGCTGCTGGTGAATATGCGTTGTATAGTATTCCGAACAAAGAAGAGTGGGAGGTAATTTTTTACAAAGATACGAAAAACTGGGGAAATCCGAAAGAATGGAAAGAGTCGAATATCGCGTTGAAAGTGAAAGCTAAGTCAACAAAATCGATGAACAATAAGACAGAAACGTTTGAGATTCGTTTTACAAATGTGACGCAAAAATCAGCGAATTTGGTTTTAGCTTGGGATAACACAACAGTTGTTTTGGATATTGAAACGAATACAATTAACGAAGTTTTAAAAATGATTGGAGATCAATTGAACGAAAATTCTTCTGCAAGAGATTTTTACAATGCGGCAAATTTTTATTATTCGAATAAATTGGATCGAAATCAAGCGTTGAAATGGGTTAATACAGCCTTAGAAAAAGATGCAAATGCGCCAGATTATTACAAAGAATTGAAAACTAATTTGGAAAAAAATAACTATTAAATAAAAATCCCTTCAATTTTTTGAAGGGATTTTTTTATTCAGAAATATTCTTCTTTAAGATAATTTGTAGGTAAGAAAACATCAACGCAGTAGACCAACCAACCATCATAATTCCGTTTATCGCTTCTAATCCAGCCATAATTTTCCATTCGCTATCAATCACCACATCACCATAACCAACAGTAGTAAATGTAATTAATGAAAAATAGATTGCTTCCTGAAAACTATACAAATTGTCAATATTTGGATTGAAATAAAAAGTTGCCGCCCAAATTGTACATTGTGCACCGTGTAACAAAGTAAGCAAAGAAACAGATAATGCCATTTGCCAAATTACCTGACTAAACGTTAAACGTTGTTTTTTGAGATTAAATTTATGCAGATATTTTAGTGAATAAACAGTAACAGTTGATTGTAAAATAACATTCACACAAATTATAATTACTCCAAAACATATAATTAAAAACATAGTTAGAAACTTGATGTAAATGTATCCTTTTCGTAAAGTTTTACAAAGAAATAAAAGAATTAGTTAAGATATAATTAGTAATCAGCTATTTTTTTGAAGTTTTAGCTGATTTGACAATAGTTTTTGTATCTTCTAATTCTGAATTAATAAACACTAAAAAATGAAAAAAATTTTACTATTGAGTACTTTACTATTAAGTACATACACATTAAATGCACAAAATAAGAGTGCAACAGATTTACCATATTCGTATGGTTTTGAAACAGAAGACCTTGATGGTTGGACAGTTATTAATGCGGGAAGCGGAAATAATTGGGAAGTTGCACAAGCCTCTTCAGAAACTCCTGATCCTTCAGAAGGGGAAAAATATATGCTGTATTTTTTCCATGAAAATGCTGCAAATTCATATTTATTTTCGAGAGGAATTAATTTAAAAGCGAGTGAAAATATTAATTTAAAATTTGATTATATGGGAATTGATGCTTGGTTCCCAGAAAAAATGGAAGTACTTATAGGTCAGAATCCAGATGTAGAATCAATGACGCAACAACTTTGGATCGATGAAGAAATAATCAATTATCCTTATGAAACGGCATCAGTAACTTTTAAAGTTCCAACAGATGGTGTTTACTATATTGCATTTAGAGCTTTTTCAGATCCAGATCAATTTTATTTAAGTTTAGATAATATTCAAATTACAAAAGAATCATTGGCAACGCAAGAAGAACTTAAAACCAAATTAGCTTTTTTTCCTAATCCTGTAAAAGATATTTTAAATATTCAAAATGATCGAAAGATTACAGCCGTTAAAATTTATGATTTAACAGGTAAAGAGCTCGTTAGAAAAGAATTTAACGCTAATAATGTGCATATTGATGTTTCAAATTTACCAAAAGGAGTTTATATGGTTAGAGTTGGAAGTGAAAATAGTACTCGAACAATAAAAGTAATTAAAGACTAATTACATCTTCAATTTCTCATAAATAAAAGCCTTTCAAAAGAAGGCTTTTATTTATTTTAACTTATAAAAGGAGGTTTCCTATCGGCTTATTTCTTAATTTTGTAATACTTAATATATCTTTCTATAAATGAAAATTAATTTTAAATATATTTTGATGTGTCTTGGGGTGGCTTCTGTTGGCTTAACTTCTTGTGCATCAAATAAAAGTTCAAAAAAAATAGTCTATAAGAAAGTAGAATCAAAACAACCTACAAAACCTGTAGAATCTACGCAAACAACTATTATTACTACACCAAAAACTGAAATTCCTAATAAGAAAGATGAAGTTTTTACAGTGAAATTACCAGAAGTAAATCGTGAATTCCGTGCAGCTTGGGTAGCTTCTGTTGCAAATATTAACTGGCCTTCTAAAAAAGACTTAACGACAACGCAACAAAAAGATGAGGCAATAAAGTTGTTGGATATGTTAGAGGCTAATAATTTTAATGCAGTCATTTTTCAGGTTCGTCCAGCCGCAGATGCTTTGTACAAAAGTAATTTCGAGCCTTGGTCTTACTTTTTAACTGGAGAAGAAGGAAAAGCTCCTTCACCATATTATGATCCGTTGGAATTTTGGGTAGAAGAAGCGCATAAACGTGGAATTGAGTTGCATGTTTGGTTAAATCCTTACAGAGCGCATCACAGTAGTGGAGGTCCTGTTACAAGTGAATCGATGGTGAAAAAATCGCCAAGTAATGTGTTGAGATTGAAAAATGGAATGTATTGGTTTGATCCTGCAGACAAAAAAACGCAAGATCACGTTTCTGAAGTTGTTCGTGATATCGTTTCGCGTTATGATATTGATGGTGTTCATTTTGATGATTATTTCTATCCGTATGCATCATACAACGGTGGAGCAGATTTTCCAGATAATTCAACTTGGAATGTCTACAAAAATAATGGAGGAACATTGTCGAGAGCAGATTGGCGTCGTCAAAATGTGAATACAATTATCGAAAGAATTTACAAAGAAATAAAAGCAGAAAAGCCTTTTGTGAAATTTGGAATTAGTCCTTTTGGAATTTGGAAACCAGGATATCCTGCTGGAATTACAGGTTCTTCGCAATATGATGAATTGTATGCTGATGCAAAATTATGGCTGAATAAAGGTTGGGTTGATTATTTTTCGCCTCAATTGTATTGGCCAATTAATTCGACAGGACAAAGTTTTCCTAAATTATTAGAGTGGTGGAAATCAGAAAATACACATAATCGCCATCTTTGGCCAGGTTTGAATACTGTAGAAGTAAAAGTTTCGGATAGAACAACAGAGATTACAAATCAGGTAAAAATGGCTGGAGAGATTTTGCAAAACAATGTAGGAGTTATTCACTGGAGTATTGCTGGATTAACGAAAAATCCTTCGATGTTGAGTTATCTGAAAGAAGGTCCATACAAAGCTAAAGCTTTGGTGCCAACTATGAATTGGATAAAAGCAGATCTTTTGGCAAAACCAAGTTTGTCTGTGAATGCCAAAACATCAGAAGTTGTGATGAATTGGAATGATTATAAAATGAATTCGAAGGTTTCAAAATGGATTTTGTATACACGTTACAACAACGATTGGGAAACATCTATTTTGGATAAAACCAAAACAAATCAAACAATTTTGAAACATAAAGATGGTAAAAGCTTAACGGCAGTTGCATTAAAAGCTGTAGATCGTTTAGGAAACGAAAGTGATTATGTTGCTCAAAAAATTAATTAAGAATTGAATTTTTCTTAAAATAAATCCTCAACATAAGTTGAGGATTTTGTTATTTTTTTCTCTTTAAAATATAATAAATCGCATCGTCGTCATTTTCTTTCGATGTGTAGGCAAACTGAAATTCATATCCATTTGCAGACATAAAATTCAACGCATCAATCATCGAATTGAATTTTATGGTCGTACCTTTTTCATCTTTAATTTTCAAACCATTTTTGAAAGAAATAGATTTTGTTTCTTGCCCAAAATCCAATCGGATATTCATTTTTGTACTCAAACCTCGGCTAGTTCCAATAACTTGGACATAATCTACGTCAATATCTTTAATAGGAATATCATTTACTGTTTGTGCAAATGCAAAACTTCCGAAGAATAATCCCAAAACAAGTGCTAATTTTTTCATCGTTTTAAAAATTGAGTATTTAATTTAAAGTTAAATAAAATAAATATTATTCGCTCAATTCTAACCAACGAAATTCTTTTTCTTCTAATTCGTCTACAATTTTTTGTAGTTTATCTCCAATAGTTGCAATTTTGTCGTAACCTAAATTTGGATCAGAAAGCAAATTCGTTAACTCTTCTTTCTTGGCTTCAAGAATTGGTAAAGATTTATTAATTTCCTCTAATTCTCGCTGTTCTTTAAACGATAATTTTTTTGGTTTCGCTTCTTTTATTTTTTCTTTTGATTCTACTTTTTCTTGAATAACGATTTCTTTTTCAATCTTTTTATCCTCAGTTACGGGCTTGTTTTTATTCTCGATATGATATTCTGTATACGTTCCCATATAACGAGAAATTTTTCCTTCTCCTTCAAAAATCATCAATTCATCGACCACTTTATCCATAAAATATCTATCGTGGGAAACAACTAATAAACAGCCTTGATATTCTTCTAAGAAACTTTCAAGAACCGTCAAAGTAGGTAAATCTAAATCGTTTGTTGGTTCATCAAGAATCAAAAAGTTAGGATTTTTGTACAAAATTGCTAATAATTGCAGACGTTTTTTCTCTCCACCACTCAACTTTGAGATAAAAGTATGTTGTTGTTCTGGTGTAAATAAAAACATTTCTAAGAATTGCTCTGCACGCATTTCTTTTCCATTAGAAAGAGGGAAAAAATCTGCGATATCTTTCACAAACTCAATGACACGTTCGTCGCCTTTAAATTCAATTCCATCTTGTTTGAAATGTCCTATATTTAAAGTTTCTCCACGTTCAATAATTCCATTATCAGCAGGTTCGATTCCTTCTAACATTTTTAAGAAAGTGGTTTTACCAACTCCATTTTTTCCGACTAAACCAATTTTTCCACCACGAGCGAAAATATATGAGAAATCATCTAAAATTTTCTTTTGACCAAATGCTTTCGAAACATGTTCCATTTCGATGATTTTTTGACCTAAGCGCGTCATTACCATCTCTAATTTAACTTGTTGATCGACAATTTTATATTTAGCAACTTTTTCAGTATCATAAAACGCGTCAATACGAGATTTAGATTTTGTTGTACGGGCTTGTGGTTGACGACGCATCCATTCAATCTCTTTACGATAAAGGTTTTTCGCTTTGTCAATTGTCGCATTTTGATTCTCGATACGCAATGCTTTATTCGTAATATAAGTTTCGTAATTTCCTGAATGTACATACAATGTTTTGTCCTCCATTTCGAGAATTTTGGTACAAATTGCATCTAAGAAATAACGATCGTGCGTAACCAAAATCAATGTTTTGTTTTCTTTGTTCAAGAAATATTCAAGCCATTCCACCATTTCAATATCCAAATGGTTGGTAGGCTCATCTAAAATCAAAAGAACATATCCAGTTTCGAAACTTAAATCAATCAAAAATTTTGCTAAAGAAATACGTTTACGCTGACCTCCAGAAAGTTTTCCAATTTTTTGATCCAAGAAATCAATCTTCAATTTTGATAAAATTTCCTTGATTGTTGGTTCAACTTTCCATGCATCTAAAACATCCATTTTTCCCATTAAATCAATTAAATCAGGATTTGTTGGATCATTTTCGATCATATTATCATATTGACGAACAACATCTAAAACTTCATTCGAATGATTGAAAATATATTCTTCACTTTTTAAATTTTCGTCAAAGTCATCACTTTGATCTAACATTAAGATTTTAACACCTTTATTTGGACGAACTTCGCCAGAATCGGCCGTTTCTAATCCAGCTAAAATTTTAAGTAAAGTAGATTTTCCACTTCCATTTTTTGCTACGAATGCGATTTGGTCTCCTTCGTTTACATGAAAATTAACATCTTCAAATAAAGTTCTGATTCCGTATGATTTGGTTAGATTTTCAACTGTAAGAAAATTCATGGTTTATTATCTGTTTTGTAAGTTAAAAAAGACGCTAAATCTTTTCTGTTTCGATTTGTTTCATCGATTGTTTAGCTTTTCTTATTTTAACGATTAGAATAGCCAAAGATAAGACAAAGCAAATACTTCCTATTACAATTAGATTATTTAAATGTGGTTGAATTAACGCAGGCTCGCCTTTTTCGATGAAAAGTATTCGGAATATTTTCAAATAATGTGTTAATGGAATGCAATCTGCAATTGCTTGAATCCATTTTGGCATTTGACTTAAAGGCCATGTAAATCCACTTAAGATGAAACTTGGTGTTGCTACAACCATCAAAACTTCGGTTGCTTTTAATTGGCTTGGAAGGAGAATGCTGACTAAAAATCCTAAAAAGCAAACGGCTAAAATAAATGCAAGAGAAGAAGTGAAGAATGGCCAGAATTCGGTTTCTAATTTCATGTCATAAAACATTCCGAACCAATAATACAGCATATATATAAATACTGACATAAATAAATAAGGGAAAGTTTTGACGAATAAAATGGTAAACGGATTAGATGATTTTGAGATTAATTCATTAAATGTTCTATTCTCAAATTCTGAAGCAAATGAAAGTGCTAAACCTAATAATAAAACTTGTTGTAAAACGGTTAATAAAACACCTGGAAGCATAAAATATAAGTAGTTTCCACTTCTGATATTTTGACGAATCATCGTTGATTTGAATGGTTCGTAGCTTTGTGTTGCAATATATTCTGGAACACCTTGTTTTCGAGCTGTTTCTATTGAAATACCAGCTTTCATTGTTGTTAAAACTGTAGTAATTGCGATTGCCGCTGTATTAGAAGTTAACGTATTTGAAGCATCTACAAAATAAGCGATTTCAGGTAATTTTTTTTGTTGTACATCAGACTGAAAGTTTCGAGGAATAACAACCACAACTTCAGCTCCGATTGCTAAAGCTTTATTCTTAGAATCAAATGTTGAAGGTAAAACTTCAGCAACTTTCACCGATTCATTTTCATCTAACATCTGAATAATTTTCTGACTTGTCGTCGTATGATCTTCGTCTACAATAATAATTGGTAAATTGGTTACATTTCCTTTTTTATAAACATTTCCGATCAGAACACCATACATAATAGGTGCTCCCAAGAATAAAATTGGTAAAACAGGATTCTTGAAGAAAAGTTTGAATTCTCGTATAATTAAATGAAAAATCGTTTTCATGAGAATTTATTTAGCGTTAAGATCCAAAATTACATTTGCTTTTGTCAATAGTTGAGTAGCTTGTTTATAGTCAACAGGGACAACTTTTACTTCATATTGCGATTGTTGTTGATCGATATCAGGATAAGCAGTCGAAATATTAGCATACGAATTAAGTACTTTTATCGAAACAATTTTACCTTTCAAAACCATATTATTTTTATAAGGAACTTTTAAATTGACGATTTGATTTTTTTGCAATTGTCCGATTTTATTCTCAGGAATTGTAAATCTAAAAAATGTAGTTTCTTCCAAAATTCCGTTTGCAATAGAATATCCAGCCAAAGCTAATTCTCCAACTTTTAGATTAATTGTTTCAACCGTCATATCTTGCGGTGCTTTGATGTGTCTTTCAGCTTCTGCAACATCTACTTCTTGCAAAGCTCCCAAAGCACGTTCTTTTTGTCCCAAAGCCATTTGTTGTTGTTCAACTCGCGCGCCATTTTCGGCATCGGCTAATTCAGCTTTTGCAGCTAAATATTGGTTTTTAGCGCCTTGATATTTAGCATAAACTTCATCATAACTTTGTTGCGGAACAAGACTATCTCGAAGCATATTTTTTAGTCTATGATTTGATTTTTCTGCATAATCTAATTGTTCTTTCAAGCCAGCAACTTTTGCACGTAATTGTTTCAATTGATTATCTGTCGCTCCTTTTTTCGCCATTTCGTATTGAGCTTCGGCAGAATTTACTGCACCTTCTGCTTGACTTTTCTTCGCGTCAACTTCTGGTAATTGTAAGACAAAAAGCGTTTGTCCTTTTTTTACTTCATCACCTTCGTGAACTAATATTTGATCTATTTTTCCTGGGATTTTTGTTACAACGTTAATTTGATCGCGCTCAATTTTACCTTGAAAAATAGTTTGCTCATCTTTTTTATTTTCCTTGTCAGATGATTTACAATTTGTAATAAAAAATAATCCGCTTAAAGCAAAAATATAGGATAATGTATTTTTCATGATTTTAATTTGATAATTGATTAAATAATTCTCCAGAAGTTTGGAGTAATTCGTAGGTTTTAGAGCGTTGATCCAAGATTTGAGCATAATAGCCTAAATTGGCTTTGTAATAATCATTTTCGGCAGCCAAACGTTCGGTTACATCAATCAAGCCTTCTTGAAATCGTTTTGATGCAATTTCTAAATTATTCGTTGCAATGGTATTTTGTTGATTATTTACTTTCAGCTTTTCAGTAGAAGTTTCGTAATCAATTTTGTTTTTGCTTAACAATAGATTGAGTTTTTCTTGTGAATCTTTCAACTTATTTTCATTTATTAAAATGTCAGTTTTTGCTTGTGCCAATTTATTTTTATGTTGTCCACCATCCAATAATTCCCACTTTGCACCAATACCAATTAATATATTCGGAAACAACGTAAATTGATTCATTTTTAGATTAACATCTCCCAAAATATCAGAGTCTTTTAGTTTTAATCGACTTCCCAAAATAGAT
Source organism: Empedobacter tilapiae (assembly GCF_004785645.1). Classification (GTDB taxonomy): domain Bacteria; phylum Bacteroidota; class Bacteroidia; order Flavobacteriales; family Weeksellaceae; genus Empedobacter; species Empedobacter tilapiae. Next base: position 62,910 of record NZ_SRPE01000009.1, on the reverse strand, counting down.
GTGTAATTTGTATTTGCAAAGGCAAAAACTTGAGGTAAATGTGAGCCTTTTTCTTTTTGATACAAAAATTCGTAAGCTTTTACAGAATGTTCAAGAGCTTTTAGTTCTTTTCTGTTTTCTAAAGTATAGCTTGATGAAAGAATATCGATAGGTGTAAGGTCATATTGAATTTGTTGAAGATCTTGTTCCGATAGATGTGTCAATGTTTCCAGTTTTTTGTACAACAATTGTCGATTACCGTTCAACTCAACTTGTCGAGCTTCTAACTCTAGCATTGCTAATTTTATTTTTTCACGATCATAAGGAATCGCTAAACCATTTTGAATTGCTTTTTGAACTTTCAGATGTTCTTTGTCTAGTCGTTTTGTAGAATTTGAAATTAATTCTTCTACTTTGACCAATAACATCAATTGATCATAGGTTTGTAAGATATCTTTTGTGATAATTTCTTTTTCGGCTTCTTTCAAATAATTTAAAGCAGTACTTTTTTCCTGAATAGCACTTAATGCATTTGGAATTTGTAATCCCGAAAATATAATTTGAGTAGCGTTAACTCCAACAGTAAATAATCCTGCTGATGTATTAAATTTTTGATTTCCAGAAAAAATTTCTGTTGACAATAAATCAATTGATTTTGTAGGAATATCTATAATTCCATTTGAGTTTAAATAACTTCCTAAAGCAATTGCTGATATATTAGGTTGTAATTTACCTTTTACTTCGTTGTATTGATAGTTATTTTTTTCAACTTCGAGTTGTTTATTTTTCAATTCATAATTCGTTTCAATAGCTTTCTCAATAGGTATTCTAAGCTGAGGATCAATAATTTGTTGTCCAAAACTTGAAAAAGAGAAAAGTAAAGTGGCAAAAGAAAAATAATGTATAGTTCGCATTATTGTATTTTAGGATAAATTTAACAAAAAATATACCATGAATAAAAGGCTAGCATTAGAATGTGATTAAAAATAAAAATCCTGAAACCGTTTATAGTATCAGGACTTCCAAAAATTGCCAATAAAATGGCGCATAGTTCAATGTATTTAATACTTTTTATCAATAATACTTAATGTTTCATTCAATGATTCTTTCATCATTTGTTCTAAATAATTAGTTGTTGTTTTATTGATTGTTTCGTTTATATATTTAGTTCCTCCAATTGTTTCACTGTATTTTAAAGTGTTATTTTTAAGATCTAAAATATTAATATAAACATATGTTTTAGCAATATATTTTTGTTTGTTAGTTGGATCATAATCAAGTCCAGGTTTTACATTTATAATAACTAAATCATCTAGTTTAATTGTTTTTTTTAAATCATTAAATTTGACTTGATCAATATTCTCTTTAGTAATTAATTCATTTGGAACGAAATTTTTATCATATGTTTCAATCATTTGATATTTATATTGATTTTCATCTAATATTTTTACTGATTTATCACGAATTATTTTTATAGCATTAAATTTAGAATTTAGTTGTTTAATTTGGTTTTCGATTGGCTTAGAATCTATCTTATTATCCAAATTTTGGGAATTATGTTCGAAAAACCCTACTGAATCTATGTTAATTAAAACACCAACTTTATTTACAGGTACATCCAAAGCACTTTCGTACATTTCTGTATTAAGAGCCAATTCTTTAGGAGCGTCTTTTTTTTGCTCACATGATTGGGTAAAAAGCATTCCCCCAATTATAAAATAAACTAAACTTTTCATACAATATACTATTACCTCATTAAAGATAGTGATTAATAATGTTTTATAATACTTTTTTTCTAATAATTTTCTTCTTCATCTTCATCAAATGTTTTAGCTATTTTTTCAATGTTTAAGCTTTTTGCCATAGCATCAAAAATCTCTTTATAAGTACCATTCATTTTGTACACATCTTCATGAATACCATTTTCTACAACTTCACCTTGTTTCATTACATATGTATAATCTGCATCTATAATTTGAGATATACTATGCGAAATGATAATTACTGTTCGGTCTTTCTTAATTGCATCCAAACTGTTTTTGATTTGTTCCGTTGCTATTGCATCCAAGCTTGCAGTAGGTTCGTCTAAGAAAATAATTGGTGGGTTTTTTAGAAACATGCGTGCAATAGCGATACGTTGTTGTTGTCCACCAGAAAGTAACAGAGCTTTGGATAGATAAGCTTCTGGTAAATCCAAAATTTGTTCGTGAATATAAGCACGTTTTGCAGCATCTTCTATTTCTTCGAAGGTTGCATTTACATTTCCGTATCGTATATTTTCTTCAATAGTTCCATTAAAAATGTGATTTTTTTGTAAAACCAAACCAATATTGTCTCGTAAAAATTGTGTGTCATATTCTTCTAAATCAATTCCGTCCAATAGAATTTTTCCAACATCAGGTTGATAAAATTTATCTAATAAATTAATGACAGTACTTTTTCCAGCACCAGACAAACCAACTAAAGCTGTAATTTTATTGGGTTGAATTGTCATATTGATGTTTTTCAATGCTTTGTAACCATTTGGATAAGAAAAATCAACATTTTGAATTTCGAATTTGCCTTTTAAATTTGTTGGAATATAATTTCCAGATGATTCTTTTTCGTTGTCTGCTTTCAAAATACCAAAGAAACTTTCCGAATAAATCATAGCATCATTCATTTCATCATAAATACGATGCAGTTGGCGAATTGGAGCCGAAACGTTGTTAAACAACAAAATATGAAACATAATTGCGCCAATTGTCATTTGTCCATCAAGAACTAAATAAGCTGTTAGAATAATAATTATTACTACTCCAAATTGTTCTATGAAAGATTTTAAACCATCAAAAAAGAAACTTGTTTTACGTGTTTGCATTTGATTATTCGTCAACTCTTTTTGTAAAGCAAGTTGTTTTTTCCCTTCGATATCTTCTCGATTAAATGATTTAATTACTGTAATTGAATCAATTATACTGATAATTCCTTGTGATTTTTGTTCGCGATAACCTCTCAGATTTCTACGCCAACCACTTAATTTTTTTGCTTGTTGCTGCGTAATAATGAAATAAATTGGAACGATACAAAGCCCAACCAATCCAACATAAAAATTAGCATTGAACATCAAAATTAAAGCAACAATTGAATTAGCAAAAAGTGGTAGAATATCGATGAAAAAGTTTTGAACTAAACGTGTCAAGCTTTCAATTCCTCTATCAATACGAGTTTGAAGTTTTCCTGCTTGATTATCTTGATTTGTGTAAAATGCCATTTTATACGTTAAAATCTTTTCGATAATCGCTTGTGCTAAATCTTGGGAAACTAAAATTCGAAGTTTTTCCCCATAATATTTTTGACCAAAGGTGATGAAAGCATTCAATATTTCTTTTGTTATCAAAACAATCGTGATGAATGAAATGATTTTTAAACCTTCTTTTAATCCTTTTCCAACTTCAACTAAACCATTTATAGAATCTACAGTATATTGTAAAATCAATGCATTTACTTGTGAGGTAAAAGAACCAATTAAGGTAAGGAGCAAAGTTGCAATAACCAAAGAGCGATAAGGTTTTACAAATGGTTGTAAATTTTTGAAAAGCTGAATAATTGTCATTTATTTACTCTTTTAAAGTTTTGTCTTTTACAAAAACATGTCCAACTTTTGTGAAATCATAAGCAATCTCATATAAGTACTCTAATAAATCCTCGACTAATTCAGAATCATTTTGTAAAGCTTCAGTCTCTATTTCAGTATAAATAATAGTTTTTTCTTTGAATTCTATTGTTTTAGGCAAATGTTCTGTTTCATATTCTCCATAAAGTCTAATATTCTGAAGTAATAATTGTAAAGTTTTTTTCATTAAACGGATGTGTTCAGAAGTTAAAATAACAGAATTATTCTTTTTTAAAATTTTAACCAAACCAACTGAATATGAAACGAAAGATTGATTGAAAATAGTAAATTTATTTAATTCATTAGCATTTTCTTGTTTTCCTTTTGGCTCGGAAATTACACGTTGAAAAACCGAATTTATATTTGCCATTGCAATAAAAACATCTTTTCGAGCTAATTTATAATCGGTTGTAGAAACTTCATTATCTGCTAATTTTTTAAATATCAGATAAATAAATTCGTAATTTGCAATAAGTGCTTTCTGAATATATTCATTCATATTATTTTTTTCCCAAGTAGGTAAAATTAAATAACAAGAAATAAAAGCCATAAATCCTCCAACCAACGTATCGATTAATCGTTCTTGGATAATATATAATGAATCTTTCTGTGAATAGAAACTAAACGAAATTAGAATATATGCTGTTAAATATAATGTTCCAACAGCGTATTTGTGACGTATAAATGTATAAGCCATCAACATAAAAAACAACATCAAAGAGAATCTTATTACATGTTGCGGGAAAATAAGAAGAATCAAAACTCCTATTAAACCTCCTGCAATTGTACCTTTTAAACGTTGAAAATTTCGTTTTTTTGTAACACTGAAACCTGGTTTCAAAATGACTAAAACTGTCATTAAAATCCAATAACTATGATATGTCATTGGTATAATAAAAGTAACACCATAAGCTAACAACATAACAATTGAAGCTCTGATTGCATGTCTAAAAATAGAAGATTTTAGATTTAAATGATCTTTTAATTTACCGAAAGAGTAATCTACAGTTGGTTCAAAATGTTCTGCATGATCCAATGGATTTTTCTTTTTTTCTGTAAAAGAATCATCATAGAAAAATTTATGAATAAATTCTATTTTATAGACAACTTGTTTTAGATTAATATAAATTTTGGTTAAAACGATTGGTTTTTTACCTTCTGCATATAATTCTTTGATTGCATCATCAATCTTTTTTAATTCAACATCAAAGTCAAAAGTCGGTTGTTTTGGACGTTTATTAGAGTTAATATGATAAGCAATCATTTTTAATTCGTGCGCCAACTTATTCATTAAATTGTAAATTTTGCGCATCGCTTTTGAATCGCCATAAATTTCTCTTATTTTTTCGTAATCATATTGAGTAGCCGTAATATTTTCGAAAATATCAATTAAATCAGAAAAAATGAAAACAATAGAACGACCAATTGGTGTCTGATCTTTTACTAATCTTTTGTTAGAAAAAACTAGTTCGCGAACTAAGTTTTGTTTTTCATTAATTACAACATGCTCATCAATCAATTTCTTGATAATATCATCATAATTAGAATCTTTATCAAACATAGATGCTTTGATTCTTATATACTCAGAAATATGAATCATTGTATCAGCTAAGTTTTGCTGCGCCATACGATAAGGACGAAAGGTACTAATAGCTAGACTAAAAATAGTATACCAAGCTGCTCCAGCCGTTACAAAAAGCGCAATATGAAGAGGACTTAACTCATGTCGTAAATCATTCATATTCATCACCATCGACATCATTATAACCATCCCAAGAGCACTTGTACGTTGTCCCCAAACGGTTAACATGTTAGAGAAGAAAACGATAACTGTTAAACAAATACCTAGAAATATTGGGTAACTATTAATCGTTTTGGTGAAATATGAAACAATAAAAATCATAATGACAGAAAGCCACATTAGGTTTCGGCGCTCTTTAAATGGACCAGGAGTATCTGTCATATGAGCTAAAACAGCTCCTAGACTTATTGTGACACCAGCATATAAATCGCCAAAAAAACTTGCAACTAAAGGAGGAATAATGATAGCTAAAGATGTTTTAATTCCATCAGCAAGAGCTTCTCCATAGATAAAGTTTTCAATTTTATTTTTGAGTTCCAAATGTTAAATTTTAGGGTTGAAAAAATTGTTGTATAAAATTAGCACAACTTTTTTCGAATCCCAACTAAACCCGTGAAGTTTTTAAGATATGAAAACCATCTATACTTTGTGTAAAAATTAAAGTAGTTGTACCGCCATCAATAATTTTAAATTTTTTCTTGATAACATCTATTGGTTGATTATAATTTTTGACCAATAAATTAGCTTTCATTTTTAATATTTCTTTTTTTGGATGATTGATTTGTTCTTCAATCAAGTAAATTTTTCCAGGAAAATCTTCCAAAAGTTCATTCGAAGTATATAAATGAGTATTCTGATGTAGTTTATGAAGATTGAATTTTTCGCTTAATAATTTGAAAGCCCCAGTTTTGAGAATTGCAACATTTGGTTCGTAAATGTAATGTTGAATTTCTCCAAAACTTGCATTCGCAATATATTCATCTTCAAAACGAAAAGAAAATTCAGATTGATTATTTTCTAAATTAACAGCTTTTATCAAAGGATTTTTCGTTGAAGAATTTTTATCTAAAATAATTAGAAAATCTTTCACTTCATTTTTTAATGCAACAATGTGTATTTCGGAAATCGAATCAATTTGTTGTAGGGTAGAAGTGATGTCCAATAAAGGCGAAAGCTTGATGATAATTTTCTCCGTTTTTTCGAAAAAAGTTGGAATCCATTCTAAAATATTTGGTTCTAAATCTTCCAAAATAAATTTTCTTCCGCTCGAATTTCTTCTTGCTGGATCAAGATAAATCACATCAAATTTTAAAGTAGGATTTTCTTCAAAAAAAGATTGAAAAGTACCTGTGTAGGTTTCTAAATTTGATGCTAAAATTTTAGCATTATGTTGTACAATCTCACTTAATTCAGGATTTTGTTCGATGTGATATACTTTTTCAAAATTCTTTGCAAAAGCAATAGTATCAATCCCAAAACCTGCGGTTAAATCAATCAAATTTTTTCCTTTAACTAAAGTTGATTTATAATTTGCTGTAGCTTCCGAACTTGCTTGTTCCAAATTAATTGAAGGTGGGAAATAAATATTTTCTGTCGAATAAAATGTTGGAAATTTATGTTTTGAAACTTGAATTCCTTTTAATTGTTGTGCAATTTCAGCAGAAGAAATTTCATCAAACAACGATTTTTTCAAACCTATAGATTTGATGTCTTCATGTTCGATCGTTTTTAGATAATCTTGAAATTCTTTTGTTAAAATAGTTGGATTCAAATTGTTATTTTTTAATCATTTTAGTATTTGCTACAATATCACCTAAACGTTGACTTTCTTTGGAATTGTTTATAATTAAAATTCCAATTAATCCACCGAAAATAAAATAATCTATAGGATCGAAAAGATGACGAATAAAAGATTGCGAAAAACTAATTGGTTTTTCTGTTTTAGCATTTACAGGTTGCAAATTTAGGATTAAATGACCTAAAGTTCCATGTAAAATAACTTCAATCACAATAAAATAAATAAACCAAAAGATAAAAATAGGTAAAGTATTTATTCCGTTTACATTATAACTTCCGTCATTTGCTAAAGTTCCAAACTTATAAATATAGAGCGCTGCAATGATTATAAATACTGCGTAATCAATAAATCCGGCTATAAGTCGTTGAAAAATGTATTTATTAAATTTCATAGTTTTTAAGAAGTTTTATCAAAGCAAAATGAAGTTCATCTTGTTCGGCAGAACTCATTTCGATATACGATAAATTATTTTCTAAGGAAATATTAAAACCTTCTTCAATATCGTTGTAATAAATCATATAATTCTTGATTTTACCTACTATCCAAAAATAATCTTCATTGATATAATAAGGAACTTGTCTTTTTTCTGGAACTATTTTTATAGAATTTCAAAAACACAAAACTTCAGTATCCATCACAGCTACTGAAGTTTCGATTATATTGTTGAGTTCTTTTAATGAAATTGGCATCCAATTCATGTAAAAACTATTTTTTTTCCTCTTTTTCTGCCAAACGAGTTGGAACAATTGGAACAAAAAGTGCTTGTTTTACCACTTTTTCTTTTGGCGATTTCTCAATCACATCCGCAGGATTTCTAAATTTGTTAACACCAATTAATTTAATGGTTTGCTCATCAAAATCTTTTTGCTCTTTTTTCGCGCTTGTGTAAACAAAATCTTGAATAGTTTCATTTTGTAAAGCATTCACAAATCCACCAACATTTTGTATTGTTTTAAACAATTCTAACGCATTTTCAGCCATTTGATTTGTCAAACTTTCGATGTAGAAAGAACCAGCAGCAGGATCAGCAAATTGATTTAAATAAGATTCTTTTTGTAACAATAATTGTTGTTTTGCGGCTAATTCTAAACCAAAATCAGACTCTTTATTTACTTCATCATAAGATCCAGCAAAGACAGCATCGCTTGATCCAAAGATAGCCGAAGAAGCTTCTATTGTAGAGCGAATAACATTGTTGTAAATATCTAATTTAGATTTATTTCGATCTGATGTTGAAGTGAAAATAAATGCTTCACTTTCTTTGTTATATTGCTCCAAAATCATTTTCCATAAAAAGCGAAATGCTCTTAATTTTGCAACTTCGAAGAAATAATTACTTCCAACAGCGAATTTAAAATAGATTTTGTCCGCAATATCAGCTCCAAAATTTTCTAAATATTCTACAGCATGTGCAAGTGTAATTGCAATTTGTTGAACATGATTTGCGCCAGCATTTTGATAAACATCTCCTTGAATTGAAATTACTTTTTCGAAATTTTTTAATGCTAAAGCTTCTTTCACCAATTCTTTTGATGCTTTTTCAGAATCATTTTGCCAAAGTCCATTCTGAGCTAAATACCCATAAATATCTAAATCTAAATATTTTAGATTAGGAAGGTTTTCAAGTGGTTGTAAATCAGAGGCTCTATCATATTTGATAAATAAATCCAAATAATTAGGAAGCTCTAACGATGAATTAATCTTATTCTGATGAATCAAATATCCATACAAAAAACTATAATCTTGGTTTTTATTTCCTGTATATTTCGAAATAATTTTCCAATCTTTTGATGATTTTGGTAAAGGCTGGATAGCCGAATAATCAACATCATCCTTTGTGTATAATGGTTTTACATTTATTTGATCATTCGTTCCCCAAACTAAAGTTTCATTATATTCTAAACCTTTTAATTCAACTTGAACTTTATTTTTCCATTCTTTTTCAGAAATTGTATCAAAATCTTCAAATAACTTACTCATTTTCTTTTTTTTGTGGTTTAGTAACTTTTTCCTCTTGAATGATAAAGATATCTTCATCATCTTTTTTCAAAAAATGCTTTTCTCTTGCAATTCTTTCTATTTCGGCAGGATTACTATTTAGTTGATTTAATTTTTCAGACTCAGTATCCAAATGTTCTTGATAATACTGTTCATCAACTTCTAATAATTTGATTTGTTTATCCAACTCTCGATGCACAAAAAAAGAATTTTGGTCGAAAAAAATCATCCAAACTGCAAACGCGACCGTTAGTATAAAGTAACGATTCCAAACAAATCTGAATACGAATGTATCCTTAATTTTTCTTTTCGGTACTTCTGGTGTCAGTTCTTCGTCAAAGATTTCTTCCGATTTTTCTTTCATTATACAATAGTTTTCGAGTTGAGTTTTTCTTTAATTACAGTTGATAAAACTTTGATTGCAACAGAATTTTTCTTTTTCATATTCGGAATAATAATGTCTGCAAAGTTTTTAGATGGTTCTATAAATTGTTGATGCATGGGTTTTAATGTTTTTTGATAACGTGTTAAAACCTCGTCTAAATCACGTCCACGCTCTTGTATATCACGGCGAACACGACGAATTAAACGTTCGTCAGAATCGGCATGAACAAATATTTTTACATCAAATAAGTCGCGTAAATCCGCATCTGTAAGGACTAAAATTCCTTCTACGATAATAACAGATTGAGGATGTGTTAAGATTGTTTCCTCTTTGCGACTATGCGTAATAAATGAATAAACAGGCTGTTCGATAGAAACGCCATTTTTTAATAAAGCAACATGCTCTTTTAATAATTCGAAATCAATTGATCTTGGATGATCAAAGTTGATTTTGGAACGTTCGTCAAATGATAATTCTGGATGATCTTTATAATAATTATCTTGCGAAATAACGATGACACTTTCAGCGTTAAGATCTCTCAAAATATTATTTACAACAGTAGTCTTACCTGAACCTGTTCCTCCTGCAATTCCTATTACTAGCATTTTTGTTTTATTATTTTTTTTAATTTCTTTTGATGTTTCCATTGCAAGAGTTCTCATAAAATTTCCTTAAAGATAAAATTTTCTTGTTAGAAATTAAAATAAAAAGAAATTGATTCTTGCAAAATTTTAAATGTTGTCGTGAAGAAGTTTTGGTTGATTGATTTTGAGAAAAGAAATAACCATCAATCCATTTCAAATGGGATTGAATTATTACTCGATTATTTGGATGTAGCTCAAGCATTTAGGTTTATTTACACAAAAAAAGTACTTTGCAGTACTTGGTTTCTCTTAATCGGATGCAAAGGAAAGAAAAAATAATAAAAACTTTATCTTTTTTATCATTATATTTATATAATCAGAACTAATATAAAATACTAAAACTATGAACGATTTATTATCAATGACGACAATTTTCTCTCTATTTCTCGGAATTGGATTAGCGGCTGCTACAGGTTTTCGGATTTTTCTTCCCCTATTTGTCCTGAGCTTAGCTGTCAAATTTGGAGGAAGTTTTATTAATCTTGACGAAAGTTGGATGTGGGTTGGGAGTACACCGGCTCTTATTACACTTGGTGTAGCGATGTTGGTAGAAATTGGAGCTTATTATATACCTATTATTGACAATCTTTTAGACACAATAGCAGTACCTTTAGCTGGAATTGCGGGAACAATAGCTGTGGCAATTACTATGCCTGAAATGAACGAAGTTGCAACTTGGGCTTTAGCGATTATTGCTGGAGGTGGTACTGCGGCAGCAATTAGTGGTACAACTGCGGCAGCGAGAGCTGTGTCAACAACAACAACTGCAGGAGCAGGAAATTTTCTTGTGAATACAGGAGAGACTTTTAGTTCTATTGTGCTAAGTATTACAGCAATTGTGTTAGCACCTTTGGCTTTTATTTTTGTATTGATTATTTTGTATTTCTGTTATAGAGCGTATAAGAGTGTAAGGAAAAAAGGAGACGAATTATTAGCAGAAGAATTATAATAAACGTATAAAATAAACACGAAGGTACCTTCGTGTTTATTAATGAAAATTATTATTATACTGTTTTGTATTTCTCTTTATAAACTTCAAAAGCTTGCATTAGATTTTCTTCGATGGTTTTTGGCATTCTACGGCTAGCCTCAAATTCGTTTGATGAAAGCGATTTGAATTCTGAGAATGTTGGAATTAATTCAATTGAATTTACTAACATTTCAATCTCAATTTCATATTGACGATAAGCGAGAGAATGAAATGTATCGTTTGTATAAACAGGAACATATTGTTGTTCTATCAAAAAACCTGCATCAGCTTCAGTGTCAACAAAATGAGTTGTTACGCCAATTTCTACCCCTTTTGTAATTGCCCATTTCAAAGAGTCTAATCCACGAGTCAAAGGTAAAAATCCTGGGTGTGTATTGATTATTTTATGATTTTCTACTAATTCGTCTGGTAATAACCCTGCACCTGCAATAATAACAAAATCAGCTTTATAATTGATTAATTGGTTATTCAAGGTTTCTGCTGTTGTTAATTCAAAATCATAATTAAAGTTTTCACAGAAAATAATTGGTACAATTTGAATCGCTTTACTAGGTCGATGTTGATAAATTGGTGTGAATGGATTTTCTCTCTGTACAAAAGGCAATGCAAATATCTTTACATTTTGATAACCTTTTGCTTTTAATCCATGTAAAACATCTTGTGTTTTTCTATGAGGAGTATTGTAAGAAATTACTGCAATCTTTGGTTGACGTATCATTATTTTATCAAATATTTTTTGTGGTAATCTACTACATTATCAATTGGTTTTCTGATAATATGGCCAACTGTTAAGTGGTATTCAGCTGCAACTGCTCTAATTATATCTTCGTAAATATGAGCTATAGAACCAATAAAGTTTAGCTCTGAATGTCGAGCTTCCTCATATGGTAAAATTTGATACTCGATAAATGAAGACATTGCATCATAAATAATTTTCTGAATGAATGGATCATTTTTATGTTCTACAACAAATGTATTAAATGAAGCTAGATAAGTATTTGCAAACTGTTTTAAATAAACATTTTTATTTAATTCTTCTACAGATAAGTTGTAACAATTATCAAAAGCTTTTGCTAGATGAAAAGGCATTTTTTTTGTGTAAAATGCTCGTAATACGCGTTTACCCAAATCATTTCCAGAACCTTCATCACCTAAAATATAAGCCAAAGATTTTGTTTCTTCTCTCATATTAACTCCATCGAAATAACATGAGTTAGAACCAGTTCCTAAAATGCAAACCATAGCTGGTTTTCCCATATAAGTTGCATAACAAGCAGCTAATAAATCATGATCAATTGTAAATTCTGCATTTATGAAAAATTTGTTTAGACCATTTTTTACTATTTCGTGCATTGCTTGACTTGAAGTTCCCGCTCCGTAAAAAAAAACTTTAGTAAATTTATTGGCAATTGGCACAAAATCTTTATTTTTTTGTAATTCAGCTGTAATATCGTTTGCTGTTACGAAATATGGATTAAATCCTATTGTATTTGTTCTAAACACTTCATTAAGGTTACTATCTAAAATTACCCAATCTGTTTTAGTAGAACCGCTATCAGCTATTGCAATCATTTTTTATTTTGATATAATTGAGGAGTGCTAAAATAACATTCTTTTAACAATGGACATAAAAAAATGCCTGAAATTTCAGGCATTTATAATAAATTAAGATTAATGTTGATGATCGTGATCTACAATATCGATTTCTATAAAGGTTTGTGATTGATTACCTGCTTTATCAATTAAGTAAAGACCTAAATGGTAATGACCATCGGTAATCCCTTCTGATGGAACTTGTACTTTATGTGTATAAGCATATTCCTTTTGTCCAGAAGGAATAACTTCCTCTTTATTGTATTCCCAATTTACATTAGCTGATTTATGTTGATGTCCATCTCCTGCATAATGTATGTCAACTTTTACAGATCCAAGTTCAACATTATCTTTCAAAATAGCTTCAATATCTATAACATCTCCCAAATGAATATGAGCATCATCTTTTGGTGAAATTAAGTTGATTTCAGGTTTTGTAGTATCTAATGATGTATCATCATCTGAACAAGAAGTTGTAAATAATAAACTAGCGATTGAAATAAATGTATATTTTAAAATTGATTTTTTCATTGTTTTTAATTTTTTTTAATTGAATATTTTTTTGTTTTGGCCGATTTTTTCTAAGAAAAAATTAATAATGGTGGTCCACGAGTTAAATGATATTCAATTGTAGAAAAACTATTTTTTTCTAGCTGTTTAGAACTAATTTCTTTAAGAAATTCTTCATTAATTTCTAATTTTATTTTTGGATCATCATGTGTGTCAAGAAAAATTGTATAATAAATAAAATGCTGACATTGATGATGAATTACTTCTTTCTTTTGAGTAGAAATTTCTTGTGAATGATCTATTAAAGAGAAATGTAATTGATTAAAAATTGGAATTGAAAAAAGAATAATGCTAAAGAATAGTCCAATTATTGGATGAATCTTTTTCATACATTCACTATTTTCAGAAAGGAATTCCTAACATAATTTGTATGTTACGAGCTTGTTCAGGTAACTGCAAAGCACGGTAAAAACTGGTATGATTATAATAATTTTTATTAAGTAAATTTGAAACTTGAATACTTAAATCGGCACGAAAATTATTGATTTTTAATTTAGTTTTACCTCCAATACCAACTAGAAAATAATTTGGTGTGATATCTTCGTTTTGTGCAATTTTATCTTGTTCAAATGTATATTTTCCATTTGCAAAAAAGTTCAGTCCATCAAAAAAAACTAAGCTTTTGTTTACTTTGTAATTAACTTGCATAAACAAATTGTTAGCAGGAGTAAAGGGAAGATAGTTTCCTAACTTATTATTTTCTGTAATTTGTCGGTTATACAAGTATTCATAAATGATATTTGCATCAAAATTTTCGTTAATTTTTTTACGAATTTCAAACTCAAAACCAGTTAATAGAGCTTTACTTTGTGTGTATTGATAAATCTGTCCACCATGAGGAAGAATAGAAAATTGACCAGAAGGTTTTAAGAAAATATAATTACTGAAATAATATAAATAAGGACTAAACGAAATATTCCAATCATTTTTATGAAAAACAGATTTTAAATCAACAGCAATTCCCTTTTCGGTATCTAAATTTTCGTCACCACGTTCGTGTCTAAAACTTCCGTGATGTATTCCATTCGAACCTAGCTCTATAGCTGTTGGTAAACGGAAATTAGTTCCAACATTCAAATTGAAATCCCATAAATCGTTTGGTTGAAAAGTTGCACCAATCATACCATTCAAATTACTAAAGTTACGATTAATAGATTTGCTTCGATTTGCATAATAATCAGCAATACCTGTCGAATTCCCTTTTTCTATTAAATAATTATACAATAATTCATCAAAATATCCTTCAGATTTGAAAGTTGAATAATCGTATCGTAAACCAGCTGTTATTTTTAAATGATTTCCTTTTTTGAATTCTTCAATCAAAAATCCACTAAAAATATTTCGATCATATTTTGGTAACAAGTAATTGAAACCTGAAATATTATTTGTTTGCAATTGAGCTTGTGTACCAATTATTGTTTTGAAATTTTTACTGTGATTATGTTCAAATTTTAATTGAGAATCGTAAGTAGAAAGATTAAAATCTAATTCTAAATCAGGATTTTTTGTCGGTGCAGGTTGGTTTGCATAATGTGTATGGAATGAACTAACTTCTTGTCGACGATTATTTTGATAACTAGCTAAAAATTTTAAAACATCTTTTGAGTTTAAACGAAATTCATTTTCAGAAATTACTTTAAAATGATTTACTTTTTGATACGGAAAATCAATGTTTCTGTAGTTTCCATCATGTTGTAAACGATCTACAGAAGGTATTCCGTGCGAGCCAGGAAAGAAACCAATCTTTTGGTTAACATTAGAAATGGTTAAAATTGATCGAAATTTTTCGCCAATATAACCTGTTTGTACCTCTGCATTAATATCTTGTCCAGCCGTATTTTTTACACGTTTATTGTAAATTGGTAAATAGCGATTCAAGTAATAAATGCGATCGGTAGTTGTTCTATAATCTGCATAATCAGAATATGAACCCTTTATTTTATAGAAAAAATGATTGTTACGAGATTTTAAATTAAATCCAATTCCGTAATTATCATTTATCGATTGGTATAAAGCTTTTGCTTCTCCAGATAAAGAATTTTTTGCAGGTAAATTATTATTATTTATTTTGATGACACCTGCTATAGCTTCATTACCATATTCTAAAGCTGCTGGTCCTTTTATAATTTCGATATCTTCTACATTAAGTGCATCAATTTCTAGACCATGATCAGCTCCCCATTGTTGTCCTTCTTGTTTTACACCATTTTCAGCAACGATTAATCTGTTAAAACCAAGTCCACGAATAATAGGTTTTGAAGCCGAAGATCCAATTCCTGATGCATTAACTCCTGCAATATTTTCTAAAGATTTAGCAAATGAGCCAGCATAGTTTTCTTGAATATAAGATTGATCTACGCGCTCTATATTTGCAGTAGAAAAATCGTGATGATGTCCTAAAACAGTTACTTCATCTAAATTGTAGGCATTGTGAAATATAAGTGTAAAAACAAAATTTTGTTGCGTATCAAAAGTAATAGTTTGATAAAAAGGTTCATAGCCTTGTTCATCAATCTGAACTTGATAATCTCCTTTTTTTAAATTTTCTATTCTAAATTTTCCTTCCGCATTCGAATGATATTCTTCGTTATTGAAGTATATGGTTGCAAAAGGAATTGGTTTTTGATTTTTACCAATAACTTGGCCTTCGAAAATATTTTGCGCAAACATAGTTCCGCACAATAATGTAGCAACAATACTACATTTTATGTTGATTGACATAAATACAATAATTTAATAACGTTAAAAAATAGGTGGTTTTTTTACTGAAATTAAATTGTATAAGGAGGTGCTCGAAGACTTTTCTGAGTAAGTAATACAGATTGTTTTACACGTGTAGTGTAAAGTGTTTTATCTTTTTGAATAAATGATTGTGTCCATTCGAATAATTCGATTTTTGGATCATTTTCAATAAAATGTTGATTGAAATGACAAATTGTACAACTATGATCGTGTACATTAGAAAATTTGTCTTTTGATTCTTTATGTTCTTTATTTAGAGCATGATCCAATATATGCGCAGATTGATAGACTGTCATAAACAGCGATATCGTAAGCATAATATATTGGATAAATCTTTTCATTTCAACTGCAAAAATAATATTTTTATTTCATTTCTTTCAACTCTTTTAGATTTTGTTGAAGTTTTCTTAAAAATAAGAAATAGATAATTCCATAATAGACTGTTCCAATAATTATGATAAATGCAACAGCTGTGATGATAGCAATCCAACCATAAACAGCAGCATTATTAGCAAAAGGTTCTATATCATTAGCATGTTTTGCTAAATAGATTGATTGTCCTAATTCGTAATAAAATGGGGCAGAAGAAACAATTAAACTTAATACTGTAAAGAGAATAAATAAATTAACTAAACGACGAAAAGAAATAATGTTTTTCATCAAATCTACGACAGATTGATTAAGATCTATTTTCTTAAAATAACGGTATGCCATAACAAGAAAACCAAATGTAATGACAATACTAAACACTGAGGTGATTTCGTAATTGTTGATGGTTTTTTGTTCAACTAATGTTTTAACTTGATTGTTAAAGAAGTTTTTACCAGAGATTAGTATATATATATTATAGACAAGAAAAAGGATAAATTCACAAAAAGTAAATATGAATAACCATTTAATTGTTGTTGACGATTTCTTTTTTAACATTTGAAAAATTTGATTTTGATCAAATTTTTCTTCTTCCTTTATGGAACTCCAAATTGATTTTAAGTCATCTAACTCCATTATTGTTCCATTTTAGACATTATTTCTTTTAACTTAATTTTCACTCTGTTCATTTTCACTCGAGCATTTACTTCTGAAATTCCTAATGTTTCAGCAATATCTTTATAAGGTAAGTCTTCTAAAAAAAGTAATACTAAGGCTCGTTCTACATCATTTAATAACCTGATAGCAGCATATAAAAGTGTAATACGTTCTTCTAAAAATTCATCTTTATCTTCAGATTTTAAATTTATAAATTGTGCTTCATTAAAATCAGTTTCTTTTGATTTAGTCTTTTTCCTAATTAAAGTAATAGCTGTATTAAGACTTACTCGATACATCCAAGTGCTAAATTTAGAATCTCCTTTAAAAGAATCATAAGAACGCCAGAGCTGTAATACAATTTCCTGAAATAAATCATCGTGAGATTCCTTTTCGTCTGTATATATACGACAAACTTTATGTATTATCCCCTGATTTTTTTCGACTAATTCAGTAAATATTTTTGCTTTAGTATCCAAATTATTATTTTGTTGATTTATATGTAGTATTAAATAGAAAAATGTTACAACAAAAATAAAAAAAACCCTCTTATATCTCTATAAGAGGATTAACCTAACTAACTTAAACCTATGAAAAGTTGTTCTACTTTTCGTATGCAAGTATAGTAATTAATTTTTATAAAACAATTAATTTTTTTCAAAATTGTTAAAATTTTCCCAATTAACTAAGAATGATTCTAAACTACCTAATTATGTTAATGAAATGATATAATTCATTGTGTTTAGAGTATAGGGATGATTAAATTTGTGGAAATATCTAAAAAATTAAACGAATTGCTTTATGGCAAATGAATCATTACTAAAATCGTCGATTGGTAGGAAGTTCGCGATGGCGCTTTCAGCGTTATTTTTGATCGTGTTCTTGTTACAGCATTTCGTGATTAATGCATTATCTGTTATTAATCCGAATGGGTTCAATGAAGTTTCGGCTTTCATGAGTGATAACCCTTTTATTCAGTACTTAATGCAACCTATCTTACTAATTGGTGTAGTTTACCACTTTGTAATGGGGTTTGTGTTAGAAGCTCAAAACAAAAAAGCACGTGGGCCAGTTGCTTATCAAAAGTATAATGGTGCTGCAAATGCTTCTTGGATGTCAAGAAATATGATTATTTCTGGATCTGTAATTTTAGTTTTCTTATTATTACACTTATATGATTTTTGGGTTCCAACAATCACAGATCATTACATTTCTCCAAATCCAGAGTTTGCTCAAGGTAATTACTTTATGGATCATTTAAATCACATTTTCTCATTAGAAGGTGCTTTAGGATTTATAAGATTAGTAATTTACATTGTTGCATTTGTATTTTTATCATTACACTTACAACATGGATTTGCATCTGCATTCCAATCTATTGGTGCAAGACACAACAAATACACACCAGTAATTGTTGCTTTCGGGAAATGGTATTCAATTTTAATTCCAGCAGGTTTCATAATCATTGCTGTTTACCATTTTTTTGTTAAATAATTAAATAATATCAAGAAATGAGTATATTAGATTCAAAATCTCCACAAGGAGATATCGCACAACAATGGAGCGAACACAAAGCACACTTAAACTTAGTGGCTCCAAATAACCGTGATAAAATTGATGTTATTGTTGTAGGTACAGGTTTAGCTGGTGGTTCTGCAGCTGCTACTTTAGCAGAGTTAGGATACAAAGTAAAAGCTTTCTGTTACCAAGACTCTCCACGTCGTGCGCACTCTATTGCTGCACAAGGGGGGATTAATGCTGCTAAAAATTATAAAGGAGATAACGACTCTATCTACCGTTTATTTTACGATACAATCAAAGGTGGTGATTACCGCGCTCGTGAGTCTAACGTTTATCGTTTAGCTGAGGTTTCAGGTAATATTATCGACCAATGTGTAATGCAAGGGGTTCCTTTTGCACGTGACTACGGTGGGTTATTAGATAACCGTTCTTTTGGTGGGGTACAAGTATCTCGTACTTTCTATGCGAAAGGTCAAACAGGACAACAATTATTATTAGGAGCTTATTCAGCAATGAATCAGCAAATCCACTTAGGGCACATCCAAATGTACAATCGTCACGAAATGTTAGACATTGTACTTGTAGATGGTAAAGCTCGTGGTATTATCGCTCGTAATTTAATTACAGGTGAAATTGAAAGACATTCTGCTCACGCAGTAGTTATTGCTACTGGAGGTTACGGAAACGTATATTTCTTATCTTCTAATGCAATGGGTTCTAACGTAACTTCTGCATGGAAAATTCACAAAAAAGGTGCTTATTTTGCTAACCCTTGTTATGTACAAATTCACCCAACTTGTATTCCAATCCACGGAACAAATCAATCTAAATTGACTTTAATGTCTGAATCTTTACGTAACTCTGGTCGTATCTGGGTTCCTAAAAAGAAAGAAGACGCTGAAGCAATCCGTGCAGGTAAGAAAAAAGCAGTTGATATCAAAGAAGAAGACAGAGATTACTACTTAGAAAGACGTTATCCTGCATTCGGTAACTTAGTTCCTCGTGACGTTGCATCTCGTGCTGCAAAAGAGCGTTGTGATGCTGGTTATGGTATCGAAGCTAACGAAACTGGAGAAGGAGTATACTTAGATTTTACAGATGAGATCAAGAAAAAAGGTCGTGAGGTTGCTTTCGCAAATGGAGATCAAAATCCATCAGATGCTGAAATCGAGAAATTAGGTAAAAAATGGATTGAGGAGAAATATGGAAACTTGTTCCAAATGTATTGGAAAATTACAGATGAGAATCCGTACGAAAATCCAATGCGTATTTATCCTGCAATTCACTATACAATGGGTGGTGTTTGGGTTGATTACAACTTACAATCAACAATTCCTGGATGTTTCGTAGCTGGAGAAGCTAACTTCTCTGATCACGGAGCTAACCGTTTAGGAGCTTCTGCATTAATGCAAGGTTTAGCTGATGGTTATTTCGTATTACCTTATACAATTGCAGATTATTTATCAGCAGATATTCGTACAGGTAAAATTCCTACAAATACGCCAGAATTTGACGAAGCTGAAAAAGCTGTTAAAGATCAAATTCAACATTTCTTAAGCAACAAAGGAACTAAAACTGTAGATAGTTTCCACAAACGTTTAGGAATCATCATGTGGAATAAAGTAGGTATGGCTCGTAACGCTGAAGGTTTAAAAGAAGCGATTGCTGAAATTGCTGCTTTACGTGAAGAATTCTACCGCGATGTAAAAGTTCCTGGTGATGCTAACGAAATGAATACTGAGTTAGAAAAAGCTGGACGTGTAGCTGACTTCTTAGAATTAGGACAGTTAATGGCAATTGATGCACTTAACCGTAATGAGTCTTGTGGTGGTCACTTCCGTGAGGAATACCAAACAGAAGAAGGTGAAGCAATGCGTGATGATGCAAACTATACTTATGTTGCCGCTTGGGAATATAAAGGTGATGACATCAACACTGAGGTTTTACACAAAGAGGAATTAAATTACAAATATATCGAGCTTAAAACTCGTAGTTATAAATAACATATAAGCTTTATGAAACTACTAAATTATTTGATTGTTATTCTTATAACAATATCATCTACAGCATTTGGTCAAAAAGTGATTAATCAGGAGATTAAGATGCCAAGTGAAGGTAAATCGAATGTTTACATAACTAGATCAGGAGCTGGTGTTTTATTAAATTTCAGAGTTTATGATGGTGAAAAGTTTATTTCTAAAATTCCATCAGGAAATTATGTTATTTATGAAACAGAACCTGGAGAACATATCTTCTGGGCTGCTTCAGAAAATAGAGATTATGTAAAAGCTAATCTTGAAGCAGGAAAAACATATGTAATTGATATTGAAGGAAAAATGGGATTAGTATTAGCTGCGGTTAATTTAAATCCATTAGATCCAACGAATAAGAAAGATCAAACGAAGTTTTATAGAGCAATAAAAAATAACTCAGAATTGGCTTACGAATCAAATTCAGTTGATAGTGAAGAGAAAGCAGAAAATGTTGCAAAAGCTATGTCTAAATATAATGAATTAGCGGCGAAAAATAGCAGTAAAATTAAAACATTATCAGCAAGTCAAAATTTTGAGAATGCAAATAAGCCGCAGAAATAAATAATTTAAAAAAATTAGAAATGGCATCATCAAAAACAATCAGCATCACGCTGAAAATTTGGCGTCAAAAAAACGCTAATGCTCAAGGAAAAATGGAAACATATTCCTTAAAAGATGTTTCTACTGATTCTTCTTTCTTAGAAATGCTTGATTTATTAAACGAGCAATTAATAGAGGAAGGAAAAGAGCCAGTTGCATTCGACCACGACTGTCGTGAAGGTATTTGTGGTATGTGTTCTTTATTCATCAATGGTGAAGCACACGGACCAGATAGAGGTGTTACAACTTGTCAATTACATATGCGTATGTTCAAAGATGGTGAAACGATTTACATCGAGCCATGGAGATCAGCTGCGTTCCCAGTAATCAAAGATTTAATTGTAGACCGTTCATCTTTCGACCGTATCCAACAAGCTGGTGGTTACATTTCTGTAAACACATCTGGACGTACAGTAGATGCAAACAACATTCCAGTAAACAAAATGCATGCAGATGAAGCGTTTGACGCTGCAACATGTATTGGTTGTGGAGCTTGTGTTGCAACTTGTAAAAATGGATCTGCAATGTTATTCGTAGGAGCTAAAGTTTCTCAATTCGCATTGTTACCACAAGGACAAGTAGAAGCTGCTCGTCGTGCTCAAAAAATGGTTGCACAAATGGATTTAGAAGGTTTTGGTAACTGTACAAATACAGGGGCTTGTGAAATCGAATGTCCAAAAGGAATTTCTTTAGATAACATCGCACGTATGAACCGTGAGTATTTATCTGCAAAAATTGTATCACAAGAATAATCACATTCTGATATATATTGAAAGAGCGACATATTTGTCGCTCTTTTTTGTTATAATAATTGCATAAAAAAAGGATTTCAATCTCTTGAAATCCTTCCCAATGTCAAATTCTTTCTTCTGAATAAGTCCATTGTAACTTGTTCTTTTTAAATGATTATAAAAAAAGAATTTTTATAAATAGAACAAATATCTATTGTAAATAATAAATGAAATGTACTCATGTTTGATTATTAATCATATGTAAAAATGCAAAAACTATGAGCAAAATCGATTTAAAAAGAACGTCTGGATAAAAAAGGATTTCAATTTCTTGAAATCCTTCCCGAAATTTTTGATAATGATTTGAATTAATTTTCACCTTATTATGAAAATTCTCTGTCGGCTTAAAAATTTCGTTATTTTGTGGAAAAACAACTATTAATTTAATGTTCTGTTTCAAAACAACTAAAGTATTTTGAAGTCCTGAACGAATAATTATTAATTCCTTGATGTAAAATTAATGATAAAAATCATGTCATGCAAATTGTTTCAAACTAACTTTAAAAGTTTAACACATCAATAAATCTATTGAGAAATAAAAAATCCAGCACATTATGTGCTGGATTTTAAGTTTAAGACTACTAAAATATAGTGTTCTGAGATTATTTAATGTTCTTAAAACTTCTATTGATAAAATTCGTTAACTCTTTACCTTTTAACAAACCTTGTGATAATTTTGCTAAATCTAATGCTTGATTAATCAACGCTTCTTTTTCTTCTTTCGAATCTTTAGCTAAAATTTCTGTTGCTAAATCCGAGTTCGTATTCACAACAACATTATATATTTCAGGGAAATTACCCATTCCAAACATTCCTGCTCCGCCAGAAGCCTGCATATCTTTCATACGACGCATAAATTCTGATTGTGTAATAATGAAAGGCGCGTCTGTTCCAGATAAATCTTCTAATTGAATTGTATATGATTTGTTGTTGATTGATTCTGTAATTTCAGTTTTCAATTTTTCTTTATCATCATCAGATAATTTAGAAATTTTAACTTCATCTTTTTCAATCAAATTATTGATATGATCTGCATCAACACGAACAAATGTTACATTTTCTTTCGTAGATTCTAATTTCTGAATCAAGTGAGAAGAAATAGGAGAATCTAATAAAATAACTTCGTAACCTTTCCCTTTCGCAATTTGAATGTATTGATCTTGTCCATCAACATCAGAAGCATAAAGAATAACTAATTTTCCGTCTTTGTTGGTTTGATTGTCTTTGATTGAAGCATTCAATTCGTCCCACGTAAAATATTTACCATCAACTGTTGGATACAATGCAAATTTGTCAGATTTTTCGAAGAATTTATCTTCCGAAATCATTCCGTATTCAATTACAACTTTAATATCGTTCCATTTTTGCTCGTAATCTTCACGATTTTGATTCATTAATGAAGACATTTTATCCGCCACTTTTTTCGTAATATGTGCAGAAATTTTCTTCACTGCTCCATCAGCTTGTAAGTACGAACGCGAAACATTCAATGGAATATCTGGAGAATCAATCACACCGCGTAATAACATCAAGAAATCAGGTACAATTCCTTTTACTTCGTCTGTTACAAACACTTGATTTTGGTACAATTGAATACGATCTTTATCAATATTGATGTTGTTTCCTAATTTTGGAAAGAACAAAATTCCAGTCAAATTAAATGGATAATCAACATTTAAGTGAATGTGAAATAAAGGCTCTTCGAATTGCATTGGATACAATTCTCTGTAGAAATTTAGATAATCTTCGTCAGATAATTCAGATGGCACTTTTGTCCAAGCCGGATTTGTATTATTGATAATATCATCAACTTCGATTTCCTCTGGTTTTGCATCTTCAGCAGCACCTTCTGGTAATGGAAGTGTTTCTTTTTTCGTTCCAAATTTGATCGGAATTGGCATGAATTTATTGTATTTATTCAATAATTCACGGATTTTCCATTCGTCTAAAAACTCTTTCGAATCTTCAGCAATATGTAAAATGATTTCAGTTCCACGCTCAGTTTTATCCGAATTTTCTAATGTAAATTCAGGTGAACCATCACATGTCCAATGAACTGCAGGCTCGTCTTTATATGATTTTGTAATGATTTCTACTTTATCCGCAACCATAAACGCAGAATAAAAACCTAAACCAAAATGTCCGATAATTCCGTCCGCATCTTGGTGCTGATTGATAAATTCTTCGGCTCCAGAAAACGCCACTTGATTGATGTATTTTTCAACTTCATCAGCTGTCATTCCCAAACCTTGATCAATAATGTGTAAAGTATTATCGTCTTTATTGATTTTTACCTCAATTTTTGGATTTCCGTATTCTACTTTTGCATCTCCAATACTCGTTAAATGCTTTAATTTTAATGTTGCATCAGAAGCATTCGAAATTAATTCACGTAAAAAGATTTCGTGATCGCTGTATAAAAACTTCTTAATTAATGGAAAGATATTCTCTACCGAAACATTAATATTTCCTTTATTCATCGTTATTGTATTTTTATTATTTAATAATTAGTTTTTCTTATAAATAGTCTAAATCATGAGATTTATTGATGAATTCTAAATTTCAAAAGATATTCCAAATGAAATTTTTCTGACATTTTGTCGTAAAATAGATCATGAGAACTGCTTATAATTGCTTAATTTTCGTTCAAATTTAGAAAGATGAAATTCGGAAAAGTAGAAAACCCAGAATTGGTTGATTTTACATTGCCAAAAACGCCAAAAGAAACGATTGATTTGTTGAATAAAGCTGATAAATCAGATAACTTCGAAGTATATGTAGGTTGTGCAAAGTGGAATAAACAAGATTTAAAGAATTTTTATCCGCCTAAAACAAAAGATGAACTGAGTTATTATTCAACACAATTTAATAGTATCGAGTTAAATGCGACATATTATCGTTCGCCAAGTAAAGAAAATGTAGAAACTTGGGCGAATAAAACGCCAAAAGATTTTAAATTTTTCCCAAAAATTCCACAAAGTATTAGTCATTATGGTCGATTGCAAAATGTGACAGATAAATTGAATCAATATTTGGATGCAGTTGCGTTGTTTGAAGAAAAATTAGGAATGATTTTCTTGCAAATGCACGAAAATTTTGCGCCAAAAGATTTTGAAAAATTAGAAAATTTCATTCAAAATTTTCCGAAAGGTTATCCGTTAGCTGTAGAACTTCGTCATGAAGATTGGTTTTCGAATGAAGAAAATTTTAATCAATTAGTTTCGTTATTAGAAAAGCATAACATTTCGAATATTATTGTAGATACAGCGGGTAGGAGAGATATGGTGCATATGCGATTGACTTCGAATGAAGCTTTTGTGCGTTTTGTTGGAGCAAATATTCCATCCGATTATGAACGTTTAGATGAATGGATTGAAACAATTAAACTTTGGAAAGCAGAAGGTTTACATAAATTGTACTTTTTTATTCATCAAAATTTAGAGTTAGAATCGCCAATGTTAGCCAAATATTTCATCAAAAAATTAAACGATGATTTAGATTTAGACATTCGTGGTCCGCAAGATGAATTGACGTTGTTTTAGACGTTTTAATATTATTAGAAATTATTTTAAAAACTATATGAAAAAACTTTTATTTGTACTACTTACATTTATTAATCTAGCTTTTTCTTTTGCTCAAGTTCAGAATTTGAAAGAATTGTCTACTGGAGTTTTAGAGCAATCTTCTCGACTTAATGATACCGACGGAAATGTGATTGGATACGCGTTTATTTTCAACAAAGGATTAATAAAAGAAGATAAATTTGTTCAATATGAATACATATTGTTAGATAACAATTTAAACAAAATTACAAATGGTGATTTTGAATTACGTAACATTTTAAAATTGAGCTACAGATTTATAGGGATTGAGTTTTTAAAACAAAAATTATATATTAATTCAAAACTATATCATGTTAAAAATTTTGGTGAATATGGAAATGTTTTAGTTAAACTTGATTTGAAATCCAACAACACTGAAAATGTAGAATTTTTTAGAAATGGTATTTTTACTCCATTTTCTGAAATTGATGGATTTGATAAAATGAAAGTTTTGAATTCAATATATTCTGCAAATGTTTTGACGAGTTATCGAAACCAAAATAAATTATATTATGTCGATTTTAAAGTTGGGAATGGTAATTTATTGGAAAGTATATATGCGTATAATGAAAAATTTGAGAATACTTTTTCTTATGTAATTGATAAAAAGATGAGAAAAGATGGATATAAATTTGAGTTAGGAACTTTTAAAAATGATCAATTAGTTTTATTGCAAAAAAAGAATGACGAATCTTCTGGATTTAATAAAATAGGAGTGGAAAGATTGTTAACGTATGATTTGGCTGACGGGAAAAATACATCAAATATTGTATATAGCTCAAGAATTAATAGAGATGGAATTTATGTTTTCCCTGAGTTGGAAATACAAAATGATAAACTATTTGTAATAGGTGAAATAAAAGAATCTTCTGAATATGCAATTCCATTTTCTAGATTTGGACCAAGTATTGGGTTGATGCGAACAATTTATGATAGTGTAGGAAAGCAATTGTTAGAAAAAAGAATTAATTATAACGAAATATTTTCTGATATCGGTTTTAAAACATTAAGAGATAAAGATGGTTATCGTTATGCTTTGAAAGAATTTTTTAATTATAATGATAATTCGTTTACGGTTTTATTAGAAAAGCAAAAAGGAGATAACAGCCTTACTGTTGTTAGATCTACTGATTATATTATCGCTAATTTTGATAGTAATGGAATCTTTAAAAATCATATTGTTTTAGAAAAATCGAAACAAAAAATGTTTGATAGTTATCTTTTTTCTCAGGAAAATAAAGATGAAAATGAAGTGTTATTTTTCTATGCTGAACAAGATAAAGACGATAAAAAAAGTTGGAATTTAATTATCAATAAACTTAAAAATGGAGTATTAACTCAAGATAAAATGCCTTTCAAAACAAAGGAAACAAGTATGCGTTTTGGTAAAGCTAAATATGGTTATATTTTTATTAGCGAATATAATAAAGACGAGAAAGAAAGCTCAGTTCGAATAGAAAAATTAAATTTATAAAAAGTAAAAAAAGCAACTAATTAGTTGCTTTTTTTGTATAATGTTCACCAATATTTTTTAATTCGTCATTTGTTAAACTCCATAAGAAACTCAGTAACTTTTGCTGATTAATATTTTTGTCATTTGCATCAACTTGAGCAACATATTTATTAAATTTTAAGGATTTTCGACTTTCATATAGTTTACTAAAAATCATTCCAATATACTTATCTAAATCTGTTCTGTTCGAATGATTTTGCTTCTCATACATCAACTCCAAAAGCGCTGTTGTATATTCTTCATTGTGAATATAATTATCGTAATAATTTTTGATTTCTTTTGCTTTAACATTTTCAAATTCTGCCGAAAGAGTTACATTTTGTTTCGTAAAATCTTCTTGAAAATTTTTCTGAATCCAATTTAATCGATCATTCAAATTAGGATGTGTACGAATAGAATCTTTATCAATATATTCAGTAAAATTTAATCCTTCGAACAATGAGTTTTTTTCTATTTTAATCGATTTAGGATTGAATTTTTGTTCAGGCAAATCAAATAAATAAGCGTAGATAGAATCATCAAGTATAAATTTATCGCTTTGATCAAATTCTTCAATTTTCTTTAAAAGATGAAAATATTCGCTTTTAGGATAATTAAGATTTTTATATAAAATGTATCCCAAACTATCAGCAGAAATCTCTTTCTTGCGTGATTGTACTGCTAAATCATATTTTTTTTGAATAACTTCATTTTGAGATTTAATCAATTTTAAAAAATCTTGTCGCTTGATTGACTTAATTTTACGTTTAAAATCTTTCTCAAATTCAGCATCTTGTTCTATTGCTAATCTTGTGTGATTTAACTGATTGTGAGCAATCTCATGACAGATTACTGCTGCAAATTGAAATTGATTATCTAACAAATTAAACAAACCAGATTCTATAAAATATACATTAAAACCAAGTGAAGAAGCATTTGGAATATTAGATTTTATGATATAAAATTTATTTTTGTTTATTTGTAAATCAGTGTTTTTAGAGTTTATTAACTGAAATGTATTCTGAATTATTTTTTGATAATCGCTATCTAGGACGTAATTATTTTTGGTATAATTAAGAGAAATTTGATGCTCTAAAAATTCAAAATAATTGTCATATTCCTTCCTCTCTTCTTTTGATTTGAAATTACTAAGAGTTGATTTTATATTTTTAATATACTTAGAATCTAATTCTTTTGTTTGTGGATAAACAGATTGTATTAATAATAAATAAGAGACGAAAAGTATAAAGTATTTCATTCTATTTTTTGAAAAAGATTAGTATATAATTCTCGCAAAAATATACAAATAATTCTTTAAACCTCGATTGTTTCCACTAATTTTGCAAAACAAATAAAACAAAAGATTCTTCTCAATTATGAAACAATTTACTTCGGTTTATGATGTAGAAAACATCGACGAATTACTAAAAACAGCCTTAGAAATTAAAGCAAATCCTTTTGCTCAACAAGAAGTTGGTAAAAATAAAACAGTTGGTTTAATTTTTTTTAATCCAAGTTTACGCACACGTCTAAGCTCTATTAAAGCGGCCTATAATCTTGGGGCTAATGCTTGGGTTTTGAATGCGGGTGCAGATTCTTGGACATTAGAAATGGCTGATGGAACTGTGATGAACGGAGATTCGCAAGAACATATCAAAGAAGCAATTCAGGTAATGAGTGCGTATTGTGATGTTTTAGGGGTTCGTACTTTTCCGAAATTAGTAGATCGTGATGAGGATTATAACGAAATCATGTTCAATAAAGTAAAAGAGTTATCTTCTGTTCCTGTTGTGTCTTTAGAAAGTGCAACATTACATCCTTTACAATCTTTTGCGGATTTAATTACAATTGCAGAAAAAACGGGTTATACGCCTGGGACAAAACCTGAAAAGAAAGTGAAAGTTGTGATGACTTGGGCGCCGCATCCACGTCGTTTGCCACAAGCTGTTCCGAATTCTTTCGCGCAATGGTTTTCTAAAGTTGATTGGGTTGATTTTACCGTTGTTCAGCCTAAAGGTTTGGAATTAGATCCAAAATTTACTGATGGAGCAACAATTTCTTATGATCAAGATGAAGCGTTGAAAGATGCTGATTTTGTCTATGCAAAAAACTGGTCTTCTTATGAAAATTATGGTCAAGCAAATGATGGTGATAAAGATTGGGAAGTAACAATGGACAAAATGAATTTGACAAATAATGGAAAATTTATGCACTGTTTACCAGTTCGTCGTAACGTAGTTGTTTCAGATGAAGTGTTAGATTCTGATCGTTCTATTGTAATTGATGAGGCTACAAATCGTATTTACTCAGCACAAACAGTATTTCATGAAATCTTAAAAAATAAATAAAATTGTTTTCAAGGTAATAAAAAAAATGCTGAATATTTATTCAGCATTTTTTGTTGGTAAGTAGAGGTTTATTGATTATTTTTTAATAACCTTTTTTGTGTAATCTTTTCCGTCGATTATTGTTTTTATGATATAAATACCTTTTGGTAGAGAAGATATATTTATTTGTTTGTTGTTTGATCTCAAAACTACTTCTCCATTTGTATTATAAAGAATAGATGAAGATATTTTTCCATTTGAATTAATTGTTATGATCTCTGTTGTTGGATTTGGAAAAATGTCAAAGTTAACCTTGTTTACTTCATTTGTAGATAAATCATCTTTTGGTAGACTAATTAAAAAAGAAACAGCATTGTTGCTACTTGATTTTCCATAACCAACAATTTGTTTTCCGTCTGCAGACATTCCTAGAGGAAGTGCAAATGTAATTCCTAAATCATCATATTTTAATACATCTTTTACATATGTATTAAGATTTACTAATCCAGTATCCTCTGTCCATATAAATCCTTCACCATATATTGCTGGACCCGGACCTCTGTAATATCCTAAAATTACACTTCCATCATTGTTGATAATTGTAGCTGCTCCTGAAAAAAAGCTACTTGCGTATGGGTGTTCAATTTTAATTAATCCAGTTTCTTTACTCCATCTTGTTGCGTAGAAACCACTTGCACCGATCATCCATTTTCCATCACCAGAAATTCTTGATATTTCATTAACCAAAGTTCCATCAGGATTAGTTATCAAAGTTTGAACACCATTTTCCCAAAAGCATCCAGTACGAGTTCCAAAATTATCATCTTGCCATCCTACAAAAACATCACCATTATTACTAACGTCATTTATTCTTGCGTATCTATTAGGAAATGAGGTACCTAAATCGATTAATCCTTTTTCTTTTTCCCAATAAATAGCATGAACTTCTTTATTTTCAGCATTTGCGGACCCAACAACAATATTTGCATCTGGTGTCATATTCCAAACAGAACTTGATTTTCCATCTTCAGAGACTCCTAAATTTCCTAAATAAGTCCACTTTTTACTATCAATATCATAAATACCCATTTCAGTGATATTTGTACTAGGATTAGTTGTAGTAGTAGCAATAGTTTTTCCATCAGCAGAAACAGAAGGGTTTCCTGCATGAGTAACGTTATCAGGCATATCTCCTAATAATTGTAATCCATTTTCAGGTGTCCAAAAGAAATTAGCTGTACTAGAATTTAATACAACGACTTTACCTTCATTTGAAACATTTTTAGCTATTTCTCCATTTCCTATTAAATATACTTGTGCTTTCGAGTTTGATGAGAATAATAATAGAGAAAAAGCAAAAGATACCTTTAATAAATTGAAATAAAATTTCTTCATAATTTTTAGTATTAATTTTTGTTTTAAAATTAGCTAATTGTTTATATGAAGAGACATTTTGTAAATTACTTATTGTTTTTTCTTAAATATTAAAGATTAATTTATTTTAAATGAATGTTTTGATTAAGTTTTAATCTGATTTTGAATTCAAGAAAATTGAATATGTTTTTATCAGAAATGCTTAAGATTTTTATCTAAATCCAATAAGTTATATCAATTGCATTATAAAAAACTAAGATTTTTAGAAGGAGAAATCTACTATCAATTTTGTATCTTTGAATAAAGATTTACAAATGGCAGATTATATCAGAATTCACCCTGAAAATCCACAAGAGAAAGCAATTGATCAAGTGGTTAAAATTTTAAAAAATGGAGGTTTGATTATTTATCCTTCTGATACAGTGTATGGATTAGGATGTGATATTACAAATATCAAAGCAATGGAGAAATTGGCGAGAATAAAAGGTGTTAAACTCGAGAAATCCCAATTTTCTATTGTATGTAATGATTTAAGCCATTTATCTCAATACACTTTGCCAATTGATAATAGCACTTTTAAAATCTTGAAAAGAGCTTTACCAGGACCATTTACTTTTGTTATGAATGCTTCTAGAAGTTTACCTATAGCATATAAAGGGAAAAAAACAGTAGGTATTCGTGTACCTGATCATGCTGTTCCGCAAATGATTGTTGAAAAACTAGGAAATCCTATTGCGTCAACTTCTATTTATGATGAAGATGAAATTGTAGAATATACAACTGACCCTGAATTAATTTTTGAAAAATGGGAGAAGCTTGTAGATGCTGTGATTGATAGTGGTTATGGAGATAATATTGCATCTACAGTAGTTGATATGACAGATGGAGTAGAGGTGTTACGTGAGGGTAAAGGAGATATTGAAGATTATTTATAAATTATTTTAAGAAAAGAATACATGAAAATATTATTATCTCCAGCTAAAATGATGAGTCTTGATACAAATGCAAAATGGAGAGCAACGACACCTCAATTCTTAGAACATTCACAAGATATTATGAATGTTATGAAAGAAATGAGTACAACAGATCTTGAAAAATTAATGAAAATTTCGAAAGATATAGCTGAAATGAATGTAGAGCGTAATCAGGTTTGGAATGTTAAACCTACTACGAAACAAGCTATTTCAGCAGCTTTAGCTTTCAAAGGTGAAGTTTATAGAGGTTTGAATGCTGAAACTTTAGATGAAAAAGCGTTAGATTATTTTAATAAACATACTTTTTTGTTATCTGGTTTGTACGGAATTTTACGTCCTTCGGATAAGGTGATGTTGTATCGTTTAGAAATGGGTTCAAAATTGGATGTAAATGGCTCTAAAAATCTATATGGTTTCTGGAAAGATATTTTGACTCCTTATCTAAATTCTAAATTAAAAAAAGGAGAATTTATCTTGAACCTAGCGAGTAACGAATACGCAAAAGTGTTAGATAAGAAAATATTGAAAGCTCCAATGATTGATGTCGAATTTCAGGACTATAAAAATGGAGAGCTGAAGAAAATAATGATGTATTTTAAACATGCTCGTGGTGCAATGGCACGTTATTGTGCAGAAAATAATGTAGAAACATTAGATCAAGTAAAATCATTTGATGTAGATGGTTATCGTTTTGATGAAACTCTTTCTTCAGAAAAGACATTAGTTTTTACAAGATAGTAAAAAATTAAATCAATAACATAAAGACTGCTTTATAAGTAGTCTTTCGTTATTTTAATTATAAATATGGAAGAACAATTTATCGATATATTGCCAATTAAAATTATTTATTCATTTGAATCTTTAATACAAGAGTTAGAACATTCTGAATATAATTTTGGAGAATTTAATGCTTTTTTAGAATATTTAAAAGTTACACGACCAGAATTGATAGAAGGAGTAGAAACATTTGAGGATTTTGAGAAATTAATTAAAAATGTTGAGCCAATAATTGAAAAAATTATTCCAAAACCTTTGGTAAAATATAATTTAAAAGCAATAACATTCCCTTTTTCTAATAAATTTATTTTTGCAACAGATAGACTTAAAGAGCTAATTGGTGAGAAGGAATCTCGATTAAAATTTAATTATGAAAATTTTGATTATGTCACACTTTATAAAATTTGTTGTTGTTTTATTTTATCAAAATATTACCATAAAAATTTAGATTTTAATCTATCAAATCAATTGGTGATAGAAAATAAAAATGGTTATAAAACTTATTTAGGAACAGATATTAATCATGATTATTTTAAGATTTTTCCTTCTGATAAAAAGTTTGAATTAAGAGAAGATGAGATTGAGGATTTATTGAATAATTATGAAAATACGGAATTATGGTTTAAAAAAATTCCTGTTGGTTCATGGATTGCAAAAGGATTTAATCTTGTCTCATTTTTTGATAACACAACTGAAATTGCGCTATCAAACTTAAAATCTAAACTTTTATCGTATGGAGAGCCATTCAATATCGTTAGAAATGATATTATTTCTGCTTTAAAATCTATTTTTAGAATTAATAATTTAGAGGTTGGTTTTTCTGCTTATAATTCGAATAAGAATCAATTAGAAGTTAATCATCTTTTACAATTAAATGATAGTTTATTGGTAGAAGATAGTAAGAGTTTAAAATTGATTGATATTGCTTGTGCAGATTTACAAAATAAGATAGCAAAGTCAGATTATTATGTTGTTTCTAATGTCGAATCAGCTTTGTTGAAATTTCCAGAAGATAAAATGCTGAGAGTAGTGAATAATTCTGGAATAAAAAGTTTAATTCTTTATCCATTAAAAAATGGGAACTCTTGTCTTGGAATTTTGGAAATTGGTTCGAAGGAAGCAGGAGTTTTCAATCGTATTAATGCAAATCTTTTACGCGAAATAACACCACTTCTAGAAGAATCCATTTATCGATATACGGTAGAATTTGAGAATCAAATTAATGCTTATATTCAAACAGAATATACTTCGTTGCATCCAAGTGTAGATTGGAAATTCAGAGAAAAAGCTCGCGAACATTTGTTACATCCAGGAAATACAAAACAAAAATCTCAGATTTCTTTTCAAAATGTTTATCCAATTTATGGAGAATTAGATGTTAGGAATTCATCAGTTATACGTAATGAATGTCTTAAAAAAGATTATAGTAGTCAAATCGATTACCTAATATTGATTTGTAATGAATTGTATAATAGAACAAAAAAAGATAAATTTTTAAATTATATTGATGATTTGAATGACTTCTTATATAGAATTGATAATGTTGATAAAATTTATTTTGAGAGTGAATTATTTGATTATATAGCACTTCATATTCATCCTGAGATTCCTAAGTATGTAAAAGATAATGAAAAGTCGATAATAGAAGAATATCTGAAAAAATTAGATTCAACAACAGGATTGTTTTATGTAGAACGTAAAAAATTCGATCAATCGATTGTAATGACTAATTCATTGTTATCAAGTGAATTGGATGCTTTTCAGAAAGATGCGCAAGAAATATTTCCACATTATTACGAGCGTTTCAAAACAGATGGAATAGATTATAATCTTTTTGTAGGAAGAAGTATAGCTCCTTTTAAGAAGTTCTCTTATCAAAATATTAGAGAGATTAGATATTGGCAATTGCAGTCAATGATAACATTGGAACAATCTTATAAAGAAATTCAGAAAAAAACTCCTTTAAAACTAGAAATAGCATCTCTTCTTTTTGCAACAAATACAACATTAGATATTCTGTTTAAATTAGACGAAAAACGTTTTGATGTAAATGGTTATAACAATGCGAAATATGAAATTATAAAGAAAAGGTTGAGTAAAGCTTTTGTAAAAGGAACAAATGAAAGGATAAATCAACCTAAAAAAATATGTATAGTTTATACAGAAGATATTTTAAGGGAAGAATATACAAATTATATTAATTTATTGATTAATAATAAATTTTTAAAAAATGATATTGAGTTTTTAGAAATAGATGATTTACAAGGGATAAGTGGCTTGTTTGCTATTAGAGTTTCCGTTAATTATAGAAAAAAACTTGAAAAATATAATAAATTAGAAGATTAAATTATGGAGAATAATGTATCGCTGAATATATCAATAGATAGTTCTGTAGAAAATATTTGGCAAATTTTGGTTGATGAGCAAGCTTTTAATGAATGTTTTGAAAATGTAAAAATGACTTGCAATGAATGGAAAGTAGGAGAGGTTATAAAATTTGAATCTGATAAGAATAATCAAATATTGATTGATGAAGCTATTATAACATCTATATATAATAACGAAAGATTACGATATAGCTATAAAAAAGAGAATACAAATCACGAAATAGAGGTTACATTTAGTTTGAAACCTTCAGGAAATTTTACTTATTTGACAGTTGAAGGAAAGGGGTTTATAAATGAATTTGAACGTTTTCATTCAGAAAATACTTGGATAAATATGATGCAAGCGATTAAAAAATATGTTCAAAAAAAATAACCTTCAATTTATTGAAGGTTATTTTTTTATTTAAAATCCGAAGTTCAAACCGAAAACAATTCGACCAGGATCCTCTCCTTTAAAATAAGACACAGTTGCTGTAATAGATTGCGCTCCATTTATCCAAAGTCCACCTCCCATTGACGAATGCCATTTGTTAGAATCTTCTCCATTTAACCAAACTCGTCCATAATCGGCGCCTATAAATAGACCTAAACGCAATGGAACAACTGCTTTAAAACGTAAAGCATCAAATCGTAGATCTGAAGTTTGTAAGAAAACTTTGTCTCCTGTAAAACGTCCTAAGCGGTATCCTCTTAAATCTTGATCTCCACCTAAATTAGCCATTTGATAGAATTCTATAAAATTTCCCCAAACAGCTTTTCCTTTTAACATTGATGCAATTGTTAGTCGTCCATTAGCAGAAATTTTATGTGTAAAACCTAGATTAAGTTCTGTATAAAAATGATTTCTTTCGAAGTCTGTTAAATTAGAAATCCATTTTGCATTTGCTAAAAATGTCATTCCTAATTTTGGCAGCGATTCGTTATCATAATTTTTGAATAAATATTTAGCTCCAATTTCTCCAAAATGTTGTCCTTTAAATACATCTCTATTGATGAATGGTAAATCTTCAACAATACGATCTTTGTTCTCTTCGATTTTTTTGTAACTGTATATTGTAGAAAAATCTAGACGTCCATTATTATTCATTATTTTGAAAATAGATGGACCAATACTGTAACTCTCTAATCGAACACGGTTATAGTCCATCCCAATTTCTTTCTGATTATTAACTGTTTCGTTTCCTAATCCAAAAAAGTTTGTACTATAGGTCGGACTTGTATAAGCAGCATTCAAATCTAAATTCCATTTACCTATAGCTTTTGTAAATGTACCTTTATATTTTGCATCCCAACCATTTGTTGCAAAATAATAACTTAATTGCAAATTATGACGTTGAGAATAAGGTTTGCGATCAAATCCATTTACAGTATAAGTTGGGGAAAGACCAATTTTTACTCCATCATCAGGATTATAGCCAATGTTAGGCAACATTGTAAAGAAGTTATACATTGGTTGTTTATAATCGTATGTATTAACGTCATAATCATTTACAAAGTTTTTCGATGTTAAGAAAGTGGATTCAGATGCATCGCTTCCGTTTGCATAATCATATACTTTTACTTTTGCAGAACGTTTAACTTCGTACATATCGTCGTCAATTCCTCCTATGACACGAACTAAAATAGCATTATTAGGTTTTCCTTCAACTTTAAATTTATCTTTTCCGTTTAATCCATATAAACGAATTTCTTTTGTTTCTTTTTTATCAAAATTTTCATCAAGTATTAATGTATGATCCTTTCCAGAATAAATTTTAATATTTGTTTTTCCCTTCGGTAAACGAGTTACAACAAATTCATCATTTTCGTCAGTTCCTTTTAAAATTATTAATCTACGAAGTACTTTATCATATTCTTCCGCAAACTTTTCTAATTTAGCTTTACGAGTAATTAGTTTATTAATAACTTCTTGATCATAATCTTGTTTTGTTTCTTGAGGAATTAATTCAAATGATTCTTTAATATAATCATCACTTAAATTATCTTGAATATATTTTGCTTCTTTTTTCCATAATTCAATATCAGAAGATTGTAAAATAGCTAAATCTAATGGATAAGGTTCTTTATTAAACCATTTTACATTTTTAATATCATCTTTATAATCTTGCATATGTCTTAAAGGAGGAATTTTCATAATTAAATGAAAGAAAAGCCCATCGTAGCGAGGAAATGCTTGATCTCTATCGCGTGGAATTGGTTTGTAGATAGTTTGATTATTTTCTTTGTAAATTCCCCAACGCCATTGATCAGAGTGTCTATCCCAATCACCAACTAACATATCAAAAAGTCGAGCACGAATATAAGCTTGTTTATCTACAACAATATCTTTATTTTTATGGATTGCTGCTAACATATCATCTGTACTTACAATATCTGTTGGTTTTCCAAAAACACCATCTTGATATCCAGACATAGGACGTTCTTCTATCATATATAGTTCATCACCAAAATTTTCGTTATATTCCTTTAAGGCTTCTTGTTTCGGAACATAATATAATTTTGGAGTTGCATGCATAATGTTGATTGGTTTCATCAAATTAGCAACAGCCAAAGGATAATAAGGATGATTTGTTGTGTAGAAATCCATTAAAAATTTTTCTGTAAAAGAATCTTCAAACTCATCTGCTACATATTTATTTTTGAATGCCACTTGCTGAATGAATTGAGTTGCGCTTTTCTTAACAGAACGCATATTGTATTCTTCACCTTTATTATTAACCAATCGCAAACTTTGAGTTTGATGTCCGCCACCCATTCGGATAGGAGTTAAACCTCCATTTAGTTGATTTAAATTGACTGTGTTTGCAGTGATTGTTTGTCCATAAGTTCGGCGATAATGACGACCGAAAAAGAATTTATATGGATCAGATTTTCTTGTAACATCTAATTCATATACACTTGTTTCTTTTGTTTTTGGCATTTTTTTGTCATCATAAACTTGTGCCAAATATTGCTTTTTCTTTTCTGTTATTTGCTTTGCTAATAATAATTCGACACCATTATTTTTAAAACCGTAGAAGTTTGCCTTAGAAGCTCCATTATCATATAAATCTAAGATAACAAAACCATTATCTCCGTAAGAGAAATCGTTTTTACCCACAGCTTTAGCGGATTCTTTTTTTGAACCGGAACCACTGATAATCTGTTTTACATTATTTTGTTGAATATATTGCAAGTTGTGATCATGCCCAGAAACAACAATTACATTATTTCTATTTTCGATAAGAGTTGCAATACGAGAAGCCATTTCTCTATATTTGAAATTATTAACATCTTGAGGGCTCAAACCTGTTGTACTTCTCAATAAATTAATAAAAGATCCAATAACAGGTAAAGGAATTTTGAAATCCTCTCCAAAAGGATAAAATTGTTTTTTGAAATCAAATTGTCCGCCATGTGTTCCATTAGAATACAACGGATGATGCATTGTGATAACAGTTGTTCTGTTTTGGTATTTATTTAATTGTGATTCTAATTCTTCGAAGAAAGCTTCACGAGATTTTATATCACATTTCTCGTTCAAACCAGGATGTTTGTCCCAATCTTGTAAATACCATTCAGAATCTATTGCAATAATTCCAATGCTATCATTTACATTTATTTTATCAATTGGACAAGCATCTTTAGGTAAGAATGCTTTTTTATTACCTAATTGTTTTTTTACTAATTTCTCTTGTTCTTTTAGTCCTTTTACACCATTTCTCCAATCATGATTACCAGGAATAAAAAGAGATTTTCCTTTAAATTCTTTCGCTAAATCAATCTGAAATTGAAGTTTTTCTCGACTTAAGGCATATTCCTTTTTTGTAGAATCAACTACAATTCCGTTTTCATAAACATTATCACCTAAAAAGAAAAGAAAAGATGAAGAATCAGCCTTTGCTAACTGATTTTTAAGAATCTCTAAATTTTGCTTATTTTTTGGTTGATCTAAATCTCCAGCATCACCAATTAAATAAATAGATTGAATTTTTTTTCCTTCAACTTCTTGTACTTTTTCTGTCTTAATATTTTTTCCATATTGAGGATGTTGCGTGGCGCAAGATGTCATATAAAGACACGAACCTACTAAAGCCAAAAATGGATAATTCAATTTTTTGTTGTTCAGTGTTGGTAATAATTTCATACATTTAAGCGTTAAAAACTTGTAATGAACCAATTGTTATTAAATATAGAAAACTATGTTTTCAATCTGTTCAAAGATAATCTTTCTTTAGATTTTACGTATCATAATTTTATGCATACAGTAAAAGTTGTGGAAGCTATAAAAACTTTGTGTGCAGAAGAGGAAATTTCTACAGATTTACAAGAAAAATTACTAATTGCTGGTTGGTTTCATGATACAGGATACACAAAAATCGTGCAAGGTCATGAAAACGAAAGTGCGAATATTGCGAAACAATATTTAACTGAACATAGTTTTGATGAAAATTATATTAATGAGATTCAAGATTATATTTTAATTACAACAATAAATAGAGCTCCTAAAAATATTGGAGAGGCAATTGTAAAGGATGCAGACAATTATCATTTAGGACAAGTTGAATATCCGAAAATTTCCGAATTATTACGAGATGAGATTTCTAAAATATGTAAGAAAGAATTTTCCGATTATGAATGGCATTTAGAAAATAGAAATTTCTTCTTGAAAGTTCATCATTTTTATACTGATTCAGCTAAAAAGCTTTGGCAAAAAGGAAAAGAAGAGAATTTAATTTATACTCAAAATAAGATTAAAGAAATTGAACTTATTGGTGATATCCCAAATAAATATGAATTAAAGAAAAAGAAAAATGATAAAATTCAACAACCAGAACGAGGAGTGGATACTCTTTTTCGTGTAACATTGAATAATCATACTCGTTTAAGCGATATTGCAGATAGTAAAGCAAATATTTTACTATCTGTAAATGCAATTGTAATTTCTATTGCGCTTTCTACTTTGGTTCCAAAATTAGGAAGCCCAAAGAACGAATATTTATTACTTCCTTCTATCGTAATGCTTTTATCTAGTGTTGTTTCTATTGTTTTTGCAATTCTAGCAACAAAACCAAATGTAACATACGAAAGTTTTAATGAAGAAGATGTCAAGAACAAAAAAGTAAATCTACTTTTCTTTGGAAATTTTTATCAAATGTCGCTTGATGCTTATGAAGAAGCTATGCAAGAATTAATGAAAGATAGAGATTATTTATATAATTCTATGACAAGAGATTTGTATTATTTAGGAAAAGTTCTTGAAAGAAAATATCGATTATTAAGCATTACATATACCATTTTTATGATTGGAACTATATTATCAGTTCTTACTTTTGCTTATGCGATGATAACAAATGTTGCTTAATTATTTCTTTATTTTTTCAAAAACAAAATCAATTTTACTTGATTCATCATTACTAATTTCTGCTTTTAATTGATTACCAACCTTCCAATATTTAATAATTTTTGGAAAATCATTTTCTTGGTTTTCTAGTATAAAAGAATTTTTATCAGAATTTATAAGTTTAAAATCAGTTGTTTCGTTTTTAGTTTTATCCAAGTTGACTTTCAGTATCCATTTATCATCAATCTTAGATATAGTAAGATGTTTTTGTGAAATTGTATCGTTATTTTTGATTGTAAAACCACAACCTAAAAAAGTGTTTTTATCAACTTTTTTCCAATTTTCATAAGTCTTCCGATCCGATTTTTCATTTGTTCGAATCCATTCTCCAACCAAAAAATCAAAACTTGTTTTGTTTGGCGAAGTTTTATTTGTTTGACAAGAATTCAGTGAAAAACTAAATAAAAGAAGAAAAGTAAATAGTTTCATATTGGTATGTTTTATTTTGCATTTCGATCAACTTCGAAGATTCCGAATACATTATTATCTGTATCCAAAAAATAACCTTGCCAAGACATACCAGGAATTGCAAACTTAGGCATAGCTACAATTCCTCCATTTTCAATTATTTTTTGCTCAATTTTATCAAAATTTTCTACTTGAATTGTACATGTAAATGCATTTGTGCCACAATTTAGAGGAGGTATTTCAGCAGGACGTTTAAACATTCCACCTTCCATACCAGAAGT
Source organism: Empedobacter tilapiae (assembly GCF_004785645.1). Lineage (GTDB taxonomy): Bacteria > Bacteroidota > Bacteroidia > Flavobacteriales > Weeksellaceae > Empedobacter > Empedobacter tilapiae. The sequence goes on along the minus strand of NZ_SRPE01000009.1, from coordinate 21,997 downwards.
ATTGATACGAAAATATTCAATCGGTAGACCTTCTTGTTTTACAAAATTCCATCCGAAAATATTTTCATAAAACTTGATACACTTTTTCGGATCATTTGCCTGAATTTCAAAATATACAATACTATTCATTTTCCGTTATATTTATATTTTAGTATTTAAATTTAAGATAAAAATTGGTTCATAACTGATTATTCAATTAATTTTTGGAAGAAATCTTTTGAGAATCATTATTTTTATACATTAAAAGGAATAAGATGAAAATTGAATTAAATAGAGTAAACAAGGCTTCTCACTATGAAGCGACAGCGCCAAGTTCATCAGTAAAAGTAAATATTGATGGGCCAGAATCGATAGGAGGAGAAGGAAAAGGTGTTCGTCCAATGGAATTGGTATTAATAGCTTTGGGAAGTTGTAGTGTTTTTGATTTGAATGAGATTTTGAAGAAACAACGCCAAGAAATTGATGATATTAAAGTTGAGGTTGAAGGTCAACGTAGGGATGAGATTCCAAATATTTTCACGAATATTCATATCAAATTTTTCTTAAAAGGAAATATTGATTTAGATAAAGCAAATAAAGCTGCTGAATTAGCGGTTAAGAAGTATTGTAGTGTACATGATATGCTTGCAAATGGAGGGATTGATATCACCTACGAGATAAACGTAAATTAAATTGATAATAAAAAAGGTCTTTCATTCGAAAGACCTTTTTTATACATATGCTTTTAATTAAGCTTCAACAGTAACTAAAGCATCTTGAAAGATATTAATTTGTGTTAATACTTTATTTTTTAATTCTTCATTTACAATTTCGTTATTTTGGAAATTATCATTGAACGAAGGGAAAGTTGTACTTGCTACAATTTCTCCACTTGCAAACATTCCAAAATATTTTGTCGCAACTTCCATTACATTTCCTCCACCATAGGCACCTGGAGATGTACTTAATAACAGCACTTTTTTATCTTTCAAATAAGGCATTTCGATGCGAGAAACCCAATCCAAAATATTTTTCAAAGCAACAGAAAAGTTTCCATTGTGTTCAGCCAAAGAAATTACAATACCTTCTGCATCTTTGATTTTATTGTAAAAATCTTGTGCTTCTTGTGGAAATCCATTTTCTAATTGACGATCAATAGAATATATATGCATTTCATAGTCATTGATATCAACTAAATCGATTTCTACATTTTCGATTTGATCTAAAGTATAATTTAATAATTGTTTATTAATTGAATTTTTGCTGTTACTACCAGCGAAAGCTAGAATTTTCATATTCTTATTGAGTTATTTTATTTTGATGAAGCAAATTTATTGCAGCATCAGGTAAAATATATTGACATATGATATGAAATGCGAAAAAATTAGATTTTTTTTCTAAATTCATCTATTTTGAGAATCAATTCTCTGTTTAATTCTTCATTAGTAATTTTACCTTCAGCAAAATTTTCGTTGAATTTAGGCAAAGAGAAATCGACTAAAATGTCACCTCCTAATTTTGTAATTAATTTAGAACCTATTTCTAAAGAGTTTTTTGCTCCATAACCACCAGGAGATGTACTCATAACGAAAACCTTTTTTCCTTCAAGAAATTTATAATTAATTCTTGAGCACCAATCCATATAGCTTTTAAAAACTGCTGTAATGCAAGCATTATGTTCTGCTAATGAAATAAGTAAAATATCAGAATCAACAAGTTTTTGATAAAATCGTTTTACGTCATCAGAAAAACCTTGTTCTTTTTCTATATCAATATCAAAAGTAGGGATATCAAAGTCATCTAAATCTAAAATCTCAATTTGATCTTTGTTTAATAAAGAAGAGGCATAAGTTACGAGTTGTTTATTGATAGAAGTAGAACTATTACTTCCGGCAAAAGCTTTAATAATCATAGTTTTTATTTTTAGTTATTGTTTTTTTGTATGTAATAATTGTGCATATTCTGTAGGTCGAATTCCTGAAACTTTCTGAAAAATATTACTGAAAGATGACAACGAATTATAACCAACTAACATTGCGATTTCGTACATATTATATTTATTTTCAGCAATCAATTCCAATGATTTTGTAATACGAAGTGAACGCAAAAATCTTACATAATTCATTCCCATATTATCTTTAAATTTTCGAGATAATGTTCGAGTACTCAACCCAAATTGTTGGGCAATTTCATCTATAGAATAATTTTTTTCGATATTTTTCATCAGAAATTGGGCAATATCAATTAATTTCTGATCTTTTGGAAATGGATGTTGAATGAAAGCTGGTAATTTGTTCGATTCCATTTCAGGTAAAATAGATCGTATGGCTTTTACAAAATCATATTTAGCAGGATCTTTTTCTGAAATAGATCCGCTCCAATTTTTGGTGTATAGAATCATTTCCCTTAACAATTCATTCGTGTAATAAATATTTGTAATCGAATAAAAATCGTTTTCTTCTTTTTCGGTCTTAAAATAAAAGTTATATAAATCGCCTGTTTTACTGTTAGTTAAGATAGAATGTGGTGTATTTGCAGGAATCCACATAAAACATCGCGCAGGTAAATACCAATGTTTGTCGTTAACAAAAACATGTACAATTCCACCTTCAGCATACAATAATTGTGCTTTTTTGTGCTGATGTATGCGCGTTCCTATCGTATCTAAATGAGCATGTTGTATATAAAAATGAACTTTAGATTTATCAACTTCGTCAAAAAAAAACTGGTCAAACAACATTGTTTTATGCTTTTTTAAAGGTAAAATGTTTTGCTTTTGCAAATTACTTTATTTTGGCGTAAATGAGCAAATTATTTTCTTTTTTTATCAAGAGGGTAGAGGTGTTTTGAACGTAAATTTGCAGCACTAAAAATCAATAACAGACTTATAAATAATACAAAATGATATTTAAATTCGTTAAATATCAGTTGCTTACATTGTTGTTAATGCTGAGTGGGTTGAGTTATGCTCAAAATAAAATAGACTATAACCAACTGAAATTAAGCAAAGCAATTGAAATTGGATTTCAAAATAATAAAAAATTACAAATTAGTGCTTTAAAAACTAATATTGCAGAATTAAAAGAGAAAGATCTTAAAAATGAAAAATTGCCAGATGTAGATTTCCACACTGGTTTTCATGTTTTGAGTAATTTACGCCAATACGAAGATGGTGGTTTTCTAAAACCTTCAACTAAATATGTTGTTCCTCGTATGAAATACGATTTTACACTTTCGGCTGAAATTCCAATTTATTTAGGAGGTAAATTAAAAAATGATGAGAAAAAATCTGAAATAGAAACCAATATTTCGAAACTACAAGTTCGAAAAGATGAGCGAGAATTGAGAATGCAAATTATCACAGCTTATTTGCAAGCGTTGCATTTACAGGAACAACAAATGTTGATTTCAGATAAAATGAGAGAAGATTCGGTTGTAATAAAACAAACAGAATCCTTGAAAAAAAATGGTTTGGTTACGTATAACGAAGTTTTGAGAACAGAATTGCAATTGTCAAATCATAAAATGTCTTTTACTGAATTGGAAAACGAGATTTCAATTATAGAACATCAAATCAAAACAATTTTGGCATTACCAGAAAATCAAGAAATGCATATTGACACCAATGATTTGTTTACAAATGAAGAATATTTAGGATTGGTTGATGAAATGATTTTGGAAGCAATGGATCAAAATGAAAGTTTGAAAATTGCGAAAGATGATTTGAATTTAAAAGAAATTGATAAGAAAAATACCAGAGCCAATACATTACCAAAAATAACTGCTGGAGCGGAATATGGGTACAATTATCCAAATTTTATGTTTTTTCCGCCAGAAGAATATTTGAACAGAAACGGAATGATTGGTGTCAATGTTTCGATTCCGTTGAGTAATTTTTTTAAGAATAAACAAAAAATGCAAATCGCAGATCGTAACATTTCGATTGCAAAATTAGAAATAGAAGAGGAGGAAGAACAAATTCGACACGATGTTTTTGCTGCGAATAAACGATTAGAAGAATCGATCGAAAAAATAAAAATAGCGGAAGAAGCAATTGGCCAAGCCAAAGAAAATTATCGAATTGTGAGAACAAAATATGTCAATAAATTGAGTTTGATTACAGAACTTATCGATGCGGATAACGCTTATTTAGAGGCTCAATCGAATTTGATTTCATTACAAATCAACAAACAATTAAAATACTATCAATTACAATACGTTTTAGGAAACTTATAAAAATGGGAAAACAACAGACAAAAGGAGAAAAACGAATGAATAGAATACTTTCGGCTATTGCTTGGATTTTTATTATCATAGGAATCTCTGCAGTGGCTTGGTTTTATTTCTTTTCGAGTTCACATGTCAATACAAATGACGCGCAAGTGCGACAATATATTACGCCAGTTTCGAGTAAAGTTTCTGGTTTTATCAAAAAAGTAAATTTCGAAGAAAATCAATTTGTACACAAAGGTGATACGCTTGTTGTGATTGACAATAGAGAGTTTCAGAATCAGATTGATATTGCAGAAGCTAATTTAGAATCGACTTCGCAATCTGTTTTAACGTATGAAAAAGCAGTAGATACAAAATCGAGTGATGTTAATATTGTTAATGCAAATATAGAAGCTGCTAAAATAGAGGTTTGGAGAACGGAAAAAGATTATAATCGTTTCAAAAATTTAGTTCAAGAAGATGCAGCAACCGTACAGCAATTTGAAGAAGTTGAAGCAAAGTATAAACAAGCAAAAGCAAGTTTGAGCGCTTTGGAACAACAACGTAATGCAGTGAATGTTAGTGCGTCTGCTGAACAAACAAAAGTTGCACCTGCAAAAACTCAAATTTTACAACGAAAAGCCCAATTGAACGATGCCAAACTTACTCTCTCATATACTTATGTTGTAGCACCTTACGATGGTTGGATTGGAACAAAAAATATACAAGAAGGTCAGTTAATAAAAGAAGGACAAGCCTTGGTGCAAGTGGTTTCGAAAGAGAAATGGATTGTTGCGAATTTTAAAGAAACGCAAATTGGAGAAATCGATTTGGATCAGCCAGTTATTATAAAAGCTGATGCCTATAAAAATATTGAGTTTGAAGGAAAAATTGAATCACTTTCGCCAGCTTCGGGGTCTGAGTTTGCTTTGATAAAACCTGATAATGCAACAGGGAATTTTGTGAAAATTGAACAACGTTTTCCTGTGAAAATAATTCTGAAAGAGTCTAAAAATATCGAAAAATTGCGTACCGGAATGAATGTAAATGTTTCTGCAGAAAAAGTAAATTAAATAAATGTCACAACAAAATTCAATATTCAATAAATGGGTTCCGCAAAAATTGGTTGTGCCAATTTTTATACTTGCGCTATTTCCACACTTGATGATTTTGACGATATTCAACATGAATAGTACGTTTACAGCATCATTTTTGGATTTGGAAGTCGACGATTTGCAGTTCCTTTTTTCGATGGCGTATGCCACTATTGTTTGTGGTTTATTTATTCACGTTCGATTTTTTCACTTTTTCAATATCAGAAGTTATTTACTAACAATGACCATGCTTAACATTTTGGTATTGTTTGGAATGACATTGACAACAAATACAGAATTGATTTTGATTCTGCGTTTTATTCAAGGACCTTTATCGCTTTTCGAAGGTTGTATTTTGTTGCCAATCATTATGTCGAATATTAAAAGTGAACATTCAAAATTGATTGCTTATTCATTTTTGTACGGCGTAATGTTAACAGGTGATAAATTCACGACTTCTATTGTTAAGTTTGCGATAGAGAACTATAACCACAATATGATGGTGTATACGATAATGAGTTTTCACGTTGTTGCATTAATCATTTATGTGTTTTTCTTTAATCATAACAGAATGTTTCCTAAAAAACCATTGTATCAATTAAATTTAGGAGGGATTTTCTTGATGATTATTTCTTTAATTTCTGGTGCATTTTTCTTGATTTATGGAAAAAAATATTATTGGTTCGAATCTCCAATTATTGTCATAGCATTTGCATCGACGCTTATTTTTAGTGGTTTATTTTTATTGCACCAAAAAACAGCAAAACGACCTTTGTTTCATTTTGATATTTTCAAATCAGAACGAGTTGTTTTAGGAATATTAATGTTTTTTATTTTCTATGTTTTACGTGCCGGAATGAGTAATATTTACCAAGTCATGTCAACAGTTTGGAAATGGCAATGGGAATATGTTTTAGAAATTCAATATTTTAATGTAGCAGGTTCTATTATCGGTGTTGTGTTTTCGTTTTTTATGGTTAAAAATAAAGTCGATTTTAGAAAAATATTTTTTCTTGGATTTATACTTTTAGCCATGAGTATGTTGTGGTTTAGTTACTTGTTTTATCCAGATACAAAAGTCGAAGCAATAGCGCCAACGCTGATGTTAGAAGGAATTGCGCAAGGTGTTATTTTTACACCTTTGGTATTGTATATTACAGGTTCCGTGCATCCAACAATGACGGGTAGTGCGGCACAAATTGGAACAGCAATTCGTTTTTGGACTACGACAATTGGATTTTCGATTATGCAAAATGCGATACTATTTTTAACGACTAAACATCAATTTTTGATGACAAAAAATTTAGATAAAACGAATCCAATTTTCCAACAACAGTGGAATAATTTGTTCAATAAAAATATTGCAAATCATCTCCCAAACGAAGCAGAAAGTATAACTGCTACTGCATTGAAAGCGAAATCGTATAACCAAGCTTTGTTGGTTAGTAATATTGAAATTTTCCGAACATTATTTGTAATAGGAATTGTTGCAGCATTAATTGTGATTCTTTATCAACCAGTAAAAAATAGACTTTTACATCGCTAGGTTTAAAATTTGTTAAAATAAAAAAGCCTTACTTATGTAAGGCTTTTCATTAGTATTTTTATAGTTTTTCTTCTATGTATTCTTGAATTTTACTGGTAATAATTGGAACTGCTATCATAATCAATCCAGAAATTACAATTTTTGTAACTCCTTTCATTGGATACTTATTAGAGGCTTTATCTCCAACCCAATTTAACGCGTTTTCAACTTTAGAAGAAGTGAAGCTTGTATCAGATTTTAAGTTTGTTACAAGATTAACTGCTTTATTTACAAATGAATTTTCATGCTTATTTTCAGCAACTTTCATTTGTAGTTTTAGTTTACGTTTTGCCATTCGCAAATCGTCTAAATTTTTTATTGCAGACATTTGTTCTTTATTCTTCATCGTCGTCTTCGTCATCATCATGGTTAGACATAGCTTCCATAGCATTTTCTATTGTTAGATTTACAAGAAGTAATTTTAACTTCTTTCTAAATAATATACAAAGAACCATTACCAAGAAATAAATTCCAGTAACTGTAAGAAACCCTAATCCTGTATCATTAAAATAACCTCCTAAAATAAATCCTAATGCTAAACTTCCTAATAATAATAGAAATAATGAAAATACGGCAATAATTAATACATAAATTCCACTCGCTAACATATTACTCAGTGAATCTACAAGATCGTATTTAGCTAAGGTTATTCTATTATTAATATAAACTTTTAGTTCATTAAACATAAAAATGATTTATTTCAGACAAAGTTAATTATAAATTTTAAGGAATATTGTGTTTTGAAGAAATTAAACTCCTACGTTTTCTTGAAATTCGTCTTTTAAATCTTCTTTAGTTTGGTTTGCTTTAGATTTTAAATCTTTTCCAGCTTCTTTTGCTTTTGCTACAAATTCATCTTTTTGTTCAGCTAATTTAGCTTTAACTTCTTCTAATTTAGCTTCTAATTCTTTTTTAGTTTTTTTTGCTTTATCAGAAAAATCGTTCGCATATTTATCTAACTCTTTTTTGTATTTGTCAGCTTCTTTTTTTAATTTTTTACGCGTGTCTTTTCCTGATTCTGGTGCATATAATAAACCTACTACTGCTCCGATTGCTGTTCCGATTGCTAAACCTGCCAATAATTTAGTTGCATTATTTAATTTACTCATAATAAAGTTTTTTTTGAGATTAAACGTTTTTTATATTTACACTTTAAAATTACAAAAACAATACCAAAGAATTCAAATCAAATTTAAAAAATTACAATAAATGTTAATATTATCTGAAAAATCCCAAAATATGCCAGCTTCTCCAATTAGAAAGTTGGTGCCTTACGCAGATGCAGCGAAAAAAAGAGGAACTAAAGTATATCATTTAAATATTGGTCAACCAGATATTGAGTCGCCAAAAGCTGTTTTAGAAGGATTGAAAAATTTCCCTTCAAACATTATTTCTTATACGCACTCAGAAGGAACGTTGGAATATCGCCAGGCATTGGCAGATTATTTTACAAATCGTGGAATTGATTTAACGCCAGAAAATTTTATTGCAACTTTAGGAGGTTCAGAAGCTTTATTATTTATTTTCGGAATTATTGGAAATCCAGGTGACGAAATCATTATTCCAGAACCTTTTTATGCAAATTACAATGGATTTACATGTGAAAATGATGTAAATATTGTTCCTGTTCCATCTTCAATAGAAAATAATTTTGCTTTACCTGCAATAGAAGAATTTGCGAAAAAAATTACGGATAAAACACGTGCAATTTTAATTTGTAATCCTGGAAATCCAACTGGATATGTTTATTCTAAAGAAGAGTTAAATCAATTGAAAGATTTAGTTTTAGAGCATGATATCTATTTAATTGCGGATGAGGTTTATGCAGAATATTTATATACTGAAGAAGAATTTACATCTGTTTTAAGTTTCCCAGAACTGAAAGATAATGCAATTGTAATTGATTCAGAATCGAAACGTTTTTCTTTATGTGGAGCGCGTTCTGGAGCTTTGATTACTCGTAACGAGAAATTCTTAAAAGCTGCAATGTTATATGCACAAGCGCGTTTAAGTCCTGTTGAAATTTCTCAATACATTGCAACTTTAGCCCACAGAAATGTTGGAACTTATTTCGAAGATTGTCGTACAGAATATTTAAAACGTCGCAATACATTAGTTGCAGGTTTACAGCAAATTCCGGGTGTGGTTTGTCCAAATCCAAAAGGAGCTTTCTATTGTATGATTCAGTTACCAGTTGATAGCGCAGAGAAATTTGCTATTTGGTTATTAGAATCTTTCTCGTCAAACGGAGAAACAGTAATGTTGGCGCCAGGAGCAGGATTTTATTCAACTCCAAATTCAGGAATTCAAGAAGTTCGTTTGGCTTATGTTTTGAAAGAAGAAGATTTGGTTCGTTCTGTCGAAATTTTGAAAGAAGCTTTAGAACAATATCCAGGAACAATTAGATCTTAAGAAAAATACGAAGATGGAAATCATCGAAAATTATTCATTAAAATTATATAACACATTTGGAATAGAGGCAAAGGCAAAATATTTTGCAGATGTTGCTACTATCCAAGATTTACGAAAAGTTTTGGTTTTTCGTCGTCAAAAAGATTTACCGATCTTATTTATTGGTGGAGGAAGTAATATGCTTTTTGTAGACGATTTTCCAGGAATTGTGTTAAAATTAAATTTGAAAGGAATCGAAATTATCAATGAAGATGATGATTTTGTATATGTAAAAGCTCAAGGAAGCGAGAATTGGCACAATTTTGTTGAATGGACACTGCAAAATGATTTTGGTGGATTAGAAAATCTTTCATTGATTCCTGGAAATGTTGGTACTGCGCCGATGCAAAATATTGGTGCGTATGGCGTTGAAGTCAAGGATTATATCGAAGAAGTTCAAACATTAGTTTTGGAGACAGGAGATGAGCGTACTTTTACAAATGAAGAATGTCATTTTGGTTATCGCGAATCTGTTTTCAAAAATGAGTTGAGAGGACAATATGTTTTGGTTGCGGTTACGTTTAAATTGACGAAGAAAAATCACAAACTTCATGTGGACTATGGTGCAATAAAATCTGAATTAGAAAAGGAGCAAATTTTTGATCCAACAATTCAAGAGATTAGTGCAGCTGTAATCAAAATTCGTCAAAGTAAATTACCAGATCCTTCGCAGATTGGAAATTCAGGAAGTTTCTTTAAAAATCCTGTCATCTCGAATGAAGAATTTGCTGAAATAGAAAAACTTCATCCAGAAATTTCTCATTACAAAACTGATTCAGGTGTTAAGTTAGCCGCAGGTTGGTTAATAGAACATGCAGGTTGGAAAGGAAAACGTTTTGGTGATGCAGGAGTTCATGATAAACAAGCTTTAGTTTTAGTGAATTATGGAAATGCAACTGGACGTGAAATTTATGATTTATCTGAAAAAATTATAGAAGATGTGAAAGTCAAATATGGCGTAACATTGGTTAGAGAAGTCAATATTATACAGTAGAATAAACTATTGTTTTTTAATTATGAAAATCAGATTCAAAAATGTTTGAATCTGATTTTTTTTCGAAAAGTAAATTAATTTTTTTATTCAGCAATCATATACAATACTAAAATTGAATTTTATATAAAGTAAAAACATACTACAAAATTATCTCAATCATGTTTTATGTTTTATTTATTCTGTTTTTACAAAGACTTGAGTATTGATTAATAATAATATATCTTTTTTGTTATTTATGTGATATAGGATAAATGTTGTTTATATATTTTGTCTAAATAATTTTGCTCAGAGTTTTAACTAGCTTAAATCTATAGCATTTTAATGATAAAAGCTTTGGTGATATTTTAATCAGAGCTTTTATTTTTTATTTTAAAAAAAATATGAAAAAGAGAATTACATTAGCATTAACTTTTACTAGTATTTTAAGTCTTGCACAAGTAGGAATTAATATTGAAAATCCACATTCAAGTTCTTTACTAGATGTATCAGCAAATGATAAAGGAGTTTTAATACCAAGATTAACTATTCAAGAGCGAAGTTTAATCAATAAACCAGCCAATGGTTTGTTAATTTTTGATAAAGAGAATAATTGTATAAGTCAAAACATAGGAAATGAAACAACACCAGAATGGGTTTGTTTAGGAACTTCTGTTCGTTCTTTTTATATGCCTTCTATGATTGTTGATACAAATATTATTGGAAGCCAAAAACAAATTGATTTATTTAATGTTTATAAAAATCAGTTTGAAAACCCGATGGTAAAAAGTATAAATGCTAAACCATCTATTCCATATTATTCAGATTCTAAAAAATTGTATTATTACATTACATATTATGATAATAGTGTCATTGATAATATAACAATTAGTGAGGATGGTGTAATGAAATATTCTGTAAAAGGTAGTCCTACAGATGTTTCTTTTATGAATGTAGTTTTCGTAGTTAAATAGTTGAAAATGAGATTTTTTTTATATTTAACACTTATAGTTGCTCTATTTTTGAATAGCTTTTCTTTTGCTCAAGTAACTCCAGTGAATATTGTTAAAGAGAAACCTACATTAGATCAAATATTAAATCATATTCAAGCAAAAGGTGTAAAATTATCTAATCCAAGATTGTTAAGTGGTAATATTGATAAACAAGTATTAACATTTGAAAATGGTTATAATGCTAATTTTGAAATTGATAAAGGGTTAGTAATCTCTACTGGAAATGCAAAAGAAGACGTATTAAGCCGTAATTTATCTCCAAGTAAATCAAGTCCAAATACAGGCTGGTATAATGATAGTGACTTAACTAATATTGACAACCAAGCTATTTATAATACGTTTGTTTTAGAATTTGATGTTGTTTTGGATCCAGGGTTAACAGCATTGAGAGTTGCTTTTCAATTTGGTTCAGAAGAATACCCTGATTATGTTGGAGGACAATATAATGATGTTTTTGGTTTTTTTGTAAAAGGACCTGGTATTTCAGGGACTAAAAATATGGCAAGATTACCTTCTAATAATAAACCAATTACAATTAATAATATTAATTATGGTAAATACGGAGGAAATTCAGGAGCTTGGAGTTCTCCTTTAAAACCAACAGATTTGTCGCAAAATGATTTATATATTAACAATGGACATACAACTAAAATTTATAGTAATAGTTATCCAAATATGTTAATGGCAAATATAAATGATGCAGATTTAAAAAATTATAAACGAGATATTTATATAGAATGGAATGGATTAACAAAATTAATAACGTATGATTTAAAGAATTTAATTCCAGGTGAAAAATATACTTTTAAAATGGCTATAGCAGATGTTTCTGATACAACAATGGAATCTGGAGTTATTATTGAAAAACTTCAAGGTGTTGATGGAAGTGATCTAGCAGTTGAGAAAAATTTAGTAGAAGATAAAGCATACATTCCTGGAGATTTGATTGAATTTAAAATTAAATCAAAAAACCTTGGACCTTATATCAATACAGATGCAGTTGTAGAAGATATTCTTCCTTCTGGTTATGAGTATATTTCTCATACTATAACACCAAATTTTGGAAATTATATAAATGGTAAATGGACAATAGGAACACTAAAAGTAGCTGTAGATGAGCCAGAACTTATTGTAAAAGCAAAAGTATTACCTTCTGGAGAATATAAAAATACAGCGATTATAAAATCAAGCAAGTTCGATCCAGATTTAAGCAATAATACAGCTACAGTTTTACCAGAAATAAAAGGTGCAAAAAAAAATAGAATGATATCTAATCCAATGATATTCATTAAATAAAATGTTTATTTTACTGTTATAGTATATATATACATTTTATATATACTTTTGCACGCAAAACTTATCAAATCCTTTTTTGATAAGTTTTTTCTAATTGTATATTTTTTTAGATTATAAGAATGAAATTTATTTTATTATTTTTCAGCTTTGCTACCACCTTTATTTATGGCCAAACCCAAAAAGAGATTGATGATAATTTTGTAGCTGCTTATCATTATTATAATAATTATGAATGGATAGAGGCTTTAAAATTAATGGATAAAAACCTAGAAAGTTCTAAAAAAATAAATTATACATATGGAATACAAAAAAGTTATTTAAACAAGGCTAAAGTTCTAAATAGTTTAGGATATCATAAAAGAGCTTTAGCAAGTATAGACACTCTAAAAAAAGAATATTTAGACAAAGATGATTATTATATTGTTTGTGAATTGTATAGAGTTAATGGAAATATTTATGAAAACATAAATTCATATGATTTAGCCTTAGAAAACTATTATAATCAATTAAAGTATTCATATAGAGTTGATAAAAAGGATAATATTGATAAGTTTCAAAGAATTTGGGCTTATGATAATTTAATATCTGTATATGGTTATCAATTCAAAACAGATTCTATTTGGAAATATATCAATCAGAAAAGTATCGAATTAAATAAGCTAGATGATAAACTTCTAGATAGAGAATATGGTTATTTATATAGCGATTATGCTTCTTTGTATTTGAAATTAAAACGTTATGATGAAGCGTTATATTATATTAATAAATCAGAAGAACGATTTTTAAAAAGTAATGATGATCCATATGTTTATAGTCTTTATAAAATAAAAGGAGACTATTATTTTAGTTTAAATAAATATCAATTAGCAATCGATAATTACAAATTAGCCATCAATTATTCAAATCAAGTAAATGCGAATGGAGATAATGATCGATTAGAATTATATAAAAAATTAAGTGCAGTTTATTTTATTCTAAATGATGAGGAAAATGGTAAAAAGTATCTATCTTTTTTTAAAACAGCTAAATTTAATAAAGAGACAAAGAATAAAGAAGTTCCCGTTTCTGTTAAAAAATCTGCTAATACTTATTATTATATAATATACATTATTGTATTTATTTTAATAATTATTCTTTTTGTTAGATTTTTTAAGCATTCTAAAAAAGAAAATAGAAATCAATTTGTAACTACTTCACAAGATGATATTTCATTTGTAATTAATCTAGCAACAACTAACGATCCTAACTTCTACATACATTTCAAACAATTATATCCAAATTTTATTCAAAACCTAACAAATCAATTTCCTGATTTAACATTAAAAGACCTTGTTTTTTGTGCATACATTTATTTAGGTTTTTCTACTAAAGAGATAGCAGAATACACATTTGTAACAAATAGAGCAATTCAAGTTAGAAAAAATAGATTAAGAAAGAAACTCAATTTAGATTCAAGTATTGATTTTTATAAGTGGATTCAAAATGTTTAGGTTATAAACAACTTTTAATTTCCTTTGTATAAAGTTGTTCATTTTTTAATGAAGATTTTTTATAGATTTATTTAGAAATTTTACAAAAATTAAGTAGAATAATATAAGTTTCCTTCATTTTTTAGAGCTTACTTTTGAAGTGTTTAATTAATAATGAAAAAACTTTTTGTCATATTCTTTACGCTTTTTTATTTGGTATTGGCTTCAGGCTTTACCCAATACACACATTTGTGTAAAGGATCAACAAAAATAATCTATAGTTTTACTGATACAAAGAATCAGAATAAGGATACACCTTGTCCTATTTGCTCTTCTAAAGAGAAAGATTTAAAAAATCAGAAGAAAAATTGTTGTAAGCATTTATCTAAGCTTGTAAAGGTAAATGATAGTATAAAAAAGAAAAATAGTTTTGATTTTTCTATAAAATTTTCAGATTATTTCTTCTCAAACAAAACTTTAGGAACAGTTTACGATACTGATGTATTAGCATTAGCAATACAGAAAAACAATACATTTACTTCTTCAAAAATTCCTTTCAAAGGAAACCCTTTACATATTTTACATTGCGTTTATAGAATTTGATTTTTAGACTAAAATTTATTTAGCAGCTTCATTTTTTTATGATACTGCTACACATTTTTATGTCTAATTTTTAAAATTATAAAGTACAATGAAACTAAAATTCATTGCCTTAGTAAGCTTTACATTTGTTTGTAGTATTAGTAGTTACGGACAAGTTTTAACTTTAGAAGAAGCTCTTTTTCGATCAGAAAATCAATACGATAAAATTAAATCAAAACAATTATTAGTTGATGCTGCTCAACAAAATACAGCTTTTCAAAAGCAACATTATTTACCAGATTTTACTGTCTCTGCCCAACAAAGTTTTGGAACGATTAACGTACAACATGGACCAATGTATGCTTATGGTGGTTTAGCTTCTGCGGCAACTTCTATGCCGTTAGCAGATCAAAACTGGAATGCCGCTTTCGGATCTCTTTATTTTGCCAATGTTAATTGGAATTTATTCACTTTCGGTCGAAATAAAAATCAGGTAGAATTAGGAATAAAAAAAGAGTCTAAAGCAAAAGCAGATTTACAACAAGAAATTTTTCAACAGCAAATAAGAGTTGGAGCTGCTTACCTTAATTTATTAGCTAGCCAGAGAATGAAATTTGTTCAAGAGAAAAATGCTGAGCGTGCTCAAATTTTTTACGAAATGACGAATGCACGCGCAAAAAGTGGCTTAATTCCAGAAGTTGATTCGCAATTAGCTAAAGCGGAATGGTCTAATGCAAAATCATTACAAATAAAGGCATTTGACAAAGAATTAGAATGGTCAAGGCATTTGGCAGTTTTGATGAATGATGATTTTAAAGTGTATGAACTAGATAGTTTGTATAGTACATCTTTACCAAATAAATTAGAAAAACCTACTGAAGAAAATTTGAAAGAACATCCTTATTTACAATTTCAACAAAGTAAAATTGATGAAAATGAGCAACATATCGAATTACTGAAATCAAATAAGATGCCCAATCTATCAGCATTTGGTGTTATTCAAGGTAGAGGATCAGGATTTGATGCTAATTATGCTCAAGATAATTCAGCTTATTCTACAAGTTATTTTAAAGGTGTTGGAATAGACCGTGGTAATTATCTGTTAGGTTTCTCACTTACTTGGAATATCACTAATTTTTTTAAATACAATACCAAAGTAAAAGAACAAAAATACATTTCACACTCATTGCAATATGTATTTGATTCACAACAAAAAGAATTGAAAATCTTGTTTCATCAAGCAAATGCAAAATTGGATAATGCATACGATAATTTCGAAGAAACAAAAGTTCAATTACAAGCAGCTGAAATGGCATATAAACAGCAAACAGCTTTGTATCAGAATGGTTTAACAACTTTAGTCGATTTTACTCAAGCTTTATATAGTTTGAATAGAGCAGAGATTGATTATGAAATAGCTCAAAATAACGTTTGGCAAGCCTTGTTGTTGTTAGCATCTGCTGAAGGTGATATAAAGGTTATTACGCCATAATTTATCAAGAAATTTAGATATGAATATAATAAAAATTGCACTTCGAAAACCTATAGCAATTATGGTTTTGGTGTTGGGGTTATTATTCTTTGGTATTAAAGCAACCAAAGAAATTAAAGTGGATATTCTTCCAGAAATGGATTTACCCGTAGTTTACATTGCACATTCATTTAATGGTTATACGCCACAACAAATGGAAGGTTATTTTACCAAAATGTATGTTAACATGATGCTTTTTACAAATGGAGTAAAAAGTATTGAATCTAAAAATACGCAAGGGTTAACTTTAATGAAAGTTACCTTTTATGAAGGTACAGAAATGGGAGAAGCTATAGCTACAATAAATGCTTTGTCTAATCGTTCTCAAGTATTTTTACCTCCCGGCGCGCCACCTCCATTTATTATTCGATTTGATGCATCATCTCAGCCAGTTGGACAGTTGGTATTTCGCAGCAATACAAAAACGAATAATCAATTACAAGATATTGCCAATTTTAATGCACGTCCTTTCTTGATTAAAATTCCAGGTTTAATGACTGCACCACCTTTTGGAGGAAGCCCACGTACAATAGAGGTAAATATTGATCCTTATAAATTGCGTTCACATAATATTTCACCTGAGCAAATTGTAGAAGCAATAAGCCGAAATAATATAACATCTCCTTCTGGGAACATATATATTGGAGATAAAAACTATTTAACTCCAACTAATAATACGGTTAAAGAAGTAGAAGAATTAGGAGATATTCCAATTTTCAAAGGATCAGTAGATAATGTTTATATCCGAGATGTAGCAACGATAAAAGATGGTGCTGATATAGCGACTGGTTATGCGCTGATTGATGGTAAACGTTCTGTTTATATCAATATAGCAAAAGCAGGTAATGCTTCTACATTAGATGTTGTCAATACGTTGAAAAAAGAATTACCTAACATTCAACGAAATATGCCAGATGATGTTCAGATCTCTTATGAATTTGATCAATCTATTTATATTACTAATGCGTTGAAAAGTTTAGTTATAGAAGGAGTCTTAGGTGCATTGTTAACTGGGGTGATGGTAATGTTATTCTTAAATGATCGTCGTGCTGCATTGATTGTAATTATGACGATTCCGATTTCCATTATTTCTGGCGTATTGTTTTTGAAATTATTTGGACAAACAATTAACATCATGTCGCTTTCAGGTTTAGCCTTGGCAATTGGTATTTTAGTTGATGAAAGTACGGTTACAATCGAAAATATTCATCAACATTTTGCAATGGGAAAATCAAAAGCCCAAGCTATTTGGGATGCGTGTAAGGAGATAGCCTTCCCTAAATTATTAATTATGTTGTGTATTTTGGCTGTTTTTGCACCAGCATTTATGATGACTGGAATTCCAGGATCGTTGTTTATGCCACTTGCCTTAGCGATTGGTTTCTCGATGATTGTTTCGTTTTTATTATCACAAACTTTTGTACCAGTTATGGCAAACTGGATGATGAAACACAAGAAGGATCATTGTGAAAATCTAGCTCACAAAGAGGATTGGTTTTCTAAGTTCAGAAATCGTTTTGTAAACTTTTTAACTCGACTAACAAAACAGAAAAAAATCATTGTCAGTATAAGTTTATTATTGGTTTTGATTGGTGGTTTTGCATTGTATCAAATTACAGGAAAAGATGTATTACCAACATCTAATTCAAGACAATTTCAAGTTCGCATAAAAGCTATAGAAGGAACTAGAATAGAGGTTACAGAAGCAAAAGTGAAGCAATTTTTAACTCATCTTAAAAATAATGTAGGAGAAGATAACATCGCAATTTCTTCGGTATTTATTGGTCAACATCCATCTACATTTGCTGTAAGTCCCGTGTATTTATATAATGCAGGGCCACACGAAGCCTTGATGCAAGTTGCTTTGAAAGAATTTAAAGGAAATTCAGATGAATTGAAAGATGAATTAAGAGTCTATTTCAAAGAAAAAATGCCTGAATTATCTATTTCATTTGAACCAATTGAGTTAACAGAGAAAATTTTAAGTCAAGGAACAAATACGCCGATTGAAATTCGTGTTTCTGGAATGATGAAGAAGATGAATCGTATGTATGCAAATAAACTTTTAGCAAAGTTAAAAGAGATTGATTATCTACGCGATCAACAAATTCCTCAATCGATGGATTATCCTGCAATGCAGATTAATATAGACCGTACAAGGGCTGCACAATTAGGATTAGATGCACAAGATATTGCGAAATCATTAGTTGCAGCAACTGCTTCTACTCGTTATACAAACAAAAACTTTTGGGTAGGAGGTATGATGGGAATCGCTTACGACGTTCAGGTTCAAACACCACAAAATATTTTGAATAGTAAAGAGGAGCTAGCGAATTTACCTCTGACTAAAAACTCAGATCGACCTGTTTTGGGTGATGTTGCAACGATTACGCCTACAAAAGAATTGGGAGAAAGTTACAATTTAGGAACAATGGGTTATACAACTGTTACAGCAAATTTGTATAAAACAGATTTAGAACAAGCTTCACAAGATGTTAATGCTGCTATAGCTTCGTTAGGAGAACTTCCGAAAGGAATTAATATTGAAGTAGCAGGAATGACACCAGTTTTAGAAGAAACATTGTCTAGTTTAGCCACAGGGTTATTAATCGCTGTAATTGTAATTTTCTTGATGCTTTCAGCAACATTTCAGTCGTTTAGAGTCTCTCTTGTCATATTATCAACAGTTCCGTTTGTAGTTGTTGGAGCTCTACTAATGTTAAAAATAACTGGATCTACATTAAATCTTCAATCGTATATGGGATTAATTATGTCGGTTGGTGTTTCTATTGCAAATGCAGTATTGTTAATCAGTAATGCTGAAACGTTAAGAAAACTAAATAATGATTCTATTTTATCAGGAATTGAAGCAGCAAAGCTTCGTATTCGTCCAATTATAATGACAACTTTAGCCATGATTGCTGGTATGTTACCTATGGCAATTGGTTTTGGTGAAGGAGGAGATCATATTGCACCATTAGGTAGAGCTGTTATTGGAGGTTTGTTGTTCTCAACTTTTTCTGTTCTAATTATTCTTCCATTAGTATTTGGATGGATGCAGAAAAAAGCAAGTATAATCTCTCCTTCTTTAGATCCTGAAGACGAAAATAGTACCCATTTTGTACAATCAAATCAATAAAAAAATGCAATTCAAACATATAATACCAGTTGCGGCTTTGATTCTTTTATCAGCTTGTAACAAAAACGAAAATAAAGAAGCCAAACCTGAAGCAAAAGGAATGGAAATGATGAATATGATGGAAACGATTGAGATTTCGAAATCAAATCCATTGGTTCCTTTAAAATTAGCAGGTGAGTTAAAACCATATGAACAGACAGATTTGTTTGCAAAAGTGAATAGTTATGTCAAGCAAATTCGTGTAGATATTGGTGATAAAGTAACTCGAGGACAAATTTTGGTTATATTAGAAGCACCAGAAATTGTTTCGCAAATCGCAAATGCGAAAGCAAAAGTTCAAGCGCAAGAAGCTATTTATTTAGCAACAAAAGCAACTTATGACCGAATGCTAAAGGCTGATGAGACAAAAGGAGCTGTAGCAAAAGATGCAATAGATCAGATAAAAGCCAGAAAATTATCAGACGAATCTCAATTGGCAGCTGCACATTCAGCCTATAATGAAATCAGAAATATTAATGATTATTTGGTGATTAGAGCACCATTTAGTGGAACAATTACGAATAGAACAATTGATTTAGGGGCTTATGTTGGTCCAATGAGTAAAGAGCCACTTTTGGTGATTGAAAATAATCAAAAGTTGAGGCTAAATCTTTCTATTCCAGAAGCGAGCACGCCTTATGTAAAGTTAGGAGATACTATCCGTTTTTATGTACGTTCGCAACCGCAAGTAAAACATATGGCTCTTGTGAGTAGAAAGTCTGGAAGTTTGAATGTAAAGCTTCGTTCAGAAAAAATTGAAGCAGATTTTATCAATCAAAACAATATGCTAAAACCATATATGGTAGCAGAAGCAAATATTCCTTTACAAAATACACTACCTACTTTTTTTGTGCCAAAAATGTCCGTTGTAGAAAGTGGTATGGGAATTTATGTTATTGCTGTAGAAAATGGTAAAACAAGAAATATTGTAATTAGTAAAGGACGTATGATGGATGATAAAATTGAGGTTTTTGGAGAATTAACAGAAGGAAGTAAGATTCTGAAAATGGCTTCTGAAGAAATTGTTGAAGGAACAAAAGTTCCAACTTCAACTAAAGTTGCAAAAAAGTAATTTAGCAAGAAATTCTTTTTTAAGAATATAATTACCGTAGTTAATGCTACGGTAATTTTTTATAAAAACTAAAAGGCTATAAAATATTTTCTATTTAAAAAAGTGAGATCGAAAATTATGATGAGGTAACTCATTTTAAAAGAAAGTACATATTCATAAAATAAAACATTGTATGAATGATAATATAATGGTGTAATTGAATGTTTCTATTGTTTGGATTGCTCTTTACTAATGATATAAAATATTGCTTCAAACGAATGAAATAAATAATAAATATCAATAATTTTATTGCAATTAATTTTCCAGTAGAGTCGAAGGGAAGTAACTAAGTAGAAAGTGCTAAAGAATTTCGAAGAAATAGTCTATTTTGTCTTTCAAAAAAATAGAAGACAAAATAAGAGGTATACCTTGTTGTATAAAAATAAAAAAACGCTATAAAATCGATTATTGAGTCTATCAAAATATAGAGTTGTACAACAGTTTCCTATGTTAATTGTTGGATTTTTATCATTTTACTTTAAATTCTCCTTCGTATTCTTTATTTTCTGTATAAATCCCAATTCCAAGTAATTTCCATTCTTTAGAACCTAAAATATTATAATTGTATTTTTTATTAATTTCAGCTTTGTTTATAGCTATTGAATGAATTTTCAATTCAGTACCACTTGTTAATCCGAATTTCTCAGTTTTAGCACTTGTAAATTCTACTTCATTTTTATTATTTGAATAAAATAATGAAAGTTTAATTTTAGATATAATGTTACTTTCAATTGTTTCTTCAATTTTATACTTTTCTGAATTTATGGATGTTTCATTTAACAATTCTATTGAGTCATTTTCATTATTGGTATTTTTTGATATTATTGAAATGAAGCCTATTGTTAAGACTATTGTTTTAACAAAACCAATTTTTGTTTTGATCAATTTTAATAATTCAAAACATATAAACAGGAGGTATATAAATATAGCTATATTTATAAAAGTCCAAATTAATTCAAACATATAAGTAATAATATTTTTAAAAGCTTATATCTAACATTATTTTACAAAAACTAATATACAAAACTTTCATAAAATACTCTATTGTATAGCTATGCTCAAAATATCCAAAACTATCTCACAATAAATTATAGTTTTACACAAAAAACTATTATAAAAAAATAAATGAGGATTGTTATATAATCTTTTATTTGTGAAACAGTTTCTCCTGTTAGTTAACAGCACAATATTTCAAGTTATACGAAACCCTACCATTTTACAAACCTTTGTTGAACTAAACCTCCGGTAGCTTTCGCTGCGATGATTTCGTACCTTAGTATATTAATATTAAACAATTGATACTATGGTAACTAAAAAAAATCTCCGGAGGAATTAAGAGCGAACAAATACATTAATCGCGCTTGTAGTGAAATTACGGGTTTTTCTGAACTTCTGCAACGTTTTCAGCGAAATATTTCCATTTTAGGCAGAAGCCAGCGTACTTTCGAGAATTATTCTCGGCATGTGGCGGCAATGGCGTTGCATTTTGGAATTCTTCCTACGGAATTACATCCCGAGCAGGTTAA
>NZ_SRPE01000008.1 GCF_004785645.1 Empedobacter tilapiae | reverse complement strand
AGAGTTCAATCAAATGTTTTCTTTCAACACTTAATAGGGGTAATACTTTTATAATTTCATCAAAATAGTGCTGTTGTCTATCATGGTCGATTAGGTTTTGAATATTATCTGCGGGATCATATCCAGCCAAATAACTTTGATAATTCTCATAACTTTCTAGCGAACTCACGCTCCTAAAAAACTTATTCTTCGGTTTACGATAATGCGAATAGCAACTGTGTTTCATTACAAGTTTCAAAAAGAAAAAGATATGATCAGGAGATTCAATTTTCTCACAATATTCCCATAATTTCAGAAACGTATCTTGTACCAAACATTCTACTACGAATTCATCCTTAATTATTTGTTTACCAATCCAAAAGATGCGTTTATTGTACCTAATATAAATACGTTCGAAGGCAGTAGAATTACCTTTTTTCAATAATTCAAATTCTTTTTCTAGCATAATAAGGGTGGTTTTAATTATGTCTTACGTGATACGTATTACGTTCTACGTTTTTACATTGTTTTTAAATTCAACATTAGTTTTAAAAGTCACTCCTTTTCCTGTACATCGCGCCAACTTTGTTTTGGGGAAAGGGGTTTTTGTTTTTTCATTTCAAATTTGTTCTTTATTTTCATTTTTTGAGCGCAAAAAACATTTGAAATTAAAAGGAGAAGCCATAGTATGGCTTAGGTATTCCTTTTCTTTAATGTCACTTTTTACTTGACTAAAAAGTAACCAAAAAGTCAAGGCCGTAAACCTCTCTACTAAAAATGTTCTCATTCCACTAAAGATTTTACAAACCCTACGGGCTAAAACCTTTTTAACGCTCCATTTAACCATTTTCTTAACGTGAGAGTTTTAATGCCAGTTTATTCTTCCTTTTTCAATATTCAAATTCGTTATCTCTTTCAAGAACGAATTCCAAAACCGTCATTGCTGAAAAGTCCAGTGTCAATTCGGCGTAAGGAGCGTTAAAAATGATTTACTGTTCGCATTTTATATGCGAATGATTTAAAGCATTTAGCGAATAGCCGTTATTGACCGACTTGTAAGCACAGACTTGACTTTTTTGGTTCGTTTTTGTGTCAAGACAAAAATGAATGTGAAATCCTTTCTATCACTTTTTTATTCATGGTCTTTATTATTTTATGAATATTGAATTCATATACCTTTCAGGGAAGAGAGCAAAAAAGTAATCAAAAAACTCTTGTCTTTGATTTTCGACTGTCAAAATAAGTTTCAGCCATTGAATGTTTTAAATCATTTACTACGCAAACAGTAAAATATTTTAACCATGACTTTCAGCTTTTTGACACTCGCCTCCAAATCATATGACGTTTTTTTTAATCCTTTTTTAATATTCAAATTCGTTGTTATTCATAGTTCGTCACAGAACCTCGTCCTTAATCTTAACCTCAAATACATACTACATTTTAGATACTACAATTCTCACATCTAATTTGTACATTTTACAAACTAAACACCGATACACGAACACCGAACAAACCATACGGAACGGATACACAATGGATACAGCGCGGATACACAACCGATACAGAAAAGTGTCATTTTCGATATACAACAATACAGGATTTTAACTCTTTTTAACACTTAATTTATCTAAACACAATAGAAACATAGGTTTTTGTCTTTTCATTTTAGAAAATATATAGTTTAGTAAACTGCAACATAGCAATCTACTTACTCTGTTAAGAAGATTTATCTTGTCTGTCACTCTTTATTTTCTCTACCCAGTTCTATGTACCTATGTGGTGAAATATTAATTAGTCAATTCTTTATCATTCTGAGCACAGACCTAACCCCACAAATTCCCCTTGGACAGTTTTAAAAATTATAATTAATAAATGAAATAAAATTTAACACTAATACATTCTATGAAGATCATTTACTCTCTTTATAGTTGTCTTCGGGGAATTAAATTTGAGTCTTTATCGCTTAATAATTTTGTTCACTATTTCTCCTTCCTATTCGTATATCCACCAATGAGGTTTGGATTTCTTTTACCATGTCAGTCATGGTTTTTATTTGTACATATAAAGGTATAGCACAAAATAGTCCCAGTAGCGAAACATAAGATTGCCTACTGAATTTGAAGTAAAATTTTCTCATAATTTTACATAGTTTTTTAATTCAACATTAGTTTTAAAAGCCATCCTTTCCAGTACATCGCGCCAACTTTGTTTTTGGGAAAGAGGGGTATGTTTTACGTTATCTGTGATATGTATTACGTCTTTAATCTTATTAACATTCAAATCCACTTTTAACAACGAATTTTAGAGTTGACATACGGTTTGCAGACGAGCTGCAATTCATTGAAACAAGCGTAAAAAGGATTAGTGAGCGTATGCGAATCATTTAATCTTTTTAGTGCGTGAGATGGGAATTGAACGTCGAAAATCTCAGTCTTGATTTTTTTGGTTCGTTTTTGTGTCAAGACAAAAATGAACATATAATTATTAATCAACTTGTAACAATTTTTCCCTAAGCTCCACTGGAGCTTCTCCTTTTAATTTCAAATTCTTAATCTCAAATGTTTTTTCATCAAGGTTCCCCGTAGGGCATATGAATTCATTTGAAATAATAATAACTTATGAATAAAAAATGAACAAATAATCATTTTCTTATTATCGTAATTATGTTCAGAACCTCATCTTTTTGTCATTCTGAACTTATCTCAAAACCTCATACTTAATCTGAATACATACTACTTTTTACATTTTACTTAATACTTTGTACATCATAAATACTTCACATTATAATTCTAAAATCTCAATACTAATATCTAACATCGACTATTAGAATCGAATAACCATCTGTGCATTTCTATTCTAAGAAACACATATTTTTAGAGAGAGTATTTTACTTGATTTGTAGAGGAATTAAACCAAGTATATTATATGAAGTTCGATGCGATTGTTATGGAAGAAACGACCAAAAACAAAAAAGGCGTGGAACTTATCTTAATTGCTTTGAGGTACTGGCATACCATATGGAACAATAGAAGACAACTCACGCCTAGGTCGTGAGCAAATCTACTTATTTTTCTCGTTCCATATTAAGAAAAGTGCCAGTTTTCAAAGCGAGACTTAAGTAATATTTACTTTATATTTTATTAAATAACTGTATTTCAATACCAAATATATAACAAAAATTTAATCAATACAAATTTGTATCGAATAAATTTTAATATAATTCCAAAATTTACAGTATGACTGTATTTTCCTCAGAAGAATTAGAAATAATAAATATTCATATTGGCTTAAATATTAGAATTCAGAGATTAAAAAAAGGTTTATCTCAGTTTGACTTAGGTGACTTAATTCGTTCGAACAACACTGCTATAGGAAGAATTGAAAGAGCTGAACATTTTAGCTCTTGGTCTAGTATTTTATTAATATGTCAAGTACTTGATATAAAATTTGAATCAATTTTTATCCTAGTAACTAAAGTACAACTGTATGAATTAATAGATATATGTTATTCTTTAGATAGTAAATTAACCGCTGAAAAAGAAAAATATTATAAAAATCTTAAAAATAAGATTGATCAACATTATAAATAATAAAAGCCAAAAGTAATTACTTTTGGCTTTTATTATTTAATCACTGCCAATTGTGTTAAAAATGTAATTTCATTTAATAAATATCTTTTAACATTCTATGACCATCTATAGAACAATAATTCAAATTATTTCACATTCCAAAAACACTTTACACAACAAGGCATACCTCTTATTTTGTCGTCTATATTTTATAATAACAAAATAGCCTATTTATTCGGGGTTTGTTCGAGTGTCCTTCGACAATGGTTCGAGAAAAAGGTTGTTTTGTCGAACAACAGTCGAACAACGGTCGAAGGATTATCGAAGAAGATACATCAAAAAATATATTTTAGTTGGTCTGTTATTTTTTGCGTTAAACAATATAACTTTATAAAATAACAAAAGGCAAACAAACGTTTGCCTTTTTCTTTATCGTGAATTAGTTCATTTGCAATTAATGTATTGTGTAATAACAACACTTCTGATACACTACCGTATAACAACACATTTGAAATAGAATAATCTTTATTTTATGTATCCTCTAAACACCTGATAGTTTTTATTATTTATGATTGAATCTTGATAATAAGAATTATCATCAATAGTTTTAAAATTTGCATATTTTTCTATATTTCCAAACTTATGAAAATTTGAGTATAATGCAACAATTTCAATTTTAGGGTTATTATTTTTTATATGAAATTCATAAAACCCATCAGAGTCATTAACTATAGGAATGAAATAATTCTTAGGAATGGAATTACAACTACATTTATCAAATGTTAAATAGAATTTATCTTCACATTTTAATTCGTATAGTTTAACACTCTGGTCTATATAATATTCTTTTTTATAATTATCATTACAACTTGATATCACAAAAACTAATATTAAAACAATAGCTTTTATTATTTTCATTTTCTAACAGGTTTATTTTTTGGGAAAAAGTAATAATTTTTAAATTTACTACTATATTTAACTCCTGCTTCTATAGCAGCCCCACTTTGAGGATCCTCACCATAATAGGGTTTGCTATTTAGATAATTTCCTCCCAAAACAGCATCTAAAGCTAAAGTCCCTAATGTAGCTATTTTATTATTTCCTGAAGCATTAAAAGCTCCGAAACCTTTTAAAAGAGTTTCGGTACCTACAATGGATTTTTCAGCTCTTTCTCCTGCTAAAAAATTTCCTGCATCCCTATAACTACCATACACGTCATCTTTACCATCAGTAAAAATAATTGATCCATCATATATACTTTCATCTTTCCCTATTGATGATTTGATATCAAATAATTGATTATTAGAAGCATTTAAACCGTAGTCTACTATACCACCATTGTGATTAATCAGATTTTGTATAGTTACTTCGTTTTTATTACTCCCAAAATTTATTTTACCACTAGGTTTATTAAAATCACCTCCTTTAGTAAAAGAATACTTGGTTAAAGAACGTCCCATCTTGGTACCTCCTGCAGAAGTATTATTTTTATTATATTTTGTTTTAATCTCATTTTCTGTAAATTTTTTATCACCATCATGTTTATAGATACCCAAGTCTCCATCATCTATTACTTTTATAACTTTTCCAAATTTATCAGTATGAGTAGAAGTCGCTTCCATTCCATCAGGGTCTATGAAGAAAACAGGATTATTAAAAGCGTAGTTGTAAGGTGAGTGTCTTGTCATTTTCTCAGCCAATGGGTCTATGTTAAACCATCTACCAATTGCAGGATCGTAGTTTCTGGCACCGTAGTCGTAAAGATTGATGTTAAATTCATCTTGCAGTTCTTTACCATTGTATTTGTACTTATAGTTAGCATTCGCAAGATTAGTATTATTATATCCACTATGTTTTAATCCAAAAGGATAATAGTTGTTTTCCTCCAATATTTTTAACGAGCCATTTGCTTCTTTCTGATAACTCAATCGTACATTACCCAAATGATCGGTGTAATTGTAGACATAATTAAATGCTGTACCATCTGTTACATTTACATAGCCTTCTGCTGTTGGAAAAAATTGTAATATTGGTTGATTCCCTTTTCCTGCTGCTAGAGAATACTGAAATCCATTTATATAATACGTTCCTTCTGCATTTGATAACAAATGATTCTGTACATATTTTGCTAACTTTACGCCATTCGCATCATACGCATAACTAATCTTATCTCCGTTTTCCCAAAGAACTTCTGTTGGTAAATTTAAGTAATTATACTTAATTTCTGTTATTCCTTTGTTTAAATCTTTGGTTAGATTTCCGTTAAGATCATAGGCGTAATCATCTCCATTTGTATTGCCGTCAATAAAACCTTGGGTTGCATATCCTGGATTATCCGTTACAGCTAATAATTTATTTGAATTTGATTGATAGGTATAGTTCGTATCATCTATCCAAATCATATTATTTGATAAATCTTGTTCTCCTGAACGAATGATTCCTTTTATATTACCATTTAAGTCATAACCTTTTATCACTTCGTTGTAGGCATTGACAACTTGATTTTGACCTTTAATATATGTACCCTCAATTAAACGATTTAGTCCATCATATTGATAATTATAACTTCTTATTGTATTATCCTTATCTGTTTTCCAAATGGTTTCGGAGATATTTCCGTTATGTAATGGTTTGAATTTTGCTGGGGCCCAATTTAGACGTGTTATTTTATCGTAATTTAAGCGAAAGGAGAATAAATCTCTGTTATTTCCTGTTTCTGTAATGTCTATATTATTAATATCCGTCATCCAACCACGGATGTTATATTTGTAATCAACCGTTTGTAGTGGTGCAGACATATTATCATTCCCAACTTTTTTACTCTTTAGTTGATTAATCTCATTATAAGAGTTCTGAACAATATATTCTTTTGGATTATTGTTGACTTGGTGTGTTTGATACTTCAACAATTCATTCGGATAATAATCAAACTCTTCTTTTATCGTAATCTCTGTTCCTGTATTAGTTGGTTTGTGTTTGGTAACTGTATTTTTAACCTTTCCTCTGAAATCTAAAATAGAAGCCGTTGTTTGATAACCGCCTAAATAATTATCCAAATGCGAAGCTATAGGACGTATATATTTTGCATCATAATATGTATATGCTTTGTTCCACGTTGTTTCTCCCAAAACATTTATATAACTCGCTACAGCTAAACTTTTGGTTTTTGTATCATCAGCTCCAATAACATTTTGATTATCTATAGACGATGGAGTAACGCCTAAATTTTGATAATGATCGTAATAATTAACAGATTGAACGGTTAAGCTTCCATTTGGAAATTGCGTATTGGTATAATAAATATTTTGTCCATTATTTGGAAATACAGCCGATACTCTTTCTTCATTATTAGCCGTTTTTTTATTGTTCAATGCGGCTTGCATTGAACCTCGTGTGGCTGTATTTTTAAAGAAGCCTGAATACACCATTCTTCCAAATTTATCGTATTTAAAGAAGGTCCATCCTTTATTTGTGCTTGTCCGTTGATTGATATCTTGTTGTAAAGTTAAACGATCTTGGTTATCGTACACCATAAATTCACGTCCTTTTCCAGGAAGTTGTTTTTCGACCAACCTGTTCTTTTCATCATAAAAATACTGGTAGCCTAATTCAGCAAGATTATTTCTATAAGAAATGATATTTCCATGATCAGTATCAATTAATTTAGGAGGTAAAACAAATGTTAAGTTTCCATAAATATCATACACATAATACGTATCATGATTACCAGAAGAATTTCCACTAATTGCGGGAATATTAATTCTTTTCAGAACAACTCTCCCTTCTTTGTCTTTAAATTCCTGAATAGGTTGTCCATTCTCATCTGTCGTCACAGTTTTATATAATGTTCCCGCTTCGTATGTTGTAATAGGATAATTTAAAGTTAAAACTGGCGTTGTTGTTGGATTATCTACGCCAAATTTATACACTTCTCCATCTACATTCGTATCATAACCAAATCTTATTTCGTGTGCACCTTTTTTCCAAGAATTCCCTGGCGCAGCTTGTGCCAATACTCTATTTAGAGGTGAATTCTCAAACGTTTTCTCAGAGAATGGTGTTGTATCACCTGTTAATGTAGAATAAAACGAATTTCCATTAGCTGAAGAACTGACAATAGTGTTAGCTGCTGATGTTATTGGAAAAGGTAAATACTCTTTGGCTTGACGTCCAAAACCATCATATTCAAACGGGGTTACAATCGTTTTTCCTGTTGGAGATCCAGCAACTTCTAAAGCTTGCTTCTCACGACCTAGACCATCAAAATAAACAACAGTTTCTTTCTTTTCAGAACAATCGGCTTTTAAACATTCAACTGTTTTAATGTAATTCTCTGTAGATGTTTGTGCATATACACTACCACTTCCTAAAGTGAAAAGCGTACCGTATATAAAATTTTTATAAAAGTGTTTCATTTCGCTTTAGCTTAGGGTTGTTTATAGTTGTACTGGAATGTTTTTAAAACCTCTTGTTTATCATTTACAATAGATTGCAAACGATTAGAAGCATCATATTTGTAATATTCTGTCTGTCCATTTGGTCCTGTAATACTTGTTACACCAACAAGTGGTTTGTACATATATGTTGTTATCATAGCATCAGGAATTAATGTTCGAATAGTCGATTGTTCTGCAACAGTCAAAGTTCCGTTTTGTATTTTAGTTAAATAATTTGCTAATTTACTTGTAACATTAGCAAACGTAAATCCTTCAATCTTAGCAACTGGATATTGACCTCCATATCCCCAAATAATAGCAACAGGAATTCTATTTTCTAATGTATATTGCGTTAGATTCCCTTTAGCATCATAACTGTTGTAAGTGATTTTGCGGTCGGTTGTAGTATTAATATTTATACCATTTCCTTTCTTTAGATGAACAGCAGCTTTCTGAATAATTCCATTGAATAAATTATATTGATTATGAACTTCTGAAATATATACTCCTTCAACACTTTGTTTGACAACAACTGGTTCTACAATACGGTTAGCATCCGTCAATTCTTTCATGTAATCTTCTTGTCCAACTAAATCTGGAGGATATTGGTATTCGGTCGTTAGTGTTTCGCCTTTACTATTTTGAGTGGTTTGTTTACTTAATTGTAAATGATTTGGACTATCGTAATTGTAGTTTGTTTCTGTGGTAATCGTTCCTCCTGATAGATAATCTTTTTCTTTTCTAGAGTCAACATACTCATATTCAGTAAAGAAAGGATAAAATTCATATTTAAAGTCAGTATAAGTCGTGTATGGAGAATTAGCTATCTGTTGTCTTGGTTCAATCCTAACATATTTGTTATTAATAAATGTAAATCCTTTAGTTGAATATCTTAATGTTTCTTCTTTTACTGGTGTTAAATCTCTAAAATGTATAGTTTCAAAAGGTTTTCCTATTCTCCAATAAAAAGGAGGAGTACTAAGCCTATACTGAGCATTAGAATCTCCAACCTCTCCTAAACTACTTTTAAAAGTATATTCTGTTTTTAATGTTTGATTATTTGATACTGTTTCTTCTATCACTTTTCTATAAGAAATTAACGAATTTGAAGACGTTTTTAAAGGAAAATTTATATGCCCATTAAGCTTATTAATTTCTTTGAAATAATCCTCTTCTACAACGATAGGTATACCAATCAAAACACCTGTTGAATACTCTACACCATTCAATAATTCACTATATTTAAATTTTCTTTCTAAGATTACACTATTATCAGAATCTTTATTTATGATGCTTTTTATTCTAAGTCCTCCAAATTTTTTTCCTGTGGTCATTTCTTCATCATAAAATGGCGAAAGAACTTCACTGTAATCATGATTTTCATAATCAAATTCTATAGATCCTTTCGTTGGATATATAATCTTTTTTAAAGCTCCTATCTTATTAAAATTTATATTTGGGTTTCTATTAGCATCTCCTACATATCTTAAAGAAGTACTATTGTTTAATGCTGTGAATTTATAAGATTGTTTAGGTATCAAACTACAATTATTATTTCCATTATAATAACCTGCCAAATCTTGCGAATAGGACAGTTTACTTGGTAATTCTCCTGAATAATATTCAATCTTATAATTATAAATATTTTGATCTTTTTCATCTTTATAAGAAATATTATCAAGCCTTAATCGATATCTTGACTTCTCATAATATTCTTTAAAAGAAGGATATACTTTACTTTTTGCACAATCTTCCTTTGGTAATGGATATTCATCATTAAAATAAGAATGTTGAAAATTAAAAGATTTGATAATTTTATTTGTACTATTATAAATATTTATTTTATCATATTTATATGATCTATGATCTTTTCTAACTGAAGAACTTTTTATAAATTCAGCTAATATTTTTTCATCAATATAAATTTTATCTAAAATAAGATCAGAAACATTACTTTCTGAATAAGTATTATAAATAATATTCACTTTATTATTGTCTACAATGGCATCTGAAGTAGGATATATGTTAAAATTATTGTTTTCATTATTTACATTCCAACTATCATATTTACCTCGTGAACCTAAAAAATTATCTGTTGTATTTATATACATGTATTGAGAAGTATGACTTATATTATCATATTCGTAAGGTATAGTTTGTTCTGAAATAGTATTATTTACATATGAAAATTTAACTTCTTTATTATTTTTAGTTATAATTTTAGATAAATACCAAGAATTCGTATAAGGAGGATTACTCGGTATATTACCGTATTCAGTACCGTATATAGTTGAACCAAAATCAATAGTTTGTGAATTTTCTGAACTTCCAAAGTAAAATTTATTACCTTCTGTATCTATTATAATAAAACTCTGAACATATCCATTAATAATATTTGATTCAATTAAATAATCATTTTTAGGAACACTTAAAAATTTTTTTTGAGTACCATCGAAATATAATCTAAAACTGTTTCCAAAAATATTAACAATAAATTCATCTGGTTGAGTATCTAAGGATTCAATACTATTTTCTAACCAAGCATATTCTACAGAACCTGGAAGACTAAATAAAGCATTCTTTGCTCTTTCTAAATTATCTAAAAAAGGAGAATTATAGTTATCTAAGGTTCCATTGATTTTTCTGTTGATGAATGACAATGTAGAAAGACTCCATCCTAATCCTATAGAACTAGCATTTTCATTTATTTTTACTCCATCACCATAATAATTAAGATTAATAGGTATACTTAAATTTTCAGATAAACCATAAGTAAACAAGGGTATATTAATACTTACAGAACCATTTGATAATGAAATGGGTTTCTCCAAATATTTTCCAATGGAAGAAACTTCTGGTGGATTAGGAATTATTTTTTGAAGAGGATTATTATAATCCTGTGCGCTAATATTACTTAATCCTAAAAATAAAATAGGAAGCAAGACTATATTTTTCTTCATAATTACTTTTTAATGATTTTAATAGATTCGGTTTGGTTGTCAGTGTTAATTTTTAGGATGTAAATACCTGCTGGGTAATTACCTAGAGAAATAGGCGTTGAGCGGTATTTCACCTCTTTGGTTTGCAAATATTGTCCTGTTAAATTGTAAACTTCAATAACCGCTTTTTCAAACTCTTTGTTGATTAAAACATTCACAATATCACGCGTAGGATTTGGATAGGCTTCGATATAGGTACGTTTTTCTGTAGAAGATTTATCACCTAATTTCACTAAATAAAAATCGGATTGTCCATTACTCCCTTTACCTTCTTGTGTTGAGTTTCCAAATAAAATAACTGAACCATCACGTGTTGTTATCGCTTTTTCAAGGTAATTGAATCCTTCTTCTCCAAATTGTTTCTTCCAAATTTCTGAACCATTTTCATCAAAAGTTTTAGCGATATAATAGCTTTCTATTGCATGATTGTTAGATTTTAACTGTTCTAACGTAGAGATTTTATTCGCTGTAAAAAGGTATTTATTGTCAATCAATTTGATTTCTGTAATAGACAAATCATTCTCTATTTCCAATTCGGTTGTTTTTTGAGTTTGAAAGTTAAAATCGGTTTGAATAACCTTTGGTTTTAACTTATTTTCAATCTTTTCTAGAATTGAAAACAAATAACCATTCTTATTTTCTTGAAAAGAAATCAATTGATTGTCTGTATTCAAATTTAAATTTTGCTCTGAAATTATTTCACCTTTTTGATTAATTTGAACAATCCAAGTTCCATTAGATGTTTGATCTATCGTTTTATTTCCACTTATAGGTGAATTCGAATCCCCTACTAAAACAAAACCATCTTTAGTCTCAGTAACTGATTTGATTTGATCATCAAAAGAACCTCCAAATGTTTTTTCCCAAAGGATTTCTCCTTTTTCATTTAGCTTGATGATATAATAATCATTTCCTCCAAAATTTTCGCTCTTTTTGTAGGAAGAAGGCGTTGAATTAGAATTAGCAGCAATTAAATATCCTTTATCCTTTGTTCGAATAATAGCTACAGGAATATCATTCCCATTTCCGCCAAACGAATTTTGCCACTGTATTTTTCCTTGTGCATCTATTTTAATAACCCAAATATCTTCGTTTCCTTGGTTTTCACTCACTTTATCGCCAGATTTAGAAGATGTAGAAGCTCCTGCTAAAACATAGCCACCATCAGAAGTGGATTGGGCGGCATATAAAAAATCTGAACCATTCCCGCCAAACGAGTTTTGCCATTCTTGTTTACCATTTTCATCCATTTTCCAGATAAAATAATCTAAACTTCCTTGATTTTTCTTTTGGATATCTCCTGTTGCATTAGATGCTGAACTACCTAAAATCAAGAAGCCATAATCGGGTGTAGAAATAGCATTGTAAAGATATTCTGCCTGTTCTCCTCCTATAGATTTTTCCCACAACACATCTTGTTGTGCTAAAATAGTATGCATAGAAAATAAACAGAAAACTGAGAGTAGAGCTTTCTTCATATAAATTAAATTTTATTTTTCGCAAAATTAGTCCTTTTTAGTTTATTGATTTATATTATAAAAGAAGAATAATATTGATTTAATTCATAAAATAAAAATCTCTTTTTAGATGAATAACATCTTATAAGAAATAAGTAAAGAAGAGTCTTAGTATATTTGAGCAATTCAAATTTACTTAGATTTAAATGTTCCAAATCTTAGAAAACTTACACCAAATAAATAGTATACATTCGTAATTTTTTGATAAAAATTCCCCCTTCAACAGTTTAAAAAAACACATTAATAAATGAAAACTAAAATTTAACACTAATTACTTTATAATGATCATTTATACTCTTTGTGTTGTCTTCGAGAGATAGAGTGTTAATCTGTTTACTCTATCATAATTTTACATAAGTTTTTAATTCAACATTAGTTTTAAAGCCTCTCCTTTTCCTGTACATCGCGCCAACTTTTTTTTGGGAAAAGGGTTTTGTTTTTACGTTATGCGTTATGCAAAACTATTTTTTTTTATATTCAAATTCACTTTCAAGAACGAATTTTAGAGCCGACATACGATTTGCAGACGGGTTTCAATCCATTGGAAACAAGCGTAAAAAAGATTAGTGAGCGTATGCAATCATTTAATCTTTTTAGTGCGTGAAATGCTAATTGAACGTCGAAAATCGCGATCTTGTAATGCTTTGCATTCATGAATACCTTAAAATAATAATAAATCATATGAATAACTTTTGATTACTTTTTGATCAAGCAAAAAGTAATATTCCGAAGCTTATAAAGCTTCTCCTTTTAATTTCAAATGTTTTATATCGAGAAAAAATAAATGAATTCAGATTGTCAAATACGTTGTTTTAGTACTTTTTACATATTAGATTGTATAACTTTCAAGATCTCATCCAACATATCATTTCGAGAAATCTAAATCTCAATCTCATTCACATTTCTGAAAACCTTAAAAAACTACTAATCGGCTCATCGTTAAATGAAAGCCTTTCAAGTCTACTTAAAAAAACATAAAAACTTCATTTATAATTAATTATAAAAAAAGAAAGAAGACTAAAAATTATAGACATAAAAAAAGCACCTTTAAAAAGGTGCTTTTGTGGTCCCACTTGGGCTCGAACCAAGGACTTGCTGATTATGAGTCAGCTACTCTAACCAGCTGAGTTATAGGACCAGAGAATTTCTCTTGTTATTTTCAATGTGTGGTCCCACTTGGGCTCGAACCAAGGACTTGCTGATTATGAGTCAGCTACTCTAACCAACTGAGTTATAGGACCAGAGAAAATTTCTCGTGTATTTTAATGTTGTGGTCCCACTTGGGCTCGAACCAAGGACTTGCTGATTATGAGTCAGCTACTCTAACCAACTGAGTTATAGGACCAGAATAGTAGCAATAAAAATAAAGAAGCTATTGCTTAATTCGTTTGCAATATTAAAGCTATTTTTTTTAACTTCAAAATTATTTTACATCTTCGCAAAGCTCTACCAATACACCATTCGTTGTTTTGGGATGCAAAAATACAATACGTTTATTGTCTGCACCCAATTTAGGTGTTTCATTAATAAAAGTAAACCCCTGATTTTTAAGACGCTCTATTTCTTCCTCTATATTATCTACACCAAAAGCAATATGATGAATTCCTTCTCTATTTTTTTCTAAATATTTTTCAATTGCACTATCATTTTTTTCAGAACCTACTAATTCAATCTTCGATTCGCCTACTTCAAAAAAAGAGGTTTTCACACCTTCCGACTCCACTACTTCTTCTTTATATGGAGCTTTTCCTAATAATTTTTCAAATAAATCATTCGATAAACCTAAATCTTTTACAGCAATGCCTAAGTGTTCTATTTTCATGTGAGTTGTTTTGTGTAAAGATAAACTTTTCTAATTTTTTTTATTTAAAATTTAAAGAGTTTGTTGTAATATTGAACTATGAGTTTTTATGAAGATGGGAGTCAATATCTCCGCAAAGGTCAGTACAGAAAAGCAGTTGATTATTTTACATTATCAATTAAGCGTCAAATAGAAGTGGCAAATTCATATTTCGGTCGTGGATTAAGCCAATATTACATGAAACAAAATACAGATGCAATCAAAGATTTTGATAAAGCGATTGAATTAGATGATAAAAATCCAAACTTCTATTTTTATAGAGGAATGGCAAATTTCAATCAATATAATCCTACTAAAGCAGCTGAAAACTTTGATAAAGTAATTGAGATCGATCCTAATAATTTTGTTGCTTATCATCAAAAAGGTTATGTATTGATGAATTTGAACAAATATGATGATGCAATTACATGTTTTAACAAAGCTTTGGAAATTAATCCTGAATATGAATCATGTTATCATAACCGTGCTTTTTGCTATGATCAATTACAGAAATTTGATCATGCAATTGAAGATTATTCGAAAGTGATTGAAATGAAACCTCATTTTTTATCATATTACAACAGAGGAAATACTTATTTCGTATTAAATGATTTAGATAATGCTTTAAGTGATTTTGATCAATCTATAGAACTAAATCCTAATCATTTTTTATCATATTACAACAAAGGAGCTATTCTTGAAAAATTAGAAAAGCAAGATGAAGCTATAGAAGAATACAAAAAAACTTTACAGTTAAATCCAGATTTTTATTTAGCTACAGAAAGATTAGCACAATTAGAAATACAAAAATCTTAAAAATCGTTTCTAAAAGAAACGATTTTTTTATTTCTTGACGTAAGTCAATGTACAACCATTTATGGTGTTGTTACTTTGCATTTTAATTAATCTGATATGCAAGTACAAATAGCTGTTTTTGGCAAAAACAAAGAAATTGTTGACACTTTAGATCGTATAATTAACAAAAATGAAAACTGGAAAGCATTTTGTACATGTACACAAGAAGAATTGAAGTGGTTTGTATCAACAAATACAATTCAAATTGTTTTATATAGTAGTGGAATTGGTTCTTCGGAAATAGAGAATGTTGAAGAATGGATAAACACCTATTTTCCTAAAATAAAACAAATTCATCATTTTGGTGGGGGAAGTGGTTTATTACAATGTGAGATTGATAGTGCTTTGAAAGGAATAGAACCTATTGGAAAACTTGAAATTAATTTAATTAGTTAATTAAATTGTTATATAAAAAAGACTTTTTAACTCAGATTAAAAAGTCTTTTTTTTTATATATTTTTTAAAATCCAATAATCACGTGATAATCCTACATCATTACGATTAATCTCAAGTTCATCACAAAAATCTAAAAATAATTCATCTAAAGTTTTATCAATTTTTGGTGTAGAACCTAATAATTTTGTCAAAACTGGGTTTGTTTCATTTTCTAACAATTTACCTGTAAAATTCTTGATGTCATTTTCCTGATAACCTAAGAAAGTACTTGGAGCAAAAACCATTACCTCATCAGTATCTATTACTAAAAAAGTTTTTGATTTTTTGATTAACTGGATTGATTTCTTTTTTTCTTGATCAGTTCCCATTTCCAATCCTTCTAGAAATAATTCTACATTGTCAAAAACTTCATCTTTATTCTGAACAAACTCCATTATATAATTTTTTGCAAAATTAAATAAATTTTAATCTTCTTTCATTAAAACTTCTACTTCCAAATACTCGTGATAATTTTTCACAAAATCATGTTCAAAATCAATATCATCTAAAAGCATTTGCACTCCTTTTTTATCAACATCTATAAAATCTAAGACAGTTTGTACATTGTAAATTTCGAGATTATGAAACGTCGGATATAATGTAATCTGTTTTAATGTAAGAGCCATTATAAAACAATTAATTCCATTAAAATTAACACCTATATCTGCAAAGTTTTTATAAAAAGTGATCAAATTAGTTTTCAATTGAAGGTTATAATTGAAACTTCTTAATTTAAAATTTTTCAAGATTAATCGATTGGTTGTTTTCAAAACTATTTCTTCTGTAATCTGAAGATTTTTACTTAATAACTCCAAAACTTTTTTATCTTCAACTAATTGATATAAATTATTTAAATATCGTTTAGCTTCATCAAAATCAAAAAGTTCTAAACTTACCAAAATCGATAAAAAAAGAAAACGCTTGTTCGTTGGATAAACGATTTCAATTTCTTTTAAATATTTTTGCGCTTCCTCAAATTTCAATTTATGAATATAGTATTCGGCAATATAAAAGTTCGTAGCATATAAATAATAGTCTTCTTTTTTTGCTTCTAAAAGATATAAAATAGATTCTTCGTTAAAATTTAAATTTCGCTGAACTATACCTTTTAAGAACAATGCTTTTTTGTCTTTCGGAAATTCGTGCAATAATTGATTCAATAAATCTTGTGCTTTAATTAATTGCTGAATCGGATTGTGAATAAACGAAAAGCTTTGCCAAATTGGATATTGATTTTTATCCATTTCATCATCAAGAATCAAGAAAAAAATGTCATTAAAAAATCGATTGTAATCCACAGTATAAGTTTTTTAGCAGTGATAAAATTAAGATATTTTTAGGAAGTTGACAAAGTCGTTCTATTATTCATTTATAATTTGAATTCTTATTTCTTTATCATTTTCTCTATTTTTGTTTAAAACATTACTTTTATTATACTTATGAAAAATCGTATTTTAATTTTTTTTTTATTTTTAGGAATAAACATTTTCTCTCAAGAAATTGAAATTAATAAACTAAAAAAACATGTTTATTTCTTAGCAGATGATGCAATGAAAGGTCGAGGAACAGGAAGTAAACAGAATTTAAAAGCTGCAAAATATATTGCAAAAGAATTTAAAAAATACAATCTTCAAACTTTAGGAGAAAATGGTTATTTTCAAAAGTTCGATGCAAAAGTTCGAAAAGTAATTGTACCTGATAGTATTCGTTCTGCTCAAAATGTTATTGGCTTTTTAGATAATAAAGCTGTGAAAACAATTGTAATTGGAGCGCATTACGATCATTTAGGAGAAGGTAAGCAAGGTAGTTCTTTGGCAAAAGATGGTTATGGAATTATTCATAATGGCGCCGATGATAATGCTTCTGGTATAGCTGGTTTATTAGAATTAGCTCGTATTTATAGTCAAAATAATATACAAGAACCTGTCAATTTTTTATTCATTGCTTTTGGAGCAGAGGAACTAGGTTTGGTTGGTTCTCGTTATTTTATCAAAAATCCTACTTATGATTTAAATAAAATTCATTGGATGTTGAATATGGATATGATTGGAAGATTTAACAAAACAGCTGGAGTTTCTATAATTGGATATGGAACTTCTCCTGAGTTCGAAACAATTTTTAAAAATATTAATCCAACTCAATTTATAAAATTCAATAAAAAACATGAAGGAAGAGGAGGTTCTGATCAAACTTCTTTTTATGAAAAAGATATTCCTGTTTTATTTTTCCATACAGATGGACACGAAGATTACCACAAACCAACAGATGATGCAAATAAAATAGATTATACATCCTTAAAAGAAATTCTTGATTTAGAAAGAGCTATAATTGAGGAAAGTTTTAAATTAGACATTATGCATTTTCAGAATACTGACAAAAAATAAAAAAAAGAGGTTTTGAGTAAACTTAAAACCTCTTTTTTATTAATTATCTTGAGTCATATAATGTTTTATAACATATTTTAATTCGTTAGAATATTTATAAAGATCATCCATTTTATTCAACTCTATTTTATTTTCTTCTTTATTCTCATTAAATAATCCAATTTGTAATCTTTTCTCTGTAAAATAGAGCCTACAAATTGGTTTTCTATTATTATCATCAAACAAAATAGCAAAATAAGATTGTGCATCACGATAAACAATTCTTTCTGGAGAGCATTCAGCTGTTCCAATAGCTTTAACGATCATAAAACCATCTAGCTCTATTTGTGTCGTAACAATTCTTGTATCATCTTCTTCTTCATTTATATCGGTAGAAGTTTGCTGATTAGTTGTCTCTTTTGCTAAAGCTGATTGTAATCTATCTGTAACAATATCATTAATTTGTTGAGTAAAAGAATTCTTAATCAATGTTGAAAATTGTTCAATTACTTTTTGAGTTACAATACTAGGATAAATTTGTTTTGCGAAATGCCTTACAAAATCAACTGAAGGAGTACTAATTTCTTGATTAATCAGTTTTTTCAATTCATTTGTATACTTAAGATCACTTGCTGTATTAACAATATTTTCAAAATCAAAATAAGATTTATGAAATTTCTTTAATTCTTCTATTTGAACATCTTTTATATCCGTAATATTAAAATAAAAGAATGGTTTTTCATCCATCTTATTTGGTTCTACTAAATCTGTGAAAAATTTATAATCAATACCATTTGTTAGAATTGCAAACTTAGCTTTCGTTGTATGAAAATATCTAAAAAGTTGCGAAGCATTATTTATAGATAAAGGCAAAGCATGATGTTTGCATTCAATTAAGAGAACAGGCTCATTATCTTTTAATATTGCATAATCAATTTTTTCACCTTGTTTAATCCCTACATCAGCTGTATATTCTGGTACAACTTCAAAAGGATTAAAAACATCATATCCTAACTCTTTAATAAAAGGCATTATAAATGCATTTTTTGTCGCTTCTTCTGTATTTACTTGATCTTTTAAAGAGTCAACTCTTTCACCAAGCTTTTTAATAAAGTCTTTAAAATCCATATTTTTTTTAGTAAAAGTAATTGACTTATTTATAGTTAAATTACGGTTTACCATAAAAACTAAACCTCTAAACAGATTTAATTTGTTTAGAGGTTTTTTATCTTTTACATAAAGACATGAAGTAGGCTATTCGCAATATATTTTGCAAAAAAAAATGTTATAAAAAATGTCTGATTATAAAAGAGAGATCTTGGTCGAAATGTCTAGAATTACTTTCTCAAGTAAACATTTCCGTATTGAGAAGAGTATTCTTGTTTTGGTCCTTGACCTATAGTAGCTGTTGCAATCTTATGAAAATTATCGTCCTTGATTGCTTTTAATGAAAAATCTAAATTACTATACAATACTCCATAATATGTCTCAACAGTAATTTCTCCTATTTTTTTAGATTGAATTGTTGTATCGACTCCGCCATAAGTTGATTTTGCAACCAAAGGTCCGTCAAAAGAGTTAACCTCAACTGTTCCATATACAGATTCTATCTGTGTTTTCATATGTTTAGGCACTTTTATTTCTAATACAATATCAATCTGAACTCCCATTGTTGTTGTATTATATGTTTGTTTTGTCTGTTTTTGATGAGATTTAAACTCTTCAATCGAATTAAACTCTACTTTTTCTTTTCCATTGTAAGCTGTTACCCGATGTGGAAGAACTTTATAATTAGTAATTCTTCCTTCTATGGTTTTTTGATGATTAGAAGATTGTTCAATTAATTCGAATGCAGAGTCATTCTCTCCATTATTAATATATACTTTCCCATTAATTTGAACTTCATTTTGATCCCATGTTGTAATCTTTACTAATTGCGGATAATCAAATTTCAACACAAGTTCATCTCCCTTTTTAACTGAATATTTTTTATGGATATCAGTCTGTGCAAATAGTGCTGCTGTAAGCAGACCTAAAGCTAATGTAAATAGTGTTCTCATAATGCTCTTAAATATATTTTTCCATAATCTGATCTAAAAGTAAAACCTGTTCCTCCTTCATTTAAAGTCGCATTTAATTGATCATTATATCGTATCATTCCCGATTTACTTTCCATTTTTAAAGGTAATTCTGGTGCTACTAAAATTTCACCATACGAAGTAGATGCTTTTACATTTGCTTTTACAGTTTTAGGTATAGTAACATCTACACGGCCATAAATAGAAACAACAGATAAAGGTCCTTTTACATTTTGGCTAAATTTTGCGTCTATATTACCATAAATACTATTAACAGTAGCTGGTCCTGTTACATTTTCTAATACAATACTATTATATGAAGTAGATACCTCTATCTCATTTTCTAAATTGCGTAATGTTACTGTACTACCAAATTGTGATTGATGATCAAAATAAATCAACATTGCTTTAGGTACTTTAATTGAAATATTTGGAGGAGTTATTCTATTCAACTGAACCACTTCAACTATACCATTTTTTTCAATAACATTAATTCCTAATCCTGTATTATCGTCCAAACCATTCGCATTGATTGCACGCAATCCTTTTGCTCGTTCATCAACTTTCTTTGAAGTTTGTTTTTTAGAGAAAATGATTTCTTTTCCATCGTAACCTTCTATTGTTGTTCGTCCAAGATCTATTTTTAACTTTCCTTTATTAACAGACAATTTATAAGATTGTATTGTTTCACTTTCTGTCGTTTCATTTTCTGTTACATCAGTTTTATTTTGTGCATGTAACGACATCATCCATAATGTAGATGTCAATAGAATTATTTTTTTTATCATTGTCAAAAGTATTTATTGATTAATTATTTTCTTAAAAGTACTGCATACGCTTCATCCTTAACAAAAGGCATTGTCCGAGGATCTAGAACCATTTCTTGTAGTTTTTGAATCAATTTAGAATCAAAAGTATTGTTATTCAATTTTGCTATAACATTTATCAACTCCATTTGCACCATAGGATCATCTTGTTGCATAAAAATTTGAGTCAGTTCATTAGAAACATTTTGTTTTGGAAATTTATTAGCTAAAACCTCAATTGCATTTAATCTTACAATTGTATTTGGATCACTTTTAATCATTTCTTTCAAAAGATTTGACTCTTCATCTGTCAAAGACTCTAAATTTCCTAATCTAGCAATGGCATCAATTCGATTACTTGTCGATTCTTGATCATTTAATTTCTCCATCAACTCTGCTCTTAAAGAAATATCTTCATTTTCAACTATTTTTTCTTTAAACGTTTTTGAAGATTCTTTTTCTTCTATTTTATGATGAACTATAATTTCATCATGTTCTTTTTTGATCGATTCAAGTTGCTCATATGTTGAAAAATCTTTTTCATTTTCCAATGATTTAGGTACTTCCTTAGATACATCTTTTACAATATTGATTTCTGGTTCTAAAGAATTAACCTTAGAATTATTCAACAAAAAATAAGTTCCGATTACAATTACAAGAAGAACAGAAGCCGCAATACTCCAGTCGCTAATACTCCATTTCTTCTTTATTTCTATAACCTTTGTTACTTCATCTTCATTTTGCTTCGGAATATTCTTTTTTATTTTATTCCATAATTCATCTGAAGGTTCTTTATTATCAAAAGCTTCTCGATTATTATCTATATATTTTTTTAATGAATCATTCATAATAAATAGTTTGTTGTAATGTTTGCGCTATTTTATTCTTAGCACGATGATACTTACTTCTAACTGTCGCGCTTGTCATTCCAAGCATTTTCCCTATTTCTTCTTGCGGAATATTTTCGAAAAGAAACAAATTTACAATTGTCCGAGATTCTACAGATAAGGCTTCTATCGCACTTTGTACTTCTGCAATTCTTCCTTCAAGATGTTCCATTTCTACTAATTCTTCTTCACTTTCATCAATGAGTTGTGTATTTTCAATATCAGTAAAATAGACTTTTCTTTTTCGTAAATGAGAAATAGATTTATTGATTGCGACTCTTTTAAACCATGCGCCTAAATAATCTACACTTTTCATTTTTTGAATATCTCCAAAAAATGAAATAAAAATATCTTGTGTCAAATCTTCCGCTTCAGATTCTTCAGAAACTAACCTTAAAACAGTATTATAAACTTGTTTTGAATATTTTTGATAAAGTTTTGAATACCCCAACTCCTGACCTGCTTCGCACAAATCAAGTAATTCCTTATCGTTATATGGAGTATTTTCAATTTTCAAAATATATTAGTTTTCATGTGTTTCTATTCTAAAGACGCATTAAGTTAATCAATGTTGCAATCTTTTTTCATTTTTTATAAAAATACACTTCAAAAATTTCATAAACAGCCTATTTTTCAAGCTAATAACGATATAGATTAATAAAAAAATCATCAAACTAGTTTGATGATTTTCTTCTATAGATTAAAATTTTTGTCTTTTTATTTTTCCACTTTCAGTTCGAGGAAATTTATCTATAAAAATAATTTCCTTTGGATACTGATATTTTGTTAAGTTAGCAGAAGAAAAATTTAAGCTTCTCTCCTCGCCTTCTACAATCAATATAAGTTTTTGTCCTAACAGCTCATCTAATTTTGATGTAATATAAAATTCTGTATTAATAAAAGGCTTTAATTTCTCTTCTATTTGTTCTGGAAAAAGTTTTATTCCACCCGAATTAATCACATTATCTGCTCGCCCAATCCAGTTAAATTTACGTGAATCAATGATTTCAACGATATCATTCGTTACAACTTGCAAACCGTCATAAGGCGTATCAATCACCAAACAACCGCGATTATCTTGCGAAATCGTTACCTCATCAAAAGCTTCAAAAACTTGATCTGCATTCGGATATTTTTTATTCGCAACTTGCTTAAAAGCAATATGAGTAATAGTCTC
This sequence comes from Empedobacter tilapiae, assembly GCF_004785645.1. Taxonomy (GTDB): domain Bacteria; phylum Bacteroidota; class Bacteroidia; order Flavobacteriales; family Weeksellaceae; genus Empedobacter; species Empedobacter tilapiae. The sequence goes on along the minus strand of NZ_SRPE01000008.1, from coordinate 172,240 downwards.
TGTCATTGCATATGTTTCGTACACTTCATTGTCAAAAGCATATAATTCTTGTTTCACTTTCTCCGAAAGAGGAGCACCACCAATAATTAACTTCTTACATTTCGAAACAAATTTCAGAGAGTTCTCTACTTGCATTGGCGTTAATGCAACAAAATCAATCGAAGTAAAATCTTGAGAAATTCCATGATTGATTTCATCCAAAGAAATATGCGAAGTTGGTTGCATACAAATCAATTTTAAACCTATTTCTACTGCACGAACCAACATCAGTTTTCCCGCAATATAAGTTACAGGCATTGCCAATAATGCCAAATTTTCTTTTTCTAACTGCAAATATTTTCCTGTCATATTTGCACTTTTACGCATATTCTCTTTGGTCAAAATAATCTCTTTCGGAGTTCCTGTTGAGCCCGAAGTATGCGCAATCATTATCTCAGAATCAGAAAACCACTCAACTAAAAAATCTTTGACTGATTGCTCAAATTCATTCGTTGATTGAATTGAATTAACATCAAAAATAGGTTGAGAAAAATCTAAATATAACATCTTATTTATGATAACTTACACCTGCATTAATTTCTACATCCAATACATTATTCGCTGGTGGAATCGGACAATTGTAATGTTTACTATATGCACAATAAGGATTATACACCTGATTAAAATCTAATATAATTTCATTGACTTTTCTACCTAAATCCCTTGTGCTCAAATCCAAATATCTTCCTCCTCCATAAGATGTTACACCGTTCGTTTCGTCCATAAAAGGTAAAAACAAACTATCCTCATATTTCTCCATAATTGGGTAAGATTGATAAATCGTCAATGTTTGTTCTATATCATCTAATATAAAAGTTACAGTTCCGTATTCTTTATAATTTTTAATCTTCTTCGCTGAAGTGGGAAACGGAATTACTTTTCCATCTTTAATAGATGTAAATTTAGCTTTTACAATGTACTTTTCACTAATCGGAAAAAAAGTAATTCCTTTAAAATTAGTATTTTCTTCATCAACTAAAGGTGTCGTTTTAGGATCAGTGTAAAAAGTAGCTAATTCGGTTTGATATTTTTGAATCGCCACTAAATCAAAATTCTTTTTGGTTGTTTGACAACTCATTAAAATAATAGTTGTTATAATTGCGATAATTATTCTACTCATCATAATTTGTTTCTAAATAAATATTCTCCTCTTAATTCTAAACGGCTTGGGAAATTATTTGTAAATAAACCTCCTGTTCCCAACCCTTGGGGCATTTCTGGATATAAAATAGCCGTCCATTGTGCAATAGCATTCAGTCCTATGTTACTTTCCAAGGCAGAAGTTATCCAAAATGGAATTTCGTAAGTATCAGCAGCATTTATCCATTCTAGAGAACCTCTAATTCCTCCAACTAAACTAGGTTTTAAGATAATATATTGGGGTTTTATTTGTTCTAAAAGTCTGAATTTATCTTCTTGATGAACAATTCCGATTAATTCTTCATCCAATGCGATTGGTGCTGGTGTACTAGCACATAACTCTGTCATCAACTCGATTTGTCCAGCTTTGATAGGTTGTTCAATCGAATGTATTTTTAATTCAGCCAATTGTTGCAATACCACTTTTGCTTCTTCAAATGTAAAACCTCCATTCGCATCTACTCTCAATTCTAATTGATCCGCAGAAAAATCTTGTCTTAATTGTTGAATAATCTTGTGTTCATTTTCCCAATCAACGCCAATCTTGAATTTGATACATTTGAAACCAATTGCTAATTTTTCTTTGATTTGTTCGCGCATAAAATCAATAGAACCCATCCAAATTAATCCATTAGTCTGAATACCTTTATCTCCTGTAGAGAAAGCCGATTCGTACAAATCTGGATTCAATTTATCTGAATAACTATCATTATATCGATTAACAGAAAGATTCTGAAAAGCCTGCTCGACACCAAATTGAATAGAAGGCCATTCGCGTAATTCGCGCCATAATTCATCAACTCCTAACTCAATATGATCACAAACCCATTGTAACTTTTCTTCATAATCAGGTCTATCATCATAGCTTAATCCTTTAAATAGTCCACATTCACCAACATATTCTTTTCCATCTTCTTCTATTTTAAAAAGATAAGTTAATTTTTCTGTCAAAACTCCACGTGATGTTCCACTTGGATTTTTAAATTTTAATATATAAGGTTCAAAACTTGCTTTCATACTTCAAATTTAGTCAAATATGATTACCTTAAAAAGTAGATTTAGTATAAAAAAAATAAAACACCTATTACTCTTTTATTAAATATTAATGTATATTTGCCATGTTAATGAACACCAAATGTTATCAAAAACTTGCGAATATGCTATTAGAGCATTAATATATATTGCTCAACAAACAAAGGAAGGAAATAGAATTGGGATAAAAGAAGTTGCCAAAGGAATTGACTCTCCCGAATATTTCATAGCAAAAATTTTACAAGAAATGACAAAACGGAATCTATTACAATCAACAAAAGGTCCTAATGGTGGTTTTCATTTGAACGACACAAATTTAGACAACTCATTGGCTTTGATTGTAAGAGAATTTGATGGTGATAAAATTTTTAATGGATGTGCATTAGGATTAAAACAATGTTCAGAAAAGAATCCTTGCCCACTACACGATCAATTTAAAGGAATACGAAATAATCTAAAACAATTATTAGAGTCTACCACAATCAGAATGTTGGTTGATAAATTAGAAACAAAGAATGTTTTTTTAAAACTAAATATTGAGTAAAAAAATTTAAACCAATAAAGGACAAAAAAGTATTTTATTATGAACACAAAAACAGATTTAATAGGAGAAATGGTTGCAGAAGACTTTAGAACTGCTGCCGTATTCAAAAAATATGGTATTGATTTCTGCTGTCGAGGAGGAAGAACAATTGAAGAAGCCTGCGAAAGCAAATTAATAGATACTAAAAAAATCTACCAAGAACTGGAAAACTTACCTACGAAAACAGACAATAGCATTGATTTTAAATCTTGGCCTTTGGATCTTTTAACAGAATATGTTGAAAAAACACATCATTTATATGTTGAAGAAAAAACTCCTATTCTTTTAGCATTTCTAGATAAACTTTGCAAAGTACATGGAGAAAAACACCCTGAGCTTTATGAGATAAATAAACTCTTCAATGAAACAGCAAAAGAATTAAGTGCACATTTAAAAAAGGAAGAATTAATTCTTTTTCCATTCATAAAAAAAATGGCAAATGCAAAGAGAAAAGGAACAACTTTAGAACACGCTCCCTTTGGTACTGTGGAAAATCCGGTTCATATGATGGAGCATGAACATACTACAGAGGGAGATCGTTTTGCTAAAATCGCAAAATTAACTAACGATTATAATCCTCCTGCAGATGCATGTAACACTTATAGAGTTGCATTTGCAATGCTACAAGATTTCGAAAACGATTTGCATACACATATTCATATAGAAAATAATATTCTTTTTCCTAAATCAATTCAGTTAGAAAAAGAATTCAATTAACTTACATCACAGAAAATATTTTTCTTTAATCATATTAACAAACTGTATCTATTTCGTTAGTACTTAATCCCAATAAAAATATTAATTGGGATTTTGTATTTATAAAAATTATATCATTTTCCTGCTTTCTAAATACGCATACTATCCCTTCATTTATCCGATGGGCATCGGAGAGTTAACGGATGCCCATAGAATGATCGACGGATGGGCATCGGAGAAGTGACGGATAGGCATCGGATAAAAGTTCCCTCACTTTCCGCCATTTTTTCTATTTAATAATAAATTTTACACATCAAATCTTATCGCTTAAAACCTTTCTTTACTCTAGACGAACAAATTGTTTGTCAATAGAAAAGCAATAACCTATTGATATAAAACCTAATCTTTTTTGAAAAAAATAAAATTTGATGATGTAACTTTTCAATACGTCGCGCGTCTTAAAAGTAAAATAAGCTAATATGAAAAAAATATTATTTCCAATAATTTTCTGTGTTGCAGCTATTCAAACCTATGCTCAACAAGAAATAAAAGGAACTATTCTATATACTAATCAAACCCCTGTAGCTTTAGCTGATGTTGTAATTTTTCAAGATGATAAAATTATTGATGAGGTATCAACTAATGAGAATGGACTTTTTACTTCTACTTTAGAAAACGGTACATATGTACTAAAAGTTGAAGAATCTGGACTTCTTTTACATTCACAGCAAATCATTATTCAAGATAACCAAGAGATTGGAGTTATCATTGTTCCTATAAAAGAAACAGAAGTTTCGTTAAATGAAACTATTGTAACAGGACAAAAAAAAATGATTGAGAAAAAAGTTGATCGTCTTATTTTTAATGTTGATCAAGCTGAAGGTGCAAAAGGCGGTAATGCTTTAGATGCGCTAAAACTAGCTCCTCGTGTAAAAGTTGATGAAAATTCTGACGCTATATCTATCATTGGAAAAGGCTCGATTACAGTTATGATTGATGATCGATTAATGCAAATGAGTAGTGATCAATTAGCTAATTACCTAAAGACAATTCGTGCAGAAGACATCGAAAAGATTGAAATCATTACAAATCCTCCTGCAAAATATGATGCCACTGGAAATAGTGGAATAATCAATATTGTTCTGAAAAGTGCAAAAGGAGAAAGCTTGAATGGGTCTTTATCTTCAACTTATAATCAACAAAAATATCCAGGATACAATTTGAATGGAAACATCAATTTTAGAAAAGACAAATGGACTGTAACGGCAAATGTTTACAACGGATCAGGACGTTGGTATAACAAATCAAACGAGAAAACATATTATCCTGATGAAACATGGAAAAGCAACGGCGTTAATAAAAATAAAAACGCCTATATCGGAGGAAAAGTAGGTGTTGATTACCAGATAAATAATAAACTCATCACAGGTTTTAATCTTAATTTAGCAAAAGGAGATGGTGAATACAATAATTTTTCAACAACAAATGTTGTCAAAATTAATCAAGATCAACCTTATCGATATATAACAATGGATCGTAGTGGATCTAATTGGGATTGGAGCTACCTTGGTTTGAATTATCATATCATCAAGAAATTTGATACTGATGGAAAAAAATTAACGTTCGATTTTGATTACTCTAATAATCCTTTCTCAGAAGAATCGAAAACAATAAGTAAAGAGTATAACAGTTCTTGGGAAGAAACAACTAGTAAATACCAAAACAATATTTCTAATGCTGACCAAAAATCTAATCGTTATAACGCTAGTTTAGACATGGAGCATCCAATCAATTCATGGAAAATGAATTACGGAACGCGTTTACGTTGGGCGAAAGATGAGGCAGATAATAACCGTTTGACTAAAACAAATACAAATGAAACAAATAATATCAATGGATTTCAATACAACGAAAACATCTATGCCTTATATTATTCTATAGAAAAACAATTTGCAGAAAAATGGACAGCAAAAGCTGGTTTACGTTATGAACATGCAGAAGTAAAAGGATTAATGAAAAACGAAAATTTTGAGTATTCAAAAAAGTTTGACGGTTTATATCCTACAGCTTATTTAATGTATCAAGCAGCAGAAAATCATTCGTTTACTTTAAACTATAGTCGTCGAGTAGACCGCCCTTTTATTTGGTATTTAAATCCTTTTGAAACAAAAGAAAATGATTATAATATATCACTTGGTAATCCTAATTTAACACCTTCTAACTCGAATAACTTTGAACTTGAATATGCTTATAAGGATTTAACTGTTACAAGTATTTATTATAAAAATTCTAATGATATTTTTGAACAAGTAAGTATTTATGATCCAGAAACTAAAATAAATACCACTAAACCATATAATATTGGAAAATCATATAGTTTCGGATTGAGTGAAAACTTAAATATAAAACCTACAAAATGGTGGAAGTTGAATGCTACAGCAGATATTTACTATAGTAAAACAACTAGTTCTATTCCAGAAATGAAAGATATTGATGGTTTAAATTCAGAATTTAGGTTAACTAATAATTTGGATTTAAACAAAAAGAAAACATTGTTTGCTAATTATTCTTTCAATTACTACGCTAAAGGTTACGATAACTTGCAAACAACTGGAGACTTTATGCGTCATAATATAGGATTTCGCGCAATGGTTTTTGATAAAAAATTACAATTATCATTAAATATCAGCAATCTATTTGAAAATAAAAACCCATATTATTCTTCAATTTCAAATGATATAAAAAATACAAGAGAATATTCCGCTTATAGAATGTTTCGTTTCGGAATCACATATAATTTTGGAAAGCAATTTAATATAGAGCGTTCTAAATCTAACCAAGAACAAGGTGGAGGAAAAGGTTAGAATTTATTCCTGAAAAAAAACCTGAACGAGTTATGTTCAGGTTTTTTTTATAAAACTTTACTCATCTAATTCTATCAATAATTTTCTTAATAAAACTGATAAATCACTTCGTTCCTTTTTACTCAAAATTTTTATTGATTTTTTAGCTTCATCAAACCTTTTATGAATCGCATCATCTATAACTTCCTTTCCTTTTTCAGTAAGACCTGCTAAGCTAATTCGTCCATCATTTTCATCTGCTGCGCGATAAATTAATTCTAATTTTGTTAAGCGATTCAAAAGTGCTGTCATTGCTCCAGAAGTAATCACAACAGATTGCATCAATTGTTTTGGAGTTAATTGATAAGGAAATCCTGAGCGTCGAAGCGTTGCTAACACATCTAAATCAGTATAATAAATTCCATTGTCTTTTAAAGCCATACTTGCTCTATTTTCGAAAATCTTTCCTAATTTCATAATTCTACCTACAATCTGCATTGCATCAACATCCAACTCTGGGCGCTCCAAATTCCATTCTGTAATTAATACATCTATTAAATCTTTTTCTTTTTTCATCACAATTGATTGAAAAACAAATGTACAATTTATCTTGATGTAAAGATAAATTGTACATTTGTAATATGTCTTTATATAAAGATATATTTAAAACAATAAAAATGAATATAATTCACACTGAAAGTATGCCAATTGCAAACGGACATTATTCACAATGTATTGAGCACAATGGCATTTTATATCTATCTGGACAATTACCAATTGATCGCGAAACCAAGAAAATTCCAACAACAATTTCAGAGCAAACTAACTTAGTTTTAAAAAACATCGAAACTATATTACATCAAGCTAATAGTGATAAAAAGCATGTATTACAAGTTCGAATTTACATTCCGAATATTCAATTATGGGATGAAGTAAATGCTGCTTACAGTAATTTTTTTGAAGATCATAAACCAACACGATGTATTATTCCAACAAATGAATTGCATTATGATGCATTAATCGAAGTTGAAGTAACTGCAATCTCAAAACTATAAATATGTACAAACAGGCTATGATAGAAACACATCAACGTATTAAACCTTTTATTCACAATACACCTATTTTAACCTCTACTTTACTAAATGAAATACTTGGAGCGAATTTGTTTTTTAAATGCGAAAACTTTCAAAAAATGGGTGCCTTCAAAATGCGTGGTGCAACAAATGCTATCATACAACTTACAGACGAACAAAAGCAAAAAGGTGTAGTTACGCATTCTTCTGGAAACTTTGCACAGGCTTTAGCGCTTGCAGCAAAAAGCTTGGAAATTGAAGCTTTTATTGTGATGCCAACTACAGCTCCACAAGTTAAAAAAGACGCTGTAAAAGGATACAATGGACAAATAATCGAGTGTGATCCAACTTTAGAAGCTAGAGAAAAAGCAGCAAAACAAATCGAAATACAAAAAAGTGCAACGTTTATTCATCCTTCAAATGATTTCAATGTTATTCTTGGACAAGGAACTGCAGCGAAAGAATTATTAGAAATACATCCAGACCTGAATTATATATTTACTCCTGTTGGTGGTGGAGGCTTAATTGCTGGAACAACCATTGCTGCCGAAAATTTTGGTATAAATTGTAAAGTAATCGGTGGAGAACCTTTTGAAGCAGATGATGCCTATCGTTCGTTAGAAAGTGGTAAAATAGAATCTAACACTACAACAAATACAATTGCAGATGGTTTGAAAACAGAACTAGGTGATATTAATTTTCCAATCATTCAGAAAGGTGTAGAAAAAATAATTCGTGTAACGGAAGAAGAAATAATTGCAGCAATGAAATTAATTTGGGAACGTTTGAAAATTGTTTGCGAACCTTCTTCTGCTGTGGCTTTAGCCGCATTAATCAAAGAAAAAGAAAATTATCAGAATACAAATATCGGGATAATCATTTCTGGTGGAAATGTCAATTTAAAGACTTTGCCTTTTTCGAAATAATAAAAAAGTAAACCCCTAAAAACATAAATTTTAGGGGTTTTTATATTGTAAAAATATTCTGTTAAATCGAATAATTACGATGTCCAAAGATCGAACTTCCGATGCGAACCATTGTACTACCTTCTTCTATCGCGATTTGGTAATCACCTGACATTCCCATTGATAAAATAGAAATATTTTCATAAATAGATTTTAAAGAATCAAAGTTAGATTTTAAAGAACGAAACTCTTCACGAATTTGATTTTCATCTTCAGTAAACGTTGCCATTCCCATCAATCCTACAACTCTAACATTTGGTAAATGCTGAATTTCTTCTTGCATGATATGTTGAATTTCTTCTTTATCCAAACCAAATTTTGTTTCTTCATCGGCTATAAATTGTTGCAACAATACATCAATAACACGATTATTTTTTTCGGCTTGTTTATTAATTTCTTTCAACAATTTCAAACTATCAACGCCATGTATTAAATATACAAAAGGCGCCATATATTTCACTTTATTGCTTTGTACATGCCCAATCATGTGCCAACGAATATCCTTTGAAAGAACTTCATATTTATCGCACATTTCTTGAATCTTATTTTCACCAAAATCGCGAATTCCAGCTTCATATGCTTCTTGCAAATCTTCAACAGGTTTTGTTTTAGAAACTGCAACAAGTGTTACATGCTCAGGAATCGTATTTTTTATTATTTTTAAATTTTCTTGAATACTCATTTTATTTATTCTTTCAAATCAAATACTGCAAAACCACTCAAAGGTTTTGGTTCGATATACGTACTTTTAGGAGGCATTTTAAGTCCTAAATCAGCTATTAATTGTAGGTCTTTAACATCTACAGGATAAAAAGCAAATGCAGCAATATAGTCATGATGATCCACTTTATTCTTCAAGGCTTCTATTCCAACTTTATCACGTGTACCACATTCATAATGAACTCGCTTATCTTTTTTAGTATCTTGAATATTAAGAATTGGTTTCAAAACTGTTTCTTCAAAAATGTATGTATCCAATTCACTTAGGCCTTCTGTTTTTAGAATATTATTCTTTACGTAAAGACTATAAAATTGATTATCTAAATACATAACCAAATGATGTTTTTTCGTAGGAATAGTTAACTCTTCATTTTTCGGAATAATTTCGAAATAATCTTCTAAGTGTTGAATAAATTCTTTCGAAGATAATCCATTTAAATCTTTTATTAAACGATTGTAATCATTGATAATCAAATCTTCATTTGAAACCAAAAGCGCTAAAGTAAAATTAAATGATTCGTTTCCATAAACTTCATCTTCAGATGATTCTGTTGTGTATTTTGTATAACGTTCAGAACTTTCCATACGATGATGTCCATCTGCGATATATAAATCTTCTAATTTTTCGATAGAATCTTTTAATTGTTTTAAATTTAATCGATTATCAACTCTCCACAATAGATGCTGTGTTCCATTAGATTCATCTATTTTCAGAATTGGTTTTCGTTTCATTTCTGTATCTATTAATAAATCTACTCTTTGCGCAGGTTTATATGTTAATAATACAGGTTCAGCATGAAAATGAGATTCTTTTAAATATTCAGCAAACAATTCAACACGGCGTTCCAATGTTTCTTCGTGTTTTTTGATTTTATTGTTTCTATAATCTTCAATATTTACAAGTCCTAAAAGTCCTTTTGTTTCACGGCCATTTGGTTGAATAACTTGATAAATATAAAATGATGATTTATCTTGAACTAATATTTTCTTTTCAATAAATTCTTCTAAATTCTTCCTAACTCTTCTGAATTTTTCTTTTGGATCTTCAATAGAATCATCCCAAGTTGGTAAAATTATATGTAAAAAAGAGTTCTCTCTTGTATTAATATAATAATCTACTTCTTCTTTAGAATATTGATTAACAGCAAGTGTTACAAAATCTTGAGAGGTTTCTTCTGTTGGACGAATTCCTTTGAATGGTTTAAATTGTGGCATTTCAAGTAAATTTAAATAGAATAAAGCCGATTATTTTCCGTAAATCTCAACGATTTGTGTAGCTAATTCAGTTCCAATTCTGTCTTGAGCTTCATTTGTAGAACCTGCAATATGAGGGGATAATGACAAAGATTCGTTCATCAATAATCCCATTTCTGGAGTTGGTTCATTTTCGAAAACATCTAATGCAGCACCTGCAACCTTACCATCTTCAATCGCATCCACCAAGGCTCTTTCATCAATTACTCCACCACGGGCAGTATTTATTACAATTACTCCATCTTTCATTTTCGCAAATTCTTTTTCACCCAAAATATACCCATCTTGTGCTGGAACATGCAACGAAATAAAATCTGCTTTTGTAATAACTTCATCAAAATCGACAGAAGTAATGGTAAATGTTAACTTTTGACCATCGAAAAATTCTAATTCGATGTCACGCGTCGCTGGAAATTTATCATAAACTAAGATATTCATTCCTAAACCAATCGCTTCACGAATAACTTCTACACCAATACGACCAAAACCGATTACTCCCATTGTTTTTCCTCTCAATTCGATTGCTTTTGCATAAGCTTTTTTCAATCCATTGAAGTTTGAATCACCTTCTAAGGGCATACTACGATTAGCTTGGTGCAAATTACGAACGATAGAAAACAAATGAGCAATTACAAATTCTGCTACAGATTGAGAAGATGATGCTGGCGTATTAATGACTTGAATTCCTTTTTCGCGTGCGTAAGTAACATCAATATTGTCCATACCAACCCCACCACGACCAATAATTTTGAGATTTGTCGCATCTATTAAGGGTTGACGAACTTTAGTCGCAGAACGAACTAAAAGTACTTCAATTGCATTTTCGTTGATATAATTTTCTAATTGTTCTTGTGCTACGTGAGCAGTTATTACTTCGAAACCTTTTGCTTCTAAAGCGTTTTGTCCTGCTTTAGAAATTCCGTCGTTTGCTAATATTTTCATGTTATTATTATAGAAATTAAGATGTGAGATTTTAGATGTTAGATAATATATTTCTCAATACTAATATCTAGCATCTAATGTTTGCTGATTAACCAAATTTTTGTTCAAATTGTTTCATTACTTCTACCAAAACTTGAACAGATTCTAATGGTAAAGCGTTGTACATTGATGCACGGTATCCACCAACATCGCGGTGACCTGCTAAAGAAACAACTCCAGCTTCTTTTAACATTGCGTCAAAATCAGCTTTAAAATCTTCGTTATTTAAGACAAAAGTGGCATTCATTTGAGAACGATCTTCTGTTGAAGCTGTTCCTGTAAATAATCCATTACGATCAATTTCAGCATAGATTGCATCCGCTTTTGCAGTATTAATTTTTGCAATTGCTTCCACTCCTCCTTGTTCTTTTAACCATTGTAAATTTAACATGACACCGTAAATTGCAATTACTGGCCAAGTGTTAAACGATGATTCTTTTTTGATATGCGTTTCGTAATTTAAATAATCAGGAATATTACGTTCTGTTTTACCTAATAAATCTTTTTGAACAATTGCGACAGCAGACCCCGCAGGTCCCATATTCTTTTGAGCTCCAGCATAGATAACTCCAAATTTAGAAACATCTATTGTGCGAGATAAAATATCCGAAGACATATCGCAAACCATTGGTACTGGAGAGTTTGGAAACTCTTTCATTTGTGTTCCAAAAATTGTATTGTTTGATGTACAATGGAAATAATCGACATCAGAAGGAACAGTGTATCCTTTTGGAATATAATTATAATTTTGATCTTTTGAAGAAGCAATAACTTCGATTTCTCCGAAACGCTTTGCTTCTTTGATAGCATTTTCTGCCCATTTTCCTGTTTGTGTATAAGCTGCTTTTCCACCTTCTTTCAATAAATTGTAAGCAACTGTAGGAAATTGCAATGAAGCTCCGCCTTGCATAAAAACTACGTCATGCGTTTCTGGAACATTCATCAATTCTTTTACCAACGCTCTTGCTGTATCAATCACTTCTACTGCATCTTTGCGACGGTGAGAAATTTCTAAGATTGATGTTCCTGAATTGTTGAAATCTAAACAAGCTTGAGCCATTTTGTCGAAAACAACTTGTGGTAAAATGCATGGTCCTGCACTAAAATTGTGAATTTTCATAATTAAAATTGTTGTGTGTTTGTGTGTATTAAATTGTAACAAATATACTAAATCAATTGTCTAAATTAACTATTATAGCCTTTACTTTTAAACAGAAAACAAACAAAAAACCCTAAACTGAATAAGTCTAGGGTTTTTATATCATTTGATTGAATATTTTTTAGTATTGAACGAAATCAACATTCAATTCTTCTGCTTTACGTTTGTAATATCCATCCGCTAATTTATTTTTAATCTCAGCAAATGAGTTAAGCGTATATTCAATATGCTCATCTTCGTGGGCTGCTGTTGGTATAATACGGAAAATAATCATTCCCTTTGGAATAACTGGATAAACCACTACAGAAACGAAAATACCATATTCTTCGCGCATTTCTTTTGCTAATACAGTTGCTTCAATAGGAGAACCATTCAATACAATTGGTGTAACACACGTGTTAGAACCTCCGATATCAAATCCTCTTTCTTCTAATCCTTTCTGAATTTTTTCTACATTGTGCCATAACTTATCTTTAAGTTCTGGTTGAGAACGTAATAATTCAAGACGTTTTAAACCTCCGACAACCATTGGCATTGTCAATGACTTCGCAAAAATTTGAGAACGTAAATTATATTTTAAAATACGAATAATATCTTTGTTTCCTGCAATAAATGCTCCGAAACCAGCCATAGATTTTGCAAAAGTAGAGAAATAAATATCTATTTTATCTTGACATCCTTGCTCTTCTCCAGCTCCAGCTCCAGTTTTTCCTAATGTACCAAAACCATGAGCATCGTCTACTAGTAAACGGAATTTGTATTCGTCTTTGAAAGCTGCAATTTCTTTCAAAATACCTTGTTTACCTGTCATTCCAAAAACACCTTCTGTAATCACTAAAATCCCACCTCCTTGTTTATCAGCTAATTTACGTGCACGAATAATTGTTTTTTCGAAACTTTCGATATTGTTGTGTTGATAAATAAAACGTTTACCAAAGTGTAAACGAACACCATCAACAATACAAGCGTGACATTCAGCATCATAAACGATTACATCATTTTTAGATACTAAAGCATCAATTGTAGATAACATTCCTTGGTACCCAAAGTTCATTAAATAAGCAGATTCTTTTTGAACAAAATCAGCCAACTCTTGCTCTAATTGAGCATGGTAATCTGTTTGACCAGACATTGCACGAGCTCCCATTGGATAAGCCATACCATATTCTGCCGCAGCATCTGCATCTGCTTTACGAACTTCCGGGTGGTTAGCTAAACCTAAATAGTTATTGATTGACCAAGTAATAACTTTTTTACCTTGAAATTCCATTACTGGTCCAATTTCTCCTTTTAACTGAGGAAAAACGTAGTAACCTTCACCATAATCAGCAAATTGACCTAATGGTCCAGGGTTTTGTTTTAAACGCTCAAAAATGTCCATTTTATTCTAGTTTAATTTTTTTATTATTGAAAAAAAGTAGAAAGTGAATTAACACTACCTACTTTATTATTAATTTTTTACAAATATACATATTATTTTATACGCTCTACAGTAGCACGAGCTTCTAAGCCGTTGAGTCTACTATTTGTGAAGCCTTCTTCTGCCATCCAATCATCACTAAAGACTTTTGTCATATAACGAGATCCATGATCAGGATATAAAATAACAACTAAAGAATTCTCATTAAACTCTCCTTCTCCTGCTAATTGTTTGTAGGCTTGCGTTGCAGCTCCAGATGTATAACCTGCCATTATTCCTTCTTTCAAAGCAATTTCTCTTGTACGATAAGCAGCTTCTTCGTCTGTAACTTTAATAAATTTATCTACCATATCAAAGTCTAAGGCTCCAGGTACTAAGTTTTTCCCCATTCCTTCTATTCTATAAGGATAAATTTCATTTGGATCTACTTTTCCAGTTTCATGATAACCTTTTAAAATTGATCCATATGCGTCCACCCCAATGATTTTAACATTAGGATTTTGTTCTTTGATATAACGAGCACTACCTGTCAAAGTTCCTCCTGTTCCTGTACAACCAATTAAGTGTGTTATCTTACCTTCGGTTTGATTCCAGATTTCAGGACCTGTTGTTAAATAGTGAGCTTCTGTATTCCCTTGATTAAAATATTGATTTATATAAAGAGAATTTGGCGTTTCTGCAGCAATTCGTTTTGCCACTTCGTAATAAGATCTAGGATCATCAGCAGGTACATTCGCAGGGCACAAAAACACTTTTGCTCCCATTGCTTTTAAGAATGAAATTTTTTCTGCTTTTGTTTTATCCGATACCGCTAAGATACATTTATATCCTTTTACGATAGCAACCATAGCTACAGCAAATCCAGTATTACCTGAAGTTGTTTCTACAATAGTAGCACCAGGTTTTAATAGACCTTTATTTTCAGCCTCTTCTATAATATGTAAAGCTATTCTGTCTTTTGTTGAATGTCCAGGATTGTAACATTCTAACTTTGCATAAACTTCGCCTGGAATGTCTTGGTTAATTCTGTTTAATTGAACTAATGGAGTATCTCCAATTAACTCTAAAACGTTTTTATATTTACCAGTCATTTCACAAATATTCTTTTCTAACAAAAAGCAAAATTAAGGATTTTTTAATTAATTGTTAAAAGATTAACATGTAAAATTAATCATATAACAATTTTTACCTTTAATTCTTAATATTTCTCTTTATTAAATTAGTTAGTTATTTAAATTAAAAATATGTTCTAAAATCTTCTTATCAGTAGAAGTAAATTCTACTTTTCTTCTTTCCATCATTTTCTCTGCAGCTTCACAAGCTCTTTCAAAACTAAATACTGGAGCATCTGATTGTCCACCCCAACTATAATGTTTAATCATGTTTGGAGGAAACCCTGATTGAAAAACGTTGGCACAAACACCAACAACCGTACCAGTATTAAATTGGCTATTAATTGCAGATTTAGCATAGTCTCCCATAATTAAACCACAGAATTGTAATCCTGTTTTTACAAATCTTTTTTCTTTGTAACTCCATAATTTTACTTCTGCATAATTATTCTTTAGATTAGAGTTATTTGTATCTGCTCCCAAATTACACCATTCTCCAATCACAGCATTCCCTAAAAAACCATCGTGACCTTTATTAGAATAAGCCATTAAAATTGCATTATTTAACTCTCCTCCTACTTTACAATATGGTCCTATAGTACAGCCAGAATAAACTTTTGCTCCCATGTTAATTTTTCCATGCTCACATAAAGCTAATCCTCCTCTAATCATACAACCTTCCATTATTTCAGCATCTTTACCAATATAAATAGGACCTTCTGTTGCATTTAAAATAGAAAATTCAACTTTTGCTCCTTCTTCAATAAAGATTTTTTCAGGATGTAAAACTTTATTTGTATCAGAAATAGGCTGAGAAATTCTGTCTTTAGTTAATAATTCAAAATCAAATTCAATAGCTTGGAAATTATATGTAAATAAATCCCATGAATTTTTAATATGAATTATTTCTTCAAGTTGAATTGTTCTTGATGTAACACTAGGAGTTTTTTCAGAAGTTTTAACCGCTACGAGTTTATTTTCAAAAAGAATAGATTCATTCAATTCTAATTCTTTTATAGTATCAATTAGCTCTTTCGTTGGGAAAAATGAAGGATTAATGAATATATTTTCTAATTGAAAGTCTGTTGAAAATTTTTCTTCTAAATAGGGCTGAGTTTGGTAAGACACTGTTGTATTTAGAATTTTTTTCCAACGTTCGGCAAAACTTAAAACTCCCATTCGTAACGATGCCACAGGCTTTGTAAACGTAAGAGGCAAAAGATGTTCCCACTCCTCACCATCAAAAAGGATTATATTCATTAGTTAAGAATTTGTGCAAATTTAAAATAATTATTCTATAAGCTTATAAGATCAATAGAGTTTTATCTTTTTAAATGCCTAAAATAAATCATTCAAAATATTTGGTTGATGTAAAAAGGTCGCCGTAATTTTAGGCACATTTTAATAAAATATTTTCATTTTGAAATCAGCCCCGATTCACTTTGGGTCAATCGCATACATATTAGACGATTACCTTGAAAAAAACACTTTTTCTTCTATCTTCTTTTTGGTAGACGAGAACACTCATGTTCATTGTTTGCCAATTTTGTTAGCCGATTTAGACAATATTTCAGCTTATGAAATTCTTGAAATTGATTCAGGAGAAGATAATAAAAACATTGATACAGTAAATAATCTTTGGTTAGCTTTGAGTGAACTAGGTGCTGATCGTCACTCTTTAGTAATAAATGTTGGAGGTGGAGTTTTAACTGATATGGGAGGTTTTATGGCTTCCACATTTAAACGTGGAATTAAATTTATTAATATTCCAACAACTTTATTATCACAAGTTGATGCTTCTGCTGGAGGAAAAAATGGAATTGATTTAGAAGGAATGAAAAATATGGTTGGAACATTTACTCAACCCGAAATGGTTTTAGTAGATCCAAAATTTTTATTAACCTTAGAACAACGACAAGTAAAATCTGGATTAGCTGAAATGCTAAAACATGGGTTAATCAAAAATCGTGATCATTGGGACAATCTAGTTCAATTACCTTCCCATAATGCAGAAACTTTAGCTCCATTTATAATGGATTCTATTCATATTAAAGAAAATGTTGTAAATAATGATCCTTACGAAAAAGGAGAACGTAAAATCCTAAATTTCGGACATACAATTGGGCATGCTATTGAAAGTGAATCATTGGAAACTGATTTTCCCCTTTTACATGGAGAAGCAATTGTAATCGGAATGATTATTGAGACATTCCTTAGTTATGATCAAGAATTAATTTCTAAAATAGATTTAGAAGAAGTTTGTGAGAGTTTTTCTTCAATGTATGCATTAAATACAATTGATATGAAAATTTTTCCCAACTTAATGGAATGGATGAAACACGACAAGAAAAATCAAAATAACTCAATCAACTTTAGTTTGATTAATAAAATTGGACATTGTCGATATGATGTAGTTTGTACTGAAGAAGAAATCAGACAGGCTTTTGAAAAATATAATAAATGGATTGCCTAAAAAAATACCACTCTTTTTTCGTTGTTGCGATATTATTTAGCTTAATTGCTTCTTGTACGTCACAACACAAAAAAGAAAATGGAAAAATAGTTGAATCTTCAAATACAATTGCAATGACTGAGAAACCTCAATTTAAAGTAAACAAATCTGAAGAAGAATGGAAAAAAGAGCTTTCTTCAGAACAATACTATGTATTAAGAGAAGCAGGAACAGAACGCCCTTTTACAGGAAAATTTAACATGCATTTCGAAAATGGTATTTATACATGTGGTGCTTGTGGAGAAGAATTATTTTCTTCTGACTCTAAATTTGATGGACATTGCGGTTGGCCTAGTTTTGACAAAGAAATTGAAAAAGATAAAATTATAGAACGTATAGATACTTCTCATGGAATGAAAAGAACTGAGATTTTATGCGGTAATTGTGGAAGCCATTTAGGTCATGTTTTTGATGATGGTCCTACACAAACTGGATTACGCTATTGCGTTAATTCACTATCATTAGATTTCAAACAAAAAAAATAATCATAAAAAGCTGTTCTAACAGCTTTTTTAATATCATATAATTTTCATGAAATTATTTCGTATCATACTTATTCTAATTTTATTATTGTTAATTTACAATGGTATTTATAATTACAATCTAATGATTAATGTAAGAACAACAGATCGCCCAATCAATCCGTTACGTTACATTTTTTTTGGATTTTATTTTTTCTTAATCTTTATTAATCTAATCGAGTTTATTCGAGGAAAATTCACTTACGGATCATTCAAAAAAGTAATCTATTATTTGATTTTTGCTGGATATTTAGGTTGTATTTTCATGTTCAAATACAACGATTATAATGTTCCAACTTTACCTCTTTTAGGCTATTTTTCTTTGGTTGGAATTACATTATTTATGTTCAATCAAATCGTTAAAAACAAACCTCCTTATAAACGTGTAAAAAAATAATTGCTCGAAATGAGTTCAATTTCGGATAGAATTACATTTAAACAAATTAACCAATTAGCCATTCCAGCTATTTTCTCTGGAATAGCGGAATCATTAATTACATTAACTGACATTGCAATGGTAGGAAATGTAAAAGAATATTCAGTAGAAGCACTTGCTGCGACTGGTTTGGTTGGTTCTTTTCTTTCTGGAATAATTTGGATAGTTGCTCAAACCAAAACCTCTATTTCATCATTAGTTTCTCAGAGTTTTGGTGCAAATAAATTAAATAGTCTAAAAACATTAGTTCCACAAGCTTTATACTTCAATATCTTTTTAAGCTTACTTATTTTTGTTCCAACCTATTTTTTTGCTCAAAACTTATTCGAACTATACAATGCAAAAAATTTGGTTTTACAATTTTCTGTCGATTATTACAAAATTAGAGCATTTGGTTTTCCATTAACACTTATTTCTTTAACGCTCTTTGGTACATTCAGAGGAATACAAAATACAATTTGGGCAATGAAATGTAGCTTGGCAGCTGCTATTATTCACGTTGTATTGGATTATATTTTAATTTTTGGAATTGATGGATTTATTCCTGCTTACCATATAAAAGGTGCTGCTTATGCAAGTCTTATTGCACAACTGATTATGGTTATTATGGCATTTTATTATTATTTCACTAAAACCACTTTCGGATTAAATCCAGGCAAAACCATTCATCCACTTTTTAAAAAATATGTCAACTTAAGTTTCAATTTTATTTTACGAACAGCTTCGTTAAATGTTGCATTTTTTCTTGCCAATTCTTATGCTACAGATTATGGAAAAGATTACATCGCCGCGCAAAGTATTTTGATGAATATTTGGCTGTTCTTTTCATTTTTTATCGATGGATATGCTGGCGCTGGAAATGCTATGGCAGGTCGTTTACAAGGCGAACGAAATTATCCTAAACTTTGGATTTTAAGCAAAGATATTTCCAAATATTCTGTTTTAATTGCGTGTATTTTAATTGCTATTTGTTTCATTTTTTACAATCAAATTGGACAAATTTTTAATCAAGATCCAAATGTTTTGACCATTTTCAATTCTGTATTTTGGATGGTTTTATTGATGCAACCAATCAATACGTTAGCTTATATTTTTGATGGATTTTTCAAAGGAATGGGTGATGCAAAACTCTTGCGAAACAACTTAATTATCGCAACATTTCTTGGGTTTCTACCAACCATTTATCTTGCAGATTACTTTGGTTTAAATATTTATGGAATCTGGATTGCATTTGGCATTTGGATGTTCTTGCGTAGTTTTCCATTGATGTATATTTTTAGAAAACGAGTTTTTAATCATTAATATTTCAATTACTTAAAATTTCTTAATCCACAATTGTAAAGATTTGATTACAAACAAATCCATTTGTAATGTCTGTAAGTTTACATTTATCTAAATCATACCTATTTATAATGTCTGCCGATAGAATTTTATTATAAATAGGGCTGTTTATCTTTTCCCGAGTCCTCGGTTTATTATAAATAGGTTATTATATCTGAAATCAGTCAATTGAGATAATTCATAAATCTTTAGAATTAGCCAAGATTTAAAAATCAATATCCCAAATCCCTACTACTCTTTCTAAATCAATAAGACTTGAAGCGCAATTATATAGAGTTTCCAAATATTGATTTTGAGTTTCATTATAAGTTCGTTGAGCATCTAGAACCTCTAACAAAGACGAATTTCCTCTTTTGTAACTGTACTTTTTAGCCTCTAATATTAAATTCGCATTTTTTAATATTTCAATATCAAATTGTTTCAACTGCTTTTTATAACCTTCATACAACTCATATGCTTCTTTTACTTGAGATTTAATCTCTAATTCTGTTTGTTTATAATTTAGCTCCTCTTGTTTAAATTGCATTTTAGCAACCTTCAATTCATTATTATATTTATTCGAAAATTTCAATGGAATACTTATTCCTCCTTTAATTTGTGTGAACTGAGGAGTTTCTGCTTCCAAATTTCTAACAGCTGTTGAATGCTCTAATCCTAAAATCAATCCCAAATCTATTGCACGATTTGCTTTAGCCAACTCAATCATTCTTTGACTAACATCTTTACTTTGCAAGGCAACTAATAAATCTGTTCGATTACTTAAGGCCATTTCAGTCAAATTGATTAAATCAAAATCACGTTGAAACGTCTTCAAATCTCCTACTGTAGAAAATAAATCTGCATATTGATCAATTCCCATAAAAGTTGATAATCGAATTTTTGATGTAGCAAAATCTGTTTCTGCTTGTATTATTTCATTTTTTAATGATTGAGTTTCTAATCGACTTTGTCTTGCATCAGTTTCAGAAATCTCTCCTAATTTGAATCTTATTTCATCCGAATTTGCTAACTGATTCATCATGTTATAAGAATTCTCTTTTACATTCAACATCTCTTTCTGATAGATTGTTTGAAGAAATCCTAATGTTGCGTCTGCTTTTAAATTTTTGAAATAATCTAAAAGAATTAATTTCGTTAATTCAAATTCACTTTTAGCTAAATTAATTCGAGCTTTTCTTTTTCCTCCTAATTCTAAAACCCATCCAACTTCCGCTGAATATCCAAGTCCCATTTTTCTTTTGGCTTCTCCATTATCAAAATATTCAAATTGAAGTTCGGGATCCGCAAATGCTTTTGCACTTAAAATTTCTGTTTCGGCAATATCTACATTAAAGCGCTCTGCTGTATAAGAAATATTGTTTGCTTGAACTGTTTCTATAAATTTTTTATAATCTAATTCGCTTTCATTTGTTGTTTGAGCAATTAATTTAGTATTTACTATAAATAAACTACACACAACTAATAACCAATATTTTTTCATTTTAATCTTGTTTTTGATTAACTGATTTTTCTACTGAATCTTTTCCCCATTTCTTTTCGATCATATAATACAAAGCTGGAAGGGCAAAAAGTGTAATGATTGTTGAGAATAATAATCCGTATACGATAACCGTTGCTAATGGACGTTGAACATCTGATCCTATTCCTGTTGCTAATGAAGCTGGTAATAATCCTAGAATCGCAACTGTGGCTGTCATCAAAACAGGTCTGAAACGATTTTTTGTTCCTTCTATAACAGCTTGAGAAAGTTCCATTCCTTTATTTTTCAGTAAATTGATTTGAGAAATCATAATCACTCCATTCTGAATTGCAACTCCGAATAATGCAATAAAACCAACTGCTGAAGATACATTCAAAGTCATTCCTCTTACATTTAAAGCTAACATTCCACCGAATATCGCCAAAGGAATAATTCCTATTAAAAGCAGAGCTTGTCTCAATTTACCGAATGCTGCATATAAAAGTATAAACATGACTAATATTGCAATTGGAATAATAACTGAAAGTCTTGTATAAGCTCTGTCTTGATTTTCAAACTGTCCACTCCATTTAATATGATATTGACTATGATCATAATCAATATTTTGTTCTATTTTATTTTGAGCTTCTTTTAGGAAAGAACTTAAATCGCGGTCTCTCAAATTCAGTTTTATTGTCAAATGACGTTTATTCATTTCACGCGTAATTGTACTTTCTCCTGTATTTAGTTTTACATCCGCAACTTGCGCTAATGGTATTTTTACACCATCTACATTTGTCAAAGTTAATTGTCGTATTTTTTCTGGTGTATTTCTACTATCTTCTTTATATCTACAAGTAAAATCATACACTCTATCATCTGAAAATATTTGAGAAATAGCTTTTCCTCCAATTGCAACTTCTATTAATTCTGAAACATCAGAAACATTCAATCCATATTGTGCAATTTTATCTCGATTAGCATGAATTTGAAGTTGAGGTAAAGGCGGTTCTTGATCTATTGATACATCAACAGCTCCTTTTACCATTTTTAATTCTTTCATGACATTCTCAGCAATTTTACGTGTTTCAGTAAAATCTTTCCCATATATTTTTACAGCCAACTCACTATGTGCTCCTGAAATTTTATCCATAACTCCATCAATCATTGGTTGAGAAAAACCAACTGTATATCCAGGCATACTAGTATACTCTGATTCTAATTCTCGAATCAAATCATTCTTAGTTTTTCCTCTAGGCCATTCTTTATATGGTTTCAGTCCTATTGAAACTTCAAAATGAGATGCTGTCCATGGATCTGTTCCGTCATCATTTCTACCAGCTTGAACCATTACGTAAGTAACTTCGTCATATTTCATTGTATGTTCTCTCAATACATCGCTCATTTCTTTTGACTTCTCTACCGATAATCCTGGAGGTAATTCTACTTGTAACCAAATAGAACCTTCGTCTAATGTTGGTAAAAAATCTTTTCCAACAGAAATAGATAATACTGTTGCGCTAGCAAGAATTAGAAGTAATGGTAGAGTAACTTTTTTGGGTTTAACAACTATTTTTTTGATAACCTTTGAATAAGACTTCGTTAGCTTTTCCAACCATTTATTATGATAAATTTTTCTTGGTTTTTTATACATCACAAATGCTAATCCTGGGATTAATAAAAGTGCAACTGATAAAGCTCCAAGTAATGCATAACCAACAGTAAAAGCCATCGGAGTAAAAAGTTTACGTTCTACTCTTTCAAAAGCAAATAATGGTAAATAAGCTGTTATAATAATTAGTGTTGCAAAAAATATTGGTTTTGCTACTTGTTTCGCGATCGTTGAAATAGTTTTCTCCTTTAATTCTTCTTTTGGATTTTCCTCTCTTTTTTTCAAAACGGTTTCCATCATCACAATAGCTCCATCTACAATAATTCCGAAATCTATAGCTCCTAACGAAAGTAAATTGGCTGGAATAGATGTAAAATGCATTAATATAAATGCGATAAGTAATGAAATAGGAATTGTTATCGCTACTAGAAGAGCTCCCCTCCAACTTCCAAGAAATACAATTAGTACAATAATGACTAAACAAATACCTTCCATTAATGTGTACGAAACAGTATTAAGTGTTGTATCGACCAAATCTGTACGATCTAAAAATGCATGTATTTTTACATCTTTTGGCAATAAATCATTATTCAATTCAACTACAGCTTCATGAATACCTTCTAAAACTACAGAAGTATCTTCTCCTTTTAACAATAGAACTATTCCTTCAATTCCATCACTATGATTTCGGCTTTTATCGCTGTAGCCTAAAATTCCTTTTCGCTCTAAGTTTCCATATTTTAATTCGCCTATATCTGATAATAAAACAGGAATACCTTTTTCTGATTTAATAACAATCTTACCAAAATCTTCTAAATCTTTTACAAGACCTATTCCTCTAATCACATAACCTATATCTCCTTGAGGTAATGTACTTCCTCCTGCATTGATGTTATTTTTTTCTATTGTTTCTACAACATCATTTAACGATATATTATATTGAGTTAATTTATTTGGATTTATTTCTATTTGATATTGCGTTGTGATTCCTCCAAAATTTGTTACTTCTGCAACTCCTGAAACTTGATTAATTCTTGGTACAATAACAAATCGTTGTAAATCTGTTAATTCTCTTAAACTCTTTGTGTCACTTTCAATAATATAACGAAATACTTCTCCAATAGGAGATGTTAAAGGATCTAATTCTGGTTCAGCTCCATACGGCAACTCAATATCATTCAATCGTTCTTGAATTCTCATACGAGCCCAATAATCATCTACCCCATCTTTAAATACAATCGTAATTATGGATAATCCAAATGTACTTTTGCTACGCATAACATGCATACCTGGTAAACCATTTAGCTCTCTTTCTATTGGAATTGTTATTTGTTGTTCTACTTCTTCCGCAGCTAGCCCAGGAACTTGAGTTACGACTTGTGAAGTTACATCAGCGATATCAGGATAAGCTTCGATAGATAATTGTTTCCAAGAATAATATCCAAATAATGCAGCCAAAGAAAACAAAGCCAACATTAACCATTTTTTGGCAATCGACATTTCTATTAGTTTATTCATCACAATAGCTTATTTATTTTGCTCCCATTAAAAAAACACCTCCTTCAATCACTACTTTTTCTCCTACTTTTAAACCATCTGTAATACGAACAAAATCGTTGTTTTCTGAAGTTCCAATTGCTTTTACTTTTGCTTTTCGATATTTTCTATCACCTGTTTTTACAAAAATATATTGACTTTCATTTTCTTGAAAAACAGCTTTAGCCGGAAGAATTATCTCTTCTTTATCTAGACTATTCAATGTTACGTTAACATACATTCCTGGTTTTAAAACAAATTGATTATTATCCGTTTCTATAAGCACATCAACACTCCTCGTTTCTTCATTTAATAATTGTCCTATATTAATTACCTTCCCTTCGAATATTTTTGATGGAAAAGCATCAACTGTAAATGTTATATATTTTAACTCTTCTAAGAAACCTAAATTATGTTCTTTTACTTGTGCCAAAATCCATACCTTGGATAATTCTGCTACTGTAACTAAAGCTTCATGATCTTCTTTTAAGAATTGTCCAACAACTAAATCACTGCTTACAACTCGTCCAGAAATAGGAGACCTAACAATTAAAGATTGCCCCATTTCTACTCGAGAAGATGAATTAAAAACTTTTAATGATGCAGCAGTTTGATCTGTTGCTATTTTCTTTAACTTGTAATCTGTCTCAGCTTCCTCTAATTCTCTTTTAACACCTACAGCATGATTGTATAAATCTTTTTGACGTTTCAAATTCATTTCAGCTTGTTTTAACTCTTGTTGAGCTGAAAAATATTCTTGTTGAGCTGAAAAATATTCTGAAGATTTTATCTCAAAAACAGGAGAGCCTTTTTGCACATACTGTCCTAATGTGACAAAAGATTTTACTATGCGTCCTGCAAAAGGTGATGCTACCTGAGCAAATCGTTCAGGAATTGCTTTTACAACTCCTGCCGAACCTAACTCCGATTCTATCGTTTGAAGTTTTGTTGTTTCTAATTTCAATTTAGACTCTATTGGAGAATTTTCTGATAATTCTATTTCATTATTTACCCAATAAAAATCTGGATTATCAGTTTGCTCTGTTTTATTCTTACAACTATTCGTCAAAAGCATTGTACTTCCTACTAAAAGCAGTATAAAATGAGTTAATCTTGTTATTTTCATGAGATATTTTTCTGTATATTCTTATTACTGTTTTATTATTTTCACACTTCGTTACTTATAATTTCCCAACGAATTTTTTGGACATCTTTTTCAATTGTTAATCGACTTGCTATTTTTTCTAAAAGACTATCTTGTTGATTTAAAGCTGATATTTCTGCTGAAATCATTACAGAATCATTTATTAAATCATCATCACTTGAAAGAGATTTCATCATAAGATTTTCATTATTCTCAATTGATCGCATTAGTAATACTCTCAAATGATTTTCTACCTCATTTCTACATTTTATAACCAATAAATATTCAGTATCCTTGTGGTTTTTATTTTTGAAAGAGTAACGATAAATGTGATTGCTGATTGGTCTTAATAATAGATGTGCTAGCATTATAATTGAAGTAAGTATAACTGCTTCTATTGAAAGTCCAGAACCGGCAAACAACCCAATTGCTGCTGAACACCAAATCGTTGCGGCAGTATTCAATCCTCTTACACTTAATCCATCTTTCATGATTACTCCAGCGCCCAAAAAACCTATTCCGCTGATAACATATGAAGCTATTCGTCCTACTGCATCACCTCCGATAGAATAAGACATTAATATAAACGCTGCTGAACCAATACATACTAAAGTATTTGTTCTTAATCCAGCACTTTTTTGACGATATTCTCGCTCTAAACCTATTGCAGCTCCTAATAGAAAAGCTAATCCTAGCTGCATTGTAAAATTCATTAAATTCATTTTATTTCCTTTCTTAAGACAAACCAAAGTTTCAATTATCTCAAAAGCAGTTATAAATGAATCTTAGGTTTATTGTTCGACAAATTGGGAATCTGTTTCCATTATATTTTTTTTCTGGTGCAAATCTACAATACATCAAAAAGTACTACTGTTAGAAACCCTTTAGAAGAATGTTAGAATTTTATTAGAACAAAAAAAGCCTGCTAAATAGCAGGCTTCCATTATTTTTTATGATTTAACTTTTATTTTGATTTCTTCAACACAATCTGAAAAATAGTTTCTTTTCCTTCTTCAGAATATAATTCTAAACGAGCATCATGTAAATCGACAATTTTCTTTGTCAGAGGTAACCCTATTCCTTGTCCTTGAATATTTTTATGTTTATCACTTCTAAAAAAAGGTTTAAAAATCAATGCTAATTCTTCTTGATCAATTTTATCTCCTTTATTAATAAAATTAATTTTCACTTCTTTATCATCAAAATCTACCTGAACAATGCAACTATTATTAATTGAATATTTGCAAGCATTCTCTATTAAATTAGTAAAAGCAACCTTTAATAAATACTCGTTTCCTATAACTGCAACTTCGTTTTCTTCTTCTGGTATTCGAATAAAATTTAAATCTATTTTATACTCTTTGTTGTTTTTTTGAATTTGCGCAACAGAATCTAAAAGTATTTCATCAATCCGAATCATTTTAAAATTTATTTCCGAAGGATCATAACTTGCTTTTGCCATATCAAACAGACTATTTGAAAAGCGAACAATTCTTTTCGTATCATTCAATGCAAATTGGATTAACTGTTGATATTCTTCGTTGGTATGCTCTTTATCTACAGCCATTTCTAGCTCTGTTATAATTGCAGCCAAAGGTGTACGAAGTTCATGCGCAATATTAGAAACAAAGCTTTTTTGTGCATCAAAAGAATTTTCTAATCGTTGCAACATTTGATTAATTGTTGTTGTTAATTCTGCTAATTCATCTCCTTTTGATTTCAATTCAATCCTCAAATCTAAATTCGAAGCAGAAATTTGTTTGGCTTTATTTGTTATTTCTTTTACTGGATTGATTGCTTTATTTGTAAAAAAGAAAGCAGATAAAATAATTAATAGCAAAGAAAGAATATAAATCAGTATAATGTTTTTCAATAAATTATTCATTTTACTGTATCCATATTCATCTAAAGCAGCCGCAGTTACAATGTAATGATTACCATCTACAACATAATTCATTCCAACTACTTGCCATTTATCTTGATAAAAAATCACAAATTCTTTTTGTTTTATTTCATCAAATAATTCGTCAGTTTCTTTTACAAAATCTATTTCAACTGCATCATGATAAAGTAGTTTTTTGTTTTGATTATAAACCGCTACTTCTACTTCATTGATTGTTTGTCTATTATTATGATAAATATTATGTAAAACTTCTGAAGGAACTTTAGCTTTAAGAAAAAGATTTGATTTTGTAATTGCTTCTTTTTTCAATAATTCAAAAAACTCTTTTTCTCTATCTTTTTTAGCTGAATAATAAATAATAAAAGCAAAAAAGAAAAGTATTGCAGCTGTAAGCAAAGTGAATAGAATAGTCAGTCTAACTCTTATTTTCATCTTTTTTAAATATAAATCCCTGACCTGTTTTTGTGTGAATTAGTTTTGTAGAAAAATGTTTATCAATTTTATTTCTTAAATAATTTATATAAACATCAATAAAATTAGTTCCTGTATCAAAATGTGTGTCCCAAACATTTTCTGCAATTTCATTTCTAGATAAAACGCGTTCTTTGTTTTCTAACATATATTGAAGCAGTCGAAATTCTTTAGGAGTTAAATCAATTTCTTTTTCTTCTCTTTTTATAATTTTAGTATGAAGATTCATCTCTAAAGTATCATATTTTAATAAAAAAGATTGCGAATTATGATTAAATTTTCTTTTTGATAAAACACCTATTCTTGCAACAAGTTCTCTCATTTCAAAAGGTTTCACCATATAATCATCTGCCCCAGCATCAAATCCTTCTACTTTATCATCTGTTGTCCCTAGAGCTGTTAACATAATAATAGGAAGAAAAGGCTTCTGCTTTTTAATTTCTTGACAAAAATCTAATCCACTTAATTTGGGTAAAATAATATCAGATACAATTAAATCATACTCTTCGCGAAGAGCTAATTTAAGTGCCATTTCACCATCATAAACTACAGTTATTTCAAATCCATTTTCTACTAATCCTCTTCGAATTAATTCAGACATTCTTTGATCATCTTCTACTACTAAAATATGCATACTACAAAAATAAGGTTTTAGTTTTAAGGATATTCCATTTATATCAAATAAAAAAATCTGCATAAAAAACCTTATTTTTTATGCAGATTATATCTTTTTTAAAGATTCTTATTACGTTTTTTTTATGGTGTAGAAATAGAAGCTTGTTGAATTTTACCGTTAAAATATTTCCAACCATTCAATCCAAAATCGACCAAATATTCGGCCATTTCATCTGGCTGTAAAGGTGCAATATATCCTGGAAACGCTTCTTCTAACATTTCTGTTTGCACCGCTCCCAAAGCTACTGCATTTATTCTTGGACCAAGTTCATTCAATTCTTCTGCTAACAATTCTGTTAAATTAACCGTTGCTGATTTTGAAGATGAATAAACAGATAATCCAGGAAATTTTACTGAACCTTGTACGGCTCCCATTGTCGATATATTTACAACATGAGAAGAAGTATCAAATTTTGGCATTAAAACTTGTATTAAGCGATAAGGCGCCATAAAATTAATCTGCCAAGAAGTTAACAAATCCTCTTGTTGCATTTCTATAAATGGTTTGTTGATACAAATCCCCGCATTGTTATACAAAACGTCTACTTTATTCCAAGATTCCACAGCCTTCAAAACTTCTGAAATCTCATCAAAATTAGCCAAATCAACACCAATAAACTGATATTGATTTTCTTTTGCAAAAGCTGTTAATTCCTTCAATTTATCTATATTTCGAGAAACTGTCAACACTCTATTTCCTAACTCTAAATGTTGTTTTGCCAATTCAAAACCAATTCCTCTACTCGCTCCCGTTACAATTATATTTTTCATAGTATTGTACAAAATTTACAATTTCTTCTATCGTTTCAAACTTTATTCCATCAAAGATGATGTTATTTTCTGTGATTTCAATATGATTTTCCGCATTATTTACAACAGAAATTCCATTACGAATTAAGGCATTTTTTACCCAAAAAGCCAATTCTGAATTTCCTTTTACACCAATCGTTTTAGAAAACGATTTTTGTGTTGAAAAGCGATTATTTTTTTCATCATACATCAGATTTTGGTTAGATAATTTCTGAATAATTTGATGCTCAAAAGCCATTTGTTCTGGAATATTTTCGAAAAGGTTTCCATTTTCAATCCACCAAATTTTATCCGCTTTTTCCAATGCAAAATCAACTTCGTGCGTGATCATTAGAAATGATTTATCCGTTTTCAATTTTAACTCAGTCAATAAATTGAAAATTCGATATTGATTCGCTAAATCTAAATTAGAAGTAGGCTCATCCAAAATTACCAATTTAGCATCTTGACATAATGCACGTGCAATCATCACCAATTGTAATTGACCTTCGCTAATTTCATTCGCAAATTGATTTGCTAAATTTGTAATTCCAACCAATTCTAAAACCTCATCAATTAAGTTTTGTTCTTCGTTAGAAATCTTTTTCAAAACCTTGTGATAAGGCAAACGTCCCATGGCAACCAATTCCGAAACTTTGATTTTTGGAACAATCGACAAACGTGGTAAAACAACTGCTATTTGCTGTGCTATTTCTTGAGAAGATAATTTTTTGATTGGCTTATTTTCTAAATAAATTTCTCCATTCAATGTTTTCTGAAAACCTAAAATAGAATTAATCAATGTTGATTTTCCTGCTCCATTTTTTCCTAAAACAGCAACTAATTCATTCGAATTTATAGTCGCATTTATAGCCGAAACAATTTCTTTTGAACCATATCCAACTGAAACATTTTCTAATTTCAAAACGGTATTTTTCATCGCACTTCGTTTTTATTATTCAACAAAATACTAATGACAATCGGCGCTCCAAATAATGCTGTAATAATATTAATTGGTAATGTTCCAAACGGAAAAACTTCTGTCAAAATCGAAAATAATAACATAAAAAATATTCCAGAAACAAAAATCCATCGGTACAAAATTTTCATATCACCTGTTCGTAATAATGTTCTACAAATATGTGGAACTGCCAATCCAATGAAGCTAATTGGTCCTGCAAAAGCCGTAGCTGATGCCGTTAATAAAGCTGTCGAAACTAAAATCGTGAAACGTAATTTTTTGATATTAATTCCTAATGATTGTGCATATTTTTCGCCCAATAATAAGGCTGTAATTCCACGTAAAGTAAATAATGAAACAATAATTCCGCTCAAAATAAATAAACCAAAAACGCCTAATTGTTCCCAAGACAATCCGCTTAATGAGCCAAATCCCCAAACTAAATACGTTTTTATTTTATCGGAAGGAGCAAAATATTGCATCATGCCAATTAATGCACCTGCTAAACCTGCAACCATAAATCCGATAATCACCAAAGATGCAGATGATTTAACACGAAATGATAATGAAATAACCAAAAACAACGCGACAATTGCACCTAAAAATGAAGCAATAATTGTAATCCAAGGATTGTTAAGAAATTCTTCTAAACCAATCATCGAAAAAAGAAAAATAACAATAGCAACGCCTAAACTTGCCATCGAAGTTATTCCCAAAACAGAAGGTTCTGCCAACGGATTTTTAAATAATTCTTGCATTAAAAAACCTGAAATTGGCAACGAAATACCAACCAATAAAGCAGTTAATGATTTTGGTAAACGAAAATTAAGGACAAGATTATGCAACATTTCGTCTGAATGACCAGAAAATACATTAAAAATTTCGGTGAAAGAAATCGAGACTTTTCCAACACTTAAACTCAAAACGAAAAGTAAAAGTGTTAGAATTATTAAAACAAAAAATAGTAGTTTTTCTTTCATCAAGACAAAGATAGAAATTCTAATAATTTCTTAAAGTTTAATTGTGAATTGGTTTTTATTGAAAATTAATGATTAGTTTCGTTTCATGAATTTTAGAAGTTTCATTTTAATTATCTCTTCGATTTTTGTGCTACTTACGCCATGTAGCATCAAAGCTTCTATTCATACGATTTTGGAAGTAGAAAATGTTCATCAAACAAAAACTTCTCAAGTCAAAATCAATCAAAATCATTCGAATTCATGTTCTGTTGTTAAGTTTGAAACTATTAAAAAATCAACAAAGAATCTTGATGTTCCGAATTTCGATTTACCAAATTCACCGATTCATTTCATTGGGTTAGCACGTTCTTCATTAATTGAAGAAGATATTGATTCGAATGAAATTCAATCACCAAAAATACCTTTTTATCTGTTGTATAAGCAATTGAAGTATTCGTTGATATCTTAATTTTTCACAATTAATTTAGACAACAATATTCAATCACTTATATAAAAATTCATGCAAAATAAATCTGTTTTATCAATGGGTAATGCTGTATTGGCGTTACGTTTAGTCATTGGTTGGACGTACTTTTCTGCCTTTTGGAGGCGTTTAATTTTAGAAAATAAACTTGATCCAGAAGCTGCGGGTTATATTGGCGAAAAATTCAATCATTTTTTACCAAATGCCCTTTTTATCAAGCCACTTATTCAATATTTAGTCGAAAATCCTGAAGCGTTGCTTTGGAATATGTGGATTTTCACCATCGTAGAAGGCGTTGTTGGCTTACTTTTAATACTTGGTTACAAAACACGAATCATGAGTATTGCTGTTTTCTTTTTGGCAATGGGAATTTTACTTGGTTCAGGCTGGATTGGTACAACTTGTTTAGATGAATGGCAAATTGGCGTTTTAGGATTAGCTGGAGGTTTTACGCTATTTCAGGCTGGTTCAGGAAAAATTTCGTTGGATTATTTCTTTAATAAAAATCAATTTATTCAACAAGAAAATATTTGGAATTCAATTTCAATCAAAAGATACAGACCTTATTTTGTAGGTTTTAGTTTTTTTATTTTATTCGTTACTTTGTTTACAAATCAGGTTTTTCATGGTGGAGTTTACGGGACTTTACACAATAAATCTGTCAAACCAAAAGTGGAAATATCTAATTTGAAACAATATCAAAACAAGGTTTCATTTGATGTAATGCGAATAGAAGGTGCTGATGTTTATGGCTCTTTTTTGATTCAAATAGATTTTCATAATCATCAAAATGAAATAATTGAAAGTTTGGATATGAAAGAGTTATCCAATTTGGACAAACAACAAATTTCGAATTATTATGTAGCAAAAGTTACACCGCACAAACACAGTTTAGTGTTACCTTTGGGTGCGAAAGCAAATCTGAATTTTGATATTTCAGACAAAATTCACAAAGTAGTTTTAACCGATATAAGCGGATTACAATGGGAACAAACAATAACAAATTTATAGCAATGTTAAAAAGAAATTATTCAACGATTATCATAGGAGCACTAGCTTTGGTCTTACTTCTTGTGCCAGAAGCAAAAGCAATGATGCAACAAGGTTTAATGAAATTAGGCTTATTTGAACCGAAATTAGAAAAAGTTGAACCAACAACTCAACCAAAATCTGAAGCAAACTATACGTTCGAAATGGTGTATGCTGATGGAAAAGCAATTAATATGGAAGATTTGAAAGGTAAAGTTGTTTTCATGAATTTTTGGGCAACTTGGTGTCCTCCTTGTATTGCGGAAATGCCATCAATTCAAAAACTTTATGATAAAGTAAAAGATGATAAAGAAATCGTTATTTTGACGGTTGAAGTAGAAGGAAAACGTGATAAAGTGACAAAATTTATGGAACGTAAAAAATTATCGTTGCCTGTAGTTTACCCAAATTCATCTATTCCAACTGAATTTTTTAATGGTTCGTTACCAACAACTGTTATTTTGGACAAGAAAGGAAATATTGCACATACAACAATGGGTATGGCAGATTATTCTGGACAGGATATCGTCGATTTTTTAAATGAGCTGAAAGCGATGAATTAATCATTCAAGAATTATAAAACATAAAAAAGCTTCGAGAATTAATCTCGAAGCTTTTTGTTTTGTACTATTTATATTTCTAATATACCAATCGCAATCCTACACCGAATCCCATATCGCTATCGTAATGTGTTCGGATATGCATATTTCTGTTTAAGATATAGCTCAACTCGCCCATATATTCTTTGTCTGTATTCCACATAAAACCTGCGCGAATTCGTTTTGAAATTGGAATATCTTCTCGCATAAATTGCAAACGAACTTTTCCTGTGTGGTAAATCTCAGTCTGAAAATCAATTAACATTGGTAATTTATACACAAATCCCGCACTGAATAATCCTTTGTTTCTATCTGTTTTTTGACCAAAAATATTTTTTTCTATATTTCCGTGTTCTGCCAACATTTTATGCTCATTCCAATCAAAACCTACAAAAACCTGAAACCATTGATTTCGATCGATAAATCTTCCTAAATGTGTCTCAACTTCATAACCATGTTCAGGTTTGTAACCTATACTCCATTCTGAAGTTAGTGCCCAACGTGCATCTTGTACCATCATTGCACCGTCTAAACCGTTTGTAGCAAAATCGTTTTCTACCATCAAGTGCTTCATGTTACTTTCCATTTGCAACATTTTATATGCATGTTTTTTATTTCGTAAATTAGGATTTTGATAATCTCCGACTTCAAAAACGCGGTTCATTCCAGCCATCATGTGATACAAAATATGACAATGGAAAAACCAATCGCCTTCTGTATTTGCTTCAAATTCGATGACATTTGTTTCCATTGGCATAATATCCAATACATTTTTCAACGGAGAATATTCGCCATTTTTATTGATGACACGAAAATCGAATCCATGTAAATGCATCGGATGACGCATCATAGAATTATTATATAAAGTAATACGTAGAATTTCGCCTTTCTTGACTGGAATTTTATCGGTTTCTGAAAACACTTTGTTATCCATACTCCACACATAACGATTCATATTCCCTGTTAATTCAAAACGCATTTCTTTTATTGGAGCATCTTTCGGAAGTGTTGTATTTTCAGGTGATTTTAGCATTCCGTAATTTAAAGTGGTAATGTTTGAGGATGTATTTCCGTGTGAAGAATGATCCATTTCACTCATTTCTGAATGATCTCCAGTAAAATCTTTCTTTGATTTTTTGGATTTCTTTTTCGCTTCGCCAGAAATTTCAGGATACATCACAGTGTTCATGTCCATTTGTTGCAAGCTCATTTTCATGCCCATATCGTTCATTGTTCCGTCCATATTCATCATGTCGTTCATCATCTTCATTCCTTCAAAATACTTCAATTTCGGAAGTGGTTCCATCAATTGTTTCTTTCCTTCACCAATGAACAACGAAGCCGAACCCGTTCTATCCTCAGAAGTTGCCTGAAATTCGTATGATAAACCACCTTCGGGAATCGTTACTACAATATCATAGGTTTCTGAAACGCCAATAATTAATCGATCAACCTCTAAAGGTTCTACGTCATTTCCATCATTTGCTACAACAGTGATTTTTCCACCTGCATAACGCAACCAAAAATAAGTTGATGCACCACCATTCGAAATTCGTAAACGTACTTTATCACCAGCTTTGAATTGTTTAAGTTGACTTTCGTTTGCTGCATTAATCAAGAATTTTTCATAGTAAACATCACTCACATCCATTGCTAACATACGTTTCCATTCGTTGGTAAGTTTTGTTTTAAAATGCCCCTCACGAATTGCTTCTGCATAACTTTGCGTTGAACCTTTTTTGATTCCCGCCCAATCGTTTGCATTGTGTAACATTCGTTGAATATTTTCAGGTTTCAAGTCGGTCCATTCGCTCAACATCACAGGAATTGTAGGTAAATCATCAATTCCTTTTCGAAAAGTTGGATCATTTTCGCGTTTCTTTAAAATCATAGAACCATACATTCCAATTTGTTCTTGATAACCCGAATGACTGTGATACCAATGCGTTCCGTTTTGAATAATCGGAAATGAATACGTGTACGTTTCACCTGGCTTGATTCCCATCTGCGTCAACATCGGAACACCATCTTCTTTATTTGGTAACCACACACCATGCCAATGCAATGAAGTATCTTCCTTCAATTTATTATGCACACGAATAACCGCCGTATCACCTTCCGTAAACTCTAAAGTTGGCATCGGAATTTGACCATTTACTGAAATAGCTCTTTTATCCTTACCAGAAAAATTAACAATGGTATCACGTACATATAAATCATATTCTACACGTTTTTGCGCATGTAAAGCAATCGTTGATGGAACAATAAATAAACAAAGTAATTTCCTCATGTGAATGATTATATTATAATTGACTAAACTTCTTATAATTCTCCTCGTTTTCGAAATAATCAACATTTCCTTGCTGATCTTTCAAAACGATATATGCATTCGCTTTATCAATTTCCTTTCCTGTAAAAGGATCCGTTGCTTTCCGTGCAGTTTCATCATTCGGAATACGTTCCACACACATATTACAACATCCATAATACGTTTTTCCATCATAAGGAACTTCGAACTGATCTTTGCCCATATACGCATTATTTACCATACAAACTTGTTTATTCGGAACCTTATCTCCAACATTGTAAGCCATTGTTTGCGAAGGTTGCATCATATCTGACATCTGTTCTTCGTGAGCAGTAACTGTTGGTTCTTCTTTTTTATTTTGACAAGATGTTAATACAAAAATACTTAATATTGAAACGCCTAAAACTATTGTTAACTTTTTCATTTTATTTATATCTTCTATTCTATTTCTTTACTTCATTTATTCGTGAAAATTTAATCTCGAAATTTATTTGTTTAGTTTTAGTAAACTTCCATTAATCGCTACGATTATTGTACTCAAACTCATTAAAACTGCACCTAATGCAGGACTCAACATAAAATGTGGATACAAAACACCTGCTGCCAACGGAATCGTAATAACATTATAACCAACTGCCCAAAAAAGATTTTGAATCATTTTGTTATACGTTCTTTTTCCGAAATTAATTAGTTTGCTAACATCCAATGGATCACTATTCACCAAAATAATATCTGCAGTTTCAGCTGCTACATCTGTACCTGAACCAATTGCAATACCAATATCAGCTTGTGCCAACGCTGGTGCATCATTCACTCCATCGCCCGTCATAGCAACTATTTTTCCTTCTTGTTGAAATTCTTTTATTTTTTCTAATTTTTCGTGAGGTAAAACATTGGCAAAATATCCATCCATTTTCAACTTATTCGCAACAGAAAATGCTATTTTTTCATTATCTCCTGTCAATAAATAAGTTTTGATTCCCATATTTTTTAACTCTTCGATAGCTTGATAAGAATTTTCTCTGATTGTATCAGCCATACTGATTACACCTACAACTTCATCATTAATCAAAACATAAGAAATTGTTTCTGTATTAACATCAATACTTGAAGGTGTATTTGGAATTTTAATTACTTTTTGAGTAAAATAATTAGATCCAGCAGCAATAACTTCTTTACCTTCTACTTTTCCTTTTACACCCATTCCTTGCATATACTCAAAATTCGTAGAAAGTAATAAGGGTAATTTTTCTTCTTTTAATTTTCTCAAAATACCTTTCGCAATATGATGTTCTGAGTTTTGTTGAACTGCTGCAACATTTTGTAATAATTCGTTTGCCGTGTATTTATCTGTCAAAGGAATAATTTGCTGAACAGCATGCG
Organism: Empedobacter tilapiae; assembly: GCF_004785645.1. Classification (GTDB taxonomy): domain Bacteria; phylum Bacteroidota; class Bacteroidia; order Flavobacteriales; family Weeksellaceae; genus Empedobacter; species Empedobacter tilapiae. The sequence goes on along the minus strand of NZ_SRPE01000008.1, from coordinate 135,101 downwards.
ATCCTTCAGTTAAAGTTCCAGTTTTATCGAAGATAATTGTTGTTAAATTTCTTGCTTGTTCAAATGCTTTTCGATTACGAATTAATAAACCACTTGTTGCTGATTGTGTTGTCGAAATTGCTACTACTAAAGGTATTGCAACTCCTAGTGCATGCGGACAAGCTGTTACCATAACAGTTACCATACGTTCTAAAGCAAAAGCAATATCTTGACTTGTTATATACCAATATATAAATGTTGATACGCCAGCTATTAAGGCTATATACGTCAACCATTTTGCCACTTTATCTGCTAAGTTTTGAGTATTTGATTTTACTTGCTGAGCAGATTGAACCAAATCAATTACTTTATTCAAGTAACTATCCTTTCCAATTCCTAAAGCTTCAACTTTCAGCATTCCATCCCCATTAATAGATCCAGCAATTACTTTTTCACCAATATTTTTTTGAACTGGTACACTTTCGCCTGTCAACATACTTTCGTTCACTGATGATTTACCTTCAGAAACAACCCCATCAACTGGAATTTTTTCTCCTGGTTTAATCATTACATTCTCTCCTCGCTGTAGATCTTCTAAAGGAATTTCAGTGTAAGATCCGTTACGCTCAACTGCTACGGTAGATGGTAGTAATGCTACTAATGATTGCAAAGCCTTTGATGCAGACATTTGTGAACGCATTTCTAACCAATGTCCTAAGAGCATAATATCTATTAATGTAGCAAGTTCCCAAAAGAAATCCATTCCTTTTAGACCAAAAACAACTGCGATACTATATAAATATGCGACAGAAATAGCCAATGCAACTAACGTCATCATACCAATAACTTTCGCTTTTATTTCACCTACCATTCCTTTAAAGAAAGGCATTCCTCCATAAATAAAGATAAATGTACTTAGCAACAGTAAAATCCACTTATCACCTGCAAAATGAATTGAAAAACCAAGCCAATGCTGAATCATTTCTGACAACAATAGAATGGGAATAGTTACAATTAAACTAATCCAAAATCGTTTAATAAAATCGTTCGTATGATGCCCTTTATGCTTATCATGCACATGAGAATTTTTATTTTCTTCTCTGTGATGATGTACGTCTTTGCTATGATTGTGGTGTTCGTAACGAGCTTCTGTTTTTTGCTCATTTCCTAAAGTAACTAAACGCATACCACAAAGCGGACAATTTTCTGGTTCATCTTTAATAACCTGAGGATGCATAGGACAAATATGCTTACTCATTGTTTTTATTTTAAAGTTTCAATTGTACCTCCACACGTCAACATTATATTTCCGTAAAATGGATTTTTAATATCTGAATCTTTACTTAACCAATTCGAACCACCATTAAACATTGGACAATTTTGATAATAAATGGTATAACCAAGATTTGCTTTTTGAGCTAATTTGTACATTGGTGATGATAATTTTGCAAAAAATGCACGCTGTTTATCAATATTTTTTTCTTGAACTAATTGTTTTGAAGTTGTTTCTAAGTCTTTAAAAACTTCCATCCAAATCGTATGTGATTCATGTGAAAGTTTACCCATCTCTACAGCAGAAATTGATTTCGAAAAAGCAGTGATTTGTTTCGAGATTTCACTTTCATTTGTTTTTACAAAAGCATCTTTTAATGAAAAGTAAGCATCAAAAACGAGTGACAATTGATTTTGTTGTTGAGAACTTTCATTTGAAGTATGATTGGAATTATTCATTTCCTTATGGTTCATCGTCATTTTTTTATCACGAGAATATTGACAATCTTTCTCCAATTTCGCGTAAGCCTCATCTGGTGCCATATATTCTGCATTATCAAAACCCGCCAAAGCAACTTTCTTCAAAATTTCGTTCGAATTTGTTTTTGCTTTATTATATGTAATCAAAGCTATTTGAGTCGATGCATCAAAATCCACTTTAGAAATTCGAGGTTGATTACCAGCTTTTTCAATTAATTCTTTCGCATTTACACAATTTCCTTTTACTTGAAATTGTTTTGTTTCTTGATTTTTAAATTGTGCATTTGCTGTAAAAGCAAGAAAACTTCCGATAACTAAAAAACTATATTTTTTCATAATTTTTGATTTATATTTTATCAATTGCTCGACGCGTATGTTTGCTCAATTGTTTGAAAACAGAAGGCGTTAACCCAGTTACTTTTTTGAATTGTGCACTAAGATGTGCCACACTCGAATAATTCAATTGAAACGCAATTTCACTCAACGATAATTCGTCATAAATCATTAATTCTTTGACCTTTTCTATTTTTTGCTGAATAAAATATTTTTCAATAGTTTGTGCTTCCATTTCTGAAAATAGATTCGAAATATATTTGTAATCCAAATTAGTTTTCTCACTCAAATAATCAGATAAATTGACTTTAAGTTCGTTATTTTCCTGATGAACCAGCTGAATAATCAATGTTTTTATTTGTTCAATCAACTTACTTCTTTTATCATCAATCAACTCAAAACCAACTTCTTCTAATTCATTCCGAACCAATTCTAATTGTTCATTATCAATAGGATTTTTCAATTCAACTTCTCCCAATTCGATATGATTTGTTTCAATGTTATTCATCTTCAAAATTCGTCCTACTACTACTTTACAGCGATGACAAACCATATTTTTTATAAATAATTTCTTTGTATTTTCCATGTTATATTTTCGAATTTGAGCGATTTACTTCATTTAAATTTACAAAATCTTCTGTTACAAATTTCGTACAACTTCATTTCAAAAGATTATACAATTTGGAAGATGATGTATATAATTTTCAGATTCACCTTTTCCTACTAATCTATTATCGATAAATCAGTTAACAAGTTCATCTTTTTTTGAATATATTTGATTAGAAAATTAGTTTCTCAAAGCAATAAATTCTATGATCAAAGACAAATTAACTATAATAGAACAACAAAATTGTATTCAAATTTTGAAACAACGGTTTGAGAAGAATATACAGAGGCATCAAGGTTTGGATTGGCAAAAAATAGAAGAAAAGATCATCAATCAACCTGAAAAAATTTGGTCTTTGTATCAAATGGAAATTACTGGAGGTGAACCTGATGTTATTTTTTATGATGATAAAACTGACGAGTATTATGTTGTAGATTGTTCGACGGAAAGTCCGAAAGATCGTAGAAGTTTGGCGTATGATTATGAAGGACAAACATCTCGAAAAAAACATCAACCAAAAAACAACGCAATAGATTTCGCCAAAAACATGAAAATTGAGTTACTTACTGAAGACGAATATCGTTTATTACAATCTGTAGAAATTGTCGATCAAAAAACGTCAAGTTAGTTAAAAACTCCACAACTAATTAGAGAGTTAGGAGGTGCTATATTTGGTGATTATCGTTACGGAACTATTTTTGTTTATCACAACGGCGCCCAATCATATTATGCTGCACGTGGTTTTAGAGGGATTTTAAAAATTTAGAAAATTATGAGATTTATATTTCCACTTATCATTTTTCTTTTTGGTTCAATTCTATTTATAATTGGCATTTTGTGTAAAATCACCCATTTTCATTTTATTATTTCTACCAATTTGATGCTATTTTTAGCTTCTATTATTCAAATTACAGGAATCATATTATTTATTTTTAAATTAATTATGACTCCTAAAAAGGATCATTTTTTGAATTTATAATTTCATTTTTATTTGCAATACATTTTGTAATTTTATCATCAAATTAAGACAGCTAAAATGCAAGGACCAATTGGTGTTTTTGATTCTGGTTATGGAGGTTTAACCGTTTTCAAGGAAATTCAGAAAAAATTACCACAATATGATTATATTTATTTAGGTGATAATGCACGTATTCCATACGGAATTCGTTCGTTTGAAACAGTTTATGAATATACAAAAGAATGTGTTTTCAAATTGTTTGACTTAGGTTGTAATTTAGTTATTTTAGCCTGCAATACAGCTTCTGCAAAAGCTTTAAGAACAATTCAACAAAATGATTTACCAGAAGGTAAAAAAGTTTTAGGTGTAATTCGTCCTACAACTGAATCAATAAATGAATACACAAAAAATAATAAAGTTGGGGTTTTAGCAACACAAGGAACTGTTTTATCAGAATCTTATAAAATTGAAATTAATAAGTTTCATCCTAATATAAAAGTTTTCCAACATGCTTGTCCGCTTTGGGTTCCACTAGTTGAAAACAATGAAATTAACAGTAAAGCAGCTAATAATATCGTAGAAAAAGATATTGAACATTTATTTTCTTTATCTTCTGAAATTGATACTATTGTTTTAGCTTGCACTCACTATCCTTTATTATTACCCGTAATTAAAAATTACACTCCTAAAAACGTCACTATTCTATCTCAAGGAGAATTAGTTGCAAATAAATTAATAAAATATTTACAACATCATACTGAAGTTGAGACACAATGTTCTAAAAATGGTTCATTAACTTTTCATACAACTGATAATGCTAAAAATTTTGAAGAAAATGCCACTATATTTTACGGAAAACCTATTATAGCTTCTCATATAGATGTGTAATTTTAAAAAAATATAAATAAAAACCGAGCAAACTTGCTCGGTTTTTCTATTCAATTAAGAAACTAAGCTACAGTTTCTACATTCAAAATTTCATACTTTTTTGTTCCTTTTTCTGTTGGCCACTCTACTACATCACCTTTTTTGTATCCAATAGTTGCCAAACCTTCATCCATCAAAATAGAATGGCGATTTTTCTTAGGTTTAGCTTTTTCTGGACTTACAAAATTTAATTGATATTCTTCATTTGAAGTTAATTCTTTAATTGTAACTTTCTTTCCAACTGAAACAATATCTTCTGATAAATCTCGACGAAGAATTTGCTCTGCATGTCTCAATTCATTCGTTAAAATATCTTCTTGATCTTTTGTTACTCTTTTTCTTCTTAAATGATCTTTAATTAAATCATATAAACCTGTTGTTAAAATTATATTCGTTGTCATTATGATAAATTCTTCGTTAACTTTTCAATATTTTGGAGTAGATTTTTAAGATCCAAATATCAAATGACATGAAATTCTAAAACGCTACTATTTGATACAAATCTCTTTCCAGAAAATTGAAATAATTGATAATTAAATAAATCGAAGGTTCCCTGCTTTGGATCGTAACAGGGATTAGTTGATAAACTCTTTTGAGCTTCTTAAGAAAGTATCATCATGCAAATATGCCAACGACAAAGACAACCAAGATTGGTTGTTTCTTCTGTATATGTCGATATAATTAGTCATAATTTTCATGAAAATGATATAACAAAGCTACGATATCTTTCTCAATCTAAAAAATATAACCCTTTTAAGATTATTTTCCTAATATTATTTTAAAAGCAACTTGAATTCAATTTCTGAGAAAAACTGATAATCTTCATTTTCTAATTAAATAAAAATTGTCTAATTTTATAAAAATTTTAAGGAATTGAAATCTTACCTTTTCATAATAACTGTCGTTTTAATAACTTGTAGACCATTGCTACCTGTTATTGACTATTTAGTGAATTATGATAAGATTTCTAACGAATATTGTATTAACATAGAACGTCCAGAGTTGATGTGTAATGGAGTATGTTATCTTAAAGAACAGATTTCCAAAACTATTCATGATGAACAAAATGATGATAATAAAATTCAAGTTTCTTTACGTACTATAGATTATTTTATTTATCAAGCTAAATTAGAAATCTATACATTTACCTTTATAAAACCTATTAACAAAGTTTCGACTTTCGAATTAGCTTTCGAAACTCAATATCAATTGGATCAACAACTTCAGCCTCCTATTTGATAAATAATCCCTATTTATCAAATTATTATCTCATTAACATTTAATCAAATTGACATTTCATATAAGATTTGTCAAAAGTTTCAATTGTTTATTGATTGCATTGTTCGTGCTTTTAATTGGTTTTCGATCATTAATTCCTTTTACTGTATTCATTAGTACTCAGGAGAAGATTATTGATGAATATTGTATCAATAAAGAGCGACCAGAAATGCAATGCAATGGAAAATGTTATTTATCGAAGCAACTAAAAGAAACAGAACAACAATCTGATTCAGTTTTAGTAAAGAATATTCGATTTGCAGAAATTTATATACATTTCGAATGCTTAGATATTCCATTTATTCAAGATTTTATTGTAAAAATAAAACATCGATTCTTTTGGCAATCATCCTATTCTATCGATTGGGTTTTTAAATATCTAAAACCTCCAATTGCAATTGTTTAATTAATATAACAAATATCTAGTATTGGAGAACAATAATTGTTTTCCAACAGCATTTTTATTCAAAAAAATTAAACAATTATTACAATGAAAACATTCAAATATTTTTTAAACTTATCATTTATCGCATTATTTACTTTATTTACTTCCTGCAACAACGATGATGATTTCTCTGAAATTAAATCAACTGAAACAGGTAAAATTCAATTAAAGTTTGAAAATGGATTTGATAATTTAGGAGGAATTGTTCTAGATCAAACAACACAAACCTCATCAAGTGGACAAAAACATAAATTAACAACATTAAAATATATCATTTCTAACATCACATTAATTGACGAAAAAGGAAATGAATTTGATTATCATAAAAATGATCCAGACAAAGGCGCTTTTGTTATTAATCAAGATTCTGCAATAGCTAATGTCGTTTATTTAAATTTGGATAATATTCCTCAAAATAAATATACAAAAGTACGTTTTGGACTTGGTGTATCTCAGAAAGCTTATTTATTAGGCCAGACTGGACAAGCTACTTTTTGGGAAAAAGCAAAGAAAAATGGAATGACTTGGGCTTGGGCTGCTGGTTATGTTTTCTTTAAAATAGAAGGTCTTTATGGGAAAACTACTACTGATACTTTCTTCTTAACTCATACAGGAAATATGGGAGATATTAACAAAAATAATGTTCAAGATTTATATAGAGAAGTAACATTAGATTTACCTACATCTGCACGAGTGACTTCTAAAATTAAGCCATCTATTCATATTATGGCAAATTTGAATACCTATTTAAGTGGTGATCATAAATTGACATTAGATGAGTCGAACAATAATATTATGGGATCTTCCAACTTTGCACAATTGGTAACAGAGAACATACAAAATATGTTTCGAGTTGATCATGTACATAACGATGAAAAAAATCAATAAAGTTTATAGCGGTGTTTATAAAACACCGCATAATTCTACAAACAATGAATAAAATAATAACAATTATATTCAGCTTATTCATCTTATTAAGTTGTAATGATGATGATATTGATTATGGACAGATCGTTGATGAACCTTATCAATTAGAAACTCCTTCTTATTTTCCTAAAATAACATTTGATACAGATAAATATCCGTTAACTAAAAATGGTGTTGAGTTAGGAAAAAAACTATTCTATGAAGGTCGATTATCTAGAAATAATACTATTTCATGTGCTTTTTGCCATATTCAAGAAAATGCCTTTACTCACCACGGACATCCTGTTAGCCATGGGATTGATGATCGATTAGGAATTCGAAATGCTCCTCCTATTCAAAATTTGGCTTTTCTAAATCGATTTATGTGGGATGGCGTTATTCATGATTTAGCTCAACAACCAATTTCTCCTATTACAGCTGAAGAAGAGATGGATACAACTTTTCCCGAAATCATTAAGAAATTATCATCAGATTCTTCTTATCGAAAAATGTTTAAAAATGCTTTCGGAGATGATAAAATCGATGCAAATCGTATTCTCAGCGCATTAGGACAGTTTATGGCTTCAGTTGTATCGAAAGATTCTAAATATGATCAATTTTTAAGGAAAGAGGCGAATTTAATCGAAACCGAAAAAAAAGGTTTACAACTTTTTCAACAGAAATGTTCAAGCTGTCATAAAGGAACACTTTTTACAGATGAGTCTTTTCGAAATATAGGAATGTATTATAATAAACAATACAAAGATGGAGGTTTATATCGTGTCACATTAGATTCTACTGATTTTATGAAGTTTAGAGTTCCAAGTTTAAGAAATGTTGAAATAACCAAACCTTATATGCACGATGGACGATTCTATAGTTTAGAAGCTGTTTTGAATTTTTATTCAGAAGGTGTACAAAATGATAAAAATTTGGATTCACAACTCAAACAAAATAATCGAATTGGAATTCCTATGACAGAAGAAGAAAAAAAAGCAATTATCTCTTTTCTAAAAACATTAACTGATTACTCATTTATTAATAATCCTGCTTATGCAGAATTTTAAATCTATTCAAATGAAATTATATATCAATTTATTTTTCGTTATATTGTTTACACCCATTTCATTATTTGCTCATACAGAAAATGATTCTATTGTAGTCTCTCATTTATATGATTTAGAATTAGATTGTGATGCTTGTGGTTGTTCTGCGACTTCAACCTCAAATGGAATTGAAAATCTTATAAATTCAAATTTCATTGGTATTCGTTATCTTCATCAATATTATAAAGCTAAAGAAGATGCTTTTTCTAATAAAAGAACACAAAAGCAACAATTCAATACTATTCAATTATGGGCGAGAATTCCAATAAATAATAGAATTGACATCAATGCTAGTATTCCTTACCATTTTCATAATAAAGAAGGTAAAAACTCTTCTTCTATTTCTGGTATTGGAGATTTAAATATGATGGGAATAGTTAAAGTCATTAAATCAAATACAAGTTCTAATGAGCTAAAACATGGATTAAGTGCTGCAATAGGTTTAAAAATTCCAATCGCAAAATTTAATCAAGCAAATGCTGAAACAACCAATCCTAGTTTTCAATTAGGTACAGGAAGTTGGGATACTCAGTTTGCAATAAATTACCAATTAGCTTATAAGAATTCGACTTTACAATTAGTAACAGACTACAACTTGAAAGGAGAGAATAAGAAGAAATATAAATTTGGAGATCAATGGAATCAATTAATTCAATTACAACATCTTTTCATTAACAATGAATTAAAATTACTTGGAAAAGTCGGTTTTCAAAATGAACTTTATTATAAAAATGAACAATTTGGGGAGACGATTCCAAAATCTAAGGGAAAAGCTCAATTTGCGAAATTAGGATTAGAAGTAGCTGCTCGAAAATTTAATTTTGGTATAGAATATTTTCAACCTATACTTTCTGATTTAAATTCGGGAGAAATCGAAGTAAAAAACAGAATAGGTTTCTTTTTTAATTACAATTTATTTCAATCTAAAAATCAATAACAATGAAAAAAATATTAATATTAACATTCTTCATCATCTCTTTTTCAATTTTTGCTCAACAAAAACTAAAAGTAAAAGTTTTAAACGAGAAAGATCCTATTTGTGGAATGAATACTGCACAATTCTTAACAGATACTGCAATTTATCAAAAGAAAATTTATGGTTTTTGTAGTAAAAGCTGTAAAGTTGAATTCAAAAAAAGTCCAAAAAAATACGTGAAAAAAAAGTAAGAGTAAGAAAATAATTTGACAGTAGTTGCACTTGATTCTAAGAAGAATTATTAAGCAACTACTGTCTTTTTTATATCAAAAATTGTTTCACAATTACCTGTAAATCATCTTCAAACTTTACTCCATAATGTTTCCAAAGTAGCTTTCCTTGATGAAAAAGCATCAAAGTTGGTACTCCATTTACTTGATACATTGCATCAAATTGAATAGTACTTACTTTGTCTTTATCTACATCTATTTTTATAATTTCTACATTTTCAGGAAATTTTTCTTTCAATTTTTCTAAAAACTGAAGTTGTAATTGACATGGAGCACACCAATCTGCATAAAAATCAATCAAATAATAACCATTTCCTTGTATTTTATCCAATAAATCCATTTTTAAAATTTAGATATTATTACACTTATTTTATCGTTTGCCAAGGACCGCCGTTTATTACATCAAATCCATTTTTATTTAAAATTGTTGCTGCTTGCGCACTACGAGCTCCACTTCTACAAACTGTTATAATTTTTTTGCTTGGTAATTCCTTTAATCTTACTTCTAATTCTTGTAACGGAATATTCATCGCATCTGCATGATGTCCCACCAAAAACTCTGCTTTTGTACGAACATCTAACAATAAAGCACCTTCTTGTAAATAATTTTCTACATTCGAATTTGATGTCAACATTTTTAAAATCTTTTTGAAAAACATATTATTTCACTAATGGTTTTTGATTCAATTTCCAATCAGCAATTCCTCCACTATAATTTTCAATTTCAAAACCTTTCGATTCCAAAAAACTTTGTGCAATCGTTGCTCGATCTCCAGCTTGACAATGCAAAGCAATTTTTTTAGTTGGATCTAATTCATTGTATCTTTTTGGTAAATAACCGACAAAAATATGCTTCGCTCCTTCGATATGACCTTCTTTAAATTCTGCTTCTCCTCTAACATCTAAAATCTGAACCTCATCATTTCCAATGTAATTTTCCATTGTATCTGCGTCGATTAAAATAGAAGATTGTAAAGAACTAAAATTACTCAACATATCTGTTGGAGTGATATAACCATAGACATTATCCAAACCTATTCGCATTAATTTTCGCGTCATTTCTTCTACTTCGTCCTCTTCTACAATCAACACAATTGGTTCTTGATAATTTACCATCCAACCCATCCAAGTATTAAACGTTTTATTATTTTGAATATTAAATGTACCAGGTAAATGTAATTGAGAAAAATCTGTTTTGATACGCGCATCAATCACTTTCATTCCAAAATCTTTCGCTTTTTCAAATTCGATGTATGTTAACTTTGTCCATTTCGGAACTTCGATCAACAAAGGACGTTTTGTTTTATTCAGCTTTTTCATCATTGCAAAATATGCTGGCGCTTCGGGTTGATCTGCCAATAAATAATCAACAAATCCTTTTTCATTCGAATTAAATTGCAACGCCCAATTTCTGATTTTCTCATAACCAACCGTTGTACTTGCCACAGCTCCCAAAGCTTTTCCGCAAGCAGAACCTGCTCCATGTGCTGGCCAAACTTGTAGATAATCTGGCAATGCTTGAAATTTTTTCAACGATTCAAACATCTGCTTCGCTCCTACTTCTTTAGTACCAATTAATCCAGCTGCTTCTTCTAATAAATCTGGACGACCAATATCTCCTACAAAAACAAAATCTCCAGTAAAAATCATAACTGGTTCTTTCGTTGCAGGTGTATCTGTTAATAAGAAACTAATACTTTCTGGCGTGTGACCTGGCGTATACATCACCTCGAAAATTAGATTGCCAACTTCTATTTTATCGCCATTTTTTAATGCAATATGTTCAAAATCGTATTGCCAATCTTCTCCTCCTTCATCAGACAAATACATCTTTGCACCTGTTACATAAGCTAACTCTTGGCTACCAGAAAGATAATCAGCATGAATATGCGTTTCGGCAATATGCGTAATTTTTAGCTTATTTTCTTCTGCTATTTTTAAGTATGTATCAATATCTCTTTTGGGATCGATTACAATTGCTTCTCCTTTTGCTTGACAACCTACAAGGTAACTTGAATGTGCCAAAGACTTTTCAAAAATGTGTTGAAAAAACATATGATAATATTTTTATGGTTTAACCTTTTCTAATTTGTTGAAGCAAAGTTAAGTTTCTAAAACACAATCGACAGTAACCAATGTTACAGAACTAAAAATAGAGAGAATAGAGATTTTAAAAACAATTTAAAACCAAAACCAAAGATAAAATGGAGATAAAAATCCAAAGCAGGGTTCCGTATGATAAGGTTTTAAAACCTGCTTGTTTGATGGATTGTAAGTTAATCAACGAGCCAATCATAAATAAAGCAACAACCATTAATTGTTTCGAAATTCCTTGTAAAATATGATATACTTTTTCGCCTTGAGGAAAATAAGTAGCGATAAGCATTGTTGCAATAAAACCAATAATAAAATAAGGAAATTTGTAAGAAGAATTCTCTTTTTTGTTAAAATAACCAATTAATAAAGCCAACGGAAAAATCCATAATGTTCGGCTCAACTTTACAGTTGTTGCAACTTCTAAAGCTTGCTCACCATATTGTTTAGCTGCACCGACCACTGAACTTGTATCATGAATTGCAATTGCTGACCACAAACCAAATTGGTATTGCGACAACTGAAAATAGTGTCCAATAAACGGAAAAATCATTAACGCAATCGCATTCAACACAAACACAACTGCCATGGCAATGGTAATTTGATTGGCTTTTGGTTGTAGAACCGAAGAAATTGTAGCAATAGCACTTCCTCCACAAATAGCAGTTCCCGAAGTAATCAGCAGCGATGTATCCTTGTTGATTTTTAATAATCGGTAGAATACAAATCCTAATGTAAAAACACTTAACACAGAAATAAAAGTGAGAAAAAATCCATCTTTACTTACCGAAACTGCTTCGTGAAGATTCAAACCTAACCCTAAACCAATGATTGCAATATTCAATAATTTCTTTGAATATCGTTTTGAGATTTCCCCAAATTCATTCTGAAAAATTAAACCATAACCAATCCCTAAAAGTAACGCCACAGACGACTCTACAAAAGGAAAAAAAGTAAATAGCAATAATCCAAAATAAACTATACGGGCAATCATTTGTTTTATCAAATACAAAAACAAAAGTAATTGACCGTATCAAAATAGATTGTAACATTTGTTACAAATGATATTATTTTTAGAAAATTTTTCTACTATAAATTGTTTTCTCGTACAAAAAAAGGAAGCTCTCTACTTGAGCTTCCTTTTTATATTTTTTTAATAATTTCTTACTTTATCGTAATTTCGTTTCGGTTTAGTTGAAGGAAACCTTCTTTTTCTAAAGCTTTCAACAAACGAGAAATAACAACGCGAGAAGTATTGAGCTCGTAAGCAATTTCTTGATGTGTTTTTACCACAACTTTACCTTTATTGATACTTGCAACATCCAACAGATATTTTTTCAAACGTTCGTTCATATCATTAAAAGCTAAATTGTCAATCGCTACTAACATTTCCTCCATTCTATTATTGTAACTATCAAAAATAAAACGTCTCCATGAAGGATATTTTGCCAACCATTCGTCCATTTTTACAATCGGAATCATTACCAATTCTCCATCAGTTTCTGCTACAGCACGTATTTTACTTTGTTTATCACCCAAACAACACGCAATCGTCATCGCACATGTATCACCTTTTTCGAGAAAATACAACAATAGTTCTCCTTCATCAAAATCTTCACGCATAATCTTGATTGCACCACTCAAAAGAATTGGCATTCCTTTGATAAATTGATTTAAATCAATCATCACATCATTTGCTTTAAATTCTATCAAAGATCCTAGATCATCAATTTCATTCAATAATTCATCTTCAAATTGATATGGATAAGTTGCTTCTATTTTCTCTTTTATCATGTTTAATGTGGGATTTTGTTTCTAATTTTTCCGTAAAGAAAAGTACCAATTAATGCGCCTACAATTGTAATTAAAATTGGATAAACTCCTGCTCCTAATAGTACAAATATTGGTCCAGGACAAGCGCCAACCAAAGCCCAACCTAATCCGAAGAAAATTCCTCCAATTAAATAACGTGCAATTGATTTTGTTTTGGGTTGAATCACAATTTTTTCTCCATCAATATCTTTTGCTTCTTTCTTTTTCATCCATTGTATTCCAATCAAACCAACAACCAAAGCCGAACCGATAAATCCGTACATATGGAAAGATTGAAAATTGAACATTTCGAAAATGCGGAACCAAGAGGCCGTTTCTGCCTTGTACATGGTTACACCAAAGATAACACCTAATATGATATAAACTAAACTTCTCATAAGATTAAAAAATTAAAGGAAACAAAACGTGAACCATCAAAAGTCCACCGATAAAAAAGCCGATAACAGCAATTAATGATGGTAATTGTAAGTCACTTAAACCCGAAATCGCATGCCCAGATGTACAACCTCCTGCGTAGCGCGTTCCAAAACCAATTAATAATCCACCAACAAATAATAACGCAATATTTTTAACAGACATCGTTTCGAAAATTTCGGTTGGAGAATATACTTTCCCTGCACTTTCGAATCCCATTGCATTCAATTTAGCAATTGTAGCATCTGAAATTTCAGGAATTTGATTATCTGATAAAAAATGTACCGAAACAAAACCTCCGATTACTGCGCCAACTAAGAATAATAAATTCCATTTTTGAGCTTTCCAATCAAACGAGAAAAAATCACATGATTTTCCTCCTCCCAAAGCAGAACAAATCGTTCTGAAATTTGATGAAAATCCAAAACTTTTTCCGAAATAAATCAATAAAAGCATTACAATCGCAATTATTGGTCCGCCAATATACCATGGCCAAGGTTGTAAGATAAATTCCATTTTGTATTTTTTCTAAAACGTGTACAAAGTTGATAAATCTAAATTAGAATGAAAGTTACAAATGTTACAATTTACTTAAGATATATTATTTCAAAAACAATCCAAGAATTTTATAAATTTGACCATCAATGAAAAAAATTAATAAACGAAAAGTTTTTAAACGAATGCTTTACTTCCTATTAGGCTTGATTTTAATTCTTGTAATTGCAACTTTTGCTATTCTACAAATGGATACTTTTGGTGCTGATGCAACTGGAAAACGATTGGAACGAATGAAACAATCGAAGTTATACAAAGATGGACAATTTCAAAATATACATCACACGCCAGCTATGGCAGAAGGTTATAGTATGCAAAAAGAAATGATTTCGTTTTTATTTGGTGCAAAAAATCCGAAACTCAACCCAAAAGATTCTATTCCCCATGTTCAGACGGATATCAAATCTATTGATAAATCTGAAAATGTGTTTATTTGGTTGGGACATTCGTCTTATTATATTCAATTAGATGGTGTTAATTTCCTAATCGATCCTGTTTTTAGTGATTATGGTTCACCTTTACCCATTTTCAATAAAGCGTTTAAAGGAGCAAATACGTATCACGCAAAGGATTTTCCAAAGATCGATTATTTGGTTATTTCACACGATCATTACGATCACTTAGATTATGAAACGGTGAAAGAATTACGCTCAAAAGTAGATAAAGTGATTCTACCTCTTGGAGTTGGTGCGCATTTCGAGAAGTGGAATTATTCGCCTGATCAATTAATCGAAGAAGAATGGAACACAAGTGTAGCTTTAAAAAATAATTTAAAAATTACTTTTACACCAGCACGTCATTTTTCTGGTCGAAAATTTAAGCGAAACACAACACTTTGGACTTCTTATATTTTGGAAACATCTACTAAAAAAATATTTTTGGGTGGTGATAGTGGTTATGACACTCATTTCAAAAAAATTGGAGAACAATATGGTCCGTTTGATTTTGCAATTCTCGAAAATGGTCAATATAATGATGCATGGAAATACATTCACGCTTTACCATCAGATTTACCTACAATTATCAAGGATTTGAAAGCTAAACATATAATTCCTGTTCATGCCGCAAAATTTGCTTTAGCAAAACATGCATGGGACGAACCTTTGGAGAAAATTATGGTAAACGGTAAGCAAAATCACTTCGATATTTTAACACCTATGATTGGTGAACCACTAAATTTGAACGATTCGGTCTTCAACTTCAAAGAATGGTGGAGGTATTAAAACACTCTTTAATGAATAATATTCAAAATATATTTCACAATTCAAAACAACATTCAAAAAAACCATTTTATAATAAGTTTATTTTGAATTTTCTTCAGAAAACCATTTGTATTCCGTAATTTTGGCAACTGAAATTTAACTTTAAACAAAAAAATAAACAAAATGGAACTGAATAGAGAACGTCTATTGGAATTGGTGCAAAAATATGGTGCACCATTATATGTATACGATGCGAACAAAATTAGATCGCAATATGAAAAGATGACGAATGCATTTTCTACAGTCAAACGTTTAAAGTTAAATTATGCATGTAAGGCAAATACAAATCTTAATATTTTAAAGTATTTCAAATCACTTGGTTCAGGATTGGATACAGTTTCTATTCAAGAAGTAGAATTAGGATTAATGGCAGGTTTCAAGCCAAAAGAAATCATTTATACGCCAAATGGTGTTTCGTATACAGAGATTAAAAAAGCAATTGATTTAGGTGTTCGTATCAACATCGATAACCTTTCGGTTTTAGAAACATTTGGTCAAGATTTTCCTAAATATCCAGTTTGTGTACGTATCAATCCACATATTATGGCAGGTGGAAATGCAAATATTTCGGTTGGACATATTGATTCAAAATTCGGAATTTCTATTCACCAATTACCACATATCAAACGTGTTGTAGAAAATACAGGTCTGCATTTAGACGGTGTTCACATGCACACAGGTTCTGATATTTTGGATATTGATGTTTTCTTGCAAGGTGCTGAAATTTTATTTGAAGTTGCAGCAGAGTTCAAGAATTTATCTTACATTGATTTTGGATCAGGATTTAAAGTTCCTTACTATCCAGGAGCAGACGAAACGGATATTGAATATTTAGGTGAGCGTTTATCAGCTCGTTTCAATGAGTTCGAAAAAGCCTATGGAAAGCCTTTGACATTAATGTTTGAGCCAGGAAAATATATGGTTTCTGAAGCAGGATCTTTCTTAGCAACCGTAAATGTTGTGAAACAAACAACTTCTACTGTTTTTGCTGGAATTGATACAGGTTTCAATCATTTAATTCGTCCAATGTTTTATAGTGCTCATCACGAAATTGAAAATATTTCGAATCCAGAAGGTCGTAGCCGTTATTATACAGTTGTGGGATACATTTGCGAAACAGATACGTTTGGATCAAATCGTAAAATAAATGAAATTAGTGAAGGAGACGTATTGTGTTTCCATAATGCAGGAGCATATTGTTTCTCGATGGCTTCGAACTACAATTCGCGTTTCAAACCTGCGGAAGTCTTGTTAATTGACGACAAGGATTATTTAATTCGTCGTCGCGAAACAATCCAAGATTTAATCGCAACTACAGAAGATATTAAATTCTAATCGAATTTTTTATATAGTTTTTTTAAAGTATTTTAAAAGCTCAATCTTTAGATTGAGCTTTTTTTTAAAAAACTTAAAATCCGTAAATTTTTCTCCATTTAGAAACAGTATTTCTACTAATTCTATATTTTTCTGCTGTCAATGTATTAGTGTAATTATTATTTTTTTGAAAAGTTAAAATCTTTAAAATGGAATTCAAATCGTATGATCTATGTTTTTTATTTTCAGAAATCTGTTCAGAGTTTAATATTTCTGAAATTTTAATTACATCTAAAACATTCATTTCTTTTTTTAATAATTTTTTAGTTTGTCCTAATTTATCAGGAAATTTTTTTTCAATAATATCTTGATAGATTTTTTGATAGTTTGGTTTTTTCATAAGAGTTAGATTTAATTTTTAGGTAAATATTTTTTTATCCAATTATGAATGGTATTTTTAGGTATATTATATTTATTTGAAATTTCTTGAATTTTCTTTTTTTCATTCACATATAAATCCAAAACAAAATCTATAATCTCTTTTGTATATAAATTTTTACGGTAATTAGGTAAAGCTGAACTTTTAATAGAATCTATTTTTTTGGTTTTACTTATTGGAGCAAATAGAATTATATGTTGGGTATAAATTCTAAAAAAGTCATATTCTAATAATTTAGACCATTTTAACAAATCATCTGTTTTTATAGATTGGCTTTTGTACTGTTTTTTTATTTCGCTTTCTGTATAAGATTTAAAGAAAGTTAAAATCCTAAAAGTATCAATCTCCCGTT
The DNA here is from genome assembly GCF_004785645.1 of Empedobacter tilapiae. Taxonomy (GTDB): domain Bacteria; phylum Bacteroidota; class Bacteroidia; order Flavobacteriales; family Weeksellaceae; genus Empedobacter; species Empedobacter tilapiae. Next base: position 117,341 of record NZ_SRPE01000008.1, on the reverse strand, counting down.
CATCAACTCTTTTTTTTATTAAAGAGCCTATATGAATATCTTTCATAGGTAGTAGGTTTTTAGTAGATTCGTAAATATAACAAAATGAAATCATAATTCCTAATCGAGGAACTTTATTTTTTTCTCAGCTATGAAACAGAACTTTTCGTTATATTGAATTTATTTTATAATTTTATGCGACTAAATTAAGTATAATGATTATTCAACCAAGAACAAGAGGTTTTATTTGCATTACCACTCATCCTGAAGGGACTGCTAAAAATGTTCACAATCAAATTGAGTACATAAAATCAAAAAATATTTCAACCGAAGGACCAAAAAAAGTTTTAATTATTGGTGCTTCGACAGGTTTTGGACTGTCATCTCGTATTACAGCAGCATTTGGATATAACGCAGCTACAATTGGAGTTTTCTTTGAAAAACCAGCTGCTCAAAAAAAACCAGGAACTGCTGGTTGGTACAACACTGCAGCCTTTGAGAAAGAAGCACACGCTGCTGGTTTGTATGCAAAAAGTATTAATGGTGATGCTTTCTCAGATGAAATAAAACAACAAACGATTGATTTAATCAAGAAAGATTTAGGTCAAGTAGATTTAGTTGTGTATAGTTTAGCTTCTCCTCGTCGTACTCATCCTAAAACAGGAGTTGTGCACTCTTCGGTTTTAAAACCTATTGGAGAGCCTTTTACAAATAAAACAGTAGATTTCCATACTGCAAACGTTACTGATATTACTATTAATCCTATTGACTCTCAAGAAGACATTGATAATACAATTGCTGTTATGGGAGGTGAAGATTGGAAATTTTGGATGGAAGATTTAAAAGCCGCTGGTGTTTTAGCAGAAGGTGTAAAAACAGTTGCTTATTCATATATCGGACCAGAATTAACACATAGAATTTACAAAGATGGAACTATTGGTATGGCTAAGAATGATTTAGAAAAAACAGTTCCTGTTTTGAATGAATTATTAGCTGATTTGAATGGTGTTTCTTACGTTTCTGTCAACAAAGCATTAGTCACTCAATCTAGTTCTGCTATTCCTGTGGTACCTTTATACGTATCATTATTATACAAAGTAATGAAAGATAAAGGCATTCACGAAGGAACAATTGAGCAAATGCAACGTTTATTCGAAGAACGTTTATATACAACTAACGGACAAATTCCTTTAGACGAAAATGGACGTATTCGTATTGACGATTTAGAAATGCGCGAAGATGTTCAAAAAGAAGTTGACGATTTATGGAAAATTGTTACATCTGAAAATATCAACGAGATTTCTGATATCAAAGGTTATCGTGATGAATTTTTCCAATTATTTGGCTTCAACTATGACGAAATTGATTATGATGTGGAAACAGATGAATTGGTAACAGTTCCAAGTATTTCTGAATAATAAATATATTCAATCAAATAATTATAAACCTCGAAAGAATTTTCGAGGTTTTTTTGTCTCAATAAAATAAGTGAAAATACATTTTATTCGTATTTATTTAAATTATTAAACTTTATTTTAGCAAAAAAATAAGTTTATTTCTATCAATATAAAAAAAACAAACTAGAACAACCCAACTAAATTATATTATTCCTAATAATTAAACTTCATTTTATATATATATATAATTTTAGTGAAATTTATTTTTCGATTATTAAAAATAAACTCGAAATACTTTACATTTCATCAAGTTTTAACACATGTATTTTTATGTCTATTTGGAAAATTAAACCATTAGCGAAATTAATAGAAGATTCGCAGGAAACAGAAGGTGGTTTAAAAAGGTCTCTGTCTTCAGGAGCATTGGTTGCTTTAGGTATTGGTGCTATCATTGGTGCTGGCTTATTTAGTTTAACAGGAATAGCTGCAGCTGACCATGCTGGTCCAGCAGTTACTTTATCATTCGTATTAGCAGCTGTTGGTTGCGCGTTTGCAGGACTTTGTTATGCAGAGTTTGCTTCTATGATACCTGTTGCAGGAAGCGCTTACACCTACTCTTATGCAACTATGGGTGAATTCATTGCTTGGATTATTGGCTGGGATCTAGTATTAGAATATGCTTTGGCAGCAGCTACCGTAAGCGTAAGTTGGTCGGCATACGTCGATAAATTTTTACAAGGAATAAATATTCATCTACCTCAAGAATTATTACATGCTCCAGCAGATGGAGGTATCATCAATTTACCTGCAATATTTATTGTGTGCTTATTGTCTTTAGTATTAATCAGAGGTACAAAAGAATCTGCAATTATCAACAATATTTTAGTTGTCTTAAAAGTAAGTGTTGTAATTGTATTTATTGTTTTAGGTTGGAGTCATATCAATCCTGAAAATCATATTCCATTTATTCCTAAAAATATCCCAGGAACTCAATTCGGAGGAATGCCAGGTATCGCAGCAGGTGCAGCTGTCGTTTTCTTTGCTTTTGTAGGTTTCGATGCTGTTTCTACTGCAGCTCAGGAAGCAAAAAATCCACAAAAAGGAATGCCTATAGGTATTTTAGGTTCTTTAGTTATTTGTACTATTTTGTATGTATTGTTTTCTTGGGTGATGACAGGTTTAGTACCTTATCAAATCTTTAAAGGAGATGCTTCGCCAGCTGCTACAGCTTTTGCAGTTACTGGTTATACATTTTTACAAAGCGTTTTGATTTTAGCTATTATTGCAGGATATACTTCCGTTATTTTAGTCATGTTACTAGGACAAAGTCGCGTATTTTACAGTATGAGTAATGATGGACTATTACCTTCATTCTTCTCACATGTACACAAAAAATTTCATACGCCTTGGAAAACTAATTTATTCTTCTTAGTATTTGTAAGCATTTTTGCAGGATTTGTTCCAATCAAAGATTTAGGTCATATGGTAAGTATCGGAACTTTATTTGCCTTTACTTTAGTTTGTATTGGTATCATTGTGATGCGTAAAAAAATGCCAAATGCCGAACGTAAATTTAAAGTTCCATTAGTCCCATTCGTTCCTATTTTAGGAATTATTGTTTGTGTTTATTTAATGACTTCATTAACAATGGAAAGCTGGTGGCGACTTTTGATTTGGTTAATTATTGGAATCTGTATTTATTTTTTCTACGGAAAACTACATAGTAAAGTTGATGATTAGAAAATCATTATTTTTGAGTTTTTTTGAAATCCTTTATCTAAAAAGATAAGGGATTTTTTGTCTTTATTATATTTATATACTTAAGTGATTTGCTAATCCAGTATAGACAAAACCACACAAAATCTATGATATGATATCTAGATAATCTAAAATAATCTTATCAGATTCTTTCTTCAATTAATTATTTTTGTAATTAAAATCATAAAATTATGTGAACATTCTCTTTTAATTTTGTATATTCGTAAACATCAACCGATTAACACTATACATGTATGAGAGAATTTTTATTACATTATCTCAATCATACTAAATCTACTTACCTTTTCTTATTATTGTATTTTTTATCAACTTCAGTTTTTCCTTATATAGGAGAAATAAATGAAGAGGTTAATTCTGAATCTCCTACAAATAAAATAGTTATAACAATAAAAGAGAATACAACTTTTTATATTTCTGAAAACACTATTATATCTAATATAGGGACGAAAGAAAAAAATGATACTACTCCATCTCAACAAAATAAAATATTAAAAAAACAGATATTTAAAACTTCCATAAATAAATCAAAAAGCAAAGACAAGCAAAATTTATCTCAATCAGAAAAAGTTTATAAACACGAAAAACTCTTTTATTTACCCTATAAGTCCTCTACTTTTTTTAATCTATATAAACCTAGTGCTCTTGGTGTTTATTATGAGATATTTTATAATTATGCTGCACTTTTTATGACTTTTATAAATAAGATTACAGACCACGATATTCAATACAAAAAAAAATATTACCATTATATTTTTTGCGATTACGCAATCTGCTTGTCTCACTTAGAAATACGCTCTCCTTCATTGTTTATTTAGTTAATTAATATTTCTACTGCCAACCAAAGATTTATTAATTAAACAACTACTATAAACATGAAAAATATTATACAGAATTTATTTCTGTTCCTATCTCTATGCCTGTTTAATTGGGCATACGGGCAGGGAGCATGCAACTCTCCAGTTACCTGGACGAACAATAATTTTGCACCAAATGCTCTTACTGTAAATTCATCGCAAGGTCTCGGTGATCATTTTGCGAATAAAAATAGGTTAACAGACTCCGATTTAACAAATGCAGCAACTTGGACCTCAGTAGTAATTAATCCAACAGCAAATATTGAGGTACAAAACAATTCAACAACTTATCCTGCTGGTACTTATGCTGGAGTAGTTCTGTCTGAAACAAGTACAGTTGCTTTATCAACAACTTATCGAGTAGAAACATATTTAGGTAACGTAGCTACTGGAGATGCTATAACAGTAGAAGTACCTATAACTGCTGTTTCTGCTTCCAATAGAAATCTTGGAGTAACTTCAACCAAACCGTTTAATAAAATAAGGGTAACCGTCACAACATTAGGAATAACAACAACAGCTGTTAACTATGTTTATACCATCACACCTTGCGCAACTCCGCAGACTTTGGTCTGTAATACAAGCACTCGAATTATAGAGAATAATTTTGCAGCTGTCGTTAATTATGAGAATAATAGAACAGGAACAAGCGGACTAACAGTAGGTAACATTACAAACATTGGAAACATTGTCAATAGCGATACAACAGATTTTGCTACAATGTCTTTAGGGGTTGCATTAGGCGCTTCAGCTCAAGTATCGGTAAAAGATTTGAATAAAACATATGATGCAGGATCTTTTGCAGGATTTGAGATTTCGAACACCAATCTACTCAATTTAGATTTATTAAATGGAACAAAAATCGTCACTTATTTGAATGGTGTTTTACAAGAAACATCGAATAGCAATACCTTACTCGTTAGTTTGTCTTTATTAGGAGGTGCTAACAGAGCTGAAGTAGGATTTACGACAACTCTACCATTTAATGAGGTTCAATATGTTCAGACAAATCTGCTAGGACTTAATGTGTTTGGATCAACTCAGATTTATAATTTGGTGGTAAAACGTAATTGTAACGGACCAGCACCCTCTTGTAATGTAGATACTAGAATTATAGCCCCTACTTATCCAGCAACTGTCCAACAAATTCGTACAGGTACGGGAGGAATATCTGTTGCCTCAGTAAGTAATTCAAATAATGTTGTGAATAGTGATATAAATGATTATGCTTCAATTAATGTAACAGCTTCTTTAGCAGGTACAGCAACCTTATCTGTGGCGACAAGTGGTCAGCAATTTAATGCAGGATATTTTGCAGGATTTGAAATCTCGAATACAAATTTGTTAAATGTTAATCTATTAGGTGGAATTTCAATCAGAACTTATTTAAATGGAGTAGAGCAAGAAACATCAAATTCAAATTCGCTATTATTAAATGTAGGTGTTTTAGGCAGTGCTCCACGCAGTGTTGTCGGTTTTGTTACAACAAAACCATTTGATGAGGTTCAATTTAGAATGTCAACATTATTGAGTGTTGATCTGTTAGGTGAGACAAAAATTTATAATATGATTGTCAAACAATTTTGTGAAGGACCAGCATTTGTGTGTAATACGAATACATTAATAGGGAAGAATCAATATCCAGTTAGTATTGGTAACAATACAGGAGTTACAGGTATTGCTACAGTCGGAAATATTGTAGATATTGACCATATTTTAGATAACAATCCTTTAACTTATGCTAGCATTAATATTCCAGTGGGAGCACTTAGTACAGCGACAATAGCTATACACAAACAATTGACACCTTTTAGCGTAGGAGCATATGTTTCTTTTGATGTTGAATTTACAAGTTTGATTAATGTAGCTGTTTTGCCTAAATTAAAACTTCGATTATTAAGAAATAACGCACAAGTAGGGATTATAGAAGGAAGCAATTTCCTTTTGGGTGCAAATGTGGCAACAAATATTCGAAAAACATTAGGGTTCAAGGCGCCTGCTACATTTGATGAAATACAATTAATTTATGAACAACCAGTAGGTATTTCATTAGGAATCGTTAAGATATACGATTTATACATTATGAATCCATGTCAAAATCCTATTGACTGTAGCACTAATCGTCCTATTGAAAACACACCTACACACCCAGTAGTTATAAATCAATTTAAAACAGGACCTGAAGGACTCGCTTGTGCTTTGTGTGGAGTTGACAACGCTCAAAACTTAATTACTCCATCAGCTACGGATTATGCAACTTTAAACATGAATGTTGGAGCTGGAGGAACAGTAGGAATAAGTGTTTTGGATTTAACAAACAGATATCCAAGTGGTACCTACGTAGGATTTACAATAGAAGATGTACCTTATCTTCTTCAGGCAGACGTTTTGGAAGGATTTTTTGTCAAAACTTATCTAAATGGTGTTTTACAAGAAGTAGCTAATGATGCAAGTTTACTGGATTTATCGATCATATTATCAATTGGAACAGGAATGAAAAATTATGGATTCCGAGCAACTAAACCATTTGATGAGGTTAAATTTGAGGTCTTTTCTTTGATAAGTGCTTTCAACAATATAAAAGTATACAATCTTAAAATAGATGCAAGTAACCCGACCGCTAATGACGGAAATCTAATTTGTCAAAATAATATATGTGTTAAACAAGGTGATTTTTCAACTGCAGGTATTCCATCTTCAAGTGTAGGAATATCATCTTTAGCCTCTCCAAGATCAACATGGCCAGCCGACGTTCCAAATGGATTTATTGTATTAGAATCAAAGAATAAAGGTCTTGTAATTTCTAGAGTTTCTAGCTCTACAAATGTTCTTCAACCACAGGAAGGGATGTTAATTTATGACACTAGTGCAAGCTGTATCAAATTATATAACGGAACAACTTGGAAATGTATTTCAAAATCTTGTAATGAATAAATAACTGTTATAATTATGAAAAATCTTGTTTATACCATATTAATCTTAAGTAGCTTTTCTTATGCTCAAATTGCTGTAGGAAAAACAAACGTTGTTGGATCAAACACATTATTAGATTTTGATCAAAGCTCAACAAATTCAAAAGGCATTATTTTACCTGCTGTAACCAATACTACAAATGTAACACCTACTAATGGAACATTTGTCTTCGACATTAATACAAAAAAGGTACGTATGGTTGAAAATAATGTATGGAAAGATCTCAGCGATATAGGAAATACATCAAATCTTATTTCAAATACATCCAATGATATAGGAAATGGAGTTATTATTGGAGCCGAGACCTCTGTCGCAACTGGCATTTTAGTCTTAGAAGCAACAGACAAAGCTATGATTTTGCCTAAAATCTCGAATCCTCATTTAACCGTCAAAAGTCCTTATGCAGGAATGATATGTTATGATACAGTCAGTAAAACACTTGCTGTATTTGATGGAACAAATTGGAATTATTGGAAATAAAATATTTTTTAACTTAAACCAAATTATTGAACAAACCTAATGATGGAATTATATCTGTCATTAGGTTTTTATAGTTATTAAAAATAATATCTCACTCCTTATTTTATTAAATAAAAAAAAGAGATTCTAAATAATAGAATCCCTTTCAGCGGGCTGAAAGGTACTTCTGTCGAACATTTGATGTCATTTTTGACGTTTTTAAATAAACTTTAATTTTCAGATTTTCAAAAAATCATTCTATAAAATATAACAAAAAAAATGATATGATTTAAGAATAAATAAAAAATGGTTCTCTTTGTCTTTTAGCGGGCTGACAGTTATTTCAGTCGAACGTTTTATGTAATTTTTGACGTTTTTAAATGAAATTTTTAAGTGATAATTCTTATCTTTTAAAACCATTTTTTTATAATTACAATTGTAACATTACTTATATTTCACAAACATGTTTGTTTCTCCAAAATTTTTAACTTCATTAAAATCGAAGTACTTTGTTTTGATTAAATCTATCTGCATTTCAAGTGGTAGATAGATAGCCCATTTTGAAAAATCAAGCATTTCTTGTCCTTTTTCAAAAGCTAAAAGCATTTGAAGTTGCTTTTCTATTTCCTTTTTCTCAATATTTTTTAGAATATTTGTAAAATCATCAACCGAAAAAGATTCATTAATAAGCTCGATAGAACTTGATGATTCATCTATCCTATTTTCAATTTTGTTTAAAGTCAAGAGAAAAGAAATAGTTCTATTAACTTTTGAACTTGAAAAAGTATAAAAGATTTTCGATTTTTCTTTTATCAAAACTGGGCGTTGTTTTTTAAGATTTTCAATTTTGAGAAATGAAAATTCTTTTTGCAATTCGAATAAAGCAAACCTGCTGTTTTCATCTATAAAATCATAATCTGTTTTGGATGTAAGCACTTCAAACATTTTTTCTCTAATCTTTGAAGCTACATCTGCACTATTTCCGAAGAAAAGAGGTTTTTTACCATCATTTGTCGGAATAACTTCAACTTTTTTGGATTTAAAATCTACGTCAATTATTTTCCAAATTCGAGCTGATAGAAATACATTTTCGTTTACAATTAATTGAGGAGACAAAGGCAATTCACCTATTTTATTGCCCGAGTTTACAACTTTTAAAAAAGTATCTGTTTTAAAAAGTGAATAAAAATCTTTAGAGTTTACAAGCGGTTCAGCATCGATCCCAAGAATAATTTCATTTCCTATTTTTTCTAAAAAATCTAAACCTATGAGATGATTAATGAGCGATAAAACTTCGTTTTTACTAATTTTTAGAAAAGCAGGATTGTTTGAAACTTGCAAATATAACTTCTCAATTTCAATTCCTGAAGAACTTTTAACAATAGATAAAATCTGATGCAAAAGAACATCATAAGGCTTATCTGAGATAAAAACTGGCTCTATAAAATTTTCTTGATATAAAAGCCAAGACGCCAACGATTGCAAAAAACTCCAAGAATCCGTTGAATAAAGAACTAAATTACTATCTTTTCCTACTCGTCTTCCACTTCTCCCGATACGCTGTATTAGCGATGCAATACTGTGTGTAGCATCAATCTGAACAACTTTATCTACATTACCAATATCAATTCCTAATTCTAAAGTTGAAGTACAAGAAATGGTGAAATTTTGTTGATTTGTATTTTTTGCAAAAAACTCTACATATTCACGCGTTTCTTTATCTACAGCCGAATGATGAGAAAAATAATTTTGATGACCTCCAACTTTATCGGAAATTTTCTTCAATTTTACAGCAACTTCTTCCACACGTCCTCTTGCATTGGGAAAAACTAATGCTTTACAATCTCTAGTTTCTTTATACAAATCTTTTAAAAGATCCAAAGGCAATTCCGTAGAATTGGAATCGAAATATCTAAAATCTGCATTAATAGGTTTTGGTGTAGTATCTCTAATGACTTTTGTATGATCTGGATTACCAAAAAATGACTTTAACTCAACATATTGGTTTGCATCACTCACGGTTGCTGAAAGTCCAACTACAGATACTTTTTTAGAGCTTTTTTGCTGCAATCTGTGAATCAAAGATTGTAATTGTAAACCTCTATCTGAACCTAAAAAATTATGTATTTCGTCAATAACAATATATTCCAGCAGGGAAAAAAGTTGAACAACATTATGAGGTTTATTGCAAAACATTGCTTCAATAGACTCTGGTGTAATGAGAAGAATTCCATTTGGATTTTTTAGAAGCTGTTCTTTTTTACTTTTACTAGCTTCGCCATGCCATTTTGTTACAGAAATATCCAAATAATTGCAAAGTTGTTCTATTCGCAAAAACTGGTCATTAATTAAAGCAATTAAAGGTGAAATGTACAAGACTTTAACACCAGATTCTTTAAAATTTACTTTTGATAAAATAGGAAGAAAAGCCGCTTCCGTTTTACCAGAAGCGGTTCTTGATATTAATATGTAATTGTTATCAGTAGAAGTAATTCTCTGAATTGCAGCTTCCTGAATCGGACGAAAACTATCCCAACGTTTATCTCTTATGTACTTTCGGATCGGCTCAGAAAGCAATTCGTAAGTCGTCATATTTCTTCGATTGAATCTAAAGCTACAAGGTCATTTGGTCTTTCGTCAGAAATTTCGATTTCTCCAAACAATTTTCTTTTATCAATTTCAGGATTTTGACGAATAATGTTGAGAATATTCAGAAAATCTCGAATTACTTCACGAGGTGTCAAAAACTCGGAAGCTCCAGGTTTATTAAACATTTCTTCCATAAATGAAGTAATATCTTCATCAGAAACATTTAATTCTGTTTTATAATTCAAATCAAAAATGGATTTTAGTTTCGTTAATAAAACAAAAATTTCATTGTGATTTAATGGTTTTAATTTAATGACAGGTTGTGCAAAATCTCTTATTTCTAAAGTTTCAAATTTGTTAGGTTCTAAACGAGATTTTAAAGCTTGATAACTAAATAATCCGCGTCTTTCATTTTCTAAAAACTCTTTAGTTCCTGCAAAATTTATAAAGAAATTAGAAACCTTTCCTTGGAAACAATCATTATAGATCGAAAGAATTTTTTCATAATTTTTTTCTCTCGCTGCCGAAGTTGTAATCTTGTATAAATTGATAGCTTCGTCCAGATTTATCATAAATCCACTGTAACCCATACTCACAAATAATTTGCAGAAATTTTTGAGCATATCATAATAATTGGAATCATTGATTATCTCTCGAACTCCAAGATCTTGTCGTGCTTCTGTTTTGGTTTTGTATTCTCCTTTCAACCATTTTAAGGCATTTCGGCGAAGATATTCATCGCCTTTTATGTAACCTTCATAGTATTTAATAATTACCGAAGCGAAATCAAAACCTCCGACTTCCGTAATCTCGTTAACGGTTTTCATTATTGCGTTTTGTACTAATGGCAAATATTGATCATTACGAATATCTGAAAGAGAAATATTTTGTTCTTCACTTACTTTTGTGATAACTTGTTCTATCCATTTTTCTAAAAGCGTTGGCAAAGCACCACCTTCTGGCTTTGTTTGGATGGCAATGTTATCCATAATTGCGGCATACAACAAAACACTTTTTCCATCATTTGCATAAATTCTATTTTCTGGAGTAAAATCGGCATTGGCAACAACAAATTTTTGTTTTAACGCCACCGTATTTAGCAAATGAAGCATAAAAGATTTTCCGCTTCCGAAATCTCCGATCCAAAATTTAGCAAGACTATGACCATTTTTCACATCTTCTAAAGAACTGATAAAGGCATTTATCTCTTCGGAGCGCCCAACGGTAATATGTTGAACGCCTATTTTAGGAACAACACCGCTTATTAAAGAATTAATAATTGAAGTTACTTCTTTGGGTTTAATATTGTCAATCATTTAATAATAGTTTTTTGTAATAATCTGGATAAATCGTGTAATAATCATCATCTTCTTCAATCAAAACATCATCAAGCATTTCAAAACATTTATCGTTGATCGCATCAATGGTAGAATTGAGAAATAAATTTTTAGATTTAATAAAATCTTCAAGCTCGTTTTGAATCATTGAATAGCTTGATTTTTCAAATAATTCTAAAATATTGACTTGAATATCTGATAATTGAAGATCATCCTTAAACTTGAATGAGTTAATCGTTTCATTCGTAACTTCTGGAAGAATAAATTCTTCGGTTAAAGTTTGCTCTGTTTCAGTAATTTCTATCGATTCTTCGTCACCAAGGTACTCTTCTAACAATTCAACAGTTAATGAATCTTGCTTTTGTATATCTGCAATTGCACTTCTATCAATGCTAATTTTCTTTCTTTTAGGTTGAAAAATAGTTGGTATAAAAGAAATTGTACGTTCGAGATTCTTATTATTAATGAATTGTTGTACTAAATCTACAAAATTATTTACCTCATCTTGATTTCTAAATATTACTTTTTGAATCGATTTTGGAAATTGTTTGTTCTCAAATTTTGTTGAAATAATATCTTTATCCAAATATTTAAAATACAATTCTAAAGCAACAACTTTATCAAAATCAGCAATAAATTTCGCTGCCTCAAAATAGATATGACTTGCGGACGGATTCTTTTCATTAATATCAACTAAACGGTCAATTTCCCAATTAAACCCTATAATATTTGAATAATGTTTTACAACATCATCAAATTTGGTTTTCCATCTATTTGTATTCGTTTCATTTAAAATAATATTGGTTTTGGAATCCGCATCTAAGATCTTAGCTTGATCTTCTATCAAAAAAACAGATAATTTTGAAAGAATTTTCTTTTCATGTAACCTTATAATGTCTGGATTTTGATAATCAAGATTGGTATTTATTTTTCGCTTAATTCCGTAAACTTCTCTTACTGTATTCTCACAATATTTTAAAATTTGTTGGAGAATTTCTATTTTGATCGTTTCAATGGTATAAACGTAGTTAAGACTTTCTTTTCGATAGTTGTATTTATTAACGATGATAATTTCTGACATTTCATCGATGACATTAGAATATGCTTTATTAACGGGTATACATTTTTCTAACAGAAAATCATAGGCTCTAAAAAATTGTTTTAAAATCTGAATTCTACAGAAAATGATTTCATTAAAAACATTATCTGCAAAATTTATCTTATTTAATAATTCAATTTGATTGGAATTTAAATTCAATCTTTTTGAAAACTTGTCGCCTAATTTCCAATAAAAATCTTTGTTTGAATTTTCAAATTCATTTTCATCAAAGCGAGGTAATGGCATAGGATTTTGTCCTGAAACATCAATGATTGATGAATCATTATTCAAATTTGAAGAAGTAGAATTTTCATTCATTAAATAGAAAATTGGGATTCATTATTTTAGAAGAAAAAAGCATTCGGATTAATAAATTAACAAAGTAAAATAACAATGCAAATGCTTTTGTATAAAGATATTTATTATGCTTTCGCTACATCCTCATCATCCTTATCTGGAAACATGATAGATGCAATAACTGATAATACCAAAATACTCCCAACGATTGCTAACGAAATTGGAGAAGGAATATGGTACCACGGAGATATTAGCATTTTTACTCCAATAAAACTCAATATAATTGCTAATCCGTAAGGTAATTTGCTAAACATATGAATGAAATTAGCTAATAAGAAATATAATGATCTAAGACCTAAAATCGCAAAAATATTTGAGGTATAAAGAATAAATGGATCTTTAGAAATAGCAAAGATTGCTGGAATAGAATCTACTGCAAATAGTACATCTGTAAACTCAATAACCGCAACTACAACTAAAAGCGGCGTTGCCATTTTAATTCCGTTTTGGATTGTAAAAAATTTATCACCATCATAATTGTCTGCAACTTTGTAGAATCTTTTTACCAAACGAGCACCAGCAGTTTTACTGAAATCTTCCTCATCGTCGTCGTCGCCACCGCCCCAAGATTTGATACCCGCGTAAACTAAGAATAATCCAAATAACGTCATTACAACATTAATGCGGACTGGTGTTCCGAAAATAACCCATTCTGGCAAGTAAGTCAAATTAATAATACCAACACCTGCAAAAATGAAAATCGCACGAAAAACTAAGGCTCCAATAATTCCCCAAAAAAGAACTTTATGATGCAAATTTCTTGGAACTTTGAAGAATCCAAATACGAGAATAAAGACAAACAAGTTGTCCACTGAGAGTGCTTTCTCAATCCAATAAGCCGCTTGGAATTGGGTGAATTTTTCAATGGCGAGATCATGTCCACCTGCGTCCTGGTTAAATACCCAATAGACAACTCCAGAAAATACCATGGCTAATGATATCCACACAATTGTCCAAATAGTTGCTTCCTTAGAAGACACTTCGTGTGCTTTTTTGTTAAATACTCCAAGGTCTAACAATAGCATTACTATTACTACGATAGCAAAACCAATTACTAAACCAGGATGCAAATCAATAATACTTTTATCCATCTTTTTTAATTATTTATTAGTTAAAGTTATATACATTAATCGCCCTCCATCTTCGTCAGAAAGCATTATTTTTTTCCCATCCGTTAACTCTACCATCGAGTTGATAGGAATTGGTTTATTCTCGGTTACATCTTTCATATTGGGTAAACTTTGGTTGACTAGAACCCATTTATTTTGATAAAATGTAAAATATCCAACAGGTTTTTTATCTATATCACTTAAACTTTCGTTTCTGATTACTTTTCTGGAAACATGCCATTTGAAAAGATATTGATTGTGATAGACCATCAAACGATGATTTTCGGGTTTCCAAACATCATCTTTAAATTTGTAATATAAATCCACAACTGGTAAAGTGCCTTTATGTGGTGTTCCGCAAAAAGGACATTTAGGCTGCGATGTATTATCAAAAACATACCATTTTTCGTCACATTGCAGGTTACTACAAGGTTGTATAAGATCTACAGTTTTCAATAAAGCGGTTTCCCATTCATTTGCAATTGGTCGTAACATAGGGTTGTGTAAACCATCTATAAAAGCTCTTCTAAATAATTCAGAAAGATATGGTCCTGTCACCGTATAAGGTATTTTTTTAGGATCTCCCCAAAATAAATTCCATTTTTTAAGTTGATCAACTTTTACACGATTTGTTGTATCTGTAGGATGCTCTATAAAAATTGCTTTTTCTCCCATAGATAAAACCTCATCTTTCTCAGAATCCAAATCCCAAATTTTACCTCCACGTAAAGGATGTCTTCTTAACAAATACATGTAAATTAGTACAGGCAAAGCGTGTAAATCTGTTTTCTGATTAGGCAAAATTCTATTAGGATCTTGAAGTGGTAGATGCTTTGTTTTTAATACTTCTGGAGCAATAAAATCTGCGGTTCCTATTACATCTGGAGGAAATAATCCTGGGACAACCAAACCATCAATATCAATTATTGCAGCTGATTTTGAAACTGGATCTACTAAAACATTATTGTAAGATAAATCTGAATGTGCTAATCCCATTTGATGCATTTTTTTCACTCCACGTGATATGTTAATTCCGATTTGAAAATAACTTAACCAATCTCCTAATTCGGAATTATCTAATGATAAAGGGTATTCTTTATTTCGGAAAGAAGGTGTTGTAAACCATTTCCCTACTTTTTCTCCTCCTTTTATTGTTTCATCAGAAGTATAACCTTTCGAAAAGAAAAATTTTGGATTATAAATAGGAACAATAACTCCTGTTTTTCCATCTTTTTCTACAGCATCGTAAGGCCAGCGAAATATATCATCTAAAAAATAATCTGAACTAGTTCCACTTTTTATGTTATCGAGGTATAATTTGACTATTCTTTTTATTCTTTCTTTTTGATTAAAATCTAATGAATCTCGAAAAAAAGCAACTACATACTTTTTATCAGGAGAAAAATAAACATCTTTCATGCCTCCCTTTTTAGGGTTACCATCATCTATAAAATCATATGATTTGGTATTGTCTATGATTGAATTTACTCTAATTATACTCATAATCTTAGTATATAATAGCTAAAGTTCTGTCATCATGATTTCCTTTGCTCCAAAAATCCATCCAACGAGATAATTGATTTTCTATCTCAGAATCATTTATAAAGTCAACAATTGCTTTGTCTTCATTTTTTCCACTTAAATCGTGTAAAAAGTTCTTCCAAGTTTCCATATTTTCTAATTTACTTTCAACAACAAATTTTGGATCATAAATACCATCTGTCATCAAAAATAATTTCGAAAAGTCTTGGAAACAATTTATTCCGAAACGGTTGACCATATCAGGTCTAGAAAAAATTTCTGGCATTGTAATAAAGCGAGTTCCACCTCCAAATTCTCCTACATCAAGAAAGTTAAGTAGTTTCACTTTTGTATCATTTTCTTCTAAAATATTAATTGGGCAATCTCCAACTCCAAAAGATAAAATTACATATCCAAAATCGAATTTTTTAATTAACGTAAATATCAATGTTGTGTGAAGATCTTTCAACGTAAATTCATTATTACTAGCAAAGGTTTCTAAATCTGTATGTAGTTTTTTTACCTGTGTGTAAAGAGAATTTATAATAAGACCTTTAATTTTCAGTTTAGAATCTTCGATTGTTTCAGGTGTTGAAGTTTCTATAATTGAAGATTCATCTGTAACTTGATTTAAATCGATTTCAGAGTTATTTGATTGATTAATTATTGGTTGTTCAGAATAATAATTAATTATTTGTTCTGATAAAGTTTTCAATAATTCTTCATTTTCAAAAGCTTTAACAATATTTTCAGTTGCAAATTTAGAACCTGCTCTAGCGAATTTAGCAGAACCTGCTCCGTCTGCAAGGGCAATAATTGACCAATTTTCGGGTAATTCTTTTACCATAAAATCGTCATCTCTTGTAGTTCCTTCATGAGCATGAGAGCGACCACGTTTAGAGACTACAACAATTTTTTTATTTAAAAATAAAGAAGAAAAAGAGGTATCATCATCTTTTGAGAATCTGATGTCTTTTGCACTAGGTTTATTCAGCCAAAGATCTTTGGGATCTGCATTTACAATAAAAGGAATTTGTTTTATATCTAATGTTAGATTTTCATCTTGTGTACTATAAAACTCAATCTGAATTTCTATTGTATTAGCTATTGTTGGTGTGCCAAAAATAGTGTTTTTTTCTTCGTCAAATTGTAATCCTACAAGTTCTAAGTTTTTAATATCACTTATTTTAATTGAAGGAAAAGAAGACATATCAAACGTGTAATTATATTCCTTTTTTGCATTTGCATTTGGAATATAAATATGAGCTTCTCTAAATTCTTCTTTGTATATATTCATATAAAAGATGTCTAATATTTGTTGCTTTATTTCTTTAATAGATTTAGATAGTTCATATACTTTCTCATTTTCCATTAATTTTGAAATAGTTGTATCTACTATTTTTGAATTTTCTATTTCTTTTTCTTTTAGGATTTGAGTCAATAAATTTTCCATATTTATCCTAAAGTTCTATTAATATCAAAGTCTTCTTCTGACATACCATAATACCCTTCGTTTCCACACCATGGACATTTTGCTGGACCATCTCCTTTTATACAATGAATTCCTCCACATTGGCAAGTTGCAAGAGCATAACTATTGCCACAAGCAGGACAACTAGGATTACCATATAGTTCATCCGCAGAAATTTTAACTTGAGATTTATTTGGATCTGAGAATTCTTGATAAGAGTTTTCGTCTATTTTGAATGCGCATACTACTTTAAAATATGATGATAACAAATCCATAAAACCAGAATTTTTAAAATCCTTTTTATATTTGATGAGATACGATTTTTCTGTATCAGAGCATTTTCCTCTTATTACAACTGTATTTTCATCAGGAATTTCATGTTTTTTCGTTAAATCAATCTTCTCTACTAAATCAGAATTAGCTTTGCTTAGATTAATTCCATCAGTATTGGTATTGTTTACATTTTCACTTGTTGCTTTTATAGATGCTGTAACCCATTTAAAGAATTCTTTGTACGAGTTCACATCAGTATTATTAAACAACAATACTTGGTCAGATAATTTTCCTAATAAATTTAAGTTGGTATTATCTCCTATAGAAATGATAATTAAATTACTTTTTCCTTTGTAATTAGAGTTCCAACGCCCAATTGCTTGATCAGTAGAATCTGTTGGAATCCCATCTGTAAATAAAAATATAATTGGTTTCCAATCTCCTTTTCTTTCAAAAGTTGTCTTTACAATATCTCTATCAATAGCATTCATTAGTTCTTCTAATCCTTTTGATAAAGATGTTCCACTACCAATTGGAATTTTGGGTGGATAAAATGTAATAATATCTTGTAAAGGTGTGATTATTTTACTTTTACCTGCAAAACCAATAATTGATAACCAAACAGTTTCTAATGCGTAAGGATCAGTTTTAAGTTCTTTTATGATTGTAGCAATACCATCTTGAACTTGCTCAATAGGCTCTCCCACCATTGATTCTGAAACATCAATAAGGAAGTATATGGGTAATCTTCTCATAGTTTTATGTTTTACACAATAATATTAAGTTCACTTGGTGGTGGTGGAAGTGTCATTGCTTCACCTGTACCTTGAGATTTACTTCCCATTTCGATAGATGAACTTACCCATTGGAAGAATGTTGTAAGTGTTGATACATCAGTCGTGTCTAATTTGACAACGTTATCTGTTAAATCTTGTAAAAAACTTACTTCTGCTTTTGGTCCTGCTGCACAACCTACAATTACGCCAAAATCTAATGATTTAATTTTCGGAACAATTTCTCTGTATTTTTGCAAATCAGAAGGTTTACCATCAGTAAATACAAAAAGTAAAGGTTTCCAATCTCCTTTTACATCTTCGGACCCTCTGACAATTTCTTTGTTAACAAGCTGATAAACCATCTCCAGTGCTTCTCCAGTATGAGTAGGTCCACTATCTGGACATTTAATTTCTACAGGATGAAAGCTTGCTAGATCTATCAAAGGAATTAAATTTTTAACTTCTCTATCATAGGTAATGACACTAAGATGCAAAGAATCCATTGCTTGAGGATCAGATCGCAACATACTTATCAAACCATTAAATCCATTATTTAAGGCTGCTATGGGCTCTCCTCTCATAGATCCTGAAGTGTCTAAGAGGAAATAAGCTAATAATCTTCTATTCATAAATTAAGAAACAATTACTAACTCTGAAGGCGGTGGCGGTAATTGATCTATTTTTTTCAAATCAATTCCAGATTCTTCTACTTTTGTTGATGTTGTAGAAATAGATGCTGTAACCCATTGAAAAAATTTAGATATACTATCTGAATCAGCACTATCTAATCTGACAACTGAATCAGCAATTTGTTTTAAAATAGAATCATCTGCTGCACTTCCCGCTGCACAACCTATTATTAATCCTTTATTTATTGCTTTTATTTTTGAAAGACCTACTTGCCAATCATCTGTTGGTACACCATCACTCATAATAAAAGTTAATGGTTTCCAGTCTCCTTTTTGTTCTGTTGTAGTTTTGGTAATTTCAGTTTCCATTCTATCTGCAAGCAAACTTAATGCTGCCCCCAAAGAAGTAGTACTTTGAGCTTTAATATCAACCATTTGAAAAGAAGCTAAATCTGTTAAAGGAATAATTTGTTTAGCTTCGTGATCAAAAGTAATTATGCTAATAAAAGCTGTTTCAATAGCTTGTGGATTTTGACGTAAAGAATGAATCATCATTTGA
Organism: Empedobacter tilapiae; assembly: GCF_004785645.1. Lineage (GTDB taxonomy): Bacteria > Bacteroidota > Bacteroidia > Flavobacteriales > Weeksellaceae > Empedobacter > Empedobacter tilapiae. The sequence goes on along the minus strand of NZ_SRPE01000008.1, from coordinate 98,180 downwards.
ACTCCATTTTTCACAGCTTCTATAGGTTCTCCAGACATTGAGCCTGAAGTATCTAATAATAAATAAACAGGTAACCTTCTCATAGTATAGATTATTTATAATTCTGTAGAATTCTTTGAATGGTTTGAATAAAGATTTTATCATCTGATGGTTCTCCTATCGCATCAAATTTCCATTCACCATTGCGTAAATAAAGTTTTCCTAATACTAAAGCTCCTTTACCTCTGTAACTAGAATCTGTAACGATATCATAATTAGAATGTACGTTATCTACTCTAGTTGGAGTTCCTTCATACATTCTTATTTTGGCAAAAGGTATTTGCGAAAAATCAAAATTTTGACCTTTGTTAAGGTAAATATTTATAAAGAAAAATATCTTATCAATATTTGGACTTAAGTGATTAAGATCAACTGAAATAATTTCATTATCTAAACCATCGTCACCTCCGACATCTCCTTGTCTATCATCACCACTATGACGAAGACCTCCATCTTTGGAAGATAGTTTTCCTAATGGAAAATTATTATTGGATAACCAAGCATTATAATCTGGAGAATAAATCCAATCTACCATTTCATTATTAGAATCAAGCATAACACAGCTTAAATCTAAATCTACATCTTCTACAACTTTCTTAGATCCCATGCCTAAGAAACCAGGTTTAATAGTTTCTATTGCTCCCCAGTTTACACCAACACAAAAATTAGTTAATGCTTCTCCCGTGCTTTTCCTTAAGTCAATTTTTTGACCTTTTTGTAAATTAATTGCCATTTTTTTATAGTATTTTAGTAGGTATTGTTATTTTTTATAAATAATTATGTCGAACTGTTTCTACAGTCTCTTGTAATTTTTTATCGCTTGTTGGCTCTCCAACTGCGTTAAATTTCCACTCTCCATTTCTTTTATAGAATATACCTAAAACCATAGATACATGTCCTGAAAAACCTTCACCTTTTGCAATATTATAAGTTGCAAAAACTTCTGAAACTCTTGACGGTGTTCCTTCATATATGCGGATTGAAGCAAATGGTATAGTTCCGAAATCTTGTCCTTTATAACTATTAAGTACAAATGCTACAAAATTTACGTTAGAATTAAGTCTTGAAAAGTCTAATGTTATCACTTCATTGTCTAAGCCATCATCTCCTGAAACATCACCTGTCAAATCATCTCCGCTATGACGAACGGCTCCATCTTTAGAAGCCAATTGACCAAAGTATATAACATCTAAAGGATTTTTGTTCTCGTCATATAAAACACAACTTGCATCTAAATCGACTGCCTCTTTAGAGATTCCTCCAAGCCACCCTTTCTTTTCAATAGCTCCCCAGTTTACACCAACACATACATTTTGCAATGTGCTACCATTATCTTTTTGTAAATTAATTCTTTGTCCTTTTTGTAAGTTAATTGCCATAGTTATTGTAATTTGTTATTTAAGTTTAAATCAAGCATAGCGTTAAGTATATTCATTTCTTCATCTACATCAATCACTTGATTAACGATATCTTGATTTTCTAATGTTTCTTTATATTTTTGTAAAACAGATAATATATCTTCAGACAAATCTGTTTTCATATGCTCTGATTTTAATTCTAATTCTTTATTTCTCAACACAAGGTCATCGACAATATTTTTCTGACTCGATACATTAGGAGAAGTATCTAATAGAAGCATGATATCTTTTGCTAAAAAATAAAATTCATTCGTTTGTAAATTCCAAATAAATTGATCTTCTGTATTTGTAATTTTAAATAATTCGAATATTTGATTATTACTGTTATAACCGCAAACAAAACGAAGCATAAAGTTGTTCAAATTGAGTTTTCCTAATAACTTCTTTTCAACATCTACGTTTTCAAACTCATAATATTTTGTTTTTGGAAGACTTAACAAATAATTGATTTGATCAATCCTTCTGTAATAATTCATCGCATAATTATTAGAAAAATTTCGAATTATCTTGCTATCAAAATCCATCCTAACTTCTACCATATTATAGTAAAAAGATTTTAAATAATCTGAAACAAAACTATTATGAAATTTCTTGTCTAAATGAAATCCTCCCACATCGTTATTTGAGTAACTTTCGATATATTCTTCATTCTTGTCTATTTCGGTATAGATAGCAAGAATGTTGGCCTCTTTCTGTTTTTTGATTTTTTCCAACAAAACAATAAGACTATCCGTATATTGTAGGTGAAAAAGCTCGAGCTTATTAATATCTAAATCGTTTGGTGATTTTGTATTAAAATAAGACTGAATAAGTTCTGTCTTTATGATGATATTAATAAGATCTGCTTTATCAAAAAACTTACTTAGAAGCTTTAATTTTTGTAATCTTTTTTTACTTTTTTTTATTATCTCTTTGTCCTGATCCAATTTCTATTTAAGAATTTTGAATTTGTTTTTTCAAAGTATCTTCTAATTTTTTTAATTCTACATCTAATTGCTGTCTAGACTGCGCACCTTGTTGTTGTATTTGTTTAACTTCTGTCAAGGTATTAATCAATGAGTTTGTTGTTTCTCTTAAAGTATCCATAGAAACTATTGTTTGCTCATTTGCTTTGGCTACATCAACTGTATTTTGTTGAAGTCTTTGGGCATTTTTTCTAAGAATTTCTTCTGTTGTAGATGATACTTTTTTCTGAACTTCTATATTTTGTTGTTGACGATGCATCGCAACTGCTAATGTCAATTGATTTTTCCAAACGGGTAAAGTTGTTGTCAAAATAGTCTGCGCTTTTTCCGCTATCGATATATTGTTACTCTGGATTAATCTAATCTGTGGCAATGATTGCAAAATGATAAATCGAACAACTTTAAGATCTGCTAACCTTCTATCTAATCTGTTAATGAAATCTCTTTTATCCGAAATCTGATAATCTTGATAATTATCAGGATTTGAATCCATTACTGCTAACTCTTCGTTCGATTTTTGTTGCTTTATAGTTCCTGCAATTATATACTCTTCAATCTTAGAAACCGAATCTATATTGTTCGTAAAAATGGTTTGTAAAACAGCATTGTCTTTTGTAGAAGTAATAATTCCTGCATTTACTTTATTAGAAATATCAGAAATATTATTGACAATTTTATCATATTTAACAAACAGAGTTTCTACAGAAGTTACCATATTTTTAAAGAATGGTAATTTCTTAAAAAACTTCTTTACAGAACTACCTTCTAATTCATCTACATCAACATAGTTAAGTTCTATCAATAATTTATTTATTAATTCTCCTACTTCTCCAGAATTTGATTTTCTAACATTATTAAGAAATGAATCACTTTGATTAGCTAAAGAATTTTGCAATTCTGATCCAAAACTTATTATAGAGTTTGGATTTTGCTCATCGATAGAGTTTACAATACTATCATATTTTTGTAGTTCTAAAGTATTTATTTGAGAAAGATCTACATTCCCATTCTTATCTATAGCTGTGTTGGTTATTTGTAATTCCATTTTTTTTTACTGATATAAGCTTAAATATTTAGCAAGACCTTCTCTTTGTCCGTTCCCTACAGCTTCAAACTTCCATTCTCCGTTTCTTTCATAAACTCTTCCAAATTCAACTGCTGTTTCAATAGAAAAATCTTCATCTAATTCATATTTAAGAATTTCTTCATTTGTGTCTGTATTAAAAATTCTAATAAATGAATTTCTTACTTGTCCAAAATTCTGATTTCTAGAATCTGCTTCATGTATTGTAACGACAACAATAATTTCTTTTACTCTTGGATCTACACCTGTAAGGTCAATTTTAATTTGTTCGTCATCTCCATCTCCATCTCCTGTTAAATTATCTCCTGTATGTGTTACAGCTTTATCAGGTGTTTGTAAGTTATTATAAAAAACAAAAAACTCATCTGAAATTATTTTTTTGTTTTCATCTAATACAAAAACAGATGCATCTAAATCAAAAGAACCTCCTGTAGAAGAATTATTTGCATCCCATCCTAAACCTATAGTGAATTTTGGTGCGTCAATATTTTGTCTTTGTCCTTTTTGTAAGTTGATTGCCATTTTATTTTATTTTTTAATTGATTAATATTGTTTTTATATTCTTCTACTTGATGATAGTTGTTACTAATTGCAAGTCCTAACATTTGATTTAGCTGTTCTTTTGTTATATTTTGACAAACGAATTCAAAATCTTCATTCTCCATCAACAAAATATATTTTGTGATTCGTGTATTAAAATGAAAATGTTCGCTATTTATAACATCAACCAGATCTTTAGCAGATTTTATTTTATAATAATTATAGTGATTCTCTATTTTTGGATGAATACTTGAATTCATTAATTCAGCAAAATAAACAAAAATAAATTCACCATTAACATGATATTCTTTTAATATTTTATCTACTGTTTTTTCGTGACTTCCTGTAATTTTAATATCATCTATAAATATACAAAATTTGCCATCTACAAAGTGTTTGTCGATATAATAAGTATCATTCGAAATTAACTTAATCCTTTCTTCAAAGCTCATATTCCCGTAATCATCTACATAAGTTTGTTGACGATGTATTTTACCTTCAATACAAGCTGATTTTCCATTTTGAAAAAGAAAATAATTGAGCATTTCTTTGAAATAAGAACAAAGAAAATTAGATGCTGTAGGGATTGAATGATATGGACTTGGAAAAAGAATAATCTCTTTTTGTTCTAAAATCTCTGTACCAAATTCTGTTATAAATCCATCAAATAAGTCTTCTGCAAAAAGTTTGGCATAATAGGTATCACCAAACTTAAATCTACTATATCCTGCCTCATCAAAAGGGCAGTTTATTTCTTCATGTATTTTATGTAAACTGAATCTTTTATTCATTGTTAATCAAATTTCACTAATTTTCCTTGAATCCCATATTCCAATGCTCCATTATAATCAGCAAAACTATTGTCTCCAATATGAATAATTTTACTTTTATCTATATCTTTTATTTCTAATGTCTTCTGGTAAAGATATTCAAATATTTTAATATTTGGCTTAGAAAAACCTACTTCATCAGAAAAGATCATAAATGAAAAATAATCCGCTAAACCTAAGTCTTCCAATACCTTTCTCAGCGAATTACCATGTATAAAAGCTGTATTACTAAGTATATTTGTTGTTTTTCCTTGATTCTTTATTTCTTCTAATATCACGTAAATATCCTTCCACAAAACCTCTGGTAGGTTTTCTAGAAATAGTGTATCTGCTAATGCAAAAAAATCTGTCAATTGAGGAGTAGTTATCTGAGTAATATCTTTTTTTAATGCATCTAAAATTAAATAAAAAACCTCTTCTCTAGGAATATGATTTCCTGTTTTTTCTGAGATTTGGTTATATAAATTATCATAATATCTTATTGTTTTATTAATTTCTTCTAGACTTTTATCAATAGAAAAAAAATCTTGAAGTAATTTTGTTCTTTTCGGTTTAAATTGAGGATTAGACTTAATTATTGTCATCCACAAATCAAAAGAAAAGTGATCAAACGATTGTATATCTATCACTAAAATTTTATTTAATAATTGATCCGTTGTAATATTTTTCTAGGAAAAACCCTAAATCTGCTTTGTAACCAATTCCAGATGCTTCGAACTTCCATGCGCCATTTCTTTTATATAAGCGACCGAACTCTACACCTGTTTCTATTGAAAAATCTTCGTCTAATTCGTACTTAGCCACTTCTTCATTATTATTGTTATTATCAACAATACGTATATATGAGTTGCGAACTTGTCCGAAATTTTGCTTTCTTCTTTCAAAATCTTCAATAGTTACAACAAAAAGAATTTCTTCTACTCTAGAATCAACTTTACTTAAATCTATTACAATTGCTTCGTCATCATCACCGTCACTGTTTCCTCCCGTAGGATCATCCCCTGTATGTGTCAAAGCTCCATCTGGTGAATTTAAATTATTATAAAATATAAAAAAGTCTTCTCCAACAAGTTTCCTAGAAGAATCAATCATAATTGCTGATGCGTCTAAATCAAAAGCATTTCCCGTTCCTTCATTAGGATCCCAACCAAGACCTATTGTTAATTTTGTTAATCCGATATCAATTTTTTGTCCCTTTTGTAAATTAATTGCCATTTATTATTATTTTAGTTTTTATAGTTGTGTTATTTTTTGCATATGACTTATGATATGTTGGCTAAATATACAAAAAGCTTTGTAGTTTAAAATACGGTTTTCCGTAATTCAAAGTTATTAATCTTATTCAATTATTATGAATTTATAAATAAGTCTATTTTTAAAACGATTATTTCTAACATTTTCGTTAGTTATATCTTGATTAGGAGAAATTTTACTATAAAAAACAATAGTATTTTATTTAACTGTTGTCCATTTTTGATTAGTGTGATTTATTTTATTTTATTGAAAATCAGTAAACTATATTGTGTATAAAATATTTAAAATAACAACTTACTTGGGAATTAGAAATATTCGAATACATTAAAAAATTTTACAACAAAAAAACATAGTTTTTTGAATTATAAAATTATTAAAGAATTTAATCAACGAAAAATAAGTTATAAATATGTTGTTTAACTTATACTGTACATTTTGTTAGTGTAATCAATTCCATACGTACGCATCAATTTTGGATCGCCTGATTCTATTTTATCGTTTATGCCTAAACTTGAGATGTCTAAAATAGGTTCTTCAACAATTTCAAAATCTACGCCGATTCCTTTGTAGGTTTTTATTTTTGGGCGAACAATCGCGCTTTTTGTTGCAATCTTTTTATTTCGCTAAATCGCTACGCAAAAAGGATTTACACGCCAATCGCTGTCGCAAATTTTGGTTTTCAAAGAACTTACTCAAAATTACCCAATAGTAGAGATTAGTCCACTATTGGGCAAAATTATTTTATGGTTAATTTATTGTTTATGTGTTTTTTACGAATCACCAACACATCTGATACACTACCCTAGCTTTTACAAATCCGCGCGATCAAGTTGACTGGCTAATATATCTTTCAATTTGTGAATTATAAGATTACCTTTACTATCTAGAATAGTAAACAATTCATCATTAACTTGGGGTTCTTTATAGAAATGACCATCAATTTCTATTTCCTCACCCTGAAATACAACTTCCTTTTTCTCAGTATCGAAAATATCATAGGCATTAGAAATCATAGATACATCATTTAATTTAGCTGTATAGTAGATATATCTATCTTTTGATCTAGAAATCATTGATGTTACTTGAAATATTTCTGGAATACCTAAATCGTGTTCTTCTACAAATTCCATTATATCTGCTTCGAATTGTCTGTCTGCCAAATATTTTATTTCAAATCCTTCTATTGAATTCACAAATTCTTTAGGTCTATTTCTTAATTATCCAAAAACATAAAGGTTATTCTCTGTAGTATGCACAAAGAATTTTCCATTGCTCGATTTTAAATCTTTTACTAAACCTTTTTCTTCGATTTCTGTATGAAATACTAATTCCATGGTTTCTATATTTAAAGCTCCTACTTGCTGACCTCTTTGTTCAGAAAAATACAAGTAAGGATACTCAACTGTAAAATAATCTGGCGAAAATCTAAATTTCACTTCTGTTTTTCCTAAATCTACATCGCCTATTTTATCGTCTATTATTTTGTTTAATGGAAATAGTGTTTCTGATAAATCAATACGATTTACTTCATACGTTTCGGGGTTACTTATCCATAAAGTTTGGTCGTATAATGTATAGCCTAGTCCATTTATTAATTTTTTACCCAGTGTTTCTTCTGTGCGATAAAGTTCTTTACCTGTATTAACATCTAATACAATAGAAACATATTTATTCTGTGATAAACCATTTGTGCGTAAATGAAGTATTAGCTTTTCTTGGTAAACGTAATAATAGCGTAACAAGACTTCTTCTGAATCTAATAAGTCTGTAAATGATTGTTGCCAAATAGTTTCATTATTTATAATATTTTTTAAAGTAATTAAATCTTTATTCTTTGAAATAAAACACTCATCTTTAATTAGTGATAAGCTTCTATTGTATATATTAATTTCAAAAAAACTAATAATTTCGTAAGTATTTTTATCTATAAAAACCCAATATTCATTATCGATACTTTCATACTGCCCAAAATAATTACACCTATTTTTTCTTTTATCTATATCATTTCTAATACCTAAATAATTATTCAAAGAATAAATACTTTCCAATGTATTAATGGAATAAAAAATGGTTTTACCAGCGTTAATATCATAAGTAAAAAGTTTGTCATCAATTCGCGAAAAACCATTAAATTTCCCATCTATTTTATTTCCATCTATCAATAAATTATTTTCATAGACAGTGATTAAGTTTCCTCTAAATGTTACGTCAAAAACATCACAATTGTATTTAGATATATACTTCATTTGAATACACTATTAAAATTTGACTGGTTATTAAAATGTTCAATTATTGCTTCAGCAATTTTATTCCTTTGCAACTCTGTTATCCCCCTTAAATCATCTCTTCCTAAGATCTTATTAGCTTTCTCAGCAGGAATATTTTTTAACATCTGTCTTCCCTCATTAGAAGAAAGATATTCAATCATTTTATCTTTTGTAAGTTTTTGTCCTTTGATACGCCATTGTAAGTTGTTAAAACTTTCGATATTATTTAAATCTCGTTTTACAAACTCATCCAAAAATGTTTTCTGTGAAACAGTTTTATCACCTCCATACCATTTGAATTCTATCAAAAGATCGTCAGCACTACTTGAAGTCAATCCTTTATCATTTACAACAATATCTATAAAACCGTTTGAATCATCTATTTTACTTACCCTTACTTCTCGATTTATTGTTTTTCCAGTAAAGGTTTTTGTGTCCTTTGAGATGTCTTCTAAAATATAAAAAATGCCTTGTTTAGAATTGTTGGCAGAGCTTTTGAATTATTCACGTTCAAATAAATACAATGTATTTTCACTATCTTTTACACCAAAATATTTATCATTAGCTTGTGGAACATCTACAAAAAAATGAAATTTATCTTTTATTTCTAGTTCATAACTCCATTCTATTTCTAGTGTTTTTGTATTAAATATTCCGGTGATGTTATTACTTATAGATTGTGATTTGTTATTACCAACAAAATAAATAATATCTCCGCCATAATAAGATCCATTGACCATAGAAAAATCCTTGAAATCCTTTTTTATAAAAGCTTCTTTTGTTTTTGTTTTTGTGTCTATCTCTATATAATAGAGATAAGCCAAAATTTTGATTACACCTGTTGTTTCGTCTAAAAAACAATTATTAATAAAAAATGAAGTATCTAGTGTTTTATTTAATGATTCGAATTGATATTGTTCTTCTCCTGTATTTATATCTAAAGCCAAAATTCTATTTCCTGAAAATAGTATCCAAAGTTCATTCTCATAAACTCCGATAAATTTTTCTAACTTGGTCTCTTCGTAATCTAAATGTAATTCGTTATAAAATTTAGGAAAACTAAATTGATAAGTCCATATTATTCCTTTATTTTTTATAAACAATGATAATAGATTATCATTGTTTATAAAAAATAAATATAAATTTTTATAAATATGTGAATTCACAATTTTACCAAAGCAGACAAAATCATCACTAAAAAATATTTTATTTTCTTTTATATCTCGATAAAGAAATTCTTTTTGGGAAATAATATCATAAATGAATGTTTCTTCTAAAAACTTTAATTGGTTTCCATTATAATCATAAAATGTATTTAAACTTTCTATTGTAAATACATTAAAAAAATCATTTTTAAAAATTACACCCCAATAATTATCATTCAATTCTATTATAGGTATTTCGTCATTCAATCTAAATATAGAACTATCTTTAATAAAATAAATCTTATCTTTAATAATTTGCCAATTACCTATTTTATCTTTTATTTCTAATATTTTCATTATTCAACAATTATATTTTTATAAATTTTGCTATCAAAATTATTTATTTCATCTAAAAAGTCTTTAGGTGTTTCTATATTTTCTCCAAACTGTTTTCTAATATTACTTATACTCATACCTCCTTTTTCAGTTGGTTTAAAAATTTCATTTACATTCTTCTTAAAAACTTTCTGAAATTGCTCTTTTACAAATCTAGTAGGATTGTCTGCATCTGCAAGTTTCATTATATTGGCTGTATAACTAAAATCTTCTCCAGATTTTAAATATCCCATTAATTGATCAACACTACCAGTGTTATTAGGAAAATTTTCCCATGTTGTTTTTTTGTAACTTTTATATTCTCCTAAATGAGTTCTACCGTTAATCGCTCTTTTTATATCAGCTTCAAATTGTCTGTCTGGTAAATATTTTATTTCAAATCCTTCTATAGAATTTATAAATTCTTTAGGCTTGTTACGCAAAGTATTCAACATAAAAGCTCCTCCATCGGCTTTTGGACCACTTGCAGACATTTCTGTTAATACTTTTATTACATCAGGTTTATCTTTGAAAGTGATAAGAGCCCAATCTAAATCATCAATTATAACATGCATAGGTGGTAATCCCTTATTACTACCTGATGTACATGTTGTACAACGTACATTTTCACTCTTTAGATTATCAATAATTTTTTCAATTCTTCCTGGATTATTTTTTATATAATCGGATTGTTTCTTTGTAAATCCAGCTAAAGCCTCTAATGTATTAGGATCTTGTCTTAACTGTTTAGATTCAGAAAGTATTTTATAAGCATCATAATTTTCTACTGGAGCATTTTTGTAAAATGCTTTAAAAGCATCATTTTTAGAATTAGCTATGTCAATAAATAAATCATTTGCCCAACATTGTGCATTTAGGATAATTCCTAGAAATACAAAAACTATTAATAATACCTTTTTCATAATTAGTTGCATAAAATTAATTTAGGATTCTTTTCTCTTAGATTCTTCCAAGCATCGAATGCGTTCTGATTGTCCAATGCTTTTAATACATCTGATGATGCATTACCAAAATCTTTTTCAAAAATCTTTTTCAATTCTGGATCATTTAACCATTTTTTCAGGTTTGGATAATCTTTTATTAAATCATCTATATGAGAACCTGTTAAGTTATCCAAAGCTTTTTCGATTTCAGCTTGGTTCTTACTTTCTATTTTTGTTAAACGATTTCCTGTTTTGGTTTCTATTAAAACTGTACCAGCTCCTTCGTCTACTAATTTCACACCTTTACTTGCTAATTTTCTATCGAGTTGTATAGATGCTTCTAGTAGGTTGTCACTTAATTTTGTAGCTAATTTTAGTTTATTTAAAACAGATACTTTTGTTATCGCCCATTCTCCCGCTGTAAATACGATTGGTACTACCATTACGGTAATTTCACCATATCTATAGGCGCACATATCAGCAATAGAACCATCTTTTAATTGGTACTGATCACACTCGGTAAAATAATTTTTAATAAAACTATCTCCTACTTCTATCGCTTTTTCTACAACAGTAATACTACTATTTGCTGGTGGAAATAAAATAACTTCTAAGGCTTGTCTTGGACTTGCTGCTTGATTTTGAGAAATTTTTTGAAGATTCTTGTAATAATCTACATAAGATTTCATCGTAACAGAAGCTCCTCCTTTTACTAAAGCTACAACACCTTCTACTATCTGTACAACATCTACGCTAGCTGCCAACTCATGTGTTGCACCTGTAATAAATTTAACTGTTGAAGATGAATTTTTACAACTTTCTTCATTTGTTGCACAATACAATATTCCAAAGAAACCATAATAGGTTGCTGCACCCACTTCCATCGCTATTTGGTCTGCTCGTGGTACATTTTTGTAAGCATATGTTCCTTTTAGTTCCTCTAATGCTTTGTTTATGTACTCTTTGGCACAAGTATCTCCTGATTTTCCTGCCTCTGGTAATAATTTTATTAACCAATCCGGGGTTTCAAAACTAAAATCTATTTTTAGTTCGCCATTTGCTTCTAAAGTTGCGATGACATGATTAGATTTTTTTAACGCTTCTGCTAGTTTCTGTTCATAATCAGGGTCATTTTTATCTAACAATGTGTAGGTAATGTTTTTCTCCGGAAACTGTGCTTTTATCTTATCTTCAATAATTTTATTAGCTTTTTGTAACAGTTCTTCATTGGTTTGTGTCCCATTACCATTAGAATTTCCATCACCTCCTTTATCTTCTTCTTTTTTATCTTTATCTATTACTTGAGGATTAGCAGAACTACATCTAGTTATACCAGCTTTGTAATAGTTACTGTTTGTAATCTTCACTTTAGATAAAGTAGCATAATTAGATGTGAAATAATCAGCTAATTGTTCTTTACTATTGGTTTTTACATCTCCATAAGAAACCAACATATATTTCACAATACAATTAGATAAATATTGATAAAGGAATACTTCTTTTGAGCTTTCCAAACTAGTATTTCTATTAAATTTGGATGAATGTTTAGAAGCATTTATTTTCTGATTCTTTGCATTTACATATTCGTTCTCAGTTGAATCCCAATAAAAATAATCTTCATCATTATCATCCCCAAATACAAACCCACTTAAAGTACCTACTGGTACATTTACTCCATCCTTTTTATAAATATATTTGCTATCGACTAATATTGGTTTTAGATTTGGATCTAAATCATAACGACCAGCCAACTCTCCCTCTTCCTGTCCTTGGAAACCATAGAACTTAAATGCTGGATCACCTATTTGTTGCCAATCTTTGTGCGATAGGATTTCACTTTCACTATAATCCATTAACAATTTTGTGTTGTTTGCTGTTGGATGTTCAAGCTTAAAGATTCCGTGTCCTAATTCGTGTGCGGCTGTTTTGGTTGGTGCATTTTTGTACACATACCCAAACTGTCCATTTAGGCGCATATAACCTGCTTGTCCTGTAGAAGACGATTTGTCTGTTACAAATAATACATAGCGTAATTCTTTACTTCTTGTGTTTAAGTAAAGATTGTTAATTTTTATCTGATCACTACCATAGGTACGCATCAATTTTGGATCGCCAGATTCAATCTTTTGTCCTATTCCAAGGTTTGAAATGTCTAAAACATTTTCTTCAACGATTTCAAAGTCTACTCCAATAGCATCATAAACTTTCAACAGATTTTTGCGAATGTTAGTCAAATCAGTTTTTGATTTGTCATCCAACGGAACCAAATGTACTTTGGCTTTTTTCTCTTTAAGATGCACCAATTTAAACGAGCTAACGACTTGTTGTTTCGCTAAAGAATCTTTTGGTACAAGAACCGCGATTACATCTTCTTCTTGGTAATTGTAAGCACCTTTTAGCGTCAATTCATAACGGCGATTGGTTTCCGATAATTTGGTTTCGGTTGCCTCAATCTTCTTACCTGAACGTAGTGTTTTGAAAACAATTTGTGCGTCTGTTAACGAAGCGTCTGTTAGCTTAACATCTGCTTGTAATATATCCGTTTGTCCATTGACAACTAATTTGTAAGGTATAGCTATCGTTTGTCCTTTACTGTCTTTTACTGTTTCGTAATCGCTTATCGGTAAATTCGTTTTGTCTTGTGTATCAAAGCTAAATTTAGTGTATGGAGTTTCCTTATTTTTAAAAGGAATTTCTTGCCATTCTAACTCAATTCCTTTAGCCGTGTATTGATTGACCACAGCACCTTTTCCACTTCCCGAAACGCCATCTGTATTTTGTCCGTTAGAAGCGCCACTTGGGTCGACTTGTCCTCCTTTGGTAATATTTCCCTCTTTGTCTACTTCCCAAATAGTACCATTAGGATCTGTAATCGTTATATCCTTTCCGCCTTCATAAGTCTGACGTGGTGGTTCTTCTCCATTTTTACCTGGTGGTCCGATGATTGTGATCGTTCCTGGAGGTGGTGTTGCACTATACACAATAGAGTCGATAGGGAAATCACTCTTAATTTCCTTGATTCCGCCATCGCCAAATATGCTGTCTATTGTTCCTGAAACATAATGAACTGCAGATTCTGTAGGATCATACGTCGTTTCAACTATACCACTAATCAACTGACGATCAGTATTAATCTGAATATTACTAAAACTTACTTTTACTTTCGTATCCGCTAAATAAGGAACAACAATATATCCTTCGCCTGAATATGTTCCATTACCAGTTGACTTGATGACCGTTACAGGAAAATCTCCTGCTGTAAACACTTCATTGGCAACTAACATCGTTTGTAATGGTGCTTTATTGGTAATGTTGATGTCTGGCATCATCCCACATTGAACAGTGTTTGAGGTGTCTTCGCTATCCGTCGTGAAATATTGAATATTACTGTACGAATAGGCATTGTCTACTCCATTCTCGTAACCATTGTTATACGTTTGAGCAAGCCCACAAACAGCGCCTACACGGTATTCATATTCTGTTTTATCGGCTAATCCAGAAATGTAAATCATTTCTTGATACGCTTCTTGCTCCATCCAAGCGGTTGATGTTCCTTTTTTTCGGTACTGAATACGATAAAGACCATTTGGTTTTTCTCCTGGATACGACCAACGAATTTCAACACGTCCGCGCCCTGCATTTTTTGCAGATAAAAAACTTGGAACTTTACAATCTTGGATATAATCAAAATAGAAAATTTCTGATAATCCATTGTTCTTATACACGCCATTGTCTTCGGTTGCATTCCCACCTAAAACAGGATTCCCAGATTTCGCTTGTACTTGCCATGCATAGCGTTTACCTGGTAACAATTGGGTTTTATCAAATCCATAAAAAAGGGAATTGCTGTACACTTCTTCTTTCCATAAAACTGGTGAAGCCAAGAAAGCTGTAACGGGATCACGTTGAAGATCCCAAATCTCTTTCATGGTAAATATATAGCGCGTATTTGGAGCAACTTGTCTTGGCATCCATTGAAAGACAATATGCTGAATTTCATTTTGTTTTTGAACTAATTCCTTGTTTTGAGGCAACGAAAGCATTGGTGGATCATATTGCACAAAATAAGCAGTAGAGCATGATTTACGCGACAATGTTCGACCTGTATTGACATCTACGACTTCAAAACAAAAATTATATTGTCCTTGTGGTAAAGTTTTGGCATAATTTGCAGCTGAAATTCCCGAAAGGTTCTGTAATTGAAATAAGGTTCTTAACTCTACATTGGTTAAGATTAACGGTACACCTGGAGATAACGTAATATCTCGCATACCGTTTATATATTGATTCGAGAGCGCAATTGGTGTGGCATTCAAACCACTTTCTAACGAAAAACGTAAACGAACTTGATGACTTGGTTCCATCAAATCGGTCATTAACAACTGAAGTTGTAACTTATTCTCATTCGTCGTCGCATAATCTCCTAATTTTAGACTATAAGGTGGTATCAGTACAGGCGTTACCTGTACTGGATATTGTTGGGCTCCAACTAACTGAAGTAGAAAAAGGAAACTTAAGATTATAAAGCGTTGAAATATGATTAGGTTTTTCATCTTTTTTTAGGATAGGTTCTACATCCAAAAATATATTTTCAGAATAGCGGTTGTAATTCTTAGACTTTTAGAAAAACATATAGTTCTTCTTTGAAATCTTCTTAATGATGTCCTTATATCTAAATTTTTTCTTTCTATATGATTCGTACCATATTGTTTTGTACAATGAATATTTTTAGGTATAAGAGATCTATAACTAGGTAATTTATCTGTACAAATTCTTTCTGCTTTAGAATATAACAATGTTTTCACAACAATATTAAGCGTTTTATTTGTCCTCTTTCCAATATAAAAGCTAATTACTTTTCTTGTTTGGTGATCCAAAGCATAAACTAACCATTGAAGATTTTTTTTATGTTGAATATAAAATCTTAATTCATCCAGCTCATATTTTTTACCATAAACCAAAATCGGACGTTCAGCCTTCTGAGCAAGAAGAATTATTCGTTTGAGTAATGTAGTAGTTGAGATATTTAAAACTCTCGCAATTGAACGGATTCCTAACCCTTCTTTTACTAATTGTACTATACTTCTATTAATTTGAAGATGACAACCTTTATAACTGTAAAAGTCTAAAAATCTATGGTTACATTTTTTACAAAAAAATTGTTGTTTTCTTGTTTTGGTATGACCATTTTTGACAATTTGTCTTGAATAACAAAAGGGACAAATTTGTGTATCACTAACTCTGATACACAAGGTAGAAGTTTCAAGCATTTTAGGCGGTTTTTGAAACACAAATATAAATAAGAGTAGAATACATCTACTCTTATCATCTAAAATAATTATTAAAAACTATTGAATAACAACAATTTAACTTCACAAAAATCTTATATCACTAACTCTGATACATTACCGTATTTTTTTATTTTACCATCAATAACTTGCTCAACTATTACCTCATTGAAGTCATACTTTGGTGGCACTTTACTGTTGACTTTCTTATTAAAATCATTCCCACGTTTAAAGAATTTTTGTACTTCCTCCCTATAAAGTTTTTAAAATTTCCTTCTTAAAATCTTCATATATTGAAAATATCTCATCTAATATCTCTTTCAATTCTATTTCAGAAGAATATTTTGGAATAGGAAAATCTTTTCTACTAAATGAACTATCTAATTTTTCACAAATCGAATCAAATCTATGGTCAGGTTCAAGATACTTATCCCCAATTTTGATATAAAGCATAGGTTCTATAATGCCGTCCTTTAACACTAATTGGATGATAAATAATACTCCATCGGTATTTTCTTCAATCTTATAAAAATTTTCCTTCTTAAAATATTTTATTTTATAATCATATTTTGATAAAATTTTATCATACAATTCCTTTTTATTACCATTTAATCTTTCGCTGAAATTATTATGGTTTGTACTTAAAATTTTAAATCTATTTACAAAATCTATTTCGTTGTAAATAAGGGTTAAATCTATATTATTCATCTAAATATTTTATTGAATCATCATATACTTGAGAAACAATATATTTTCCAAACCTGTCCAATATTTCTTGATTCTCTTTCATAATTATATATTTATTTTTTAAATTAATTTACACCATTCCAAGGAATATTTGCAATACTTTTTACGCCTTTTGTTTGCATGTCTTCTAATCCTTTTACTACCCAGCCTGTTGCTATATCTTCTGGAATTCCTGCATTAACCATTGCCTTGACTTCTATATTAGTCATCTCGCCAATTTCCATTTGCTTAAGTGGATTAGCTTTTCGCCAAGCTGAATATAAAGAATTTTGTTGCCCTGTAATAGCATTATGAACAGATTGCCCTCCTACTGCATCTTTTGAAATACTACCAATCAATATTCATTGATAAACTCATCTAATAATCCTATTACATCTTGTATATAATTGGTCAATCTATCTAATGAATCTAATACAAATCCATTTTCATTTATTTTTTCAGCAATATCTGGATTGAAATTAAGATATCTCAAGAATGACCCTGTATTTGAAATTCTCTCCTCAAGTAAAATATCATTTACATATATATACATATATACGTTGAAATTATTCTTGCTAATAACAAAACGATATTCAAAACGATGATTCCTTTTATTTCTATCTATTACATAAGTACCATCTGCTACATATTGTATATCATATCCTAAGGTTTTAAATGCTTTAAGTATATCAGATTTTTTAAATAACCAAAAAGATTTACCTTCTCCTATATATTTTTCTCTTATATGAAGAAACTTATTTGCGTAATCAATTCTTCCCAAAATATTTATTTCTTTTTCTGGTATCATATTATTCTATTTCAAATACAATTTCAATTCCCTTTTTTCCTGCAATTTCTTTAAACTCATTCAGCTTTGACGATATTTCATTTGACTTAGGAACTTCCAGTTTATATTTTCCTTGCAATGTTTTACCATTTAATTCAGAATATTTGGGTGCTGTAATTTTTGTTCCCACTTTATACTTATTAATCAATTCATTACAATAACTTTCGAATGTGGATGTTTTGATAACATCGAAGTCTGTTGCTTTTCTTGAAACAATTTCTAAACCATCATTATAGCCGTCTAATCTATATTTTTTATCTTACCATCAATAATTTGCTCAACTGTTACTTCATTGAAATCATACTTTGGTGGCACTTTACTGTTGACTTTCTTATTAAAATCATTCCCACGTTTAAAGAATTTTTGTACTTCTTCCCAAGATAGTTTGTTGCCTTTTTTAGCAGCAATATCATTAAGCCCGATGTCGCGGATTTGCAACCCGTGACCTTATCTATTAAAAATCCGCGCGATCGGGTATAGAAATTTATTTATCTCTCTCATTTGAGTATTTGCTAAATCTATCTATCCAACCGTTTTCAATAATAGGTTCAGCTTTCAAATTCTCACTTATTTTTACTAAATCAACCTCTTTACCGTCTTCTTTGAAGATCAATTTAAATCTTTCATCTTCTTCAAAAAGATTAAAAAATTCAAACAAAACCATTCCAACACTATCAATTAACATCTTTCTAAATAATTCATATTCATCCTTGTCTAAATGGTTTAAAAACTCCTTTTTTGTTTTAAAAACAAGAGGTACATTTTCTTTTTTTCTAATACTTTCAAAGTGATTTAATAATCCATCTAAACAATTATCAATTATTTTTATGCCAAATTGATCCAATATTTCTTTATTGGTTTCCATAACTATTTATTTTGTTATCTTGACATTAATTTACACCATTCCATGGGTTGCAAATCCGCGCGATCGGGTTATTTTTCATTTTTATTATTCTTTACGTCTGCGTATTTACTAAACCTATCTATCCAACCGTTTTCAATAATAGGTTCAGCTTTCAAATTCTCACTTATCTTATTTAAATCTAACTGATTGTCACAAGTATTACCATAAACTAATTTATATCCATCATTTTCTTCTAATACTTTAAGAAAATCAAATAATGCCCCGGACAATATTTCTTTAGTATATTTCTCTATTTCTTTTTTTTGAATTTCATTCATACCTTTAAACAGATTTAGATAATCCTCTGTCTGAGACAAATCTATAATACTATTCATTATAAACCGAAGCTGACTATCATAAACATTTTCGATAAGAATATTTCCAAATTCATTTAAAATTTCATTATTAGATTTCATATTATTTTATTTATATTTTAATTTACACCATTCCATGGGATATTTGCAATACTTTTTACTCCTTTTGATTGTAAATCCTCTAGACCTTTTACAACCCAACCAGTTGCAATATCTTCTGGGATCCCTGCGTTAACCATTGCTTTTATCTCTATATCAGCCATTTCACCAATTTCCATCTGTTTAAGTGGATTCTCTTTTCTCCAAGCAGAATATAATGCATTTTGATTTCCTGTAACCTTAGCATGTATATTTTGAGGGATACCCGAATTTACTGTTTTCCAAGCATCTTCTAAAGAAGAAGGCTTTATACTAAATGCCTTTTTGTAATCATAGTTTTCTACACCTTCAAAAGCTTTTTTAGCAAGAGGGTGATGTCCTTTAACAACATTGTATTCTCCGGTACCTTCTAAAACATATTTGGCTTTTTTCTTTAAATTATTGATAACATCATCAATATTATTTAGAAAAGCTTTCTCTATGTCTTTTTTTACTTCTTTTTCAATTTTTTTAGCAACGTCTTTCGTTCCTTCTTCTAAAGCGTCTGCTCCTTTTTTAAAGAAGCCAGCTCCCATTGCCATAGATACAACCTGTACACCATCTTTACCTATTTCATGATAACCCAAATAAGGTTTATCTGAAAAATTATAATTTGCAATTTTATTTTTTACGGCACTTTCAGCAGATGCGTAAACAGAGCTTGGACTTATATTTTTTACGCTATTCCAAATACCATTACGTACTTCTTGTTTTGTAGAAACATCGTAAGCCAATTTTGCTAATTGTGGATAGCCAGTAACTTCGTCAATTACACCATCGCTAACTCCTGCAAAAGTAGGTGGAATATGGATATTGGCTTTATCATAAGCTTCGTCTTTATTCCAATACTCTTTTGGCATTGCCGCCGTTTCCCAAATACTTTCACCAAGATCTCCAATGGTTTTTAGCCATTCGCGACCGTTCATGTCTTTTACATAGAACTCGCCACCGTCTTCGGTCTGTTCTCTAAAACCTTTTTCTGGTGTACCGTCTAATCCACCTAGCTTATTTAGTTTTTCCTCGGCAAGTTGTTTAATTTGTGCTTCTAATGCCGATTTTTGTTCTGCAATAGTTGCATTCGCTGGTTTGCCTAATAATTGTACCTCTACTGTAAATTTACCAGTCGTTTCGTTTTTGTAAATAGTTAAGGTATAACCATCTTTTTTGATTGTGTCTACTAAAGTACCTTTTTCTTCTTGCGGAGTAGACTTACACCCTGTAGAAGTAATCGTTTCTATTACTCCTAACGAAGTATTATAGTCTCGTTCTTTGTATTTACTTCCACTAAAAGTTTTATTTTTTGGTAACCAATCAGTTGTAATATTAACAGATTGTTGTAAAATCGTATAAATAATTTTATCCTGATCTCTTACAGCATGTATAAAATGTATATTTTGTTCACCTGTTTTTAAATTAGAAATATCTTGGTTATATAAAATACGATTTCCTTTTGTATCCTTTGCCCAACTATTTGATGCTTGACTAACTTGGAAATACCCTTTAAAAGTTCCTGAAGATGAATTTAATTCATTAAGTGCAATTGCTATATCACTTACCCATCTTTTTCCATCTTTCGTTTCAAATCCATACAAAACTCCATTATAACCATTCAGATTGGGTTCATTACATAAAAACGAAATTTTAGTTCCTTCTTTCAAGAATACTAATTCTCCAGATGGACTTATAAAATTACCATCCTCATTTAATATAAATTCTTTATCTATATGTTCCCCCTCACTTTGATCTTGGAAACCATAAAACTTAAAGGCTGGATCACCGATTTGTTCCCAATCTTTGTGTGATAGGATTTCGCTTGTGCTATAATCCATTAACAACTTTGTGTTGCTTGCTGTTGGATGTTCAAGCTTAAAAATTCCATGTCCTAATTCGTGTGCGGCTGTTTTAGGAAGTGCATTTTTGTACACATACCCAAACTGCCCATTTAGGCGCATATAACCAGCTTGTCCTGTAGAAGACGATTTGTCTGTTACAAACAAGGCATAACGCAATTCTTTGCTACGAGTATTCAGATAGTGGTTGTTAATCTTTATCTGATCACTACCATAGGTACGCATCAATTTTGGATCGCCGGATTCTATTTTATCATTTATTCCTAAACTTGAAATATCTAAAATAGGTTCTTCAACGATTTCAAAATCTACGCCGATTCCTTTGTAAACATTCGTGATGGTTTTATTTTTTGGGCGAACAACCGCGCTTTTTGTTGCAATCTTTTTACTTCGCTACAACGCTACGTAAAAAGGATTTACACGGCAATCGCTGTCGCAAATTTTGGTTTTCAAAGAACGTACAATAAAAATACCCAATAGTAGAGATTAGTCCACTATTGAGTAAAGTTATTTTATAATTAAAGTATTGTTTGTGTGTTTTTTACGAGTTACCAACACATCTGATACATTACCTTTAGATCTTTTCTTTCAAAAAATCATAAGGAATTTCATAATTCTCTAATGGTTGAATAGGTAATAGCTCTTTTGGTATCAGTTTACTTTTTACATCAACTTCCAATCCCATTATCCACGCTAATTTTGCGTAGCCCAAAGCAGGCATAGAAATGTATTTTTTTAAAATTGCATCGTCATTTCTTTTCTGATGAATTTTTGGACTTACCATCTCCTTTAAAATAGCTTCACATTCCGAAATATTTTTTTGGTATAATGCTTTAAAAAACCTTACATCATATTGCAATGTGCTATTTTCATTTGGCTTATTAAACCAAATTCTATCCATTATTTCAATGTTTCTTTCGATTAATGCATCATTTCCTAATAAAAATTGTTGTACAGTATGTGTGAAAATTGCAGCTTCGCCTGCTAAAACATTTTCTTCCATTGTAATTGGAACAGGCTTCTCGGTAATATCATCTAAGTATGTACTTTGATAACTTAGTTTAGCAAAAGTATTTTTTATAAATGATACATTATCTGATAACATGGCATAACCAATCAATGTCAAATCATAATCAAACAACCTATCTTGATATCTTTCTATCCTAAAGGCATCAAGTAGACCACATACATAAAAATGTTGTTTAGCTTTACTTATATCATTTTCTTCGAAAAAAGAATATAAAGCGAAAATGAGATTATTTTGTTTTAATCTTCCAACCCAAGTATCTGTTAATATTTCTATTTTTAAAAATCGCTTATCTCTTTCGAGATAATCATTGTTAGTTTCTATTAATGATATCATATTAAAATCTATCTGAAAGTTTAGTAAAATATCCTGCTCCTGTACTTTTGTCAATAGCAAAAACAAAACGTTCTACAATATTTTCGTTTTCTAATGCTATTGCGAGTTTCTTATGTTCACCACCTTTTTTATTGAGCTTATCCGCGACATGTTCAAACGTCCACTTTTTACTCATTTGTGTTGGTAAACCAGTCTGTGGATTGGCAGGATTTATTGTTAATCCACTTGGTTCATCGTAACCTTGTGCAGACTTTACATCGTCAAACTCGTCTAATATTTTATTTTGTTTAAATTGTTTTCCCTCTATAATCATAATTTCTGTTGGGTTATCTAAAGTTCCTTTATAGGCTACTACATCAAATCCATTATTTGGACCATATTTACCTAAATCCTTTGTAACTGTATATCCTTGTTTTTTCAGTGCTTCTGATACAATGCTCTCTGTTAAATCTCCACCTTTATCTAATCCAGCTTTAATTTTTGTTAAATCATCTGCATATTTTGAACCTAAACTTGCAATAAAATCAGCATCAAATCCTTTAGTAAAATTAATAAACTTTAGATTAGTTAATTTTTTACCAGTTGGCATTACCTCTTTCAGAGCTTTTAGCTCATTGATATCAAGTACCTTTCCAGCACCTTTAACAATATCATCAATTTCATCTAACGCTTTTTCTATATCAGTAGCATTGGTACTATCTACTTCTTTTAGTACTTTACCTTCGGTATTTTTTATTAAAGTTTTACCAGCTTTTTCCTCTAATATAACAGCTTTTTTGGTAAGCTTAGATTCCAAAGATAATATGTTTTTTGCCAAACTCTCGGTCTTACCTATCAATTTTGCAAACTTACCAATGTCTTTTAGTTTAGTAACGGCAAGGGTTCCTCCGGTAATTACTAAAGGCGCAACCATCATGGCTATTTGTCCATTGCGATAAGGACACATATTGGCTACAGAACCATCTTTTAGTTTATATTGGTCACATTCGGTAAAATAATTTTTAATAAAACCTTCGCCTATTTCTATTCCTTTTTCTATAAACGTAATATGCGTATTTGTTGGTGGCAACAACAGAACGCCCAATACTTCTTTAGGTGAAGCATCTCCTTTTATAGCAATTGTTTTTAGATTATTATAATATACAACTGGTGAGTTTACAATAGCTTCTCCGCCTTTTGTAACCATGGTAACAATTCCTTCTACCATCATTACAACATCAAAGTTTGTAATTCCTTCGTTTATTGCTCCTGCCAAAAACTTTCCTGGTACAGAAGAATTTTTACAACTTTCTTCATTTGTTGAACAATACAATATTCCAAAGAAGCCAGAATAGGTTGCTACGCCTACTTCCATCGCTATTTGGTCTGCTCGTGGTGCACTTTTGTAAGCATCTGTTCTTTTTAAGGATTTTAAGGCTTCATTAATATACTCTTTGCCACATGTATCATTCGATTTGCCTGCGTCTGGTATTATTTTTAATAACCAATCTGGGGTTTCAAAACTAAAATCTATTTTTAGTTCGCCATTTGCTTCTAAAGTTGCGATGACATGATTAGATTTTTTTAACGCTTCTGCTAGTTTTTGTTCATAATCAGGGTCATTTTTATCTAACAATGTGTAGGTAATGTTTTTCTCCGGAAACTGCGCTTTTATCTTATCTTCAATAATTTTATTGGCTTTTTGTAACAGTTCTTCATTTGTTCCATTTCCTGAACCATTACTACCATCTTTCCAATTTTCACCTCCATTTCCTGAACTTTCTGATGAACTACATTCTAATATTTTCCAATCCACTTTTTTAGATTGACCTAAATTTATTAACTCTTTCGGTGATACTCTTTTTCCATTCGTTACAGAAATATATTTGCGCTCATTACAGTCAAGATTATTTTCATAGAATAAGTAAATAGTTTTAGAAATATCATATGTATTTGTTACATCTACAAAATCTTTAAATTCTTCTCCTGTACCATTAACTAAATATTGTTTAGCATCAGTATTCCATAAATAATTTTTACCGTCTACTGCATATACAAATCCAGATAACGTACCTTCTGGAGCAATATATTTATTTGAAGAATATGTTGTTCTTGTTGTACCTGCTGAAA
The DNA here is from genome assembly GCF_004785645.1 of Empedobacter tilapiae. Taxonomy (GTDB): domain Bacteria; phylum Bacteroidota; class Bacteroidia; order Flavobacteriales; family Weeksellaceae; genus Empedobacter; species Empedobacter tilapiae. The sequence continues at coordinate 73,780 of NZ_SRPE01000008.1, read as the reverse complement.
ATACTTTATAATCTGGTGAAATAGCATAACCTCCAGCCAATTCCCCTTCACTTTGATCTTGGAAACCATAGAACTTAAATGCTGGATCACCGATTTGTTGCCAATCTTTGTGTGATAGCAATTCGCTTTCACTATAATCCATTAACAACTTTGTGTTGCTTGCTGTTGGATGTTCAAGCTTAAAGATTCCGTGTCCTAATTCGTGGGCAGCTGTTTTGATTGGTGCATTTTTGTACACATACCCAAACTGTCCATTTAGGCGCATATAACCAGCTTGACCTGTAGAAGACTGTTTATCTGTTACAAATAACACATAGCGTAATTCTTTGCTACGATTGTTTAAGTATAGATTATTAATCTTCTTTTGGTCGCTTCCATACGTCGACATGATTTTTGGATCGCCAGATTCGATTGTATTACCGATGCCTAAACTAGAGATGTCTAAAACATCTTCTTTTACAACTTCGTAATCGACACCAACAGATTTATAAATAGTTGTAATGTTTTTCTCTATCGCTTCTAAACGGTTTTTTGAAGTTGCATCCAACGGAACCAAATGTACTTTGGCTTTTTTCGCTTTTAAATGCACCAACTTAAACGAACTAACGACTTGTTGTTTTGCCAAAGAATCTTTAGGCACAATTACCGCAATAACATCTTCCTCTTGGTAATTGTAAGCACCTTTTAGCGTCAACTCATAACGACGATTGGTATCCGATAACTTAGTTTCGGTTGCGTCAATATTTTTACCAGAACTTAGTGTTTTGAAAACGATTTTTTCGTCTTTTAACGAAGCATCTGTTAGCTTAACATCTGCTTGTAAAATATCTGACTGTCCATTGACAACTAATTTGTAAGGAACTGCAATGGTTTGTCCTTTGTTGTCTTTTACGGTTTCGTAATCACTTAGTGGTAAACCTGTTTTTTCTTGTGTATCAAAATCAAATTTAGTTGCACTTGTTGTTTGCCATGTTAACTCAATTCCTTTAGCCGTGTATTGATTGACCACAGCATCTTTTCCACTTCCTGAAACACCATCTGTATTTTTTGAAGTAGAAGGGCCACTTGAATCTACTTGACCACCTTTTGTAACATTTCCATCTTTGTCAACTTCCCAAATATTTCCTTCTCCATCTACAATCGTTGTATCACGGCCTCCCTCATAGGTTTGACGTGGTGGTTCTTCACCATTTTCACCTGGTTTTCCTATGACCGTAATTGTACCTGGAGGTGGAGTTGCACTATACACAATAGAATCGATAGGGAAATCACTCTTAATTTCCTTGATTCCGCCATCGCCAAATATGTCGTCTACTGTTCCTGAAACATAATGAACTGCAGATTCGTTTGGATCGTAGGTTGTTTCAATGACACCACTAATCAATTGACGATCGGTATTAATCTGAATATTACTAAAACTTACTTTTACTTTTGTATCCGCTAAATAAGGTACCACAATGTATCCCTCTCCCGAATAAGTTCCATTACCAGTTGACTTGATGACTGTTACAGGAAAATCTCCCGCTGTAAATACATCATTGGCAACCAACAAATCTTGCAAAGGAGCCTTATTGGTAATGTTGATATTTGGCATCATGCCACATTGAACCGTATTCGAAGTATCTTCGCTATCGGTTGTAAAATATTGAGTGTTACTGTACGAATAGGCATTATCTGTCCCATTTTCGTAACCATTGTTATAGGTTTGCGCTAATCCACAAATTGCACCTACACGGTATTCATATTCAGTTTTATCGGCTAATCCAGAAATGTAAATCATCTCTTGATAGGCATCTTGTTCCATCCAAGCGTTTGTAGTTCCTTTTTTGCGATATTGAATACGGTATAATCCATTTGGTTTTTCGCCTGGATAAGACCATCGAACTTCTACGCGTCCTCTTCCTGCATTTTTGGCTGATAAAAAACTTGGTACTTTACAATCTTGGATGTAATCAAAATAGAAAATTTCTGACAATCCATTGTTTTTATACACGCCATTGTCTTCGGTTGCATTACCGCCTAAAACAGGATTTCCTGATTTGGCTTGTACTTGCCATGCATAACGTTTACCTGGTAATAACTGTGTTTTATCAAATCCATAAAAAAGGGAATTGCTGTACACTTCTTCTTTCCATAAAACAGGAGATGCTAAGAAAGCGGTAACAGGATCGCGTTGTAGATCCCATATTTCTTTCATCGTAAAGATATAGCGTGTATTGGGAGCCAATTGTCGTGGCATCCATTGAAAAACGATGTTCTGAATTTCATTTTGTTTTTGTACCAATTCCTTGTTTTGAGGAAGCGAAAGCATTGGCGGATCATATTGTACAAAATAAGCTGTTGAACATGATTTGCGTGATAACGTTCGACCTGTATTGACATCTACGACTTCAAAACAAAAATTGTATTGTCCTTGTGGTAAAGTCTTTGCATAATTTGCAGCTGAAATACCAGAAAGGTTTTGTAACTGAAATAATGCTCTTAACTCTACATTGGTTAAGATTAATGGAACGCCTGGAGATAACGTAATATCTCGCATACCGTTTACATATTGATTCGAGAGCGCAATTGGTGTGGCATTTAGTCCACTTTCTAACGAAAAGCGTAAACGAACTTGATGGCTTGGTTCCATCAAATCGGTCATTAACAATTGTACTTGTAACTTATTCTCATTAGTTGTCGCATAATCTCCTAATTTCAAACTATAAGGAGGAATCAGTACAGGCGTTACCTGTACTGGATATTGTTGCGCCCCAACGAATTGAAGTAGAAAAAGGAAGCTTAAGATTATAAAGCGTTGGAATATGATTAGGTTTTTCATCTTTTTCTAATTATTTGTTTTCAAAATAAAGTTGTTTCTGTGTTCCGTTCTTTTCGCCTGGCATTAAGTACTGTACTTTTATGGTATATTTTCCTTTTGGTACAATTCCGTAAGAAGAATTTATCAACTCATTGATCCCACTAGGTCGATTGTTCGCTGGTATGCTCATATATTTAGACGCTGCTTTTGAAACCAATTCGTACCAATCTGATTTATAATACCTGAATAAATCATATTTGTAAGGGAAATAGTTCGTTAAGAAACTATTCGGTTCATTATTTTCTAAATACATGATGTAGGAAGAAAATACTGGTAATGCCTTGATTGGAGGAATACCAATCTGATCTTCTTGACGATCTAATGTTAATCCATCAATTGGATATTTCGAATACAATAATCCGTTGAATTTATTGGCAAAATCATCTTCCATTAAAGCATGGATATTAATCAACGGTTTATTATCCGTGTATTTTGTTCCAACTAATTCTGGTATATCAAAGGCTTCGTCTCCATTTGTGGTAGCATTTTGTAACATAATGACATCCGAACTCACTTTCTCCCAATAATGGTTGAATTTTAAACGATTCAGTTTTTCTTCTAACGTATTGTATTTACTCGTTTCGAAAGCAAATGCTAAACGCTCAATTTCTCCATCTTTTGATAATTTCTGCGCTTTTTTAGTTGTTGTTTCTGTTTCTACAGCTGAACCTTCTTCTTCACCTTGCGTATTCGTGCTAGTAGAGGTATTATCCGAAGTTTGATTACTTGAACCATTTGCAGACTTTGCAACTATTCCTAAAGTATATTCAGTTCTATTCGCTAATTCTGGTATAGCAAATCGTACTTCATTCGCCGCTTGATCGTAAGTGAAATCAGTTTCAAGATCTTTTCCTTCTTTGGCTTTCAAAATAGTTTTAGTCGTCCAATTCGGGTCTTCAAATAAATAATCTTGTCCTCGTTTTAATTTGATAAAACCTTTGTTTGATTCTTTTTTATAATAATTATTTTGATCGACAACAGGATAAGCATACTGAATATTATGTAATGGAATAACAGTAGGAGCACCTCCTGTTGTAAACTCACGTTCTTCTATTTCTGTTGCTTTTTTACCATCAACCATCATCACTTGATAAGCGCCTCCTTTTTTCTCCATGAAACTCACTTCGATTACCGCTTTCATTTTTTTGTTTGGAGGTAAAATATCTTCTGATACAAAGTTGGCACGATCACTTGCTTCATACTCAATTTTACCCTTTATCTCTTTACCAGCATCATCAATAATTGTAAACTTGTCAATAATAATTTTGTAGGTATGATCGCCATCATCTTCAGGGATAACAACAGGTTCGTTAACAGCTAAAGCAAACGTTGCTTGTGGGATAGCAAATACATCGACATTGGTATCCTCTTTTTGTGGTGTAACATCTGTAATGATTTTCATTCCACCTAAAACAGATTCATTTTCTAATTTACACTCTTCTCCAAATTCTAATTTGAATCTGAATTTACCTTTGATTAATCCACCTAATAAATTATAATATCCACCAAGATAACCTCTCATCCAAAACGGATTTGGTCCACGTGCTTGTAATAGAGCAGCAGCTCCAGCTTTGATAATAGGAATTTTCTTTTTGATGAAGAATAATTTTATCTTAATACCTAATTCTCCTTGTAAATAAACATAGGCTTGACCATTGGCATACCATCCGTTGATACCAATTTGTTTTCCTCCTCGGTTACTACATACAGCATCACCATAATTTTTCAACATAATATCAGCTCCAAATCCTGCTGCAAAACGAGCATAAAGGAATAGCGCAGTCATATCACCTGTATCAAATTTGAAGTGTGATCCAAATGCAAAACCTTTACCTTCTCCAATAGCATTTAGATTTTTCATGTAATCTAAATCGCCTTGTTCTAATCCAAGAATTTGAGCAACTTCTACAGGAGGAGGAGGTGAGCCCGGAATACGATCACCCACCATAAAATAACTTTCAGATTTTACATAGAAACTTCCTACACCTACTTTTAATCCAATCATATCAGTAGGAGTACCAATATGCATATACCATTCATCTGGTGCAATATGTAGTACTGCCCATCCAGCTCTACCATTAGGTCCTGTTCCTTTAATGAAGTCTCCTACGCTTACATTAACATCTAGATTTGCATGAAATATTTTATTGTTGAAATCATAATCCATCGCTAGTTTAGCAGATAAAGCTGCATTTCCAGCAAGTTCTGTTGGATAATAATCATCAACATTTACATCCAATACATTCTTTAAAGGACTGTTATCACTGGTTAAATCCTGTGTCAATTTTTGTGTAAATCGTCCACCAATTGTTTCATGAACTTTGTCTTGTAATTTGTTTAATGGATTTGGAAAACTCAAAGTAAGATCATTCATTACTTCTGCTTCTCCAATAAAACCGATATTACGTAACCCTCCGTTTTTGTTGGTCGAAATATTAAAAGAAGCCATAAGTGATACAGCTTGTTTTGATCCCACGTTTCCAAATATACCTGCACGTAATGCTACTCCTACAGATTCATCTGGTTTAAAAACAAGTGCTCTATTTTTATATTGTAAACTTAACTGAGAATCTGGAATCATTCGGTAAAATGCTCCTCCACTAAATCCTGTGATATTAAAATAGCCTGTATTAATTTTTAAACCATCAACCATTCCTTCAAATCCCCAGTACCTGAATGTACTACGACCAAAAATAGCATTTAAAGATATTGTTCCATTCTCTCCTAAACCTTTTACTTTTTCAGCCAAAAGAAATGCTCTGAATCCTTTTCCATAAACAGGATCATCGCGCATAAATTCTAATTCTCCACTAACAATTGCAAATCCTACATCAACTCTGTCTAATCCAAGTTTTGACATTCTAAAGCCATTATAACTCCATCGTTGTCTAAGGTTATTTGTTTCGACTACTCCGTTGATAAAAAAAGCTCCTCTTGCAGCAAAATTACCATCTTGTAACCCGACTGTAATGTCTAAACCTAAATTGGCTTGCGTTTCATTTAATTGTAATACAATTTTATTAATTGTAACAGGGAAGTTACCGATTTGATGAGCGCCTTTCGTACCAAAATAGTCCACTGTCATGATAGGACCTCTTGTTTGCAGTGTTAATCCTTGGAATTCAACGCCCGTAAATTCAGATTCTTTTTGACCTTCTGTGTTATTTTGATCAGCTTTACCATTGGCTGCAATATCCAACGAACCATTTAAAACAGCTTTTGGTAAAAATTCTTTGTTTCGGACTAATAATTCGACATACGAACCAGGAAGTATGGATGCTTTTGCACTCCAAATAGAAAAGTCTAATTTTTCTTGAACAGATACAGACAACAAATATTCTTCTTCTGTAATGTATCCTGTATAAGCCAATGTCCCTAAATTATTGGTTGTAGTTTCTTTGGTATTTTGAATAGGGAGCTGCATTTGCCCTTTTAAGTTTGCTCCAATTATTTTTGAAGCAGCTAAATCAACTCCGATTTGATCTAGTGAATAACTCCATGCATTTTTTTCTCCTGTTATACCTTCTTTTAAAGGAAAAATATTGTTTGCTGCAAATTTTCCTGATACGCCATAACGGTCAATAATCAAATGATGAGCTTCAAATGAGATTGGAACTGTTCGATTTTTTTCTGTTTTAAATTCTTTTGGTAAACCAACATGTAAAGATTCGACATAAAATCCTCGCCAACTTTCTGTTCCATCAATCAAATAACCGTGAGTTGCATAATATTCTGGAAATACAACATTAGGATCTGAGCGTAAATCACTCATATCTAATATGGCTTGATTGGCATAAAATGTAAAGTATCCTTGGTTTTCTTTTTGGGTTTGTTTCGTTACGGCAAAAGGTGAAATACTAACATTAACAAGTAAATCATTCCAATTGGTTGCTTTCACAGAGAAATCTCCTCTTACACGTATTTCATCATCTTCTATTACTTTTCCTGTTTCAAGTTCTACAGGGACTAAAACTTTTCGAGAAACTTGAACATTACCTTTTAGTGAAAGTTCTTTTATGCCGTCACAATCGATAACAACATAAGTTAAGTCATTCACAGAGTTTCCTCCAGATCCTTCTTTTTTATTAAGGTAACCTCCTTCTAAAGTCAACAACCATTCTTTGTTATTGAATGGAATATGTACATTTCCTAAAAGAGATAATTTAGCGTCTCCAATAATCTTTCCTTGGTAAGATAGTTTTACATCTTCAGCTCCAAAATACAGTTCTTTTTTACCTCCTTCAGCGCCTTGTTGTGGCGTAATAATGCGTGCATAAACATTGATTAAAGCATAGTCTGGTGTAAATTTAGCTTTAGTTACGACAATACCATATTCTACATTATCAATCACTTCCTTCAATCCAATCGGAAATTCTGTTAATTGGTTTGGATTAATGGAACTTGTATAACTTTTATTTTTTTCAACAAGGTTAAATGAACCCATTGCTTTTCCTATTTCAAGATCAATTAGAGGATCTTGTAGACTAGGAGCATATAATTCTTTGTAAAATTCTGTAGAACCTCCTTTTCCTATGCTATTATTTGCAAATAGATTTAGTGAAAAGAAGAGACAAAATAAGATGCAAAATTTAAATTGTATATGTTTTATCATTGGATCAAGGTTAATGGTTAAAAAGAATAATTATATCCTATTGTAGCGGTTAATTCATTCAATTTTTTGTCAGGAATATCTTGGTTGGTATTTCGAAACATTTGAATAATAGACGCACTAAAATTATGTTTTTCCCAAGGAGAATAGCCTGCGTTAACTCTGAAATTAGTAACCTTTGTAGAGATTGAATTACTTGATGATGAATTATAAGAAACACCAAATGATGTTTGGAGTTTATTTTCTATAAAACTTTTATTAATACTCGCCGAAGGTCCCCAAATATTGGTTGTTTTAGAAGCTGCATACATATTTGTATAATTGGCAGATGCAGCAATACTCATTGTTTTTTCAGGAAATCCTAACGAATAGGTAAGATTTGCATTATGAAAACGATTCAATCCTCCTTTTCTCACGATATTATTTTCTCTATTGACCATGTCATTCAAGGAATAATTGAAATTAATGTTCTGTGTCAGCTCTTTCTTATTTGATAAAATATAATTGGCATTAACATTGATATTTTGAGAAATCTGTTTATAGTCAATCGAATCTTTTGGCTGTTGTAAAGCCAACGGATTATCATTGATATTTTTGAATTGGTTCAATTGATTGTTTGTGTACATTGTAAAATTAGAATAACTAGCTGTGACCATTAGTTTTTCTCCCATTTTTACATTTGTATTAACCGATCCAATCCATCGTTCAGTTTGTTTTAATTTGGCAGCATCTAAATTATCGCGTTGTCTTCCAACATTTGCAGTTACATTGACATTTCCTTTGAATAAATTGAAAGCTGTATTCAGTGTAATATTCTCCAAATCATTGTTGAAATAATAAGCCCCTAACGTTTTATAACCTGGATCGATTCGTTCATACTTTACACCTAGACTAGCTGTTTTTAAATTCAAATTAACACCTGCGTTGTAGGCATTAAAACTTTCAGAAGATACATTTGATTTCAAGAATCGATTCGAGATTCCTTTTGAATAATTGCCTTTTTCTGCTCGTGTATCATTGATAAGTCCCGAATTAGAAAATTCAGCAAAAACTTCTAAATTTTCTAATAATTTGAAACTTCCTTGCATCGATAATACCAAATTTTCTTGTGGTGTTATACCTTTATGATCAATGGATTGCTTCAACGAATTATAATCATCTTTTGCATAAAAACCGATTAAGCCTAATTTGTAGCGGTCTTTTTCCCATTTCAGATGTGCACCATAGCCCATTCGTTTATACGCAGGGATAGTTTGTTCTTGCCCATCATCTTCAATGGCTTTATTTAATCGTCCTCCCATCACTGCTATTTTGAAAGGAATATCTGGCGTTAATTCTAAACCAACTCCTGTAAATAGTAATCCGTTATACGTATATGGCGAGAAAGACATATTTGAATCTCCAATATGCGCTTTTACCCATTTATATTTTGGACTTATACTAATTCGATTAAATTTAAAAGGCACTTGATAACCTAACTGAGATCCTTGATTGGTTAAACTGTAGGAAATAGGCATTGACCAATTATAAAAACCTAAATTCAAATTTCCATTTAAGAAATAGGTAAATGCTTCTCTGCTTTGGTTCACATTTGAATTATAGAAAACGGCATTTGCAGAAACTCCTCCTGAAATTTTAAAAGGATTCTTTTTAAGCGTTTCTTTCAATTTATCATCTAAATTTTCCAGATCAACTTCTTGTGCATTCAATTGACTTGTACAAAAGCAAAAGAATAAAATTACCAGACTAATTGTTTGTTTCTTCATAGCGCGGCTTATTTATTTTTAGGTTTTTGTACTTTAATTGTCGTCATGATGTAGGATTCTTTTCCATTGTTGATAAATCCTTCAATTTTTACTGCTCCTTTTCTTCCGTCTGCTGTCTCAAAAAGAACAACTCGATTGGATACTTTATCATCAAATGCGGTTTTACCTCTTGAAGATTCTGTTATTGTCAATCGATTAAAATCACTTCCATTGTCAATTGCATCAAATTGAGAAACGCTTAATTGAGTTCCTACTAATTCTTGAGAATTGATAATTTTGGTATGAATGGCATTTTTAATTGCATTAAAGGATTTTGTTTGAACCTGATCTGGTGATAAAAATTCATTGTAATCAAACGCTGAACTCAATCCGAAATAGGCAAAATCAATCAATGCTCCATCAATCCCATTAACTTTTTCTTTATTAATTACTTGTCCTAATTGAGATGAAAAGAAAGAACCTAAAGATGAATGTGCTGTGTTAATTCCTAATTTAATATGCTCGAAAGTAAGTAGATTTTTGTTTGCTTTTATTTCGACTTGTTTCTCTAAAACTTTAGATTCTTTGTCATTTTTAGCGACCAATTTAATTGTATTTAGACCTATAGTTGTTAATACAATTGTAGGATGTTGTACTGTACTAAATGGTGTCGCAGAATTATTTACGTACCACTCGTACGATATTGCTTGAGTAGTTTTATTTGATAAATTTAATGTAACTGGTGTTTCATAATCTTGGTCAATAAAATCAACTGTCCAATCAAAATCAACATTCATGGCGTTTTTCACTTCAATAGTTTTTTCAACTGAATATTCTTCACGTCCATTCTGAATCGTTAATTTAATTTTATGTTGTCCAGCTTGATTAAAAACAACAATAGGATTTTCTATCGAGGATGTAGAGGGAGTTCCATTTTCAAATTCCCATAAATACTTCGTTACACCTTTTGATAAGTTTTTCAATTGAATTTTAACTGGAGCTGTGTCACTTCCTTCTTGAATCCATTCAAAATCAACTTTCATTGCTGCATCAACTTTAAACTCAACAGTCTTTTCTTCTTTTATTCCATCTTTATTAGAAGCTTCTAATTTGATAGTATACGTTCCTGGCTCTGTATAAACAACAGTCTTTGGATTTTTTTGAGTTGAAGTTGGTTCTGTTGCACCATCAAACGTCCAATTGAAAGTATCTGCACCAATCGTTTTATTTTTGATGTCAACTTTTACAGGTACTGAATAGTCATTATTTTGAATTGTGATTTCAAAATCAGCTTCAATTGCAATCGATTCTTCTGAAGCACAGGATTGGAAAAAAGATAAACCAATCAGTAAACTTAATATATAATTTAATATTGTTTTCATAATAGGTTATTTAGTCAACATTCTTCTTACTAACATCTCATTTTCGGTTTCTAAAATGACAAAGTAAGTACCTGAAGCTAATGTTTGGTTAAATGGGATTTCGAATTCTGTATTGCGATTAAAGTCACTTGAAACATAGATTTGTTGTGATAACATATCAACTAATCTTATTCGAATTGGTTTGGCTTCATATAATTTAACCAACACTTTATATACGCCATTATTTGGATTTGGTGTAACAATAAATTCTTTGATATTAGAAACTGTTTTAGGATTTGTATCAATTCCATTTATGTTTTCTTCCACCAAAACCTCTTTGTAAAATGTTTTTTCACATTCACCTTGATAACCTTTAAGACCAAATTGATATTTTCCAGTTTTAGAAAACTTAATTTCGATGTTCTCGTTTGTTTGTTGAATGATATTGAAATCATTTGTTTTTGGTAAAATCCATTCAACACGTTCTGGAACTATTTTAGATGTATTCACCAATTTCACATTTGCATCAACAAAAGCATGTGTAGCAATCATAAATTCGGGTTGTAAAATAGCGGATGAACTTTTTATGATCACTTTATCTGTTGCAGAACAACCTGCTTCATTGAAAACTTTTACTGTATATTCTCCAGGTAAAGCGATCGAAATTTTAGGTGAAGTTGAAATGATTTGTCTATTTTGATCAAACCACTGATATTTTGCATTTTTATCAGCTATTGTGACATCATATTCCATTGAATCTCCAAAACATAGTGTAATATCTTTTCCTAAATCTACTTTAGTTTCTACAGGTTGCGTCAACGTATACGTTTTGATCGTTTGGCAACCATTTGTATCAGTAATCGTAACGGTGTAATCTCCTGCTGAAAGACCAGAAATAAGCTGACCTTTTGCTCCATTTGACCATTCGATTTGATAAGGAGCTGTTCCTCCAGCTACAGTAATTTCAATTACACCATTTGTTGCACCAAAACAAGTTGGATTGATTTGTTCAATAACATTTACTTCAAAACTTGATGGTTCTTTGATGGTTACTGAATTTGTTGCAATACAACTATTTTTATCTTTGATGGTTACAAAATAATTCCCTGCGCTTAATCCTGTTACAGTACTTGTTGTATCCGATGTATTCCATGTATAAGTATAACCTGCTGTTCCACCAATTGGTGTAGCTTTTACAATTCCTCCAGTATCACTGTTACAAATTAATTCATTTGCTTCTACAGCAACTGCTAATTTTGTTGGAGAATTAAATACAAGTTCGGTTTCTGTTTTGTTATTATTTTGATCAGAAACTTCTATTTTATATGTACCAGCTGTAACCTTATTTAGGTTAAGTGTTGTTTCATTGGTAAGTTCTGTAAAAATGCCATTTACTTTTTTGTACCATTTGTATTTATAAGCACCAACTCCTCCTGTTACATTCACTTGTAATTTTCCATTTTCTGCTTGATCAGGAATTAAATTTCCATCTGCATCAAAATTTCCAATATACTCGTTGTCGATGTGACATAAAATTTCTTCTTGTATTTTAATCTCTGCAGTTAGAGGCAAGGGTTGCTCGACGATAAATTCTTTTGAAATAAGACCACAACCTCCTTGTCCATTTAATGCTAAAGCATAGTTTTTATCCTTAACGGTTAAATAATATTTTCCTGCAGGAATGTCTTTTAAAACAATCGTGAAAGGATTATTTGTAGCATCTGTTATAATTTTTGAAGCATCAATGATTTCTCCTGTTGGAGAGTCTTTTCGCCATTCATAGATATATGATCCGTCAGAATTTGGAGTTCCTCCAATAACTCGAACAGAAATGAAACCATCCGATAACCCATAACCTTTTGGTTGTTCTATTGTAATTTCGTTATCAGGTAGACTCAGTGGTGCTTTAGGCTCATTTATTGTAACTTTTACTTCTTTTATAACAGCTCCATCTTTTGCATAACACCCACTAGAATCCATTACTTTTATCGTGTATTTTCCTGCTGGTAAATTTTCTATTTTAGTTGTACTTGCTGATGAAAAATCAACCCAATTATCCACTAAATTATTTGCATCTGTAATAGAATATTTGAATGTCCTACCTGGTTCTCCTGTTGCAGATAAGCTAATTGTTCCATCAGCTCCTCCATAACAAAAAACATCGGTTGACTGAGTGACTGAAAATTCTACAGGTTTTGGTTCTTTTATGGTAAATTTATACGAATATTCATCTCCATCCGTAAAAGTTGGATTTCCTTTATATGAACCGATAAGATCTAATTTGTAATTTCCTTTAGCTAATCCTGTGATGGTATAACTTGATGCGTTAGCTAAAGCTGATAAATTGTAATTACCTACAACACCACCATTATCTGTATTAATAAGTGAGCCTTCTAAGATTTCATCTTGTTCTAATTGGCGATCAAAATTTAAGGTTGCTTGTCCATTATTGTCCCCAAAACAAGTGATGTCTAAAAATGAAGCTGTTGTGATTTTTGGAGCTGATAATATTAACGTTAACAAAACAAGATTTGATTTTGAAAGGTATTCGTTATTTTCAAAACAAGAAACTGTACGGAAATATATCTTACGTCCTAAATATTGTTTATAATTATTTCCTAATAAATCTTTACCTGATACACTAAGAATATGTTTGTCATACAAACTACTTTCAATATCTTGCCAATTGGCTTCCGTAATATTACCACTTTCATCTGAAATATTATATTGATAATGATATAATCCTGGAGAAAATCCTTCTACATCTAAAAGTTTAACTTTTGAATCATAAGGTAAATAGGTATTTGAAAGTCCATTTATTAATTCGTTTTTAAGAATATGAATTGGGGTAATTGATAAATCAAAATCTAATTTAAATGTTACTCTATTTCCATTTCTTGATCCACTTACTTCTTTTACAAATGTTTTAAATGGACAATCGGTATCAATATTAATAATTTCATCTATACTTGCTGTGCCTCCATTACAACCAATACCAGTATTCGCATGATGGAAAGAATGGATTTTAATTTTACTTACTTTATCTGGAACAGTAATTTCTATTGGACTATTATCTATAAACGGACGATTACTATAACTTTCTTTTATCGTATAAATTCCCCCATTGACAGTAATAACTTCAATCGTATATTCATTTGTTCCACATCCTTTATTTCCATTTGAATCATATTTAAGTTCTGCCAAAAATCGAGGTAATTTAACAGAATAATTTTGAGCTTGGATAGTAATATTCAGTAATAAAATAAAAAAGATTAAAATTTTTTTCATAGTAAAATAGGATTGATTTAGTATTCTACGGTTATTTTTTCGGTTGTTGATGGTTGATTGGATGATAACATGGCTTTAATCAAATAGGTATATTTCGTTCCTACGGTTACATTTTTATCTTCCAAATAATTCTGTTGACCATTCAAAGTGGTTAATAAACTTGATTTCTCACCATCCTTTTGTCGATAAATCACAATCTCTGTGATATCATTCATTTGATTTTTCCAAATCAAATCGATTCTTCCTTTTTGAGTATTTACTATTCCTGTTAAATTAGAAATCACTTTTTTAGGTCGCAAATCAATATTTCGTAATGTAATATGTTGCGATTCTTTTGATACCAAATTATTTTTATCAATCGCTTTCAAAAAGTAGACATAACGTTTATCGGATTGTAGTTCTTTATCTTGATACGTATATATAGGATTTAACTCCTTCGTTTCATATATCTTTTTTGCAACAGCATTTTGCTCATCAATATCGATTCGGTACAATTGATGCAAAGCAACATCTTCGCTCACACTTTTATACCATTCAAGTGTAATAATACCATCTTTTATTTCATATTTACTAAATGTTGGCATTTGTGGAGGAATAATATCGGGCTTTTCAACTTCAATAATTTCAGAAGGTTCAGATTGATTTTCTCTAAAATCCACAGCTGTTACATAATAATATACAGTTCTATTAAGATTAGTCAATTGTACTGAATCATTAAATTTAGCTTCTTTAATGGGTTGCGTTGTAATACGCATTAACTCTTCTCCTTTCTGATTTCCTCTAAAAATATGGTACCCTTCAAAATCTGTTTCTGTATTTGGTTTCCATTCAATTCGAGCAATACCTGCCGAATCTATCTTCGCTTTTAATTGTGTAGGAATTGCAGGAGGTGTACTATCTTCGGGTTGTACAAGAACTGAAAATGACTCACGGTTATCATTATTCTTACCAATAGCTTTAACCTTATAATAATTAGATGATGATTCACTTTTAACAATAACTGATCTTATATTAGTTGAAAGTTTATTCTTTACAACCTTATAATCATTCTCCTTATCTGTAGGAGAATGCAATAATTCAAAATACTGAATTTCAGCTTCATTTTCTTTAGGAAATTCCCAACCAATAGTTATCTTATTATCATCATTAACTTTTGCAGTTTTTATACGTGGGGTAACTTCTAACTTTTTATGACCTTTACCTGACACAATACTCGAATATGGTCCAAAATCTCCAAAAATATTTTTACCTCTTATTCTGTATGCATAAGGTTTATTCGCAATTTGTAAAGAGTCAACAAAAATCATATTATGAGATTCTTTTTGGGGCTGACTATTCATATTCATCACTGGTAAGTCGCTTAAAGTGGCAAAGTTTTTCCCATCTTCAGAACGTTCTACAAAATAAGACGTATAAACATCTCTTAATTGTAGATATTCCCATGATAATATCACTGATTTATCCTGAAAAATTCCTATAAAATCTAAAGGCTTAGGTAATTCAAATTCTTTATCTTCTATTATTGCCAATGCTTCCCCTTTTTCTATTGACTTTTCTTGATTGACTTCTACAATATATACATATCGTTCATTTGGTTTTATTGTTTTATCAATATATCCCCAACCAGCTAATGTTGCCACATCAAAGTCTAAATCAGCCGCCATCAAAGCATAAGCAAATCGTTGTTCTGATTCTTGAGATTTATTTAAAATAGACTCAAGTTTGCCTTGTTTTTGGCTTCCTAATTCTACCTCAAAGCTATCTCCAAATAAGGCTTGTGCAACAATTGCTGCATGATCATTTTTATTAACAATAGCTTCCCACTCTTTTTGCTTTGCAGGAAAAAATTGTCCGAAATCTTTTATTTCTGGAGTTGTTAAGGTTTTACCATCTCGAACAAGTGTATAACGTTTCAATGTAAAACCTAATATATTTGCTTTTTGCCATGCAACTGCTTGATCGACTGCCCAACGCAAACGAACTTCATTTTGTTTCACGCCAGTTTTTACACGAACATGAGGTTGGAGTTCTGATTCTACTGCTTGTTGACTATATAGGTAAATAGGTATAATTAATACCATGAAGAAGAATAAAAATCTTTTCATAGAGTTTCTGGTTTAATAAAAAAGTTAAAAAGTTGTAATATATCTACAGTATAGAGTATATATAAGAAGTATATAAAAGTATAAATGTTTTCATATCAATTGGTTTAGGGTTGAGCAAATATATAAATTTTTCTTAATGATTTATTAATGTTTCAAAAATTATTATACTTTTGCGCAACAATCTTAAAACAAAAAAAATTATGAAAAAGTTTATTTTACCTAGCGTTTTTGCTTTTGGTTCACTATTTAGTTGTAATAATGATGATAATTCATCTATTGACAATGCTAGTATAGTAGGAACATGGAGTTTTGTAAAATATCAAACTCAGTTTTCAAAAGATAATCATATGGAAGATGAGAAATTAGATACATGTGAAGAAAAAAATACTTTGACATTTACAAAAGACAATAAATATTCTGTTATAACCTATTACGCTGACAATAGTGGTAAATGTATTCTTGAAGATAATATTGATGCAACCTATAAAGCCACAAATAAAAATCTTGTTATTGATTGGGGAAATAATGATATTTATGAAGCTGAAATTATCAAATTAACTAAAAACGAATTGATTATAAAATCTGATTATGGTGAAGATTTGGATGGGGATGGAAAAAATGAGATTGAAATTCTTGTATTAAAAAGATAATGGAAAAGGTTTAACTTAAAATAAGTTAAACCTTTTTTATTTTTTAAAAATTTAATAGATTATTATATGTATACTACAATCTTAAATAACGACTCTAAGTTTATAATTTAATTAAACGAACTAATTTGAATAATAAATAATCTTGTAAAAAATAGAAACCATCCCAAATTATTGAGATGGTTCTTTTAATAAGAAATATACATTCTGTTAACAGATAGAATGGTTTCAAATTTACAATAAATCTCAATAGAAATAAAAGTTTGAAGAGTATTGAAAATAATTAAGATTGATTAAATTAGACATTTTATATTAACTATTTATAATATTGAACGACGCTTAGTCCTTTTTTTTCTTTTGAACTGATTGCTCTTCTACATTTTCATTTTCTAGAACATTATTGGTAAATAGTAAGTTAATCAGTTCAGTTGATACTTCTAGGTTGTTTACTATTTTCTCAAAATCAACAGTGTTATTTCTATAGATGTCTTTTGTTATATCGAAAATAGTTTGTCTGTCTGAATCGTTTAATTTATTTTCAATTTGATTGAATAAATGGATTGTTCTTTTTTGCTCCACATTGCCGTTTTTCATAATGAGTTTGTAGTGCAGTGAATCTTCTAATGAACGATTAAATTCAAACATATTATCAAAAATTAGTTCACCTGATTCTTTAAAAGCTACTCGATTAAACTGTCCCAATTTAGCAGAATGGCTTTGATTTCTACCTCGTGAGGTATTCATTGGACTAAGTTTGATTTTATTTGTACGATCCTTTCGACTGACAATAATCTGAATATGCATTTGTTCTCCAGATTTAGTTTCTCCTATTTTAGCTAATCCTTGTTTTACTTCTTCATCCGTATGGTGGTAATAGCGATGTTGTTCTAATTTTCCATACCACAGTAAATCTTTCGCATTTTCAATTCCATTGCGTTTGAAATTTTGAGCGTAAGCATCCATTATATGACTGACATATTCTTTTAACTTTTCTTCTGCACCTTTATTTCCAAAACACTCCTTTAAATGCATAATTTCTTGCTCGCTTGGGCTAATATTAATTAGAAAAAACTTGGCATCATTACGACTTAATTTAGAAATATTATGGTCAATATTTACACGAACTTCTTGAGGTGAAATTGTTTTATTTTGATGATTAAACCAATATTCAAGGTCTTTCTTTTGTTCTGATCGTTGATTTTCTTTTTCTAAATATTTAACCAATTGACCGCAACTTCCTTTATTATTACCCGTTTCAGAATCTGTAATATGAATAAACATCATTATAGGTTTTTAAGAGATTGTTTAATGCGATTGACAAGTTCTTCTTTTTTTAATCCTGAAGTTGTCCAACCCATTTCTTCACGCTTGTAGATATAATCATCCAATAATTGAGCAAATTGCTTCTTCAAAACTTCTTTTTCTTTCTGTTTGGATAGTAAATATTTTAATGCATTTGTGATCTGTAGATTTTGTTTCGTAAGTATTGAAGTTTGCTTATTTTCTTCTATTAAATAATGTTCCATTTTTTCTAACAAGTCTTTTTGACTATTTGAAGCATTTTTTAGAATAGCAGTATCAGAAAACAAAGGCAATAAGAAATCTTTTTCTTGTTGTCGAATGAAGGCTATAATGCGACTGATTC
Source organism: Empedobacter tilapiae (assembly GCF_004785645.1). GTDB lineage: Bacteria > Bacteroidota > Bacteroidia > Flavobacteriales > Weeksellaceae > Empedobacter > Empedobacter tilapiae. Next base: position 55,520 of record NZ_SRPE01000008.1, on the reverse strand, counting down.
CTGAAGAAAGTTCTTTCTTCAAGATTTCATCTCCCGCATCTGAAGGATCTTTTTTACATCGATAAAAATAATCCACCATCTGACAAAACAATTCTTTTTTGCTTCGTCTTAAATTTTCAGCCAGCTTCTCTAATTTTTCATCTGTTTCTTTTGGATAACGAATGCTGTTGGTATTATTCTGCTTCATCTTCTTTATTTTCTAAATCCAATTCATCTTTTCTTTATGTATACCTGGTGGTATACCATTTTTGTGATTATAAAGAGCTTATATGATCAAAAGTATACCTCTGGTATACGAAAATCCTCTGTAACGCAGTAAAGAGGCAAGCGAGTAGGGCTCTGCCCAACTCCCGCTTGCTTTTTCCAAAACATTTATATGTTTCCAAATAATTGTATAAATGAATACATTTTACTTTGACCATTCGCTCCAAAATAATCGTTCTAAAAAGTTTATTATCTTATAAAAAAATAAGTTTTTGGATACTGTATTAAGTTTTACAAAGTAAGGTATCTATGAGGAATTGATTATAAGACAAATTATGTCACTAAATTCCAAATGCTACCATTTAGAAATGAAGATTGCAAATCTGTTAGAAAATCAGAATATATAGTATAAAAGAAATATAACACTACTGAATTATGTTTATAGATAGTTAAATACGCTTTTAGAGTAGCAAGTGGATATATGTTTACTTAAATATGTAAGTAGATATTTACATCAATACGTAATTACAATTGTACGCTTTTATGTAAAAGCATTTTACTATATGTATATACAAGAAATTGAAAATAACTAAATCTTTATTTAGATTTAGTTTTCAAAAGAAAAAGGAGAAAAAGAAAGCAGTAAATCGGAAAGGACAGTGCAGAGACAAAAGGAAACGGATTAAGTCCCAAAGGGTGAAACAGAAAAAATAACTTTATTTTTGTTTTTCTGTTTCATTATGCCGTAAGCTTTTGGCTGGCTATAGCGTGGGAGTCCTTTCAAACTTAGCTGCCTTTTTATTTCTTTTGATTGAAAATCTATCCTTTTTAATCAAATCACTTATGAAAGTGAATAATCAAAAATATTTAATAAAGTTGGCTGTCACAGCCATTGAAAGGATGACAGATGTTATGCTTTCACCTATCCGATAAAAACTCTTTAATAAGCCGAGAAAATAGTGGATGAAAATTAAAGTGTTTTGAGGATTGAATCTCTATTAATTTTTTTATTTTAAGTTGAATATAGATAGATGAAAAATGTTTTCCCACAAATTCACTTTGTTGTAAACGAACTCCAATTCCGAAATACGAATTTCAGACAAATATACGTTCTCATTATCTTGCTTTTAACATCAAAGAGTATCTGCTATTAATTATTGATGAAAGTAAGTGAACCCACGCGTTGTATATGTAATTTACATTTAGTGAGTGTTTATTACCAACCTCACCTTATGGGTGTACAATCACCCTCAAAATTATAGTGTTTTAAAATTTGATTTTCTATTATTTACCCAATCAAGGTTAAACATAGACAAACAAAATTTTTATATTGTTCAAAATTCATTTATTTAAATTCATTTCCAAAACTGACTTAAGAGTTGTATCCGAGTTTTTTTTATCTTCAAATTGTTTTTTGTATAAAAACATTTGAAATACATACTTTCTAATCCATTGCCATTTCTTGCCATTATTTGTTGATGAAAGAACGATAAGTGAGCTGTTGTATATGTTGATTACATTTAGTGAGTGTTCGTAATCAACCTCACCTTACGGGTGTACAATCGCCCTCAAAAATTATAATTTATGCTATAATAAGCTCAATTCCTGCTTTGTCAGCTTTGTATTTTATTTTGGTTATCAATTCATAATAACTCAAATTCCTTAGTACAAATTCTTCTTCTTTAGCTAGTTCTATTTTTTCTTCTTGATCCAATAAAATAAGTGTTCCTGCTTTATTATTGATGCAAAAATCAATTAGCTTTCGACTGTAAACATGTAATCGATTATGTACGTAATTACGTTCTAATTCACTCATTTTTTCGAGAGCTTTTAATTTTCTTGTTCTTCCTTTGCCCGATTTCGCATAAGCTACTCCTGCTTGGGTTCGTTTACGGGACGCTTGTATCGCTAATCTTCTATACAAAAACTCTTCTTTGGTTCCGATGGAAAGTCTAGATTTACCTACTTTTACAACCAATGGATATTCTAATGATAAGGAAGCTTCTGCAATAGTTTCTGGTTGTAATTGATGGTTTTCTTTTTCAATTTCTACAACAGCTAACCAAAATATTTTCCCTTTTTCTATTTTTATTTGCGAAGTACAAAGTTTAACTTCACCATTTACTACTTGTTCCAATAGTTTTTTGTTACCTGTAAAATCTCTTCCTAAATAGGTTTTGAATGGAAGTTGAAACAATCGAAAACAAAAACTTTTTTTCTCGGGATGATAAGATAGTTTACTAATACCTTCCAATCCAAAAGGAAATGCCATATCTCGTTTAAAGTTTTTTAACGAAGCTTCTCCTCTCCAATATTCTTGGTAATCTTTGTTAAAAGTACTCTGTAGTCTACTATTTAAACACGATAATATATTCATCGGAATTTCCCCTTTAAAACGATCTGATATCACCCGATAAGTGGTATTTATTCGCGAACGTTGTAAGATTCCTGCTTCATCTTTCTTTTCATCAACCAACTTGTGTACAATACCTTCTGAGAGATACAAAAACTCTTTCACCATCGCTTGTATATACAAATGTGAAACGATCAAATTGGCGGCTCTATAACACCTGTTTCTCCATTTATAAAGTGTTTCTAAAACCTCTTGACGTTCTTCTTGGGTAGGTAAATCAACAATTAACTGTATTTTTCGAGTGAGTATTAAAGTAGATTTTTCCATCATCAATAGTTTAGGGATTGAGCTTTATTTTGTTGGGTAAATTTATAAGCGACTATAAATTCGTTGTGCACTTCTTTTTGAGACAATTGTAATGTTGAAGCTATTGTTGAAAAAGATTGTTTATGCTCGCATCGAAGTTGTAAAATCAACGATTGTGTTTTGGTCATCTTTTCTAGCTTCTCTTCTGTAGAGACTGTTTTGGTTTTAATAATTAACTTATCTTGATGACTTAAAATCTTCTTAAGATCCGCTATAGCACTTTTAATTTCGTTACTTGTTTCGGTTATTCCTCTTCCCATTGCATGAGCAATGGCTTTGTACTGAAATCCATGTTTTAAACAGAGTTCAATTAGATGCTTTCTTTCAGTACTTAATAAGGGTAATACTTTTATAATTTCATCAAAATAGTGCTGTTGTGTTTCTTGTTCGTTCAGGTTTTCTATTACATCAGCGGGATCATATCCAGCCAAATAACTTTGATAATTTTCATAATTCTCCAACGAATTCACAGTTCTAAAAAACTTATTCTTCGGTTTAGCATAATGCGAATAGCAACTGTATTTCATTACAAGCCTCAAAAAGAAAAAGATATGATCGGGAGATTCAATCTTCTCTCGATATTCCCAAAGTTTCAGAAACACGTCTTGTAACAAACATTCCACAACAAATTCATCCATAATTAATTGTTTTCCAAACCAAAAGATGCGTTTATTATATCTGACATAAATACGTTCGAAAGCAGTAGAATTGCCTTTTTTTAATAATTCAAATTCTTTTTCTAGCATAATAAGGGTGGTTTTATTTATGTTTTATGTGATACGTATTACGTTCTACGTTTTAACATCGTTTTTAAAATTCAACATTAGTTTTAAAAGCCTCTCCTTTTCCAGTACATCGCGCCAACTTTGTTTTTGGGAAAGGGGTTTTATTTTTTTACGGTTTACGATCTACGCTTAACGTTTTACGCATTTTTATTCTTATTAATAATCAAATTTATTTTTAATAACATTTGAGATTAAGAGGAGGAGTCACGATGTGACTCAGGTATTCCTTTTCTTTAATAATGTCACTTTTTACTTGACTAAAAAGTAACCAAAAAGTCAAGGCCGTAAACCTCTCTACTAAAAATGTTCTCATTTCACTAAAGATTTTACAAACCCTACGGGCTAAAATCTTTTTAACGTGAGAGTTTTAATGCCGGTTTATTCATCCTTTTTCAATATTCAAATTCGTTGTCATTCTGAACTTATCTCAAAACCTCATCCTTAATCTGAATACATACTACTTTTTACATTTTACTTAATACTTTGTACATCATAAATACTACATTTTACAACTCTAAACTCTCAATTCTCATATCTAACATCTAATCTGTACTTTTTACATCATAAATCCCACGTCGTAAATCAAAAATCCTATCCCTTCCGATACACGAACACCGAACAAACCATACGGAACGCATATACAATGGATACAGAATGGATACAGCGCGGATACACAACCGATACAGAAAAGTGGCATTTTGGATATACACCGATACAGGAATTTAACACTTTTTAACATATTATTTCTCTAATATTTTTTCATTTCAAGAAATCTAATTTGTTCATAATTGAATCCTCTCTATACTAAAATCTCACGTCTCACATCTAAATAATAGGTAGCAGAACCCCAATAAATTTGGAAAATGGCAATAAAGGGTTTACTTTTAATGTGCGAAAAAAAGAGTATAACAATTACTGTCAAAGTCTCATTACCGAGGCTCTGATAGAGAGCGTGTAAAGAAAGGATAGCCCTTTGCTTTACGATCCGTGTTTTAAAAATGCTATAAATACGGAGTATTGTTCTTTAAAAGAATTAGTAACACCAACAGACTTTGTCTGGTGGTTTTTTACGGATGAATGGAAATTGTTTCGTTCTCATTTTGTGTTGGGTTTTATGGAACGATGTTTCTCGTGTATGAAGAAATACTTGCAAAAAAAGCAAGGCGGCTTCACACTTTAGTACCGTGGGCGACCAAACCCAGCTTATAAACTCGAAAGTTTAAAAGTTATCTCCTAAAGCATATGTGAAAACCGCCCATGCCGTATGCGAAAGTACAAAACTTTTGAGACATGGAGCGATTTCACGATACTCTCGAAGATAAAATTGGTCGTTACGGTTCGAGATTACATCGTTTAATAATGACTATTAAAAGTCTAATTATCAATTCGCTTATACAAATATAATAATATTTTTTAATGTGGCAATAAAACCACAATTATTTTTTTACAATGAAGGAAAATTATACAACTTATTATAAGATAATCGGCGAAAAAATAAAGAAAAAGAGAAAAGAGAAGGGACTTACTCAAAAACAAGTGGCTGAAAAAATTCCAAAATTTGATAGATCAAAAATCAGTGATATAGAAAATGGTAAGGAAGATTTTTTATTTTCTACTTTATTAAAAATTTGTAACGCTTTAGATATTAGTCTTAAAGAATTAATAGATTAGTACTTCTTAAAAAAGTAATAGAAAAAGTAAAAAGGTATTTTCTATTTATATATTATACAATAATGGTTATAAATTAGATTAATTTATATATTTGTTATTTAGCGATATAAAGATATAGGTGTTTTTTTACGAAATAAATGCTAGATCAGTTTCGTGAAAAAACAATGTTATAAGCTATATTAAATCAACATAACTGCAAATGAAGAATGAAATATTCTACGATATTATTGACAATGAAATCAATAAATTAAAACCAACTTTTAAGAAAAATGAGCATCTTCAAAAACAAGATGAAAATGGTCAAAAATCATTTTTATTTCTTATTTGGTTTCTGAAAAGATATTTACCAAACTGTGAGATATCAGAACTAGAAAAATTCATAACTGAAGGAAATGATGATTCTTCATGCGATTTAATTTTTTCAAATACAGATCAAGAAGGGAAAGAGATTTATTATGTAGTTCAAGCAAAATGGTTTTCTAAGAAAAATATAAATAAATCAAATGAGCTAAGCAAAGAAATAAAGTCTTGTCTAACTGATTTTCGAATAATTTTATCAGGAAAAAAAGAATCAGAAGTAAATAAAAATTTTAATATTCAATATGAAAAATTTTTAAAACACAAAAGAAAAAATGGAAAAGTAAAATTTCTATTTCTAGCTTTATGCAATGGAGATGTAAATCTAAAAGAGCATATAGACGATTTTATTTCGAACTTGATATCTTTTGATTTACTTGACTTCAATTCCTTGAAACAACAATATATTGAGCTTGAATTTAAAGGTATAAAAACTCATAATCCAATTGAAACTCCTTATATCCCTAAGTCAGAATTCGAATTAAAGTTTGAAAAAAATCAAGTTATATACGTAGATAAACCATTTAAATCGAATATATTCATCATAAAACCTTCTCAAATATATTTGATGTTCGATAAATTCGGACAATCTTTATTTTATAAAAATATTAGGAACCCATTAACATCATCTCATTTTAATGAAGAAATAAAGAATACTGTAAAAAATAATCCTATAAATTTTTGGTACTTCAATAATGGAATAACAGCAATAACAGACAGAATTGATGATTTTCATTCTGATTCAGATATTGTAACTATTAATGGTATTCAGGTTATAAATGGTGCACAAACAGTTTACAGCATTTATGATTCCTATAAGTATGCTGATGATGAAACAAGAAAAAAAATGGATCATAATGCTTTAATAACCTTTAGGGTATTAGAATCTGGTGGTGATGATTTTGATTTAAAAGTTACAAGATACACAAACTCTCAAAATCCTATTAGTGAAAGAGATTTTCATGCAAATGATGAGATTCAACTAAATATTCAAAAAGAGTTTCTAAAAAACACAAATGTTTGGTACGAAACTAGACGTGGAGAATTTAGAAAAAAGATTAAAGGGGTTTCAGTAATAACTAATGAAACTTTTGGACAATTATATTTAGCTTACTTCATTAATGACCCATTTAATGCAAAGCAAAATAGAAAATTAATTTTCGTCTCAAATAAAATTAAAAATAATGGTTTGTATGAAATAATATTTAATAATGAAACTAAATATGACAACATGTATGTTGCATATTTACTACATCTATTAATAGATAGAAAAAGAAAAGCAATAAAATCTATTATAGATAAAATAGACACGAATAATCTGAAAAATAACGAACAAGACTATTTAAAATATGATTTCATACAATATGCAAACTTTGAAATATTAGCATTGTTTAAGATTCTATTATTACATACAAATGAGAATGCAAACTCAATTAACGGAAAATTAATCACATATTTTGAGAATAATACTTTAGATAAGGTAGAAAAACAATATCAATACATATCAGATTTCATTCTTTCTGATCTTGAAAAAAGAAAAAAAGATGATTCAAAAATAGTTAACTCTGTTCTATTTAAAAGTAAGGAGTATTATAAATCATTAAAAAAGGATTTCGAACATAGTTTGATTACAAATAAAAATAATACATCTAAATTAAAACATAATACAGCGTATAACATGGGTAACTGATGCGCAACTCCATTTTTAGGTACAAAAACACAGAATAGTATAAATAAAAACCTCTTTAGATGATATTTTAAGGAGGTTTTTTGTTTTACTCAACAAGGTGTACTTCTTATTTTGTAGTCAATATTTTTTAGTAACAAAATAACTAGATTTTTCGAGGTTTGTTCGAGTGTCCTTCGACAATGGTTCGAGAAAAAAGGTGTTTTCTCGAACAACGGTCGAAGGATTGTCGAAGAAGATACATCAAAAAATACATTTTAGTTGACCTATTATTTTTTGCGTTCAACTATAATATAATAATCTATTTATAAATAGTAGCAGGATACTCCCAACATCAAGGCAAGATGAAGGCAACATAGTGGCAGTAGAATGTATTAAAAACGAAGTAAGCAAGGATACGTATCAACGTTGTTTTTTTGTTTAAAATGACAAAATTATAACTCTTAGAGGGGCAATAGAGCAATATAGCGCTAATCAACAAATTGCTTTTAAAATCTTAGAAAAGAATCTGAATCAATTAACGGATATGAAATTTGTTTATTCTAAAGCAATACTTTACAGAAAAGAGAATTTGTAAACATGGTGTTCGACAGCAATTTATACTATGAAAATGGTATTTATCGAACACCTACGATGATCGATTTATTTTCGATTAACCATTTGAAAATAAAGGAGAAAAACTTATTAATATACACAAAAAAAAGAGATTCTAAATGATAGAATCCCTTTCAGCGGAGAGTGAGGGATTCGAACCCCCGGAGGTGTGACCCTCAACAGTTTTCAAGACTGCCGCATTCGACCACTCTGCCAACTCTCCAATAACGCAGTCTACTGCGGTATTGCGAGTGCAAATATAGAACGCTTTTTCGTTTTTCCAAACTCTGAAAACAAATATTTTTAAAATATTTTTTAACAAAATGATTCTCAATAGAATATTTTTTTTTTAATTTTTTGAAGCAGTCATTTATATCTTTGCAACTATAAAATTTAGGAATGATTAGAAAAATAAGAGAGAAAGACTTCTCAAGATTGAAAGAGATTTGGGAGAGTGCAGTTATACATACACATGATTTCTTAGCGAAAGAAGATTTCGAATATTACAAAGAAAATTTACCTAACTATTTTCCATGTGTTACATTATTTGGTTTCGAAATCGATAATCAAATTGTAGGATTTGTTGGTGTAGCAGAACAAAATCTTGAAATGTTATTTATTCATAATGATTTTCGTAGAAAAGGAATAGGAAAAGCTTTGTTAGAATATTCTATTCAAGAATTAGACGTAAGATCAGTTGATGTAAACGAACAAAATAAACAAGCCGCAGATTTTTATTTAAGTCAAGGTTTTAACGTTGAATCGCGCTCAGAAAAGGATGGAGAAGGCAAAGATTACCCTATTTTACATTTAAGTTTATAATTTTAGATTAGAAGCTTAAATTTGCAATTCATTTTGTTTTAGCCATGAGTATATCTACAGAATTATCATCTGTTCAAAAAAATCGTATTCGTTTAGCTGTTTCACTATTCTTTTTTTCGCAAGGTTTAGCATTTTCTTCTTGGGCAAGTAGAATTCCAACAATCAAATCGGATTTAGGAATTTCCGAAGGACAATTGGGAACTTTGTTGTTGTTAATGCCAATTGGTCAATTGTGTACAATGGCACTTTCAGGAAAATTAGTTGCAAAATTTGGTAGTAAACATGTCTTACGAATTGTTGTATTAATTTATCCTTTGATACTTTGTTGTATTGGTTTAGCTCAAAACTTTTATCAATTAGGTGCTGTATTGTTTTTCTTTGGAGTAATAGGAAACATGTGCAATATTTCGGTGAATACGCAAGGAGTTGAAGTCGAAAAAATATATGGAAAATCGATTATGTCATCTTTTCATGGTGCGTGGAGTATAGCTGGTTTTACTGGTGCTTTGATAGGTTTATTGATGATGAATTTACATATTAATACATTTTATCATTTTGTAATAATTTATGCACTAATTATTTTGAGTTGGTTCATTAATAAAAAATATTTAGTCGATTCTACACCAGCTCCAGTAAAAGAAAAGAAATCGATATTTTCTAAACCAGATACTGTTTTGGTTAAACTAGGAATTATAGGTTTTCTAAGCATGGCAACAGAAGGTGCAATGTTCGATTGGAGTGGTGTTTATTTCCAAGATATTGTAAAAGCTCCACAGAATTTAGTTGTCGTTGGTTATGCTTCGTTTATGGTGATGATGGCAACAGGACGTTTCGTTGGTGATTATTTTATCAGCAAATACGGAAAACAACATGTAATACAAATTAGTGGAATTTTGATGTTTTCTGGTTTGATGCTTTCGGTATTTTTTCCTCAATTTATTGTGTGTACAATTGCATTTATGATGGTTGGATTGGGCGTTGCGTGTAATGTTCCGACAGTTTATAGTGTAGCAGGAAAAAACAAAAATGTAAATCCAGGTGTTGCATTAGCAATGGTTTCGAGCATATCTTTTTTAGGATTTTTGATGGGCCCACCATTAATTGGATATATTGCTGAAGCTTTTGATTTGAGATATTCTTATGCGTTATTTGCTTGCTTTGGGTTGATTATGGTTTTTATGGTTGGTAGAATGAAAATCTTTAAAAACATTAATAACTAATTTATAGCTTTTCAAAAAAAAGTAATGATTAACTTGTAAGAAGTATACATAATTATAAATTTGCCTTTTTAATTATTATGAAACAAATATGTTTCGAATTTTAGTAAACAATAAGTTTTTTAACGTAATCCTTTCAATATCGTACACATTAGCTATTATAGCATTATTGGTAATGTTTGGATTTGGATTTCCTGTTGAGTACAAACTTTATATAAACATTTTTTTTATCATTCTACTATCTGTCGGAATTTTAAGAACAATACTTAAATATCTTTATTTTAAAGAAAAAATTATTCCGCGAGTCATCATTTTTGATATAGTAAGTATACTATTTATTCTTTATTGCATTAAAATCCAAATAACCGATTATAGTTGGTTTTTTGTCAGCAAATATTTGCAATTTGCTATTGTTTTAAAATTAGTAAGAGAAATTGCTACACCTAACCTTAATTTCAAACGTTCTGTAATTACTCCTCCCCAATTATTTATTTTCAGTTTTTTTATTTTAGTTTTTGGAGGAGCTTGTTTACTGATGTTGCCAAAAGCAACATATCATCCGATTTCTTTTCTAGACGCACTATTTACAGCGACGAGCGCAGTTTGTGTAACAGGATTAACTTCTGTTGATACTTATATAACTTATACGCCTGTTGGTCATTTTATTTTAATGTTATTAATACAAGCAGGAGGTTTAGGTATTTTGACATTTGCTGGATATATTGCTTATTTTTTCAAAGGAAATAGTTCTTATGAGAATCAAATAGCATTAGGAAGTATTGCAAACAACGATTCTTTGAGTGAAGTTTTTTCTTTTGTAAAAAGGATTATCTATTTAACTTTTGGTATCGAATTAGTAGGAGCTGTATTAATTTATATTTCAATTGCACCTTATAATATTAGTATTGTTGACAAATTATTTTTTAGTATTTTTCATTCAGTTTCGGCTTTTTGTAATGCAGGTTTTTCTACATTGCCAAATGGATTAATGAACAAAGGTTTTGTTCACAATTATGGATTTCAATCTGTTCTAATCACATTGATATTCTTAGGAGGAATCGGTTTTCCTATCTTGATTAATATTCTACGTTATACAGATTATTTAATCAGAAAATTAATTTCAAAAATCCTCCATAATAAAAATAATCGTAAGAATTGGGTTTTTACATTAAGTTCTAAAGTTAATTTAATCACCTCATTAACAATACTAATTATCTCTACAATCATATTATTCTTCGAAGAATATTATTCTACATTAGGACAACATCAAGGTTTCGGAAAGTTTATTTCAGCTTTATTTATCGCCATAACGCCTCGTACAGCAGGTTTTAATAATATAGATTTTTCTCACTTACAATTCTCTTCCATACTTTTGGTTATTTTGTTAATGTGGATTGGCGCTTCACCAGCATCAACAGGAGGAGGAATTAAAACGAGTACTTTTGCAATTGCAATTCTTAATTTTATTAATATTGCACGCGGAAAAAATAAAATCGAAATTTACAAAAGAGAATTAAGCCCTATCAATGTACAAAAAGCTTTTGCTACAATGACCTTATCTTTTTTAGTCATTGGAATAGGAATATTTTTAATAACAAAATTTGATAATCATTTACATCTTATTGATGTTGCATTCGAAGCTTTTTCAGCTTATTCTACTGTTGGTTTATCATTAAATTTAACACCTACATTATCAGATCCAAGTAAAATTGTTGTCATTACAATGATGTTTATTGGTCGTGTTTCAATGATTACAATTTTGATGGCTTTTTTTAAGAAAACTGTTTCATCTAATTATCGTTATCCATCAGATGATATTTTAATTTAAAAGAAAATTATGAAAATAATAATTATAGGTTTAGGAAATTTCGGTGCAGCGCTTGGTAAGAAAATGGTAAAGCTTGGTCACGAAATTATCGGTGTTGACAATAATATTCAACGCGTTGAAGCTTTGAAAGATAAGTTATCCTATACCATTTGTTTAGATGCAACAGATGAGTTATCAATTAATAAATTACCACTAAATAATACAGATATTGTAATTGTAAGTATTGGAGAAAATGAAGGTGCCAATATTATGGCTACTGCTATTTTTAAAAATAAAAATGTAAAACGTTTGATTAGTCGTTCTATCAATTCTTTACACGAAAATGTTTTGCAAGCAATTGGAGTTACAGAAATTATTCGACCCGAAGCTGAATCTGCAGAACGTTGGACAAAAAAACTAAATGTAAAAGGAGTTGTAGATTCTTTTGAATTAAACAAAGAGTTTAGTATTATAGAGGTTGTAACACCAAATGAATTGGTTGGAAAAACATTTGATGAAATCCAATTCAAAAAGCAACATAATATTTTGGTAATGACAATCATTAAAAACAAAGAAGAAGCTAGTTTTTTAGGTCAATATAAAATTGTTCCAGAAGTACAAGGTTTTCCTACATCAAATACAGTAATTACAAAAGATGATGTATTGGTAATCTATGGAGCAAATCAAGAAATTTATAAATTCTTAAAGAAATTTAATATTCAATAATCTTATTCTTAAATTCTAATACATGTGGTTTATGGAATTTTAAGTAAAAAACAATTCCCATAAAATAACAGACAACATCCATTATATCTGCTGTATAATTCGAAGAAAATTTTGGCATAATAAATTCTAATAAAATACTCAAAACAAAAGCAGTAATTACCAAATAACTTGTTGGATAAACATAAACTTGATTATTGTATTTTAATCTTGAAATAATACAACTTCCTAAATGTGTCATTGCAGGAACTGCAAAAAAATCGGTTAAATAATGGTTTAGATACTCAATTTCTATGGAATAAACTCGCGTTAGTTTAATGAAAATCCAACTCAAAATATAGAAACAAAAATAAGTATCAAACAATTTCATTTTACACTACAACAAGAATAATCAAAATACAAAAAGCTCCAAGAATCATTAAAAACAAGAAGAAAGTATCATCTACTAACTTTTGCATAGTACTTCGTTTGTCTTTATTCTCCTTCATAATCTGATATTATTGAGCTAAACAATAAAAGTAACTAACAAATTTATTATTCTTTCTCCTCCTTAATTGCTTTATGAACTGCTAAAGTTGCAAATGGTATAAATGCATACATCACATAAAAAATAAGGTCCTCGTCGTCCCACTTATATATCTTTCTAACTTTAAAAAGTAACACCAAATAAGCTGTGAACCAAAAACCATGAAAACATCCTGCAAAAGGCATTTGTAAGACATAATCAAATTGATATTTCATTGGCATTGCCACTAAGAATAAAAGCACACAACTTACTGTTTCCCATACACAAGCTGTACTGAACCATTTTTTTAACTTCTCGTCAGATACATTTAACATACTGCAAATTTAATTTTTTATTAATTGTCAACTTATGACAATCATTAGTTTAATGTTTTATTTTAACATAAAAAAAATAAGATTATTAATATTCATGATAATTATATATATAAATTATCAATATTATTTATTATTTTTGCAACTAATCTAAATTCATATATTTGATGCATGTAAATAACTTTATTTCAAAAAAATTCAATTTAGCATTACCTTATTGGACTATTATTTGTCCAATTCTTGCAATAATTTCATTAGTACTTTCTGATAGCTTTAAAGAACATATTTGGTTTTCAAGTGTTTTAGGAGTTATATTAATATTTGCAGTTCTAGCAGCTGTACATCATGCAGAAGTTGTAGCGCATAAAGTTGGTGAACCTTTTGGAACTATTATTTTAGCCTTAGCCATAACTGTTATTGAAGTTTCGCTTATTGTTTCATTAATGATGTCAGAACCATCAGGAATTCCATCTGTATTAGCTAGAGATACCGTTTTTGCAGCAGTTATGATTATTCTAACAGGAATAATAGGTATTTGTTTACTAGCTGGAGGTGTACGTTATCGGGAACAAAACTTTATTAAACAAGGTGTTTCTACTGCCCTTATCACGTTAGTAGCTATCTCTATTCTTACTTTGATTTTACCTAATTTATTAACATCTGAAAAGGGAGGAGAATTTTCATCTAGTCAATTAATTTTTGTAGCAATTATCTCATTGATCTTATATGGTGGATTTATTTCCGTTCAAACTATTCGTCACAGAGATTATTTTCTTCCTCCTAATAGCTCTGATAATGTTGCTTCTGAATTGCACGTAGAAAAACCAAACTTACTAACTACTATTTCGAGTTTAATTTTATTAATTATAGCTTTAGTAGCTGTTGTTCTATTATCTAAAAAACTATCTCCAACAATAGAGTCTATTGTAATGGATTTAGGTGCTCCAAAATCGTTTGTAGGAATTGTAATTGCAACTGTAATTTTATTACCAGAAGGATTAGCAGCCTATAAAGCTGCTAAAAAAGATCGTTTACAAACAAGTCTTAATTTAGCTTTAGGATCAGCTTTAGCATCAATTGGATTAACAATTCCTGCTGTTGCTATTGTTTGTTATTTTACAGGATTAGAAGTTACTTTAGGAATCGATGCTAAATCATCTGTATTATTAGTTTTATCATTATTTACAGTTTATTTATCACTAAGTTCAGGACGTACAAACATCCAACAAGGAATCGTTCTACTAACACTTTTTGCTACATATTTATTTACGACGATTGTTCCATAATATATACAAAAACAAAAAAGCGACCTAAAAATAGGTCGCTTTTTTGTTCATTTAGAAATTTATTTTTTTGGTAACGAAACCATATTCGCATCAATTTTTTGATCTTTTTCTAAGAATATCTTGCCTCTCAAAATACTTTGAATTGTATTAATTAATTCTTTTTCAAAAGAATCTCTTAATTGAGATTGGTGAAAAATTAATGAAACTTCACGAGTTGGAACAGGAGATTCAAAATTCTTTACAAATCGTAAATATTCTTCTGGTAAATCATCAGCGACTAAAGCAGGAAGTAATGTCATTCCATAACCGTCATTCGCTAATTTAATCAAAGCTTCGAAACTACCTGAATCTAATTTTATCGGACGATTCTTCATATTCGATGTATCACATAAAGCTAAAACGTTATTTCTAAAACAATGTCCTTCTTGCAAAATTAATAAATCGGAAGTATCTAAATCATCTTCGTTTATTCTTTCTTTATCTGCTAAACGATGACCAGTTGGTACATAACCTACCAATGGTTCATAATATAACGGTCTTTCAATTATCTGATCCTCAAACAAAGGTGAAACAACAATTCCAAAATCTAAGGAACCATCTTTTATCCCTTTTACAATTTTATCTGTTTGTAATTCTTTAATAATCAAATTTGATTTTGGATTATTTTTTTGGAAAGTCTTATAAAACAAAGGAACCAAAGAAGGTAAAACAGTTGGAATAACACCTATTACGAAATCACCTTCTAATAAACCTTTTTCTTCGTTTACAAGATGTTTCATTCGGTTAGCTTCCATTAAAATAGTTTTCGCTTGAGCAACTATTTTCTCTCCAATTTGTGTAATTTTGATTGGATGTGATGATCTATCGAAAATATCAATATTCAATTCTTTTTCCAATTTCTGAATTTGCATACTCAAAGTTGGTTGAGTTACAAACGATTTATCAGCAGCAATTGTAAAGTTCTTATGCTCAGCAACAGCCAGCACATATTGTAATTGTACTAATGTCATATATTAAAAATTGATATCTATAAATTTTTGTGATAAAGATATGGATTATTATATTATCAATCTATATCATAAATCATAATTTAATCCATAAAAAAAGCTCGAATAAATTCGAGCTCATCATTAAATATAAATTTAATTATTTGTTTAATTGTTTCTGAATTTCAGCTGTCCAATCTTGTAATTTTTTTGCGTCTTCTGGCTTCAATGTTTGTGTAAAACCTTGTAATTCTTTTTGGAAATCTACTGATTGTTTTGTCAATTCAGCTAATTTATTTGCGTCACCAGCAGTCGCAGCTAATTTCATATCAGCAGCCCATTTGTTATATTTTCCAACAAATTCAGTAATTTTTGGATCAGAAAAAGTTGGTAAATCTTTTGCTACATCAGCAACTTGATCCATCGTTTCTTTTCCTGCCTCAACTTGTTCTTCTACTGTATTTGCTACATTTTCTTGAGTGCTTTCTACTTTTGCATCTACTTTTTCTTTTTCAGATTTACAAGAAGATAAAGAAACTACACCTAATACTGCAGCAGCTAAAAATAATTTTTTCATTTTAAATTAGAGTTTTATAGTTAATATTTTTGATTGTACAATTTAAACAATTCTAACGATTTATTTTTGTTAAAATTTTAATTTTCTTTCGAAAACTGGACTTCATATAAATTGGCATAATAACCTTTTTGAGCCAACAATTCGTTATGTGTACCTTGTTCAACAATCATTCCATTATCCATCACAATAATTTTATCTGCGTTTTGAATCGTAGCCAAACGATGCGCTATAATAATAGATGTTCGACCTTGTGTTAATTTATCCGTTGCTTTCTGAATTAATTCTTCCGACTCTGTATCAATAGAAGAAGTTGCTTCATCTAAAACCAAAATTTCTGGATTGTAAATATACGCTCGCAAGAATGAAATCAACTGTCGCTGACCTACAGAAAGTGTTGCACCACGCTCGCTTACTTCGCTATAATAACCTTTTGGTAATGACATGATAAAATTATCAATTCCAATAATTTTTGCTGCATTTTGAACTTCTTTCAACGAAATATTCTTATTTCCTAAAACAATATTGTCGTAAATCGTTGTATTAAATAAGAAAACATCTTGTAAAACAACCGCTACGTGCTGACGAAGATTTTTCAAATCCATGTCATAAATATTGACATCATCTATTTTTATCGTACCAGAATCAATATCATAAAAACGACTCAATAAATTAATAATTGTGGATTTCCCTGCTCCTGTCGCACCTACAATTGCTATTTTTTCGCCTGGTTTTGTCGAAAAAGAAATTCCTTTCAATACCAAATTATTCGGAACATAAGAAAACTTCACATTTTCAAAATCGATTTTACCTTTTACATGATCTAATTTTATTGTTCCATTATCTGGCAACGTTTGATCATCATCGATAATTTTGAACACTCGATCTGCCCCTACCAAACCACGCTGAATGGTATTGAAACGCTCAGCAATTGCTCGCATTGGCGCAGTTAACAACGTTACATATTGTGTAAAAGCAATCAAATCTCCAACAGAAACATCTCCATAAACAGCTGTTCTAAGACCTCCAAACCAAATCAAACTTCCCGTTGCTAAAGCCGAAATAATATCGACAACAGGAAACATTAATGAAAAATAGAAAACTGTTTTTAAATAATTTTTCTTTAAATCATTATTAATTGAAACGAATTTATTGTATTCTGCTTGCTGACGATTAAAAACCTGAATAATATTCATTCCTGTTAATCGTTCTTGAACAAACGTATTCAACTTCGCTACAATTGTACGTTCTTCTTGGTAAACATTTTTCAATGCTTTTTGGAATAATCGTGTAATAATCATCATCAATGGAAGAATAATAATCACCACAGTTGCCAAAACCCAGTTCATCCAATACATCACAAAAACGATGAAAACTATTTTCAATACATCGCCCAACATCACTAAAATTCCATCATTGAAAACCTCAGCAATTGTTTCAATATCAGAAACTGAACGTGTCACTAAAACTCCATTTGGTGTTTTATCAAAGTAACCAAGTTTAAATTTGATCAAATGATTATACAAACGAACACGTAATAAACGGATAACTCGCTGTGCAACAACATTCGCTAAATAAACCATAAAGAAGGACAAAATTCCTTCGAAAACTAATACCAAAGCTAGTTTTACAATTTGCATTTGAAGTCCAGGCAAATCTTTTGTCTGAATATAATCATCAATAATATTTCCCGTTAAATACGGACGATAAACAGAAAAACACGCACTAAAAACCGCCACAAAAACTACTGACCAAAACATCACTTTGCTTTGCGCCCCAATTTGTAAAACACGTTTTAATCCATTAAAATCAAACGATGTATTTTCGTTATTTGAACTCATTTTTAAATAATTCTTTTGGATACTGAACATCTACTAAATACAATCCTTGCGCTGGCGCAGAAGCCCCAGCCGAAGAACGTTGTTTTTGTTCAATAATTTCTTCAAAATCGTGGATAGAAATTCTTTCTAATCCAACTTCTACTAATGTTCCAACAATTGCACGCACCATATTTCGTAAAAAGCGATCAGCTGTTATTTGAAAAACCAATTGCCCGTATTCATTTTTTCGCCAAAAAGCCTCTCTCACATCGCAAATATTTGTTTTCACATCGGTATGTAATTTAGCAAAACTTCCGAAATCTCCTTGCTTAATTAACAATTTTGCTGCTTCATTCATTTTTTCCACATCCAACTCTCTATTAAATATCCAAGCGCTATCAAAAGCAAAAGGATCTTTGAAAGGTGAAATAAAATAATTATACGAACGAGAAGTTGCATCAAAACGAGCATGTGCTTCATCATCCATCAAAAATAAACGATAAGTGGCTATATCTTTTGGTAAAAAAGAATTTAATTTTTTGATTAAATCAACCGACAATTCATCATCATAATCAAAATGAATAAACATCTTTTTTGCATGAACACCAGAATCTGTACGCCCTGCACCGACAATCGAAATTTCTTTTCTTAATATTTTAGACAATCTATCTTCAATAACTTCTTGAACTGAAATTTGATTGGGTTGAATTTGATAACCAAAATAATTTTTTCCGTTGTATGCTAATTCTAAAAAATATCGCAATTGTTGTAAATTTGAGCAACAAAAATACAACCTTTTGAAGAAAATTCTTTTACTTTCGGACACGCATTCTTATATCGACGATAGAATTTTGGAATATGCGCAACAAGCAGACGAGATTTGGCACGCTGGAGATATTGGCGATATTTCTGTGACCGATAAATTGGCTGAAATAAAACCATTGCGTGCTGTTTATGGAAATATTGATGATAATAAAGCTCGCGCAGAATTTCCGCTCAACAATAGATTTACGTTAGAAGGTGTTAATGTTTGGATTACGCATATTGGTGGTTATCCAGGAAAATATAATCCTGCAATTCGAAAAGAAATCACAGAAAATCCTCCGAAATTATTTATTTGTGGACATTCACACATTCTAAAAGTAATGCCAGATAAACAATTGGGTTTAATTCACATGAACCCCGGTGCAGTTGGTAAACATGGATTTCAAAAGGTTCGTACGATGTTACGTTTTGAATTAAACGAAGGAAAAATTGAAAACTTAGAAGTAATTGAATTTAAGAAATGAACAAACAAATCATTATAAACGGTTCTCATAATAAAAATGGAAACACAACTAAATTAATTCAGGAAATTTATCCTGAAATAACAACTTTAAAACTGATTGATTATACTATTGAAATTTATAATTATGATGAAACTTATTCTGACAAAGATCAATTCTTAGAAATCATCAACCAGATTTTAGAATTTGATGAAATAATTTTCGCAACTCCAGTTTATTGGTATTCAATGAGCAGTTTGATGAAAATATTTTTTGATCGACTAACTGATTTAATTGGTTCTCAAGAAACTATTGGACGAAAATTAATGGGTAAAAAAGTACGTGTTATGACAACTTCTATTGGAAATCATTTGGATGATAAATTCTTTTTACCTTTCGAAGAGACAATGAGTTATATGCACTTAGAATTTCTTGGCGGAAAACATTATTTAAAACAAAAATAATACTTACTTTACTTTGCTAACTTAAACTCTTTCAGGATAGAAATAAATTTCGGATTAATGATATACTCTCTAAACTCGTGCGAATCTTGTCCAGAAAAATCTGTTTCCTCTAAGAATGTATAATTTTTAGAAAGCTCATTAAATAAATCTTTTTTGTAACCAAAATCTGTTGCAATCAAATTTTCAGATAAAAAACCAATCTTCCCTTTACCTAGAACATAATCTGTATTATTGATTGTAATATGCATTCGTTTTAACTGTGGTGAAAAAACTTTCAATTGATTAGCATCTGTTGTAAAGTCTATCTTTCCTATTGCAGGTGCCAACATTATACTATAAATTTTGTTGTTATTTTCTAGCAAAACTTTTGCATTCGTAAAATCGACATGATGTGCATTTTCAGCTCGTTTTATTTCACTTCCTCTCAACGATGGATTAACTAATGAGCTTAGAACTACCGAAGCTCCACGACTATGCGAAATCAAATATACTTCTTTATTATGGATTACATTTAATATTCTACGAAGTCCAAAAACTCCTGCCATCTGACTATTTGTCGTTGCACTTACCCAAACTTTTGCAGCTCCAAAAAGACTTTCGTTCACTAATCCATCCCAATAAAAGTTAATCACTTCATCTTTTGATGAGTTAATATTCATATAAGTTTTGGCCTTATTATAATTTTTTAAACTAAATAAATAATCATTATCAATCCCATGTACAAAAATGATTATACGTTTTTTATTTTTAACTCTTTTTTCAATATTTTTCAAACGCAAATCTTCATAATTAATCAATTGATCTTGAAAATTATTTTCTGTTGCAATTTTCATTAACGAATAATCTCTTCTACTTGCATTTTTAGGTGGCTTCCCATAAGACTTTAACCAATTATCTGGATAAAAATTTCCATTTTGATCAACAAATGAACTTGTTGTATTTGGTTGAATAAAATTATTAGGATTTTGCGAAGTAGGAACATTATGAATTGCAGCACATGATGTTAATAAACTAATCATCACGATATAAAACAAGTTTTTCATATGATAAAAATTGGTATGCGAAGTAACTACATTTTTCGTTATTTCACAATAGATTTAGTATCTTCAACCAGAAGTTTAACAAGGTTTTAAGTGAAATATACTATCAAACAAATTTTAGAAGAAACAAAACATCGTAGTTGGAATTATCCAACAAAACGATGGAAGTATTACCAAGAATGGAATAAAGCATTATTCTTTCATTACAAAATTGATGTTAGTATTCTAAGAGAATTAGTTCCAAAAAATTTAGAAATAGATGAAATAAATGGTTCTGCTTGGATTTCACTTGTTGCTTTTACAATGGAAAAAATTCGACCTCGTTTCTTACCTCCTTTATCTCCTATTTCCGACTTCGATGAAATTAATTTGAGAACTTATGTAACAAAAGATGGAAAACCAGGTGTTTATTTTTTATCAATTGAAGCAGGAAAATTATTATCTGCAATTATCGCAAAATCATTATCAGGTTTACCTTACGAAAAATCGATTATTAGTAGAACCGAAAATTCTTATCAAGCTAATCATCCACAACGAAATTTCTCTTTTTTAGCAGATTTTCATGTTGGAATGAAAATGAAGCATAAAACTGATTTAGATTTATTTTTAACAGAACGTTATTGTCTTTATTTAAATGAAAATAACTTCTTATTTCGTTATGAAATTCAGCATTTACCTTGGAAAATTAATCAAGTTGAATTAGATTTTTTGAATATTGATTATCAAATAAATAACTTAAAACTTAAATCTAATCCAAATTTAATTCATTATTCAGAAGGTGTTCAGGTTTTAGCTTGGGGAAAAGAAAAACTGTAACAATTTAAAGTTTTTTCTTTAACAGATGTTGAGATCCATTATACCATTCGCGTTGAGATCCATCATCAATATAACCAACTTTTAAATATAAATCGTAAGCAGATTTATTTTTGAAATTAACAGCTAAAACCAATTCATCAATCGTAGGGAAATTATCTCTTACAAAGTTATCAACCAATTTCATTGCTATTTTTCCATAACCTTTTCCTTGATAAATTGGATTAACTGACAATGAACGAACTAATAACGAATTTTCATTCTTTGTCAATTCTAATTTATCATCTCCATAATCTAACACAAAAAAGCCTATTGGTTTATCATTTAATAAAATTGTAATTGGTTTTGCATAATTATCTGTTCTTTCTTTCAGCCGCTCGAAAGTTTCGACAGGCAATGCTGTAAAAGTTTTCTGTTCGTCTGATAAAGTATAATTTAATAAACCTTCATAATGCTTCAGTTCTGTATGCTTTAGTCGAATCTCACCCATAATTATTTATTTCTTAAATAAATGTACAAAAAACGCTCAAGAAAATCTTGAGCGTTTAAGAATATAATCAAATTTATAATTCTAATTATTAATAACACCAGAACCTAAAAGTTCGTCATCAACATACCAAGCACAGAATTGACCTTCTGTAATCGCAGATTGAGGATTCTCAAATTCTACATACATTCCGTTTTCGGCTTTGTGTAAAATTGCTTTTTGCAAAGGTTGACGGTAACGAATACGTGCCGTCACTTCCATTGTTTCGCCCGCTTTTAAAGTTAAATCTTCGCGAACCCAATGTACTTCCTCTTCTTTTATAAATAAGGCTTTCTTCAATAAACCTGGGTGATCAGCACCTTGACCTGTGTAAATAACATTTGTTTCTACATCTGTATCAATAATAAACAAAGGTTCTACTTTTCCTCCAACTCCTAATCCTTTACGTTGACCACGAGTGAAATAATGTGCACCTTGATGGTTACCTACAATTTCTCCGTCTTCTTGTTTGTATGAGAAACCTTTTGCTTCGAAATCTAATGCTTCGTATTTATTTGCAAAAGTTGGAATTTCTCTTTTATACCCTTTCCAATCTTTGGTTATTTCGACAATTACACCTTCTTTTGGTTTTAATTGTTGCTGCAAAAATTCGGGTAAACTAACTTTACCAATAAAACATAAACCTTGCGAATCTTTCTTATTCGCTGTAACTAAGCCTTGCTCTTGCGCAATTCTTCTTACTTCTGGTTTTTCTATATCTCCAATTGGGAATAATGCTTTGCTTAATTGATCTTGCGACAATTGACACAAGAAATAAGATTGATCTTTATTGTTATCATTACCTTTTAACAATTGAAAAATCTCTTTTCCATTTTCATCAATTGTAGAAGTTTTTCGTGCATAATGTCCTGTTGCTACGTAATCTGCACCAAGCTCTAAAGCTGTTTTCAAAAACAAATCGAACTTGATTTCTCGGTTACACAACACATCAGGATTTGGTGTTCTTCCTTGCTCGTATTCATTGAACATATAATCTACAATACGTTCTTTGTACGAATCAGACATATCAATTACCTGAAAAGGAATATCTAATTTTTTAGCTACCAACAAAGCGTCTGCACTATCTTCTATCCATGGGCATTCATCTTCCAACGTTACCGATGCATCGTTCCAATTACGCATAAATAATCCGATCACATCATAACCTTGCTCTTTTAGCAAATAGGCTGTAACACTTGAATCTACTCCTCCAGAAAGTCCTACGACAACTCTTTTCATCTTAAAAAATTTCAGTCTACAAAGTTATAAAATAATATCCGACGAATGATTATCCTACATCAATCTATTTTTTGAATGATTTTGGTTGAAAAAATAAGATAAAAATAAGCGTACAAATTCCAGTTAAAAATGGATAGTATAAGTTAGATAACACATCAACCGAAGAAACCCTTGTTGCACTTGAAATTGTATTTGCAGCAGCAACAGCAGCCAAAACTTGTGCTCCATAAGGTAAGATTCCTTGTACAAAACACGAAACTGTATCCAAAATACTCGCCACACGTCTGCCTTCTAAATCGTGATGATCAGAAATATCTTTTGCAATTTTACCACAAATCAAAATTGTAATCGTGTTATTTGCCAAACAAGCATTCGCCAAAGCTGTAAGTGATGCAATACTCATCTCAGCTTGACGTTTTGTTTTGATATTTTTAGTTAAATGATAAATAATAAAATCTAAACCACCATTTAAGCGAATAATTCCAACGATTCCTCCAATTATTAAACAAATAATACTCAACTCAAACATACCTTTGAAACCTTCATTAATTGAAGAAACTAAATCTAATAATGGAATGCCAGAATAAAACAAGCCAATTCCAAAAAATGATAGAATTCCTACAATCAAAGCCCAAATCACATTAATTCCTGACATTGCAAGTCCAAAAACTAATAAATAAGGTAAGATTAAAATCAAATCAAAATCTAACTGTTTTCCTTGGAAATTGCTTGTGTCAAAATGTTGAGAAAGCGAAAAATATATAATTGTCGAAACAATAGCTGCTGGAACTACTATTCTAAAATTAGTTTGAAATTTAGATTTCATGCTTACTTCTTGCGTACGAGTTGCAGCAATTGTTGTGTCAGAAATAAACGATAAATTGTCCCCAAACATGGCTCCACCAACTACTGCTCCTAATAAAATAGGCATAGAACCTGGAATCATTTTATCCATTTGCACCGCAATTGGTGCTACTGTTACAATTGTACCAACTGAAGTTCCTAAGGCTGTTGAAATAAAACATGATAACAAAAAGAATCCTGCAACAATAAAAGATGCTGGAAGATAATTCAAAAATAAATTAACTGTTGATTCTACTGCTCCAATTGTAGAACCTAAGCTTCCGAAAGCGCCAGCTAGAAGAAAAATTAAAATCATCAACATAATTGTTTCTTCACCTGCATTCTTACAAAAAGCTTCTGCTTTTGTATGAAAAGATACTTTCGGAAACTGAACAAATGCTATTACCAACGCCAACATGAATACAACCAATGCTGGAACTGAGTAAAAGTCATTTAAATAAATAGATGCCGAGAAATAGACAAGTATAAAAATAATCAAGGGTAATAATGCCCAAAAATTTCCTTTTTTTATAATCATTTTACTTAAAATTCAGAAAAATATCCTGCAAATATCTTTCGAAATTTCATAAGATGAAAATTTAATATTTATTGATTTATAAGTTTTTAGAACAGTATAATAAAAAAGGAATATCTTTCATAAGACATTCCTTAATTTAGATTTTTTTTCTATAAATAATATTTTTAACGTGTAATTAATTTATTTGTTTTTGTAATAGCTCGTTCATTTTTTTCTACAATCCACGCTTGTCCTTTTATTTTACGCATAATATTATCATAAGTACGCATCAAAAAAATGTTATAAATCGCTTCTGATAAATTTTTTGGTTTATGTGCTAATGATCGTAAACTCATGGAAAATCCTGGAGTCAGGTATTTCATATAATGCCACCAACCTTCTGGCATGTAAAGCATTTCTCCATGTTTCAAATCAGCAACCATGGGATTAATATTTTTCAAAGCTGGCCATTTTTCAAAATCAGGATTATCAAAATCAATATCTTCTCGACAAATTACTGAATGAGGAATTTTGTACATATATTTTGTATCCTCTGGAGGAACAATAATACATCGTTTTTCTCCTGCGAAATGAAAATGTAAAATGTTAGCTAAATCAATATCATAATGCATAAAAACATTAGATCCTTCTCCTCCAAAAAATAACATTGGCATCGATTTAAAAAGATTTAATCCTAAATCAGGCATCTTATAATCCTTTTGCAACTGAGGAACTTGACTCATTAAATTATATAGAAAAATTCGTAAATCTGTAGGTTTATTTTGAAGTAAATCTACATATTCAGTCATTTTCATCTTTGCAATTGGTTCATTTACTTTCTTTGTATAATCAACCGGATCATTATTATATAAAGGGACAATTTTGTCTCCTGCAACTTGTTTTATATACTCAAAATTCCACTTTTCATACGCAGGCCAATCCTCTGTAATTCGCTCTACTACAACTGGTTTTTGAGGTTTAACGTAATATTTCTGAAAATCTTTTGCAGAAATACTTTCTACTCTTTCAACTTCTGTGAAATTAAAATTCATCTTTTATGTAAAATAAAGTGCAAATTTACTTAACTTTTTTGTTAAATCTGAATTATGCAATTATTAAACCAATCTTTCTTAGATATGATTCAATAATTAATTTTTGATTTGATAATTTATTAAATATACATTAAACTTTACAATAACTAATGATAGAAAACACATCAATTCTTTCATTATCTTTACATTGTAAATCTATAAACCAATAAATTGATTACGAAAAATCTATATTTTTTAATTTTACTTTTCATTCTGAATACGTTTTGTTCAGCACAACAAACTTTTCCGTATTTGGAACTTAAAAACGAGGAAGATTTTGAAAAAATTGAGGCTATTACTCTCGAAAACAATTATAATTTTCATCATTTATTGGGAAATTTGGGTCATAATTTTACTTTTCAAAACAATTCTTCTGAAGAAATTTCAGCTAAATTTATTTATCCTTATCAACCTTCGCAAAATGTGTACGAATTAAAAGCTTTTGTTAATGATAAAGTTTTCGAAATTCAATCCAAATCGATCGTAGATATTCGAAAAGAGTTAAAAAACATTGATGCTTCAACAATTTTTAAAAATCAACAAAACAATCAAGTTTTACAATTAGATTTAGGAGGAATTCCTGCGAATGCAATAATTAAAATTCAACTAAAAATTTCGAAAATTGTTGAAGAAAATAGTTTGAATTACCAAGTTTCATTTCCAGAACTTATCGTGAAACGAACAGAATCTTTTACGCAAATTCATCGTTGGAACAATCAATTGAATGGTTTTCCAAAAAATATAAATTCAACCATTCATCTTTCTGGAAATTTCCCAATTGATAAAATTGTTTCTGATTTAAAGTTTTCAAAGGAAAACGATAAAAATTATGTTTCAGAAACTTCATATAAAAAGATTCCTACTATTCAATATTCTTATACAAAAAATGAGCTACAAACAGGAATTGAAACATTTACCGAAAATGGTTGTGATTATATATTAGGAACAATTGAACCTGCAAATAATTCTTCTAAATACAATGCTCCACGAGAATTTTTGTTCGTTTTGGATGCTTCTGGTTCGATGATGAATCAACCAATTGAAACCACCAAAAAATTGATGCATCAACTTCTTCCAAATCTAAACGGAACAGATAAATTTAATGTGTTGGTTTATTCGACGAAAAATGAATTATTTTTTAATTCTTCTCAATTTCCAACCAAAGAAAACATCAATTTAGCTTTAGAAAAGATTAACTCTTTGAAAGGAAATGGAGAGAAATTATTAGATGAAGCAATAGAACAAATTCAGAAAAATCCTTTTGATAAAAATTATAAACGAGTAATTGCAATTATTTCTGATGGAGCAATGAATTTGAATGAAAATGTTTATAATTCTCTTCGAAATTATGCAAAAGATACACAATTTATAACTTTAGGAATTGGAAAAGAATTGGATTATCAAGCGATGAATTTTATTAGTTTGGCAACAGGAACGCTTCCTATTACAATAAATGAATTAAAAGAATTGCATCAAAAAATTCTTCTATTTCAGCAAGCTGTTTTGAATTCTTCTATTTATCATCTCAAAGTTCAATCGTCACAAATCAACCTTAACGAAACATTTCCGAAGAATTTTAATACGTATTTAGCTCAAAATTCAGTCAATTTTGTTTCGCGTGATTGTAATCGTCGTTATCCAAAAAAGATTGAAATTATTGGCAATCAATCGAACCAAAATTTCACTCAAAATTTTGAGATTAAACAACCAAATCAGAGTGAATTTACAGAAGCTATTAAGTTTTATTGGGCAAAACAAAAGATCGATTATCTCTTAAAAGATGAAGAACGTTGCGGTGAAATGTGCAAAAAAGATGGACGATATCGAAAAGAAATTGAAAAAATTGGAACTGAATTTAACATTTCAACACCTTATAATTTATTGATCCAGAAAGGAAATTTAGAAAACTTCAACAATGATTATGATACAGATAACGATGGAGTAATGGATGTTGAAGATGAGTGTCCTTATACAAAAGGAGATCGTTTTGGAAATGGTTGTCCAGAAAGCAATTTAAATGATAAAAAGATCGGAAATTATGTTCAAGATTATTCCAATTATTTGATGGAAACAGTCGAATTCGATTTTGATAAAGCAGTAATCAGAGCTATTGATTATCCAAAATTGAATGAAGTTGTTGCAATTATGAAACGAAATCCATCACATCATTTTATCATCGAAGGTCATACAGATGCAGTTGGAACAGAATCTTACAATTTCGATTTATCACAACGAAGAGCAAATGCGGTTTTGAATTATTTGGCAGAAAAAGGTCTGAATAAAAATCGATTTTCAATTTCTGCCAAAGGCTTTTCGGATTTGAAACACAAAGAATGTGATCCTGCCACAAATTGTATTGATTGGAAAAATTTTGAGAATAGACGAGTGAGGTTTAGGATTAATTAGGAGTTATAAATGATGAGTTATTAATTATACTTGGATTTCATATTTATATTTAAGAAAAAACCTCGAATAAATTCGAGGTTTTGTATCTTATATAATTATTAGCTTAAGAAATTCTTTCGATCAAAGCCATGTAGAATCCATCATAATTAGTTTGAGATGGATAATGCATTTTATCTGAAACCATTTTATAATTTGGATGATTTTTCAAGAATTTCTCAACTTGTTGCTCATTTTCTTGTGGTAAAATAGAACAAGTTGCATAAACCATCATTCCACCAACTTTAATAATCTTAGAATAATCAGCTAAGATTTTTTCTTGCGTTGCTAAAATTTCGTCAATAAATTCTGGTCTTAATTTCCATTTTGCATCAGGATTACGTTTCAAAACTCCCATTCCAGAACAAGGCGCATCAATCAACAAGCGATCAGCAGAATTCTCCATACGCTTGATTGTTTTTACTTCAATCACCTTTGTTTGTACATTTTGCACATTGTTACGTTTTGCTCGACGTTTCAATTCTTTTAATTTCCAATCGTACAAATCCATTGCAATAATTTGTCCTTTGTTTTCCATCAAAGCGGCTAAATGCAATGTTTTTCCTCCTGCACCAGCACACGCATCTACCACACGCATTCCTGGTTGAACACGTAAATATGGCGCGATCAATTGCGATCCTGCATCTTGAACTTCGAACCAACCATTCTGAAATTCATCTGTACGAAAAATATTTGTTTTCTCTTCAAGCTCTAAAGCATCTTGATATTTCGATAAAACTTTCGTTTTTATTCTACGCTCTTTCAACGCTTTTTGTAAAGTTTTACGATCCGTTTTCAATGAATTTACACGTAAAACTGTTGGCGCTTGCGAGTTCATTGCATGCACTTCATCTAACCAACGATTTCCCAAAGACTTCTCTCCTAACTCGAACATCCAATCTGGATACGATTCTGCAACCGCAACATTTTTAGACGAATTGTGATGTCTTTTCAAGACTTCTTTTGGATAGATTTTTTGAAATTCTTCCCATTTTGGTAACGTTTGTTCTGGATCTAAAGCAAACCAAGTTCCAACAAACTCCCAAATTGTATCAGGAGAAAGCGGACGGCTCATTGCACCTTCAACCAAACGTTTCCAACGAACTAAATCATAAACCGTTTCCGCAATAAAAGCACGATCACGCGCTCCCCATTGCTTGTTCGATTTCAATGTTCGCTCAACTTCTTTATCTGCATATTTTCCTTCGAAGAAAATTTGTTGCAATGTGTCGGTAACTCCGACAAATAAATTTTTATATGGTAAAATCTTCATAACTCGGTGCAAATTTACAAAGACTTAAATGATTAGCGTAATTAATTTATAAGATTATACAACTTCGAAAAGATCTTTTATCTTTTGAGGAACCTCAACCACTTTATTTTGCTGATAATCGAAGGTTACAATTCCTGTTTTTGCTTTTGCAATTAATTTATCTTCTGTAGAAATTTTATAAATAATATCAAAACTAACACGAGAGAAATCTTGCACACCAATCTCAATCAACAATTCATCGCCATAAAAAGCTTGATTTTTATACTCAATCGCAACATCTCCCATAATCACACTTACACCTGCAAAATCTAATTCTGAATAACCATAATGTTGAAAAAACTGAATTCGTGCTTCATGTATAATGGATAATACTTTATCGTTTGCCAAATGATTTCCATAATTGAGATCAGTTATGCGTACTGGTATTATTGTTGAAAATAAAAATTTGTCTGAAAAATCTAATTTTATACGAGCCATTCTGTAGATATATTTGCTCAAAGATAAGAAACTTGTATAAAAAAAACGGGTTTAAGCTCCTCAGCTTAAACCCAATTGATTTTTAAAAAAAACTTACACTAGTAAGCATAAATTTAACATTAAAAAAAATCAATCTTACTCTCTACTACCTGAGGTCAAATTTAGAAATAATTTAATAAACTCCAAAACTTTTTAGAAAATTTTTATTTTTTTTTTTTATTTAAAACAAGACTCTTACTTTTTTACTGAAAACTTCGAACAATTAGTGATTAATTCCTTTTATAAAATACGACCTATATAAATAAATGTTACTCTTTTTTATATTTATTAAAAATAGTAATTTGCAAGTCCAAACATTTAACATGAATTTGATTCAATACATTCACCAACATATAAATTCTATTTCAGAAAAATCAATTAACAATACCATAAATTGTTTAAACGACGATAATACAATACCCTTTATTGCAAGATATAGAAAAGAGTTGACTGGAAATTTAGATGAAGTTCAAATTTCTACTATCAAAAAGCTCCAATCTCAATATGAAGAAATTGTTTCTCGAAAGGAATTTATATTAAAAACCTTAGAAGAACAAAATCTACTAACAAATGAATTACAACAACGTATTCAGAAAAGTTTTGATTCAATTCAATTAGAAGATTTATATCTTCCTTATAAAAAGAAGAAAAAAACACGTGCTGCAATTGCTAAAGAAAAAGGTTTAGAACCTTTGGCTAAAATCATAATGAAACAAAATAACATTCCTGACTTAGAGAGTTTAGCAATAAAATATTTAAATCAAGATGTCACAAGTATCGAAGATGCTTTCGCGGGCGTACAAGATATTATTGCAGAATGGATTAATGAAAATGAGTATGTTCGTCATCGTTTACGAGATATTTATAGAAAATCTGCTTTAATTGAAAGTAAACTTGTAAAATCTAAAATAGAAGATGAAGATTCAACCAAATATTCGAATTATTTTGAATACGAAGAGCCTTTAAAAAAAATTGCTTCACATCGTCTATTGGCTATTTTAAGAGGTGAAAACGAAGGTTTTTTAAAAGTAAATATATCAATTGATAAAAAAGAAGCCTTCAAATTTTTGGAGTATACGTTGATCAAATCTATTCAACCAGAAGTTTCGTGGATTATTGAGGAAGCGATAAAAGATGCTTACAAACGACTTTTAGCTCCTTCAATCTCGAATGAAGTGTTGAAAGAAGTAAAACAAAAAGCAGATGAAACATCGATAAATGTTTTTTCAAAAAACTTAAATCAATTGCTTTTAGCTCCTCCTTTGGGAGAAAAAAGAATTTTGGCAATAGATCCAGGTTACAAATCAGGTTGTAAAGTTGTAGTTTTAGATGAGCAAGGTGATTTGTTACACAACGAAAACATCTATCCGCATGCGCCACAAAATGAAAAAACGCAAGCTATCAAAAAATTAAAATCGCTTGTCAACGCTTATAATGTAGATGCAATTTCGATTGGCAATGGAACAGCTTCTCGCGAAACAGAAAATTTGGTTCAGAACATTGCATTTGATCGTCCGCTAAAAGTTTTTGTTGTGAATGAAGCTGGTGCTTCGGTTTATTCGGCTTCTAAAATTGCACGCGACGAATTTCCAGATAAAGATGTTACTGTTCGCGGTGCTATTTCTATAGGTCGTCGTCTACAAGATCCTTTGGCAGAATTAGTAAAAATCGAACCAAAATCAATTGGAGTTGGTCAGTATCAACATGATGTCGATCAAACATTATTAAAAAATGAGTTGGATGATGTTGTTTCTTTCTGTGTGAACAAAGTTGGTGTAAATCTGAACACGGCAAGTAAACATTTGTTAAATTATGTTGCTGGAATTGGTGAAAAAATGGCTGAAAACATTGTAGAATATCGAAGCGAAAATGGTGCGTTTAATTCGAGAAAAGAGTTATTAAAAGTTCCTCGTTTGGGCGAAAAAGCATTCTTACAAGCTTCTGCTTTTTTACGAATTCCGAATGCTAAAAATCCATTAGATAATTCTGCTGTTCACCCAGAATCGTATGCACTTGTAGAGAAAATGGCCAAAGATTTGAAAGTTGATTTGAAAGATTTAATTCAGAATAAA
The DNA here is from genome assembly GCF_004785645.1 of Empedobacter tilapiae. Classification (GTDB taxonomy): domain Bacteria; phylum Bacteroidota; class Bacteroidia; order Flavobacteriales; family Weeksellaceae; genus Empedobacter; species Empedobacter tilapiae. The sequence goes on along the minus strand of NZ_SRPE01000008.1, from coordinate 23,330 downwards.
GAATTGATTAATCAACTTGATTTGCCCAAATATATTACCGAAAAAGTAGGTTTGCCGACTTTGGAAGATATTAAAAAGGAATTGGAAAAACCTGGTTTAGATCCGCGTTCTACAGCCAAAGTTTTTAGTTTTGATCAACGATTAAACAAGTTTGAAGATTTACAATTGGGAATGAAAGTTCCTGGAATTATTAATAATATCACCAATTTTGGCTGTTTTGTAGATATTGGAATTAAAGAAAATGGTTTAATTCATATTTCTAAAATTTCGAATGAATTTATTTCTGATGTGAATTCAAAAGTGCATTTAAGTCAACAAGTTGAAGTAACTGTAATTGGAATTGATACAGAAAAACGTAAAATTCAATTGTCTTTGATTGATTAAGGAAAATAATATGAAGACAATTTCAATTCTATATTTTGTACTATTTAATTTAAGTATTTTTTCTTGTGCACAAGAGAAAAAGATTAACAAAGATTCTCAAAAAATGTTTACAGAATTTACTCAAAAAGATAAGTTTAATAAAGATGAATCTCTGTTTTATCCTGGGTTAGAGGATAAAAATATTCAATCTAATTTGACAAAAGAAATAAATAAACTTGCTAAAACATTCGAATCTATTCAAAGTAGTAAAAATTCCAGTAGCGATTTTTATCTTAAAGCAATTGAAAGTAGTTTAAAAGCGATTGAAAAATATGATTTAGATACAGAAGATCGAACAAGAGTTACAAATTATATCGAAGAATTAATGGATATAGTTGAATTAGAAAGTTCAAACGGACTTCTCAATAATTATGTTTATGGTTTTGATCCAACAAAAAAATAATTTCAAAATTAAAAGGCAATCTTTCGTTAGATTGCCTTTTTTATTTTATTATTTTTTGAGCAGAAATTAATCCTCAAATTTTACTTTATATTGTTTATCAAACTCTTTTTTCTGCGCATCAGTCATTTTACTACGCATATATTTTATTGTAAATCCACCAATCATTTTATCACCTTTATAATACATCCAATCCGATAATTTAGTTGGATCTATCACAATTGTATCATTGTGTTTTATCAATTTTGTGTATTGCGGAACGTTGTCAACAATTCCTTTTAATTGATCGTTATCCGAATATACATCACGAATCCAAATATGCTCTTTTTGTGTCGCATTCGGAATATCATACATTTGTTTTACAATAAAATTAGTTGTTGTAGTATCTTTCATCGACAGCGCCAATTTGAAATCATCAAACGTTTGTTGCGCTTCTTTCCCAATACTATCCAAATCTTTTTGTTCTTGCTTTTGCTTATCCAAACCTTTGTAAGCACTTACTCCATTATCTTCCTTATTACCACAAGAAAATAATAAAGCCGAAAAAGCTATTGCGAATAATGTATATTTCATAATTGTATTTCTTTGATTGTTGTCCTATAAAGTTACATAAATTTATTCAAAATAAGATAAATTCAACTCTTTTGGTGTTGGCTGAATCCATTTTTGATGTCCAAAATAACTCCAAGTTGTGTAAGCTAAATTGTAATTTGGATTTGTAAATTGATAATAATCGCTGCCATTGACAGAAACTTTCGCATCCACAAAAACTTTGACATCATTCACACCATTTTTCGCATAATCATACTTTACATAGCGTGCAAATTGCCACATCATATCCGGACTAACAGCCATTTTTGACATTTGTTTAAAGGTTAAATATTTAGTCAAATCTACTTTTTCACGTTTCAAAAATTTGCCTTTTTTCTGTGGATCTGGTTTCGAAACATAAACTTCAATTTCACCAGATTTGTTACGCAACATCATTCGCCAAGCCATACGATGACCTTCCTCTGTCCAAAAAACATTTCCTGGAATAAAATAATGACGAACAGGTAAATATATTTGCCAAATCACATAGAAAAATATCAAATAGGAGAACATTACACGACGTGTTGTCAATAAATTATCATCATCTGAACGATCCATCATAAATGATTTTTTAGGAAAGACAACTTCCTGTATTTTAGCGGGATCGAAAAAGAAAATCATCATTGCTAATGCAAAAAAAGGAAATATTCCTATTCCAAAAACAGCAGAATTAAAAATATGGAAGAATATAGCACATTTAAAGGCAGTTCCACGTGTTCTATCCATTAACATTGCAGGAATAATCAATAAATCGAAAAAGAATCCGCCCCAAGCAAAAACTTGTGCAAACTCTAAACTACTTACAACTTTTCCTAAACCAACAAGATTATATTTTATCGTCAATAAATCGCCATATTCATGGAATTTCATTTGTAAAAAAACACCGTTAAACCAATCTGGATAAATCTTCGCAAAAGCGGCAAAAGTGTATACTATCAACAACTGAATAATGAATAAAGTTGGTACCCAATTGCGCATCGTTAGGCGTTTTATTTTTGGAAAAATTAAACTATCAATCGAAAAGAAATGATGCGCAGGAATTATTGTCATCATCCACGAAACTAGCATAAACAGATAATAATGGTTGTTGTAGCTTGTCTTTTGCATGAAATATGTCAACGACCATAGAATCGAAAATACGATAATAGAAAATCGGTAAGCAAAACCAAACACGATAAACCAGCCTAAAACTCCCATGAGTACGTACAAATAAATCATATTTTGTCCCAAGAAAACATTGGTCCATTCGAATCCGATGAACGAAAATGTAATGTGCGGTTCAACAAAATTTGTTTGTACCCAACCTGTAAAAATGGCTCCCCAACATTCTGCAACAATTAATAAACCAAAGATTATTCGGAAAATCACAAGTGGAGAATTATCAACTTTTCGGAATAAATATTCACTAAACATGATTGATTGTTAATTTTGGCTAATTTAAAAATAACCTTTAGAGTTTAGCTACTTTTAGCGTATATTTATTGTATGAAAACGAGGAAAATTATTTTGTTTGATGGAATTTGCAATTTATGCAATCAATCTGTTCAGTTTGTAATTGAACATGACGATAAAAATCAATTTCAGTTTGCTTCATTACAATCTGATTTTGGACAAAATTTCTTGAAAGAAAATAATTTAGACGCCACTCAATTTGATTCTGTCGTTTTTATTGAAGATGATAAATTTTATACCAAATCATCTGCTGCACTTAAAATTTCGAAATATTTGGACGGAATAACTTCTTGGTTGACTATTTTTATGATTGTTCCAAAACCTTTGCGTGATGTGGTTTATAGCTTTATTGCGAAGAATCGCTATCGTTGGTTTGGAAAACAAGAAAGTTGTTGGCTTCCCACTCCAGAATTGAAAGCGAAGTTTTTAGATTAAGTTTTAAACTTCTTGATTCAAATAGTTTTTTATTTTTTTGAAAAGCATTAACCAAAAATAAAAAGTCAAAAAAAGATTTATGACTACAATTATCAAGAGAACAAAGTTTCCATTCAATATTGTTGAATCTATTTCTCCCATTTGAATTAAAAAAAGCGAAAAATAAGCAAACAACAAATAAAATGATAATACTCTATATTTCCTTTTTGAAAGAATGCTAATGAATAAAAATAGTATTGTTATCAATCCTAAACTATAAATTGAAACTTCATCTTCACCACCAGAAGATTGTAATTGGGAAGTATAATAAAAATCATTTCCTTGCATATAGCCTAATCCATCTGTGTATTTAATAAATAAAAAACAACAAATGACTTGAGCAAGATATAAAACTTCAAGAAATGAAAAATGGACTTTCAATTTATTAACTCTGTTTAATTTATTTAATCTTCTGCAACTATTTTTTCATTAATTTTTACAATAGCTTCATTGATTCCTTTAAAATACTTTTCCTCACTAAATTTTGGAACAACTACCTCATCAATTAGCTTTTGAGAAAATTCGTCAGAAATTATATTTCGAGCAATCTTATTCGTCGAAATTCTAACTTCTCTTGATTTTAAATTAAACACAATTATCATACTTCCTTTTTGAAACAGATCCGAACTATTATTATTAAGAATTGAAAATGAATAATCTATTATATTTTCATTTGGAAAATAATCATCTGTAGAAATTATAAATAGCTGAAAACGATTGGTCTTTTGAATTTCCTTTAATTGTTTTTCAAGTTTTGCTAAATCTTCTCTATTAAAGACTTTTTCTAAATCAACAACATTTGAAAACGGAACCAAAGAATAATTCTCTATAAAAGGAAATTCAGTACAATTTTTAATCAAACTCTTTTGTAAATTGAACTGAAAAACATTTACATCTGATATTAAAAATTTATCAGCATCAGTTTTAATGTAGTCTATAAAATCAGGGAATTTTATTTTTCCTGATAATGATTGATCTTTTGTAATTGATTTACAAATTCCTTTGCTGATTTGATCATAATCTTGAGCATGAGAAAATGTAATATTTGTGAATAAAAGAACTGATAAAAGTATTTTTCTTATCATTACAATGAATTAAAATCTACTGATTTCTATATTTCTCAATAGCAGCTTTTATTTTTTCGCGACGATTTGATGGCGATGGATGTGTACTCTGAAATTCTGGAACTTGGCTTCCTCCTGAAGCTTCTTCCAAAATATCCATTACACCAATCAATGCTTCAGGATTATATCCTGCCTGAATCATAAATCGAACGCCCAAATCATCAGACTCCAATTCATCATCACGACCATATTTCATATTCACCATATTCGCCACAACTTGCGCATAATAAGCCGAATTTGCATCTCCAGCTGCCACACCTGCCGCTCCTGAAATTCCTTGCGAAAGCTCTTGTTTCGACATTTGTTCTGCACTATGACGCGCAATAACGTGACCAACCTCATGTCCCAAAACTCCAGCCAATTGATCTTCGTTTTGCAAACGTGTCAACAAGGCTTCGGTAATAAAAATTGGTCCACCAGGCAATGCAAAAGCATTTACAGTACGATTATCTGCCAATACATAAAACTGAAATGGATAATTCGTTTTATGCGCATCACTATTATTAACCACTTTCGCGCCTACTCGTTTTACAAGTTCTTGGTATTGCGCATTCCGAGATAGTCCACCAAACTCTTGAGCCATTTGCGGAGCCGAATTAATTCCCATCGCAATCTCATCTTCTTTGGTTAATGAAATATATTGCTTTTCACCTGTAATTTCATTGACTTCCGAAGAAGAAAAATATTTTATAACAGAAAAAATAACAATTGCTGCTGCAATTATTAATTTCATCGACGTCCCGCCCTTTTGCATATCAGTGTAAGGTGTTAATTATTTTTTGTGCCTTTTCTTTAAAATCTCCAAAACATCTTTCAATTCAAAGCCACGTGCATGTAGTGCCATTAGGTAATAAAAGAAAACATCTGCCGATTCTTCTAAAAAGTTTTCGTCGTTATCTTGTTCCGAAGCAATAACCATTTCTACAGCTTCTTCTCCCATTTTTTTAGCGATTTGCGAATTACCTTTTTTATGAACACGTTTCATTTTAGATTTTTTCGCATCCTCTAATTTCGCCTCTTCCATCATTATTTCCAATTTCTTTAAGAATGGAAATTTTTTCTCTTCTTTGACTTCAGAAGTATTTTCATTAAGTTCCATAAAATCGTTTGTTTTCATAGATTTTTTTAAACGTAGAATAAATTTAAGAAATTCTACCGAATTATTTATCTCAATTCTATTGCCAATATTACTATTTTTTGAAAAAAAAGAAAGATTTTATTCACATTTATTTCTAAAAAAATAAAATTCTAATCTATTCATTCAATTAATTTTTAACATTGTTATTCACTTTTATTTTAAGATAAAAAAACGTATTTTTACGCGAAAATAAACATAGCGCAAACACAATGAACACAAACGATTTTTCCATTAGACATATTGGAAACAATGCGCAGCAAGCAGCTGAAATGCTTTCTGTAATTGGGAAAGATTCTATTGATTCTTTAATTGAGGCAACGGTTCCTCAAAACATTCGATTGAAAAATGCTTTGGATTTACCAGAAGCTTTATCAGAATTTGAAGCTATTAATCATTTAGCTGAAATCGCTTCAAAAAATAAAAAAGTAAAAAATTATCTTGGATATGGATATTATGGTACAATTTTACCAGCACCAATTCAACGTAATGTACTAGAAAATGCTGGTTGGTACACAGCTTATACACCATACCAAGCGGAAATTGCGCAAGGACGTTTAGAAGCTTTATTAAATTTCCAAACTGTTATTTCTGATTTAACAGGTTTACCTATCGCCAATGCCTCTTTATTAGACGAAGGTACTGCATGTGGTGAAGCAATGCACATGTTATTTGAATCTCGTTCTCGTGATCAAAAGAAAAACAATGTCAACAAATTTTTTGTAGCAGATAATTTATTCCCTCAATCTGTAGCGGTTTTAGAAACTAAAGCACATGGTTTAGGAATTGAATTAGTTGTTGGAAACTTTGAAACGACTGAATTAACAGAAGAATTCTTCGGAGCGATTGTACAATATATCGGGAAAGGAGGACAAATCAATAATTATAGATCATTTGTAGAAAAATCAAATGCGGTTAACGTAAAAGTTGCTGTTGCAACAGATTTATTAGCTTTAACATTATTAACACCTCCAGGTGAATGGGGAGCTGATATCGCAATTGGTACTTCTCAACGTTTTGGTGTTCCAATGGGATACGGTGGACCACACGCGGCTTTCTTATCTTGTACAGAAGAATACAAACGTGTAATTCCAGGACGTATTATTGGAGTTTCTCAAGATCGTTTAGGAAACTATGCGTTACGTATGGCTTTACAAACACGTGAGCAACATATCAAACGTGAAAAAGCAACTTCTAATATTTGTACTGCTCAAGTATTGTTAGCGGTTATGGCATCTTTCTACGCGGTTTACCACGGAAAAGATGGTTTACAATATATCGCTGATCAAATCCATACTAAAGCAGCTGTTTTACACGGAGGTTTAGAGCATTTAGGATTTAAATTAGTAAATACTAATTTCTTCGATACCATTCAAATTGAAGTTGAGAACTCTGACGAAATTGTGAAGATTTTTGCAGAAGAAGAAATTAATGTAAATGGATTCGAGGACGGAAAAATTTCAATCACAATTGATGAAATGACTTCTGAAGAAGATATTTTCGAAATTTTAAGTGTTTTTGCAACAATTAAAAACACGGAAGATGGTTTCGAATTTGAAGTAGATGATTCTTATTTACCTCAAGATTTAATCAGAACTTCTGATTTCTTAACACACGAAAACTTCAATTTATATCATACAGAAACAGAATTAATGCGTTACATCAAACGTTTAGAGCGTAAAGATTTAGCTCTTAACCAATCGATGATTGCATTAGGTTCTTGTACAATGAAATTGAATGCTGCAACAGAATTATTGCACATGTCTTGGGAAAGAATGGGGAATGTTCACCCTTTCACTCCAAAAGAACAAGTAGAAGGATACCAAACATTAATCCAAAACTTAGAAGATTATTTAGCTGTAATCACAGGTTTTGATGCAACTTCTTTACAACCAAATTCTGGTGCACAAGGTGAATATGCAGGATTGATGGTAATCCGTTCTTACTTTGAAGCAAGAGGAGAAGGACACAGAAATGTTGCTTTAATTCCACAATCTGCTCACGGAACTAACCCTGCTTCTGCTGCAATGGCCGGAATGCAAGTTGTTGTTGTGAAAAACTTAGAGTCTGGTGAAACAGATTTAGTTGACTTGAAAGAAAAATGTGAAAAACACAAAGATAACTTAGCTGCATTGATGATTACTTATCCATCAACTTATGGCGCTTTTGATAGCAATATCGAAGAAGTTACTGAAATGATTCACGCATATGGAGGTCAAGTTTACATGGACGGTGCAAATATGAATGCGCAAGTTGGATTAACTTCTCCAGGAAATATTGGTGCAGACGTTTGTCACTTAAACTTACACAAAACATTCGCTATTCCTCACGGAGGTGGAGGACCTGGTGTAGGACCAATTTGTGTGAAAGCGCATTTAGCTCCTTTCTTAGGATCTTCTCCATTAATCGAAACTGGAGGAAAAGAAGCTACAAATACATTTGCTGCGGCTCCTTATGGTTCTGCATTCATTTTACCTATTTCTTACTCTTACATTTTAATGTTAGGTGCAGAAGGTTTATTGAAAGCTACGCAAGGTGCAATCTTGAATGCTAATTACATGAAAACTCGTTTAGAGAAACATTTTGATATTTTATATACAAATGGAAACAATGTAGTTGCGCATGAATTTATTTTAGATTGTCGTCCATTCAAAAAAGCAGGTATCGAAGTAACTGATATCGCAAAACGTTTGATTGATTACGGATTCCACGCGCCAACAGTATCTTTCCCTGTTGCTGGAACATTGATGGTTGAGCCAACAGAATCTGAAAACAAAGCAGAACTAGATCGTTTTTGTGATGCGTTAATTTCTATTCGTCAGGAAATTGATGAAGTTGCAAACGGAGATTATCCAGTAGACAACAATGTATTACATAACGCGCCTCACCCAATTCATTTGATTACAGCAGACGAGTGGGAATATCCTTACTCTCGTTCTAAAGCTGCATATCCAGCAGAATGGGTTCGCGAACGTAAATTCTTTGCTTCTGTTTCTCGTATTGATGATGCTTACGGAGATCGTAACTTAATCTGTACTTGTGCTCCTATCGAAGCATATATGGACTAATAAAAGTTTTAGAAATAAACTTTTTCAAAATAATAAATCGCTCTGAGAAATCGGAGCGATTTTTTTATTTAAAATAATTTAAACAATAAAAAATACGTTTATTTCTTAAAATTTCCTTAAATTCATTCTAACTAAACTTTTAATATTAAAACATTTATGAAAAATTATGCTGCCGAGTTTTTCGGTACTTTTTGGTTAGTTTTTGGAGGTTGTGGTAGTGCAATCTTTGCGGCTGGTATTCCCGAATTAGGAATTGGTTACGCTGGTGTTGCATTAGCATTTGGTCTTACTGTACTAACAATGGCTTATGCAGTTGGTCATATTTCTGGAGGACATTTCAACCCTGCTGTCTCTTTCGGTTTATTTGCTGGAGGACGATTTGATGGAAAACAATTATTTCCTTACATTATTTCTCAATTATTAGGAGCAATTGCTGCTGCTGGAATTCTATATTTTATTGCTAAAGGAAATGCTGATTTCGTAATTGATAATACTAAAGCTGGTGCATTTGCTTCCAATGGATATGGTGCATTTTCACCGCATGGTTATAGTATGTTATCTGCTCTTTTAATTGAATTTGTCTTAACAGCATTCTTCATAATTGTTATTTTAGGTGCAACAGATAAATTTGCAAACGGAAAATTTGCTGGAATCGCAATTGGATTAGCCTTAACATTAATTCACTTAATTTCTATTCCAATCACTAATACATCTGTAAATCCAGCCCGTTCTACATCACAAGCTATTTTTGTTGGAGGCGAACCGTTAATACAATTATGGCTATTCTGGGTTGCTCCTATTACAGGCGCAATTGTAGGTGGATTAATTTATAAAACACTTCTACAGAAAGAAGAAAACTTAGTATAAGAAATAAAAGTCCAGTTCAAATTGAACTGGACTTTTATTTTAACAAAATCACAATCAATCAGATATTAAAAACTCATATCATAATAGACAAATACCTAATATTATCAACGAATAAACATTGTTAATATCTCTTCTATTTTTTTAACTTATAATTGAAGTTTGCATGACTCATTATAGACTACTATCCTCTTTTAAATTAATTATATAACTGATTATTTCTTACATTTTTTCTAAATTATTTTTTAACAATTGGGAACGTTCCCTTTTTTAAGGGAACGTTCCCAATTGTTATTTATGAAGCAAGATCATATTCAGAAAATTGTATTCGAGTAATTTTATCGAACAAATTTTAATCATTTTCTAAAAAGTCATCCTAACTAGCTTTAACCAACAATGATCACCAATCATTACAAAATAAACCTATTATAATGAAAAAATTATTTTTACTATTTATTAGCTCTATTAGCTTAGCACAGGTAGGAATTAATACAAAAAATCCTGACTCAAGCTCTTCACTAGATATTAAAAGTTCTACAACTGGAATTTTAATTCCTCGTCTCACTTCTAGTGAAATTAAAAATATAGTACAACCTGCAAATGCTTTAATGGTTTATGATCTAACAAAAAAATGTTTAAGCCAAAATATTGGCACAAAAGATTCGCCTGAATGGTTCTGTATGAATGTAAATACAAATAAATCATTCTATATGCCGAGTATTCCGTTTGATACGAGTACTACAAAAACAGCACAACAGAAAGATTTACATAGTTTATATGTAAAACAATTCGCAACTCCTCTAGCAAAAAGCCCAAGCTCTCCTACCTCTGTTCCTTATTATTTAAATAAGCAAGACCTGTTTTATTATATTTTAGATGCGGATACAAACGTATTTAAAAATATAAAAATTGATGATAATGGTATAATGACATATGATGTAACTTCGAATGCAACAGACTATACCTTTATCAATATTCTATTTGTTGTAAAGTAATAGGTGTATGAAAAAAATATACATGTATTCCGTTTTGGCTTTCCTATTTGGAAGTTCTTCTTTATTGTATGCTCAGAATGAAACTGGAACAGGTTTTCCTTATTTCGTAGACTTTACAAAAGGATCACAACCAAAAGAAGCCTATAAACCTGTTGTTCCTGGCGCTGTAAATAATGCTACATTTACCAAAGACGGCTTGAAACTAACCGACGCTATTAAGTCATCATTTGGTGCTATTTTACTTTCTGATCAAATTTTCAAAAATGATGAAGGAATTAAATTCGAGTTTGAATACGTTTCCTATAACGGGACTAAATTTGATGGTTCTAGAGGTGATGGTTTTTCTATCTTTTTAATAGATGGAGATATTCCGAAAGAACAATTAAATATCGGAGCAAATGGAGCTGGACTTGGTTACAGTTATAATGCTGCTACAAACAAAAAGTATACTACCGAAGGCCTAAGAGGTGCTTTTTTAGGAATTGGATTTGATGAATTTGGTAATTTTAAAAAACAATTTTATCAAAGTGAAGAAAATAGAAATGGAATTTCTAATTATCCTAAAATAGAATATAACAGTCATATCACACTGAGAGGTAAACGAGATACACAATATAGAGGATACCCTGTTTTATATACAGTTTCCACAACAGCTTCTAAAAACTCTTCCAATAGAGTTGCTTCTTTAGATGTTAATACAGGTAAATTTAAATATGAAAAGAATGATACTTTTGACAGCTTTTCAGTTGATATAGATGGTAGTAAAATACCCCTAAACGAAGAAGATCCTAACTATAGAAAAGCTTTTGTAACGTTAGAACCATCTCAACTAGGTGGTTATAATATTACTGTAAAAGTAAAAGCAGGAAACACACTACATACTGTAATTGAGAATTATTATTATCCAATTCAATTAACTTATGAAGACAATAGTGTAAAACCTTCCGTTTTTCGAAAATTAGACACTTCTCCACCTAAAAAATTAAGAATTGGTTTTGCAGGTTCTACAGGCGCTGCAACAAATATACATTTACTTAAAAACTTAGGTGTTTCTAAAGCTTATGCTGCAGAAGCTACGGATGATTTATATACTACTTGTAAAAATAAATCCATTACAACAACACCATTAGACAACGATATTGCATATTCTATTCTTCCATATGGTAAAGCAGCAGTAATTGATGGAGAAGTTGTAAAAGGAAATGAATATATCGATTATAAATCGTTTCGATTTTTAACAAAAGAAGGTGAATCCATCCCTAATAATCCAAATTATACGTATACATCGGAAGAAGGAACTTGGGCTTATAATATAAATACAGGAGAATTAAAATTTACACCTGTCTCAAATTTTGAAGGAATAGCTTACTTAAGATATGATATAAAAGGAGGAGGAAGAGATGGAAATGAAGTACCATTTAATCAAGAAGATTATCGTTCATTTCCTGCTTTAATTCAAGTCCAGGTTATAAATGATAAAACGTGTAGCAAATCATTTATTATCTCGAATCAAAATGTAACTTCTAAAATCATTAAATAAAACCTAAAACAAAAAAGTAAATTAAATGAAATTATTAATCTATTCTAGTTTACTTTTTTTGTTTTTATTGTTCAGTTGTAAAAACAAAAAACTTGATGAATTGAATACTAAAATTGATTATCAAGAAAAGATGATTATAAGACAAAAGAACAAAATAGCTCAGCTTACGACAGATTTAAATAATTGCAAGACAAAAAAGTGCAGTCATTAAAATTTCTAAAATCATTTTAAATAAAATAGTTTTTATTGTTGTATGAATAATGAAGGCTAATGTTTTTTAAAGAATTGATCTATCTAAAACTAAAATAAGACTAAAAAGAAAATAACCCAATGTGAACTTTTAAACGTAGAACTATTCGTAATCTTATTTAGATAAAAAAATAAATAAAAGTAGAATTCTGATAATCAATTTTAACACATCACTATTTATTTAGTTATTATTATTTGATTTCTATTCTCTATTTTTATTCTTTCTACTCCAATTAAACCTAACCGAATGAAAAAGAATAAAAAAATTACGATTAAAGATTTATCAAAATACCTCTCGTTATCTACATCTACCGTATCACGAGCATTTTCAGAAAATCAAAACATTAATCCTAATACTAAAAAAAGAATATTAGAAGCTGCTGAAAAGTTTGATTATAAGCCTAATAGATTAGCTTTAAATCTGAAATCAGGCCAAACTAAAAATATTGGAGTAATTGTTCCAGAGATGGTAACACCCTATGCTATATCTGTTATTCGAGGAATAGAAAACATCGTATATCCGAAAGATTATCAAATTATTATAAAAGTTTCTGATGAAGACAAAGATAAAGAAAGAGACAATATTTTATTTCTCGAAAATCTTAAAGTAGACGCCTTGATTGTCTCTACAACTAATGAAGCTGAAAATATTGATTTATACCAAAAACTTATAAGTAATGGTACTCCTATTATTTTTTATGATCGCATTCCTAATATCAAATTAGAAGTACCAAAAGTTATCGTTAAAGATGCTATTTATTCATCATTAATGGTTGAGCATTTGGTAAGTATTGGCAAAAAAAAGATTGTCCACATATTAGGACCAGATACAATTCGAAATGCTAAAGAAAGAGAAATTGGTTATGATAGGATATTAAAAAAACATCAGTTATACGATAAAAAATTAAAAGTAAAGGCAAAACAACTAAGTATATTCGAAGGTAAAAAAGCCATAGAAGAACTTATTGATAAAAATATACAATTTGATGCTATTTTCGCTTTCTCAGATATTTTAGCTATTGGTGCGATGAATTTTTTATTAGAAAAGGGATATAAAATTCCTAAAGATGTTGCTGTAGCCAGTTTTTCGGGTACAATCTTATCTTCTATGCTTCATCCTCAATTAACTACTGTAGAATCTCCTTTAGAAGAAATGGGAGAAAAAGCCGCCTTATTAACCTTAGAAAAAATTGAAAACCCAACAATTGAAAATAAAACAATTGTTTTAGATTCAAATTTAGCCTACAGATCTTCAACTAATCACATTGAAGAATAGTAATTACTTACTACAGAGATAGTATTATATATAATTTACTTTAACGATAATACAAGCTTTTCTCTGAAACTGAAAAATATTATGATTAAATAATTTTACTTTATCAGACGTAAATTTTAAACGTCCTATTGCGTGACTCATTCGATGGGCATCGGTGAGTTAACCGAACCGCATCAATGAGTTGACGGATAGGCATCGGTGAGTCGTCCGAATAGCTTAGAAATAACCTCTCTTGGAAGTCGCATTAATAGAGACATTAAAAAAGAGAGCTAATAGATGATTCTATTCTCCTAACACCTAAATCTATTTTAAAAATTCATCTGTAAAATGTTGTGTCTTTTTCTCTGTAGAAAATTTAATTTGATTATAGTCTGAAGATTTATTCTTTGGAATTGAAAGTGAATTCCATTCAGTATCTTTTAACATCTTTCCTATAAAAACAATTTGTCCTATATGATATGGGTAATGCGCCAATTGACGATTAATAGCCTCTATCACAGTATGACCTTCATTTCTAATATAGATAATTTGTTGCAAATCTTCATCAGTCTTTATTAGTTGTAAGGCGTCAAACAAACAATTCCATCCTTTTTCCCACTTCTCTAAAAGTTGTTGTTTAGTTTTTATTATATCTTCAAACTCATCATCTCTATTTCTCCAATCTTTTTCACCATCTGTTGTTAAAAAATCTGTCCAACGAGATAGCATATTTCCATAAAGATGATTCACTATAATTGCTATACTATTTGAATTTTCATTGTATTGCCAAAACAGATCTTTTTCAGATAATTGCGAAAATGTTTTTTCTCCTAGCTGTTTATAATATTGAAACTGTTTTAGAATACCGCTTATTAAATTACTCTTCATACCTAATTAGAACCTTGTAAATTTTTATGATTATGTTTTCGCTTATAATGCGTTTCTTTAAATTGATTTTTATCTGTTGTAACAATGGAAATATTCCCATCAATTTCCATCATTGCCAATTTCACATCTTTTATATATTCTACACCATGCTCGCGCATTGCCTCATATAACTCTTCGGAGTTGATTCCTAATTTACTCAAGATTGTAAAATCAGCTTTACCATTTCTTATTAAAATTTCAGGTTTTTGTTCGATTAATTTTCCTAAAAAATTATTCTTCAGCATAATTCTTTTTACAATAAAATTTAAAAGAAATAATATAAAAGCAGCAATTAATCCTCCTTGCAAACTCGAATCTGAACCAACCATTGCATTTTGTACAGCGTTACTAATTAATAAAATTAAGATTACATCGGCCGTATTTAATTGGGATAATTGTTGTTTTCCAAAAATCCTTAACGCAATTAGCATGAAAAAATAAACCGAAACACAACGCAAGACAATTTCTAAATAACCTTCCATACATTTATTTTAAAACAACAAAAGATAATAAAAAATCCGTTCTGAAATTGTAACGGATTTAAAATTTATTTTGTTTTTTTTAGAATATAAATTCTAGAAACTCTTAAAATTAAATAGATAATTGCCAAATAAAATTTCTTTTCGTAAAATAATTCAAGACCTTTTATGGGAAAAAATTTTTCTGACAAAAAAGCTAATAATAAAATTACAATAACTGCTACGCTAACTATATTAATTGCTTTATCCATTAGTTGTTATATTTTGGTTGAATATTTTTCTTCATCATTTCATATAAAGAATATCCAATTCCTTGTGTAATTTCTGATAGATTATCGAAATTAATTACTGAAATTTCATCATTCTTTTGATGGTAATGATTTTGATTTTCCATGTTCACTGATGAAAGTGCATGCGATACTACTTTATGATTTACAAAGTTCACATTATCTGATCGAAAAAATAATTGTTGTTGTAAGTAAGGATCATTCTCTACTTTGAATGTTTTGGAAGAGTTTTTATTCATTAAACTCATCAAATCCGAACGATCACTTCCTGTCATATATACTTTTCCTTCACCAAAAGCAGAAACAGTTCCTATCATTTCTAAATTTAGCATTACTTTCATATTTGGTAAATACGTTTGAAAATCTACATTCTCTACCAACATTTTAGAACCAATTAATCCTATTTCTTCAGCATCAAAAGCCATAAACATCATGGTTTGCTTAACTTTTTTATTTTTGAAATAATCAGACAAAGCCATTACAGCTGAAGTTCCACTCGCATTATCATCTGCTCCATTAAAAACTTTATCATCGCCTTTGTCATCTGTTCCAACATGATCAAAATGCGCGCCTACAGCGTAAATATCAGACGATTTACCTTCTTTTATTCCGCAAACATTTTGTCCTGTTTTCCCTTTATATTCGAATTCGATTAAATATGAATCTCCTACACATGGTTTTAGATTATTTTGTTTGAATTTTTCTGCAATCAGTTCAGCAGCCAATCGATTTTCGGGCGTTCCAAATTTTCGACCCTGCATAGCATCAGAAGCTAATTCTTCGACATATTTCTTTTGATTTTCTTTTGAATATTGCGCTTTTGCTTGATTGAAAGCAAGTAATCCAATTGCAAGTAAAGTATATTTTTTCATTTTTATATGTGTGATTAATTTGACGGAAGATACAAAAAATTAACTTTTCTTCTCAAACATCAATTCTTTTACTTTTTCTTTGTCTTCTTTTTCATTTTTTAAGTCGAACATTGTTCCGAAAATACGATCCCAAAAAGTATTTGACACTCCAAAACCTAACTCTTCGTCTTTATAATGATGCAAATGATGATTGCGCCAAAGAGGTTTCATAAACTTGAAAGGTGGTGCAACCGCGTGAATCAAATAATGCATAGACGCATACAATAAATAGCCAATCATAAAACCAGGAAAGAAAGCAAAGGCGTATTTCCCTAAAATTAAATATTGAATCAAGAAAATGATTGATGCTAAAAGAATACTTGGAACTGGAGGCATAAACAAACGTTGTTTATCGCGCGGATAATGATGATGATTTCCGTGAAAAATATAAACAATTCGTTTTAGACTTGGTTGTTCGGCTGTCCAATGAAAAAGATAACGATGTGCAAAATATTCGAACAAAGTCCAAAATAGCATCGCACCAAAAAATAGGCTAACAACTGTTAAGACAGATAAATCGTAGTGAGAAATTCCATAATAAATACAATAAGAAAGCAAAGGAATGTACATTCCCCATATAACTGCAGGATGACCTTTTGTCAACATTTCGAGATATTTGTTTTCAAATATTTGCGCTTGTCCCTTATTATGTATTTTCTCAAATTTCATGGCTATAAAATTTAATTTACTTAAAAATAAGGCTTTAGTACATTCTAAACAAACAATCTCTAAAAATTAATTATAAAAAAACCGAAAATCAAATTTTGATTTTCGGTTTGTATGATGAATAAGATATTCTTATCTTTTTTCAATTTCAACGTAATCACGTAATGGTGCTCCTGTGTATAATTGACGAGGACGACCAATTGGTTGATTCGTTTCGCGCATTTCCATCCATTGTGCAATCCAACCTGGTAGACGTCCAACAGCAAACATAACTGTAAACATTTCAGTTGGGATATCTAACGCTTTGTAGATAATTCCTGAATAGAAATCTACGTTTGGATATAAGTTTCTTGATTTGAAATACTCGTCTTCTAAAGCAGCTTTCTCTAATTTTTTCGCAATATCTAAAATAGGATCATTGATTCCTAATTTCTCTAAAACGTTATCCGCAGCAACTTTAATGATTTTCGCACGAGGATCAAAGTTTTTATAAACACGGTGTCCGAATCCCATTAAACGGAATGGATCGTTTTTATCTTTTGCTTTAGCTAAGTATTTTTCGACATCTCCACCATCATTTTTGATCGCTTCTAACATTTCTAATACTGCTTGGTTAGCACCTCCATGTAATGGTCCCCATAATGCAGAAATACCACCAGAGATAGAAGCAAATAAACCTGCGTGAGAAGAACCTACTAAACGTACACTTGATGTAGAACAGTTTTGCTCGTGATCTGCGTGTAAGATTAATAATTTGTCAATTGCATCAATAATAACTGGATCTAAGTCTAATTCTTGACCTGGTTTTTTGAATAATAATTGGTAAAAGTTTTCTACGTAAGATAATTTATCGTTAGAGTAATTAACTGGTAATCCTTTGATTTTTCTTTGTGTCCAAGATGCTAGTACTGGGAATTTCCCTAATAAAGTAACTGCAGCTCTATACATATCGTCTGGAGAAGTAACATCAACAACTTTTGGGTTGAACGCTGATAAAGCAGCTGTTAAAGAAGTTAAAACTCCCATTGGATGAGCTGAACTAGGAAAAGCATCTAAGATTTTGATTAAATCTTCTGATACATAGTTATACTCATTAATATCTGTGATAAATTTATCTAATTCAGATTGTGTAGGTAATTCTCCTTTAATTAACAAATACATAACTTCTACAAAAGAAGATTTTTCTGCTAATTGTTCAATAGGATATCCACGGTACATCAATTTTCCTTCTTCACCATCTAAAAATGTGATTTTAGACTCACATGCCCCTGTATTTTTATACCCTGGATCCATTGTAATTAATCCAGTAGCACTTCTTAACTTAGAAATGTCAATAGATTTTTCATCCATTGATCCTATTGAAACAGGAAGCTCCAACTCATTTCCATTGTAATTTAATATTACCTTATCTGACATTTTATAGTTTATATTATTTATTGCGTAATTTACACTTTTTTTATTAATTCAAGACTGATAAAAATCAGTTTTAAACATTTTATCGCTTAATTTTAAAAGCCTTAAGACCTGGAAAAATAGCTGTTTCTCCAAGAATTTCTTCTATGCGTAATAATTGATTATATTTTGCCATACGATCTGAACGAGAAGCGGAACCTGTTTTTATTTGCCCTGTATTCAACGCAACAGCTAAATCAGCAATTGTAGCATCTTCTGTTTCTCCAGATCTATGAGACATTACAGCAGTATAACGAGCATTTTGAGCCATTTGTACAGCTTTTATTGTTTCTGTTAATGTTCCAATTTGATTAAATTTAATCAAAATAGAATTTGCTGTTTCACTTTCAATTGCTTGGTCTAATTTATTAACATTTGTTACCAATAAATCGTCTCCTACTAATTGTACACGATTACCTATTTTATCTGTTAAAATTTTCCAACCTTCCCAATCATTTTCATCCATACCATCTTCGATCGAAATAATTGGATATTTTTCCGATAACTCTGCTAAATAAGCAGCTTGTTCTGCAGAAGTACGAATAGCTCCTTTATCTCCTTCAAATTTTGTATAATCATACTTTCCATCATGATAGAATTCTGATGATGCACAATCTAATGCAATCATGATTTCTTCACCAGCTTTGTATCCAGCTGTTTCTATTGCAGAAATTACTGTTTCTAAAGCATCTTCTGTTCCTTCAAAAGTTGGAGCAAATCCTCCTTCGTCACCTACTGCTGTAGATAATCCTCTATCATGTAAAATTTTCTTTAATGCATGAAAAACTTCTGTTCCTTTACGTAAAGCATCTGAAAACGATTCTGCTTGAACTGGCATAATCATAAATTCCTGAAATGCAATTGGTGCATCAGAATGAGAACCACCATTTACAATATTCATCATAGGTACAGGTAAAGTATTTGCATTCACTCCTCCAATGTATCTAAATAATGGTAAACCTAATTCTTCTGCTGCTGCTTTAGCTACTGCTAACGAAACTCCTAAAATTGCATTTGCACCTAATTTCGCTTTGTTTTCAGTACCGTCTAAATCAATCATCACTTGATCAATTAAATTTTGTTCAAAAACAGAAAACCCAATTAATTCTGGAGCAATAACATCATTTACATTTTCAACAGCTTTTAATACTCCTTTTCCTAAGTATAAATCTCCTCCGTCACGTAGCTCTACAGCTTCATATTCTCCTGTAGAAGCTCCTGATGGAACAGCTGCACGTCCTAAAATACCTGATTCTGTAATTACGTCTACTTCTACTGTTGGATTGCCGCGAGAATCTAAAATTTGTCTTGCATGAATATGCGAAATAATGCTCATTGTATTATGTTTTGTTTGATAATAAATTTTGATTTACCAAAAATAATGGATTTGTATAAGCTTTACAACGAAATTATCTTTTTTTAAAAATAAATCGATTCAAAAATAATCTAAAAAATTTATGCACGCATAATAAAGAAATATAATTTATTTTATCAGCTTAAAATTAATTAACCATTTAATTTGTAATTGTAATTACTCCATTAGGATTTGCATAGACCTGATACATGCGCGGAGCACGATTAGCTACTTTTGTAGGTTGTCCTGTTAATAACATCCATTCTGATCCATCTGCATCACAAACAATCTTAATATCATCTTTTACGTACAAAGTTGTTTTTTCTGCAGGACAAATATGTGGAGCATTGCGATCATATGCCCTATATCCTGATGCAGTACGAATAACTAGAATACCTCTTGTTCCTGCCATTGGACCATTTACATATACCCAACCTCCAGGGTTATTAAGATTTGAATATAAAGGTAAAGCCGTATTTATAGATACACTAACAGTTGTAATTGGCACACAACTTACTGTACCATCATCTGAATTACATGATTGAAAAATCAATGTAAAAGCTAGTAATAGAACAGCTTTATTTAGAATCATTTTAATAAACTCTTTCATTTTTAATTTCGTATATATTTTTTACTATCTTTGTAAGTAGAAAATCAAATAGTCCTGCGCATATCAGTGATATGTGTAGGATTATTTCTTTTATAAGACTATTTAAATAATAAAATTAATTAAACATTGTTGTTATGGCAAATATACAATATGTAACGAAAGAAGGATTAGAAAAGTTGCGTGAAGAGCTTCATCAGTTAGAAACTTTTGAGCGTCCAAAAATTTCGCAACAAATTGCTGATGCGCGTGATAAAGGTGATTTATCTGAAAATGCAGAATACGATGCTGCAAAAGAAGCTCAAGGTATGTTAGAAATGCAAATTGCTAAATTAAAAGAAGTTATTGCATATGCTCGTGTAATTGACGAATCTAAATTAGATCATTCTAAAGTATCTATATTATCAAAAGTTAAAATAAAAAACACAGCGAACGGACAAGAATTAGTTTACACTTTAGTACCCGAGTCTGAAGCTGATTTAGCTAAAATGCGTATTTCTGTAAATACTCCTATCGCAAAGGGATTATTAGGAAAATCTTTAGGAGAAATTGCAGAAATTACATTACCTAACGGAATGACTTTAAATTTTGAAATTTTAGAAATATCTTTGGACTAAGATTTCAAAAATTAAAAACATATGGCAAGCATTTTCACTAAAATTATAAACAGAGAAATACCTTCATACAAAATTGCCGAAAGCGAAAAGTACATCGCTATTTTGGACGCTTTTCCTTTGGTAGAAGGTCATGTATTGGTTATCCCGAAAAAAGAAGTCGATAAAATCTTCGATTTAGATAAAGAAACATATTTGGGTCTAATGGACTTTTCTTATGAAATTGCACAAGCTATAGAAAAAGCAATACCTTGTTTACGCATTGGCATAGCTGTTGTTGGTTTAGAGGTACCACATGTACATGTGCATTTGGTTCCTCTAAATACAATGCAAGATATCAATTTCTCAAATCCAAAACTTCAATTATCTGCCGAGAAAATGATCGAAATTGCAGATAATATCAAATCATATTTATAATCGATGAACAAATACATTAAATTAGTAATCGCCGCTGTATTAATCGCTTTAGCAATCTTTTTGTTTACCATTCGCGAATACGGTTGGGGATTTGTTTCGTTATTAGTCGCTGTATTTCCAATTTTATTCTATTTCAGAAACGAAAACATTCTATTAGCTTTCTGGTTTTTACGTAAAGAGGATATGGCAAAAGCGAAAAAATGGTTACAAAAGATCAAGAATCCATCATCAGAGTTAATTCCTAAGCAAATGGGTTATTACCACTACATGATGGGAATTACTGAAGCACAAGACAATGTTGCTGTTTCAGAAAAATACATGAAAGAAGCTTTAAATTACGGTTTATCTTTTGATCATGACAAAGCTATGGCAAACTTATCTTTGGCTGGAGCTGCAATGGCAAAAGGTAAAAAGAAAGAAGCTGAAGGTTATATTAAAGAAGCGAAGAAAAACGATTCGAAAGGAATGTTTACAGATCAAATCAAAATGATGAACGATCAAATGAAACGTTTCAACGTAAGCAATTCGCAATTACAAAACCCACATATGCGTCACAAAGGACGTAAATTTTAAATGGATATATCAAAATTTACCGAAGAATCGTCATCAAACACCAACAAGTGGAAACAGATTGAAGAATTCTTTCAACAAAATTTCACAGATGGTGAAAGACCAGATTTAGATACAATTCTATTTTTAATCGGTGTTCAAGAATTAGGACAAGGAAAAAAACGATTTAAAAAAGATGATAAACTCAATTTATTACATATTGCAGTTTGTCGCGTGTTAGAACCTTTTGGTTTTTATCGTTTCGACGGATTAGATCCAGATGGTTGGCCACATTTTGAGTTGTTGGAAGATTTACCACCGCTTAAAACAAATGAGCAAACTTTGTTAATGAAATACGCCGTTATACAGTATTTTGATGATCAAAAAATAATAAACTTCGAGTCTTAAGATTCGAAGTTTTCTTTTTTATACATATTAACCACCACTTTATCTGCATCCAGCGTAAATTTCTCAGCTCTCAATTCGTCTTTGGATAACCACAACAATTCATTGATATCCGCATCCAATACTGTCAACTCAGCCAATGCTTTATCTGTAATTGTTGCTTTGTAATAAATCAATAAAACCTGTTCTGTCGGATCAAAAGCATTCAACACAAAAAAATCTTGTGTGTAAAAATGTTCATGAACTTCTACTTTCAAATTCAATTCCTCTTTTATCTCTCTCTTTATACAATCTTTCGTCCCTTCACCAAACTCCAATCCACCTCCAGGAAACTTATAAATTAACTTTCCTTGAAAAGGCTCATGAATCACCAATACTTTTCCTTTGTGTTCTAATAACGCATATACACGCACATTAAATGGTTTCATATACTATCTATTTTATATAAAAATAGTATATAAGATAAGATTAATAAAAGTTTTATCTAAAATATTAAAAGAAACATTAACTTACCTCACTAGCAATATAGAATTAATGATCATATCAATAGTCTTCTATATGATTCTATTCAACTTAATCAAACGACTTCTAAAAAGATAAACACTACCCAACACACTCAATTGCTTTCGAGCAGAAATACAAAAAAAACCATTCTTTTACTCCTAAGCGCATCGGACAATCATCGCATGCCCATCCGTGAACTCGCCGGCTATAACCCGTAAGATTTCCTTTTAAACTAGTGAGTTCTGAGAGTTATAAAGGAAGCTTTTTGTTCTGAGAGTATAAGATGTTCAATACTTAATACTTAATACTTAATACTTAATACTTAATACTTAATACTTAATACTTAATACTTAATACTTAATACTTAATACATTGTACAAAAAAGTATAAACACAAAAAAGCCTCAAGTTGTTCACTTGAGGCTTTTAATAAAAACTGGCGACGACCTACTCTCCCGTAAGTAACAGTACCATCGGCGCAGGCAGGCTTAACTTCTCTGTTCGGAATGGGAAGAGGTGAGCCCTGCAGCTATAGTCACCCTAATATTTTTAAATAGGTTTTAGTTCCTAGTATATCTTGACATTATTA
>NZ_SRPE01000007.1 GCF_004785645.1 Empedobacter tilapiae | reverse complement strand
TATAAAAAGCTAAACCGGCAATTGGATAAAATTAAATTGCAGGTTACAGAACATATTGTTTCACAACGAGATCTTCATAAAATTCCACTTCAGCGCGAACTTTCTAAGGAAATAAAAGATGTTTGTATCAACAAAGAGAAACAATTACCTGAGAATTCTCTTTTGTTTTTTATGGAGAATTATATCAATTTCAGAAAAGAAATTATTTGTCATTCTACTTATAAACGATACAAGGTTTTTTTGAGATTATTAGAACGTTTTGAAGGATATACAACACAACGACTGTATGTTGATACTGTGAACAGTAATTTTATTACCGATTTTATAAAATTTGGAAGAACAGAAGAGTACAGCGAAAATACAATTTATAGGACCATTCATTTTGTAAAAACCATTCTAAATTTTGCTGAAAGAAAAGGAATCAGGACGAATATTAGAGAGCTTGAAATTCGTCGAGAAAAACAACAAAAAACGATGACAACTCTTAATGAAGAAGAGATTTCAATTATCAAGAAAACAAAAGTTCCTCAGCATTTACAATCTGCAAAAGATTGGTTGCTTATTAGTTGTTATACTGGTCAACGATTTTCTGACTTTATCACATTTTCTCAAGAAAAATTGACTAAGATTAATGAGAAAACCTGTATTAAATTCATTCAACAAAAAACAAAGAAAGAAATTACTTTACCGTTGCATCCTATTGTGATGAGTATATTAAAACGGAACAACAATTTTTTCCCAAAATCAATGCCTATTAAACAGTACAATGAAGAAATACGATTGGTTGCAAAAGTGGCAGAGTTAAACTGTTCTATGAAAGGAAAAAAAAGAGTTGGACATCGTGTCGAAGAAATGATTTTTGAAAAATGGCAATTACTTAGCAGTCATATTGGAAGAAGAAGTTTTGCGAGTAATTTTTATGGAAAAATACCAACACCGTTGTTAATGGAAGCTACAGGACATTCTACGGAGCAAATGTTCCTTAAATACATTAATCCAGTAAATAATGAACGAATTATGAGTTTATCTTCTTATTTTGAGTGCAAGTAGGTATTTATACTCTATAATATGGCTTTATAAAGATTCAAAGTGGTTTTAATGTTTATTAGAGAGTAATTCTGTACTCAATGGTATTGAGCATATTATTTCTAATAGGGTTTAATTGATCATTTTTATTAAATTTTAATATATTCAATTCAATTTATTGTAAAACAATTATTTAAACAATATTATGTACTCTTGTTTGTAAGATTTATATACTATATAAGTATCTTTTATAAATCTACGCTAAAATAGAATAAGTGAGAAGAAGTATGAAAACAGCATAGTTTTATAAAATTACCAGCTATAAGTAAATGAATTACACTTCTATGTGTTAGAATAAGCTACATAATTTTAGAAAAAGTTATAATATAACAAAATTTTAACATTAAACTGTATTTAACTGAAAATAAATATATAATCTGTTGAATAATTAATTAATAAAATGTGTAATACTAGAAGCATATTCTAAATATGATGATTATCATTTCATGTATAAATATACAATCATACATTTGTTTGCTTTTTATTACGCATTAATAATCAATTCTTTAACAAAACAAATGAAAAAGTCAAAAGTTACTTACTTAATTTTTTCTATATCTTCTTTGGCGTTCTCTCAAGTAGGAATAGGAACTGAAATTCCCCAATCCTCTCTCGATGTTAATGGGAATATTATGCTTAGGAATGAGCTAAAGGTAGGAGGAACTAAAACTGCTGATGGTAGCAGTGGAAATTACAATGATATTCTTGTTTCTCAAGGTAATGGAAATGCTCCGTTATGGAAAAGTTCTAAAGTTGGATTTTATGAAGATGGCGAGTATAAAACTACAAGTAGTTTTATTACAACAAGCGAAAGTGGTTTAATATATAGCTCTAGTCAAAATGATGGTATTACGACAAGTCTTTTGGGAGAATTATTGGTCACATCACCATCTATATGGAAAGAATTACCAAATTTAAGTACAAAATTTAGTGTTGATAACCCAAAGAATAAAATCAATATTATGTTTCAAACAGGTATTGAATCTGGAAATATAGGAAGTACTTCTGATCAAAATATAAAATTTATGTGTGGTATTTTCATTGATAATATTTTAGTTGCTTTAAGAGCAGATCAGATTGACGGAATTAGATATAAGAATTCCAATAATCAATCTATTTATACGCTGAACTATACAGTAAATGATGTAACTACAGGAGAGCATACACTAAAGGTAGGTTGTAGACGAATTTCTTCTACAAGTGGTACTAACGTAAGTTTAGCAATAGGGCAAGGATTAGATAATTCGGTTGCCAATAGTTTTATGTTACAATCTGTATTAAAATTTGATGTAAGTGAATTAATAAAAGTTACAAGATAATTATCATGAAAATATTAAACAACATACTCTTAATAAATTTAGCATTCATTAGTTCCTCTTTATTTGCTCAAGTAGGTGTTAATACAAATACACCAAGAACGACTTTAGATATTCAGGGAGATTTAGGGATTAGAAGCAAAATCTATTTGGGAGGAGACGAAACAATTACTGGAAAATTAGGAGAAGTAGGATCAGTTTTAGTATCTCAAGGAGCGAACCAACCTCCAACTTGGAAAGTTTTGAGAAGACCAGAATTCAAACCAGAAACATATTATCTTATTAATTATGAAGCATCTAGTGATGTTGGTGGATTGACTCTAAGGAATGGTTCAGCAAATAAAACACTTTATACTAAAAATATGTCATTATCAAGCTTTTTAGGAGGTTCAGGAGATGGAGGTGAAATTAGTAAATTAAGTAAAACATTTAAGGTAAACAATTCTGCAAATAAAATTGGATTAGTCTTTGAAACAGTTGTTCATCTCAATTCGAATTCTACAAATGCAGGGGTTGATTTTGCATGTGGTGTATTTGTGGACGATCAATTAAAAGGAGTTAGAGTATTTACATTAAATCAACCGACTGCTTCTGTAGGACCTTTTTATACATTTACTTTACTTGGTTCAGCTGAGAATCTTCCTAAAAAGGAGTATACTGCAAAAGTTGCCTGTAAAAGAAGAGAATCAATAAATTCATTTACAGGAGATTTTGGAATAGGAAAGGCGGTATATACAAATATTAACGATTTTATGGCGCAGTCAACTTTAAGAATAGAAGTATTGGAAATTCCTGATGCTAACAATAACGAACCTGTTTATAATTAATAAATTAAACAATTATGAAAAACAAGATATTGATCTTTTTAGTAGCGATTAGTCCAAATTTATTTTCACAAATAGGAGTTGGAACAACTAAACCTCATACTGATTTGGATATAAATGGAGCAACTAATGTATCCAAAGAAATCAAGTTTAATGGAACAGATGCAAAAATTGGAGCGGCTGGTAAACCAGGTGATTTAATTTCAGGAAATGGATTGAATAATAATTTTTGGAAGAATTTTGATTTACCTGAAGGATTTTTGGAAGGAATGGTTTTAACTGGATCATTTGTAAATTCTACATTTAATGGTGTAAGTTTTCCTGGTACGAACAATTCTACAGTGCTTGCTGTACCGTATACTAAAGGGCAAGCAATGGCTTCAAATTGGAAAGAGCTTTCAGATTTAAATCAAAAAATTAAAATAGCAAAATCAGTGAACTTGGTGACAGTTTCTATTCAAACATTAATTCAAACAAGTAATCAGAATGGTAGTTTTGCCTGTGGCATATATTTAGATGATAAATTAGATTTTGTTCGGTTGGGTACTGTAAATACGGGAGTAGGTAACTATAGAACATTGAATTTGAATGCGACACTTTCAAATATGTCACTTGGTGAGCATACCATAAAATTTGCATGTGCTGAAAGAAATATACCAACAAATACCACTTTAAATATAGGTAAACCTATTATCTCAGCTAATTTAAATAATGAAATGGCAAAGACTTCATCTGTAATTTTAGTGTTAGAAAAACCTTGATAGTAATTTAATAGCTATTCTATTTATATGTTCTTAATTTTACAACATATATTCACATAACACAAAAGGTAGATACTAGTATCTACCTTTTGTGCTTTTACAAAATTAGTTGAAATTGTAACCATTTTATGAAACAAGAATAGGTCGATTTAAATGCATCATTTTGTCTATCTTATTTCATAACTAGAGAATACACTTTTAGTGGTATAATTTTTTTATTCAACTCTCATTACTATTTTCTTTCCTCTTGTTTGATTGTTCTCTAGAATTAGATGTGCTTTCTGTACATTTTCTACGCTTAAATCTCCAATTACAGCCACTTCTGGAGCTGTAATTATATCTTTATCAATCTTGTCAAAAAGTTCTTTTAATGCGTTTCCGTAATATTCATATTTGTCTGAGGTATTTTTCAAAGTTGGGGCATAATTTGTTATATTGATAATAGTTGTCGCTTTATCAAACAACGTTTCTTTGGCTTTTTCCGTAGCAAGAAAGGTTATGTCAACATAAGTTCCAAAAACGTCGATAAGTTCAGCACAGATTTCTGACATTGGACCACCAACCAAATCTACTACATACTCAAAGTTTCCATTTTTAGCTTTCAACATATTTGTAATGTTGTCTTTTCTATAATCAACAATATTATTTTCGTTAATGCCTATATTTTTCAAGTGGTTAGTGCTGTCTTTATTTCCTGAAGTTGTATAAATATTCTTATTTCCATTCGCTAATAATAGTTTGATAAGTATTGTTCCAACGCCACCTGCACCACCTGTAATAAAAATTGCTTTGTCTTTTGGGATTACAACTCTTTTAAAACATTGCAATGCAGTCATTCCAACCATTGGGATGGCAGTGGCTTGTTCATACGTTAGTTTTTCTGGTTTTTTTGCGACTAATTCTGCAGGAACACTGGTAAATTCTGCATAAGTTCCATTTGAAGCCAAGCTTCCGACATAAGCCGATACTTTTTCGCCAATTTCAAATGATTTTACGTTCTTACCCAATTGAACAATTTCGCCTGAAAGCTCTCTTCCCAAAATAGGTGATTTTAATAATTTGCTTTCAGTTGCACCTTGTCGCATTTGATAATCAATAGGATTAAACGCGGTTGCTTTGATTTTGATTAAAACTTCATCATTTTGAGGTTTGGGTTGTTCAATTTCTATTAGTTCAAAATTTTCAATACTTCCAAAATCTTTTAATATAACTGCTTTCATTGTGTTGATTGTTTAAATCTATTTTTTCTGAATATTTTGTTTTAGCTTGAATTACGAGTATAGCTATTTGTTGATTGTCAATTAATAGCTAAATTATTTATACAATTGGCTAGGAGGGATACCAAATTTCTTTTTAAAGGCAGAAGAAAAATGTCGTTGATTTTTGTAACCAACTGAATGAGCTATTTCACTTATTGTGAGATGTTGTTCGGTAAGTAAGGCTTTCGCATATTCCATTTTTTCATTCGCCCAAAAAGAAAATACAGTGGTGCCAAAAATCTCTTTAAATCCTTTTTTCAGTATAAATTCATTTGTACCAACTTGATGTGCCAAATCGATTAAAGAGTAAGAACTATTCAAGTTATTGACAATGAAATCTCTTACAGCGTGTATCTTTTCTATATCCTTTCTTTTTAGTGTTCCTTTATAGGGAGATGCTGTATGAAATTGTTCCAGTTGAAGCAATAACAACTCAATTACTTTAGCTTCTAAAAACATGCGTTTAAATAACCCTTTCTTCTCGCAATGTATAATTTTTTCTAAAATTTGATACATCTGATGATTAATTTGATGATGTTGTTGGTGAAGTAAACTAGAACTGCCTTTTTCTATTGCATTCTTAAATTTATCAAACAGCTGACTGTCGTGAGGTAAAAATCGTTTAAAAAACTCTTTACTTAGGTTAATTTCACAGATTTGAAAATGATCACTTTCCCACTGCATTTTACCACATAAGCCATTTGTGTAAATAAGATTATGAGAAGGTGAATCAAAACTAATGTTATGGTCGAATTTAGTTGTTTGTGCAGTACTTTTTCCTTTTAAAGCGAAATGCATTTCAATAGTCTCGAAGTCAGTTTCAAAGCCTAATAGCAATTTATGAGGTAAGTGCATATCTCCAAAACCAATATGAACTCCATCAAAATAAATTTCTCGGTAAAATCCTTTTCCTATAAAAGAGTTTAAATAGGTTGTTGTTTCCTTTAAAGCATTTTTATCTATATCAAAAAAAGAAGTAGGATATTCCTTTTCTACTAAGGTTTGGTTGTTTTTAATATCATATAATCGTAAAGCCATGGTTGGTGTTTTTTGCGGACTTTTTAATCCTTATTTGAAACATTGTCGTGGAATTATCCCCCTACATTTGTCAAATGTATTAATTATTTAGAATTATTCTTAATAATAAACAACTGAATTATTGAAATGAAATAAAATATAGGAGATAATTCGTAAGAAACAATAATCACATTTTATATATGAGAAGAAGATGAATAGACAAAAACAAATCATATTAAACGATAATTTACCAAAGGTGATGTGGGAATTATCATGGCCAGCAGTACTCGCAATGGTACTCTATGGCTTGAATAATTTCTTAGACGGAATTTTTGTAGGACATCTTATCAGTAATACAGCGCTCGCTGCTGTTGGAGTTGCTTATCCCTTGGCTCAGTTTGCACAAGGATTTGGAACATTAATAGGAACTGGAATTGGTTCTGCAATTAGTATTTGGATAGGAGCGAAGGACTCTTCCAAACTAGAAAAAGCATTTGGGACAGTAAATTATTTAACACTTCTATTTTCTGTACTGATCACAATTCCTTGCTACATTTTTGCAGATAAATTAGTTTATATGATGGGCGGTAGGGAAGAGATTTTAACCTTAGGAGTAGAATATTTTCGTGTAACAATTCTAGGTAGTTTCTTTTGGATTCATGGACTTGCTTTGAACATGATTATTCGTGCAGAAGGAAGAATGAAAACAGCAGCTTGGATGATTGCTGTTGGTTTGGTCGTAGATCTGGCGTTAAAGCCTTTATTCATAGATACATTTGGCTGGGGAGTTGCAGGAGCAGCATGGGCTACAAATATTTCAATGATTATATATACGCTGTTGGGTATATGGTACTATGCAGGAGGAAAGTCTTCATTTAAAACAAAGTTTTGGTCGCTAAAGAAAGACAAAGAAATTATGAAAGAAACTCTTTCATTAGGAACACCGGGCTTTATTATGATGATTATGATTGTTATTCAGAATATTGTGGTATTTAATGCATTGGCAAAATATGGGACTGCTGCAGATATTACATTCTTTACTGCAGTTAATCGTTTTTATATTTTACTAAACACACCTTTATGGGGATTAATGCGTGCATTACAACCTGTTGCAGGTATGAACTATGGTGCAAAAAAATATGACAGAAGTATTAAAGCATATCGTTTATTTTCATTCGTAGGCTTGGTCATATTACTCCCTTTTTGGCTTTTTGTTATGTTATTTCCATCCGAAGTTTTAACAATAATGATACCTGATATGAGTTTTTCTCTTGGTCAACTTATGGACTTTCGTATTTATATGAGTGTTCTTTTAGCCTTACCCTTTGTTTTTATGGCTATGGTATGGTTTCCGGCAATAGAAGAAGCTAAACCAGCTACTTTTATAAGTATTCTTCGCCAAATGGTATTTTATATTCCAATTATGCTTATTGTCCCTGGTCTTTATGGGGTAAGCAGTATTTATTTAGCAAGTGCTGTTATTGATTGGGTGATTTTTTTCATTGTGATTTTTGCTGTTTGGAATAGTGCGAAAAAGTTGCAAGCAAAACCGATGGTAATACCATAATCTATTCATAACAAATTAAAAATTATATACATCTACATAAATTATTTAAACATGAATTATTCAACTAAAATTAAATGGTCTTATTTATCAGCAATTATCGCATCAGTACTTTGGGTGATAGGTGATATTCTGATTGTAGGGTTCAATACAAATCCTACTGATTATCCTTTATTATTTGAAACATATGCTGAACAACTTGATACAAGCTTGGCTGTATTAATGGTAGAAGGTTCGTCTCAGCGTTTAATGGTTGGCGCTTTGATTGCTTCTATGTCTGCTTTTTTATTTTTACCAGGTATCTGGTTGTCGTTTCAGTTTTTCAAACAGAAAACAAAACCTCATGCTTGGTTAACTTACTTTCTTTTAATTATTAGTGTTGTTTTAATGCCTTTAGGACATGCTGTTTTTTACTTTAATGGAGAAGTATTTAAAGCGATTCTGCATACTGATGTATCAGCTCACCCTTATTTGATTGAAGTAACATCAGATTTTACGAAAGTACTCTATATTACATGGGGAACAGCTATTATAGTATTATTAACAGGATGGTTGCTGTACTCTATAATGGTATTTTTGGGAAAAACCACTTTGCCGAGATGGGCAGGATTCATTTCTCCTGTTTTTCTAACTTTATATCAACTACCAATTAAGTTGATGTTACCAGATTCTCTGCTAAAAGCTTGGATAAGTGCTGCTGGATTTAATCTCTCTTATCTGATTTTCTTTGTTTTGTTGTTCATACTTTTTAAAAAATCACTGTTTGAAAAGAAAGAAGAGAGATTGGTTGATGTCACTTAATTTCGAAAACATCTATTCAGAATTTACATCAACTCTTAATTGATTTTAGTAACAGCCATTTTACACTTTTTATGTAAATGGCTGTTGTTATGTATAGCTAAGTTGATAACTTATTTCTAATTTATCGTTTCCCTTTCCCTTTGGGAGCCTTAGGAAACGGGTTTTCTTGGTGGCTGAGGTTCTCGAAGTCACACTTTTATAATCTTTTCCCTTCGAGAACCTCAGGGAACGATTACTTTTTCTAATTTATTGTTTCCTTTATCACGATAAGCCACTGCTAATTCGGGTAATAAGTCTGATAAACCATTTATTAAAGCTTCTTTTTTCCTTCTATTCCATCCTTGTATTTGCTTTTCTCTACAAAAAGCTTCGTCTATCGTTTGGTATTCTTCAAAATATATAAGTTTTACAGGTAAGTGTTTACGAGTATGATTAGCTCCTTTTCCTAATTGATGTTGTTTTACACGTAAATCCAAATCAATAGTGCTACCAGTGTAATAACTACCGTCGGCACATAATAAAATATACATATAACCTTTCATCATTTATTATTTTGAAGAATTATCTAATTACTCTTTTCTCTTCGAAAATTTTCCTATTCCCTTCGAGGGCCTCAGGGAACATTTTTCTTAATGGCTGAGGTTTTTATGCGTTTTGATGGTTCAATTATTCGAAACTATTTCATAATAAATTACAGTTTATATAAAAACAAAATGCTTTGCTTATATTTCGATTAACTCAGTAACCGATTTAAACGAGGTTTTTATTCTTTGTTCTGAATATTTTCTTTTTGCGGTAAAGTATAGTTTTTATTTTTTAAAATTGCTACTATAGCATCTGAAATCTCAAAAATCTTACCTTGATAATTATTACTCAAAAGAATTATATCAAATTTATGTTCTACATCTGAAATTATAATTGCATCATAATTTCCACCTCTTCCGTCGTGTATATGTTCAACTATTTTTTTATTTCTAAATTTCACTTCTCCTAGTGCAGATTGAGAATCTTCTTGAAAATGTTGACCTAATTGATACACTGATTCTTGGGTTATTATTTTATTTGAATGAAGTTGATTCAAAAATTTTAATAAATCAACTGTTGTTATGAAAGCTCCACCAACTAGAATATCTGGTTTATCTTCAATTAATTTATCATTAAAGCCTTTTGCAATCTTTTTATCCTTTTGAATTGGAGTAATTTCAGCCGAATTCATTTTGTAAGGCTTGAAAATGTATTTATCTACATAGTCTTTGTATTCCAGTCCCGTAATTTTCTCAATTATAGCTAATCTTAAGAAAAAATTATTATTGTTGTAATCATATTTCGTTCCTGGTGTAAAATCGAGAGTGTCAATTGATTTTAAATCTTCGAAAATATCCTTATTGTTTTTAATTTTTTTCCAATTTACATCTGGAATTCCGCTTGTGTATTGCAATAAATTATTGATTGTAACATCATTTGACCATTTTGGTAACTCAGGAAAAAATGTTGAAATCTTATCATTCAAATTAAGTTTACCCTTTTCTTTTAATTGTTGTAAGGCAACAGCGCTAAATTCTTTTGTAATCGATCCAATATTAAATTTGTAATCAGGTGTTAATTTGGTTGTTTTACTTGCATCAGCATATCCAAATGACGAATTGTAAAGTATGTTTCCATTTTTTGCAACCAATACATTTCCATTAAACATTCCATTCTCATTTGACCATTTCATTAATGAATCTATTTTACTGGGAATATTAGTTTGCGAATAAATCTTCGTTGTAAAAACCAATAGGATTAAAAGTGTGAAATAATTGTATTTTATATGGTTCATTTTTTTGTTATTATCGTTAATGAAAAACCTTTTTTTTATTTCATCATCTCTTCATACAAGTTATCAACTACTTTTTCCAAGATTTCTCCTGTTTCGTTAAAGCTTGTATTTGTAAAAATAGATATGCCCATGTTTTGTTTAGGGTAAATGACAAACCAATTCTGCATCCCGTATATTCCACCATGATGTCTGTAGATTAATTTATCATCCTCTTCTATAATGTACCAGTGATAGCTTTCCCAAAAATCAGAACCTTCTTTGTGTAATTTTTGATGCGATTCGGTTACAATAGAATTTGATTTATCTAATTGCAACTTCATATATTTCACTAAATCGGATGGAGTGGAGTGTAAGCCAGCAATACCTCCCCATAACGTTCTGGTGAAGTTCGGCATTAACTCGTTTTGATCGTTATAACCTTTTACCAATCGTTTTTTATCATTTTCATTCAATGTGAATGTCGTTTGGTTCATTTTATTGGGTTTTAGAATAAATTCATCAACCAATTCTTCATATGGTTTTTGGTAGACTTTTTCTAAAATATAAGCTGTTATTTCTGGTGCTGTGTTTGAATAAGAATAGACTTCTCCAGATTTTGACTCTATTTTGATCAGTTTTAATCCTTCGAAAAAAGCCTCTTTATTTTCAGCTTTAGGTGGAAAATTTGGAAACCCACTTGTATGTGTAATAAGATGTTTGATTCTTATCGGTTCTCCTTCAAATTCTAAATTAGGATAATCTTCGTTGAGATAGCTTCTGATATCATCATCCAAATTTATTTTTTTATCAAGAACAGCTTTAGCAGCCATATAACCTGTAAACGTTTTCGTTACAGAAGCCAATTCATAAAGAGTAGAATCATTTGGTTTGTTTCCTTTTCCTATTGTCAATTCTCCAAAATGTTTTATGGTAGATTTTCCATCTTTTAATACTGCAATGGATACAGAATGAAATCTTTTATCTTCTAATAATTGAACAGCATTTTTTGTAATCGCATCATCAATATTTTGTTGATTGATTTGCTGCGTACTTTTACAACTTGATAAGGTGATTATCAAGAGTAATGCGAGATGTTTTATAGTCACTAAAGAAAAAATATTCCTCATTTTCTTAGAAATTTTGTAAAGCAAATGTAATTGTTTTTGTTTTTCAACAAACTACTGTTGTTGTTAAACAAAAACCTCCTATAAATCGGTAGTAGATCCAAATATAAACGAGGTTTTTCTATTCTAGTGTTGATGATGTTTTTATTTCTCAAACTTATTTCTCATAATTTCGGTTAATTCATCTTTATTTTTAACCTTATTATAATGTTTATACGCAAGTTTTAGCATTTTTTCATCGTTATTTTTAGTTCCAATTTCAAACAAACTTAATGCATAATTACCGTTGAAATGATCCAATTTGGTATACTTATTTTTTATTTTTTCATAATAGGGTAATGACTCGTCATATTTTTCATTTAATGTTAAGAGAATGGCTTTCAATAGTTGTGTGTTTGCATTTTGTTGGTTGTATTTTTGTTCAGCTATATTTACATTTTCTAAACCATAATCTACGTCTCCCATAATTGTTGAAGTTAAAGCTACACCGTAAAATCCTTCAGGACTATTAGGGAAGTGTTCTTTTATTTCTTCAAATTTTTTTCGGGCTAAATCATCTGCTCCAATAATCATACTTGTAGTCGCTAAATTTTGCTTATATTCTAACGATTTGTTTTGTGCTAAACTATCTGCCATATAATACATTGCAACAGCTTCTTTATTCATCTCACTTTTTCTTAGTGCGTATCCTGCCCAATAATAAGCATCACAAAATGTAGAATCTATTTTAATCATTTCTGTCATTATTTCTGCTACAGAACCAAGATAAACATCATTTTGAATACACTCAATTCCCAATGGGAAGATTTTTTTTGCACGTTCATTGTCGGGGAATTTGCAAGTGGTACTATTAAAGTCAAATTTTTTGGTAAAATCAGACTGGGCATTTATTTGAGTGATTAAACAGATTAAGAATAAAAATAGAATTTTTGTTTTCATTAGTTTTATGTCAGATAGAGTATAATGTTTTGTGTTATGTAAATTAAAACAACATCGTTCAATTTATTGATAGACTAAGTAAGACTTATTAGTGTATACTAATTTAAGAAAAAAAAGAATACAATGGAAGGTAAAAAAAGAATGCTTCTAAAATTGGTTTAATAGTATCTGCTTTCATTTCTAGTATAGGAATCATATTTTTTTAACTTTTACCTTAATGCAAAGTCTGTGCTAACAAGTTGGTCAATAATGGCTATTCGCTAAATGCTTTATTTATTCATTTTTTTTCTTGATAAAAAAAACGAATCAAAAAAAATCAAGACTGCGATTTTCGACGTTCAATCTTTA
Organism: Empedobacter tilapiae; assembly: GCF_004785645.1. Lineage (GTDB taxonomy): Bacteria > Bacteroidota > Bacteroidia > Flavobacteriales > Weeksellaceae > Empedobacter > Empedobacter tilapiae. Next base: position 233,885 of record NZ_SRPE01000007.1, on the reverse strand, counting down.
TTTTACTCACTAAAAATCTTAAACTACTCGCTATCGCTCACTAATCTTTTTTACGTTCGCTTCAATGGATTGAAACTCGTCTGCAAATCGTATGTCGGCTTTTTAAACTAATATTTTTAGTAATCACGGTTTTTTGAGTTCTAAGTATTATGTATTATAGGATGAGGATGAGATTTTAGATATGAGTATTGAGATGGTTGTACAATGTAATATGTAAAAAGTATAATGTAGTAAGTAGATATGTTAGATGTGAAAATAGAGATTTTAGAGTTGTACTATGTACAAAGTATTTGAGGTTGAGGATGAGATTGTGAAATGAGTTCAGAATGACGATGAGATGAGATTAAGAATTTGAAATTAAAAGGAGAAGCTTTATAAGCTTCGGTATATTACTTTTTGCTTGATCAAAAAGTAATCAAAACATCAAGACTTCGATTTTCGACGTTCAATCTTCATTTTACTCACTAAAAATCTTAAATGACTCGCTATCGCTCACTAATCTTTTTTACGTTTGTTTCAATGGATTGAAGCTCGTCTGCAAATCGTATGTCGGCTTATAAAATTTATATTTTCAGCAATGACGTTTTTTTTAAGTTATAAGTATTATGTATTATAGGATGAGGATGAGATTTTAGATATGAGTATTGAGATGGTTGTACTATGTAATATGTAAAAAGTATAATGTAGTAAGTAGATGTTAGATATTAGAATTGAGATTTTAGAGTTGTATTATGTACGAAGTATTAAGTACAAAGTATTTGAGGTTGAAGATGAGATTCTGAAACGAGTTCAAGATGGCAACGAGATGAGATTAAGAATTTGAAATTAAGAGGAGAAGCTTTATAAGCTTCGGTATATTACTTTTTGCTTGATCAAAAAGTAATCAAAAAATCAAGACTGCGATTTTCGACGTTCAATCTTCATTTTACTCACTAAAAATCTTAAATGACTCGCTATCGCTCACTAATCTTTTTTACGTTTGTTTCAATGGATTGAAGCTCGTCTGCAAATCGTATGTCGGCTTATAAAATTTATATTTTCAGCAATGACGTTTTTTTTAAGTTATAAGTATTATGTATTATAGGATGAGGATGAGATTTTAGATATGAGTATTGAGATGGTTGTACAATGTAATATGTAAAAAGTATAAATGTAGTAAGTAGATATGTTAGATGTGAAAATAGAGATTTTAGAGTTGTACTATGTATTATGTAAAAAGTAGTATCTGATTGTAAATGTCATTAATTGAGCGGAGTCGAAATCAAAAGTATAGACTGAGATTTCTCAATTCCTCGAAATAACACATTGGATGAGATTTTGAAACGAGTTCAAGATGACATTTAGTAATTGTAATTATGTTAATAATAACTATAAGTTAAGCTGAATTACCCTTCGATTTTGCTCAGGTGGCTTGATTCGTCAGTCAGAGTAACGTTTGCAAAACGTTGTATCGAAGACTTAGACGATAAATATACAAAATCAAGGAGATAATTTCCTTCTTGAAAGGAGTTAGTGGAGCTTAGGTAAAAATTGTTACAAGTTGATAATAATTATATGTTCATTTTTATTCATGGGTTATTATTGTTTTCAAATGAATTCATATGCCCTTCGGGGAAACCTTGACGAAAAACGAACCAAAAACGTCAAGTCTGTGCTTACAAGTTGGTCAATAACGACTATTTGCTAAATGCTTTAAATCATTCACATATAAAATGTGAACAGTAAATCATTTTTAACGCTCTTTACGCCGAATTGACGCTCTACTTTTCAGCGATGACGGTTTTGAAATTCGTTGTTAAAAGTGGATTTGAGTATAGAAAAAGGATCATAAAAATGTCATATGATTTGGAGGCGAGTGTCAAAAAGTTTAGGGCATGGTTAAAATATTTTACTGTTTGCGTAGCAAATGATTTAAAATATTGAATGACTGAAACTAATTTTAACCGTCGAAAATCAAAGACAAGAGTTTTTTGATTACTTTTTTGCTTCCAAAAAAGTGATAGAAAGGATTTTACGTTCATTTTTATTCATGACTTTTTAATTGTTTTTAAATGAATTCATATGCCCTTCGGGGAAACCTTGACGCAAAAACATTTGAAATTAAGAGGAGAAGCTCCAGTGGAGCTTAGGTACATTTCTAAACTTTTACCTTAATGCAAAGTCTGTGCTTACAAGTCTGTCAATAACGGCTATTCGCTAAATGCTTTATTTATTCATTTTTTTTCTTGATAAAAAAAACGAATCAAAAAAAATCAAGACTGCGATTTTCGACGTTCAATCTTTATTTTACTCACTAAAAATCTTAAATAACTCGCTATCGCTCACTAATCTTTTTTACGTTCGCTTCAATGGATTGAAACTCGTCTGCAAATCGTATGTCAGCTTTAAAAATCTTATTTACAGTAATCTCGACTTTTCAGCAATGACGGTTTATAAATTCGTTGTTAAAATCGAATTACAATATTGATAATAATAAAGCGTAAAAATAAACACCACTTTCTCTAGGGGATATTGTTTGATAAAATTCCTTTTTGAGAGGGTGAGAGAGTAGTGGAAATGAGGTTGAGAATAAGAATAAGAATAAGAATAAGAATAAGAATAAGAATAAGAATAAGAATAAGAATAAGGTTAGTTTAGTTGTATACGCTTTATTTCTTGAATTCCTTTTCCCTTCGAGCACCTCAGGGAACGGATTTTCATGGTGGCTGAGATTCTAGATGTCACACTTTTACGATCTTTTTTTGTTTTAGAGTTTCGGGGAATGATTTTCTCGATTATTTCGGAAAACTAATTAATAATAGAATGATAATTCATTTAATTAATATGTTCGTTGATTATATGTTTCAAAATATCTGAATCTTTATTTTTGTCTCTAATTATTCTTTTTTGTTTATCATAATTAAAGTCTGAATATGATATCTCAATTAATTTAATACCATTTTTAGGTAATATATCTCGTCTTCTTTGATCATATATTTTTCTTTGTTCGCCACGATTTACACCGCTTACAGTAATTTTATTTGGTTTGTCGAAGAAACTAACACTTTCTGAATGTTTTTTTTCACGGTATTCTATAACAAGTTTTAATTCTTCATAGTATGCATCTACAGGTAGAAATGAACTTTTTCCTTGTTGATTCATATCTCCTTTCAAAAAGTCAAACTTGTGTTGTCTACTAGAAGAATAACCTAATATTTCATCACATAAACCTAAAATATAAAATTCATCAGAATTACCACTTTTTAATTGTTTAGGTTTTTCTCTCCTATTTTTGTTAGATAATTCTGGTTGTTTACATTTTACTTCATTTTCAACTAATGAAACAACAGAACCATTTCTTTTGAAAAAAATAGGATAATTTTTTGTTCTACCATGAATTTGATACGGAATTATATCAGAACCATCTTTTTTTTGATACCATTTATTCCGATTTAGTTCATAAGCAATCTCGGTTGTAGTCATTTCTCTACCTCTGGATTTTAAAACTTTGATAATAGCTTCGTGTAAAGTCATTTTTACGATAGATTTAAAAGTTATCCTCAAATATCAAAAAACTATTTCACAAAAAAATACGGTTTCATATAAAAAACCTCGTTTAGTGAGTCTAAAGACGAGGTTTATTTATAATAGAGTTTAAATAGAAGTTAGTCCTAATGTATTTTATACATTAACTTTCATCTTTTTTAAAATTTCTTCTACTGTTTCATAAATATCAGATTCATCTTCAAGTTTGAATTTTAAAGATTTACTATCTATTATTATTTTTTTATTAATATTTTTTAAAAGTAATCCTGGGTCGCTATCTTCCCCCTTACCATCTATGTATTCAATAGAATGTTCTTTACAAGTAGATGGGTTCATTATGAACCAATCATAAGTAAATACTTCTTTAAAGAAACCATATATTCTAGTTTTGTTAAGGAGATAATATCCGTTATCATAGATTCGAATATGATTCTTTTCAGGATAACTTAATAGTACTGGATTTTTAATCAATTTACTATTATTTGTTGAAGAAAAGACATAACAATTAATTAAATCATTGAGTTGAGATGTTATATTATCAATTGGATTAATTTCATCAACTAATTGTTTTAAAAAAATAAATTTCTGATCAATAAATCTTCTCCAATTTTCGTTACGATTTCTTAAAGTACCTCTTAAATTTGAAGGATAGGTAAGGTTATTCCCATTCTTTAAAAAGCAATTTCCAAAGGTTAAAAAACTTCTGTATAGTAAATAATTGGAATTCTTCATTATCTCTTCCGAAAATAGTAGTCTTGTTTTAAGCGAATTTTCTATAAAAATTGAATAATCCTTAGATTCATTTAGTTTAAATATGAATCCTATTTGACCATAGAAATAGTTGTGATTTTCCAGATCTATAAAGAGAACTTCCCAATCATGTTGAGGTTCATTAATAATTTTTTTGGCTTTAAAGATTTCTTCTTCTTTTTGTTTCTCATTAAAGAAACTAATTTCAGAAGTTTTTAATTGCTCAATAACTTCATAAACGTTTTGATCTTGTACTTTATCTAATAATTCTAAAATACTAATAGCAGCCTCACTGAACAATTTAGGTGATTCAATTGGGGTATTATAGATAAGATTCGAAATTACTCTTGTCCATTTATTAATATGTGTGAGGTTACTTTTATTTTTAATAATATATCTAGTGATAGCGAAATACATTGTAGTATGCCACCAACTTAAACCTATATTTTTAGAAAAGAGAAAATTATTTACATTTTCAGCTTCATTATAAAGAGGATTTATTTTAATCTTTAAATTGATGCAATATTCTAAAACTGTTAAATAGCTTTCTATATTATTTTGAAAAATTATATTTTTTTCGAACAATGAAACAGGATTAAAATCAGTTTCAGATCTTAATAAATCAATATTAGAATCTTTTTCTGAAATACTTTCGTCCATTAGGAAGTCTCCGAGAAACATATTTTTAAAAAACTGTAAATAAGGGATGTCAATTTTTGAATCTCCTAATGGTTTTTGATTCCAGAATAAGTCATTCCACTCGAGATCAATCTTTTTTTTCCAACCATTTATTTGAATTTGATTGGTAAATTCTTTAAATAGCCAAGCTTTGAAATTTTCAAAATGAGTAAGTTTTTTTCCTCTTGCATTCATTTTTAAATACAGTTCATCTGTTAACTCGAAATCCTCTAAGTCAAAAAAATCAAAGGTTATTACTTCTTTCTTTTCTAATTTTTCCCATACTTCCCTTGCTTCTAATCTTTTTTCCAAAAATTGTTTATGAGTTTCTTCTAAGACTGAAAGCATACTTATGACAGTAGGATCTTTTAACCATTTTGTAAAAAAACCTTCATGATTTTCTATGTTTTTTCTAAAAGTTTTTGAATTACAGTCAAAGTGATAGGTGTCATTTGTTAGAAACTGTAAGAATTCTTTTGAACTTGTTCGTGTAGCATATTTAAATCTTTGAAGTACTTTTTTTGAAGTATTATCTTTTAAAACATTGCTTACATACCAATGTACTAAAAATAAAGTAGTTAATCTTTGTTGTCCATCTAATGGAATGAAAGTAACAACCTCAGCTTCTAAGTTTTGTTTTTGTTGAGTATTGAAATTAACGGAAATATTTAAGTTTTCCGCATAGTTTTTAAGTGAAAGAAGTAGTGTGTCAATACTATTTTTATTTCTCTCAAGGGCAATAAAATTATCAATTCCTAATTTTTTTCCATAAACAAAATCCAGATGTAAAGAAGCATCATTATCTTGTAAAGATTTTAAAATAGAATGAATTAATTTCTTACTGATTTCACGAGACCCTTCTCTTCCATAAGTATAATCACGTTGAATAGTAGGAATTTCTATTGTACATTCATCTATTAGCTGCCAAAATGTATAAAATGTATTTTTCATTTATTGATAATAAAGTTTCAATTGTTTTTTCAGATGTTCTTTATAATCACTCATATCTTTTAAGGAAAAGAGTTCATCTGATATATTTTCGTTTTCTTTGGAAAAATTTTTAGTAAAAACATCTTTTGTACACTCTGGAATAAAAACCCCTTTTTCTTTTGGTGTGTAATAAAGATCTAAAAGAACTTTTCTTTTGTCCAAAAAAATGTTATTTCCTAACTTACTATTCGTATTTCTATCGAGTAATGTCAAATTAGCTATGCTATGCAAATCCAAATCGTTTGTAATTTTGTCTATTACGTTCTGCAATTTCTCTATGCTTGTTTTTTCTAATTTTAATTCTGATAGTTTTTTATTTTCATTTTCTGAGTTACTTAAAAGATTATGTAAATCTTTGATTTCTTGGATAATTTCCAAATGTATTGGTGGATACTTTTCATAGTACACTTCAAATGACTTTAACCATTTTACTATTTGACCAACTGTTTTAAAAGTTTTTGGGTTTTGAGGATTGATGTGTTCTACACTCCAAGATTCGTTACGATATAAGTTAAAAGGGAATTTATTATGACTTGAGTTATTTAAGAAATATTGTACGTTAAGCAATAAAAGAAGTTTTTTGCATTCAAGTGGATGATCTTCATAATTAATTACATCTAAATCATAAATCTTTTGTATCAAATTATTTTCTAATTTTTTTGATTTATTTAGCTCACTTTTTATTATTTTAATTAATATATCTTTAAATTCAATTTTACTTTTTCCACTACTTAATTTGATGATTTCGGAAAGTTTTTTTATTTGGCTTACAATAATATATCCAACAAAGTGATATAACTCTTTATCTCTATACCATTCATCTAGTTTATTAAATGTTTGCTTAATGTTTTCCCAATTTAATTGATTTTCTTTTATGAACTCATTTTCATAGATTCTGTAAGCTTCCATACCATCCCAATCTTTTTTTGGAGAAATTTTATTCGTTAAATCAATCACCAAGTCAATACGAGTATCCAGATTATTATAATAAACATGGTCGCAGATAAAGAACCAAAATTCAGATTCGTGTAATTGATTTTCAATATTATCCCATTCTGCGGCTAATTCAACAGATTTTAAAGTAGCAATTTCATTTGCGAATCTTTTTTGAATATCAAGTATAAAAAGAGCTTTAATTAATTCAGAATTAGTAAGTGGAATTTTACCAGCATTTAAGTTCAAAAAAACATCTTCAGCACTTAGATTTCTGTTATTATTTTTAATATCATACCAAATGACGTATACTTGATTTAAAATTTTTAATCTAAAATCATTTTTAAACTCTTCTGATTTTTCATTAAACCAGGAAAATATTTCTTTATAAACTAAATAAAAATGATAAATATCTACATTATTGAAATTTACAGTATTATCTATATCACTATAGGATGATATAAATGTTTCCCAGTCTTTGTTTTTTACTATTGCATCACTCATTTTAGAGAGTTCATTATTTATAAAAGTCTGAGAAGCTCTCCGTGTTTGATAATCTATTGTATAAAATTTTGTTTCATCTAAAAAGTGGAGTAATAAGTATAAGGTTGTTATACGCTGCTGCCCATCTATTAATTCTATTTCATTATTACTTTCGTCAGTAATAATAGGCTGTAGACAATATTTACCCGTTTTATGATAATCTATATCATTCAATAAAGCTAGAATTTGTTCACTTTCCCATTTATACCCGCGTTGATATTCCTTAACTACAAAATGTTTGCTTTTCAAATGATTTAAAGGAATAAATGCTATGCTATTTTTTTCTTTCATTTATTTTTAATATTGTATAAAAATTCTTAATACATAAAATGGTATTTTTTATACTATTAGATTTTTTTCAATATCTGACAATTATTTTATATAAAATTACGGTTAACCGTATTAAATGAAAGTTTAGAAATATTAAAATATGATTTACATATTTTTTTCTACTTTGATTAGAATCATGTAGTTGCATAATATTATGATAGAAGATTATCATTCAAGTAAACTATACGGTTAAAATATATTAACTTTGTTCTGTAAATTTCTATACCTAATTATAGAAATTGTTAAGTGGATATGGAAAAGATTAGAAGTAAAAAAGCTGAACAAATTATTGATGAGATAATAGATCAGTATACATATGCAGATACTAGTGAAAGACCATGGATTATTGGTTTTAGTGGAGGAAAAGATTCAACCGTTTTATTAACTTCAGCTTGTATTGTTTAATCTTTTCCCTTCGAGAGCCTCAGGGAACGATCTGTTGGTGGCTGAGGTTTTTTGGGGATAAAATTCTATTCTCGATACAATTTTTCTTCAACTTGTACTGTTTATCGAAGTATTATTTCGAAAAATCACTCGAACTGACGAATTTTAATTACCAATAAATATAAACTAAATTTCACCCATACTGAAAACCTTCTCCCTTTGAGTGTTTAACCTTTTCCCATCAAGATCCTCAGGGAGCGACCTCTTTTTATTTGTTTCAATCTAAATAATTATGCGATTGTATTCTAAATACACTAAACTCTTATAATTCTGAAAACTATCTTATGGTTACAATCTTCACAACATACATCGTCTCCATCTTTTATTACTTGTTTTTCTAAATCAATCTCTATGTTGCATAAAGGACAATAGATCGAATGATCTGTAAATTTTAGATCTATGGGAGGGTTTAAAACAGTTGGTATTTCTAAAATAGAAATGCTTTCGTTGGTTATATTTTCTTTTGTCATAATTTATAGGTTCAATTTAATCAAAATTTAGAATTGCTTACTTAGGTTAGTTTTATTATTTTTATCAACATATAGTATTGGTAATGGAATATAGCTTTTCGAGTGAAGAATTAGTAAACGCAATTGAATATTTAGATCAACATCCTGAAGAATTTAAAGGAAGGGAATCTTCTACATATGATTTAGTATATGAAGGTAAAAAATACCCTCCAATTTTAGTGTTGTCAAAAGCAAATGAATTAAAAGGAGGTAAAGAACTGTTGTTAAAAGATTTTAAAAATAGTACAGAAAAGGCTTTTAAATATTTAATTGAAAATGGGTTTCATGTAATTCCTAAAGTTGAACAAATGGTAAATATACAAGAATTTATTGAAGTAGCGAATAGTCAAGTAATTGGTCAAGGAACAAATTCGGAAGCAACTAATTTTATTAGGAAAAGTAAAGGAGCGTATAAAAAACTTGCTGTTGAGATATCTTATGGAGTAGGTCGTTCAACAGCTATACCATGGATTGCTTTCTTAGGAAATCAACAAAAGGTTAAAGAAGGAATTTATCCTGTATTTCTGTATTATAAAGAACATAATATTTTAGTTTTAGCATATGGTGTTAGTGAAACTAATGAACCTACATTGAAATGGGACAAACTAGATAGTAAAACATCTATAAAAGATTATTTTAAAGAAGAATTAGATATAAAATTAAAAAGTTATGGTAATTCTTATGTATTTAAAGTATATGATGCAACGAATTTACCTTCTCAAGATACATTAAAAAGAGATCTTGATCTATTAATTGAGGAATATCTGGAATTAATGAATCGTGATAGTAAGCAACATTCATCAATTGAAAAGAGTATGATAAAGAATAAAGATTTTGACATTAATGCTTTTAGTAATTCATTAACAAAATCAAACCTCCAATTCAATAATAAGTTAGTGCAACGATTTGTTGCTTCATTACTTACAAAACCTTTTGTGATTCTAACAGGATTAGCAGGTTCGGGAAAAACCAAATTAGCGCAATCATTTATTCAATGGATGTGCGAAAGAGAAGAACAATATAAATTAGTAGCTGTAGGTGCCGATTGGATTAATCGTGAACCATTATTAGGGTACCCAAATGGATTAAAAGAGGATGAATATGTGATGCCAGACAATGGTGTATTGCAATTAATGATAAATGCTTCGAAATCTGAAAATCAAGATAAACCATATTTTTTGGTTTTAGATGAAATGAATTTATCACATGTAGAACGTTATTTTGCAGATTTCTTAAGTATTATGGAATCGGAGGATTCGATTAAACTTTATACAGGGTCTAAAAGAACATCAACAAATGATTTAGAAATACCTCAGACAATTTCTTGGCCTAAAAATCTGTTTATTATTGGAACAGTGAATATAGATGAAACGACGTATATGTTTAGTCCAAAAGTATTGGATCGTGCAAATGTCATTGAGTTTCGATTGGATGAAGATGATTTAAAAGTTTTTTTAGCTGAACCTAAAAAAGTAGATCTATCGCAGTTAATTTCGGAAGGTGCTGCAATGGCATCGAGTTTTATCACATTATCTAAACAGAATGATACAGCGTCTAATGAAGTTTTAAATGAAACTTTGGTAGAATTCTTTAAAGAATTGAAAACAATCGGAGCTGAATTTGGTTACCGTACAGCTTTCGAGATTCATTTGCTGTTTGCACAATTCTCAAAATTAGATTCTTCTCTTAGTGAAGAGGATAAAATTGACTTTGCTGTAATGCAAAAACTGTTACCAAAATTACATGGCTCACGCTCAAAGATTATAAAATCGTTAGAAGCTTTGATGAGGTTATGTTTAAAAGATGCAGCTGAATTCAATCTTTCTAAATTGGATGCTCTTCAAGAAGATCAAATAAAATATAACGTATCGTTTGATAAACTAAAACGAATGTATGCAAATGCTTTAAGTAACGGATTTACAAGTTATGCAGAAGCCTAACGATAAAGTTTTACAATTTGATTTACATCATATTGATGAGGGGTTAACTTTGGAAATATTTCCAGAGCAACACTCTCGTATTCGACAATTGGATAAAGTTGTTGCAGAGCAATACAATGAAAGTGTTTATCAATTGTTTGAAGGACATTCGTATGAATACGAATTTTTAGGCATCAATAAAGCCAACTACTGTCTACGTGCAAGAATTAATGGGGTAGTTATACCATCTAATCGTCATGCTTATCGTGGTCGAATTACACCCAATATTTATGTAGGTAACTTACCACTAGAAATAGTGAACACAGAAACGGAACAAAGTTTTCCAATTTCGGTAGAGGTGATTGCAACTAAATTTGATAAAAAAGAAGATGTGTCGTATCGTGAGAATTATCGCCAAATGTTGGAAGATATTACCGATAAGTGTACAGATCTTATGATGCAAATTAATACACCAGTTACACAGCATGTTACTATTGATTATTCGACTGACACCAAGACATTGTACCAACGTTTTTGTTTTGTCAAATCATTTTTAGATTCGGTTGACTTCGAGGAAGCAATCATACGTATTATTTCTAATCCATCAACTGTATGGAAAACGGAAGAAACATCGATTAAAACTTCTCAAATTAAACGTGTTAATCGAACGATTGCCAAACAATTTGTAACTGCTTCGAATAGAATAGATACTTCAAGATTGGCTTATTTGAATGATATAGGATTGAGCAGTGTGCCTCGAACGATACAATCAGATATCAGAATAGAAAGTGTAGACACACCTGAAAATCGTTTTATTAAGCATGTGTTGGGTGTTTTTTTACATTTTGTCGAAGACTGTCAAGCTATTTTTTCAACAGCAAAGAAGTATCAATTCGCTTTAAAAGAGAGTAGTCTCTTGATAGAGAAAATAAATGGCTATTTGTCTTATTCATTTTTTAATGAGATTTCTGATGCAACAACTTTAAAATTAAATAGCCCTTTGTTACAAAAGCGTAGTGGTTATCGAGAAGTTTTAAACCGTTGGTTACAATTTGATTTGGCTTCTAAATTAATTTGGCAAGGAGGAGAAGATGTCTATGAAGCGGGTAAACGAGATATTGCCACTTTGTACGAATATTGGCTTTTCTTCCAGTTGTATGAGTTGATTGTCGATAAATTTAATTTAGAAGTTTACCAAAATCAAAATTTTGATCATTTATTTGAGACGGATGATTCTGGACTTTCTTTAAAACTAAAATCAGGAAAAGAATTAATGATTAAAGGTGAAACGGATTTTGTTTCACGTAATCTAAGTATTCGATTCAGCTATAACCGAACATTTAAAGGAGGTAATGATTATGTATCTGGGAATGCAGGTAGTATAACGACTACGCTTCGTCCTGATTATACTTTAAGTATATGGCCTAGCTCGTTTACCGAGACCGAAGCAGAAAAGGAAGATGTCATTACGCATATTCATTTTGATGCGAAATATAAGATACAGAACATTCAAGAACAGTACACCGAAACAGTGGATGAGGAGGTGTTGAATAGAATGGATGAACGAGAACGTAAAGGAACGTTTAAGAATGTTGATCTTTTAAAAATGCATGCTTACAAAGATGCGATACGTCGTACAGGTGGTGCTTATATTTTATATCCCGGAAGTGTTGAAAAACGATTTGATGGCTTTCATGAAGTTTTACCGGGCTTGGGTGCTTTTACTATTAATCCCTCAAAATACGATACAGGTATAAATGGGTTAAATGCATTTATTGATCGTGTTATTCAGCATTTGGTAGATCGTACGACTCAGCGCGAACGAATTTTAAATACATCAAATCAAATTCTAAAAGAACCTTTGTTGGCTTACGGAAATGCTTTAAAACCACTTTCTATTGAATTAGAAAAAAGTAAAATAGATGTATTGAATACATTTGTTATAGTGGGGTATACCAAATCTCAGGAGCATTTAGATTGGTGTTTGACAAATGGTGTCTATAATTTTAGGATGAACGATAATGTAGGCTCTTTGGTGTTGACTAGTGATATTGTACAAGCAAAATATTTGTTACTAAGAGAAAGCGGAAAAGAAAAAGCAACTCAATTGTTCAGAATTACGAGCAAAGGACCTAAAGTGTATTCGAAAGAAAAATTAGTTGAATTGGGTTATACCAACCCTTCTCAATCCGATTATTTAGTTGTAGGCATAGAGCCATGTACAGATTGGGAAGACATAGAAATTGCTTATAAGGAATTCGATGAATATAAAGGTTTATCAGGTTCTATTTACACACGAGCAGGACAACCTTTTGTGGTGACATTGGATAAGATTTTGAGTTGATATCCTTTTAAATATTAAAATCTATATAACATTGTTGATTGTAAAATGTAATAAAATCATCTCAACAGAGATGATTTTATAATTTGGTGTAGTATCTTTCTCTTGATAAAATTATTAGGTTTTTTATATTTAGTCAGCAAATGAAATATTATAAAAATTTTTCTTCAATTATTTGTGTGATTTTTTCGTTCTCTACTTTAAAAGTAAAATCTCTATATTCAAGTGAGTTTAAATTATTGTCATTTGGGTGGGGAAAAAACTTTACGCCAATTTTTATAAAAGGTAAATTGATTTCCCAGCTTGATCTAATTATGAAATTTTTGGAACAAATATCTTGTTCAGATGAAAGAATATATTCTTTGAAATTTGTTAGACTTTCAATATAATATTCAGTTTTCCATTTTTTTCTTTTTTCATAATATATATTTTCAGAAAGGTTATTGAATATTGCAATACAATCACTTTTATTACAAGAATTAATAAAATTTCTAACTATTTTTCTAGGAATTCTCTGTTCAGCTCTTATTTTTTTCTTTTTTTCAGCTTTAAAATTTTCATAATCTACATTAACAGTTTTTTGCATTTGTTGTTGTCCAATCAGAAATGCATCGTGACGTGATTTATATAATTTATGAATTAATATATCTCCTTTGGTAATATGGTTTTTAAATTCATTTAAAAGTATATAACCTTCTTCATTTGTTTTTTCGTTTATCCCCTCAACAATATTGATATAATATGTCTGTTCAACATTGTCAAATAAAATTTTCATTTTTGGATTAAATCTTTCTGATTTTGTTTTCGATTTCTTAACAAGGTATTTCGTTTCATCAAGAGGGTCTTCAATTCTTCTTCCCCAGCCATCAGTACATAAGCTAGATTGATATCTTGACAGTTGAATTCTCGCTTCTTTACGCCCTTTATCAGGACCAAAGCTAAATTCATAATCAGGTAGTGCTTTTACTATTTCTGTTTCAAGTTCCCATTGTTCATTGTCGCTTGTAAAGTTAATTTGAATGTGAAATTCGTACTCAACCATATAAATTGGAACGTCAATTCTACTATTAATGATAATATTTTTAATTAAATCAAAATCTGTTTTGCGGTTAATTAATAATGTAATAGAAGTTTCAATCATTGCTGAGGTTATATGTTGTTGTATTGAAATGAACTAAATTAGTTTACTGACTAATGAAAAGCAATTTTAAGTTGAGGAAATATTTTAGGATAGTCGTTTTTATTTTGATAAAATGTAAACTTTGTTTACTAAATGTAAACTTTGTTTACCTTTGTCTCATGCAATCTCATGCTTTACATATATCGAATTTAAGAGGAATAGCTCGATTAATTAACCATGCTGCTTTTAAGAAAATAGCTTTGGATAGTAATCAGTCGTCTTATATTCGGCAAATGAAAAAATATATTGAATGGGATTCTATTGAACAAGAACAACCAACTACACTAAGTGAGCTCATTGCTTATGGTTATTCGATATTAGAACAAGACTATCGTCACGAATATATATATAAAACAAGTTTATTAAATGATTTTGTACTTCATCACTATTCATTAGATGACACTGTTTTATTAAACGAATTTAGAATACAAGATTCAATTGCTGATATGGTGATTGTGAACGGAACAAATAAAGTTTTTGAAATTAAAACAGAATTGGATAGTTTAGAACGTTTTCAATCGCAAATAGAAAATTATTATAAAGCATTTACAGAGGTTTATTTGGTTACCCATTATACTTTGATCGAAAAATATTCGAGCAAAATAGAAGAAACGGTCGGTATTATTGCTCTTACTGATGAGTTAAAATTGGTAGAGTATAGAAAAGCTACTTTTGTCGATGAGTTGCTTGATATTCCTACTATGATGGCGACCTTGCGCAAGCCAGAATACATGAAACTCGTAAAAAATATGGTAGGGTTTGTTCCAGATGCGACTCCAGTTTATTTGTATACAGCATGTTTAGATGTTTTATTGAGTTTTACACCGCAAGAAGTACAAAAGCAGTATCATAAAATTCTTAAAGAACGTATTTCGTTTGCAAAAAATATAGAGATAGAAGAAGGGGTATTTCCCAAGTTTTACAACTACTCTTATTATCATCAAAAATTAACAAAAAATTCTTATCTTACACTACAGAACAACCTGATGAAAAAGGTATAAAATTTTGTAGTATGTATTTCCCATATTTACGAGGTAAACAATTTGAATTATTAGCTTTAAGAGAGCTTGCTCCAATATTAGATTCTTCAAAAATAATTCCTTTGATAGAACCTGTAAAAACGAATACAGCTTCTCTAAAAACAGCAATAGATGTATTAGCAAGGTATAATATTAAGGCTCAGGTTATTTTGAATCCAGAAGTAGGTGATTTCAAATCAAATAACTCTTCTTTAATTACTTTTTTTAATCAATTACAAGCTCAAGGTTATACAAACCTTATTCCTTCTTTTATAATATCTAGTGATAGGGCGTTTGATAGAATAAAAACAATTATTGCAGATAATCATTATGATACAAATGGTTTTAGTTTTGTCCATCTCAATAAAGTGAATGATTTAGATGCATTACACTCTTTTTCTAGTTCTAATAATTGTCTTTATCATGTAGTGCAAATTGCTCATTTGTTTGCTATGAGAAGAAAATTGAAGGGAAATGTCTGTATGTTGAATGATTATTTTAATCGTTTATCAAATAACAAAGCTTATCTTGATGTCCCTTTCGAAGTCTTTTCTTCTGATTATATGTATTATCAAGACGAAGGTTGTGTAGGGTTTTCGGATTATCAAGTGATAGGAAAAGATTATTCTGAGACTGGAGGAGCTGCATTTGCTGTCGCTATACATTTAACATATAAAGAAGAAGGAAGTGATGATATTCAAGTTGCTCATTTTGTATCAGACAGCAATGATGGACGCGAGAATCCTGCGGGTAAATTTTTTGAGGCATTAGAAAAATTAATCACTTTTGTTGAACAAAAACAATTAACGAGTTTTGCCATTGATAAATTTAGGGACTATTATAACACTCAAGCTTATCCAGGGTTAGGTGTTGTAAAGAAATTAAGTATTATGCACCATATTCAGTTAATACAAGGTTTAATCTAAACGATATGAATTGTTGTGTAAATTGCTTTTCAGATACCTACTTACAAGATTATATACTAAAGAATAAAGTAGGAGTAGGTAATTGTGATTTTTGTTTAAGTACTTCTGTTGCTTTAATCAATTGTGAAACACTCACAGAACTTTTTGATGAAATACTGGAGTTGTATGAACCCAATTCGTCGGGTGAAATGCTATTGCATGAACATTTGAAGCATTATTGGGAGGGATTGTTCTCTCCAGATTTGAATCTTACTTCAATCAAGCATTTGGTTTATGCGATTGGTAGAACGAGTATACTATATTCTACTGAATTATTCGAACAGCCAGTTGGTTTTCAGGCTCATATTACAGATGAAAGTGCAGCAACATTGGCTTTACAATGGGAAACTTTTGCCAATGAATTGAAGGAGAATAATCGTTTTTTCTTGAATGAAACTATCGATTTAGAATTTATAGAAGGTATTTTAGAGCGTTTAGCGAAAACCTATTATCCTGAGACAATTTTTTATCGTTCGAGAATTGGAAATACTAGGTTTCCAATAAATGAGTTGGGTAGACCTTCTAAAGAATATGCGACATCGGGTAGAGCAAATCCCCAAGGAATTCCATACCTTTATTTGTCTGATAGTATAGAAACTACCATATACGAAACTCGATCATCCCTGTACGATTGTTTAACGGTAGGTAGTTTTCAACTAAATCGCCCATTGCAAGTTATCTCCTTACATAAAATAGAAGAATTAAGCCCATTTGAGGTCAAAGAAAAAGGTTTTGAATTAGAAGAATTTATTAATATCCGTCCTTATTTGCTTAAGTTACAAGCAGAATTATCAAAACCTATTCGTAAACAAGATTCTTTACTTGATTATCTCCCAACGCAATATCTGTGCGAATTTATCAAACTAAAAGGATTTGATGCGATAGAGTATAAAAGTGCAATGCATATAGGTGGTTATAATTTAGCAGTATTTACGGACGAATCATTTGTTTGTGTAGATTCGACATTTATTACAATCAAAAATTTAAACTATGAGTTTGAGGCTTAAATTGATTTGATACGCTAATTTATATATCACTTTCCTTATATAACATTATTAATAACACTTTCAAAATAGCTTTTTATAATGCTTTTAAACATATTATATTTACAAAATAAACAATATTGTATTATGAGAAATATGATTGATGAGTCGAATATTAAATTTGAGTTATTACGTAATGATGTAAAAAGAGATTTATTAGATTATCTTAAAGAATTCAATTATTTAGAAATATCAAAAGAAATTCAAATCATTGATATAAAAATCATTGATGATTTAAGAAAAGTATATACAGGGCCTGGATTCTATATTATTTTATTAGATGAACAATTTGCAGACAATAATTGTAACTTTTCTTTTGATGATTGTACTGCAATATATAGAGGACATTCTTATTCTGTTAGAGATCGATTAAAAAGTCATTTATTTAATTCTGAATACAATAATTTTGATTTCAAAAACAAAGTGAAATATACAGTATGTTTAAAGTTTGAGGAAGGTATACAAGGGATAAATTTGAATGAGGAACCTTATTGTAACTACTCTTGGAAAGTAATTATTCATAAAATGAAAGGAAGCAATAAATTAATTCGGGAACAGGTTGAATTAGCTTTTGATGAAATTTATGGTAGACCATTTAAAAGTAAAGAACGTTAAAAAATGAACAATAATTATACATTAAAACAAATTGCTAATTGGCAATTAGGAGGTACAAAATCTAATGTAGAATTACCAGATCTACAAAGAGGTTTCGTTTGGAAACCAAAGCAAATCGAAGATTTATGGGATTCTATACTTAGAGGATATCCTATTGGTTCTTTTTTACTTTCTAAAGAAAAGAATAAATTTAGTTTATTAGATGGACAACAACGAGCTACAGCTATATTTTTAGGTCTTTATAATCCTTTTGAGGATAGTAATGAGGCTAAAGCTTGGTCTATAAAATCTCAGTTACCCGTTGTTTGGATTGATATTGCTCCAGAATATAAACCAAAATTAAGTTTATATGCGATAAGAGTAGTTACCAATTCACACCCTTGGGGATATCAGATACAAAATAATGATATTCGTTTAACTGAATCTGATCGAAGAAGTGCAATTAAAATTTTCAGGATAAATCCGAATAATGAAGTAATAGGTTATACTAAATTTGAGAATATATCTGTATTTCCATACGATTGTTCTTATCCAATTCCTTTATCATTTTTTTTAGAAGCTGAAAATGCTACTGAAGTCTTAAAAATGGTTGAAGAATATCTACCAGATTATATCAAAACGAAAAGAGGTGATTTTCAGAATAAAGAAGAGTTTATACAAAAACTAAACAACGATTTAGTAAGTAATATTGAGGTGATTTTAACTCAAATTAAATCAATTAGGGATAAAACGATACATGCAAATGTAGTATCAGAAGAAGTAGTTCAACAAGAAAACCAAGAAGAAAACCCTACCTTATTTCAACGTATTAATTCATCGGGAACTACTTTATCTGGAGATGATTTAATCTATTCAATTTATAAAACAATATTCCCTGGTACTAAAGATATTGTAGAAGGTATAGGGCTTAGTTTTATTCCACCCACCCAAGTTATTTCATTAATCACTCGTTTAGCGGTTTCAGATACAGAAAATGACCGATTTGTAAAAAAATTAAACATTCGTGATTTTCAAAATAAGATAAAAGATAAAAATTTCTGTGATAAGCTAGAGGGATTTGTCAATGGACAAGATATTAGGACAGCTATAGATACTGCGCTTGATATTTTATCGTGTAAGAATATTGATGAGTATAAAAATGAAGTTCCTCCAGTTGTAATTAAAAGTTTCATCAAAAGGAATCAAGATTTATTCTTATTTCTTGTCTATTGGCTATACAAGAATGATAAAGAATTAACAGATGAACTTAAATTTAAAATAGCTGGTAAAATATATCTATTTCATTTATTCAATTTTAAAAATATTAAAGCATTATGGGAAGCTGAAATTCAGAATAACAATTTTTGTTTTGAGCCTGTTAATGAATACATCTGGAGGAATGATGTAGATGGGATTAATTTTATTATGCCTCCAGATTTATTAGAAAAATTTTATAAAATACCTCAAGCTGTGGAGAGGTTTAAAAATAAAGTGCCAGAAAGATGGGGCTTAATTGAGACGAATAAAGAGATTAAAAATTATTTCGAGAAAATTAAAGGTGATACAGTTGATGTTGATACGGCTAATAAATATTTCGAACATTTCATTGGCAATATCAGAGGAACTAAATCATTAGTACTATTAGCCCAAAGAGAATATGTAAATGATCATTTTAAAGATTTCAATCAATTAGAAGATTTTGATGATACAAACACACCTTGGGATTGGGATCATATATATCCTTCAGAATGGGTGTACAAAAAACAAGTTAATCAAGGAATTAGAGATTGGAACAATACCAATGGGAATTTTAGAGTTTTATCCTTAGATATTAATAGGGCTGAAGGGAGTAAAGTTCCCCCAAAAGATAGAGTAAAAGAAAAATTAGAAAAGAAAAATTATTTTGTTCAAGATTCAGATTATCAATATTGGAGTAAAATTGAAGGTCGAATTTATGATGGTCAAATAGAAAATCATTTTTATGCCATTACTACTAGAATGATTAATATTTACAAAAGATTTTGGGATGATTTTAAAATTCAAGAATTTATAAAATAATAAACGAGAACCTATTGGTTCTCGTTTGTTTATGTAGCAATTACTTGTTGTAATTTTTCTTCAATGTCAGGAATAGAGAAAATAAAAGTGAAATAGATATATCGAACGATTCCCATTGGTACATAATTAATTTGAGTCTTTAATCGGGTGATATAATCTTTACTGAAATCATCAAATGGTTTTATATTTGTCTTATATTCCAATATTAACTCCGAGAAACAATAGTTCTGTAGTGATTTTAAGTGTTCAGAAAATTGTCGTTTTATACCGTATATTTCATCCCAAGCTTCATCTCGATCATCATGTACTTCATTGCGCAATATTTTTATATCCCATTCAACGTATTTTAAAAGTGTTTTTAGATTCTCATTGTTGTATTGATTTTTTAGTATAATCTGTATTGAAAGGAAATCCAATTTGATAGAAGGATCATATGGATAGTGAGCTAATCTACGTGTTTTAATTTCCTTATATAAAGGATCAATAATTTCATATAAAGGGTCTTTTTTCTTTTTCTCTTGTTGATTACACTTTTTACAACAAGGAAATAGCAACTTAAAATTTACTGCAACAAAAGGATAAGAAGCTTTAGCTAATAAATGATCATATTCTTCACGATATAGAGCTTCAGAAGGTTCAAATTTATTTAACCCACAAAATGGACAGATTAAAAAATCAAAATTATCTTCATGGATTAATTTATCATAATGATCTTTTACAGTTCCAAATTTATCTTCTATTTCATTGTTTTGAGGATAATCCGACCATAAACTTTCAAAAAAAACTTTTAATTTATTAGATATACTGGGATGAATCTCCTTAAATGAAATTAAATCTCTAGTACAATCATTAAATATTGATATATCATTATTAATTACTAATGCTTCCTGCAATTTTAATTTTTCAAGATAAGGTAATTGATGGTAAAGAATAACAATTTCTTTCAAAGGGTTTAAAAGTCTTTTCTTAGAAGAGTTTACACAGGATCTAAAATCCCTATGAACCAATTTTTGTTCATCATAAAACTGCAAATCATAATAAAATATATTTCTAAAAATATGATAGATATGATCATGGAATGTATAGATAGGATGATCTATTTCATTGAAACTAGTCAGCATCTTTTTCTGATTTAAGTTCTTTCTCTTTTATCATTAAATAGTTATAAGCATCAAACTTTTCAATTGATTCACCGAATTTAAGTAGTTCCTTCTTTACACGTTTTACGTCTTCCAAAGTTTTAATACTTGCTTTTAAATCGTTTAACTCTTCATTCGAATAATCAGAAATAGTTAAATCTCTATCAAAAATAGTTTCTAAAACAAATCCTACTGATGAACCATAGGTTTGGTATTCAGGATTTTTTAAATTCAATTTTTCAAAATGATGTTCTATTTCAGGATCATTTATATCTTTTTGAGAAATTATTTCTCTCTCAAACTTATACACATCTTCTTTCTGATTATCGCTTATAATAAAAGGGGAATGTGTCGTCATGATGATTTCATGCTGTCGAATCTTTTCCGGATTACCTTTAACATCATATTCATTCCCTGAAACCTGGTTAAGCATCGTTACCATTTTTGCACGCCATTTCGGGTTAAAATGCGTATCTGGTTCATCCATTAAAAACAGAGAACCTTCATTCTCCATCATCATGACTGAGCCTATCACTTCATTCAATTGATGTTCACCATCGGATAAAGCTTTATAATAAATAGGTTTATTGTTATCTTTTTCAGTGATTTTTTTTGGTACCTTTTTTATTCTAATTTTTTCAATTCTAAAAATTAAATCAGAAGGATCAGGCTTAGACAATTCATCCGATACATTCAGTACTTTAGAAGCATTCACTACAAATTTTCGGACATCTTGCTTGTCTACCAATAAATTTAAACTTTGTAATTCGTAAAAAACTTGAAACAACTTAAAAGCACTTTTATAATAATGTTTAAAGGCTTGATGCGTTGCTTCATTAACCACAAAATCCAATACGAGCACTTTATTCACTATATCATTTTTCCAACTGCTTGCACACGCTTTTAGTGGTTCTAAAAGGCCTATCTTGGTTTTTAATAATTGCTCATCACCTTTATTTCTTGTTTTATAATTAACAGTAATTCTAAATGAATAAAGATCTTCAACGCCAAAAATTTTCTTCAAATACGTTAAGGGTTTTTCTTTACCCAATAACATATTCGCAACAAAAATGCTATAGTTACTTTCTTCGTCGATAAAATACATCCTTCTGTCAAACAATGAATTGGATAAATTTTGTGTTTCATTAAAGTAATGATAGCGTATACGTATAAAAGCGTTGCTTAACAATTCATTCTGGCCAGAAGTGTATGCGATTATATGCGTGGGTAGTAATTGACCAATTGTATTGTCTAAACGTACAAATTTAGTGTCTCCATATGAAGAATAAGAAAATTCTGGTAATTCATCTAATTGTTTAATGATACGTACGTGGATATCAGCATCTATAGTATCATCAAGTAAAGAGAATCTTTTTTTATGAGAGATAATATCTTTATTAGCAATAACATATTCTATTTCAAACCCTATATTTTTATTCTTTTTATAATCTTTTGATGTTTTTTCTAGACTAAATCTTTCCAAATAATAAAATATCTCTGCTATAAGTTCCAAAAAATTAGACTTACCACTACCATTCAAACCAGCAAATACTTTAGTAGATAATTTATTTTCAGTTAAGGTGTCATTAAAAACGTAGTCTACGTTGGCGGGTAGACTACGAAAATTTTGACCTAATATTTTAACGCGTAGTAGTTTCATTTTTTATACGGAAATAAATTCCAGATCGTTCTTGGGTTGTTTTTTTACTTAATTTTTCTAAGTCTTGGATTGTAAAAGCAATACCGATAATGTTTTCTACTTCAGCATCATAAAAAACTTGTTCTAATTTCAGATAAGGATTTTTATCGGTAACCGCATCAGAAAGGAAGATTAGAAAATCATTAGCGTTTTCAAGTTTTAGATTTAATTTTTGTTCTTTAGAACTGAAATAATCAACGTTCAATTTAGCCTCTTCAGTTAAAAATCGAAGCAACATTTCAGAATTAAAGTAATTCGCCTGAAAATGATTAGTAATCAATTCGGCAATTTTCTTAAAACTTAGCTTACTCCATTCGTTAGTCGAGGGTAAAACATCTTTAGTTCTTTTACCACTTAAACCATTAAGCTGTAATGGAATTTTATTTTCTAATTCTTTAGGTTCCTCTTTTTTTTTATCAATAACTTCGGGTTCATTAACAGGTTCTACAACCGGCAACAAACGTTCATCATAAGGTATACGAGTTAAATCTAACGTACCCGAAAATGCAGCATGACTTACAGAAGCATACAAAGCTTGCATTTCCAACAACTGCTTTTCTTGCTCCGCTTTTAATTTTCCTATTTTCTGAGCAATGGCTGCAAATTGGTTTTGTATATCTAATGGAGGTACATTAACTAATAAATTCTCCAATTGATCTTTGGTAATAGCTTCACGTGTTGCACTTTTAGAAGTAGACAACTCGTAAAGATATTTTTGAAAGCTATCAGATGTTAATAAGTGTACAGCATAATATGGATTTATGGTATCTTTCTTAAACCTTAAAATTGAAACGTGTTGATTTACCCTTGCAGGTAAGACATCATTTGGTACAATACAACATCTAGCAACAGATGCACCAGTTATATTTAATAAAATATCATCACTTTCAACAATTACATTTCTTAGTTTATAAGCTTGATCATCATCAATATGAGCTAATTTGTCATAACTAAATTTGTTATTATAAATATTCAAACTTCTGATTAAGCTAATACCTTCATCTTTATAGCTTTCATCTCCACCCTTTGGCGTAGAACCAGAGCCAATTTTAGTTGTTAATTCTTTTAATGGAATACCCTTTTCATTTCTCACAGGATCATCAAACATATCGTAAAAAGTAGCTTTTACCAATTCGTCTAATTGGTCGATGGCATTTTTACGCGCTTGGATCACTTCCTCAATCTTACCTAATACATTGGCTATACGGATTTGGTCAGCGTATGAAGGAAGAGGGATTTCTATATTATCAAAATCTTCATTTCTTAAATTGTTAATATTTGCTCCTTGAGTAACATTCTGTATATATTTTCTATATGTATTTGTTTTGAAATATGCATCTAAATAATAAGGATATATTTTATTTTTTATCGGGCGAATCACTTTACAAAATGCTCCAAACGTAACATTAATATTATTGGATTTAATCATTAAGTGTTTACCCAATAAATTTTTACTTCCACTAGAAGAAGTAAGAAGTATATCACCGAATCTTAATAATTGATTTTCGGATATATTATTCTCTTTTATGTAAATTACATTACTCCAATCGATGTCGAAATCTTGAATATTATTACCTTTCAATAATGGTATATATCCAGAATTTTTAGAATCAATCACATCATTTGGTTTGTATGAAACGCCTCTTATCTGCTTTGAAATTTGCCCAAGATTAATTTTCTCCATTACAACATATTTTCAAGTTCATTCATCAAATCAGAAATGTGCTGTTGTTGTTCTTGCAATTGAGTCATAATTACTTTAGGTGCATCATAGCTAATTTCTTCATAAACTTCTTCGCGGTAACGGTTAAAACTTAAATCATAGGCTTTATCTACAATTTCTTGTTTATCTACGTAGAAGTAGCGTTGCGTACGATCGGTAGGGTTTTCAGTACCACGATTATCAAAATGCGCAATAATTTTATGGATGTCACCAAAATCACGGTTGCCTTCCTTATCAAAACGGTCATTACGTTTATCATCCAAAGTTTTACCATCGTGCTCCATATCGTAAAACCATACACGTTCGGTTTCACCTCCTTTGGTAAAAATTAAGATAGCTGTAGCAACTCCGGCATAAGGTTTAAATACACCAGAAGGTAAATTAATCACCGCTTTCAGTTCACACTTATCCATCAAAATGCTACGCACATTTTGAAATGCTTTTCCTGAGCCAAATAAAACCCCTTGTGGAATAATAACCCCTGCCGTACCACCCATACGCAACATTTTGTAAATACGCTCTAAAAATAATAATTCTGTTTTTTTTGTATCTGTGGTAAAACTTTCGTTGATTTCGCCTTTATCCAAACTTCCTGTAAATGGTGGATTGGCTAAAACAACATCATACGCATTATCCTCATTATAAAACTTGCTTAAGGTATCGGTATAATCAATGTTAGGGTATTCAATACCATGCATCATTAAGTTCATCAACCCAATACGAATCATATTTTGGTCGATGTCAAAACCGTAAAATGTTTTACGATTTAATACATTTTTAGATGCATCATCTACCAATTTATCGGCCAATGTACCACGGGTAAAACCGTAATCATCTACCACTTGATGTTCTTCAGAAGTATATTGCGTTAAGATGTACTGATAAGCCGCTAATAAAAAGCCAGCAGTACCACAAGCAGGATCCGCGATACGGTTCCCTAACTGAGGTTTTACCAATTCCACCAGCATTTCAATAATATGGGTAGGTGTACGGAATTGCCCGTTTTTACCTGCCGTACTTAATTGTTGTAATAAATATTCGTAAATATCACCCTGTGCATCTACAAAGCGATCTTGTGCATGCAGTACTTCATAGATTTCATTAATTTTAATTACAGCTTCTGTTAATAAGCTAGGCTTAGGGATAATAAAAACCGCATTCTCCATATGTTTAGCAAAGGGAGAATCGATATCGCCTAACGATTTGATAAAAGGAAAAACACGCGTCTGTACCAATTGATACATTTCGTCCGACGGCTTGCGTGAAAAGTTTTTCCAACGCAATTCTTCTTTAGCAATTCCTTTATCTGAATCTTCACCAGGTAAGTAGAATTGTCCTGCAAATATAGATTTATAGTCAGTACCTAAAAATTCGGCATCACCTTGTCTTTTTAGGTCGTTTTCGTCCAACTGTTTCATAAACAACAAATAAGTAATTTGTTGTATTGCATCTATAGGGTTCGTTAAACCACCTGACCAAAATTTTTGCCACAGGTCGTTTACTTTACTTTTAATTTCTTGATTATCCATTTTTCTTTTTTATGCGGCTAGCACATGTATTAACTCTAATATTTCATTCATCATTTTCCCGTCAAAAACACCCCTAATACCATTGGGATGAATGCGGGTAAAGGGAGCAGAAATCAAATCTTTTCGTTCTGCATTACCTTTCTCTATGATATAGGTTTGCAAAAGTCTTAAAAAATCCAGTTGTTTCCCACTCAAATCCGAATGTTTTGTAATAAAATCATCAAAGGCTTTGGTAATAATGGTAGGGAAATCTTCTAAGACCTCAATACCAAGGATATGCTTTATAAATTGCACTAGGGCTGCATTTTTATTATTGTACACCCTACGCAATAAATCCACCGTAATATGTGGACTTTCGTGCGATAAAAGCCAGGTTAGTTCTTCAATTTCTATATCCGTAATGTTTTCTCCATTTTTAATTTTTTGTAAAACAGGTAAATCATGGAGTAATAAGCGTACTTTTTCCTCAACCATTTCTTTGTAACGTTGTATACTTACCGCTTCATTCTGCGGTCCAAATACGACGTGTTCCTTCTCTAATAATTCATCTTTAAAATTATATTCTGAGGGCGTCATTAAGGTAGTACCATTACGATAGATCATTAAAGGACCTAAAGTTTTAATCAATAAATCTAATTTATTCTCCGTTAGGGTATTCCAATAGTAATCGGTTTGCGCTTTTAAGATTAAATCTCTGTGTTTAGCTACCGTATTAACCGTTAAAGGTAAATCAGCTATCTCTTCAATTACTGCTAATTTTAGAGCCCCAAATTTCTCCGTATCCTCTTGCAGTTGCGCTAACGAAAGTTCAATTAAATCTTTTTCGAAACGCATGGCTTTAAAATCCACACCGCTAATCGTTCTAAATAAAGGTTTGATTTCATCTTGTAAAAAAGGGATGCTGTCAGCAGACAAAGTCTCCCAGAACGAAGTTTCTTTGACTTGATTTACCAACCCAATTGCATCACGTATCACAATAGAGTTTAAAGGAAGTAGATCGATGAACTTTTTTACTTTTACTAAAGTTGGTTCATAGATTTTGGCATCGGCCAATTCCATGGCTAAGGCTAATTTATCTACATATAACCCAAATAAGCGAACAGGTAAAGAAACTTGACTTGATGAATTTTTCCCTTTTGGGTTTAATTTAAAGTATTCAAAATTGTCCCAACAGTCCAAAACCAAGAAACTATCTTTTTTAGAGCACCAAGGTTTCATTTTAGTTGGTTCTAATAAACGTGTGCCACGTCCAATCATTTGCCAAAATTTGGTGTACGAATAAACAGGTTTAGCAAATACCAAATTAGTGATTTCTCGTACGTCTATTCCTGTGTCAAGCATATCAACACTAATGGCAATACGAGGAAAATCATGATTTTTAAACTGATCCAATAATCCTCCTTTTCCATAGACGCGAGGGTCGTCAGAAACAATCACTTTTGCTAATTCACCTGCAAATTCTGGATAAAGCTGATTAAATATTTCTTCTACACGTCGTGCATGTTTTTTTGTCATACAAAAAAATATGGTTTTACCAGGAAGTACACCATTGTCATCTTTGATACATTCTTCCATAAACTCACGTACAATAAGTGTATTGGTGCCTTTATTGATAACATTGCGTTCTAATTCAGTCCCTTCGTGATTTATTTCTTCAACATCTATTCCTTCTAAAATCAATTTCTTTTGATCTTCTAAAGAGATGGTACGTTTGTTTATACCTTCAACTTGGAATTTCGTTTTGATTTTCATGACCTGAAAATCGCATAAATAAGGAGGAGTGTGATTTACTGCTTCTTCGTAAGAATACGCAAAAGTGGGTAAACCATCTTCACAATCAAACAGTTTAAACGTATTATGATCAATGACGTCAGTTGGAGTGGCTGTTAAGCCAACTGTAATGGTATTGAAGTAGTGTAAAACTTCTTGATAGGTGTTATAAATAGAGCGATGACTTTCATCTACAATAATTAAATCAAAAAAATGAGGACTTAAATTATGTTTTTCACTTCGAATGACATTCAGCATCGTTGGATAAGTAGAAACATAAATTCTACGATCTGTAGCGAATTCATTCTCTTTGTATTGAGGCCAACGAGGTTCGTTAGGCAAATGCTCTTTAAAATCGTCTAAAGCTTGATTTTGTAAAGCAATACGATCTACTAAAAACAATACTTTTTCTGCCCAACCCGCACGCATTAAGGCATCAATCAAGGCAATGACAGTTCGTGTTTTCCCTGTACCAGTAGCCATCACTAAAAGAAATTTGGTTCTTTTACGTTCAAGCGACTCCATAACAGAACGAATTGCACGAATTTGATATTCTCTTCCTGCTATTTTCGTATTTATAAACTCTTGGGAAAGATTTTTTCGATACTTTCTTAAATAGGTATAACGTTCTAAATCATCACGAGTTGGGAATCCATACACTTTTTTGGGAGGATAGTTTCCTAAATCCCAGAAAAAGATATCGTCCCCATTCGTATAAAAGCAAAAAGGCAATTCACCTCCTTGTTGTTCTTGTATATGATAACAGTATTGTTTGGCCTGTTCTTGTCCTAAAGTAGCATCACGTGATGATTTTTTCGCTTCTACAACAGCTAGTACCTTTCCATCTTTACCTAATAAAGCATAGTCGGAAAAGGTATTAGTATAGCTGATCGTATTTTCATTTACACCAGACAAAGCTACATTAACTAGAAATTCTTCAACTACTTGTGTTCGGTCAGAGGTATTCCAACCGGCATGCATTAAGCGCAGGTCTATAATTTCTTTACGTGTTCTTGATTCGTTCATAGATTGTTAGTAGAATACAATGTAAATATAATAAATTAGTAAATCTTTAGTGTAACAACCAAACAAGAATAAACTTTTTTATATGAATAATAATTTAGAATGGTCAGATTGGAAAAAAAATTCCAGATCCAAGAAAAGGTGAGTATTTATTAGTACCTTTTGGTTCAGGTGTATATCAACTGAAAAATACTAAACCCAATGAATTAATTCTTTTCGGTTCTGGTAGAAACATTGCTTATAGAATGACTTCATTACTTCCAGAGCATTTTGGCAGAGGGGCGAGAAATAACATAAATAAAAGAAAGTATATTTTAGATTATATTCAAAACATTGAATACCGAACAATTGCAATTTTAGACGAAATTGAAATGAAAATATTTGAAAAAAGTATTAAACGCATGAAAAACCATTTGTTTAATACATAATTTTTTTAAAAAATAATATATTATTCTCAATTTTTTCCTTTAGAAGAATTATCACTTCTAGGAATTAGACGAAGTCTTTTAAAAGAATATAATTTTTCAATTTCATTACACATTTCATCTAGATCAATATTAAACTCCTCAAAATCGTCTACTATTCTTTTATATTCATTTTTCATTTGTTTAGTATCTAAATTGATTTTTTTATCTAAAATCAAATAAGAAATGTATCGTAGAGTCGTAAAATCATCTATATTTTTTTCAATTATAGAGAATAAAGATTCATTGTGGTCTATTGTTATTTGACTTAAAGTACTTTTTTTTATTTTGAAATTTTCGAGTAGTATTCTTTTACAATAATATTTTTTCAGATAAACATTACATCCAATTGTTTGAATATATTCTATTTCTCTGAAAGATATAGGTAATTGATTGTTATCTAATATTGTAATTGTATTTAATAAAGATTTATTTAAATTATTTAATTTGTTAAATATTTCAATATTTTTTTCAGCTAATTTAAGATATAACTTAGGAGTATAGTAAAAATTAAGTGAGTTATAAGGTCTGTCCCAAGTTTTAATTCTATTTAAAAAAGCAGATACTAATTTTTTATTCTTGAACTTCATTTATTTGCGGTATAAAAAGATTTTTATTCTCCTCTTTTATTAATTTTATCATATTCACTGAATGTATCAACTTCTTGAGCATGAATTCTTATCATGTTTAAATTAGAATTGATTCCTTTTTCTTCATAAAAAGTTTCTAATTCGTCAATTGATATCCACCGACTCCCGGCAATATTACTTATAAATAAATCTTCAAAAATATTTCCTTTAATACTTTTATCTCTAATAGTTTCTTTTGTAAGTTTGCCTTCCAAATCTAATAAAGCAATTGTTTGACATAGCGGAACATGATATCCAGAAGTGATTAATTTACTATCACTATTTTGAAGTTTTGCGGTCGGTCTTAGAAATGCTGAACAATATGGGAATCTGTATTCATTTCTGTTTGTAGATTCTGGACCTTTGCAATAGTTTGAATCACATAAATGATTTTTCATTTTAATAAGCTGAGCTCGCATATTACTTGATGCAGATTCATAAAGAACATTGTTATTCCATGCTTTATATTGCATATGGGCAAAACGAACTTTTTTATTTTCCATATTAAAATGTTCATAAACCATATCTACTCCTAATATAGCTTCATCTTTATCTGGATGAAGTAATCGGATTCTTAAAACTTTGTCTTTTGTGATTTTATAGTCTTTATAGTGGTCATTTTCATATAAAGGTTTTCCAAAATAATCATCTCTGCTTCTTAAATAAAAATCATGATTTAAGCTTTTATGTTCTGATTGAGTACGTGGTGTAAAATATTCTTTAGCTGCAATCAGACCAAATTTTCGTTTTTTTAAATATGTATTATTATCAGTTTTCTTTTCTAATGCTTTTTCTAAGTCATCCAATTCTATTTGAATCAAATCTAATGGTTCTACAATATTTTCTACAGTGCTTTTGGCTTCAGCCATTTCCTTATAATATTTAACAATTTCATTTTCATTTTTAGAAACTAACAAACTTATTATTGAATTATAAAGTTTTGGATTTAGATCATAAATTATGCTAAAAGCAAATTCATATGTTACTGAAGTAGATTGCTTAGCAAGTTTTAATGATTCGCGAATAGCATTGACTGATTGAAAAGCATGATCTCTTCTATCTTCTTCTGGTATATCTTGATTTGAAAAGTAATTGTGATCTATCTCCATAAAAAATAATTAAAATTTCTGTTTATATAATTGTTTAAAACAATGATATAAATATATATTAAATAAACAATTTTATACCTTGTTGTATAAAATATTTTAATAGCATTTAGTAATGTAAATTAGTGTTTTACAAAAAATGATAATATGAAGTATTTCTATTTTACCGTTGTATTATCTACTATCTTATTGATGGGGAGCAAGAAAGAGGAGGAGCAGATTAATGAATTGTGTCTGTATAAACTGGAAAGCACATTGCAAACCAATGATTCTTTGCAAAAAGAATTGTTGAAAATGCAAGAAGAGATTGACTTGCTTCAAGAAAAATTAGAAATAGCAAGACAGTTGACAGAGGTTGAATAATGTTAGAAAAAGGGCTCTCCAAAGAGCCTTTTGTTTTTGTATTTATGAATAATAGGAGGTAAAAATAAAATACTCTGGAGTTATACAAACCTAAAACTAACTCCAGAGTACTATTACTAACTTTAACCATGCCTACTGGTTAATACTACTAATTTAGTATATTGTTTTTAAATAAAACGTTTTTAAGTACTTAATGTCTTAAATTTTATCTTTTTTAGATTTCTTCTGTTTTGAAGTCAAGCAATTCTTTAGGATGCCTTTTCATACCTTTGGCTAAATCAATTAAAGTTGTAAAAGAAAGATTTCTCTTACCATTTTCTATATCACTTACCGTTGCCTTCGTAATTCTGTTGCTATTTAATACAATATCATCTTGACTAAGTTTACTTTCAATTCTTAAACTTCTAATATGCTCTCCAAACTTCTTTAGAATATCATCTTTCATAGCTTCCATAATATCACTTTTTACAAAGTGCGGAATTTTTGAAATTAATTTTGTTACAAGTTCTTGTAACATTCAATAATTTTTATTATGTTTGTTATTCAATTACATAAAAAATGTAATTTTGCAATACTTAAAATAGAAAATATTAAAGCTATTGCTTTGATTCTCGAACTGAAAACTGGTAATTTATAGTACACGAGATGATAAGTAAAAAAGCACACGACCTAGGCGTGGGCTTGACTTATCTGTGTACAAGGTATACCAGTACCCCAGTTCAGATTTGTTGAGTTTCACGCCTTTTTTTTGGTCGTTTCTTCCAAAACAATCGCATCGAACTTCATACAATAAATACACTTGGTTTTATTCCTCTACAAATCAAGTAAAATACTCTCTAGAAATATGTGTTTCTATAAACGAAATGCACAGAAGGTTATTCGATTATAATATAATTGAAAAGTGAAAGAAAGATATTTTGGAATGTCATATGAATGTGGTTCTGAAACGAGTTCAGAAAGACAGAAAAGATATATAATATAAAAAACCAAATACTCACATAGTTATCCCCCGAAGACACCTTAAGAAGAAAGTAAATGATCTTCATAAAGTAATTAGTGTTAAGTATTAGTTTTCATTTATTAATGTAATTTTTAAAACTTGTCGGAGGGGGAATTTCTTTTTAGAAGGTATAGGATAAACAGGCGCGCGCGCGAAAAATAGAGATGAAATTCTAAATTGAATTTGCGATAATTAGTAGTTCATTATTTTATTACGTTCATTTTTTTTCTTGATAAAAAAAACGAACCAAAAAAAATCAAGACCGCGATTTTCGACGTTCAATTACCATTTTACGCACTAAAAAGATTAAATGATTCGCATATGCTCACTAATCTTTTTTACGCTTGTTTCAATGGATTGAAACTCGTCTGCAAATCGTATGTCGACTCTAAAATTCGTTATTAAAAAAGGATTTGAGTATTAATAAAAACGTAAAACGTTAAGCGTAAAACTTATAACGTAAAAACAAAAAACCCTTTCCCAAAAACAAAGTTGGCGCGATGTACAGGAAAAGGAGTGGCTTTTAAAACTAATGTTGAATTAAAAACTAATGTAAAATTATGAAAAAATTTTACTTCAAACTCAGTAGGCAGTCATTTGCTGTATTATTGGGATTGTTTTGTGTAACACCCTTGTTGGCACAAACAGGTAAAACCGTGACTGGAACGGTAAAAGAACTTCAAGTCCCGCTAGTGGGCGTAATGGTAAAAGAAGAAGGAACGGATAATTCCACTTTTACCGATGATAATGGAAACTACTCGTTGACCTTACAACATGATGATGCTAAACTAATTTTTGAGCAATTGGATTTCCCTATTCGAGAAGAAGAGGTGTTGAATAGAAGCGTGATTAATGTAAGTTTCACAAAAGAAGAGGAGGGAATTCAGCTGAAAGATGTGGTGGTGAATGCAGGATACTACTCCGTAAAAGACAAAGAACGAACAGGTTCTATAGTACGTGTAACGGCAAAGGAAATAGAGAATCAGCCTGTGAATAATGTGTTAGATGCCTTGCAAGGAAGGGTTGCAGGTTTAGAAATTACCCCAACTACAGGAACAGCAGGTGGTGGATATTCCATTCGGTTAAGAGGGCAGAATAGTATAAATGCGGGGAATGATCCTTTGTTTATAATAGATGGAGTTCCGTTTGATATAGGTAGTTCAAGTAGTGCAACTGTTAGTGGATCGGTTATACCAAGTGGTAAAGTAAATCCCTTGAATACTATAGACCCACAATCTATTGAAAGTATAGAGGTGTTAAAAGATGCAGATGCTACCGCTATTTATGGATCACGTGGTGCAAATGGAGTGATTTTGATTACCACTAAAAAAGGAACTAAAAATAAAACAAGTTTTAATGTAGATTTCAATACCAGTATTAATCATATAACTAAATACGTAGATCTTTTAAATACAGAACAATATATTAAGTTAAGAAAAGAAGCATTTAGTAATGATGGAATTACCACTTATCCATTTAATGCTTATGATGTGAATGGTACATGGGATCAGACGAGATATACGGATTGGCAACGTATGCTAATTGGAAATATAGGGAGTAATCAAACAGCTCGATTTATGGTGAATGGAGGTTCTGAATATACTTCTTTTATGGTTGGTGTTAATCTTATGAAAGAATCATCTGTTTATTTTGGTGATTTTTATTACAATAAAACATCAATTTATTCAAATTTAAATCATACTTCAACTGATAAACGTTTTATTTTTAATCTGAATACTTCTTTAGGTTTAGACCGAAACAAATTACCACATACAGATTTAACACGAGTTTCGCGTTCGCTTGCACCCAATAGTCCTTCTATTTATACGAATGATGGGAGGATAAATTGGGAAAATAATACGTGGAATAATCCGATAGCGACTTTGGAAAGTGTTTACAATAACAAAACCTATTTAGTAAATCTTGGTTCAAATTTAAATTATAAAATAACTGACGAACTATCCGCTAAGATTAATCTAGGTTTTAATCAGACTGAACTCACAGAGTTTCAGATTAATCCACATACTAGGCTTAATCCTGCATCCAATGCGTCAAGCTTAGAATCTTCGAGTAGTTATCGAAATTTAGGGAAAAGAAATAGTTGGATTATAGAACCTCAACTTAACTTCAATAAGACTTTTAAGGAAAATAAGATCGACTTATCGTATGGTTTTACATTCTCGAAGGCAGAAACTGAAGATTTGAGTTTATATGGATTTGGTTTTTTAGATAATTCTTTATTAAAAAGGTTAAGTGCAGCGAAGACATTACGTATTTTAAATGAAGCCAATTCTTTTTACAATTATATGGCGACATATCTTAGAATTAATTATTCTTTTAAGAATAAATACTTTATTAATTTAACGGGGAGACGAGATGGTTCTAGTCGCTTTTCGCCAGAAAATAGATTTTCTAATTTTGGAGCAGTAGGAGCAGCATGGATATTCTCGAAAGAAAACGCATTCAGTAATTCGAATTGGTTGTCGTTTGGTAAATTAAGAGGAAGTATTGGCGTAACTGGAAACGACCAAATTGGTAACTACCAATATTTAGATACGTATTCCATCAGTGATGGTTTATACGAAGGGAATGTAAGTCTTAATCCTTCGAGATTATATAACCCAAATTTCTCTTGGGAAAAAAATATAAAAAGAGAAATCGCATTCGAAATAGACCTTTTTAAAAAATTACATCTCGAATCTTCTTTCTATTATAATACTTCATCTAATCAATTGGTAGGGTATAGTTTACCTGCTACAACAGGGTTTAATTCAATTCAAGCAAATTTAGATGCGGATGTTGTGAACAAAGGTTTTGAGTTTTTGCTGTCATCTCATGTGATCAATTCTTCTCATTTTTCGTGGAATGTAAATATGCAATGGACTTTTCCTACAACCTACCTTAAAAAATTTCCAGATTTAGAGACTTCTACTTATCGCAATTTATATCAGATCGGATATCCATTATCCATCTATAAATTTTATAAATACACAGGTGTAGATAGTGAAACGGGATTATATACGTTTGAAGATTTTAATAAGGATGGTAAAATAACGTCTACCGACGATAAACAGGCTATAGTCGACTTAACACCAAAATGGTATGGTAGCCTTACAAACGATATGAAGTATAAAAACTGGAATTTTAATTTTACGTTCTATTGGAGTAAAAAAATAGCCTATAACGAATGGGCAGGTACATCTACAATGGGAACTTTTAATAATATGCCTGTTGCTAGTTTAGATTATTGGAGTGAGGATAATCCTAATGCTTCACACCAAAAGCCAACTTCTGGTACCAATGCAGCAGCTGTAAGCGCAAGTAGCCAATTTAAACAAAGTGATGCTGTATTCAGTAAAGCAGATTTTATTCGATTAAAAAATATTGCAATCTCTTATCAAATCCCTTCAAAAAAAGATCAATCAATCAAAGCTAAAGTGTATTTACAAGGGATGAATTTATTTACAATTACACCTTTTAAAGGTGGAGATCCAGAGCAAACGTCTGGCTATTTACCTCCATTAAAAAGGTTATCTATTGGAACAACTATAAACTTTTAATTATGAAAACAAGTATACTTAAATTTAATATCCTCCTTTTATTCTTTTTAATTTTTAGCTGTAATGATTTTGTTGAAGTTGATTTTCCAACGAATCAATTGCCAAGTTTATATGTTTTTGAAAATGAAACGACAGCTAATGGAGCCATACTCAATTTGTATTCCGAACTTAGGGATAATTCGATTTACAATGGTAAGCTATCAAGCAGTAGTATCCTCTTCGGATTATATGCAGATGAACTCGATTATTATGGAAATCCTACTTCGGGGCTTAATGATATTTATTTGCATCATATAGACGCGAATAATGCAGAAGTAAAAACTGTTTGGACAAATTCGTATAAATTAATTTACATGGCGAATGCCAGTATTCAAGGTTTAGAAAATTCTCACTTTAGTTCAAAAAATACATTAATGGCTGAGGCATTATTTTTTAGAGCTTTTATGTATTTTTCACTTCATACGATCTATGATGAAATTCCTTACATAAAGTCTACCGATTACATGGTAAATAGTAGGTGTTATAAAAATAGTCAATCGGAAATATATGCTAACTTAATCGAAGATTTGGAAAATGCATTAGCTTTATTACAAGATGCTAATATTAATACCAATACACGTATTAACAAATTTACAATTTATGCTTTATTAGCTAAAATTCATTTATACAACAAGGAGTGGAATAAGGCAATAAATTATTCGGATTTGATTATTCATTCTAATCGGTTTCAATTGGTGAATGACATAAATACAGAATTTCTAAAAAATAGCACTTCTACAATTTTTCAATTAAAAACTGCCAAAGAAGGAAGTCCTACAAATGAAGCCCCAATCTTCACGATTACAGGACAAAACCCTACGAATATTGCTTTGACAAATCATTTTCTAAATAGTTTTGAAAAAGGGGATTTGAGAAAATTATATTGGGTAAAATCATCTAGTAATGGCAATTGGTTCTTTTCTTCTAAATACAAACAAATTAATACACTTGCAACAAGTAGCGAATACTCGATCGTTTTTCGATTACCAGAAATAATTTTGATTAGAGCTGAAGCATATATTAATACAAATAAGAAAAATGAAGCCATTTCTGATATCAATTCAATTAGAAATAAAGCAGGTCTAAATGGAATTAGTAACACAAATGAAAATCTATTTGAAGCGATTCTCAATGAGCGTCAACATGAGTTATTTTGTGAACATGGTAACAGATGGTTTGATTTAAAGCGTTTTGGTTTATTATCACAGACCTTGCTTCCTTTAAAACCTTCTTTTCAAGATTTTCATCAATATTTTCCAATTCCAGAATCGGAAATAATATTGAATCAAAATTTATTACCCCAAAATCAAGGATATTAAAATGAAAATAATTAATACTTTTATAAGAGTACTACTAATATTGATTTTTAGTCATAGTTATTGTAATGCTCAAAAAAATCATACCAGACATATTGCGGATTCTTTATGGACAAAAGATATTTTTTTAAATAAAATTAGTCCAAAAGGAGATTGGGTATTTTTTGACGAACTTGATAATAGGATGGAAAGAAAATATAAGTTATTGAATGCTCAAAAAAATATTGATTTTGAATTCAATGAAATCAGAAAACCAGAATTTACAGAAACCCAATTTATTTATTTAAATAATAAAAAAGATCTTACGATAAAAGATTTAAAACAGTTAAAAGATTATAAATATGCTAATTGTCAATCTTATTTACTCAATAGTACTAATACTGTTATTGCAATTAATTATAAGGAATCATCTGTTTTAATCAATTTAGATAATTATAGTGTTATAGCAAAATTTAATGGGTATGTAAATAATTGGAATCCAATATCAAACATTTTTTCATTAACGACAAATGAAGAAGGGAGTGACTATTTAAAACTTATCCAATTAAAGAATAATGATATAGATATCATTTTTTCTAAACCAGTGATCGATTTAAATTGGCAAGAATGGACTGATAATGGTAAATCTCTATTCTTTTTGGAAAAAGATTTATTCACGAACTATACTATTCATAGTAAAAAAAGTATTGAGAAACAGATAAATAATAGTTTTGATACGTCAACCTTAAATCTTCGAAAACCTGTTCATGGAAAATTTGTATATTTTAATCAAAAGGGAAACAACAATGGAAATCAGAATATGATGGAAGTATGGGAGGGTGCAGATAAATGGATTTTTCCGAGAAAAAATGAGTATGAAAAAAATGAAAAATTTAATTTTCTTTACCAATGGAATATTGAAAACAATCAAATTAAACAATTAACTGATACTGTATACTCTTCCTATATAACAAATCCTAGATTTAACAATTCTATTGTTTATAATAAATTACAATATGAACCCGAGTTTTTTGAATTTCCTTTTAGTGATTTATACCTGAAAACTCACGATGATAATTCACAATCATTAATTGCTCAACATATTTATACAAAGGAAGGAAATTTTAATTTTTCAGTTAAAGGGAATTATATCGTCTATTTTGATCAGAAGGATTGGTGGTTATACCATATTAAAACAAAAACTAAAAGAAATTTAACCCAAAATATTAAAGCTAAGTTTTTTAGCGAATGGGTGGATGGAGCAACACTAAAATTGCCTTATAGTCGATTTGGACCAATTTGGTCTGACGATGAGAAGTTTCTAATGATTTATAGCCAATATGATATTTGGTTATTTAATACAGAAAATAACAGCCATGAAAAGATAACAAATAGTGGAGATACTAAAACAAGATACAGAATTTTTAATGACTTTAATTTGGTATCTAGTGGAGGAAGTATAGACACAAAGGATTATATTTATTTAAAAGTGTCTTATGAAAACCATAGCTCTTCTTGGGCAACTTGGAAGAAAGGTAAAGGTTTGAAATTACATGATAAATTAAAAGGAAATATTGACTATTTTTTCTATCAAAATAATCAAATCTATTTTAAGCTAAGTAAGTTCAATCTTTCGCCAATTATTTATAATTATAATCTTCAAAACAATTTACGTGTGGTTTATGAAACCAATAAAGAGCTTAAAAACCTTCATATAAAAGACGAAGAATTAGTTTATTATGATGTTCCAATAAATAATGAACGATTGAAAGGAGCTTTACTTTATCCTATTAACTATAATCCTGATAAAAAATATCCGCTTATAGTATCCGTTTACGAACGTAATTCAGAAAGTGCAAAATTGTTTGATCCACCTTCTTTTAGTAACTATACGGGATTTAATGTTTTAAATTTATTGTCGAAAGAGTATTTTATTTTACTGTCTGATATTGTCTATTTGAAAAATAACCCTGGAAAAGCAGCTACGTTATCTTTGGAAGCTGCATTGGATAAAGTTTTCGAAAATAAATCTATAGATAAAAATAGAGTCGGTATAATAGGACATTCGTTTGGTGGTTATCAAACAGGATTTGTAATTACCCAGAGTAATTATTTTAAAACAGCTGTAATTGGTTCCACTACAATAGATTTAGTTACTTATTATCATGATATTTCTTGGTCAATGAAGAGGGAACAGATGTGGCGTATAGAAAACCAACAATTTAGGATGAGTCCTGATTTTTATAAATTTAAACAAGACTATGTAAATAACTCGACTTTGTATCACTTGGACAAAATTAAAATACCTGTACTAATATGGACTGGTAAAGAAGATGATAATGCCAACTGGTACCAAAATACTTATTTGTATACTGGTTTAAGAAGGTTAAATAAACCTGTAAAAATGTTATTATTCAATAAAGAGAGGCATAGTGTTGTTACACCGGTCAATCAAAAATTATTAACAATTGAAATTGAGAATTGGTTTGATAAGTATTTAAAATAAAGAAAAGATTGTCCATAAGACAATCTTTTCCGTTTTAATAATTTTATCAATCCATCTGGAAGCTATTATATAGCTCTACATTACAAGAAGTTTGCGAATCTTTGATTAAGTGCACTTGTTTTCCGCTAAAGGTACAAGGAAAAATTTGTACATTATCACATTCCGTACTTACCTCTTTACATTCTAAATTATCGTAGATGTAAAGTGTTGAACTTTCATCTTTAGTTGATGATTTTCCTTCAGTTGCAAAAGCAAATGCAACAGCCATCATACCCACTCCTAAGGGTAAGATTTTGTTTAAAAAACGTGTTTTCATAATTTTGTGATTTAAAATGATGACCTACTATATTTACAGGTGTTCGGTCTTTCTCCTGCGTTGCAACGTTATTTTATTAATTCATAGAAATAGAGCTCTTTATCAACTACAGCGAAAATGTAATTTTTGAACACTCTAAAATTTCTTAATTTTTCTTGGGGTAAATGATACAGGTAAAAACTATAGAGATAACTTTTATTAGGATAATCATATACATCAATAATGCTTGTACCACTTATTTCTTCTTCATATTTTCCAAAACGTCTGCTGTAGATATAGAGTTTATCTCCATATGTAGCGCTGTATTCGTGCACACGGATTGTACGAGGTCCTATTTTATACTGATCAGTTTTTGCATAATAAGCCATATCAATTTGTGCTTTGGTAATGGTGTCAATACTATTCAAATGATATAATTCATTCATCATGGTATCTAATACTATCACTTCGTTTCGATAATAATAACTATACAAAAAATGATTATTTTCTTTGTTCCAAATCAATAAGCCATCAGTGTCAAATGTTCCGTTGATTTGATTTTTTAGACTAGTCTTATTTAGTTTTATAGTTTCACCTTTTTCGCTAGGATATATAACACCTAATATATTTGATCTAGTTTGTGGTTCTGCAGCTACAAATCCAATATGATGATTATTTCCAAGAGCATATGAATTATAATATATATTTTGATAATAGGTTAGGAGAGTAGGTTTAGCATTTAATTGACCAATTTGAAGTATGCCAATAGAGCCATCACCAATTACATATGTAGGGTAATCGACTTGTGTAATTAATCGCTTATAGGGTAATTCTTTTTTCTTAATTTCTAGATGAAGCGTGTCAATTTTATTTGTATGATAATCATATTGCAATAGATAGAGAGGAGCAGAAGGATGAGATAGATAAACATAACAGCTATCAAACCCTGAAATAGTAAAACCTTCTTGTTTTAAATTTAATTTAGATAATTGATTTGAATGATGAGGAAGAAATTCGCGAATAAAACTATTGTTATAGCTTTTTTCAAATTGACTCTTTTGAAAAAGTCCTATCATGAACAGTATACCTACAAGAAAAATTAAACCTATTTTAGATGCTGTAAGACGATAATTACTATTCATTAAAATAATGCCTAAAATAGCAAGTAAAATAAAAAGAAGATTAAAAATCAAATGCTCGTTCCACCCCATATCTTCTAAAATACCTCCACAGCTACATGGTGTAAATGGAGCAAATTTTAGAATAATGATAATGTATATGGTGAATACATTCATCAAAAATAAGGCACAGTATAAACCCAATTTTTGATATTTTTTGATACCCAGTAGGATTGATATTAATAGTTCAATAATTAATATTCCATAAGAAACAATGCTTGCATAAGCACTAATAACTGGCGATTGTCCCAGCTGGGTTTGAAAGGTTTCAAAATCGATGAGCTTACTGACTGCAGCATAGACAAACAAAACAATAAAAAGATAGCAGATGAGTGTTTGTATAATAGGTATTATTTTTTTCATTTTTTGTATTTATATCTTAATAATTCAACTCATACTCAATAATTTATTGGCGATAAAATATTGATTCTTATAAAATTAGATTTTGTAAAAGAGATTAAATGTAATCAAGAGGTGCAAAAACATAAATGGAAGGTAGAATTTATAAATTTGTCTTTTTTGTAAAATAATTTACTGATTAACAGTGTTTTATGATAGCTGTTTTTTAAGTTTTTTTATATTTTTTATAAAAAACACACTTTTTTGAACGTCATTTTTATAAATTCGACCTTTTGACTTATTATTTTTAGGGTTTATTTTCTTTAAAAAAGAAGAATTTTTCCTTCAAGTTTGATAAAAGGACTCAAACTGTCATCTCGTTATTGTTGTAAGGCTTGTTTGCTGGCTTGAAGCAATAGTGCAATAACAATTCCTATACTAATTATTATAGTATAAACTATAAATTCTGCATATACACTTAGTAATGGTGATTGTGCCAATTGAATTTGAAAATTCTCAAAATCTATTAGTTTACTCACAGCTGCATAAATAAACAATATGATAAATAGGTAGCAGACGAGTGTTTGTATAAGCGGTGTTAATTTTCTCATGTTTTTGTATTTTATGGTTAATGCTAAAATGTTAACGGTTAGTGTTATACAAAGTTCAGAGAAGTTATTGAGCAAGTCAATACCTATTTTTAGAAAAAACAGACCAATTTTTGTTAATTCAACTCATTTTTTTTAAATAGAACTCATTTTTGAGGAGTTTTAGAATTGTTCTATATAAGGTAATCTTATTTTAACCAGATTATTTGAAAACCTTTTTCTCAATACAAAACTTTTTCAGAATTTCACTCGAAATGACGGTTTTTTTGTTAAATAATTAATCGAGGAATTTCTTTTAAAGGAATTTGATGTTTAGCAAATACACGGTTTAAGGTATTGTAATTGGAAAAGCCACTTTGAATGGCAATGTCTTTGAAT
The DNA here is from genome assembly GCF_004785645.1 of Empedobacter tilapiae. Lineage (GTDB taxonomy): Bacteria > Bacteroidota > Bacteroidia > Flavobacteriales > Weeksellaceae > Empedobacter > Empedobacter tilapiae. The sequence continues at coordinate 191,421 of NZ_SRPE01000007.1, read as the reverse complement.
GGAGCATTGGTAAACATGATTAGTTCCAAGGCTTTCAACATTTTTAATTTTTGTTCGTATTGCGAAAAGGAGCAGTTGAAATAGTAGTTGAATCCTTTTTGAATTTCATAGTAAGTAAATTCCGTATCTTCTGCAAAAGTATATAGTGTTTGATTTTTTTGAAGGCATTCTTTGTAAATTAATTTGAGTTTGTGAATGGGAATATGATAAAATTTTTTCCAGTTTCCCTTTAATTCTTGACTTTTGACTTGTATCGAAACACAGTAATAAGTAAATTCATTTTGTTTGTGTCGGAGGATAAAACCTGCAAGATGATGGTAACCGTCTGATAAACCTGAAATATCAATAAGAAAAGGAAAGTATTGGTTTTGATTATAGTTGATTTGTCTGTTGTTTTTTAATAGTTTACAAATAGCTTCTAAGTCAACATCAAAATCTATGAATAGAGTTGGAGGACGAGGACATTCGCAGAGATCATTGAAGTAAAAGATTAATTGCGGAATAAACAAAAGTTGTGATTTATAATCTTGTATCGAAAACAAATTGATTTTTTGAATAAAGCCAAATGCATATTCTATCATTTGCATATACTGTTTGTTTAGGATATCTTGTTTTGCCTCGACTTGTGGTTCAATTTTCTTGATTACATCCCCATATCGATGAATAAAAAAGTTTAGGTACTTGATATATTCTTCATATACTTCAATTTTCATACGCTTAAAAATTAAAATTGAAAATGGTTGTAGTAAAGATGTATTTGTCTAATATACAATAAATTATAATAAAACAAAAATCCCCTCCAAAAAGCAGAGGGGAAGTAGTTAAAGTACAGTGACTTGACCTAAATAAACAGAAGGTGAAGCTTCTTGTTTTATGACGGATAAAAAACTCATCCATACATGTACATCTGTTCCTTGATATTTGGGCAGAAATTGTAGTACATAAGATTCTTCAGAGCGTTTTACCGTTGTTTGTACAACTGTTGATTGTGTTTTTGTATTACCATCTTCTGCATACAATATAACTAAGGTGTCATTTTGATCTACAACTTCTATTGCATTATTAGTCCATGTAATCGTTGCCGATAGTGGATCGTCTGCTGTAACATTTACAGGTTGAGGTTCGAGTAAATTACCTTTTGTGAATTGAATGTTGTTGTAATGAATTGAAAAAGTTAACGTGTCCATATCACATGAAATGGCTTGTAATAAATTTGCCATTGCTTGGTTGTAAGGTGATTTTAGTCCAGACCTTTTTCCGTAATAGGTTTTAGCCAATGTTTTGTACCCTTGTATAAATTGTACAGCAAAATTGAACCTGTCTTTTATAACTTGTTGTTTTGGCGTTGGTATTCGGTTTGATTTTCGAGGACGCATACGAGAGATTTCATGCCCTTCGATATTCGAAACAACAATTCGTCCAGTACGACCTCGCGTACCAGACAATAGAGAATCTGTAATTTTTCCCATTTTAATACATTTTAAATTAAACTTTTCTTATGGTTCAGCAACAGTTCGAAATTATAATCAATGATTTGAAGATGTTGATTTATGGTTATCAATGAACGAAATTGGTTGATGATGAAGGGGATTGGTGAGGGTTGAATGTATTAGTATTGAGAGAGGAGGTGAAATGTACAGATTAGATGTTAGATTTGAGAGAATTGTAAAATGTATTATGTATTTGAATATTGAAAAAGGATCATAAAAATGTCATATGATTTGGAGGTGAGTGTCAAAAAGTTGAGGGGCATGATTAAAATTATTCATTTTTTTTCTTGATAAAAAAAACGAATCAAAAAAAATCAAGTCCGTGCTTAGAAGTCGGTCAATAATGGCTATTCGCTAAATGCTTTAAATCATTCACATAAAAATGTGAACAGTAAATCATTTTTAACGCTCTTTACGCCGAATTGACGCTCGACTTTTCAGCAATGACGGTTTTGGAATTCGTTGTTAAAAATGAATTTGAATATTGAAAAAGGATGAATAAACCGGCATTAAAACTCTCTCGTTAAGAAAATGTTTGAGTGTAGCGTTAAAAAGGTTTTAGCCCGTAGGGTTTGTAAAATGTTTAGTGAAATGAAAACATTTTTAGTAGAGAGGTTTACGGCCTTGACTTTTTGGTTACTTTTTAGTCAAGTAAAAAGTGACATTAAATAAAAGTATTACCTAAGCTCCACTGGAGCTTCTCCTTTTAATTTCAAATTCTTAATCTCAAATGTTGTTAAAAAAGGATTTGAGTATAGAATAAGGATGTAGAAACCGGCATTAAAACTCTCACGTTAAGAAAATGTTTGAGTGCAGCGTTAAAAAGGTTTTAGCCCGTAGGGTTTTTTAAATCTTTAGTGGAGTGAAGACATTTTAGTAGAGAGGTTTACAGCCAAGTCTTTTTTCGTTAGTTTTTTTGACTGTTCCCCGTAGGGCATATGAATACCGATAATTAAAATATATAAGCTATGAATAAAAAAGTGATAGAAAGATTTTGCACTTCGAGCACCTCAGTGCCCGTGTTTAGAATGACAGAAAGATGAGGTTCTGAACATAATTTATGATAACAAGAAGATAATTAGTAGTCCATTATTTTATTACATTCATTTTTTTTCTTGATAAAAAAAACGAATCAAAAAAAATCAAGTCTGTGCTTACAAGTCGGTCAATAACGGCTACTCGCTAAATGCTTTAGAACATTCGCATATGAAATGCGAACATAAATCATTTTTAACGCTCTTTACGCCGAATTGACACTCGACTTTTCAGCAATGACGATTTATAAATTCATTGTTAAAAAAGGATTTGAATATTGAAAAAAGAATTAAAAATCCGACGATTTAGAATCGAAATGACATATTGAATGCGATTCTGAGACAAGCCCAGAATGACAAAATACATAAAACATTAAGCGTAGAACGCAAAACATAATAAAACCTATGTTTCTATTGTGGTTAGAGAAATTAAGTGTTAAAAAGTGTTAAATTCCTGTATCGATGTATATCGAAAATGATACTTTTCTATATCGGTTGTATATCCACGCTGTATGCATTGTATATCCATTGTATATCCGTTCTATATGGTTTGTTCGGTGTTCGTGTATCGATATGTAGATGTTATGTATGTAGATGTTAGATATGAGAATTTAGATTTTAGAGTTGTACCATGTATGATGTAAAATGTGAAATGTATAAAGTAGTAATTAGATGTTAGAGATGAGATATTAGTATTGAGAGAGGAGGTGAAATGCGAACATATATCATTTTTAACGCTTTTATGTCGAATTGACGCTCGACTTTCCAGCAATGATGGTTTTGGAATTTTTTGTTAAAAGAGAATTTGAATTAAAAAAGAGAAATAAACCATTTATTTCTCTTTTTTTGTTATTTGACTAAATGTGTAAGAACACCTCTAATAATATCGTGTTGCAAATAATGATTACGTTTCCCTATTTTGTAAACTTTAAAATATTTTTTGTTGCAATAACGTCTTAAAGTTGTAGATGAAATTTGTAATAATTGGAGAACTTCTTGTTCATTCATTAGGATAGATTGATTAAATACCACAATGTTATTCATCCAGTTTTCTTCTAATAGATTGATTTTCTGAATAACGGAATTGAACCATTGAACAGAAAATATTGCTTTTTCACTCATAATTTATTTTTTTTACTTCATATAGATTCTTCAAAATCGAGGGGATTAATGTTGTATACCTCGCAAAATTCTCTTAGACTTAGCATATCTTCTTTTGATTTTCCAAGTTTATTTTTGGCTTTTTGTAATAAACGAAGACTTTGTCTATAACTTCTTCCAGTCGCATTTTGTACATCTTTTGCATAGATGATAATTCGTTTTCTTCTTTTCATATTTTCTTTTTTTAAGTTGTGTTATGAAATTAGGTAGAAGTGAATGGCTTTGATTTACTTTCTGTTTTATTCGTATTGTTTTTTTAAAAAAAGTGTATTTTTTTTAGAAAAGATAGTTTGATCAGATTATTGGGTATAAAAATGTATTTAATTGATTAAAAATGACATATGAACTATTGTTGTTTGTTTTATTAGAAAATAGGTTAGAGTTTTACATGACATTAGAAGCTATATGATTAACAAAAAAATAAAATGTAAAATGGAATTAATTTTAAAAAGAATGTATTTACCTGAAGGAACCAACGGAAAAATTTGGTTACAGCAACAACTGATTTGTATGACTATTGAATTACCATGGAATGATAATATGATACGCAAATCTTGTATTCCTGAAGGTAGGTATTCACTAAAACGACGGTTTAGTGAACGTTTTGGATGGCATATCTTGATTGATTTGGTACCGAATCGGTCGCTGATTTTGTTTCATCCAGCAAATTATGCGCAAAAGGAGCTAAATGGATGTATAGCTCCTGTTAGTTCTCTAAGCGGAGAAGGAAAAGGAATAGACTCTCGTAAAGCATTTGAACGATTGAAAAGTATTGTTTATGACTATTTACAGAGAGGTGAAGAGGTTTTTTTACACATTCAAAAACAAACGCTATGAATATAATTGAACGTTTGCAATTGCCAACCCCCAAGTTATTTCAACATATCCGAACAATAGGTTTAGTCGCTGCTAGTATAGGTGGTGTATTGATTGCCGCTCCTGTTGTACTACCAACATTATTGGTACAGTTGGGAGGATATTTAGTTGTTACGGGTGGTGTTTTAACGGCTGTAAGTCAATTAACTGTTGATGATGATGCTGTTGATGAATCCGATACCACCACCAGATCACACAAAATATAGTGTGATTTGTGGTACAATGTGCGGTATGTATGCAAGTATACAATGGCAAGATATTTTCTCAACAGTTCTACTTTCACTTGTAGGAGTTTTGAGTAGTTTTTGTCTCTCGTTGTTGTTACAAAAATTTAAAAATGAAGATTTATTTTAATCCTTAAAGGCTACCCGATTTTTGGGTAGTTTTTTGTTATATAAATCTGTATAAGTTTCTTATTATTTTAAAGAAAAATTATTTCTACTTAGAGCTGATTCTTGAAAGAGTGATTACGGTGTATAATTAAATAATAAAGAAAAATGTTGTTAATAGGATTAATTTTTTCATCATTTTAATTTGATTAAATTTACTAAAAATAAAGATATGTATACAATTTTGCATAATTCTCGCTGCGGGAAAAGTAGAGAAGCTATTAAGGTTTTAGAAGAATCGGGAAAAGATTTTGAAGTAAGAGAATATTTGAAAGAGCCTTTGTCTAAAGTAGAATTGAAAGAAATTTTGGCAAAGCTAAATTTGAAACCGATGGATATTGTAAGGATAAATGAAGAGGAATGGAAAACTAATTTTAAAGGGAAAGAGATGTCAGATGAAGAGGTTTTGAATGCTTTGGTTGATTTTCCGAAATTGATTCAACGACCTATTGTAACAGATGAAAAAAATGGAGTAGTGGGACGTCCAAAAGAAATAGTAGAAGATTTTATAAAGTAAAGTTTGGTTTGATAATTGTTTATTATTCTAAAATTGAAACATCTAAACTATGAAAATTATAGAAGCATTAACAAAAAGTCAAAAAGAAAAAGGAACTAAAATAGGATTGTTAACGACAGCAGCTACTACAGGTGTGACTGTTGCTAAATTTTTTGGTAAACGATCTATTTATGGAATAATTGGAGGAATTGCTGTAACCTTAGCAGCTGATTATATTCGAAAAAAATATGAAAAGAAAGTAGAAGCAGAAAATGAAGAAGCTACTTTGGAACAATAAAAAAATCCGCTCATTTTGAGCGGATTTTTTTATTGTATATATAAGTTTTTATTTATCTAAAACTTCCATATCAAAGTATAGAGTTGCATTTGGTGGAATAACACCTCCAGCTCCTCTTGTACCATATCCTAATTCTGAAGGAATGATTAAAAATACTTTTGTACCTCTGTTGAACATTGTTAAAGCTTCCATCCAACCTTGAATTAATCCTGTTACACCAACAGTTGCGTCTAATGGTTGATTACGGTCGAAAGATGAATCTAATTTTTCACCATCATTTAAACGTAAAGTGTAATGAACTTGGATTGGGTCTCCTTGTACTGGTTTTGCTCCATTTCCTTCTTCTAAAATAACATATTTTAATCCAGAAGGAGTAGACTGAGCTTTTGCTTCTAATTCTTTTTGGCGAGCAATTTCAGCATCTTTTTCTGCTTTTGCTTTTGCTTCTGCTTCTGCTTGTTTTTTTGCGTGGTTCGCTTTTGCAGCTTCAAAAGCTTCAGCTCCGTTATATTTCGTATATTTATCCCCTTTGCGAGCGATTTCTACTTTCTCAATAACAACTGGTACAACTGGTTTGTCGCTTGGTGTTTTCTCTACATTTGCAATAGAATCAACCACTTCCAATCCTTCTACTACTTGTCCAAAAATAGTATGTTTACCGTCTAACCATGGTGTAGGAACCTCTGTAATGAAAAATTGAGAACCATTAGTTGCAGGCCCTGAATTTGCCATAGATAAAACTCCTTTTTTGTCGTGTTTTAGAGCTGGATCAAATTCGTCTTCGAAATCATAACCAGGACCACCTGTACCTCTTCCGTCTGGATCTCCTCCTTGAATCATGAAATCCTTGATTACACGGTGAAAGATAATTCCGTCATAAAAAGGAACTCCTTTTGCTTTCGCTTTATTTTCTTTTGTACCTTCTGCTAAACCTACAAAGTTAGCAACTGTCATAGGTGCTTCTTCTTCGTATAATTTGATTGTCATTGCACCATGATTTGTTGTCATTTTTGCATACAATCCGTCTTCTAAACTTTTAAATTCTTCTTTACTCATCGACTTTGGAATTTTAACGCCACAACTAACTAAGGTAGTAATGACTGTTAAGATTAATAATATTTTTCTCATTTTATTTTACAATCTTTATAATTAGTGTTTTTGTATTTTTAAAACTTTTACATCCATAATAATCGGGGTGTCTGGTGCAATTTTTTGCGTATCTCCATAACCTCCGTAGGCTAAAAATGAAGGTAATAATAACTTCGTAGTTTCACCTTCTGGTATAAGTTGTAAACCAGCTTGTAAACCTCTTACAATATCAGCTTTTCCTAGAACTATTTTCTGAATTTTATTTTCGTTGTATGAATATAAAATATTGTTTTCGAGATCAGTTACTTGATATTCAAATTCGATATAATCTCCATTATTTGCTGTTTGAGCTGTTCGTTGACCGCTATTAGAAATCCAAAAGCCTGAATTTGTTTTGACAAATTTTAAGTCAGATGTTTTCATATAATCATCAAACCATTGTAATTCTTCTTGATGCAATAATTTTCCACGTTCTTGCGAACGTTTCATAAAATCGTCATTGGAATACGAAATAGGATATTGTATCACTTTTTGATCACAGCTTGCCAATGCAAAGATGGCAAAAGAGAATAAAATAACTTTTTTCATTAGATCACGATGTTGGCTAACTTTTCTTGATATTCTGGTAAAAGTGACTGGAAATAAGCAATTGTTTCTTCCATATTCATATCCGAACGACCTCCAGCTGCATTCATATGACCACCGCCATTAAAATGTTTTCGAGAGAATTCATTGACATCAAAATCACCTTTGGAGCGTAACGAAATTTTAATAAAATTATGATGTGTGTCTTCAATAAAAATTACAGAAAAGATAAAATTTTCTACACTCAAACCATAATTTACAAAGCCTTCTGTATCTCCTTTTTGAAAACCATTTGCTAGTAAATCTTCACGTTTTAAGAACATGAAAGCTGTGCGATGTTCTGGTAAAAAAGTTAGATTATTAAGGGTTAATGATAATAACTTTAAACGTCCTTGAGTTTGTGAATCATTAACGTATGAAGTTACTTTGTCTACTTCTACACCTTTATCAATTAACTCTGCTACAATTCTGTGCGTATCTGCCGATGTATTACGAAAACGGAATCCGCCTGTATCCGTCATTATTCCAGTATAAATACATTCAGCAATGCCTTTATCAATTTTATCTAAATCATTCATCGCTTCGATAAAATTATAAACCATTTGACAAGTCGCTGGCATTTCGATATCCGAATACATAAAATCAAATGTATCTGGTTCGCGGTGATGATCGATTAATATTTTTGGAGCTTTCGAACGTTCAACCCAGTTTCCTAAGTCGTCAATTCGTTTTACAGTATTAAAATCTAAGATAAAAATCAACTCAGCTTGATGTATAATTGCTTCGGCAACTTTTGGTCGGTAATCTGCAATTACAATATCTTTTGCTGAAGGCATCCATTTTAGGAACTTCGGAAAATCATTAGGAGATACAATATTACATGTATGTCCCAATTTGTTCAAATAATGATACATCGCCAATGTAGAACCTATCGCATCTCCATCAGGATTTTTGTGCGGTAGAATTGCAATTTTCTTTGGTGTTGATTTTAAAAGAGCTTTTAGCTCTTCGAAATTTGTCATTTGCATAGTTGCAAAGATAAACAAACAAGTGAAATAGTAGAATAGTCGAGATAAATAAAAACGTAAGAAATAGATTTTTTAGCATTACAATTGATAATTATTCGATTTCATGAAGTAAAGTTGAAATTGAACTTTGATTAATGAAAATGAGATAATCGAAATCATCTGTAATAGATGAATTGACAAATTCGTTTTTAGCTTCTACCATTCCTGTCCATCGATATGGTTTTTTATTTAAAATCCATTTAGCTAAATTATTATTTTCTTCTTTTATTTTTTTTAAGTCCAATAGAAAAATAGGAATACTAAGAGAGTTTAAGTAAGCTTCTATGGATGTGCTATTTTCTATTTGAGCTTCAACAACTTTCGTAATGGGAATCTTTTTCATAGTATTTAAAAACACACGATTCTGTCCACTGAAGAAAGTAAAACCAATAGATGTATAATTTTCTTTTAATTTCTTGTCTAAATAAAATCCACTAGCAGGCTTCTTTTGCATGATATGTTGATTATGAGCCCAAATAATAAATTTAGAGTTTGGATATTGGTTTTGAGTCCAAAAGAAATTATCTGCCATAAATAAATCTCGATTAGAGCGATACATTTTATCGAAATATTGTGTAATAATGGTTATATTATGAAGAGCCCAATCTCTATTTTTTTTAGAGTCTTTTGTGTTGCTTATTTCAAAATTTATTTGGTTGATGTATTTTTCAAATTGTGATTTTTGGTTTGTCGTATAATTGGTAATTCGTGTTTGATTCTTTTGCAATTCTACTAGTAAATTCTTGAATTGAATTAAAGTACTAGAATCGATAGAGTTATTGGCATAAAATGCTTCTAGTATAGAGATAGAAGGAATATAACTTTGCATATCAATTCCTTTTATATGTACTTTTTTATCATGATTCAAGTTATAATCATGTAAAGAGTTAATCATATTTAAGACATCATAATTTTCCCATATAGGAAAGTTTAATTGATTTAAGACATTTCTGGCATTGGTTTTATTATCAATAATAAACTCGTTTATTTGATTGGTTTCTACTGTAGGAGACTCCATTGTTACAATATCGAATTCTTTATTTTTGATCAAGTAATTAATGATACGATGTTTTAATTGAAAAATTTCTTTAGAACTATGCGTAACTTCGCCTAATGCGACAACATTTGAGTTTCCAATTAATTCATTTAAGAACAGTAAATCTTTTTCATCTTCAACCTTAGGATTAGTTGTAGAAATGGGATAAATAAACTTTTTTAGATAGTTTAGTTCTTCATTATTCAAAAATTCTGTTTGAGCGAATAATAAATTAGGAAGAAAAATAAGTAAATGTAAATACTGTTTCATATCTCTAAAATAAACAAAAAAAAGGTTTCTTAATTCCTTAAAAAACCTTTTTTTTATTTTGAATAAAATCTATAAATCTCTTTTTTTGATAATCAATAATGATAAGCCTAAAAACAGAATGATATAGAAAACATTGATTGCAAAATATTCCCATTGAATATGATCTGGAATAAATAGCTTTCCTTCTAATATTGCTTTTTGTATATCTACAGAAGGGTAATCGATTATTTTTCCATTTGAGTTTAAAGGTAAAAAGTTAGAATATATTTTAATTTCTTCTGGATCTTTTGGAGGATTTTTACCAAAACGAACTAAAAATTCGATTACTTTAAAAACAGATTCTGCAATATTTAGGACAATTAAAGACAAAATAGCAAAAGCACTTTTCTTTAATAGAAATGATAAAAACATTGCAAATACAATGTAAGCGAAGATTTCTATAAAATATCCTCCTAAGAATTCAATTCCGTTTACAAAATCAAATTTTTCGCTGAAAATAGAACCTAGTGCAAAAACTAAAACGCCAACTAAAAATGTTGAAATAAGTGTAATCACTACATTCATCAATACTTTCGAATTTAAAAATTCTGTTTTAGATAAACCGTCAATTGTATTTTGTTTGAATGTTCCGAAAGAATATTCGTTTGTAATATTATTAATAACAATAATTGCTAAAAAGAATTTTCCAAAGCCAATTAACCATGTGATATTATGCCAAATAACAGGGAATTCTAACGCACCCAATTTGATTAAATCAACTTCAATTCCATTCATGTTTGGTTTGAAATTCGGTAACGTAATTCCCATTAATAGAATCATTACGAAATATAAAATGATAAAAATTCGCGTTCCTTTGTTGTAGAATAATTTATTCCATTCTATGCTAAATAATCTTTTCATGTTAGTTCTGTTTTTGGATTAATTGGAAAAATTGTTGCTCTAAAGATTCTTTACGTTTTACCAAATGATTTACAACAATTCCTTGTTCATAAAGCATTTTGTTGATTTCTGCAGGATCTTTTTCTTCTGATAAAACAGCAAAAAGTTTGTTATTCTCTTTGGTAACTTTCGAAACGAATGAAAACGTTTTTAGAGTATATTCCAAACTTTCCATATTTTGCGCAGCAACTTCTATACTTCCAAAACTTGAATTCATTTGATCTACAGAACCTGCATAAAGCATTTTTCCTTGATTTAAAACCACTACATGCGAACACACTTTTTCGACTTCGTCTAATAAATGACTTGCTAGAATAATTGTAGTTCCTTGTTGCGCAATTTTGATGATTAATTCACGAATCTGAATAATTCCTTGCGGATCTAAGCCATTTGTAGGTTCGTCTAAAATTAATACTTCAGGATCATTTAATAACGCAGCCGCAATAGCCAAACGTTGTTTCATCCCCAACGAATATTGTTGAAATTTATCTTTTTTACGAGAAAGTAATCCAACTAATTCAAGTTTTTCGTCAATTTTTGCATAATTAACTTCTTTAATATCAGCGACAATTTCAAGATTTTTTTCTGCTGATAAATATGGATAGAATTTTGGACTTTCGATAATGGCTCCAATTTTTTTCAACGAATCGTTATCAGGTTCTTTATCGAACCATTTCCACGAACCCGCAGTTGGATTAATTACATTAAGAATCATTCCTAAGGTTGTCGATTTCCCACTTCCGTTAGGACCAAGTAATCCATAAACGTTTCCTTTTTCTACCGAAAAACTGACGTTGTTGACCGCTGTAAAGCTGCCAAATTGTTTTGTTAGTTGATTAATTTCAAGAACTTTGTTCATAGTAGTTGAATTTGTTTTCTTTATATGTAGAGTTTTTTGTTAATTTGTTACAATTTAGAATTAATTTAAATAACATGAAAAAGATATTTTATTCCTTATTAATTGTAGCTGCAATTCAGGTAAATGCACAGAACGGAAAAGTTTATCAAATTTTTAATCAACAAGAAAAGAAAGTTGATTTTGATAAAATGATAAAAGAATTGGCAAAATATGATGTGGTTTTATTTGGGGAACATCATAATAATGCAGTTAATCATTGGTTACAGTTACAAACAACAAAGGCTTTATATGAGTTGAAAGGTGATCAATTGAAACTTGGCGCTGAAATGTTTGAACGTCATCAGCAAACGGATTTAACTAATTATCTAGAAGGAAAAATAACAGATGAAGATTTTCAAAAGAATACAAAGCTCTGGAGTAATTATAAAACAGATTATAAGCCTCTTGTTGATTTTGCAAAAGAAAAGAATTTGAATTTTATAGCGACAAATGTTACACGTAAATATGCTTCATATGTATCAAAAAATGGATTGGAAGCGCTAGATACAATTTCAAGTAATGAGAAAGAATTTGTTGCAAAACTTCCTATTACGATAGATTATAATGCACCTGGTTATCCTGAGATGATAAAAATGATGGGAGATCACGCTGGAGTGAAGGCAAAGCAGTTTGTTGCAGCGCAGGCTACAAAAGATGCAACGATGGCTGAATCTATTTTGAATAATTTTAAGAAAAATAATTTAGTTGTTCATTATAATGGTGATTATCATTCGAAAGATTATGGTGGAATTTATTGGTATTTGAAATATTTTCGACCAGATTTAAAAATAGCTGTAATAGAAATTCTAGAAACTGATGATATGAGCGAAAAATTATCTTTAATTAAGTCTAAAAACGAAAAAATAACTACTACAGAATTTATTATTGTATTTCCTAAGGATTCACCAAAAACGTATTAATTTCTTTAACTAAATCCTGATTAATATTGATTTTTTTAATATTTTGCAATCTAATACTTAGAATAAATCGAAAATTAAAAAAACACTATGGATAGAAGAAATTTTATTAAATCAACTGCAGCAGCTTCAACAGTAGCATTAGTATCACCAGATTCATTATTTGATTTTACATCAAAGATTGATAAAGTAAAAGTAGGACTAGTTGCTTGTGGAATGAGAGGGCAAGTACATTTAGACGAACTTTTGAAGAGAAATGATGTAGAGGTTGTAGCTATAGCAGAACCAGATCAACGTATGATTGATCGTTGTAATAAGATTTTTCAGAAACATAACAAGAAGCCAGTTGAGTATTTTAAAGGGTTGGATGGATATAAAAAATTATATAAAGATAAATCAATTCATGCTGTAATTATTTCGTCTCCGTGGGAGTTTCATTCTGAACATACAATTGCTGCTATGAATGCTGGAAAAATTGTAGGTTTAGAAGTTTGTGGAGCAATGAATTTACAAGAATGTTGGAACTATGTAGATACGTATGAAAAAACTAAAGTTCCTGTTTTTATGATGGAAAATGTTTGTTACCGTAGAGATATAATGGCAGTTATGAATATAGTTCGCAAAGGAATGTTTGGAACAATACTACATGGGCAAGGAGGTTACCAACATGATTTGAGAAATGTGTTATTTAATGATGGTAAACAGCCTTATGGAGGAGGAGTTGAGTTTGGTGCAAAGGGTTTTTCTGAAGCAGCTTGGCGAACAGAACATTATGTAAAACGTAATGCAGAATTGTATCCAACTCATGGTTTAGGTCCAATTGGAACAATGATGGATGTAAACAGAGGAAATAGAATTACACATTTAACTTCTATGGCTTCTAAACAAGCAGGTTTAACAGATTATATAGCAAAGAACGGAGGAAAAGATCATCCAAATACAAAAGTTAAATTTAAACAAGGAGACGTTGTACAAACTATGTTAAAATGTGAAAATGGAGAAACAATATTGTTAACTCATGACACATCTTTACAACGTCCATATAATCTTGGTTTTAGAATTCAAGCTACAAATGGTATATGGCAAGATATTGGTTCAGGAGGATTTAATCAAGGGTTTATTTATTTCGAAAATGAAATGCAACATTCCCATAAATGGGCAAATTCTGAAGATTATTTAAAAACTCATGACCATCCTATTTGGAAAAAGTATGAAACTCAAGCAGAAGGAGCTGGACATGGAGGAATGGATTTCTTTTTGATTAATGATTTTATTGAATGTATAAAAGAAAATAAAGAATTTCCTTTTGATGTTTACGATTTAGCTACTTGGTATGCAGTAACACCTTTAAGTGAAAAATCGATAGAAGGAAATGGTGCTTCTCAGGAAATGCCAGATTTTACAAGAGGAAAATATAAAATAAGAAAACCAGTTTTTGGTTTTGAAAATTATGGTTAATTTATCTTTAGTAATATTGGCAGGAGGAATGGGAAGCCGATATAATGGACAAAAACAAGTTGATCCCATTGGTCCAAGTCATGAAACTTTAATGGAGTATTCAATTTTTGATGCTTTTTCTATCGGAATTCATCATTTTGTGTTCATTATTAACCAAGAGTTTGATTTGAAAACAAAAAAATATTTTCAAAATATAATCGAACGAAATGGAGGAACGGTAGAATTTATTTTACAAACTACATACACAGCTGTTTCGAGAAGTATTTATGATACAATAGAAAATCGTAAAAAACCGTGGGGAACAGGACATGCTTTATTAATTGCAAAAAGTCATTTAAGTAATCCTTTTATTGTAATTAATGCTGATGATTTTTATGGAAGAAAGGCATTTGAAAAAGCAAAAGATTTGGTTCAACAAGAATTGATTTTACCAAATCGTTATGGAATGGTTGCTTATAAATTAAAAAATACTTTGAGCGAAAATGGATCTGTTTCTAGAGGAATTTGTACTGTTGAAAAAGAGTTGTTAAGTTATGTTGTAGAACGTACAAATATATTTGTGGATAATGAAGGTGCAATTGTTTACGAAAATGAAGGAGCAAATTACCCTTTGGATGAGGAATCTCCTGTTTCAATGAATTTTTGGGTACTTCATCCTTCAATTTTCAGAAACTTGGAAGATAAGTTTAATCAATTTCTAAAAGAAAATGCAACTCAATTAAAAGCAGAATTTTTTCTACCAAAAGTGATTAATGACATGATTAAAGAAGATCAGTTAGAAGTAATTGTAAAGAAATCTAATGAAAATTGGTTTGGGATGACTTATCCTGACGATAGAGAAGTCGTTGTTAATTCTATTCAAAATTTAATTGAAAATAATAAATATCCAAAAACACTTTGGAGTTAAAACAAAATGGATAAAGTATTAAAACACTATTTTCAAAATATTAATCAAATAGCAATTAATCCAATCAATACTGGTTGGATTAATTCTACTTATGAAATAGTTAATCAAGGGAAAAAATATATTTTACAAAAAATAAATACAAAAGTTTTTCCAAATCCAGGTATAATTTCAACTAATATACAGCTTATATCATCTCACTTAAAATCAAAAAAGTATCCAAAGCAAATCATCGAAATTATCCCAGATTTACAGGGAAATCTTTTGGCTCGTGAAAATGATGAGATATGGAGATTAACTTCTTTTATTTCAAATTCTATTTGTTTTGATAAAGTAGAATCCTCAGAACAAGCTTTTGAAGCAGCTAAAACAGTAAGTGAATTTCATTCTTATTTATTAGATTTTGACATCAATCAAATTTCTCCATCAATTGAAGGATTTTTAGATTATAAAAAACGTATAGACGATTTTAATAAAGCTTTGAGAAATGCTTCAGAAGAGCGCTTAAGTGAGACAAAAAATGAAATAAATTATATTCTAGATAACTTATCAAAGGTTAGAGAATATTTAGCGATAGATTTTCCAAAACGTGTCGTTCATGCAGATGCTAAATTGGGTAATTTTCTATTCGATAAAAAGAATTATTCGCAGGCAATTGCTTTAATTGATTGGGATACCATAATGCCAGGAAATATTTTGTGCGATTTTGGAGATATGATAAGAACTTATTCTAATTTAAAAGAAGAAGATGATCCTAATCCCGAAAAATTATTTGAACCTGATTATTATAAAGCGGTTAAAAATGGGTTTTTAGAACATTTAAAATATGATTTACGACCAATAGAGATTGAAAATATGGATTTTGTTGCGTATATTGTAATCTATATTCAAGCGGTTAGGTTTTTAAGTGATTATTTAAATAATGATATCTATTATTCAATTTCTTATCCAAAGCAAAATCTTAATCGTACGATAAACCAAATCAATTTATTAAAAGCATTAACTAAATTTCATGAAGAAACTTCGATTCGAAAAATATAAACCATCAGATTTTAATGAATTTTATAAACTTGTTCAAGATGATGATCAAATGAAATATATTTCAGGTAAAGGTCTGAACGAAGAACAAGCAAATCATAAATTCACTTCAATTTTAGAAAAAAGTTCGGTAGACGAAAATTTAGGATTTTTTAAAGTTTATGATGAAAATGATAATCTTTTAGGGGATTGTAAATTAGTCTACAATAAACATCTCGAAAATTCATTAGAAATAGGATATTTATTAAAAAAAGAATTTTGGAGAAAAGGTTTTGGTTCTACTATTTGTGAGCACTTGCTTTCAGAATCTAAAAACAAATTTCCAAACCTTGAAGTGATGGCTGTTATTGATCCTGATAATATAGCTTCACGAAAACTGTTAGAAAAATTTAATTTTGAATCTTATTGGAAGGGAATTGAAAATGATTTGCCAACAGAAAAATTAGTTTTGAAAAAAATATAATGATAAAAGTAAAAGACATCGCTTTTGCGATGGAAGAAATTGCGCCATTGACGTATGCCGAGGATTTTGATAATGTAGGATTACTAGTTGGAGATTATAATGATGAGGTTACAGGAGTTTTAGTAACACTTGATACAACACCAGAAGTTGTAGAAGAAGCTATTGAGAAAAATTGTAATTTAATTGTAAGTTTTCATCCAATAATTTTTTCTGGATTAAAGAAATTAAATGGCAAGAGTTATGTTGAAAAAGCTGTGATGACAGCTATAAAACATGGAATTAACATTTATGCAACGCATACAGCATTGGACAATTCTAAAGTTGGTGTTAATTTTAAGATTTCAGAACAATTAAAATTGATAGATACAAAAATTTTAATTCCAAAAACTCAAACCTTAAAACAATTGATTACCTATGTTCCGACTGAAAATGCAGATTCTTTAAAGAATGCTTTATATGAAGCTGGAGCAGGAAGAATAGGTAATTATGATTCGTGTGGATTTTCACAAGAAGGTAGAGGGAATTTTAGACCAATTGAAGGAGCAAAGCCTTTTATAGGAAAAATAGGCAAATTGGAAGCTGTAAATGAAACGAGAATAGAAGTTGTTATTCCTCAACATTTGGAAGATGATATAATCAAAGCTTTATTTAAGAATCATCCGTACGAAGAGGTTGCTTATTCTGTTGTTTCGTTGAATAATCAGAACAATTATGTTGGGATCGGAATGATTGGAGACTTGGAAAATGAGATGAGTGAAATTGATTTTTTCAATTATTTAAAAACTCAAATGAATACGCCATTTATTCGTCACTCGAAATTATTAAACAAAAAAATAAAGAAAGTTGCTGTACTTGGAGGATCTGGCGCATTTGGTATAAAAAATGCAATTTCGGCTGGAGCAGACATTTATATTACCGCTGATTTAAAATATCATGATTTTTTTACTGCTGAAAATAAGCTTGTTTTGGCTGATATTGGACATTTCGAGTCAGAACAATTTACAAAATACTTAATAACTTCGTATCTTAAAGAAAAATTTACTAATTTTGTGGTCTTTAATTCTGGAATTAATACCAATCCTGTTAATTATTGTTAACTATGTCTGAAACAAAAAATATCAAAGAACTAAGCGTAGAAGAAAAACTTCGCGCATTATACGACTTGCAATTAATTGATTCACGTTTAGATGAAATCAGAAACACAAGAGGTGAATTGCCTTTAGAAGTGGAAGATTTGAGCGACGATGTTGCACAATTAGAAACGAGAATCCAAAAAGTAGTTGACGAAACGAAAGGTTTGGATGAAGAAATTAAATTGAAGAAAGAGGCAATTAAAAATGCAGAAGCTTTAATTAAGAAATATACGAAGCAACAAGATAACGTACGTAACAACAGAGAGTTTGATGCTTTAGCAAAAGAAGTAGAGTACCAAGGTTTAGAAATTGAATTGTCTGAAAAACGTATTCGTGAGTTTACAATTAAAATTCAACAAAAAAATACTCAAATCGAAGATTTTAATACAAAATTAGCTTCGATGAAAGAACATTTAGAGCATAAAAAAGCTGAATTAGATACAATTGTAAAAGATACAGAGAAAGAAGAAAATACTTTAATTAAGTTATCTTCTGAGTATTCTGCTAAAATTGAACAAAGATTATTAGACGCTTACAACCGTATCAGAGGTTCTGTAAAAAATGGTTTAGCTGTAGTTCCAGTTCAACGTGGTGCTTCTGCTGGGTCTTTCTTTACAATTCCACCACAAAGACAAATGGATATTGCTCAGCGTAAGAAAATTATTGCTGATGAGCATTCAGGTCGTATTCTTGTAGATTTAGAATTAGCTTTAGAAGAACAAGAAAAAATGGAAATTGTTATCAAAGGATAAAATTTCATAAAAAATATTTTATTTAAATTCAAAGTGTTACAGTTTTTGTAACACTTTTTTTGTACTATTTATTAGTGTGTTTTTATTTTAGCATACTATTTGTATTGTTGAAACTAGAA
Organism: Empedobacter tilapiae; assembly: GCF_004785645.1. Lineage (GTDB taxonomy): Bacteria > Bacteroidota > Bacteroidia > Flavobacteriales > Weeksellaceae > Empedobacter > Empedobacter tilapiae. The sequence continues at coordinate 173,009 of NZ_SRPE01000007.1, read as the reverse complement.
GATTAGTTTTGAAAAATTAGAAATTATGAAAAAAATTATATTTTTAGCAATGTTAGCTGTTTCCTCAGTTACTTTAACTTCATGTGTCAGTAATGATGATTATTATGATTACATTCCAGATATTGTAAATGTAGGTCAAGTAAATTATGATGGAGTTTCTTTTCCTATTAGAAATGCAGTTGTAGCAGATATAGAGCAGGCAGATGGGGGGTATTATTATAGTGTTGAATTATCTACAAATCCAGTTCCAAAAAATGGAAAGTTAAATGGCTCATATCTATATTTAGAAATTTTCCAACGTGGAGATTTAAATTTTAATGGAAATTATATTAAAGGTTCTAATGATAGAGGAATAGATTATGTAGAATATTATGAAAATCCAATGATGAAAGATTATATTCCTATTTTAAATTCAGGGAGCTTTGTTTTATTAAATGATGATTTTACATCTGGGTCTATTAATTTAAGAAATTACTTTGATCCATATAATAGAAGTTTACTTAACGCTAACTTTGCACTAAGAGTAGTAAATGGAAAAACATTATCAGGAGATTTTGATGGCTTATTTGACTTTATTCAATTATACAATAAATCAGCGAAAGGAATCGTTAGTGAGAGACCGTCTTCAGTTGAAAGAATAAAAACAGGAGTAAGAAGATCTTCTGTAAGACATCAATAATATAAAATAATAAATAAAAAAGTCCACTCAATTTGAGTGGACTTTTTTATTTTAAGCTTCTATTTCTTTGTCTCTATTTTTAGGGAAACGTCTATATCCTTTTAAATTAAATCTAAAATCTTTCTTAGTAGGACGAACAATAATACGTAATGAAGAGTCATTAGTGAAATAATTCTGAGCCCAATTAAAGAAAATAGCTAATTTATTTCGTACAGTTAAAATAAGCATTAAGTGAAGAAACATCCAAGTAAACCATGCTAATCTTCCAGAAAAAGAAAATTTAGGTAAATCTACAACTGCTTTATGCTTACCTATTGTAGCCATAGAACCAGGATCATCATATTCAAATAAAGTTAATTTATCATCTGATAAGCCTTGACCAATTTTATTGAAATTTTTGGCTAACAGAACAGCTTGATCTCCAGCAACACGTGCTAATTGAGGATGTCCATATGGATATTTAGGAGTTTCCATTGAAGCAATATCTCCAATAGCATAAATGTTTTTCGTACCAATAACTTTACTTGTACGATCTACCTTGAAACGATTACCTCTTTGTAGCTCTTCTTGAGAAACGGCTCCTTCAGGAATATTTCCTGTAACTCCAGCAGACCAAATCAAGTTTCTTGTTTTGATTGTACGCCCATCAGCTAATGAAATAGTTTTTCCATCATAATCTGTAACTCGTCCTTCTGTCCAAACATGTACTCCCATATTTGTCAAATATTCGTAAGACTTTTTATGAGCTAAGTCAGACATTGGGCCTAATAAATTAGGACTTCCTTCAATAAGATAAATGTTTAATTTAGAGAAATCTAAATCTGGATAATCTTTTGGTAGAATGTGTTTTTTCATGTGTGCAATTGCACCAGAAAGCTCTACTCCAGTTGGTCCACCACCAACAACAACAATGTTCAAAATTTCTTCCAATTCTTCTTCTGATTCAGCAGAATAAGCACTTTCGAAATTTGTTAACAATCTGTTTTTTAGCGTTAAAGCTTCGTTTGTGGATTTCATTGGGAATGATAATTCCTCAATTTGTTTATTACCAAAGAAATTTGTGGTACATCCCATGGCAACAACCAAATAATCGTAAGAAAAATCTCCGATTGTAGTTTCAACAATATTAAGCTCTTTTTTAATTGATGTTACTTCAGCTAATCGTACGCTAACATTTTTACTATTTTGAAAAACTTTACGAATTGGGAATGAAATATCACTTGCGTTTATCCCAGCTGTTGCAACCTGATAAAATAGAGGTTGAAATTGATGATAGTTATAACGGTCAATAAGTGTAACAGAAAAGTGTGGGTTATTATTTAATTTACGGGCTAATTTAAGTCCGGCAAATCCAGCACCTAAAATGACAATCTTTTTCTTTTCCAAAATTCACTTTTTTGTAAAATTACGAACAAACTAAGAAACAATGAAAGATTTATTAAAAATTATTCTGAACCTTAAATATTTACTACTATATCGGATTGATTATTAGATTTTTTTAAATTTATGTTTTTTGTCAGTTTTAAATAAAAGAAGATAATTATTAATGAATTTAGATTTTTTGTAATTTTTATAATCAATGAAAATGTAATTTGTTTAAAATTATTTAAGCATAATCATTTTAAGAAATCAATCAAATTCACGACTTTTATTCCAAATTAATCAAATCAAAAAAAACAAGTAATGAGCAAATTATTTGAATCAATTAATATAAATGAATCAATTTCATTAAAAAATAGAATTATTATGTCGCCAATGTGTCAATATTCTTCGGAAGATGGTTTTCCAAATGATTGGCATTTTCAGCATTATATTTCGCGTGCTGTAGGTAATGTTTCGGCGATTATACAAGAAGCAACAGCTGTTGTTGCAGAAGGTAGAATCTCGTACGGCGATTTAGGAATTTGGAATGATGAACATATTGAAGCTTATCAGAAATTAACTTCCGAAATCAAAAAATACAATTGTGTTCCTGGAATTCAGTTAGCACATGCAGGACGAAAAGCAAGTACAGAAAAACCTTGGTTGGGACACAATCAAATAAAATCTGACGAAAAAAATGGTTGGAAAACGGTTTCGAGTTCTAATTTACCTTTTAATGAATCGGATGAAGTTCCACTTGAATTATCAGTTTCAGAAATTGATAATATTGTAAAAGAATGGGGAAAAGCAACAGAACGTGCTATAAAAGCTGGTTTTGAGATTTTAGAAATTCATGGTGCACATGGCTATTTGGTTCACCAGTTTTTGTCACCTTTAATCAATAATCGAACAGATGAATATGGAGGTAGTTTTGAGAATAGAATTCGTTTTGTTTTGGAAATTGTAGAAGAAATGAAAAAATACATTACAACTCAATCACTTTGGATTCGTTTATCTGCTTCGGATTGGGCTGAAAATGGTTGGAATTTAGAAGAAACAATTGAATTATGTAAAATTTTAAAACAAAATGGAGTAGAAGTGATTGATGTTTCGTCTGGAGGAGGAGTGAGTCATCAAAAAATTGATGTTAAAAAAAATTACCAAGTTCCATTCGCGAATGAAATTAAAAATCAAGTTAAAATAATTACAGGTGCTGTTGGATTAATTTTTGAGCCAAAACAAGCCGAAAAAATTCTAAATAATAGCGAAGCAGATTTGATCTTTTTAGGAAGAGAATTATTACGCGATCCATATTTTGTATTGCGTGCTGCAAAAGAGTTAAACGCAGATGTAAAGTGGTTGCCACAATATGAAAGAGCAAAAAATAATCATTACGCTTAAGTTATGTTAGCATTAAAAAAGATACATCATATAGCAATTATTTGCTCGGATTATCAAAAATCGAAATCTTTCTATACAGAAATTTTAGGCTTCGAAATTTTACAAGAAGTTTATAGAAAAGAACGTGATTCTTATAAATTAGATTTAGCTTTGCAAAATTATTACTGCATCGAATTATTTTCTTTTCCTAATCCCCCAAAACGTGTTTCTCGACCAGAAGCTTCTGGTTTGAGACATATTGCTTTTGCTGTGGAAAATATAGAAAATGAAGTAGAAAAACTAGCGCAGTGGAATGTGATGGTAGAGCCAATTAGAGTGGATGAATATACGCAGAAGAAGTTTACTTTTTTTGAAGATCCAGATGGTTTGCCAATAGAATTATACGAAGAATAGAAGAATAAATGGTAAAAAAGAGTTTACTTGCCTTAGCAATGGGAGGTTTAGCCATCGGAATGACGGAATTTTCGATGATGGGAGTTTTAGAGGATTTTGCAAAAGATTTGAATATTTCAATTCCAACAGCAGGGAATTTTATATCAATGTATGCAATGGGTGTAATGGTTGGGGCTCCAACATTGATTATGGCTACAAGTAAATATTCACCTAAAAAAGTATTGATCTTTTTTATGTTATTATTTACCATTTTTAATTCACTTTTTGTTATCGCACCAAGTTATAATACTTTATTAATAGCTCGTTTTATGTCTGGTTTACCTCACGGAGCATTTTTTGGAGTAGGATCTGTTGTTGCTGCACAATTAGCAACAAAAGGAAAAGAAGCGCAAGCTATTTCGATTATGTTTGCAGGATTAACTTTTGCTAATTTGGTTGGAGTTCCATTAGGAACAAAATTGGGACAAGTATTTTCTTGGAGACTAACGTTTGGAATTATTGCAAGTTTAGGGTTAATCACAATGTTAGCTATTTCGCTATGGGTTCCGAATCTTAAAAATACAAACAAAGGAAGTTTAGTAGAACAGCTAAGTTTCTTCAAAAAATGGGAAGCTTGGGTATTAATTGTGATGATCTCTATCGGAACATCAGGTTTATTTGCTTGGATAAGTTATATTTCTCCATTGATGACAAATGTGGCTGATTTACCAAAAACAAAAGTTCCAATTATTATGACTTTAATTGGTTTAGGAATGTTTGTTGGAAATTTTATCGGTGGAAAATTAGCTGATACCATGTCTCCTAATAAAGCGGCAATTATCTCATTTGCTTCAATGGCAGTTTGTTTAGTTATCGTTTATTTTACTTCTCATATTCAAGTAATGGCCTATATTATGTCTTTTGTAACAGGATTAATTGCATTTACAATTGGTTCGCCAATCCAAATGATGTTAATTAATAACGGAAAAGGATCTGAGACTTTAGCAGCTGCAGCTGGTCAAGCAAGTTTTAATATTGGAAATGCTTTAGGAGCATTTTTAGGAGGGATTCCAATCGCAATGGGATTAGGTTTTAATTCGCAATTGTGGGTTGGTTTTATTATGGCGTCTGTTGGATCGATAATAGCAGCCATTTTTTTACAATTAAAAACGAAAAGAGTATAAAAATATTACTTCAATTATAATCAAAGGATGTTCGTATAGAGCATCCTTTTTTATTTTATATTTGTATTAAATACGCTAGGATGAACAATTACAAGGCTCTTATTATTGATGATGAACACTTTGCTCAACAAGGATTAAAAAAAGTTATTCAACATGCTTTACCTGATTTTTTTGTTTCCATAGATACAGCAAGCTCTGTAAAAGAAGGAGTGGAAAAAATAAAAGAAAATAAACCAGATATTGTTTTTTTAGATATTCAAATGCCAGAAGAATTTGGGTTTAAATTATTCGATTATTTTAATGACATTTCTTTTGATGTAATTTTTACAACTGCACATTCTGATTATATTTTGCAAGCTGTTAATCAATGGGGATGTTTGGGGTATTTAATGAAGCCAATTTCTATTTCTGATCTTAAAATTTTATTGCAACGTTTTGAAGAACGACAAAATGATATAAATAGAAGTAATAAAATAGAAATAATAAAAGAAGATTCAGAAGAAGAAGTAGATACAGAAAACCTTAAGGAAATTTTTAAAAACGAACATGGAATAATTTTTATTCCTTCGATAACAGAAGTTTTAGTTTTAAAAATAAATGAAATTATCTATTGCAAAGCAGATGACAGCTATTGTACTATTTATACAAAAGATGATGTCTTTATGATTACTAAAACGTTGAAAGAAGTTGAAAATTTAATTAATCAAACAAATTTCTTTAGAGTTAATCGTTCTTATTTGGTGAATATAAATTTTGCAAAAAAAATTGATAAGAGAAATAATCAATTAATCTTAAATTGTTCTCCTAAAGGAGGAGAAATAAATCTTCCTGTTACATCTTTAGGTTATAAAATTCTTTCGAATGTTGTTTCGTAAAATTCTATTATTAATCCTTTTTATTTTTTGCTCAAATCAACTTTTTGCTCAGTTTGTTTTAACAAAACAGTATACGTACGAAAATGGCTTACCTGCTAATGAAATTTTGAGTATTTATAAAGATTCAAGAAATTTTGTTTGGGTAGGAACTCGTTATGGAGTTTTTGTAAAAGATATGAATAACTTCAAAATACTAAAACGTTTTGAGAAAGTTCAGTATAATAATATTTGGACAATAGTAGAAGATAAGGAACATAATATTTGGTTTGGAAGTTATGGACAAGGAATTTTAAAGTTTTCAGGCCAAGATTTTGAACAAATAAATACATTTAAAGGATTAGTTTCAGATAGAGTTCGTAACTTGTTTTATATAAATGATTTGGTTTATGTTGCAACACAAGGAGGAGTTTCTATTATTGATACAAAATTTAAAAAAATATATAATCCTTCATTTGAGAAAAGTAATAATATTGTTTTTGAAGCAGTCTCTTTTTTTGAATATCAAAATAAAATATATGTCACAACTATAGATCATGGTATTTATGAAGTTACACGTTCAAAACTAAAACTAATCAGCCCTTTTGATAAAATAAATTATAGTTTCGTTTACCATAATAACCTGTATTTTTCTTCATCAAAAGGTCTCAAAAAAATCCCAATAAATGATTTTTTTAATAATAAATCAACTTATGTAACTTATGATTTACCAATTATTAGAAGTCATAATCTTTCTAAAAAAAGAAATTCTTTACTTATTGTTGGTAATGACGTAGGTGCAGGAAATGGAATAGTATCGGAAATTACAGAAAATGAGATAAATGATCAAACAGAAAAATTCAAGATAACTTCTGATTATCCTTATAGAATTTTTAATAGTAAAACAGATGATTTAATTTATGTAGGAAGTTTAGATAAAGGACTTTTTGAAGTTCATTTTAATCATTTTTTAGATTTTTCAACAATTGACAATAAGAGAGTAATAGAAATACTTAAAATAAAAAATGTTGATTATTTTTTAACTCCAGAAGGACTTTATCTTAAGCAAAATAATGAATTCAAGAAGTTAGTTAAAAGAGATAATTTCTATAATTACATGCTCCAAAATAAAGAAAAATATAAAAATTTTCTTAATCAATCAAATAAAGATTTCTATGAAATAGATTATACTTTAAAAGCAAAAAATCTTCGCTTTTATAAGATTATAATTCATGAAGAATCTTTCTTAATAGCAACAAATTTAGGGCTTTTTGAATTAGATTTTGAAGGAAATTTTAAGCATTATCTTCCAAATAAAACAAATCAATTTACATATTTTGATAATCAATTTATTCAAACAAACCCCTTTGGAGGAATTTTAATTTTTGATGATTTAAAAAATATAAAATACACTTCTTATTCTGCTGCTCAAGGAAATGTACCGAAAGATGTTGTTTCAATTTGTCAGAATAAAAATGCTGTTTTTTTCGGTTCATCTTTAGATGGATTATTTAAATATGAAAACGGGAAATTTATCTCTTATTTACAGAATAATCAATTTAACGAATCGAAGTTAAAAATGATAAAATGTATAGGAAATGATCAATTAATGGTTGCTACAGAGTTTGCGAAAGTTTACATTTTACAAATAAAAGAAGATGAACTGATCATAAAAAAAATAATTAATATTCGTGATATAGGAGGAGAAAATATAAGTTCTATCGATATTTTTGGAGAAAGTATTTTGATTGGAACAAATAGAAACCTGCTTGTTTTTAATAAAGACAAAACTTATATGATTAGTAATGAGCAAGGTTTTGTAAATAAAGATATTCATTCATCTATTTTTGATGGGAAAACTGTTTTTCTTGGAGTTGAAAATGGATATTATAAACTAGATTTAAATAATTTATTGCATCAACCAAACCTCACAAAGAAAGTATTAATCACAGATCTTAAAATAAATGACATTGCGTTTGGTGATGAAAAATTTTCTTGGTTCGATTTAATAAATAAAAATTTGAAACTAAAGAATAATGAAAATAATTTGGCTATAAACTTTTCTATTGTAGATGCGAATTTTCCTGAAAATTATAAATACAGATATCGTATTAATCCAGAAGAAAGTTGGAATGATTATTTTAATGACGAAACAATTTTTTTAAGAAATTTGCGATACGGAGAATATAAAATTCAATTAGAAATAACTGATACTAATAATGGAGAAAAGCAGATTGTAGATCTTTTATCTTTGTATATAGCAGAACCTTTTTATTTGAATATTTATTTTGTTTTGTTGTCTTTTTTAACCTTTGGATTGATTATTTATAAGTATAATTCAAATAAAATAAGTACTTTAAATAAATTTAATCAATTAAAAATAAATCAATTAAATGAAATAAATCAACAAGAAAATAAGCGATTGCAATTGGAACGTCAATTGACAGAAACAAAGCTTACTGCGTTGCAATCCCAAATGAATCCACATTTTATTTTCAATGTTTTGAATTCTATTCAATTTTATATTTTGGATAATGATATTGATAATGCTTTGAATTCTCTTGGACGATTTTCCCATTTAATTCGTCAAATGTTGAATCTATCAACCAAAGATGAAATTAGTTTAAATGATGAAATTGATTTTTTAAAACTTTATGTGGAAGTTGAAAATTTTAGATGGCAAAACAAAATCTCATTTGAAATTGATATAGATTCTCAATTGGATATTTATAAAATTAAAATACCGCCAATGCTAATTCAACCAATAATTGAAAATGCATTTGTTCATGCTTTTGATAAAAACAAATTAGAACCAAAAATAAAGTTGAGTTTATATCTGAAAGAGAGTTACTTACAGTTGATTATTGAAGATAATGGGAAAGGAAGTAATAACAATGGAACAACTAGTAAAATATATGAATCTAAAGCTTTAAAAATTATAGAAGAAAGATTACAGCTTTTGAACCAAAATTATGAAAAAAATATATTTATTGATTTTCATGATAAAGGAACTGTTGTTAAAATGAATTTAAACATTCAATAATATTAATTTACCTGAATATATTCAAGTTTTACCTCGTTGAAAAGGTATTTCACTAAGTTGAAAACCTATTTTTATGATAGGAATGATGTGTTATTTATATTTGTATATCGATTTCAAACTAAGTATTAAACTTAGATACTTCGTTTTCTAAACCTATGAAAACACTGTAAGTATCTTAAAAGTTACATTTTTCGACGTGTGAGTCAAAAAATTTTACAACAAGAAGCTACTGCAAAGTAGCTTTTTTTTATCTTTGATACTTATGAAAAATGTACAATTAGGAAATACAGATTTACAGATAAAACCAATTTTTTTCGGAGGAAATGTTTTTGGTTGGACATTGAATGAAGAAGAGTCTTTTCAAATTTTAGACGCTTTTTTAGATAGAGGATTTAATGCGATAGACACTGCAAATAATTATTCTTACTGGGTTTCTGGTAATGTGGGAACTGAATCGGAAAGAATTATTGGAAATTGGTTAAAATCAAGAGGAGTAAGAGATCAAATTGTGTTGGCAACAAAAGTTGGTGGACGAAATATGATTCAAGATAAGCCCAATACTACAAAGGCTCATATCTTAAAAGAGGTAGAAGAATCTCTTATTCGTTTACAAACTGATTATATCGATTTATATCAGACTCATTATGATGATGTTAATACACCTGTAGAAGAAACGTTATCAGCTTACAATCAGCTAATAAAAGAGGGGAAGGTTCGATTTATAGGGGCTTCAAATTTTTCTTCTGAACGATTAATAGAGTCGTTGGATAAATCGGAACTTTATAATTTGCCTCAATACAAAACATTGCAGCCTGAATATAATCTATATGATCGTCAGCATTTCGAGGAATTTTTGCAACCGGTTGCTGAAAAATATGATTTAGCTGTTATTCCTTATTACAGTTTGGCAAGTGGGTTCTTATCAGGTAAATACAAAACAGAAGAAGATTTAGGAAAAAGTTTGCGTGGTGACGGAATAAAAAAATATTTGAACGAAAGAGGTTTTCGAATTCTAAATGCTCTAGAAACAATCTCTAGTCAATACAATATTTCATATTCTGCAGTTTCTTTAGCTTGGTTATTAGAACAAAAAACCGTTGTAGCACCAATTGCAAGTGCGACTAAAGAACAACATCTTGATGCTTTTGTAGAAGCAGTAAATGTTCAGCTTTCTCATGATGATGTTAAACTTTTGACAGAAGCAAGCGAATATTAAAATGGAAAATTTACAAATGAAACCAAAATTAACTCCTATCATTCTATGGATAATGATTATAGGGAGTGGTTTGGTGGTTGCTAATAATTATTACAATCAGCCATTATTGTCATTAATTGCAAAGGATTTTAATGTTTCTGAAAGTAAAGTGTCTAATATTGCGATGCTAACACAAATAGGTTATGCATGTGGATTGTTATTTATTATTCCTTTAGGAGATTTGTTGAAACGAAAACGAATGATTCTAATCGATTTTGTTTTTATAATTGCAGCTCTTTTGGGAATGTATTTTGCTCCATCTGTAAGTTGGCTTTTTCCATTAAGCTTTCTAATAGGTTTTACTTCAGTTATTCCACAAGTTTTTGTACCAATGGCATCAGAATTAGCAGAACCTAAAAACAAGGCGCAAGCTGTAGGAATGGTTATGAGTGGTTTACTTGTAGGTATTTTACTTTCTCGTGTTTTTAGCGGTTTTATTGGAGAATATTTAGGATGGCGCGAGGTTTATTTAATAGGTGCAATTTTAATGTTTGTGTTATGGATTTTTATCTACATTTTTTTGCCAGAAATTCAACCAAATTTCAAAGGAACTTATAATAGTCTGATGATATCTATTGTAGATTTAGTGAAATCTCAACCCCAATTAAGACTAGCATCGCTTCGTGGAGCGGCAGGTTTTGCAGCATTTAGTGCTTTTTGGACAACGTTGGTCTTCCATTTAGAAGAAGCTCCTTTCTTTGTTGGTAGTGATGTAGCTGGTGCATTTGGATTAATTGGTGCAGTAGGAGCATTAGCTGCTGCTTTGGTAGGAAAGGTGTCAAAAGTTTTGTCTACCTCAAAAATTATCTTTTATTCAATCATCATTATGTTAATTTCTTGGGGATTTTTCTATGAGTTTGGTTATACGTATTGGGGGTTAATTGTAGGTGTAATTTTGATAGATTTAGGTTTACAAGCAATGCACGTTTCAAATCAAACTATTATTTTTAGATTAGATGCAAAAGCAGGAAATCGGGTAAATACAGTTTACATGACAAGCTATTTTATTGGTGGATCTTTAGGAACTTTTATTGCAGCAAATGCTTGGGATAAGTTTCAGTGGAATGGAGTGGTTGCTGTTGGTGTATTTTTTACTTTAATCTGTTTGATTTCTCATATTTTATTTAATAAAAATAATAAGTAATGATAGATTTTTCTTCAGAAATAACTTATAAAACAGCACGAAGTAGTGGAGCTGGAGGACAAAATGTGAATAAAGTTGAAACAATGGTTTTAGCGAAATGGAACGTTGAAGCATCTCATTTTTTTTCCGAGGAAGAAAAAGCATTAATTATAGAAAAATTGAAAAATAAGATTAATTCTGAAGGATATTTGCAAATCAGTTCCCAGGAATCTCGTTCTCAATTAGAGAATAAAGAATCTGCAATAAAGAAAATGTTAGAGTTGGTTAAAAAATCTTTGATTATTCCAAAATTTAGAAAAAAAACAAAACCTACGAAAGCCTCTCAACAAAAAAGATTGAATCAAAAGAAACAACAAGCTGAAAAAAAAGATAATCGCAGGTTTAGACTTTGATGATATTAAATTCTATCAGCCAAAATAAATAAAGCACTACATTGAAGTGCCACAATTATTAATATTTTGAAAATAAATGATGTCTTTTTTGTTTTGTGTCGATAAATTTGCATAGACATAAGAGAACCAACTGTACCTCCAATTAAAGTAACAAAACAAAGTGCAAATTCAGAAATACGTCTTTTTCCAAGAATAGAATTTTTTTTATCTATTTTAAATAGAATAAATGAGAAGATATTGATAAAGAGTAGAGTAAAAAATAAAGATGTATTCATTCTGTATAGTGTATATTAAGGAGTAAAAATACCTATAAATAAGTAGATAAAAAATATTTTTACTAGAAATCTATGTTGATTATCTTTGTAGAAAATAATCACAAAAAATCTTCAAAAAATAAATTGTAAAACTTTGATTATAAAATAATTATGCAAGATTTAAAAGGGAAAAATGCCTTAGTAACAGGAGGAAGTAGAGGTCTAGGAAAAGCTACTGCTTTAGCTTTAGCGAAAGAAGGAGTGAATGTTGCTATAACAGGTAGAAATAAAAAAGCACTAGAAGAAACTGTTGAAGAAATAAAAAGTTTTGGGGTAAAAGCTGATTATTCTATTTTTAATGTAGCTGAAAAAGTTGAAGTGAAAATGCAATTAGAACGATTAATTGAAAGTTTTGGAGCGTTTGATATTTTGATTAATAATGCTGGTATTGCGGCTTTCGGAAGCTTTTTGGAAATGCCAGAAAACGATTGGGAAGAGATTGTGCGTACCAATTTATTTGGACCATATTACGTTTCTAAAGCAGTAATTCCTTCGATGGTAGACTTAGGGAGTGGAGATATTATTAATGTTTCGTCAACAGCAGGATTAAAAGGAAATGCAGTTACTTCCGCATATTCAGCATCAAAAGCGGGATTGATAGGTTTATCAGAATCGTTGATGTTCGAATTGAGAAAGAAAAACATTCGAGTTACGACCTTAACTCCAAGTACAATTGCATCTGAAATGTCAAAAGATGTGTTGAAAATAACAGATGGGAATCCAGAAAAAGTGCTTCAGCCAGAAGATTTTGCTCAATTAATTGTCGATTTATTAAAATTAGATAAACGAGCAATGTTGGCTTCAGCTTCTTTATGGTCTACAAATCCTTAAGAAGAAAATGTAAAGTAATAAAAAAAGACTGAAAGTAAATATTCAGTCTTTTTTATATAATAGATTTTGATAATTTATTATTCTAAGATATATTTTACATCAACTTGAACTTCAAACCTAATTTTTTGAAATTCTGTATGAATTAGTTCTTCTGCTTTATTTAAAGAAATATTTGACATACCTCTAATTTTAAGTCCCTGATCTTGAGCTTGTAATGTATTTGATATAGTATTTGTATTATCAGAAATATAAATTGCTTTACCAACTTTTTGATTTAAAGGTTTAGCTTAGTTTTTCAGCTGTTAATTTTGACTTTAAAACTGCTTTTGATTTTAAGCTTAACAATAATTCTTCTGCTTTTGAATATTCTGTTTTTTCAATATTTACATTTGAAATTCCAACTTTTTCAAGTTCTAATAATACTTTTCCTGCTGTAATTGCGTTAGTTACTAAAACTGAATACATTTTTGATTTTAATACATTTTGATTTTTTAAAAAATACTGTTTGAAATTACTTGAGAAATCTAAAAGAGCTAAATCTTTTTCTGTATCAATGTTTAATTTTTTCAGAGTTGATTCTAATAGTTTTTCTTGCTCTTCAACAGATTTTTTATTTTTTGAATCAGCTTCATTCAAATTAATGGAAAGATAAATTTTATCCGGAATTACTAAAGAATCAATTTTAGTATTTGTCTCAATGAAAGGTTGGTCAATATAATTTTTTTGAGCAAATATTTGATTTGCAAATAAAATAGAAAGTAGAAGTATTTTTTTCATAATTTAATTTGTAATGATTTTTAGTTTAAGATACTTATTACATAAGTATATAAAAATTTAATGAATAAAATTGGATTTTTTTTGTAAAAATATTTGGAGAAATTATTTTTTATATTAACTTTGAATTACAAAGTACTTTTGATATGAACACAAATAACCCTATAGAAAGTTTAAACGAAATCAAATCGATAATGCAACGCACATCAAAATTCACGAGTATTAGTGGATGGAGCGGTGTTTGGGTTGGAGTAGTGGGAATGATTTCTGCTTTTATAGCTTATGTTTTAATTTTACAAGATGCACTTCAAGTAAATTATAGAGGAACATTAACGCCTATTTTAATGAAAAATTTAGAAATTAAATTATTCATTTTAGGAGTTATAACTTTAGTAGTTGCTTGTATTGGAGGTTTCTTTTTTATGACAAGAAAATCGACAAAAGACGGTGTTAAATTTATAAATCCAGTAACCAAACGAATTTTACGTAAATTTCTTTTTGTTTTAATTGTTGGAGGATTAGTAAGTTTGATCTTCATCAATAACTTTAGTTTTGCTTATGTGGCTCCAGCAACGTTGTTGTTTTACGGTTTGGCTTTATATACAGTGGAGCGTGATACAATTGTAGAGATAAAATATTTGGCAATGTGCGAAATCTTTTTAGGGTTATTGGCTTTCTATTTTATTTTCAACGGTTTATTGTTTTGGTTTATCGGTTTCGGACTTTTACATCTAATTTTTGGGATTTGGATGGTGCGAAAATATGATTACAAAGCTTAAATTTGCAACATGGATTTTAATCTTAATAAATTAAACAAAGTTTTTGATAATCGTATTCGTGTAGGAATTATGAGTGCTTTGGTGATGAATGAAGAAATTTCTTTTAAGGATTTGAAAGACTTTTTAGATTTAACTGATGGTAACTTAGCTTCTCACTTAAAAAACCTAGAAGAAAACGATTATATTACTGTGCACAAAGGATTTATAGGTCGAAAAACGAATACAACTTATTCGATAACAGCACTTGGAAAACAAGCTTTTCAGGAGCATTTGAACTATCTCGAAAAATTAATAAAGAATATAAAATAATTTTTTTTGTATTTAAACTTTGAAAAACAAAGTACTTTTAATAATAAATAATAAAATTCAAAATTATGGAAAACAATGATTTAGAGAATGAATATCAAACTGAAAATCAATCAGTTTATTCACAAAACAAAACAATGATAAAAGGATTTTTGGTATGCCTTTTAGTTTTAGGACTATTAATTCCGATTCCGTTCATATTAAATTTAATTGAAGAACGACAAGGAAATAAGGATAAAGTAATTACAGAAATTTCAGATAAATGGAGTGGAAAACAGACAATTTATGGTCCTTTTATCGAAGTTACTTACATGGAAAATGTAAATGATGGGCAAGGAAAAGTTATGAAACAACAAGTGAAAAAATATATTTCGGCAAATGATTTATATATCAATGGAACGATTGATACGCAGCTAAAAAGTCGTAGTATTTATGAAGCTGTAGTTTATAATTCGAAGCTAAATATCAATTCGAAATTTAAAAATTATTCGGATATGCTTGCAGAAATGGAAGTAAGTGCAGAAAATGTAGTTTCTACTAAAATTGTTTTCGGAATCTCAGATTCAAAAGGATATGAGAACAAAGTGATTGTACAATCTAACAATAAAAATTATCCGTTGAATTTAGATAATTCGACTTCTACAATTGATATTCAACCAGAAGTTAGAACAGAAAATGAAGAATATTCGGAACAAGTGAGTGCCACTAAAAAAGTGATGCCTGTGCAAATGATGTCTCAAAAAATTGATCCTTCTACATTCGATTTTAATCAAGTTTCGATTAATTTGGTGATGAAAGGTTCGCAAATGTTGAATATCATTCCATCGGCGATTAATACAAAAGTTGATTTGACTACAAATTGGAAAGATTTGAAATATGATGGAAATTTTTTACCTAATTCTGATCCCGAAACCAAGAAAGGAAAAACCAATGTAAAATGGTCTATTTATCAACAAAACCCTTTGCAAGGACAGATTTGGCAAGACGCTTCTAACTTTTCAGATTATAGTTTTGGCATTAATTTCTTGCAAATGAACGATCATTATGACAAAACATATCGTTCGACAAAATATGCGATTTTGTTTATTGGATTAACATTTGTGGCGTTTTTCTTTATCGAAAGTCGAAATAATTTCAATATTCATTTGGTGCAATATGCGTTAGTTGGATTTGCAATCTGTGTTAATTTTGTATTATTGTTATCGTTATCAGAATATTTAGGATTTGACATCGCTTACTTTTTATCATCAGGTGCAACCATCTTATTGATTACATTTTTCGTCAATTCTTTTCTAAAATCGTTTGGCTTAACATTCAAAATTACATTAATGTTAATCTTATTATATGCGTTTATCTACAGTGTTTTACAACTCAAAGAACACGCGTTGTTAGTGGGAAGTATAGGATTATTTATTATTGTTGCAATCTTAATGTACTATTCAAAAAATATCGAATGGAACAAAACAAAATAACATTTGCACACTTATTTTTGGGGATTTTTGTCATCGGTCTTGTACTGATGGCAATTTCCTTTACAGATATTGTGGTTAAAAATAATGATACAATTTTCAGCTTTTCTATTTTTATTATAGAGTTTGTGATTTGCCTATTTGGAATGTCATTTTACTTGAAAATTGATAAGATTTCGGAGTTGTTTTTAGGAAAAGTTTTCTCTAATTCTGGACAAGTATTTGTTTGGACCAATGTGACATGGCTTTGTATTTCAGTAGCTTTTGTTTTGGATAAAACAATCATTCGTGGATTTCATGATTTAAGTTTTTATATGCCGTTTTTAGGTTATTTATTGTTTCTTTTAATTGTTGTCAATTTTTTAGCTGCGATATTCTATACTAATTTTGATAATGAAGAAGCAATAGCTTTTAGTTATCTTAATTATTTTTCAATTTTTTTAGCGGTTGTTTTAATACTATTTTTTAGTTTTATTATAATACTTTTCGCTGTTTTTGGATATCCTACAATATCAATTTGCTTTACTATGTTTAATATTTATCTCATAAATATTATAGCAAAAATTTTAAAATCAAAAGATTAATAATTTATATTATGAATGTTTGCTTCGGAATTATGAGGATAAGCATTTTTATAATAGACAATATTTTCAACCAATTGGTAAAGGTTATGCACCAACGAATTGTAATATTTCAATTGATAAAAATTCAAATGAATTAAGATTTGATGATATAGATAATTCATAATATATTAAAGTTTAAATTTTAATAAATATAAAAATAATTATTAAAATCTGTCGAATTTATAAAATAGCAATGTAATTATCGAATAATTCTACTAAGTTTAAGGCTTCAAAACGCAATTATAGTAATTTGCGAATCGTTTTTTTGAGTAAAAAGAATTATTAAATATATGAAAAGTAAAAAGTTAACCAATATACTAACACTTGGATTCGCGTTATTTGCGATGTTTTTTGGAGCAGGAAACCTTCTTTTACCTCCATTAATTGGAGTAGAAGTTGGTTCTAATTATTTTGTAGCAATGTTAGCATTTGGTTTAACTGGAATTTTATTACCATTTACAGGAATTCTATCTGTTGTATTTTCTGGAGATAATTTTAATGATTTAGGAAATCGTGTAAATAAATATTTAGCAGCAATTTTAGGAACAATTATTATGATTTGTATTGGACCTTTAATTGCAATTCCAAGAACTGCCGCAACAACTTTTGAAGTAGGACTTAAACCATTTTTTCCTGAAATGAATCCTTTTTGGGGATCTTTATTGTTTTTTGCTATAACACTTATTTTAGCAATTCGTCCATCAAAAGTAGTCGATGTTATTGGAAATTATTTAACTCCTGTTTTATTAATTTTATTAACATTATTAATTACTGTGGGAATAATTAATCCTACTGCTGATTTTATACCTTCAAAGTTAACAATGATTGAATCTTTTTCTAAAGGTTTTGTAGAAGGTTACCAAACATTAGATGTATTAGCTTCTGTCATATTTGCTGGAATTATTATAACAGCTGCACAAAGCAAAGGTTATACTGATCCAAAAAGTAAATCTCAAATTGTTACTATTGCAGGACTACTTTCTACAACTTGTCTTTTATTTGTTTATGGTGGATTAATTTATTTAGGAGCAACTTCTGGAATTACAAATCCTGACATTTCTCGTGCAGAATTATTAATAGAGATTTCTCGTAATACATTAGGTCATTATGGATTAATAGCAATTGCTTTATGTATGGCATTTGCGTGTCTTACAACTTCAATCGCCTTAACTTCTGCTGTAGGAACATTTTTTAGTCGCTTAACAAATGAAAAATTAAGTTATACAATATTAGTTATTTTATGTACTGCTATTTCGTTCGGATTATCAATAAAAGGAGTAGATGAAATTATCAATTTTGCTTATCCGCCTTTAGCATTTGTATATCCAATTACAATTACATTAGTTATTTATATTGTGTTATTTGGTAAAGTTGTAAAGAGTAAAACTCCGTATATTTTTGCGTTGATTGCTTCAACAATTATAGCAATCTTAGGCTTATTAAAATTATTAGGAAAGTTAGATCAACTAACAATTGAAAACTTAAATAAAATTCCATTTTTTGAGTATGATTTAGGTTGGATTGCTCCATCAATTATAGGTTTTGTAATCGGATTATTGATTGATAGATTAAGAAAATAAAAAATCCTCTGAAAATTTTTTCAGAGGATTTTAACCAATCAAAACTACTATAAAAAACACTAAAAGAATAATTATAATGTCTATTCTTTATTCTTTTACAAATTTCGTAAAGTTTTGAAAATAAATATATTATTTTTAAAAGGTTTATTTTATGTCTTAATAAAATTAATTTATATATATTTATTTATGATGGTTGTAAGAAAAATAATTTTAAGTTTTAATAAAAGTTTAAGATTTTTCGTATTTTAAAAAATCAAAAAATATCTAATAAAATGATTGAAAATTGTTCGCGTTGTAACGAAACAATGGAGTGTAAAGTAGATGATATAGAAAATTGTGCTTGTTCTACTATTATTATTAAAGACAAAATAAAAGAATTTTTGAAGAAAACACATTACAAATGTTTGTGTAATTCTTGTATAGAAAAGTTAAATTATTTTGTTGAATTAGATAACGAATATCCGCATCCAACAATGCCTTCAGAGTTCATTCCTCATATTCATTATTATATAGAAAATGGATATTGGGTTTTTACAGAATTCTTTCATTATCAGAAAGGGAAATGCTGTCAAAATGGTTGTAGACATTGCGCTTATGGTTTTAAGAAATAAAAAATGGTTCAATCTTCATTGAACCATTAACCAACCTAAAAATACTATAAAAAAACTCTATTTTTATTAAGGATGTTCTTTTCATCTTCAAACATCATTATCCTTAACAACTATGAATAAATTATTTATAATACAAAGGTAAAACAACTTCTTAATTTGATAAATATTTTATTATTTATTTTTTTATACTAAAATAGATTAGATTTATTTTATTAATAATAAAAAGTTAAAACTACCTATTTATGAGTATTTTGAATAATTTCAATAATGTATTTTCGTATGTTGTGTTTTTAAGAAAAATATTGCATTATTTTTTTAGAAAAGTCATTAGCAGGTGTATCCTCTCCAATTTCTTGTAAAGTTGTAACATAATTTTCTAAGAAGCTTTTGATTTCTTGTTGATTAGAATCTTCAAAATTAGCTAAGTAATCTTCAAAATTTATATTCTTTAAAACATTATCGAAATATACTTTTGCTTCTTTGTATTTTTTTACCTTAACTAATAGTGGAGCAATATTATGACTAATATAAAAAGTATTCACAGCAGCTTGTTCAGCATTTTCTTCTAATTTAAAATAGTCAGAATTCAAATAATTAACATATGCTTCAACTGCTTTTTCTTCTTCATTTAAAACTTCATAACAACGAGCTTTGAAAAACTTAATTTCATAAAATTGATGTTCATCTATTTTATTAAAAAAAGTTATACTTTCTTTAGGATTCGTATAAAATTTTCTATAACCTATAATAAAGTCTTCGACAAAATCAACATCAGTTTGTTCAATTGCAAAATTTAATAAATTTTGAGATTGTTCTTCTGTTAATTGCCCAATAAAAGCTTCCCAATAATTAACTAAAGTATTGAAATCATATGCCAAATCTTCCACAAAAATTTGTGCAGCAATTCGTAAGAATTTATCATTTAACTCATCAATTATTTCATGATCTTCATCAGAAAAATCAGTTGAATTATATAATAGATTTTCTATAATTTCTGAAGCTTTATCTTCAGAATAATCAGTATTTAGTTGTTTTAAAGCATTGGTAACATTGAATTCCATTTCGATATAATACTTAAAGTTAAAATAAATACAAATATAGCTGATTTAGAGAAAATGATCTCTGATAATTAAATCTTATTGATTATCATTTTTTCTAAATAAAGAAAAAGGTTAACTTGTGCTTGTTTATTGCATGATCTTTTAACAATTAAAATTATATGTCAAGATTTTTTGTATTTATTTTTTCCTTTTTTAGTTTCTCTTTTTTGAATGCTCAGAATCTGAATATTGGAGCTCAATTTCCGATGAATAAAATTGAAAATTTAGAGCAATCTTCAAATTTGAAAATTATTGTATTCACACCAAGTTTATACAAAACGAATACATATGCAAGTATGATGACAACATCGCTGAATTATTATTTTGTGAAAAATCTGGCATTTACATCTCAGAATTTACCAAAGATTGATGTGATTTATATTGTAAATGAAGACGATAAATGGAGTAAAGAGCCAAATAAAATCTTTACTTTTAATGAATCTTCCAATCAAAATAAGTTAGATGGTACTAAAGTTATTTATGATGAAAGTGGAAAAATATATAATGCAATTGGTTTGAAACCTTTTAAACAAAATTCAGTTTCTACTATAATTCCAACTAATAATTTTAGCAACAATGTTTTGGTTGAAAGTTCGGTTCTTTTTTTAGTTGATCAGAATAATAAAATTTTAATGAGAGACAATGATTATCGTGCACAAGGCGAGCATTTGAAACCTTTAGAAAAATTAGTTAAAAGAGTATTGAAAATAGACGAGATTAAAATAAATTTCACAAAAAATAATACGCTGAAAGTAGGAGATAAAGCACCAGATTTTATCTTGAATGGACCAAATTATAAGACTAATTCAACAGAGAAGTTTTTGGATGATAAATCGACTTTCAAAGTATTGACGTTTTATCCTGCAGCTTTTAGTGGACAAATTTTACCAGATTTTACTTCGATTGATACAAAAGCTGCAATGACTTGTGCTGCTCAAATTCAATTAATAGATCATAATCCTTTATTGAAAGATGTAAAAAGTTATGCAATTTCAAGTTCTACAAATCCATTATTAGAGGTATGGAAATCTGCTCTGAGAACAAATAATATTATGTATTTAAATGACGAAAATTATACTATCTCATTAATGTATAATTCTTACAATCGTTTAGGTTACAACAATAGAGCAACTTATGTGATTGATAAAAATGGAATTATTGTATATGCAAATCCAGATTTAACGTTTGAAGATGAAGCAAAATTTCCTGTTATTTTAGAAAAAATCATTCTGAATAGTAAATAAATTATAAATCAAATTGTGTGATATCTTCAAATTTAGCATTAATTAAAATTCCTAAATCTTCTGCATTTAAAATAATTTGTAAACCTCTTTTTCCTGCACTGATACAAATTTGATCTTGTAAAATAGCAAGTTCTTCAATATATGTAGGAAACTGTTTTTTCATACCAATTGGTGAACAGCCACCACGAATATAACCTGTAACATTCAATAAATCTTTTAAAGGAAGCATTTCGCAGTTTTTATTACCAGAAATTTTTGCAAATTTTTTCATATCAAGATGTGTGTTTGCAGGGATTACAGCGATAATTATCGGTTCTACATTTCCTTTTAAGACTAAAGTTTTAAAAATTCCTTCAGGATTTACACCTAAAGAATCTGCAACATGTAGCGCATCAATATGTTCTTCATCTACTTCGTATTCGCGTAATTCGTAGGGAATTTTATGCGAATCTAAAATTCGGACTGCATTTGTTTTCGCAGTTTTATTGCTCATTTTATAAGTTTATAAAAATTTATTCAAAGTTATAACGAAATTTTTTTTTTAGACTATTTTTATAAAAAATTACTTATGAAGAAGTATACTCTCTTATTTTTCACATTTATATCTATTATTTCATATGCTCAAAAATCAAATCCAAATTATGATGAAGATTTAGCAAAAGAGTTGAAAGCGGATAAATATGGAATGAAATCATATTTTTTTGTTATTCTAAAAACTGGATCAAATCAATCGACTGATAGTAGCTTGATTGCAGAAAAATTCAAAGGTCATATGGCAAATATCGACCGTTTAGTAGAAGAGAAGAAGTTAGTAGTTGCTGGCCCTATGGGAAAAAATGAGAAAAAATATCGTGGAATTTTTATTTTCCAAGATATTGAAACGAAAGAAGAATTGGAAAAAATTTTACAAACTGATCCTGCTGTAGAAGCAAAATTATTAGATTTCGAGATTTATAATTGGTATGGATCAGCTGCTCTTCCTTTATATTTAGAGACTTCAGATAAAATTTGGAAAGAAAATCCTTAAAGTAAAAAATAATGCTACCTTTGCATTACAAATGAAGTTTTTGCAACACATATTACGTTTACCGTTTTTTAGCACTTATTATCGTACAATATTTGCTCGGGTAGACTATGTGTATACTTCGTATTAGTTTTGTACGTCAAAAATTTAATCATAATCTACAAGCCCGAGCAGTTTTGCTCGGGCTTTTTTATTTTCAAAAAATATGAAAGATCTAAAAAGTTTAAAAGAAAATGTAGCTATTTTTTTACCAGAGAATGGATTGGAAGAAAAATTAAAATTAACAAAAAAAGAAAATAGACCATTACGAATCAAATTAGGTTTTGATCCTACTGCACCAGATTTGCATCTTGGTCACGCCGTTGTGTTGAAGAAATTGAAAGAATTTCAAGATTTGGGGCATCAAATAGTTATTTTAGTAGGTAGTTTTACAGCGCAAATTGGAGATCCTACAGGAAAAAATAAAAGTCGCCAACCGCTGAATGCAGATCAAGTACAGAAAAATGCAGAAACATATATTAATCAATTATCAAAAATTATTGATATAGAAAAAGCGGAAATTGTGTTTAATTCTGATTGGTTAGATAAGTTGGCTTTTTCGGAGGTTATTCAGTTACTGTCAAAAGTTACAGTTGCACAATTAATGCATCGAAATGATTTTAATAAGCGTTTTACAGAAAATACTCCAATTGCAATGCATGAGTTGGTTTACCCAATATTACAAGCATACGATTCGGTTAAAATAAATGCAGACATTGAAATGGGAGGAACAGATCAATTATTTAATTGTACAATGGGACGACAATTGCAAGAAACCAATGGTGAAACTGCTCAGATTGTACTGTGTATGCCACTTTTGAGAGGAACTGATGGAAAAGAGAAGATGAGCAAATCGTTGAATAATATTATTGGATTGACAGATGAACCTAATGAAATGTTTGGAAAAACAATGTCAATTCCAGATGATTTATTAGAAGAATATATTGCTTTAGCAACTGATTTTTCAATAGAAGAAAAGTCAAGTTTAAATGATCGATTGAAAATGGATAATCCAATGTTAATTAAAAAGTTAGTTGCTAAAAATATTATTACTCAATATCATTCTGAAATAGAAGCAGAATATGCGGAAGAATTTTTTAACAATCAATTTCAGAAAAGAAATGATGAAAATAGAGTTTTCGAAACGGTTAAGATTGATTCATTAAACATTGATAATGATAATATTACATTGTTAGATATTTGTCATCAATTAAAAAAAGATATATCAAAAACTGCAGTTCGTCGTTTAATAGAGAGTGGAGCTGTACAGATTAATGGGGAGAAGAATATAGATCCTTTAAGTGATTTTATTTTAGATAGTGGTATCAAAGTAAAAATTGGTAAACGAGATTTCTTTGAGTTGAATTAATTTAAAAAATAAAAAAAAGCCTCTTTTTTAGAGGCTTTTATATTTAACTAATTCTAATTGGATAACTAGAAATACCTTCTATAACAATTTTTGGATTCTTTTTCAGTAAGATAATCAACTGTCTTAGTTTTTCAGCATTTACATCAGAATTAAACATATCATCATGCATCAAAATTACCAAATGATTTTTTTCAAAAGTTCTATTTTGATCCAAGTGACGAACAATTCCATCGTAGATATTTTCAGGTGCTGTTAATCCATTTTTATTTCTATTCCATTCATAATCCCAACCATAAATATAGTATTGATTTTTTGCTATTAAATCTGCTGCAGGAATAGCATTCTTTACAGGATCATCTTTTTTACGTTTATTTAAACGCCAAGTATTACGTGCAGGTAAGCGAACCCATCGAGAATGTATATCCAAAACAACTTCATTCTTGCGAATATCTTCATAGACATTTTCTGGTAAACTATAAAATGCTTTGTATTTATTGCGAGCATGAGAAAATGTATGGTTCGCAATTTCTACGTTAGGATTAGATTTATAATCTTCTACATTTTGTTTCAAATCTTTTGTAAAAGCATTAAATCCAACTAAAAAAACAGTTCCTTTTACGTTTTCTTCCGTTAAAATTTTATTGATGTTTTTACTCCCTTTATATGGACCATCATCAAAAGTTAGATATACATATTGTTTTGTAGAATCAATAGGATTTTGTTTCTCAACTTTTGTAATAGTATCTTGTTCTTGTTCCAATTTTGTAGAGTCTATTTTTACTGTATAAATAGTATCAATATCATCTTGCAGAATTTCTTTAGGTTCTGTTATTTTACTTAGGTTTTGAATTGGTTTATTTTCATTTTTACAAGAAAAAACGAAAAATAAAGAACCAAAAACAAATATATTTTTTAGGTGTTTGTTGATTATGAACATTGGGTATTTAGGTTTTTTTGCGAAATTAGTAATTTTTATTTTATTTATCTGTTAATTTAATTGTCTTATTTGTAAGATTATTAAGTGTTTACAACCTCTAATTGTTGTAAATATTGTTTAATAATTTGAATTACACCATCTTCGTTATTTGATGGAGCTATAAAATTGGCTGTTTTTATTATATCTGGGTGCGCATTTTTCATTGCAAAACTATATTTAGCCAAATTTAGCATCTCTAAATCATTCATAAAATCCCCAAAAACAATGATTTCTTCAGGTGAAATATTTAACTTATTTATCAATGCTTGTAATGCAACACCTTTGTTTGTGTTTTTATTCATTACATCCAACCAGACTTCTCCAGAAACAACAACTTTTAATCCATTTTTTTCAAAATCAACTAATTTTGGATAGACATTTTTTTCTGTTCCTTTAGTATGATTAATAGCAATCTTAATAAATTGCTCATTCTCTATTTTTGTTAAATCCTCAACCCAAACGTTCTTATTATAATAATTTTTAAAATACTCTAAAAACGTTTCGTCTCTAGATTCTACATAGGCTGTGTTTTTAGTTGCTAAAACTATATTAGCACCCTCTATTTTTCTAACTTCTCGGATTATTTCCTTTACAATAAACCAATTTAAGTTATCTACAAAAACTTCTTTTCCTTTATAGGTAACATAAGTACCATTTTCAGCTATAACAGCTAAATCATCTTTTATATCTTCAAAATAATTAACAATACTATAATATTGACGACCACTTGCAGGTACAAATATGATATTGTTTTCTTTTAATTTTTTGTAGATTTTATTAAATTCAGGACTTAAAGAGTTGTCAGAACGCAACAATGTTCCGTCCATATCTGTAACGATTAATTTTATATTTTGCATGGATTTTTTTGAATAAAAAAAGGTCTCAAATTAGAGACCTTAAAATTAGTTATAAATTTTTGTTTTGTTGTTCTGCGTCTCCAACCATATTTCGAATTACTCCAGGATTTGAATGTTTCTTTTTCATTTTTAAGTTTAAAAATTCAACTAAAACAGAGAATCCCATAGCAAAATAAATATAACCTTTAGAGATATGTTGGTCGAAACCTTCAGCTAATAACGAGACACCAATTAGTAATAAGAATGATAAAGCTAACATTTTAACTGTCGGATGATCATTAACAAATTTAGAAACGGCACTTGCAGAAAGCATCATAACCGCAACAGCAATAATTACTGCAGCAATCATTACTTCAATATGTTCTGCCATTCCAACTGCTGTAATAACAGAGTCTAAAGAGAAAACAATATCTAAAATTAAGATTTGAATGATAGTTCCAGCAAAAGAATGTACTTTAATTTTCCCTTCGCTTTCTTCAACACCTTCAATTTTATGATGAATTTCTACTGTAGATTTATAAATTAAGAATAAACCTCCAATTAATAGAATTAAATCTCTACCAGAAATAGCTAGCTTTTCAAGCCAATCTGTAGATGTTATTCCTATCCAATCGCCGATATTGAATAAAGGAGTGGTTAAACTCATTACCCAACTTAAAGAGAATAGTAAAAGAACACGTGTAAACATAGCTAAAAATAAACCAAGTTGTTGCGCTTTCTTTTGTTGATGTGCAGGTAATTTACCTGATAAAATAGAGATAAAAACAATATTATCAATCCCTAAAACGATTTCTAACATTGTTAATGTAAATAATGCTATTAATGCATCTGCTTGTAAAAAAATACTAAAATCCATCGATAAATTTTGAAGTTCGAAAATACAACGAAGTAGTATATTTAAACTTAATGAAATAATTATTTAATATTAATTTAATATTGATCTATTCTAACTTTTATTTTTTAGGAATAAATCGTTTGAAACCTTATTTTAATCTAGAATTAAACTCTACTTTTGCGAAAAAGGGTTAGAATGATTTCAAAAGTTCAACTTCGGTTGCAGTTTCTCGTACTTCTTTGGGGATTTACAGGAGTTTTCGGAAAATTAGTCACAATGAGTGCGTTGCCAATGGTTTGGTATCGTGTTCTTATTGGGGCAATTGCTGTTTTTATCTATATGAAATTCAGAAAAATGGATTTCAAAGTGACCAAAAACGAATTATTGAGATTACTTGCTATCGGTGGAATAGTCGGAATACATTGGTTTACATTTTATTTGTCGATTAAACTTTCTAATATCTCAATTGCGTTGAGTACATTATCGATGGGTGCTCTTTTTAGTGCGATTTTAGAACCTATTTTCTTTAAGCGGAGAATTAATCTACTCGAAATTATTCTTGCCATAATCGTTTCTGCTTGTGTAGCTGTTATTTTTAATGCATCGCCAGAAGATTATAAATTAGGAATTATCATCGGTATTCTATGTAGTTTTCTTTCCGCATTGTTTGCAGTTCTTAATTCGAGATTACCAAAATCAATCAAACCAACTAAAGTTACTTTATACGAAATGATTGGTGGTGTGATCACACTTTCTGTGGTGATGATTCTTTTTCAACCAGAAGCTATTTCCGAAGTTGTAAATATAAGTTGGTCAAACTTAGGATGGTTGACTTTGCTTGGTGTAATTTTTACAGCATTTGCACAAATAGAATCAGTTGATTTACTGAAACATGTAAGTGCTTTTACGTTGATGCTGAACGTAAATTTAGAACCAGTTTATGGCATCATTTTGGCAAGCCTTATTTTTGGAGATTCAGAACATATGAATCCTATATTTTACATTGCTACAGGGGTAATGGTACTTTCTATCATTATGAACGGAATATTAAAAACAAGATTTTCTAAATAATTTATTGTCAAAAAGACGCATTTGTTTTAAAGAATGCTTATCATTTAATATCTTTGCTTCAATTGAAAAGTAAACCATAATCACATGATACACTCTATTATTACAGGTGTTGGGCATTATGTTCCCGAAAGAGTTGTTACAAACTTTGATTTAGCTGAGGTGATGGACACCAATGACGAATGGATTCAGGAACGAACAGGGATTGTCGAAAGAAGACATATCGAGCCAGGTTCTAAGATTTCGTCTACAGATTTGGGTGTTATTGCGGCTAAAAATGCGTTAGAAGATGCAGGAATCACGACTCAAGATATCGATTTTATCTTATTTGCTACTTTATCTCCAGATTATTATTTCCCTGGAAACGGTGTGTTGGTACAAAAAGAGTTAGGTTGTCGCACTATTGGCGCAATGGATATTCGTAACCAATGTTCTGGTTTTGTGTATGCATTATCAACGGCTGATGCTTTTATCAAGGCTGGTGTTTACAAAAATATTTTGGTGATTGGAGCAGAAGTTCACTCATTCGGATTAGATATGTCGGATGAAGGTCGTGGTGTTTCAGTAATTTTTGGAGATGGAGCAGGAGCGGTAATTGTTTCGGCATCGGAAGAAGAAGGACGTGGAATTTTATCAACTAATTTACATTCTGAAGGAGAATTTGCTGAAGAATTAGCAGTTACTTTCCCAGGAACAAAAACAGGTTGGTCAGACGAATTATTGAAAGAAGGAAACACTTTAACTAAAAAAGAAATTTATCCATATATGAATGGGAACTATGTTTTCAAACATGCGGTAACTCGTTTTCCTGAATCAATTATCGAAGCTTTATCGGCTGCGAATAAAAAGCCAGAAGATTTAGATTTATTCATTCCACATCAAGCGAACTTACGTATTTCTCAGTTTGTACAAAAACAATTGGGATTACCAGATGAGAAAGTCTACAACAACATTATGCGTTATGGAAATACAACAGCAGCCTCTATTCCGATCGCGTTGAGTGAAGCAAAAAAAGAAGGTAAAATCAAAAAAGGTGACTTAGTAATGATGACTGCTTTTGGAGCTGGATTTACATGGGGTTCTGTTTTGATGAACTGGTAAACATAAGTCAGAAATTAGATTTTCGAATTTAAAATATAGAAAACCCTTCACTGAAAAGTGAAGGGTTTTTGGTTATATTAGTATGTTGTATTATTTTGAAAGAAATAAAAATAATGAAACCTAGAATATTTGTTAGCTCTACTTATTATGATTTAAAACATGTAAGGGAAAGATTAGAACATTTTATTGATAATTATGGATTTGAGTCTGTTTTATTTGAGAGTGATAAAGTCACATATGAATTTGATAAGCCAATAGACATTTCTGCTTATAACGAAGTAAAATTATGTCATGTAATGATTTTAATTGTAGGAGGAAGATATGGTTCTTCTGCTACTAATGGAAGTTTAAAAGATGATATTAAAAAGTATGAGCAGGATTATATTTCAGTAACTAGAAAGGAATTCGAAACTGCATTAGAAAAGAATATTCCTTTATTCATTTTTATAGAAAAAAATGTTTTATCAGAATATAGAACGTTTAAAGAAAATCAAGATTTTTTTGAAAACATGAAAGATTATGAAAATAAAAATGATAAAAAATCAGCCGAATTCAAATTTGCTCATGTTGACTCAGTTAATGTATTTAAGTTTATTGATTTATTAATCACTAAACCAATAAAATCATTTGAGAAAATTGAACAAATTGAAAATTATTTACAAAGTCAATTTGCAGGATTATTTTATTTATATCTTGATGGACTTCAAAAGCAAAAAGAAGTATTAAAAGTTCTTAATAGTGTTGAAGAACTGAACAATGTTACATTACGAATGAATACAATGTTAACAAGTGTAGGAGAAAAAATACTTGGTAAAGATAATCAAGAGTATGAAGAGGTTATAGAAGAACAATTCACAATAATTTCGGATTTTTTTTGTGAACAACTCTATGATTTTCTTATTGCAAAAATAACAGTTAACTCAGATATTGATGTTGGTTTTGAATTAACAGAAAGTCAAATCAATTTGATTACAAATTTCATGTATGAAAATATTTTAATAGAAGAAATAGATTTCCAAAATTTTAAATCTAGAAATGAAAGAGCTTTGTTTATTAAAAAATTTAACCTTGAAAAGATATCAATGTTTAATTTATTTCTAGAAAATAATGAAATACCATTTACTTTAGAATATTGTAATTTAGTTACTTTGAATAATATGTTTTATCAAAAAGTAAAACCTTATATTCAAAGTGAAAAATCTATAGAAATATTTAAAGATAATTT
The DNA here is from genome assembly GCF_004785645.1 of Empedobacter tilapiae. GTDB lineage: Bacteria > Bacteroidota > Bacteroidia > Flavobacteriales > Weeksellaceae > Empedobacter > Empedobacter tilapiae. Next base: position 143,201 of record NZ_SRPE01000007.1, on the reverse strand, counting down.
AAATAATCAAATAGATTTTTTATTCACAAACTGATTTTTTTAAATAATATATTTTAATTTATAACTTCGAGATACTTATTAGTATATACCTAAAAGGAATTTCTCCAGATTATGAATTGTGTACAGAAGATGAAATCCTAAAATATATTCAATCGGATAAGTTGAAATAGGTTGAAAAGTTTTCAATTTCCTAACAAAATTCATTACAATTTTATAACGAAAATCTACTCAATATTGGTTATATTTGTAGAGTTTAAATTAATTATAATAATAAATCAAAATAAAACTATATGAGTTCTTATGATGTAGCCGTAATTGGTGCTGGACCTGGAGGATATGTTGCAGCTATTCGCGCAGCGCAATTAGGATTTAAAACAGCAATTATTGAGAAAGAAAGTTTAGGAGGTACATGTCTTAATGTAGGATGTATTCCATCAAAAGCTTTATTAGATTCTTCTCACCACTATTACGATGCTGTAAATCACTTTAAAGAGCACGGAATCGAAATCGATGCTCCAAAAGTAAACTTCACTCAAATGATTGCTCGAAAAGCAGGTGTTGTAGATACTAACGTAGCTGGTATCAAATACTTGATGAGTAAAAATAACATTGATGTTTTAGAAGGAACAGGTGCTTTTAAAGACGCAACTCATATCGTTGTAACGGCTAAAGACGGTTCTACTCAAGAAATTGAAGCTAAAAATACAATTATCGCAACAGGATCAGTTTCATCTGAATTACCATTTGCGCCAACAGATAAAACTCGTATCATCACTTCTACAGAAGCTTTAGCTTTAACAGAAGTTCCGAAACACTTAATCGTTATCGGTGGTGGTGTTATCGGATTAGAATTAGGTTCTGTTTACTTACGTTTAGGTTCTCAAGTTACAGTTGTAGAATATGCAGATCGCGTTATTCCAGGAATGGACGGTGCTTTGTCTAAAGAATTGACAAAAGTATTGAAAAAACAAGGAATGAAATTCCATACTTCAACTGGTGTAACTTCTGTTGTAAATAACGGAAACGATGTAACATTAAAAGCAACTTCTAAAAAAGGAGAAGAAATTGAAATTAACGGAGATTACGCTTTAGTAGCTGTTGGTCGTCGTGCTTTCACAGGATCTTTAGGTTTAGAAAACGTAGGAGTAGAGGTAGACGAAAGAGGTCGTATTAAAACAAACGATCACTTACAAACTAATGTTTCTAACATTTACGCGATTGGTGACGTTGTTGCTGGTGCAATGTTAGCGCACAAAGCAGAAGAAGAAGGTGTTTTAGTTGCTGAGCAATTAGCAGGTCAAAGACCTCATATCAACTATAATTTAATTCCTGGTGTTGTTTATACTTGGCCAGAAGTTGCAGGAGTTGGTAAAACTGAAGAGCAATTAAAAGAAGAAGGAGTAGAATACAAAGTAGGTTCTTTCCCTTTCAAAGCTTTAGGACGTGCTCGTGCTTCTATGGATACAGACGGTTTTGCTAAAATCTTAGCAGATAAAAACACAGACGAAATCTTAGGAATGCATATTATTGGTGCTCGTGCTGCTGATCTAATTGCAGAAGGAGTTGTAGCTATGGAATTCCGTGCATCTGCAGAGGATTTAACAAGAATATCTCATGCTCACCCAACATTCTCAGAGGCGATTAAAGAAGCTGCTTTAGCTGCTACAGACAATCGTCCAATTCACGCTTAATCAATAGATTTAAGATAAATTCTAAAAAGCTGTTCGTAAGAGCAGCTTTTTTTGTTATTTTTAAGCATTAATTCCAAAAAATGAAATATTTAAAAAGTCTATTTGTTCTGATTTCTATTACTGCTTCTATATTTTCTTTAGCTTGTTTAAATGGAGAGAGTAAAATACTTTCTATAGGTTCTTATATTTATGAAGATAGAGAAGGTAATATTCCGCATGGACACACGTTTTATACAGAGAATTTAGATAATGATTTAAAGAAAATTGATAGTTTGTTTGCTGTAAAACCTGATGCTGATTTACTTAGTGATAAAGGTTTGATTTTGATTTTGCAAGGAAAATATCAACAAGCGATAGACTTGTATTTAGAAGTCGAGAAAAAATATCCAAACAGATATTCTACTGCTTCTAATATTGGAACTGCTTACGAACTGATTGGTGATAATGAAAATGCTTTAAAATGGATTTCTAAAGCTTTGGTTTTAAATCCAGATTCGCATAATAAATCAGAATGGATTCATCAAAATATTCTAAAAATTAAGTTGAAACAATTACAATTATCAAGTGAAAGTTTGATTAATAGAGATTTTGGAAATGAAGATTTTCCAGTTTCAACATTAAGTAAAGAAGATTTGAATAGTCTAAAAAATCAGCTTTATTTTCAATTGAATGAAAGACGTTCCTTTATTCAGCCAAAAGATGAAATAATGGCTCAATTGTTATTTGATTATGGTAATATTCTTTTATTATTACGAGAGAAGGAAGCAAAAGAAGTTTATGAATTAGCCAAACAATACGGATTTTCAAACGAATTAATTGATAGAAGAATAGAGGAGTCAAAATCAATAAAATCTAATTCATCATCTAATAGTAATGAAGAAAGTTCGTTGAAAAAATTCTTTCAGAAAAATTGGGATACCATTTTAATCTCCGTTTTATCTATCGTGATATTTATTTTAGTTTTTAGAGCAAAATCAAAAAAAGATAAGTATCGTAATTGATTATTATTCAAAAATAAAACTACTTTTGCAATAAAGTTTAAACTAACCAACATTGAAAACGATTAGCCTTATAGTTCCTGTATATAATGAGGAAGCTACTATAGAAGTTTTTCTAAATGAAACATTTGTTTTTTACAATAACAGTATTAATAAAAGTAAATATTTACTCGAGATTGTTTTTATAAATGATGGAAGTAAAGATTCTACTTTGAGTTTATTAATTGAGAATTTTTCCAAATATAACAACATACATATTGTAGATTTTTCTAGAAATTTTGGAAAAGAAAATGCTCTTTTTGCTGGGTTAAGTTATGCGAAAGGAGATATTGTAATCCCAATTGATGTAGATTTACAAGATCCATTAATCGTAATTTCTGAAATGTTGACTAAATACGAAGAAGGATTTGATGTGGTTTTAGCAAAAAGAATAGATAGAAATAGTGATTCATTTTTGAAGAGAATTTCTGCGAATCTTTTTTATGATTTGTACAATAGTTTAGTTGATGTAAAACTAGAATCAAATGTTGGAGACTTTAGATTAATGGATAAACAAGTTGTTGAAGAAATTTTAAAACTTAAAGAGAACCAGCTTTTTATGAAAGGTTTGTTTAATTGGGTTGGCTTCAAAACAACAATTGTAGAGTATACAAGAGAAGAGAGAATTGCAGGAAGTACAAAATTCAATTTTCTAAAATTATTTAAGTTAGCCTTAGATGGTATTACTTCATTCTCAAATTTCCCTTTAAAACTATTCTTATATTTTGGTTTAATAATAGCAGTTTTTTCTATTGTTTTTGGTTTAAAAATAATAATTGAAAAAATCTTCTTCGGTATATCCGAACATGGTTATGCATCTTTAATTACGGCAATTACATTTATTGGAAGCATACAATTAATTGGAATTGGAATTTTAGGTGAATACATAGGAAGAATTTTTCTTGAAGTAAAGCAAAGACCAAAGTTTATTGTTAAAAAATATTATACCAAATGAAAAAAAGTGTACTTATATTAATAATATTAAATTTCTTAATATTATTTCCAATCATATTTCTTTGTTTTTATAATTATCCTTCTGCTGATGATTTTTCATATGGTGTTGCATTAAAAAATAATTCATTTGTAGATATTCAAATTCAAAGATATTTAGATTGGACTTCAAGATATATTGCAACAGGAGTTTTAACAGTCTCTCCTTTAGCTTTTAATTCTATAAATTATTTTGGAATATATAGTTTAGTATTTATTGTACTTTTTTTTGTAGGATTTTTATACTTTTTAAAAAGTATTGAAGTAGATAATCTTAAGAAACGTTTTTTATTATCGACGAGTTTTTTATCTATTTATACATTATTACTATGTTCTCTTTCCGAAAATTATTATTGGTTAGCAGGGAGTATTACCTATTTTTTTCCATCAATATTCTTCATTATATTTTTAGGATCGATTATAAATATTTATAAGAATAATAGATTAATTGATAAAATAATTTTTATACTTTCAATACTAATTCTAGGAGGGTGCAGTGAGATTTACTTAGGGTTTTCTTTTATTACAATTGTTTTAACTGCTATAGTACAATTTATTAATACAAAAAAGATAAATAATTTTGTTTTGTTGGGAAGTTTTTTAACTATAGTCTTAATGGCTTTTGTATTATTTTCTCCGGGAAATCAAGTGCGTAGTCAATTACATCCCCAAGATTTTACATTTATAGATTTACTAGTTTTAAGTATAAAGAAATTTATAGTCATTAATATAAGATATAATATTATGGCTTTTATATTTTTCTTGGTTTTAGCAAGAATAGTAAAGATAGAAAATTACACTTTTCATAAAATACCAATATGGGGATTGCTGATTTTAATGAATGGTTTTTTGTTTGTAGGTATCGTTATATCTATATACGGTGTTAAAGCAAATTTCCCTCCAAGGGTAGAGAATATGTTAATTTTTGTATCATTCTTTTTCTTGTTTTTTATAGCTGTAAAAGTGATGAATAAGTATAATATGAATGCTCAAATGGTTTATACATTAGGTGTAGTTGTAGCTATTATTTATATGTACTTACCGAAGAATGATTTTCAAAAAGATAGTAACATGAAATTGGTTTATGAGGACATATTCCAAGGTAAAGTTTTTTCATATAAAAAACAGGTTATTCAACGTGACTATGATCTTAAAAAATGTAAAGGTGATTGTGTAATAAAACCAATTTATAATCCGCCAAGATCTTTAATGTTTAAAGATGTTTCGTTAGAATCAAATAGTTTTATAAATAAATCTATGGCTATATTCTATCATTTAGAAAGTGTTAAAGTTGTGAAGGAAGATTATTAATTTTCTTTAAAGTATACAGGATTTCGATAAATGAATTCATAATTAAATTCATCTTGTATTTTTTGACTTGAAATTATTTTTCCTTCACGATTTATAGAAGAAATAATTTTATTGTTCAGCTGATATTCTAACACTTCTTCTTTGGTAGGATATTCTGGTGCAACGATATTATAAGTTGATGAATTTTTATTTGTATTAATCATTTTTTCGATCACTTGACAAACATCTTTATAATGTATATGGTTGACTATTTGAGATAGATTCGGATGTTCTAAAGTCAAATATTTAGAAAGAAATCTATCGTCTCCCATTAATCCGCCTAAGCGTAAAACAACTAATTGATTATATTTTTCTTTTAATTGATTTTCAATTGAATAATAATGGTTGTTTAAATGAATAGTTTTAATTGTTTTTTCCGAAATTATTTCATTATTCTCAGGATAAATTGCTGTTGAACTTAACAAAATAAGTTGATTGTTATAATCTCCTAAAAACTTCATTAAATGATTAAATCGGCTATGTAAATCATCCAAATTATTTCTTCTTCCAAATGGAATTGTCACAATAACAAAGTCATAATCCGTTGAGATTTTCTCAGATTTATAATTATCAAAATCGATAGAGAAACAATTTTCAGCATTCGAAATTCGTTTTGTGGTTTCAATCAAAAATTGCTTTTCTAAATACTTTTCTAATCTTGATCCTAACCAACCTTTTCCAATAATCAATCCTTTTTTCATTCAATTTTATTATTCAATAAATATAAGACTGTTCTATTTTCTAACCGAAAATAACTTTCTATTTTTGCCAAATGTTAGAAATTCTTTATCAAGACGAATATATTATTGCCATTAACAAACCGAGTGGTTTATTGGTTCACAAATCCTTTTATGCGCGTGATGCGTCTGTTTTTGCAGTTCAGGAATTACGTAATCAAATCGGTGGGCAGCATGTTTATCCCATTCATCGTTTGGATCGAAAAACGTCAGGAGTTTTACTTTTTGCTCTAGATAAGGAATGTCTAAAAATTATGAATGATCGTTTTGCAACGCGAGAAGTTGAAAAGAAATACTTGGCGATTTTACGTGGTTGGGCGCCCGAAGAAATGACGATTGATTATGATTTGACGAATGATGACGGCGTAAAACAGAATGCAATTACCTATTTTCATCGTTTACAAACCGCTGAAATTGATTTAGAATATAACAATCATCCAACATCACGCTATTGTTTGGTAGAAGCAATTCCAGAAACTGGTCGTATGCATCAGTTACGCAAGCATTTTCGTCATATTTTTCATCCAATTTTAGGAAGTCGTCCGCATGGCTGTAACAAACAAAATAAATTGTGGTTAGAGAATTTTGGTTTGAAAGGAATGATGCTTCATGCTCATCAATTGATATTTAATCATCCTATAACAAATGAACAAATTACATTAAATGCAAAAGTAAATGAAGAATTTAAAAAAGTTGGAGATATTCTTGGTTTAGATTTAAAAAAATATAAATAATCTTAATTAAGATTTCTCAATTTATCGCTTATATTAAATTTTAAAAAAATCAGAACGTTAAATAATTGAAATTGAGAATAATGTTTCATAAATTAGTAAAACCAAATATCCTTGCTTATGAAATATTATTTTTACTCTTTTTTTACTTTACTACTTTTATTTAATTGTACAGAAAATAAATCTGAAACTAAAAAACTTTCTACTGAAGAACTAACAGAAACAATAGAATTTAAGGAAGCTTCCGAAGAAAAGAAAAAAATGTTTTCTGAGATTAAGACATTTCAAAAAGATTTAGAAAGTAAGCAAGCTCATAAGATTCCAGATTATTTGGATTGTCCAAAAAGAGCAGAAGAACTGGATTTAAATACTAAGAATATTATGATTCGTACAGATGTAGAGTCAAATTCATTTCGTTTATCTACGAATTTAGTAGCTGATAATTTTGAATTAATCTACAGCGAATTAGATTTAAATATTATTAATGAAGCTATAAAAACTATTCCTGAAACTGATTTATTGAAGAAAGATAATGTCTCAACAAATATCAAGATTGGAGATTGTGAATATATTACTTCAATTTTAATGAAAAATAAAGAAGTTGAATTTGATATTAAATCTGAAACACCTAAAAACGAATGCAAAAAAGATCAGAAATGGAAATTTATTTCAAATGGAGAAATTTTAGTTTTAGATCATCGTAAAATGTTATAATAAATAAAAAAAGAAGTTCAAATTTGAACTTCTTTTTTTACTTAATGCACGTGCATAGAAACCGTGAGATATGCGAGAATAAATCCAACTAAAATAGAACCGAATTTTTTCAAATTAAATTTATGTCCTTCATTACTTTCAAATAAAATAACGGTTGATATATGTAAAAATATTCCTGAAACAATTGCACTCATTTCCAAAGAATAATTAGAAATAATTGTATGTTTTCCTAAAAAATAACCCATTGGAGCAGCTAAAGCAAACAATGTCATAAAGAGAAAACGTTTTGCGTTAGATTCTGTATGCTGACATAATGCGCTAAACAAAATCATGGAAACAGGGATGTTATGTACAAAAATTGCCCACATGAAATTGTGTGATTCGGCATTTGCAACTGGAATTCCTTCGATGATTGAATGTAAAAATAATCCTCCAAAAATGCCAAAAGGAAATTGCTCTTTTTTATGCAAATGAATATGTCCATGCTCAACACCTTTACTAATAGTCTCTAAAATATATTGGACAACAACTCCTAATAATACGAATAATCCAATTGAATGATGACTATGATTTTCAGATGGGTGTCCATAGACTTGTGGCAAGATTTCTAAAACTGTCATCGCTAAGAAATATGCTCCACTAAAAGTTAGTAGTAGTTTTGAATTGTGTTTATTTTTGAGTAAAATTCTAGAGAAAAGTACACCAATTAAAACACTAGAAATTAAGATTAAACTCTCTATCATTTATTTAAAACTAAAATTAATCGATCAGAAGTTTGTTCGTCATAAGCATCAAGATTATAATTTCCAAATACTTTATCTAAGACAAAACCTTCCGTTTCGTATATTTTTTTGAAATCATTAAAATAAATTAATCGAACAAATTCTTCGAAATGAAATATTTCGCCTTTATCTGTGAAATCAATTTCCTTTTTTATAAAACCATTTTCGACAGATTTTGTAATTTTGAATAAAATTCCATCAATCAATTTTTCTTCATAAGGAATCATTTTTGAAACTACTTTTTCTGCATTTAAATAATCTAAAACAAATATTCCTTGCGATTTTATTTGTTGTTTTACAGCTTCAAAAACTTTAAAATTATCTTTGTATTCTTCAAAATAACCAAAACTTGTAAAAAGATTGAAAACTGCATCAAATTCATTTGGATGATAAACTTCGCGCATATCATGTTTTTCGAATTTTAAATATTCATTTTCAAATTGCTTAGCATGTTTGATACTTTCTTCGGATAAATCTATTCCTAAAACATCAAATCCTAATTTGTTTAATGTAATAGCATGTCGTCCTTTTCCACAAGCTAAGTCTAATAGTTTTGCATGTTTTGAAAGTTGTAAATAATTTGTGATTTTTTTAATAAAATCCTCTGCTTCAGTTAAACTTCTGTTTTTGTATAAAATATGATAATATGGCGAGTTAAACCATTTTACAAACCATTGTAAATCCATTGTTGTTATTTTTTTTGGCAATTTTGACAAGTTCCTGAGATAACGCAATTGCAATCTTTCATTGAGAAACCTTCGGGTAAATTAATATTTATTTCTTCTTTCAAACAAATTAACTGATTACAAGTTGTACAACGGAAATGAAAATGATCGTGGTGATGTTGTGTATGTTTACAGCAAGTTTTGCACATCGCAAAATAATTTACACCATCATCTCCCACAACTTTATGCATCATTCCGTCTTCGCAAAAATTATTCAGAATACGATAAATCGTTGCTCTGTCCATTTTTCCTTGTAATTGTGTTTCGATTTGTTCCTGATTTAATGCAGTAGAACACGAATCGAACAAATCTAAAACTGCTTGTTTTGTTGGAGTATTTCGTCTTTTCATTTCTTAATGCAAATATGTTGCAATAGTACAAAGAAATCTTGAAATAAAAAAAATCCTATTCAATTATGAATAGGATTTTTTTTATTTCAAGATATTACTGAAAGAAGATTCAGAATGATTTTAGATTATTGTTGAGTCACTTTACTTGGCAATAGCTTCACATTTTTCTTTCAACCAAACATTTTCTTTTTCGTCAAAGAATGGAGAAATTTTCTCGAAAACAAATTGGTGATAATTATTCAACCAAGTAATTTCTTTGTCTGTCATTAAATTAACATCAATCAAATTTTTCTCAATTGGGAAAACTGTAATAATCTCAAACTTTAAGAAATCACCAAATTGAGTTGATATCGCAGGTTGTACGATCATTAAATTCTCAATTCTAATTCCATATTCACCATCACGATACAAACCAGGCTCGTTAGAAAGTACCATTCCGGCTTTTAGCGGTGTTAAATTTTCTTCTAAACGAATACTTTGTGGCCCTTCGTGTACACATAAGAAATGACCAACACCATGTCCAGTTCCGTGTCCGTAATTGAAGCCGTTTTCCCAAAGCGCTTTACGAGACAAAACATCTAACAAAGAACCACGAGAATTAATAGGAAAAATAGCTTCCGATAAACCAATATTTCCTTTTAGAACTAATGTATAATCTGTTTTTTGTTGTGCCGTTGGTTCTCCTAACATTAACGTACGCGTAATGTCTGTTGTTCCTTCTAAAAATTGTGCTCCAGAATCGATTAACAACATTTCTTCTTTTCCTAATTTATAAGCAGATTCTGGAGTTGCAGAATAATGATTCATTGCACCATGATCAGCGTAACCACAAATAGTTCCGAAAGAAGCTCCTTTGAAATTTTCTTGCTGAGATCTAAATTCAATTAGTTTATCTGAAACTGTAACTTCATTAATATTATTTTCGATATTTTCTTCTAGCCACATGAAGAATTTCGTCAATGCAACACCATCTTTTACCATTGCATTTCTGAAACCTTCTTGCTCGATTTCGTTTTTAACAGATTTTAGATTTGTGACTGGAGAAGCAGCTAAATTAATTGTTGAAGATGAAGAAATTGATTCGTATAACGATTGATTGATTCGATTTCCATCTACCAAAACATGCGATTTTTCGTTTTGATTTTTTAAATAATCATAAATTGCTAAATAAGGTTGAATCGTGATTCCTTCGTTTGCTAAAGCAGTTTTTGTTTCGGCAGTTACTTTCTCTTCATCTATAAATAAATACGCATTTTCTGTATCTACAGCAGCATACGAAATTGTCAATGGATTATAGTTAACATCATTTCCACGTATGTTAAACAACCACGCAATTTCGTCCAACGAATTCATAATGTAGACATTGGTATTTACTTTTTTCATTTCATTGCGCACTTCCGAAATTTTTTCTGAAGAAGATTTTCCAGCAAATTTTACATCATAAATATAGAACGGATTCTCTGGTAAAGCAGGACGATCTTGCCAAGCTAAATCAATTAAATCAATATTTTTTACTGAAAGTTGATTGAATGAAAATTCATTAAAATTTTCTGCAAAAGCATTGTGCGCAAACATTTGAGGATTAAGTCCTACAACTTCTCCTTCTTTTAATTGAGAAATAATCCATTCGTTAATAGAAGGCGTTTCTGGCATCTTCATTTTCATCAACTCAAAAGTTGTATCTTTCAGTTGATCTTCTGCTTGAATAAAATATCTTGAATCTGTCCAAACAGCCGCTTTTTCTAAAGTTACAACTGCAGTTCCAGCCGAACCATTAAAACCTGAAATCCAAGTACGCTCTTTCCAACGATTTGGTAAATATTCGCTTCCGTGTGGATCTGTTCCAGGAATAATTGTTGCGCTAATGCCATTTTGTTTCATAACTTCTCTCAAAGCTGAAAGACGATCTGTGATGTTTTCCATTTTATATCGAATTCTAAAAAGTTAAATTTTGATAGTCGAAAGGTACGAAGAATGGAAGGGAAGAAAAATAAAACCTTTTTTAAATTTAAAAAGGTGTTTTATTTTTTTGTAAGTAATTATTTTATTCCAATAATATTTATAGGTATAGAAAATTTTGAAACAACGTTTTCATTATTTTGTTTTGCAGGAATCCATTTGGGCATTCTACGAATAATTCTTTCTACTTCTGTACGAATTTTTGGATTATCATTACCAACAATTTCAGTTAATATAGGAGTTCCCTCTTTGTCTATATCCAATTTGACTTGAATGTTAAAGCCATTAATTCCTATTGATTTAATTAATCTTTCCGCTTCAAAATTATATTGTATCCAACGACGTAGCTTTTCAATTCCTCCTTTGAACTGAGCGTTATAATTGTTTTCAATAGGTTTTATTGTTGTGAAAATTTCGTTTTCAGTTCCTGGAAATAATTTGCCATATTCTCCGATAAAAAAACGATTTACTCCATACATTGTTTGATTATCTTTGTTTAGGGTGATCATGAATGTAAAAATACCATCAATCAACTTGTATGTAGAATTATACTCTTCTTGTGTTGTTTTATAATATTTTATCTGTTCTATTTTAGAAATTACAGAGTCATTAATCACTCTTTGTATTTCATAATTCATTTTTTTTGAATCATCAGTAATCCTTTCAACCACTTTGTAATTAAAATTTTGGAATGAATATTCTCCAATAGTTTTTTCTTGAGCATAGGAGATAAAATTCAATAAAAAGAGTAGAGGAGTTAATAATTTTTGATACATAAATTGGATTATACAATAAATAAAGTTAAAAAAAAATCCCATAACTAATTATAGAAATGAGATTAATAATTGAATATTTATATAAAATTATTTTTTAATAATTTTTTGAGAAATTTCTTGATTAGTAGTTTTTACTTTTACAATATAAACACCTTTTGCTAAATTTTGTGTATTGATTTTTTTCTCAGATGATTTTAAAATAGATTTTCCTGTTAAATCAAAAATTTCTACTGAATTAATTTTATCATTTGTTTGGATTGATAAAACATCTTGAATAGGATTTGGGTAAATCTTTATTTCTTTTTTGTTTAATTCATCTGTAGATAAATTCTCTAAATTTTTGATGATAATGTTGTCAAAATAGAATTCAGTTCCAGCACTAGTACTTGAATTATTAGTTTCAAAACTTAATTCATCAATTTTAGTAATAGTATTATTAGAAATTGTTTCAGAATAAATTAGTTGATCATTTGCATAATATTTTATTAATCTAGTATTTAAATTAACTTCACATTTTAAATTATACCATCTAGTAGGCTCCCAAGTATAAGAAGCTTGTAAAGCTGTCCCATTAATGCCTATTCTTCCATTTTTATAAAAAGAAAAAGTACCAACAGTAGAATAACTAAATCCTTGTATATTAGTTAATTTAAGAAAGTTATAATTTGATCTGTTTAAAGCATCAGCATTAACATCTACGGATATTGAAAAATGTTTGTAATCAGGTAATTTGTACATAACTCCGTTCCATTTATCATTAGCATTCGAATTTGTAGAGTAATAACTAAAATAAGCAGATTTTTTTCCGTCAGAAGCTTTGTCTGTTGAAAGCCATATTTTTGTATTAGAATTGTCTCCATAAAAAGACCAACCTTTATCTGTATCAAAAACATTGCTGTAATATCCCTCATTCACTTCAAAAGATATTTTTTTTTCTTGGGCAAAAGTTGATAATGATAAAGTGCTTAATAGAGCAGAAAATAAAAATTTATTCATAAATAAGTTTAATTTGATTAAAATATGGACAAATATAAATCTACTTTATTGATTTCAAATACTTTTTGTTAATATATTATTAATATAGAATCTAGCTTCTCAATTTCCTTTATTTCCCGTACTTTTGTGAAAATTTTATTTCCTTGGAAAATTTCAGAATGATTGCGAAAACCTTTTTTGGTTTCGAAGAAATATTAGCGCAAGAATTAAAAGCGTTGGGTGCGGCAGATGTTAAAATTCAAAACCGAATGGTTGAATTTAATGGCGATTTAGGTTTCATGTACAAAGCAAATTACAGCTTGCGTACTGCACTTCGTATACAGAAGCCAATTCTTTCGTTTTCTGCTAAAAATGATCATCAATTGTATGAGAAATTCAAAAAATTCCATTGGGAAAACTATTTGAGTGTCGATCAAACTTTTATGATTGATCCAACTGTTCATTCAGATTATTTTACGCATTCGCATTACGCAGCATTAAAAGTGAAAGATGCTATTGTAGATCGATTCAAAGAAAAAAATGATCGTCGTCCAAGTATTGATAAAGATTTTCCAGATGTACGTTTTAACTTACATATTTCACATGATAAAATTACGTTGTCTTTAGACTCTTCGGGAGAATCTTTGCACAAACGTGGTTATCGAGAAGAAACTGGTCCAGCTCCAATTAACGAAGTTTTAGCAGCAGGTTTGTTGTTGCAAGCAGGTTATGATGGAAAAGGAAATTACCTTGATCCGATGTGTGGTTCGGGAACAATGTTGATTGAAGCGGCTATGATTGCAAACAATATTCCACCGCAAATTCATCGTAAGCATTTTGCTTTTCAGAATTGGCCAGATTATGATGAAACATTGTTTACACAAATTCGTAATACGCGTCTAAATCGTATCAAAGAATCTGAATATAAAATTGTTGGTTACGAAATTTCTCCAATGATGGTAAAAATTGCACAGATGAATATAAAATCTGCTGATTTAGAAGATTTCATCGAAGTTAGAAATCAAGATTTCTTTACATCTAAAAAGGAATTATTTCCAGTTTTATTGGTGTTCAATCCGCCTTATGACGAGCGTATCGAAAACAATAACCAAGAATTTTATAAACAAATTGGAGACACGTTAAAATCGAGTTATCCAAATACATTGGCGTGGTTTATCACATCAGATTTACAAGCCAAAAAATATGTAGGTTTGCGTCCTTCGAAAAAGGTAAAAGTGTTCAACGGTAAGTTAGAATGCGATTTTTTACAATACGAAATGTACGAAGGAAGTAAAAAAGCTAAAAATCAAAATTAAGAGAAGTGAGTCAATTTATAAAAGAAATTTGTCAAGATCAAAAAGTATATCTTTTGACTTCTGAAGAAGGTTTTGCTATTTCGTATTCGGAAGAATTTGAGTACGAAGATGGTTCTAATTTAGAGGTGATTTGCTTTTGGTCGAATACAGATTTAGCTGAAAAAGCGAAACAAAATCAATGGGCAAATCATACAATTGATTCGATAGATTTGAATACTTTTTTAGAAGAATGGTTGTTCGGAATGATTGAAGAAGTTTCTTTGGTTGGAATTAATTTTGACGAAACTTCAAAAGGAGAGGAGCAAAGTCCATTGGATACAATTTTGGCAATTGTTCACGAATTGAATCAATCAAAATCGAATTTTAAATTGAATCATTTTAAGAGTTTAGATGAAATTCAGAAAGTGACATTAGAGTTGAAAGAATCATTCAATCAATAATATATTTTGGAAAAAGAAGATTTGCAACTTTCGATAATTATTGCCGTTTACGAGCGTCAAGATGAATTGACAGAATTATTGTCAAGTTTAACGAAACAAACGGATAAGTTATTCGAAATTATTATTGTAGACGATGGTTCTCAAAATAAATTGGATACAGTTTGTGCTAAATTTGAAACTCAATTAGATCTTCATTATTATTATAAAACAAATTCAGGTCCAGGAAAATCAAGAAATTATGGAATGGAAAAAGCGAATGGAAATTATTTCATTTTCTTAGATTCTGACACGATTATTCCTGCAACTTATATTGAATCAGTTAAAAAAGAATTGACAATTAATTTTGTTGATGCTTTTGGTGGTCCAGATGATGCAGATGATTCGTTTACAAATTTGCAAAAAGCGATTACATTTTCGATGACTTCTTTTTTGACAACAGGAGGAATTAGAGGTGGAAAAAAGCAAATTGGTAAATTTCAGCCGCGTAGTTTTAATATGGGAATTTCTCGAAAAGCGTACGAAAAAACGGGAGGTTTTGCTGATTTGCGTGTCGGGGAAGATCCTGATTTGTCAATGCGTTTGTGGGAAAATGGTTTTGAAACGCGATTATTTCAAGATTCGAAAGTGATTCATAAACGTAGAACTTCGTTAAAGAAATTTGCGAAACAAGTCTATGAATTTGGAGTTGCGCGCCCAATTCTTAATCAACGTCATCCAAATTATATAAAACCAACTTTTTGGTTTCCGAGTCTATTTTTTGCCGGAACTTTAGTTGCGTTTCTATTTCTATTGTTGAGTTTTATTCTTCCAAAACATCAATTTATCCTACAAATTCCGTTTGTTTTGTGGTTAATTTATATGTTTTTGATTTTTATTTTCTCAACTATTCGTTTCAAATCTGCGGTAGTTGGTTTATTATCAATTCAGACAACTTTAATTCAATTTTTCAATTATGGTTATGGATTCTTAGAAAGCCAATTCAAGTTGAATATTCTCAAACAAAATCCTAAAAAGGCTTTTCCGAGTCATTATCATATCGATTAATAACAAAAAATAAAGGTCAAGAATATACATTCTTGACCTCTTTTAATTTAAAGTAATTTACTCTAAATTCTTAACTTAAAATACTATGTATCAAAAATACTAATTTTAATTATAAAAGTACTTGAAATTATATTATTTATTGAAAAACAAGTGTTTGTATTTGATTATTTCTATTATAAATTAAATTATTTTATAAGAATATTGTTTATCATGAAATATATTTAATCAAATAAATTTCAATAATATACTTTTATTTACAACTTTTATAATTGTTTCATTCAATCTTTATAATTGGTTGTCTTAAATATTTTGTAATTTTGCAAACTTAAATTAGAGTAATGCGTACAAAATCGACTGGGAAAAAGAAAATTAATGTAATTACATTGGGATGTTCTAAGAATGTTTATGATTCAGAGGTACTGATGGGACAATTGAAAGCGAATGGAAAAGAAGTTGTTCATGAACAATCTGGAGATATTGTTGTAATTAATACTTGTGGTTTTATTGATAATGCAAAAGAGGAGAGTATTGATACTATTTTAGATTATGTTCAACGTAAAGAAGATGGATTAGTTGAAAAAGTTTTCGTGACTGGTTGCTTATCAGAAAGATATAAACCAGATTTAATAGAACAAATTCCTAATGTCGATAAATATTTTGGAACACGTGAATTACCTCTTTTATTAAAAGCTTTAGGAGCTGATTATAAACATGAATTAGTAGGAGAGCGTTTAACAACAACTCCTCGTCATTATGCTTACTTAAAAATTGCAGAAGGTTGTGATCGTCCTTGTTCATTTTGTGCTATTCCTTTAATGCGTGGAGGAAATGTCTCTCGTCCTATTGAAGATTTAGTTACAGAAGCTACGAAATTGGCAAAAAATGGAACAAAAGAGTTGATTTTAATTGCCCAAGATTTAACGTATTACGGTTTGGATATCTATAAAAAACGTGAATTAGCAACTTTATTAAAGGAGTTAGTTAAAATTGATGGAATTGAATGGATTCGTTTACATTATGCATTTCCAGCTGGTTTCCCAGAAGATGTGTTAGATGTAATTCGTGAAGAACCTAAAGTTTGTAATTATATTGATATTCCTCTACAACATATTTCTACGAAATTATTGAAATCAATGCGTCGTGGAACTACTCACGAAAAAACGAATGCCTTGTTAGATACAATGCGTACAAAAGTTCCTGATATGGCGATTCGCACAACGTTGATTTGTGGTTATCCAGGTGAAACGGAAGAAGATTTCCAAGAAATGAAAGCTTGGGTACAAGAGCAAAAATTTGATCGTTTAGGATGTTTTACTTATTCTCATGAAGAAAATACACATGCTTATAATTTAGAAGATAATGTTCCTGAAGATGTAAAACAACAACGTGTCGAAGAAATTATGGAAATTCAATCTCAGATTTCGTATGATTTAAATCAAGAAAAAATTGGAAAACAATTTAAAGTAATGATTGATCGTAAAGAAGGAGATAACTTTATTGGACGCACAGAATATGATTCACCAGACGTTGATAACGAAGTTTTGATTTCTGCAATTGATACATATTTACCAGTTGGTGATTTTGTAAATGTTGAAATTATCGAAGCTTACGAATTCGATTTAATTGGAAAAGTAATTGATTAATCAATTTTAGATATAAACAAAAAACCACTTCATTAGAAGTGGTTTTTTTATGTTTAATTTTTTGCGTTGTTCCGACGTTTTTTCTTTAAACGATTCGTTTGAACTAGTTGTTTGTGCTTTGGATCTTTTAGTTTATCCACTAGTACTTGTAGATGATTTTCTTCTTTTTTTGCCTTTTTAGCCATGATTTTAGGTTTTAAATTTTATTTAAATTAATGATTATCGTTTTGGATTTCAAACTTATTAATCTAATTATAAAATATTTAACATTTTTTTCTTTTTAAATGTTAACAAAAAACTAGATTTTCTTTATTATGATATGATTTAATGTGTGATTTATGTCACTTATGATGTGTAGTGGTTTTTATATTTGCATTTTTTTAAGAAAAATAATATCATATTCATTTTTAATGTTATAGTTCTTTTAAATAAAAGTAATTCAAACTTATCTCTTAAAAAATCTGTTTTTTTTAAGGAATTTTATCTTCTAGTTTTGTGTAATATTTATTTCAAATATTAATTACTTCTAATACTACTTAAAATTCTCTTATTTACTACCTCGTTTATAAGATTAATAATTTAAATATAACAATTAATGAAATTGATTAAGGAGATGAGCTTATCACTTCTATTAATGCAGTGTCCATTATTTGCTCAGGTAGGTGTTAATACTAATATTCCAAAAAGTAAACTAGATGTAGAAGGGGATGTTGTAATAAGAGGTCCTCTTAGAGTTGGTGGAAGTGATCTTATTAAAGGAAATGCAGGAGAAAAAGATCAAGTACTTGTTTCGCAAGGCGAAGGAAAAGCACCTCTTTGGAAATATGTGAAAGTTCCATTTATGGAGAATGGTCAATATAAACTTATTAATACTTATGTTGTTGATGATGATAAAGGTATTTCTGATCTTAGCGCTCCTGATAATAAACCTTTGAGTAATTTAGGTGAACAATATACTGCTGCTTGGCATAAAATTTCAGGTTTAAGTACAAGTATAGAAATTAAAGCAGAAGAAAATAAAGTTACTTATCAGTTGCAAGCAGGAATAGAAGCTAGTACTCCAACAGGAAATACTGTAGGTGAAGTAAAATTTATTTGTGGGATATTTAAGAACAATATTTTAGTTGCTTTAAGACCAGATAAAATACAAACTCTTACTATAGGAACTCCTATACAATATATTTATACATTAAACTATACAGAAGAGAATGCGGTGAAGGGTATACATAAAGTAGAAGTTGCATGTCGTAGAATAGATGGAGCCAATCACCAGTTTAGAGTTGGAACTAATATAAGCAACTCTACAAACTCGAATAGTTTTGCTTTAAAATCATTTTTGAAAATAGATTTAGCTGAGTTGGTAACTTTTAAAACAAGATTAAAATGAAAAAAACTTTATTAATTATCATAGCAAGTATTTCTATTTTTACAAATGCACAAATTGGTGTTAATACTTTATCACCTAAATCATCTCTTGATGTTAATGGAGATTTTGGATTAAGAAAACGATTATATTTAGATAATAGCGGTAAAGAATCTAAAGGGTTAGCAGATCAAGTATTAGTATCTCAAGGAGAATCACTTCCTCCTACATGGAAGTCATTGAGAGTTCCTGAATATGAGCCTAATAAATTCTACTTAATTTTTAATGATTCTTTTTCTGATAATATAGGGCTTCAAATCACTTCTAGCCAAGTTTTTACTAATTCTAATTTGTCTACTGATTTAGCTGAAAATCAAACATTGAGTTATCTAAGAACAAAAGGATTTTATGATATAAAAGGATTATCAAAATCATTTACAGTTAATAGTTCAGAAAGTAAGGTTTATTTCCAATTTGAAACAGTTGTGCAACAGAATAATGTTAATGGTAATGGATCTGATATTAAATATGCATGTGGTATTTTTGTAGATGGTTTATTAAAAAGTGTTAGAATCAATACGTTATTTAATAGTGCGTCTTCTGGACATACTTTTCTTACCCATACACAAATTGGAGGAGCTACTAATCTATCTGTAGGTTCTCATGATATAGAGGTTGCATGTGCTAGATATACAACAAATGCTAATATAACTTTAGGAATAGGAATAAATTCAACTAATTCAGTAAATATTAATTCTTTTATGGCACAATCTTCATTAAAAGTGGATGTGTATGAGATTCCTCAAAATTTTAATACAATTTTTGATTAATGAAAACAATTATACTATATTTTATAACTATATTTTCTACGACAACTTTTGTAAAATCTCAAGTAGGAATAAATACTAATACTCCTACAAAAACATTAGATATAAACGGAGATATCAATATAAGAAAAGAACTAAGACTTGGAGGTAATGATAATACATTAGGATCAGCAGGAACAAATAATCAATTATTTCAAGTAAAGGCAGATAGTGATTTAGCTAATAATTGGAAAAGTTATCAGATAGCAAACGGAATGGGAAGTTTATCTTTATACTATTTAAATACTACAAAAGATGAGATTGGAATTCAGTTTACGTCAACAGGTAAAACAGATCCTTATACATTAGATTCTAATCTTAATGATTGGACAATATTACAGAATAATAAAGATGCTTTCGTTATAACAGATGATACAAATTCTAGTAAAGTTACATTGAGTCTACAGACAACTGTACAAATAAATAGATTAACAGGAACAGGAACTAATTATTCTGCGAGTTTTGCTTGTGGTATTTTCTTGAAAAAAGGAAATGAAGATTATAAATTAAAAGCAGTACGTTCTGACGTTGTTCGTGGCGTTCGAGGGACTTATAAAATTTTTAATCTGAATGTTACTTTAGATAAATTAGCACAAGGAAGCTATCAAGTGCAAGCAGCTTGTAGAAATAGAAATTTAGGATCTGGAAATAATTTAGTTAACTTAGGAATAGGTAAACCTACAGATACAAATGTATTAAATCAAGCAATGGCAAGTACAACAATGACTACAACTGTTTTACAGCCTTATTAAATTATAAAAAAAGACTGTCTTTTAGACAGTCTTTTTTTATAAAATCATTTCTGGAATTTCACCCTCAATAATTAATTTTCCTTCTGTAGCATTTTTGATTTCTTCTACCGAAACTCCAGGAGCGCGTTCTAATAATTTAAAACCGCCTTCAGGTAAAATTTCTAAAACAGCTAATTCAGTTACAACTTTTTTTACACAATTGATACCTGTTAAAGGTAAAGAGCAAGTAGGTAATAATTTAGATTCTCCAGCTTTATTTACATGTTGCATTGCAACTATAATATTATCTGCAGAAGCAACCAAATCCATTGCACCTCCCATTCCTTTTACCATTTTCCCAGGAATCTTCCAATTTGCAATATCTCCATTTTCAGAAACTTCCATTGCACCTAAAATTGTCAAATTAATTTTACGAGCACGAATCATTCCAAAACTCATTGCTGAGTCAAAAAAAGCAGAACCAGGTAAAGTCGTAATAGTTTGTTTACCTGCATTGATAAAATCTGGATCTTCTTCACCATCAATAGGAAAAGGTCCCATTCCTAATAAACCATTCTCTGATTGTAATACGACATTTACATTTTCAGGAATATAATTCGCAACCAATGTTGGAATACCGATTCCTAAATTTACATAATATCCATCTTTTACCTCTTTTGCAATACGTTTTGCAATTCCATTTTTATCTAACATCGCTTTTATGGTTTTGGTTGAACAGTTCTATTCTCAATTCGTTTTTCGTATTTTACACCTTGAATAATACGATTTACATAAACACCAGGCGTATGAATTTGATTAGGATCAAGTTCACCAACTTCTACTAATTCTTCTACTTCTGCTATGGTAATTTTTCCACACATTGCAGCTGGATGATTAAAATTAGCAGTTGCTCCACGAAATACTAAGTTTCCTGCTGTATCGCCTTTCCAAGCTTTTACAATAGCAAAATCAGGCTCAAAAGCATATTCTAATAAATACTCTTTTTCAATTCCATGAAAAGTGAATTTTCTAATTTCTTTCCCTTCAGCTACTTCTGTTCCAACTCCTGCAGGAGTAAAAATAGCGGGCATTCCATAACCAGCAGCCATTAAGCGAGTAGCTAAAGTTCCTTGCGGAATTAATTCAACTTCCAATTCTCCAGAAAGCATTTGACGTTCGAATTCAGCATTCTCGCCAACATAAGAAGAAATCATCTTTTTGATTTGTCGTCCTTGTAATAATAATCCTAGACCAAAATCATCTACCCCAGCATTATTACTAATACATGTAAGATTATTGATTTTTTTGTCAACCATTCCCTGAATCAAATTTTCAGGAATTCCAGAAAGTCCAAAGCCTCCAACAGCAAGCGTCATTCCACTTTCAACTCCTTGAAGTGCTTCTTCGATGCTGTTTACTTTTTTATTTATCATTTTTGTTGTGTTTGATTGTATTCTTAATTAACGTTAAAGATAATCAATTTTAAAAATTTTTGATTTCTTTTTAAATGAAGTTATATTTTCTTTTAAAATAAATTTTAAAAATGTGTAAAAATCTTACATTTGGACTATCGAAAGATTAAATATAAATGAATGAAAGAACGAAAAGTAGTAAATCGAATAATCGAAAATATCTTTTTTTCTAATTTTTTTTTAATATTACTTTCATTAGCCTTAAATATTGAAACAAATATCAAGATAGGATTACCTTTCAATTCAATTGCATATTATTCTTTTATAAGTTCTATCACAGTATTATTCTATTTATATGCTTATAGGGTGCCAAAAACCATTAAAATATCTTCTAATCCTAGAATACAATTTTATATAAATTACAGAAAATCAATTAAATATTTCACCTATTTCTTATTAACAGTAGCTATTGTTGCAGGAATTATATTAACAATAAAATGTATACCCAATTATGAAATATTGTCTTGGAAATGGATTTTTGGACTAATTTTTACAGCTTTTTTATCATTTGGATATTATGATTTCAAGTTGGGTATTTCATTGCGAAAAACAACGTTTCTGAAGCCGTTTTTAATCGGTTGGACATGGGCAATTACAACTGTATTTTTACCTGTTTTATTTTTAATGTTAAAAAATGAAACACATTATATAATTGATGCAAAATTCTACTTTCTTTTTTCTCAAACTTTTATGTACTGTGTTGTTAATGCAATTCTGTTTGATTTAAAAGATTTTGAGGATGATAGTAATAGGAATTTAAAAACATTTGTTGTGAAATATGGCTATCATTTTACATTAAATAGAATAATTTTACCTTTCATATTTTTAGGTTTTCTAAGCTTTGTAATTTTTGGCATTTGGTATGGTTTACCTTTGCATCGAATTCTGTTTATGTTAATTCCAATTATTTGCTTAGCAGTTTTTGCTTTTAAATTAAATCGTCCGAAACCTATTTTGTATTATTTAATTGCAATTGATGGTATGATTTTATTGAAAGCTATTTGTGGAATTTTAAGTGTAATTTTATTTGAATAATGAACTATAATTTTATTGCGCCATATTATCATTCTTTAAGTAAATTCATTTTTTTGAATCGTCAACATCAGGCTCATTTTCTGATTTTAAAACATTTAAAAAAAGGAGATAAAATATTGTGGGTAGGAGGAGGAGCAGGAAAATTCATTCCTGAATTAGAGAAATTAAATTTAAACTTAGAGATAGACTATATAGACTTTTCTTCAAGAATGATTGATCTAGCGAAAAAAGAAAGAACTTTAAAATTGAAAATAAATTTTATTGTTGCTGATATTTTTGATTTTGAAACTGATAAAAAGTATGATGTTGTAATATCATCATTTCTATTTGATCATTTTGATCAAGATAAAGCCGAAAAATTATTTTTACAATTGAATGAATATATGAAAAGTAAAGGTATTTGGTTTTATATAGATTTTAATCAAAATCAGGAGGATTGGCAGAGAATTGTAACAAATTTAATGTTTGTTTTTTTTAGAGTTGTAATTAATTTAGAAATTAATCAATTACCTAAAATGAGAGATTTTTTTGAATCCTATTTTGAAATAGTTGAACAAAAATTTTTTTTCAAGAAATATATAGAGAGTATAGTTTATAAAAAGATATAAAAAAAAACGATTCAAACATTGAATCGCTTTTTTTTATATTTTACATATAATCTGTGTCTAATTTTCCTTTTTTGAATTGAATAATATTTAATTTATTCATTACCCAAATACATGGATACATAGGATCAAATTCCCATTTCTTTGTAGCAAAATTTGGACGTCCACCAAATTTATGATGATTATTGTGTAAACATTCACCCCACATTAACCAATCAATAGGCATTAGATTAGTTGAAGTATCACCAACATCGTAATTACGATAGCCTAATTTATGAGAAAACCAATTGATAATTACTCCATGCAAAGGACTCATTAAAACTTGCATAGGAATAAAAACAAAATATGTCCATAATGGAGCATCTACTGCAACATAAATTAATATATAAATAACTACCCAAGCTAATCTAACTGCGTTATTTCCAGCAAATCTATCCCAAGATCGCCAAGAAGGAACACCTTTTTTAAATTTCTCTAAAACTTGCGTTTTGTCATGATCAATTTCATTATAAACTATACGTGTTCTCCACATCATAGCAAAGAAATTTGGATCATATTGTGGCGAATGAGGATCTTTTTCTGTATCCGCATAAGCATGATGGTGTCTGTGCATCACACCATAAGTATATGGACTTAGATATGATGAACCTTGGAATACCCAAGATAAAACATGAAATATTTTTTCCCAAGCTCTAGACATCGTGAACATAGCATGAGATGCATATCTATGATGAAAAAAAGTTTGAAAGAATAAAGAGGCATACCAATGTACGATGAAGATAATGATTACTGCTGTCATTATTAATTTTAAAATTTATACAAATATAGCTGTTAAGATTATTAAATCTCCTAATCAAAATCATAGAAGTGTTAAATTATTTTTTTATTTATAATGAAAAAAAAGAATGGATAAGAATTATTCTTTTACTTTTACTATTAATTAGACAATAATTCTATTGTTTTTCCAATATTTATTTTTTCTAAAAATGATTCATCATGAGAAATAACAATTAGACTTCCTTTGTAATCAAGAATTGCTTGTGTTAATATTTCTACATTCTGAATGTCCAAGTTATTTGTTGGTTCATCAAGAATTATAATTTCAGGAGATTTACTTGTAATTGTTAAACAACAAAGTAGTAATCGCATTTTTTCTCCGCCACTCAAAGTGGAACAAGATTTATCCCAGTCATTTTTGTTAAATAAAAACCGATTTAGTCTTATTTTTATTTCATGCTCTTGTAGCGGGATAGTATTGTATTCTTGTGCTTGTTCATATACAGTTAGATTGTTATTGAGCAATGAATAATCTTGATCGATATAAATAGACGAATTAATAGAACTAAAAGTATTTCCTTTAGTTGGATTAAGGTTTCCTAGTATTAGTTTAACTAATGTCGTTTTTCCAGACCCATTATTACCTTTCAATACAATACGTTCTCCACTTATAATTTGAAAGTTTAAATCATTTTTCCAAATAAGATGTGTGTTGTATGAATAATTAATATCAGTAGCTGTGAATAAAATTTTTCCATTATGTAATACTGAATGATTGAATTCAAATTTCATTTTATCCATATCAATTTGCGAGATACGAAGTTCTCGTAAATCGTTAGAGATTCCATCAATTTTTTGAGAATGAACATCTTTAAGTTTTGCAGAGCTATTTTCAGCATTATTACGAAGAGTATTCATCATAATCTTTGCTACTCCTGCTTTCTCTTGTTTACCTTTTCCTCTACTATCTAATTTTTGTTGACGCTCTGTAGTTTCTCGTTCTTTTATTTTGGCTTTTCTTAATGCCTTTTCTTTATTTTTAATATCAAGATTTAACGCACTATTTTCAATTACCTTTTGCTCTTCATAAAAATCATAATTACCACCATAGGTTTTTATTCCATTTTTACTCAATTCACAAATTGTATCTAATAATTGGAGTAGTTTTTTATCATGACTTATTATCATTAAAGTACTTTTAGTAGATAAAACAAAGTCATACAAAAGCTGTCTAGTTACGCTGTCTAAATGATTACTTGGTTCGTCTAATAGAATAAATTCAGGTTGATGAATCATGATTCCTGCAAGGAAAACTTTCATTTTTTGTCCGCCACTTAATGTTTCTATTTTTTGTTCAAAATCAAGATTGACTAAATTCCAATGTTGTAAAGCATTAATACAACGTTCTTCAATAGACCAGTCATCATCTAACAAAGAATAATTTTCTTCTGTTACATTTCCATTTAAGATTTCTTTTAATGCCGAAAGTTTTTTATCAACTTTCAATGCTTGAGAAATTGTTAAATGATTATATTGTCCAAAAATTTGAGGAATATAATAAGGAATCTTTTCTATTATTTTTTCTCCAGTAGAAGGTTTTAATTCACTTGCAATAATTTTAAATAATGTTGATTTACCAGTTCCATTATTACCTATTAATGCTATTTTTTGGTGATTATTTACGATAAGATTAATGTCCTTAAACAAGACATTATTGTTTAAATGTGTATATGAAATATTTTGTAAGATTAACATAATTTCTTTCTTTATAGATGAAACAATATTACAACTATGATATAGTTGCTGTTTTTAATGTGTCTGAAAGAAATTCTATTTTACATGTATAATCTTACTTTAAAAAGTTGTGCGCAAATATAAGACTTTTTTTGATTTATATTTTTAAAAGTTTAAATCAAAAAAAATCAGATTAGAATTTATCTAATCTGATTTTTTTAGTTGTATTAAAATTATTTCAATTTACGTTGTTTGTAAATTTCCTCAGCTTTTTGTACGGCTTTGTAAGAATCTACAACACCTCCAGTAACAGAAATGTCTTTTAATTGATCGTTTTTATTTACTGTTTCCATTAAAATATTACGAATATCTTCTGCTGTTAATTTTGGATAATGTGACCAAACCAATGCTGCAACACCAGCAACAGCAGGTGAGGCCATAGAAGTTCCGTTTAAGAAACGATATTGATCAACTCCTGGATAAGTTGCATAGATCTCTTGTCCTGGACCAAAAACATCTACCGATTTTTTGCCATAATTAGAGAAGCGAGCTTTCAAAGCATTTGGGTCCTTTGTAGAAGCACCAACCGTAAGAACAGATTTAGAAACAATATTTCCATTTCTGAAATTAGTAGGATAATGAACATGAACATCAATATCTTCGTTGCTATTTCCTGCTGCTTTAACAATTAAAACACCTTTATCAGATGCATATTTAAAAGCGTCCCAAACTAAATCTGCATCAGGAGAATAAGGTTTTCCGAAAGACATATTTAAGATTTTTGCTCCATTGTCAACTGCATAATAAATAGCATTTGCAACATCTTTATCTCGCTCATCTCCATTTGGAACTGTACGAACCGACATAATTTTCACATTATTTCCTCCAACAGTTCCTTCTGAACCGATATTATTTCCTCTTACAGCACCAATAATTCCAGCAACGTGAGTTCCGTGAGAAGACTCAGGTCCGTTAGAATCTCCGTTTCCATAAAAACGTTCTTTCTTATCATTTGGATTATCTACATCTTTGCGATCAACTAAATCTAAATTTAAATGAGAAGATAAAGCATCACCTTTAGCAGCACGACGAGCAGCTCCTAAATAGGTATTCGAAACTTCTTTCATCATTTTTCCAACCCATTGATCTTCTTTTAATTCGCCAAAAATCCATAAAGCTTCTAAGATTTGAGAATCTGTTGGTTGGTAATTCTTTAAAATATCTTTAGTTAATTTAGTATCACCAAATTCAAGAACCATTTTATTTACGCCACCTTCAATTGCATTCAATTTAGATTGTGCAACTTGTTGGTTATATTTTGCTTTTCCTACAGCGCTTAAATATTCTTTTTGAATTTTTTGAAATTCAACATATTCACTAGGATTTTTTGCAATTGCAGCTTGATCTTTTTTCTGATCGAAAGTTGCATATTTAGATGATAAAGCTTTGTAAATACGTGTTACCTCAGTTGTATCATCATTGTAATTGATTCCTTTTGCTGTTCCTAAAAAAGACCAACCGTGTACATCGTCGATGTAACCATTTTTATCATCATCAATTCCGTTTCCTGGAATTTCTTTTGGATTTGACCACATATTCGCTTTCAAATCTTCGTGAAAATTCTCAACACCACTGTCTAAAACACCTACAACAATTGTATTTGCTTTTCTCTTGTTGTCTTTTAAAAATTGTAAAGCTTGATCTGTATTTACACCATAAATACCTGTTTGTTCTACACCTGCATGATACCATTTTTCTTTTGGTACTTCTGTTGTTTGTGCTTGAGCAAACCCTAATGTAAAGGCAAATCCTAAAGCAATAAATAATTTTCTCATGTTGTTATTTTATTAAGTTTTTTAAATATACTGCGGCACTTGGCCCTTCGCTAAAAAGTAAATCTAAGATACTCAAACCTTCTATAAACTCAAATTTATCATCAAAAACTTGTGCATATTCTGGTAAGTTGTATTGAGAAGCTTTTTTAGCAGAAAATTGATTTCTGAAATCATTTTCAGGATTTAAATCTTGATAGGTTTCAGTTTTTGAAATATCCAAATCTAAGCTTAATTTCTTATTGATAAAATCAATAGTTTTTAGATTAAAATCTAAAAGAAATTTCTCTTTTTGTTCTAAAATCGGAATAACTTCATCTTCATAATATTCGAAATATGGAGAACTTTGATAAGCTGATTTTAATGATTTGATGTGTTCTTTTTGCCAATCATATTCGTAAGAAGGTTGCAAATCTTTGAACAAACGAGTTCCGTTATGTAAGATTGGAATATTCAACATCAATTTACCGTTTGCGCCTAAAATATTCATGCGGTTACGGTAAGTTTGTTTTTGAAAATTTTCTTGAACTTCGATATCCAAAGTTTGGCTTTTTACCATTTCTGCATAGTAATCAATCGGTCCAAAATAAAAAGCTGCAAACGTATTTTTCATTCTATTATTTTATATGGAAATGTGCATTACAAGTAGCTTATAATGCACATTTATAGTGTTGTTATTTTATAATTAAGAGGATTATAATCGTTCTTTTTGTTAGTATTTGTTCTTCTTTTTCTCTTTACGAGCTTTCACAATATCGTATCCAATCCAACCAATTAACGCAATTAAAACGTAAATTCCATAAGAAGTTTTGTCAGGATTATCATTATTGATTGATGTAAAGAAACGATTCCAAATAAATTTCTTAGGAGCAGCAGGTTCGAACATTCCGTTCATATTTGCCCAAATCATAATTGGACGACCAATAATATGATCTTCTCCAACATAACCAAAGAAACGTGCATCTAATGATTGATTTCTGTTATCACCAACCATAAAATAATAATTTTGTTTGATTTCGTATTTATTTGTTTTTTGATCATTGATAAATACATCAAACTTCCCGTTTGTAGAATCAACTCTTAATGTATTGTTTTCATAGCGACGAATAATGTTAATATACTGCGCTAAAGTTTCTTCGTTAATATCTACTACGTCACCTCTTTTCGGAATATATAAAGGTCCGTATTGATCAGGATTCCAGTTTTTGTTTACTGGAAAAATAGTGTTTGTACTATCAATTTTTCCATTTACAATATGTTCCGTTTTTTCACCGACAGGTTGCAAAATAGGCTCAACAGAAACTACATTTGCATTAGATTTCATTGCTGTAACATGAGCATCAGTTAAGGCAGCAAACTGATAAATAAATGTTCCGTCACCTTGTTTTGCAGCATTATAATCTGTACTTATGATTCCAAAATTATCGTATAATAATTTATCGCTGAAAGGAGTTTTTACAATAACTGTATAAGCATGTTGAACTTGTGCATCTTTTTTCGGAATGAATTTTTTATCGTTTACATATAAAACTCCATTACGAATTTGTACAGTTTCTCCAGGTAAACCTACTAAACGTTTTACATATGCATCTTTACGATCAATAGCATTGTAAATAGAATCTGTAGGATAGTTGAAAACTACAATATCGTTCGATTTTAAATCTCTCCAACCTGGAATACGCATATAAGGTAAGCGTGCTTTGTCGATAAAACCATCACGGTAAATAAACTCAGAGAACGGAATTCCGATTGGCGTCATAGGAACACGCGCTCCGTGACTTACTTTTTCTACAAATAAAGCATCACCAATTTTGATTGTATTTTCCATCGATCCTGTTGGAACAATCATTGGTTGAATAAACCAGTTATGAACCAAAGTAGCCAGAACAAGGGCAAAAATCAATGAAGAAACAAATGTTGGTTTGCGTTTTTCTGGTCCTAAATATTTTGGATTATCAGAATAATTAACTGCAAAAATGTATAAACCTAAAGTCAAAACCATAATGACTTTGTCTTTTGTTTCAATTTTTCCGTAAGAATCTCCTAAATCAACAAAGAATACTAACCAAAAAATAGGACCAACAATTGGCAAATAAAATAGAATAATCCACCATTTTGGACGGTGAATAATTTCTAAACCTTTCCAAATATTTAGAAAAGGAATATAAGCTTGAATTGCTTGCTTTCCAGCATTTTTATATAATTTCCAAGTTGCAGCTCCAAAGATTATATTGGCAATAATAAAACCAATTAACCAGTAAATTAGTACATGCATAAGTTTTTGATATTTAGTATTTTAATTTAGTTTAATTCAAGTACATCTTTCATTGTGAAAACACCTTGTTTATTCCAAATCCATTCTGCAGCAATCACGGCTCCAAGAGCAAAACCTTTGCGGGAATGTGCTGTATGAGAAATCTCAATAGTGTCTACATCAGAGTTATATTGTACGATATGTGTTCCGGGAACATCTTCAATTCTTTTTGCTTCAACTGGAATAATATCTTTTGCTTTTTCGTCCATCGACCAAGAATTATACGTTGAATTATCAATAATTCCTTCGGCAATTGTAATCGCTGTTCCAGAAGGTGCATCAAGCTTTTGTGTATGATGAATTTCTTCTAGATTAATTTGATATTCGTTACGATATTTATTCATCATTCGAGCTAAAATAGAATTTAATTCGAAGAATAAATTAACGCCCAAACTAAAGTTAGAAGCATATAAAAAAGCGGTATTATTTGAAATTGCTAAATGATTAATTTCTTCTTGTTTATCTAACCATCCTGTTGTTCCACAAATTGTTGCGACTCTATTTTTAAGTAATACTTTAAGGTTGTCGTAAGCAAATTCTGGTCTAGAAAATTCTATTGCAACTTCAACATCATTTAATTCTTCCGCAAGTGGAGTACGAGATATTTTAAGTACAACTTCGTGTCCGCGTTGAATTAAAATTTCTTCAATGGCTTTTCCCATTTTTCCGTATCCTATTAATGCAATTTTCATCTGTAATTTCTAAAATTTTAAGTTAAATGCCAATCCTAAAACTGGCTCTAATGTCATTTGATCTTGAATAACTGTTGGTTTGAATGACATTTCTGTGTCATTACGAACTGTAAATAAATGTGCATCTACAGTTGCATCAACTATATTTAGTAAATAAGCCAATGCAGTTAAGGCTACACTATAATCGCGTTTGCGTTTGTAATCATCTTGAATAACTGCTAGTTGATCTGGAGATAAAATTCCTGTGAATTCGTTTGGCGTTCCTTCTCTTACAGCAATATATGCTTTTCGGTATTTTTTGTATAAATTATTGTAATAAATAGTGAAACCTGTTCCTGTACCGACCAAACCAAGCGCAATAGGTGCTTTTAACCATTTTTTGTTGTACAATTGTCCAGCACCAGGCAAAATAGCCGAATACAAAGAGGCTCTAATTGGACTTTTTTCCATTAATGCTTCTTTAGTTACGCTCATCGTATCGTTTACAATAACATTATTTTCGACAACTACTAAAGAGTCAGCTTTAACTTGACCAAAAGCAAACGTCGAAGAAATAGTTAATCCAAGTAAGAATACTTTAATTTTCATTTAAAAATTTTCTTAATCGTTCAAACTCATCATCAGAAGTAAAATTCAAAATGATTTTACCTTTTCCATTATTCGCACGTTTTATTTCAACTTTCGTATTCAATGTATTTGAAATAGAACTCAACGCTTCTTTGTACTGAGAAGGCAATTCATTTGTTGCTTTTTTCTCTGGTTTTCCTTCTTTTATCGATTTGATTAAACGTTCTGTATCACGAACAGATAAATTGTTTTTGACAATTTTTTCGTAAATATCAAATTGTAAATCAGTGTCATCAATTGCCATCAAAGCGCGGCCATGTCCCATTGAAATCATTCCGTCACGAATTCCTGTTTGGATGATTGGGTCTAATTTCAACAAGCGTAAATAATTGGTAATAGACGTTCTATCTTTTCCAACACGTTTACTTAATTCCTCTTGCGTTAACTTGATTTCATCAATCAATTGTTGGTAAGAAAGTGCAATTTCAATCGCATCTAAATCTTGACGCTGAATATTTTCGACTAATGCCATTTCTAGCATTTCTTGGTCATTTGCTAAACGAACATAAGCCGGAATTGTTTTTTTTCCAGCTAGTTGTGAAGCGCGAAAACGTCTTTCACCAGAAATCAATTCATATTCTCCAGTTGGTTTTTTACGAATCGTAATCGGTTGAATAACGCCTAATGTTTGAATAGACGAAACCAATTCCTCTAAAGCTTTTTTATCGAAATTAGTTCGTGGTTGCCAAGGATTCGCGGTGATTTTTTCTAAATCTATTTCCAAAATGTTTCCAACCAATTTTTTTGCACCTTCATCTTGTGCTGTTTTTACAGTTGGTTCATCCTTTAATAGAGCAGATAATCCACGTCCCAAGCGATTATTTTTATTTGGCTTTGCCATTTTATTTAAACTGTATCGTTGTTGTTAATTAAAAATTCACGCGCTAAATTTAAGTAATTTTCTGCACCTTTACTTGCTGCGTCGTACTGAATAATTGTTTCGCCAAAACTTGGTGCTTCTGACAAACGCACATTTCGAGTAATAATTGTTTTGAAAACCATTTGCGGAAAATGATTGTTCACTTCGTCTAACACCTGATTAGAAAGGCGTAAGCGCGAATCGTACATCGTTAACAATAAACCTTCTATATCTAGTTCTTTGTTGTGATGTTGTTGAATTCCTTTTATCGTATTTAATAATTTACCTAAACCTTCTAACGCGAAATATTCGCACTGAATAGGAATAATCACAGAATCAGCAGCTGTAAGCGCGTTCAAAGTAATCAAGCCAAGTGAAGGCGCACAATCTATAATAATATAATCATATTGATCTTTGATTTCTGACAACGCGTTTTTTAACATGTATTCGCGGTTCTCGTAATCTACAATCTCAATCTCGGCAGCAACTAAATCTAAATGAGCAGGCATCAAGTCTAGGTTTGGCGATTCTGATTGTAAAATAGCTTTGCTCGCAAGCACTTCATTTTCCAATACTTCATAGGTTCCTGCTTCGATTTCATCCAAATCAAAACCCAAACCAGATGTTGCATTTGCTTGCGGATCTGCGTCAATTAATAAAACTTTTTTCTCTAAAACACCTAATGAAGCGGCAAGGTTTAACGAAGTTGTCGTTTTACCAACACCACCTTTTTGGTTAGCAATAGCAATAATTTTACCCATAATTTACGTTCAAAACGATTTCAAAAATACAATATTTAACCTTGCTAAACCTTAAAGAAAAAATAAATTTTTGAACAATTGTTGATTATTATAATAATTTAATGAGATTGATGAAAAATAATTATTTTTACAGATAACAATGATATAAATATGAATAAAATTTTAGCTTTAATTATTATTTTTTTAATCACTACCTCTTGTGCAACTTTACCATCTAATAATATTCCTCAAGAGATTAATACATACTCCAATGATGGTATGATTGTAGGTACAATGTCTTTTAAAAATGAGAAACCTATTTTTAATAGTTATCTATATTTTTATACAGGAGAGGATATAGATCATTTTTATGGTCAAAAATCTGTTAGGATAAATCCATCACAAACTGTTAAAATGAAATTTAAACCTGATTTTTTTGATAATGAAAAAGCTGTGTATTTTTTTGCAATCAAGGAAAAGAATGGTAAATATCAATTTACTACATTTAGAGTTTTCTCTAATGGAGGCTTGTCAAATTCAACATTAGATTTACCAATTAATATCGATTTCAATATTGAAAAAGGCAAAGTAAAATATTTTGGTGAATTATTTTTTGATTACAAGAATGGAAAATTGAGTTTGTCAAATCAAAGTTCTCGTGATTTACCTTTATTAAAAAATAAATTCCCTAATTTGAATATTGAAGAATAACATTCAATATAGCTTTTATCAGCTAAATTTTAATATTATTTTATCTTTTTAACAGAATTAAAAAACTTATATTTGCGACAAGTATTTTATAATTTTTTTTAATAAAAAAGTTGATGAGTTTTAACCTTTTATTCGAAAGCGTTGAAAATAGAAAAAATCTCAACGCATTACTTTTAATGAATAGAAAAGAGTCTAAGAATTATTCTTTCCCTTTATTGCTTCGCAATGTATATTATGCGATACGTCTGTAATACCCTAAATTTTTCTCGCAAATTTTTTAGAATTATTAAACACACGTAACATTTATAAAGCATAATGAAAACTAAATACATAGATTTAATCACGCAATCATTTGACTTTCCACAAGATGAATTTGAATTAGATGGAGAGTACTTAAAATTTAATGGAATTGACCTAAAAGCTTTGGTCGAAGAACATGGAACACCATTGAAATTTACTTATTTACCTAAAATCTCGCAAAATATACAAAAAGCGAAAGGTTGGTTTGAAAAAGCGCGTGAAGAGTTAAACTATGAAGGAACTTACAATTATTGTTATTGTACAAAAAGTTCTCACTTTCGTCATATTTTAGGCGAAGCATTAAAAAACCATATTCACATCGAGACATCTTCTGCATTTGACATTAATATTGTCGAAAATTTGATTGGAGAAGGATTGATTAATGACGATCAATATGTTGTTTGTAACGGTTTCAAACGTGAGGAATATGTAGAAAATATTGCTCGTTTGGTAAACAGCGGACATCGTAAAACAATCACAGTGATTGATAATTACGAAGAAGTTGATTTGTTTTCGGAAGCGATAGAAGGCGATTTTGAAATCGGAATTCGTATTGCATCTGAAGAAGAACCGAAATTTGAGTTTTATACTTCTCGTTTAGGAATTGGCTACAAGGATATTGTACCGTTTTATCAAACAATGGTAAAACCAAATGAACGCATTAAATTGAAAATGCTTCATTTCTTTATTAATACAGGAATTAAAGACAATTCATATTATTGGAATGAGTTGACAAAATGTTTGAGAGTTTATGTAAACCTTAAAAAAGTTTGTCCAGAATTAGATAGTTTGAATATTGGAGGTGGATTCCCAATCAAAAATTCGTTGAATTTCGAATATGATTACGAATACATGGCGAAAGAAATCTTGTTGCAAATTAAAATGATTTGTGATGAAGAAGGAATTCCTGTTCCAAACATTTTTACAGAATTTGGCTCATTTACAGTAGGAGAAAGTGGAGGAGTGGTCTACAAAATTCTTTATCAAAAGAAACAAAATGATAAGGAATATTGGGATATGATTGATTCTTCTTTTATGACAACTTTGCCAGATGCTTGGGCAATTTCGAAACGATTTGTAATGTTGCCAATTAACCGTTGGTACGATAAGTATGAGCGTGTGTTATTAGGAGGTTTAACATGTGATTCTGATGATTATTATAACTCAGAACAACACGTAAACGCTATTTATCTTCCGAAATATGATCAAGCAAAACCATTGTATATTGGTTTCTTTAATACAGGAGCATATCAAGATAATATTAGTGGATTTGGTGGAATTAATCACTGTTTGATTCCTCAACCCAAATATATTTTGATTGACGAAAATTATGAAGCAAAAGTATATTCCGAAGAGCAAACGCATCAAGATGTGTTGAATACTTTGGGATACAAATAATTGAATTTAAATAAAAAAAACAAATAAAATGAGTAAAGGACCAATCAGTCAGTTTATAGAACATAACTATAGACACTTTAATGCAGCTGCTTTAGTTGATGCTGCAAAAGGATATGAGCAACACTTGTTAGAAGGTGGTAAAATGTTAATTTCTTTGGGTGGAGCAATGTCTACTGCTGAATTAGGAATTTCATTAGCTGAGATGATTCGCCAAGATAAAGTGCATATCATTTCTTGTACAGGAGCAAATTTAGAAGAAGACGTAATGAATTTAGTTGCGCATTCTCATTATAAAAGAATTCCCAATTACCGTGATTTAACACCAGAGCAAGAGCGCGAGCTGTTAGATACACATTTCAACCGTGTTACAGATACTTGTATTCCAGAGGAGGAAGCTTTTCGTCGTTTACAAGAGCATTTAGAGAATGTTTGGCATGCGGCAGAAGAAAAAGGTGAGCGTTATTTACCACACGAATTCTTATACCAAGTTGTAAATTCTGGAGTTTTAGAGCAATATTACGAAATTGATCCTAAAGATTCTTGGATTGTTGCTGCAGCTGAGAAAAATTTACCGATTGTTTGTCCAGGTTGGGAAGATTCTACAACAGGAAACATTTTTGCGTCTAATGTAATCAAAGGAAATTTAAAAGCATCTACAGTAAAATCTGGAATTGAATACATGATTTACTTAACAGAATGGTATCGTGCGAATTCTGAAGGTAAAGGAGTTGGTTTCTTCCAAATTGCAGGTGGTATCTCAGGAGATTTCCCTATTTGTGTTGTTCCAATGATGTACCAAGATTTAGAGTGGACTGATGTTCCTTTCTGGGCGTATTTCTGTCAAATTTCTGACTCTACGACATCTTACGGATCTTATTCAGGAGCTGTTCCAAACGAGAAAATTACTTGGGGTAAATTAGATATCGATACACCAAAATACATGATCGAATCTGATGCAACTATCGTAGCACCGTTGATTTTTAATTACATTTTAGGAAACTAATCAAATTATAAGTATAAAAAAACCACTTCTCAAGAAGTGGTTTTTTAGTTTTATATCGTTCAGATAATTAATCTTTCATTGCTTCACCAGCTTTTCTATGCGTAAATTTCCCATAAATATGTCTTCTTGCAAAACGGCTTGGAGAATCAGAATTAACCATTTTGATGTACGTATTTTTAGGAACACCGAAATATTCGTAATGATTTCCGTCTAAATGTTCTACTTTCAAAATTTGCTCATCCATATAAAAATCATGAATGTTAGATTTTGCCGTTGTAGCAGTATATTCTTCTTTGTTTTTTTCGTGCGTTTCAGGATTTACACTTACTAAAAAGTGGTAAGCTTCGATCACAACTTTACTTTTTTCTTCAGCTTCTATTTTACCTGCTTCGTCGTTGATAAATTTATCAGGATGCGCATCTTTCATCGTATTTCTGTAAATTGTTTTCAACTCTTTTAGAGTAACATTTTTATCAACTCCAAGTAATTTTCTGTGTTCTACAACGCTTTTCATAATGTAATCCTTTTTTCGGAGTGCAAAAGTACGGATTATAAATCACGAAATACGTTTAATAACCATAAGTTTCGTTAAGATTATGATAAATAATTTTCTTTTTGTTGAGAATTTGATATTCAATTCCAATACTATCCTTGTTAACAGAAATTAATTTAGCCTGCTGAATAGGTGTATTTTCTAATTCATATAATTTGGGATCATCAGAATTGAGATTCAATGTTTCAGAAACAATATCACTATAATCTGGCCTTGCAATATTGTTTGATTTTTCTAAAACAAGAAATTTTGATTCATTATTATAGATATAAGCACGTTTCATTGCCATAACTTTTTTCGTAACAACTATTTTGTATTTATCGTTTACTTTAATGGTTTGTATTGTGTTTAGATTAAATAAAAAACTAAGAATAGAGAAAAAAGGGATAGCCATTGGTAAAATGCTCAATCCAACTAAAGCAAAAAGCAGAAATCCATAAATTTTGATGTAGATGATTTTCCAAAATTTAATTACGATGTAAAAGGTGAAAATAATCCAAGTCCAAACAAGGATTTGATAGGTATATTCTCCTTTTAAATTCAAACCAATCAGGTTTAAACTCAATAAAAATAGAATAAGAACAATTGAGAAGATGATGTAAATTTTGAGTGATTTTGACATTTAGGTTATGATTTTTTTTCGAATATACATTATTTATATGATTTGTTCGTTTTGGATAAAACGAATTTTCTTGAATAATTTTGTACTTTTAAACAAGCTAACAACAAATAAAAAAAGTATGAAATTGAAAGACGTTCCTGAATTGAAAAACTCTATTTTAGATCTTCCTTCAAAAGAAAAAGATAAACTTCTTTTGCGTCTTATCAATAAAGATGAAGCTTTAGTAGAGCATTTGCATTTTCAGTTATTAGAGGATGAAAATGATCTGCAATATCGTGTGAAAAGTATATATGAAAAGATTGATTTACAGTTTGAAAAGTCTCATCATTTAATCAATCAGATTAATATTAATAGGAGTCATCGGCAGCTGTTATTGACACTAAAAACATTGAGTGGAATTGTTAATTATCATGTTCAAATTACAAAAGATAAAGTATCAGAATTTGAATTAAGAAAATATATTATTCAAGAATCTT
This sequence comes from Empedobacter tilapiae, assembly GCF_004785645.1. Classification (GTDB taxonomy): domain Bacteria; phylum Bacteroidota; class Bacteroidia; order Flavobacteriales; family Weeksellaceae; genus Empedobacter; species Empedobacter tilapiae. The sequence goes on along the minus strand of NZ_SRPE01000007.1, from coordinate 105,231 downwards.
TTAGTCGTTATCCTTATCTTTTTGCAACTTATACAACTGGAGATAATGCCGAAAAATTATACAAATATCAATCAGGTAGGCTGAAATTAATTCAATCGCTTTTTGAAAAATTTCATGATGATTTGAAATATGATTATGAAGAAGATATTGTTAAAATTAACAATTTTTTAAAGAATACATCTATTTGTTTTCACCTTGGATAAATAGTATAATGTTATTGATTTGTTACATAAAAATCTTAGAAATTGTATCTTAATGTGTTTATTATAAGTGTTTTGGTATATTTTTTGTTGAATAAAAAACATGAATTAGCATAAATATTAATTTAATTTATTGTTAAATATTTGAAAAAAGAATAGTTAGTTCTGTGTAAAACGAACTAACTATTTTATATTTGCATGGTTTTTATAGATTTAAACACATATTATGAATATAGAAAATCAGGCTTGTAATATAGATCTTTTTTGCAGTTTTAGCGCGTTTTTGGAGAAAACATACAAATTTCCTCCATTGACAGCAAAATTACAAGCATATATGGTTTTAGAGTCTAATGAAGAAGGTTTTACTTTTGAAGAACTTTTAGAAGTTTTTAATGTTAGTAAAAGTTCTTTATCAAATTCGATAAACTATCTGTTATCAATGAAGCATATTGAATATATTAATAAAATTAACTCTCGAAAAAGATATTTTAGATTAAACTTTAATTATTTAACAGAGAAGCTAGATTTTTTATTCGAAATGATTTCACAAGATATTGTTTTTACAAATCGTATAAAAGAACATAAGTTAGCTAATAATACGCTTTCTAAAAATGCAGATAATAGAGTAATAGATATTTACTTACACCACCTAAATCAAACAAAAGAGTTATTGGATGAAACAATCCTAAAAATTAATAAAATTCAACTAGAAAATAAGTAAAAGTAATATGAAAAACGTTAACGTTATAATGGTTGGTGCTTTGGCAATTGCATTAAGTTCTTGTGGTAAGAAAGATGCATCTGCTCAACAAGCACAAGGTCCAACTCCTTATCCAGTTGTTGATGTGCCTACTAAAGTTGTGACAAGTTATGATGAATATCCTGCAAATATTCAAGGTATTGTGAATAACGATGTTCGTGCTAAAATACAAGGGTATATAACAGAAGTATATGTTGATGAAGGTCAATATGTTCAAGCTGGACAACCTTTATTTAGATTAGAAACAAATGTACTAACTCAAAATGCTGATGCTTTGAAATCTGGTGTAGGTGCAGCTCAAGCTAATGTAAGCGCAGCTCAAGCTAATGTAAATGCAGCTCAAGCAGCAGTACAAGCCGCTCAGGTAGAAGTAAACAAGTTGACTCCATTGGTACAGAAAAATATTATAAGTAATGTACAATTAGAAACTGCAAAAGCTAATTTAGCGAAAGCACAAGCAGGGCACAATCAAGCTGTTGCAGCTTTGGGACAAGCTAAAGCTGGCGTAACACAAGCACAAGCTAATTACAAAGGAGCACAAGCTAATGTGGATTACTCTATTGTAAGAGCTCCTATCAGCGGAGTTATTGGTTCTATTAATTCTCGTCAGGGAACATTAGTTGGTCCGACTGATCAAATGGCAATTACAACTGTTTCTAATACAAGTAAAGTTTATGCTTATTTCTCTATGAATGAGAAAGAGTATTTAGACTTTATTTCAAAGTCTGAAGGAAGCACTTTAAAAGACAAATTAAATAAAATACCAGCAGTTGATTTGGTTTTAGCAAATGGAGATGTTTATCCTGAAAAAGGTAAAATTCAAACTGTTACTGGTCAAATTAACCCTACTACAGGTACTATAGATTTTCGTGTAACATTTAATAATGAAGCTAAAATTTTAGCAAACGGAAACTCTGGTCGTATTCGTGTTCCAAAAACATTTGTAGATGTATTAGTTGTTCCAGAAGCAGCAACTTTTGAACAACAAGGTATGACATATGTTTATAAAGTAACTAAAGATACAGCTTATGCAACTCCAATTACAGTTATTGAAAGAGCTAATAATATGGCAGTAGTAAAAGAAGGTGTTAAGAAAGGAGATAAAGTTGTTGCACAAGGTGTAGGTAAATTAAGAGACAAAACGGCTGTAAAACCAACTCCAGCAAACTTTGATCAAATTGTAGAATCTACAAAACCAATTTTCTAAATTGTAAAAAGATATGTTAAAAAAGTTTATTGAAAGACCCGTATTGTCTACGGTTATTTCTATTATCATATTAATTCTGGGTATACTAGGGCTTTTGACGCTTCCTGTTACTCAGTATCCAGATATCGCACCAGCAACTGTAAAAATATCAGCTTCATATCCTGGAGCAAATGCTAAAACGGTGATGGAATCTGTTATTATTCCTATAGAAGAACAAGTGAATGGTGTAGAAGGAATGGATTATATTCAATCTACAGCTTCTAATAATGGTTCTGCTTCTATTGATGTAATTTTTAAACCAGGTGTTGATGGAGATATAGCTCAGGTAAACGTTCAAAATCGTGTAGCACGTGCTACACCTTTATTACCTTCAGAGGTAACTCGTTCAGGAGTTGTAACACAAAAGCAACAAACATCTGCATTAATGTTCACATCTTTTTATTCAACGAATCCTAAATATGATGAAGTATTCTTGCAGAATTATTTGAATATTAATATTATTCCAGCTTTAAAACGTGTAAGTGGTGTAGGGGATGCAACAGTATTTGGAGCAATGACTTATTCTATGCGTATTTGGTTAGACCCTTCTCGTATGGCTAGTTATGGTCTTATTCCTTCAGATGTATCTGCAGCATTATCTCAGGAATCTCTTGAGGCAGCAGCTGGTGCATTAGGAGAAAACTCGGGGCAATCTTTCCAATACACAATTACATATTCAGGTCGATATAAAACAGAAGATCAATATCGTAATATTGTAATTAAATCGCTTCCAAATGGAGAAGTATTACGTTTAAAAGATGTAGCTAATATTGAGTTTGGAGCTCAATCTTATTCAGCGCGTTCTTCGATGAATGGTGATCCTTCGGCTGTATTTGCTGTTTATCAGACTCCAGGATCTAATGCACAAGAAATTATTGTTAATTTGAGAGAGGAATTAAAGAAAGCTGAATCTCAATTCCCAGAAGGTGTTTCGTACTCAATTTTAATGGATACAAATACATTTTTAGATGCATCAATTGAAAAAGTAGTTCATACTATGATTGAAGCCTTTATATTGGTATTTATAGTAGTTTATATTTTCTTACAAGATTTCCGTTCTACATTGGTTCCGTTAATTGCTGTACCGGTCTCTATTATTGGTACATTCTTTTTCTTGAACTTGGCAGGATTCTCGTTAAACCTTTTAACTTTATTCGCTTTAGTTCTCGCCATTGGTATTGTGGTGGATGATGCGATTGTTGTTGTGGAAGCAGTGCATGCTCGAATGGAATCTCATCATGAATCTCCACTTGAGGCAACAAGAAGTGCAATGGACGAAATTACAGGTGCCATTATTTCAATTACATTAGTAATGTGTGCTGTGTTTGTACCAGTAACATTTATCTCAGGTCCAACAGGTGTTTTCTATAAACAATTTGGTATTACGTTAATTGTAGCAATTTTAATTTCGGCATTAAATGCCTTAACATTATCGCCTGCTTTATGTGCTTTATTTTTAAAACCACATCAAGAAGGAGAACATAAACGTAATTTCATTCAACGTTTTTTTGACTCTTTTAATACAGCGTTTAATACAATTACTCATAAATATGGTAATTCGTTTAAATTCCTTTTTAAACATAAATGGGTAACCTTCTTAATTATTATAGGATCTGGTATAGGAATATGGGGATTCGGAAAAATAATGCCAACAGGGTTTGTACCAGCAGAAGATAATGGATTTATTATCGGTAATATCGAATTACCTGCAGGAGCTTCTATGGATCGTGTTTATGAAGTTGAAAAACAATTTCAAAAAGCAATTGAAAAAATCCCTGGAATTGATAAAGCAACAATCATCTCTGGTAACTCAATTATTTCGGGAGCAGGATCTAACTATGGTATGATGTTCGTTAAATTGAAACCATTTGAAGAACGTACAACTCCTGATGTGGCTATCGAAACAATCATTGGAAAATTATTTGGAGCAGCAGCTCAATTTTCTGATGCTCAAATGATCTTTTTCCAACCACCAGCAATTCCTGGTTTTGGAATGTCTTCAGGTTTCGAATTGAAATTATTAGACAAAACAGGAGGAGATATTGCTGATTTTGACAAAGTTGCAAAAGAATATATTGGCGCGTTAATGCAACGTCCAGAAATTATGTATGCTCAAACTTCTTTAAATACTAATTTCCCTCAGTATGAGATTGATGTAAATATTGAAAGAGCAAAACAATCAGGTGTTTCTGTAAGTTCAATTTTCTCAACATTACAAGGGTATATCGGAGGGCTTTATGCTGCGGATTTTACACGTTTTGGTAAACAATATCGTGTGTATATCCAAGCTTCTCCTGATGATCGTGTGAATGAAATGAGTTTAAATAAAATGTTTGTAAAGACATCTACAGGAGAAATGACTCCAGTATCTCAATTCGTAACTTTAAAACGAGTATATGGACCTAACTCTGTAAATCGTTTTAACTTATTCACATCAGCTAATATTACAGGAGCAGTAAAACCAGGGTTTTCTACAGGTGATGCAATTGGAGCTATTAATGAAGTTTCTGAACAGACATTATCTACTTCTTATGGAACAGACTTTACAGGTCTTACTCGTGAAGAGATTAATTCAGGTTCTCAAACAGCAATGATTTTTGCCTTATGTATTGTTTTTGTATACTTCATTCTTTCTGCACAATATGAGTCTTATGTATTACCATTAGCAGTATTACTATCTGTACCTTGTGGTATGATGGGTGCTTATTTAGCTCAATGGCTTGCTGGATTAGAAAATAATATCTATTTCCAAATTGCCTTAATCATGTTAGTGGGATTATTAGCCAAGAATGCCATTTTGATTGTAGAGTTTGCTTTACAAAGACGTATGCATGGAATGACAATTGTACAAGCTGCTATTGACGGAGCAAAAGCTCGTTTACGTCCTATCTTAATGACATCTTTTGCATTCATTTTAGGATTGATGCCATTAGTATTCGCAACAGGAGTTTCTTCAGCGGGTAACCGTTCTGTTGGTACAGGTGCTGCATTTGGATTGTTAATTGGTACTATATTAGGAGTATTTGTTATTCCTGTATTGTTTGTTATTTTCCAATCAATTCAAGAGAGAATAAAACCAATTAAATTTGATCGTCCACAAGAAGAAATTGAACATAATAATTCAATCTAAAAATGAAAAAGTACAGAATTTTTAATATTACTTTAATCGCAGCTGGATTGTTTGCTGTTCAATCTTGTTTCGTTGCAAAAGATTATAAACGTCCTGAAGTTATTGTAAATGAGGCAAATTTCAGAACAGATGTTATTGCAAAAGACAGTGCTAGTGTTGCAACTGTTTCTTGGAAACAAATTTTTACAGATACACAATTACAAGCTTTGATTAATCAAGGTCTACAAAATAATTTAGATATACGTTCAGCACTGCAAAATATTGCAGTTGCTGAAGCGTATGCAAAGCAAGGTAAAGCAGGATATTTACCGACTTTATCTGTTGGTCCAAAATACACTTTTACAGAAAGTTCTGTAAATACTCAGTTTGGTGCAGCTATTGCTAATCAGGGAGGTAAAAGAGCAGCAAACCAATACGAAGTTTCAGGAAACTTAAGTTGGGAAGCAGATATTTGGGGTAAAATTAGAAGTAATCAACGTGCATCATCTGCAACTTATTTGCAAACTATAGAAGCACATAAAGCAGTTAAAACACAAATTGTTGCTTCTATTGCAAATGCATATTACAACTTATTAGCTTTAGATGAGCAAAAAAGAATCTTAGATAAAACATTAATTAACCGTGAACAAAGTTTAGAAACGACAAAAGCTTTGAAAGAAGCAGGAAGTGTAACAGAAGTTGCGGTTAACCAAACAGAAGCTCAATTATTTAACGTAAAATCTTTATTGGTTGATGTTGAAAATGGTATCAAATTGAACGAAAATGTAATGAGTGTTTTATTAGGAACAAATCCTCAATCAATTAATCGTACAAATATAGCTTCTCAACAAGTTAATGCAAAATTATCTGTTGGTGTTCCAGCTCAGTTATTAGAAAATCGTCCTGACATCAAAGCTGCTGAATTTGGATTGATGAATGCTTTTGAGAATGTAAATGTTGCAAATGCAAGTTTTTATCCTTCTCTTTCTATCACTGCAACTGGCGGTGTACAAGGTATTGATATTGATAAGTTATTCAGTGCGCAATCTTTATTTGCAACGGTTATCGGTAACTTAACTCAACCTTTGTTACAACAACGTAAATTGCGTACGCAAAAAGAAGTTGCTTTAGCAAATCAAGAAAATGCTTTAATTAATTATAAAAGCAAAATATTAAATGCGAGTAAAGAGGTGTCTGATGCTTTATATACATATGATGCTGCAGTTAAAAAAGCTGAATATAAACAAAAAGAATATCAATTATATAATCAAGCAATTACATATTCTGAAGAATTGTTAAACTACGGTATGGCAAACTATTTAGAAGTAATTACTGCAAGAGATAATGGTTTGAATGCAGAATTGAATGTAGTTGATGCTAAGTTATCATCTTTGTCTTCAATGGTCGAATTATATCGTGCTGTAGGAGGAGGATGGCAATAAACACATCTAATCTTAGTAAAAAAAGCCACTCAATTGAGTGGCTTTTTTTATATTAATTTAATTTATTGTTTTATTAATTTAAATTCATTAATTCTTTTGCTTGATTAATTGCTGCATCTGTTAATTCAGACCCAGAAATCATCTGTGCTATTTCTTCTAAACGTTGTTGTTCTGATAATTCAATTACACTTGTTTGTGTTGTTTCACCAACTACTTCTTTATAAACTTTCAATTGATAATTTCCTTTTGAAGCAACTTGAGGTAAGTGTGTAATTACTAAAAGTTGCATGTTCTCAGCCATAGATTGCATAACTTTTCCTGTTTCGTTTGCAACTTTTCCTGAAATTCCCGTATCAATTTCATCTAAAATCAAAGTAGGTAAATGTTGATGAGTTGCTAATAATTTTTTTATAGCCAACATCAATCTTGATCGTTCTCCTCCAGAAACAGATTTTTCGAAAATACGAGGTTCCATTCCTTTATTCGCAGAAAATAGAAACAAGACTTCATCTTTTCCATTTGGAGTAAAATCAGATGTTTCATTCAGTTGAATATTTAATTGAGAATTTTCCATTCCTAATTGAGATAGAGTATTTAGTATATTTTTTCTAATTATTTCAATAGAAGAAATTCTATTTTTTCTAACTTTTTTAGCTTGTTTTTCAAGTTTTTCAGAAGTGGAATTAAGTTCTTTATTCAAATGAATTATTAAATCACTTAAATTATCAAAGCCAGAAGTTTGATTTTCTAGTTCATCACGTTTAATCTTTAATTCTTCAATAGTTAAAACATTATGTTTTCTTAATAGTTTATGAATCAAATCATAACGTTCAGTTATCTCTTGTAAACGTTCAGGATTAATTTCTGTTGATTCAATTAGATGACTCATTTCTCCAGAAATATCTTGAAGTTCTATTTTAGATGAAATTAAGCGTTCATAAATAGAATTATATTGTGAATTATAATCTGAAATCTTATTCAATTTATTACTTGCTTCGTTCAATTGAGAAATAATTCCCATTTCAGAATGTTCTAAAAATTGATAAGTTTCATTCAAAGTTGAAATAATTTCTTCTACATTTGATAAAGATTTTATCTCAATTTCCAATTGTTCTAATTCATCATTTTTTAGCGAAGCATTATTTAATTCTTCCCATAAATGCAATTTATATTCTAAATCTTGTGATTGATTTTCTAATGAATTCTGAGCTTCTTTAATTTTCTTTTTTATAGAAATATATTGATTAAAATCTTTTTTGTATTCTTTTAATAAGTCTTTATTCTCTCCATAAATATCTAACATAGATAACTGAAAATCAGCTTCAAATATTTTCGGTGTATTAAATTGAGAATGAATATCAATTAATAATTCTGATAATTCTTGTAAAATAGAAACTTTAACAGGTGTATCATTGATAAATGCTCGAGATTTACCAGAAGGCAACAACTCTCTTCGAAGAATAGATTCATCTTCGTAATCTAAATCATATTCTTCAAAAAAGTCAATTAATTCTAAATCTTTAATATCAAAAACAGCTTCTATAATGCATTTTTCATCTGCATTTTTCAATGCTTTTAAATCCGCACGTTCTCCTAAAACTAACTTTAAAGCTCCTAAAAGAATTGATTTTCCTGCACCAGTTTCACCAGTGATTGTAGTCATTCCTTTGTGAAAATCAATTTCTAATTGATCTATAATTGCAAAATTATTAACGCGAAGAATTTTTAACATTTTACTTTTTCATTTTATTCCAATATGTATCACTATACTTTGGAGCGATTGAATTTAAAATTTCTTTTAATTTTTCAATATTAACTGTGGAAACTTGTCCACCCGAAAACACTTGACTAATTTCACTATTTTTGGCTGTCAAAAAAAGTTCTAATGGATAAAATTGAGCATAATTTCCTCTCTGATAGAATTCTAATTGTAATAATGTATTTCCTATCGCATTCTTTCCTCTTAATTCATTTTCAGACATAATATCTAAACCATTTCGATGATATTGATAGTTTATATTACGTAATGTTGAATTGTCTGTTTTTAAGATATTGTTAATTAAAGAAGTTCGCGATTTTAATCCATCCATTTCACTCCACCCAGTAAAGTTATTATTAGCTTGTCCAAAATCTGCTATTTTTTTTGCCATTTTAAAATATTCTGTTCCTCCTTCTTTCATAAAAGAATCTGCGTCATATCCTAAAACCAAATAAACATAATAGGTAATTACATCTGTTAAATTCTTTCCACTGAATTTACGATCATTAAAAATTAATTCTTCAAATTCTTGGTACTGAAATGTAAAGTTGTCGTCTGATAAATTTAAAATAGGAGTATAGTAAGTAGAATTGAATACTGGTCGACGAGACTGAACTAAAATAGAACCTTTTAATCTGTTTCCTTCTCGTTCTTTCACAGTAATAACGAAACTAGCTTCAATTCTTTCATACGTTTTTAATCGATCATTTGTCCATTTCGTAGAATTGATAAATGTTGTCAAAGATTTTTCTAAAGTCTGAAATATTTGAGTATTCGAACCTTGAACCATTGAATAATCAACTTTTACATCAGCTATAAGATTCTGAGAAAAAGCAGAAATAGCTAAACATGTTGAAAAGAAAATTGAGGCTAACTTCTTCATTATATTGTTATAATTTATTTAAAATAACATTTAAGATATCTTCTGCAACATCTGTTTTTGATTTCGCTTCAAATTGTTGCATCGATAAATCTTTGTCGATAATTGTAATTTTATTTGTATTCTTCTGAAAACCTGCTTCTTTGTCTTGCATTGAATTAAGAACAATAAAATCAAGATTCTTTTTAGCTAATTTTTTCTTCGCATATTCTTCTTCATTATTTGTTTCTAATGCAAAACCAATTAACAATTGATGTGTTTTGATTTCTCCTAATGATTTTAGAATATCGGGATTCTTAACTAATTCGATGATTAAATTATTATCGTTTTCTTTCTTGATTTTTTGTTCTGCTATCTCTTTCGGACGATAATCTGCGACTGCAGCTGACATTACTACAACATCTGCATCAGAAAAATTAGTATGCATTGCTTCGTACATATCACGAGCAGAGACAACATTAATTCGTTCAATAGGAAAACCAGTAACAGATTCATGACTTGGACCACTAACCAAAATGACTTTTGCACCTAGATTTGCAGCCGCTTTCGCAATCTCAAATCCCATTTTTCCTGAAGAATAATTACCTATAAAACGAACAGGATCTAAGTTTTCGTATGTAGGACCAGCAGAAACAACTACTTTTTTTCCAAATAGAGGGAGTGTAGCTTCAATTGTCTTTTCTAAAAATGCAATAATGTTTTCTGGTTCAGCCATTCTACCTTCTCCAACTAAGCCACTTGCTAATTCACCTGCTTCAGCGGGAATACAAATATTTCCAAATGATTCTAATTTAGATATATTTTCTAGAGTAGAAGGATGTTTGTACATATCTAAATCCATTGCTGGAGCAAAAAAAACTGGACATTTTGCTGAAAGATAAGTTGCTAAAACTAAATTATCACAAGTTCCGTCAGCCATATGAGAAAGAGTATTTGCTGTACAAGGAGCTATGATCATATAATCTGCCCAAAGAGCATATTCCACATGATTATTCCAATCTCCTTTGTCTCCGAAAAATTCCCATTCAACTGGATTTTTGGAAAGAGTAGAAAGTGTAAGAGGAGTTACAAAGTTTTGAGCTTCAGGAGTCATAATAACTTTTACTTCAGCTTCTTTTTTAATAAGCCCTCTAACAAGAAAAGCGGCTTTATAGGCCGCTATTCCAGCAGATACTGCCAAAAGAATTTTTTTACTATGTAAAACAGACATTATTTATCCTCATTTGGATTTCTATAATATACGTCATTGTCTAACCATTCCTTAACCGCTATAGAAGTCGGTTTTGGTAATCTTTCGTAGAATTTTGAAACTTCGATTTGTTCTCTGTTTTCAAAAACTTCTTCTAAAGAATCTGTATGTGCAGCAAATTCATCCAATTTCTGAATTAATTCAGTTTTCATTTCTTGGTTGATTTGTTCTGCTCTTTTTCCCATAATTACAATTGACTCGTATAAGTTTCCTGTTTTTTCATCAATTTTATTACGATCATAAGTTTGTGTTGTTGGTGCTGCACCGATATCCTTGAAATTCATAATGAAAGAATTATATTTATTTTACTATTTATTTTCTTTTTTTAATGTTTTAGCATTTTCTGCTTCAACTTTTATACGTGCTTCTTCTAAATTTACCAATGTTTTTTTAGTTTCAGCTATATCTTTATCAATTTTTTCCATTAATTTATCAGCTTCGCTTTTAAATTTTGTTTCTGGATAATATCTTTTTAATAATAGATACTGAGTTCTAGCGTCCTGAAGACGTAAGTCTTTATTCTCTAAACGCGAAAAATTCAAAGCTAATTCAGCTTTGGAACGTAAAGAGTACATCATAGCTTCTTCTCTAAATTTAGAATCTGGATATTCATCAATCATATTGTCGAAAGACACTCCTGCAGCCTTATATTTCATTGTTTTATAATAAACTTTTGAAATTTCAAAAGACTTCATTTCTAATTTCTGTCTAAGCTCTGTAATGTAATTATTTGCATCTGAAACATGCGAAGATTCAGGATAAGAATTAATAAATCCTTGTAATTCATTAATAGCTGTGTATGTACTTGTTTGATCCAAGTCATATTTTGGTGAATCTTTGTAATATGAAAAAGCAGATTTAAATAATGATTCTTCAGCACGACTATCCATTGGATATGCTCCTGCAAAACTTTTAAATTGATGACCAGCTAGACGATAACTTTTTTCATTAAAATTACCTTGAGCCATATTATAAGCAATATCAGCTGCTTTTTCTGTTCCAACAAAAGATGTTGATATTTTTTCATACAACTCATTTGCTAAGTCATATTTACCATTTTGATATAACTGTGTCGCCAATATAAAGATCTCATCTTTATCTGTACTTTTCATCGCTTTGTTATAGGTCTTATTACAAGACACTAATGAAGCTCCAATTAAAACTAGTAAGCTTAGTTTTTTAAACATTCTGCAAATTTAATAAAATTTGAGGACTAAAGTATAAAAAAAATTATTCTTATCCTCTTAATAAAATATCAAAGTTTTGATTTATTCCGCTGTTGCGTCAACACTTAATGTAACAATGTCGCGATCAAATAGATATAATCCTCCTTTGTCAGAACCAATCATTTCCAATTTATCTAAGATGTTTCGAGCTAACTTTTCTTCTTCAATTTGCTCAGATACATACCATTGTAAAAAATTGTGTGTAGAATAATCTCTCTCTTCTAATGTTAAACCTACAATCTCATTAATTGATTCAGATACGAACATTTCATGTTTTAAAATCGCTGTAAAAATATCTTTTAATGTAGAAAAATCTTGTTTAGGTTCTTCGATTTGAGGAACAAATGCTTTTCCACCTCTTTCGTTAATGAATTTAATTAGTTTTAACATATGCATACGTTCTTCATCAGCATGAGTATACAAGAAGTTTGCAGTACCTTCTAATCCTTTTACTTCAGCCCAAGAAGCCATAGCTAAATATAATTGAGATGAGTCTCCTTCTAATTTTATTTGTTTATTTAAAGCATTTAATACAATATCTTTTATCATAATTTTTATTTTTTAGATGTTTGATAATAATTGGTTGATTTTAGTTGTTAAATTAGCTGATGCAGCAATTAATGGTAATCTTGTAAATGGTTTACAAATTCCTTTGTTATCTAAAACAGCTTTTATTCCACAAGGATTTCCTTCCTCGAAAATAGCACGTGTAATTTCTACGATTTTATAATGAGCAGAATAAGCAGAGTCTATTTCTTTATTTATTGCTTTACGAATCATATCTGTAAAGACGGTAGGAATACCTTGTCCAATTACAGAAATTACACCAGAACCTCCTGCTAGAGTCATTGGTAAAGCAAATTCATCATCACCAGAAATAATATTAAAATCTTTGCGAGTATTCATTCTAATAATATCTGTTGATTGTAAAAAATTTGGTGATGCTTCTTTAATAGCAACTATATTTTTAAAATCATTTGCTAAACGAATTGTTGTTTCTGGAGCGATATTAGAACCTGTTCTACCAGGAACATTGTACAAAATAATATTCGCTTCAGTACTTTCTGCAATCGCTTTATAGTGTTGGTAAATTCCTTCTTGATTTGGCTTATTATAATAAGGAGAAACAGTAAGAATAGCGATATAATCATTCAAATCTGTTTCCTCATATTCTTTAATAACTTCTGCTGTATTGTTTCCTCCAATACCTAAAACCATAGGAACACGATTAGCATTAGCCTTCTTTATTGTTTCAATTACTTGTTTCTTTTCATCTTTTGTAAGTGTAGCTGCTTCTGCAGTAGTTCCTAAAATAACTAAATATTCAACACCACCATCGATACTATAGTTTACTAATTTTTCTAAAGCAATATAATCTACTGTACCATCTTGTTGAAAAGGTGTAACCAAAGCAACTCCCGTCCCAATTAATTGTTTCATTTTCTATAAATGTTATTAAATCTAATAATAAGTTAAAATTCGGAATTATATCTTGAAAAATCAAATCTGATTATAAATCTATAATTAGTCTTAGATAAAATTCAAAATACAATATCATTCAAAAATAATGATTAATTGATAGGAATAAAATTAATTTTAAATAAGATTTTATGATTTTACTTATATAAGATAAGCCGCTCAATTGAGCGGCTTATCTTATATTCAATTTTTATTAGTTAAAAGTATATTTAAATCCTAATGAAAAACGACCAGCTTCGAAGTTAGAATCATTTGTCAAATTCCACCAAGGTTTCCAATCAAAATGTAAAGCCAAAGGTGCAGATGGAATTTTATATTCTAAACCTGCTTGTGGACGAATAGCAAAATATGTTTTATCTTCAAATTTTCCTCCATCAACAAAAGATAATTGAGGACCAACACCTACATACCATCCTAATCCATTTGTACCAGAAAAAGGTTGATTATATGTATAATCTGCACCTAAAACTGTAATATGATCTCCAAACATTACTTGTATATTACCAGCATTTTTACCATCAAAAGAATGTTTAAATTGTGGACCTACAAGTGTCTCTCCATCTCCTAAATCTACAACAACACCTAAAGCATTTTTATAGTTTTGAGCATTCACCTGAGAAATTCCTAATGCCATTACAGCAACTAATAATACTTTTTTCATTTTATAATTTTTTCAATTCTAATTTTGTTATTTATGAATTTTACAAAAAGCGTGCAAATGTTACTTTAGTGTTAAATTTTAACACTTCGAAAATTATTTTCAAATATGTTTAATGCAATTAATCAGTGAGTTACATGGTTAGTTTAAAACAATTCTAAAGTGTTTACTTTTTTATTGATTATTTTTAAATCAGTTATTTTTGTACAAACAAATAAAACAATGATTAAGACCGTTATCTTTGACATGGACGGCGTAATTGTGGATACAGAACCAGTGCACAAATACGCTTATTTCGAACATTATAAAGAATTAAATATTCCCGTTACAGATGAATTATTTGCAACGTTTACAGGACAATCAACTAAAAATGTTTATCAAATTTTGAAGAATAAATTTGATTTGAAAGATGATGTAAATGATTTAGTCTTAGGAAAACGTGCAATATTTAACGAAGCTTTTGATACAAAACCAGATTTGTATTTGATAGATGGAGTTGAAGACTTGATTAAAGATTTATATGAAAATGAAATAGAAATGATTTTAGCATCTTCAGCTTCTAAAAGTACGATTGATCGTGTTTTTAATCGTTTTAATTTGAATCAATATTTTTCGCATAAAATTTCTGGGGAAAACTTTCCTAAATCGAAACCTGATCCTGCAATTTTCCTTCATGCGGCAGATTTAGCCAAATCAGAACATTCAGAATGTATTGTAATAGAAGATAGTAAAAATGGAGTTGAAGCGGCTTTTTGTGCCAATTTATATTGTTTGGGTTATAAAAGTTTAAACTCTAAACAACAAAATATTGAAAAGGCTAATAAAATTGTGGATGATTTTAATTCTATAAACGCAAATTTTATTAAGAATTTAAAATAAAAAAAGCGTTACAAATTGTAACGCTTTTTTTATAATACTTTTATTTCGAATACTTTTTCATCATTCAAATAACCTTCTAAAGTGTCTTTTGAATTGATTTTTGAAACTCCTGCTGGCGTTCCTGTAAAAATTAAGTCACCTTTTTTCAAGGTAAAATATTTAGAACATTCAGCAATTAACGTGTTGATATGAAAAATCATATCTTTTGAATTTCCTGTTTGCACATTTTCTCCATTTCGATCTAATTTGAATGCTAAATTCTCTAAATCAAAATTTTCTTTTGGATAGAAATCCGAAGCAAATGCAGAACCATCAAAAGCTTTTGCAATTTCCCAAGGAAAACGTTTTTCTTTCAATTCTTGTTGTACATCTCTCGCGGTGAAATCAATTCCTAAACCGATTTCTGAAAAATAACGATCTGCAAATTGAGGTTGAATCATCTTACCAACTCGATCAATTTTAATTACAATCTCAGTTTCGAAATGAACTTCTTTCGTAAAACTTGGAATTACAAAAGGAAAACCCTTTCTCAAAATAGCCGAATCTGGTTTCATAAAAAACATAGGCGATTCTGGAATTAGATTATTTAATTCTTTTGCATGTTCGACGTAATTTCGTCCGACACAAATTATTTTCATCGCTTAAAAACCGTTTTGTAATTTGATGCGAGTAAAAACTTTCTTTGTATATAAAGGAAAATCTGCATTCTGAATCCACGCATAATAACCTGGATCTTTTGCAAAAATATCCGTCACAACTTGTCCTTTGTATTTTCCAAATGAAATAATTTCTTGGTCTTTATCATTATACTGAATAAATCCAGCTAAATCAGCCGTTTTGCGTTGAGAAGAAAATTCACTTAAAAATTTATTATCATTTTCAAGTTCATCATATTTCTCGATTTGTGCCATTAAGACTTCGTAAGTTGCAATTGTATCAGCTTCAGCAGAATGAGCATCAATCAGATCTTTATCACAATAATACTTATAAGCTGCGCTCAAATTGCGAGGTTCCATTTTATGATAAATCACTTGAACATCAATTGGACGATGTTTTGACAAATCGAAATCAAAACCATTACGCAACAATTCTTCTGCTAGAAGCGGAATATCAAAGCGATTTGAATTGTATCCAGCTAAATCAGAATCTTTAATCATTTCCATAATCGCAGGTGCAAGTTCTTTGAAAGATGGCGCATCAGCAACATCTTCGTCAGAAATTCCGTGAATTAAAGTTGTTTCTGGTGGAATTGGAATTCCTGGATTAACTTTCCAAGTTTTTACTTCTTTCGATCCATCTGTAAATGCTTTCACAATAGAGATTTCAACGATTCGATCTTTTGAAACATTAGTTCCTGTTGTTTCTAAATCAAAGAAACAGATATTTTTAGTTAATTTCATTTTGTAATTTCTTTTCTGAAAATGATTGAGATGATGATGTACAATAAGATGATTAGTGGAATTGCTGCAACTTGCAACCAAGCCACTAAACCTAATGTAATGATTAAGAAAATGTATTTATAATAATTTTCTGCCCAACTCAATCCTTTAAATTTTAAGGCAAATAATGGTAAATCTACAATTAATAAAACACTAAATACAATAGAAACGGCAATTAATAAATACGGATCAACAGATGGATTTACAATTTGTCCATTATTGTAATAGATTGAAAATAATGAGAAAATAAATAAGGTATTTGATGGCGTTGCCAAACCTTTGAAATACGTTGCTTGATCTTCATCTAAATTAAATTTTGCCAAACGTAAGGCTGAAAAAGCAGGAACTAAAAAGGCAAATAATGAAATTGCAGCAATTTTTAAATTCTCATTTTCATAAATAAAATCAGTTGAAAAATGATTAAACATCGAAAATAACATCAATCCTGGTACAACACCAAACGAAATACAATCTGCCAAAGAATCCAATTCTTTTCCAATCGGGCTACCAATATTCATTAGTCGTGCAACCATTCCGTCCAAAAAATCAGCAACTAATGAAATCAACATCAAAACCATCACAATTGTAACTGTGGTAGTTGTGATTTGAGCATTGCTCGAAATCATGAAAATGGCTGATAATACACCACATGAAAGATTAAGTAGTGTTAGAAAATTTGGAATTGTAAATAATTTCATAAATGAATTTTTCATCACAAAAGTACAAACAAAAATTAATCTGAATCCTTTTTAGACACAATAAAACCACTAATTTTGAGTTTTTATATCGTAATTAATCAATTTTGAAAAAAACATTACTTTTATTATCTGTCTGTGCAAGTCAATTAGCTTTTTCTCAAACTGGACGTAAATACTCTAACGAGTTTTTGAATATTGGTGCAGATGCTCGTTCGTTTGCAATGGGAAATGCAGTTGTTGCAAATATTGGAAATGCAAATGCAAGTTATTGGAATCCTGCTGGATTAACAGAAATTACTTACGATTGGGAAGCTTCAGCGATGCATGCTGAATATTTTCAGTCAATTGCAAAATTTGACTATGCAGCAGTTGCTATACCGTTGAGAGAGAGTAATTCTACAATTGCTTTTTCATTAATGCGTTTTGGTGTAGATGATATTCTCAATACAACAGAGTTGATTGATAATCAAGGTAATATTAATTACGATAAAATTTCTAAATTTTCGACAGCAGATTATGCTTTAACAATGTCTTATGCTGGGAATGTATTCAATAATAAAAATATTCAATTTGGAGCAAATGCAAAATTAGTTTATCGTCATATAGGAAAATTTGCACAAGGATTTGGTTTTGGAATAGACCTAGGATTACAATATAGAACAGATAACAAAATGTATTTTGGTGTAATGGCTAGAGATATTACAACAACATTTAATGCGTGGAGTATTAACAAAGAGAAGGTCAAAGAAATTTCGGTTGATGAACCAAATAATGAAGGTGAACCTATTATTTTGAATGATTTACCAGGAGAAAATATAGAGTTGACAATGCCAAAGTTACAATTCGGAATTGGAAAGAAATTTGATTTTAATGATCGTTGGTCTTTATTAGGAGAAGTTGATATGAATCTAGAGTTTCAACAAACTAATGCTGCAATTTCTGGAAAAGGGTTCTCTATTTCACCTCAAGTTGGAATGGAATTGGGATATGATGATATGGTTTTTGTCCGTGGAGGATTAAATAATTTACAAAAAATTGAACAATTTGATGGAAAACAAAAAACTCAAATTCAACCAAATGTGGGAGTTGGTTTTAAATACAAAGGTATTTCTATAGATTATGCTTTAACAAACTTTGGAAATAGTGGTTTGGGATTATACTCTAATATTTTCTCTGTTCGCTTTGAAATGGATAAATGGCGATAAGAAAAAATATCTTACAGACTTTTTTATATAAAGTTTTCTATTAATTTTCCTCAATCGGTAAATTTTCGTCAGCGCCCCATTCTGACCAAGAACCATCGTAAACTTTTACCTCATCAAAACCTGCAATTGTTGAAGCTAAGGCTAGGATAGAAGCTGTAATTCCAGAACCGCACGAAAAAATGTTTTCTTTGGATGAATCTGTCAATTTTTCGAAAATTGCTTTCAATTCTTCTTTTGATTTGTATGTTGTGTCAGCTAAAACATTTTCAAAAAATAAATTCTTAGAAGTTGGAATATGTCCGCTTCGTAAACCTTGTCTTGGCTCAGGAGAAGTGCCCTTGAAACGCCCTTCTGATCGTGCATCTATAATCATTTTCGAATCATCGTTTATTGCATTTAACATAACTTGTGTGTCGGCTAACAAATTTGATTGAAAATCAGTAATAAAGCTACCTTTTATAGTGGATTGAAAATAACCAGAAGTTGTGTCAAAATTATTCTCTTGCCAAAGAGGTAATCCGCCATCTAAAACATATATTTCATTGTGTCCCATTGCTTTGAACATCCACCAAACTCTCGGACTTGAATAAACGCCCCAACGATCATAGCAAACGATGATAGAATCTTGATTAATACCTAAATTTTGAGCTCCTTTTGTGAAAGTTTCTTTATCAACAAGTGTATGAGGGAATTGCGAAGAATGATCAGAAAATTTTCCTTCCAAATCAAAGAAAATAGAATTCGGAATTAATTCTAATTCTTGATCTTTTATTGATTGTCCAACTTTATCAATCGTACAATCTAAAATAATTAAATTATTAAGATGCAAATTATCTTGTAATTCTTGTGCTGATATGATTGGTGAATTGAAAGTCATTTCTGGTTTATTTTTTATAAAAGTAAAAAAACGCAACCATATTTGGTTACGTTTTCTACATTTATCTGATTTATTTTTTCTTTAATTGATAATTTTGTGCTAAAGCTCCAGTAATTTCATTTCCTTCTAAATCTAATTGAAATAAAATATTTTCTCCAACTTTATAACGTCTATATTCATCGTCTTTCATTTTTAAAGAAATTGAATTACCATCATCAGCCCAAGTAATATTACCTTGATTTTCAACCTTTAGATTTTTATCGATATATTCCTCTGTTAAGGTATATGTATTATCTTGATTTAAGGTTAATTCTGTTTTAATGCCTTCACAATCAGCGCAAGGAATAACTCCTTCATAAGTTCCGTTCCAATCTAAAGCAGATTGAGAAGTAGAGTCATCGATTTTCTGTGATGACTTATTTTCAGTAGCAGGAGTACTTTCAGTCTTTTTTTCGCAAGCTGTGAATAAGATGCTCGTAAAAGCACATAATACAAATAATTTTTTCATAATATATTTATTTTAAGGTTATTATTTTAAGTTAAAGCCAACTTTTATCATTGGTCCGAACATATCCATATCATAAACAAAGTTGGAATTGTTACTTCCTTTTTCATAATCCATACTTATGATTTGATAGCCCGCCATTGCGTAGAATAAATTAGAGAATTGATAACCAGCTAATCCTTCTAATTGCCATGCTAATTTTGACCCGATTCCAAATCCTCCAATTTCTCCAGAAACATTATACAAAAATTTTTTGTTTGGTAAATTTCTTGTTCTTGCAACCAACATTGGATCTACCCAAGTTTTAGAAATACTACGATCTAAATGCATTGGTTTTAAAGAAACTGGATTTATTAGATTTACATCAAATCCAGATTTAATATTTACAAGATTTAAACTAATACCAGCTTCTAACCAAGGTGTAATTTTTCTCAATAAACCTGCTTCAAAAGAGAATTGTTTTGCTGTTAATTTACCATCCAAAACCAAAGGATCTTTTTTTACATTTGCAGCTAAAGAAGCGTAAATAATATCAGAAGTAATTACCCAATCTTTGTTTTCGGCTTCAAAAGTTAACATTCCAGCAAATTTCAAATGCTCAAAAAAATCTGATGGAGATTGACTTACATGTACATTCGGAAGTAGAGAAACACTCGCTTTTCCTTTCATATGTGGCAACATCATATTTGGCTCCACCTTAAAACGCCAAGAATTATCTGGTTGAATTGTGTCTTGCGCAAAAGTTTGAGTACTTGATGCTAATAGAATTAAAAATGTGCTTTTTTGAAAAAAGTTAAACATAATTTTTTAAGTTTCGTTTTATTAATTATTTCAAATAATAGAGAGAAAAGTTAAATTAGTTATGGTTTATTATAGCTTTAGTTTCGTATTAAATTGCTTAGATAAATCTAGTTTCATTCCCAATGTAAAAACATTTTGTTCTTTTCTACCAGCATAATTTTTTCCAAAGGAGATGCGCTGTTCTGTATACAATTGTACATATTTCATCGGATAATATTCTAATCCGGTAATCAAATCACTTCGTCTGAAATTTTTATCAATGATTATATTTTCAACAGATTTCTTTGCTTCAGGAACATATAAATTATAACCTCCTAAAACGGAAAATTTATTTAGTTTATATTTCAACACTATCTCAAAACCTTTTGCATCAAAAACATAAGAAGGATTAATCATATTTTCAGATTGATATGAAATAGGTGTGAAATCTCCATTTTGTTGTAAAATTCCAAGTAAACTAAAATCAAATTGTTTGCTCGTATATTTTGAACCAATTGAATAAAAAGTTGGATGTCCTGATAAACCTAAGATATGATTATCATCAATTAAGTTTTGCGCTATAAAAGCACGGTTAAATGCAGCTCCAATACTAATATTTTGATTTAATTCTAGTTGAGCTGAAAAACCAAAACCATCAATAATTTTATCATCATTTCCTCCTTTTGATTGGATTTGAGCACCAAATTGAAAAGCCTTAATTTTATTTCTATAAATTATTGATTGATCTGCTCGTCCTGTTCCTAATAATCCCCCATCTGTTCCTCCTGTAAAAGTTGCAGAAGCGCGTCCTCCAAATACATTAAAACGATCTGTATAAGCTGTAACATCTCGGTAAACACTCCATTGTTTACCAAATGTTATTTTACCATATTTAGACAAATCGATTCCTAAATACCCTAAGCGATTTCCAAAAACTTGTTGTTTTTGTTCTGAAACAATTGTCAAAAGATCACTATCTAAATTTCCATCAACGTTAAACGAAGAATTTCCTTTGAACATATTTATTTGAAGTTCAACACCAGCTACAAACGCTATACGTCCTTTTTTTAGATTAATTTCAAGTCCTGCACGAGATGCGTTTTCTTGTAGCTCCATTACTTTATCATGCACAGCAAGATGACCTCTCAAACTAGTGTAAGGTCTTATCGAAATATCAATTGTATCATTCGATTGTTGTGCTTTTACAATAGAACCTACCAATAATAAGATAGTTAGAAAATGTTTTTTATTGGCAGTCATATTAAAATTTGATTGTTAGGAACTTTGAATAAAAAAGCAATAAATGATTTAATCTAAATTCCAACAAATATAAATGGTTTCGTAATACTAAAAAGCTGTGAAGTTTCACCAGCATATGTTTCATTTTTACTCACGCTTAATCGTTTAGTTTTTGCATTTTTACTAAAATCAATTTTCTTCAAATCAACCCAAAATGTATTTGGAGTTTTAGTTGTTTCAAAATAATAAACAAGATTTTTGTGATCAGAAACTGATCTCCATCTTGTAGATGAAATATTAGGTTCTGTTTCTGACGAAATTCCTAAAGGAACTGATACATTTCTAATTACACTAAAAACACTTGCGACAGAAATACGAGTATCTGTTGTCTGAGGTATTGCATTAATATAATATGAAGCTCTTACATATCGGTCAGCAGCTCTGTTAGTGCCAGGTAACATAATGGTTCCAGGAATACCTTTCCAATATTGATTTATAGCTAATTGTTGATCAAATATAGGTGAATTAGTCATTACTGTATAAGAAGAATCATGATGTATTTTTAATTTACCATTTACATATTCGAAAATTGCATTATCTCCATTTGCATCAGAAATTGAAAGATGTAGAGTTGTGAATTTTTGAGTTCCCGGGATGTAGTCAGAAACAATTACAAATTTTTCTTTACTTAAATCTTCGACAGCTTCTTTCACTGTAGCATAATTATCTAAAACATATTGTGCCCAAGCTGCGATTGTAATACCTGGTTTTACTCCCTGAGGATCAAACTTAGGATATTGACTTTCTACTAACCACAAAACATTGGCAACAAGTCCTTTTTCGTTTATACCATCTGTAGTAGCAATATCCCAGGCACTTGTAATTACACTTCCATATTTAGAAGTCCATTTTTCTGAAGAATTTCCAACATTTCCAGAACGATCAAGACCTCTTGGGAAAATCCAGATGTTTGCATCAATTTCATCTTTCCAATCCATAGAGCGAGCTGTGATTATAGTATTTTCAGGTCCTTTGTATACAACTCTTGTGCATGCATCAAGTTTTGGAGCTAATAAAAAAAGTAGGTTGGTAGAGAATAATGTCAAAGTTAGTTTACTCAAAAAATTCTTTTTCATTATTTTATATTTAGATAGCCTAAAATTATAAATTTAATTGGAAATAATTATACTCTTTTACTAATATTGTGCTATATCGTATACAATAAGTTTTAGAAATGTTATGATTTCAGTTAACTTTAAGCATATTTTTCCAATACAAATCAACTAAAAATTAAAATAAGTTCTTTAATAACTTCTTTTTTACTTCATTAAAATTAGTTAACATAAAAAAAAACGTAACCAAATCTGATTACGTTTTTAGAAATATTTTTTTTTAATTTATTACTTCAGAAATGGGTTTACCAATGTTTCCATTTGGTTCTTCAATATGTAATAAAGCAGCTAAGGTAGGAGCGATATCTGTCATATAAACATGATTATTATTTTTACCATGTTTTATTCCCCATCCCATTAAAACGAAAGGAATATGCGCATCGTAAGAACCCCAAGTTCCGTGCGTTGTTCCTCCAGCATTTTGTTTTCCGCCGTACCATTGTGGTTCTAAAATATAAGTAATAGCACCGCTACGTTTACGATTGAAACCATTAACCATTCGTTCTTTGATAATTGCAGGAATAGAAGCTTCTCCAATTTTATCCATATCAGCTACGAAAGAAACGCCATCAACTTTTTGCATAAATTTTACGATTTCTTCTTTGATATCTTCTTCGTCTAATTCATTTTGTTCGATCGTTTGGTAATTCAAATGAACCTGATAATTTGTCAATGAGCGTACAATATCAGTAGATTTGAATTTCTCTTGTAATTTAGCGTTCAATGCTTTTTTTACTTCTCCAGTTGGAAAGTATCCTGCATTACCTTTTTTATCTTGAAAATACTTTGGATTATGAGCTCCTCCATGGTCTGCAGTTAAGAAAACTAAATATTGTCCTTTTCCAACTTTTTGATCTAAATGATTAAATAATTGTTCTAAGTCTTTATCTAAACGCAAATAGGTGTCTTCAGTTTCGATTGTATTTGGTGAAAATTGATGTCCAACATAATCAGTAGAAGAGAAACTAACCGCTAAGAAATCTGTAATTCCTTTTTCGTTTTGACCTAATTTTTCGTTATCAATAATTTCAATTGCGATATCTTTTGTCAACGAATTTCCGAAAGGAGTAGAGCGAATCAAACCTAAACCATTGTCTTTTTTCAACGCTTTCAAATCATAAGGAAATTGCATTTTATCCAATCCTTTATAATTTTCGCGGTATGGATTTCCATCTTTTTCACTCTGTACATAGGTATCAATTGGATAAAGTGTATTCCATTTATCTAAATATTTTTCAGCAATTTTTTTATCATTAAATTTTTGTAACCATTTTGGTAATTCTTTCATATAAAATGAACTCGAAACCCAATTCCCTGATTCACCTTCAAACCAAAAAGCTGCATCCGCAAAATGACCTGCAGGTAATATTCCTCCACGATCTTTTAAAGAAATTCCAAATACTTTAGAACGGAAATTTGTCGCTAATTTTAATTGATCTGTCACAGTAGAGGTTAATAAATTTTTTGGTGACATTTTACCAGTCTTAGAAGTTGTTCCAACTCCATTTACAGCGTCATCCTGTGTACAATACATTTCCTGTCCTGTTGCTTGAATGATAAAATCGTTCCCAGCAATTCCATGAATAGCAGGTACAGAACCCGTATAAATAGTACTATGACCAATAGCTGTATAAGTAGGTATATAAGGAATATAGGTGTTTTCGTTACTGAAACCTTCGTTTAACATACGATTGAAACCTCCTGTAGAATATCTATCTTGGTAACGATATAAATAATCCCATCGCATTTGATCGACAACGATACCAACTACTAGTTTTGGACGGCTAACCTCTTGTTGCGCATATAGCGAAAGACCGGCAAATAATCCTAAAACACTTAAAAAAGTCTTATTGAATTTCATTTTAAAAATTTTACAATAGCAAATGTAACAATTAAATTTTGGGCTAAATTTAAATAATAATTAAAAAATTAGTAAATTAAACAAAATCAT
This sequence comes from Empedobacter tilapiae, assembly GCF_004785645.1. Lineage (GTDB taxonomy): Bacteria > Bacteroidota > Bacteroidia > Flavobacteriales > Weeksellaceae > Empedobacter > Empedobacter tilapiae. The sequence continues at coordinate 80,478 of NZ_SRPE01000007.1, read as the reverse complement.
AAAAAAATAGAGTATGAGTGCAAAACCTGTAGAAATAGTAGAAATTTTTGATGTTTCAATTGAGAAAGTGTGGAATGCCTTAACAACAAAAGCTGCTTTTGATAAATGGTATTTTGATATTGAGAAGTTTGTTCCAGAAGTTGGATTTGAGTTTGAATTTTATGGCGGATCGTATTTACATCATTGTAAAATAGTAGAAGTAGAGCCGACTAAATTATTAGCTTATACGTGGAAATATCCTGTCTACGAAGGAAATTCTATTGTTACATTTATTTTGGATGAATTAACAGATGAAATTGTTCCGCAAACAAAATTAACGGTGATTCATGAAGGAATTGAAACTTTTCCGCCTGATGATAAAAATTTCTCGCGCGAAAGTTTTGAAGCTGGTTGGACAGAAATTATCCGAATTAGTTTGAAAAATTATTTGGAAGGAAACTCAGAAGAAGACTCAAAAGTTGAGTGAATAAAAAAAGAGACTTCGTCAAGTCTCTTTTATTTTTTAATAACAGCTTATTATTTTTTGAATAATACTGTGATTCCTTCTTGATTTGGTAAAATCGGGCGAGGATCTTCAGCTGTTACAATTCCTGCTTTTTCTTTTCTTAAATTCGCAATCCAAAATGGAATCCAAGAGATAGCCATCGTAGCAAAAAAGATGATACCCCAAAATCCGCATAAAGCGATTACTAAGAATAATAAGAAACCTAAAAATTGAATCATGATTTTATTTTTATGTGATACAAACTTAGTAAATAAAATTTATAGAAATACTAACATTAATCACTTTTCTTTAATCAAACGATTTCTTAATTTTGTGAGATTAGTAAACAAATTATAAATAATAAAAATACAAAATGGAATACAGAATTGAGAAAGACACCATGGGGGAAGTAAAAGTTCCTGCAGATAAATATTGGGGTGCTCAAACGGAACGTTCTCGTAACAACTTTAAAATTGGTCCTGCGGCTTCTATGCCTCACGAAATTGTAGAAGGTTTTGCTTACTTAAAAAAAGCTGCTGCTTATGCAAATGCAGAATTAGGTGTTTTACCAGTTGAAAAACGTGATGCTATTGCTGCTGTATGTGATGAAATTTTAGCAGGAAAATTAGATGATCAATTTCCTTTAGTAATTTGGCAAACAGGTTCTGGAACTCAATCTAATATGAATGTAAATGAAGTTGTTGCTAATCGTGCACAAGTTTTAGCTGGATTCAAAATTGGTGAAGGTGAACCAGTTCTTAAAGCGAATGATGACGTTAATAAATCTCAGTCTTCTAATGATACTTTCCCAACAGGAATGCACATTGCAGCTTACAAAGCTGTTGTAGAAGTAACAATTCCAGGTGTTGAGCAATTACGTGATACTTTAGCTAAAAAAGCTGAAGAGTTCAAATCTGTCGTAAAAATTGGTCGTACACACTTAATGGACGCAACTCCATTAACATTAGGTCAAGAAATTTCTGGATATGTTGCACAGTTAAATCACGGTTTGAAAGCATTGCGAAATACTTTAGAGCATTTATCTGAAGTTGCTTTAGGTGGAACAGCTGTAGGTACAGGTCTTAACACGCCAGAAGGATACGATGTAGTTGTTGCGAAATATATTGCTGAATTTACAGGTCATCCTTTTGTAACTGCAGAAAATAAATTCGAAGCTTTAGCTGCTCACGATGCAATCGTAGAAACTCACGGAGCTTTAAAACAATTAGCTGTTTCTTTAAATAAAATAGCGAATGATATTCGTATGTTAGCTTCTGGACCTCGTTCAGGTATCGGAGAAATTATAATTCCAGAAAACGAGCCAGGATCTTCTATCATGCCAGGTAAAGTAAATCCTACTCAATGTGAGGCGTTAACAATGGTTGCTGCTCAAGTTATGGGTAACGATGTTACAATTACAATTGGAGGAACTCAAGGTCATTATGAATTGAATGTTTTCAAACCAGTTATGGCTGCAAACTTTTTACAATCTGCACGTTTATTAGGAGATGCTTGTGTTTCTTTTGATGAGCACTGTGCGCAAGGTATCGAGCCAAATTATTCACGTATCAAAGAATTAGTAGATAATTCATTAATGTTAGTTACAGCGCTTAATACGAAAATTGGTTACTACAAAGCTGCAGAAATTGCTCAAACAGCTCACAAAAATAACTCAACGTTAAAAGAAACTGCGATTGCATTGGGATATGTAACTGCTGAACAATTTGACGAGTGGGTGAAGCCAGAAGATATGGTTGGATCTTTGAAATAAAAAATCAAGAATTATTATATTAAAAGAGGTTATTTTTATAACCTCTTTTTTTGTGCTAAAATTTTAAAAATAAAATATTAAGGAAAAAATTCCTTTTTATATAGGAAAAATTATAACTTTAGTAAAAGTTTTAGATTATGGCAACTATAAAACAAAAAGAATACAAACAAATTATTGAAGGAATTCCTGAAGTAAGAGATTTTACGAATGTTTATTTTTATGTAAATCGTTATAATATTGATCAAAAATATATTCAATATCTTGATGAACTATCAACATTAAAAGACGAAATAATCTCAAGTTGGTTAAATATTACAACACGTACGTATAGGAATTACAAAACGAAAGATGTTTCTTTAAAAGACAATACAAAAGAGCATATTGTTTTATTAATTTCTTTATACAAGCACGGATTGGAGGTTTTTAATACAAAAGATGATTTTGAAAAATGGCTAACAACACCTAATGTTTTTCTAGATAAAAAATCACCAGCAGATTTTCTTGATACAGTTTCAGGTTTGAAATTCATCGATAATCGTTTAACTGCGATTGAATACGGAGAAAACGTATAGAAATGTTTGTTTACAATATACGTAAGGCTAAATACACAAAATCATTACAAGCTTCTGGAGTTGCCAACAGATGGAATAAAAATGATGAATTTATTATTTATACAGGAAGTTCTCGTGCGCTCTCAACTTTAGAATTGGTGGTACATCGAAGTTCTATTAACATTGATAATTCATACAAATTATTAGTGATAGAAATTAATTGTGAAGAAGATGAAATTTATGAAATTAAAAAATCTAAATTACCTAAAAATTGGCAATCTGTAGAGGCTTATCCCGAGTTACAAGAAATTGGTTCTACTTGGTATCAAGATTTTAAATATTTGGTAATGAAAGTTCCATCATCAATCATTCCGAAAGAATATAATTATTTAATAAATACCAAACATTCTGATTTTTCTTCGAAGGTTAAAATCAAAGAATTAGAAGATTATAATTGGGATGATCGTTTGTTATGAGGCAAAAAAAATCGGCTAAATATTTAGTCGATTTTTTTGTGGATATTTTAGAAATTTCTAAATCTTTTTATACTTTAACAATAAACTATTTGTTACAACACTTACGCTACTCAAAGCCATTGCAGCACCAGCGACCATAGGATCTAATAAAAATCCGTTAATTGGATAAAGCATTCCAGCAGCGATTGGAATTCCAATTACATTATAAATAAATGCCCAAAATAAATTTTGATGAATTGTTTTGACTGTTTGTGTCGATAAATTAATTGCATGATCGATTTTAGTTAAATCTCCACCTATCAACGTAACTTCTGCCACATCAATCGCAATATCAGAACCATTTCCCATTGCAATCGAAACATCAGCTTGAGCCAATGCCGCACTGTCATTAATTCCATCACCAACCATCGCGACAACTTTACCTTTTTGTTGTAAATCTTTTATGATATTCATTTTATCATTTGGTAAGGCATTTGCGACAACTTGATCAATTCCGACTTGTTTTGCAATCGCATTTGCTGAGAATTCGTTGTCACCAGTTACCATCCAAACTTCAATTCCTTTTTCATGAAAAGCTTTAATAGCTTCAACAGAAGTTGCTTTTATTTCATCCGAAATTCCAATTAATCCTAGAACTTTTTCATCATCTCCAAAGAAAGAAGTTGTATAATTTTTGGTTGAAAAATCTTGAATTGCTTGTTCTACTTTTTCATCTATTTGAATATTCAATTCAGCTATCCAACTTGTTTTTCCAACATAATAAATTTTATCTAAAACACTAGCTTTTAATCCTTTTCCAGATACATCTTCAATTTTTAGTTCAAGTAAAATATCTTGTTTACCAATGTGTTCTGTAATTGCTTTTGCTAAAGGATGTTGAGAATTACTTTCAATTGTGTAAAGCACATTTTTAGCAGAATCATCAAACCAAGTTAATTCTTGAACTTTCGGTTTGCCTTCTGTAATTGTTCCTGTTTTATCTAAAATAATTGTATCAATTTTCTTTGCTAATTCTAAACTTTCGGCATTTTTGATTAGAATTCCTTGTTCAGCACCTTTTCCCATTCCAACCATAATTGCAGTAGGTGTTGCTAATCCAAGTGCACAAGGACAAGCAATAACAAGTACAGTAATCATTGATAGAAGTGCCATTGTAAAAGCATTTTCTTGGCCTAAAATTAACCACGTAATAAATGTTAAAATAGCAATAATTATCACAATAGGAACAAAAATTCCTGCAATTTTGTCTACTAATTGTTGAACTGGCGCTTTACTTCCTTGTGCATTTTTAACTGATTGAATAATTTGAGCTAAAAGTGTATCATTCCCAACTTTCAAGGCTTTATATTGAATAGGTGAGTTTTGGTTTAAAGTACCAGAAAAAACATTCGCATCAATCCCTTTCTCGACTGGGATAGGTTCTCCTGTTAATGAACTTTCATCGATAAAAGATTCACCCGAAACAATAATTCCGTCAACTGCAATTTTATCTCCAGGTTTTGCTAAAATTAAATCTCCAATTTGAACATCTTCAATTTTTACCTCAAGCTGGTTTCCTTCTTTCACAACTAAAACGGTATTAGGTTGTAATCCTATGAGTTTTTTTATCGCTTCTGAGGTATTTCCTTTCGCACGTTCTTCCATTAATTTACCAATCAATATAAAAACGATTATTAATCCTGCAGCTTCGAAATATGGATGTGAATGCAAACCTTTACTGTGCCAATACTCAGGAAACAATGTATTGAAAACACTAAAAATATAAGCTACACCTGTACTCAGAGCAACCAAGGTGTCCATATTAGCAGATTTATTTTTAAGTTGCTTCCAAGCTCCAATAAAAAATTGTTTTCCAAAAATGAATAAAATAGGAGTAGAAAGTGCCCACATAATATAATTTCCGTAAGGCATATTCATAAAAAACATTCCGATAATAAATAGAGGAGAGCCAAAGATTAACGCCCAAATAACTTTATTTTTAAGAGATTTATACTTTTCTTCATGTAGCTGTTCTATTTCTTCATCTTGATTTTTAGACTCATTAATAACCAAATCATAGCCAACTTCTATTAAAGCATTTTTTAAATTTTCTGGAGAAATTAGAGTAGGGATGTACTCAATTTTTCCCATTCCATTTCCATAATTAACTTCTGCATTTACTACACCAGGTTGACGTTTTAGATTTGCTTGTGAGCTGCTTGCACAAGAAGCACAAGTCATATTAAGAACAGGATATGACTTTTCTACTGAATCAATTTTAAAATTATTTTGTTTTAAAATTTCATAAACTTTTCCAGCAACTTTAGGTATTTTTTTTGCTGTAAGTGTCACTGTTTTATTTTTTAAATCAACTAAAAAACTATCTAAGTTTTCAACTTCTGAAATTAATTGATTTAATTTAGAAACTTGTTGCTCAGAATCTAAATTAAGTATAGGAATATTAAGTGTTTGTAAATTCATAACAGTAATTTTATAAGGCAAATTTCCAAAGATTGAGGATATAAAGTATTATATAATTTTAAAATTAGTTTATAAGATTAATTTTCCCACTTCTCTTTCAATAAATTTTCTAATTGATTAATTTCTTGTTGATACATTGTTTTTTTTCTTGTTCCAAAATAAAGCGTATTTTCAACAGGATTTAACCCTTTCCAAACAATTTTAATTTTATTGTTAATTAAAGCATCTGAACATAAAAAATCAGGAACAATCGAAAACCCTGAATTATCACTTAAACATCTAATAATAGAACTAATATTTGGTACAATATAATTAGGACTAAAATCAGGGTGTTCGCCAAAATTGTTAGTCCAAAAATCACGTAAGTGAGTCATATCAGCAGCTGTACTATACCATAATTGTTGTTTTAATAAATCTGCAACTTGTTTTATTTCAGAAGTGTCTATTAATTGTTCTATTTCAGAAGTATCTGTTTTATTTCCTGCAATTAGGACAATTCGTTCTTTGGAAAAAGATTCATACAAAATATTTTGTTGTGTTCCTTTTTTTGGTGTGATAATTAAATCTAATAATCCATTATCTAAATCATGTTGCATTTGAGGATATTCCCCAAATTTTATGATTAAATTAAATGGTAGTTCTGCAATATGTTCTTCTAAAGTATACTGAAAAGTTTCAAAACACATTCCTACACTTATCGTTATACGTTCATTTTGTGATCTTTTATGGAAATGTTGTTCACCATTTTCTAATTTTTTTAAAGGATCAATTATATAATTGTAAAAAATTTTTCCTTTCTCTGTTGGTACCATCTTCCGTGCTAAACGATCAAATAATTTAGTTCCTGTGTATGCTTCTAAAGAATTAAGATGAAGACTAACACCAGGTTGAGAAATAAATAATTCTTGTGCTGCTGCAGATAAAGTTCCCGTTTCATATATTGCTTTAAAAGTTCTCAGCCATTCTAAATTCCAATGCATTATTCTATTTTTTTAGTTAATCATATGGTAAATCATCAGGATTTATTCCTATATAATCTGGTAATGGAATATGATCAAACTGATAGGCTTTAATAGATGTTAGTCCAGTCAGATATGCTTTTACTACACGATGCATCCCGTCCATTAATTTTCCTTCAGGACAAATAATAATAGGATAGTAAAGGTCAGCCTCATTTACTAATTTTATATGTTCAGAAATAGAACGACAAGTTGGAATATCTTCTATATTATTATACCAATATGATTCATCTAATTCACGAATATTATCTAGATTGACATTTTTAGGTTTAATATTTTGTGTAAGTAAAATTAGTTTATCAACATCCCAAGCACAGAGTTGATTTTTAATTGTTCGAAAATGATATTGTTTTCTCATTCTATAATTATTATGATACAAATATACAATTTAAATTATTTTTATAATTTAATATTATGATAGAAATTTGCACTATCAATAATAAAAATAATAAATATGAATATTTTCATTATCAATGGAGGACAAAAATTCGCTCATTCAGGAGGTGCATTTAATAATACATTAAATAATTGGATAATAGTTTTTTTGAAAGAAAAAGGTTATGATTTTCGAATGACAAATATTAACAATGAATTTAATCCTCTTGATGAAGTAGAAAACTTTAAATGGGCAGATTTTATCATTTATCATTTTCCAATTTGGTGGTTTCAGGTTCCAAACCGATTAAAGTATTATATAGATGAAGTTTTTACTGCTGGACATAATAATGGAATTTATAAAAATGATGGACGCTCACATAAAAACCCAGAAATAAATTATGGAACAGGAGGATTGATGCAGAAAAAAAAGTATATGGTAAACACAACTTGGAATGCGCCAGAAACAGCTTTTACAATGGAAGGAGAATTTTTTGATAAACATTCTGTAGATGAAGGTGTTTTATTTGGTTTTCATAAAATGAATCAATTCACAGGAATGAAAAAAGTTGATGGCTTTCACTTTCATGATTTAGAAAAGAATGCGACAAAAGAACGAATCAATAATTACGAAACAATATATAAAGAATATTTAATAAAGGTATTTAGTGAATAAGAATAATTAAAAAAAGGTGTCTCAAAAGAGACACCTTTTTTTAATTATTCTTATTTTCCCAGAAAGTTGCATTTTTAATTCCAATTTCAATTGGATTGAAATCAGGGTTTTTAATTCCTTTTTTACGTTTGTCTTTATAATCTTTCCAGACTTTAAGCCCAACTCCGCTTAATAATAAAATAGCGATAACATTTACCCAAGCCATCAGACCAACACCAATATCACCAATTGCCCAAGCAGTTTCAGCAGTTTTAATTGTTCCATAATAAGTAGCACCTAAAAAACAAACTCTCAAAATCCAAACATATACTTTTCTATTTCCTTTCTTGAAAATGTATGTGATATTTGTTTCAGCATAGTAATAATATGCCATAATTGTTGTAAACGCAAAGAAAAACAGAGCGATAGCGACAAAACTATTCCCAAATGAAGGAAAATGACTTGAAACAGCTGCTTGCGTAAAACCTGTATAATCTACGTCAGGAAGATTTTGAGTAATGAAACTTCCCGCTTTCTCTGGATGATTCACATTGTATTTTCCTGTAAATAAAATCATAAAAGCAGTTGCTGTACATACAAATAATGTATCGATATAAACAGAAAAAGCTTGTACCAAACCTTGTTGTGCAGGATGGTTCACTTCTGCAGCCGCCGCCGCGTGAGGAGCAGTTCCTTGACCAGCTTCGTTAGAATAAATTCCACGTTTTATTCCCCAAGCAATTGCAGATCCAAAAACTCCACTATAAAGAGATTCTTGATTGAATGCTGACGAAAATATTAATCTTAAGACAGATGGTATTTGATGAACATTCATTCCAATAATAATGATTGCCATCAAAATATAAGCGCCTGCCATAAATGGAACGATATATTCAGAAGCTTGTCCTAAACGTTTTACACCTCCAAAAATAATCAAGGCTAATAATCCAATAATGACAAATCCTACAATGTTGATTGGAATTCCAATAAAGTCATAAACTGGAATATCAAACGCATTATTCAAAGCAGATGAAATACTATTCGACTGAACGCCTGGTAATAATAATCCACAACTCATAATTGTAATGATTGCAAATAAAACTGCGTACCATTTAATCCCTAAACCTTTTTCGATGTAATAGGATGGTCCTCCACGATACTCTCCATCTATCTCTTGTTTGTAGACTTGTCCTAAAGCAGATTCTATGAATGCAGATGCACTTCCTAAGAATGCGATAAACCACATCCAAAAGACTGCTCCTGGTCCTCCCATAGCAATTGCGGTAGCAACTCCAACAATATTTCCTGTTCCTACACGACCTGAAATAGCTAAAGAAAAGGCTTGAAAAGGAGTAATTCCTTTATCTGATTTTTCGCCACTAAATAGCAAACGAACCATGTCTTTGATATAAACGATTTGTAGAAATCCGGTGCGAATAGAGAAGTAAATTCCTGTTAAAGCGCAAAGTCCAATTAAAGCATATGACCAGACGTAGCTACTTACGAGATTGATGATATCATCCATTTTAGTATAAAATTTTTGTTCTTGTGTTTATTTGTGGTGCTAAAATGCTAAAAAAATCTTAATATATGATATTTATTATTTCTTTTTTTTAACAAAAGATTTGAACAATTTATACTTAATACTTTAAAGGATTTATTAACTAATGATTAAAGTTTAGGTTTATATTTTAGTATTTAAATAGTTGAAAATAAAACAGAAGAATGTTACAAATAATTGTAACATTCTTCTGTTTTATTTTTATGATCGAATGATTTTTAGTTTCGCAAAATTTAATAATAATTTCTTTTCACCAGCATTATCAAAATGAATAATTGCTTTCATATCCGACGGTTCTCCTTGTAAATCTTTTACAACTCCGCGCCCAAAACGATCATGAACGACAACTTGACCAACTTGTAAACCTTGTGTATTTGCTGTTGATGAAGTGCTACTTTTTGTTTGATTAATTGGTTTGAAATTTGACCTTGGCTGAGCAGGTTCTATACGAGCTCTTGGATTAGGTCTTGCAACCGATTTTTCCCGTTGTTGATATTGTTGTGGAGTAGGTTCATCTCCAAATAAATCAGCAGATAAACCACTATTGTTTGAAGCTCTAACAGAAATATTCAGATTTTTCCAATCCAAGAAACTGCCATCAATTTCTTCTAAGAAACGAGAAGGTTCGCAATCGATAATTTTTCCCCAGCGAAAACGTGAAACAGAGTAGGTCATATAAGCCACTTTCTCAGCTCGCGTCAAGGCAACATAAAATAAACGACGCTCTTCTTCTAATTCAGCTCGTGTGTTAACGCTCATCATAGAAGGGAAAAGATTTTCTTCTAAACCTGCAATAAATACAACAGGGAATTCTAAACCTTTTGCTAAGTGAACGGTCATCAAATTGACTTTGTTATCGTCATCTTCTTCGTTATCCGCATCAGTTGCCAAAGCAATATTTTCTAAGAAACCACCTAAAGAAGCATCTCCTTCGTCTAATTGTTGTTGTTCTTCTACATAACCTTGAATCGAGTTTAACAATTCTTGAACGTTTTCTAAACGAGAAACACCTTCTGGTGTAGAATCTTCTTTTAATGCGTTTAACAATTGAGTTGTTTTCGCCATTTCCATCGTTACTTCGTACACGTCATGCGATTTTAACATCACTTGGAAACGCTTAATCATCAATACAAAATCATTCAGTTTGTTTGCTGTTCCTGCATTTATACCAATTGTTGGCGCATACATTGCAATATTTTCAATCAAAGAAAATAAACTAATTTGATGTTGATCTGCCGCAACCAAAAGTTTTGAAATAGTCGTTTGACCAATTCCACGTGCCGGGTAATTGATTGTTCGTAATAAAGCTTCTTCATCATTTTGATTAATCAATAATCGCATATAGCCAACCATATCCTTAATCTCTTTGCGCTGATAGAAAGAGGTTCCACCATAAACTCGGTACTGAATTCCTCTTTTTCTCAAGGCTTCTTCTAACGCACGAGATTGCGCATTTGTGCGATAAAGAATAGCAAAATCTTTTGGTTGAAGATGTTCATTGATCTGTCTTTCCCAAATTTGCGTAGCAATATAGCGCGCTTCATCAGCATCAGAAAGTCCACGATAAATGGCTATTTTTTCACCAGTTTCATTCGCTGTCCAAACATTTTTTTCTAATTGATCTTGATTCTGTTTGATAATCTGATTCGCTGCTTCCACAATCATTTGCGTCGAACGATAATTTTGTTCCAATGGATACAATTTCGCGTCAGGATAATCTGATTTGAATGATAAAATATTTCGAATATTTGCTCCACGGAATGCATAGATAGATTGTGCATCATCACCAACTACACAAAGGTTTTCGTAACGAGAGGCTAATGCTTTTACAATCAAATATTGAGAATGATTGGTATCTTGGTACTCATCTACCATAATGTATTTGAAACGTTCTTGATATTTTGCTAAAACCTCAGGAAAACGCGTCAAAATTTCGTTGGTACGTAACAATAAATCATCAAAATCCATTGCGCCAGATTTGAAACAACGATCTACGTAAGCTCTATAAATATCACCCATTCGAGGTCGCATTGCTTCATTATCTGCTTCAATCAATGCTTGATTGTTATGATAAGCTCTAACTGTAATCAAGTTATTTTTGTATTGAGAAATTCTTCCCAAAACTTGTTTTGCTTTGTAAATATCTTTGTCCAAATGCATTTCGTTAATAATTTTTGTCATTACCGAAACAGCATCTTGTTGATCATAAATTGTAAAATCTGATGGATAACCTAAAAGTGGTGCTTCAACACGGAGAATACGCGCAAAAACAGAATGGAATGTTCCCATCCAAAGCGCTTTTGCATTCGCTTCGCCAACTACATGTCCAATACGTTCTTTCATTTCTCGGGCAGCTTTGTTGGTAAATGTTAAGGATAATATATTGAAAGCATCAACTCCTTTATTTAACAAATGTGCAATTCGATAGGTTAAAACTCTTGTTTTCCCAGAACCAGCACCAGCAATAACCATTACAGGACCTTCAGTTGCTTCTACAGCTAATCGCTGTGGTTCGTTTAGTTTTTCTAAATAATTTTCTTCCATCTTTTGCAAAGTTAACCTTTGTGTCGTAAAGGATAAAATAATTTTAAAAGATTATATTATTTCAAAAAAGGATTATTGTTAAAATAAGGATAATTATAGAATTATATTATAAACAGATAGAAAATTGATACTAATTGAAGAAATTATCGTTACTTTAATATAGAAATAATACCTATATTTACACAAATTTTTTATATGACAAACGAATCAGTAAAATCAAGTAATTATGAAGTAGTAAAACAAGTGTTTACAAATTTCTTGGAAGAACATGGACATCGTAAAACACCTGAGCGTTATGCTATTTTAGAGGAAATTTATTTTACAGATGACCATTTTGATATTGACATGTTGTATATCAAAATGAAAAATAAGAAATATCGCGTTAGTCGTGCTACATTATATAATACAATTGAGTTATTAATGGATGCTAAATTGGTACGTAAACATCAGTTTGGTGACCAGCAAGCTCATTATGAAAAATCATATTTCGATAAAAATCATGATCATATTATTTTGGCTGATACTGGAGAGGTATTAGAGTTTTGTGATCCTCGAATTCAATCGATTAAACAAACAATAGAAGAAGTTTTTGATATCAAAATTGATAATCATTCATTATATTTCTACGGTACACGAAAAAATAAATAAGCTTGATTATATAGAATATAAAAGACCTTTTACAATTTTGTTAAAGGTCTTTTTATATTATTAATCAGAGAGTTGATCTAACAAATCAAAAGAAGGAACAAAAAATAATGTTCCAGTTTTTGCTTTACTAAAATCTAATATTCGATCATAATTTCCAACAGGTTCGCCAATAAACATACGTTCTAACATTTCTTTTACAATACTAAACTTCCTAGCATAAGCAATAAAATATGTTCCCATTTCATTTGTTGATATATTACCAAAAGGCATATTATCACGAACTATTTTTTTATCATCACCAACATTGGCTAAAGCTGAATGAGAATTAGAAGGTTTTTCGTCGTCATCCATTTCTATATCATTTACTTTTGTTCTTCCAATAATCTTTTCTTGTTCTGAGATTGGTAAATTTTTCCAAGCTTGCATATCATGGAGATATTTCTGTACAAATAAATAACTTCCATTCTGATAATTAGAATCTTCTTTACCTATTAAACCAAAAGTTATTCTTTCTTTATCTTGTGGATTTTCAGTTCCATCAACAAAACCTAAAATACTACGCCCATCCCAATATCGAAATCCATGGATTTCTTCTTGACAAGTTGCAACATCCTTCAATAAATCGGTTAAATTAGATACAATGTCAACACAATAACTTTGATTGTTTGAACGAATATGAAAATGAATATCGGCTTTTGTAGAAACTGCTTCATGTTTTTTTCCTTTGATAGAAACAAAAGGTTTTAACTCTCTAGGTAAAGGTTTTGGTAAATCTAATTTTAACCAAGCTTCGTAACTAATTCCTAAAACAACACTAGATTGTGTTTCTGGGAAACGTGTATTAGCACTATGATTAAGATTAATAACTAAAGAACAAAGCTTTTTAAAAACAGTTTTGTAATCTGTATTTTCTTTGAAATTCCAAATCATAAAAATAGTATTGGTATTTGGAGAGTCTAATACATTTTGATATTTAGGCATTATTGTATATTTTAAATAGATTTAGTATGAAGTTAAGGATTTTAAAACTGAATTAGATAAATAATAGAGATTTTTTTAAATAGAATTAATTTTAAAAATAAAGATAATTATTATGAAAATTTTAAGTAATCAAGCATGTTTTAACGTAATAAATAATTTTTAGGACTAAAAAAATAACACTAATTTTGGCTAGCACTTTTTATAAGTGTAATATAAGTAAAACTAAAAAATAAATACTTGTTAATTAATAATATAAATAATAAAACAAAGTTGAAAGTAGCTTTATTACTATCATGTTTTATAAGTTTAAGTGTTTTTGCTCAACAAAAACCTAAAAAAGAAAAAGTTGTGTTAAAACACGCTGATTTAGTTGAACGTAATCCAAAGCTTTTTGAAGGAAATGAATTTCTTTCTGGAAATGTTTTGATTGAGTATAAAGGTGATGTAATTACTGCTGATAGTGCAGTTTTGTATCGTGATAAAAATTTGGCTGTTGTTTGGTCAAATGCTCGTTTGGTAAGCAAGGATAAAACAATTACGGCGCATAAAATGGAATATGATGCTAATACAACCATAGCCAAAGCTTTTAAAGATGTTGTTTTAACGGATCCTAGTTCTCGTATTACCGCAGATTATATGGATTATAATCGTACAACTGAAATTGCAACAGGAATAGGAAAAGTAGAAGTTAAAACTCCAACTCAACAAATTAGTTCAGAAAAAATGATTTATGAACGATTGACAGGAAATATCATTGTGAATGATACATATAAAACAATTGGTTCAGATGGAACTTTAGTTGAAGGACGAAATGTAGTATATAATGTAAAATCTAAATCAGCCAATTTTGGCTCAGAAGTTTTTATTACGAATAAAGATTATACAATTTATTCGAGAAAAATGACAACAAATGATATTACAGGAATTACTACTTTCCGTGATTATTCTAAAATAACGCGTAGAAACGATCCGTCACAATATATCATTACTTCTGATGGAGACTTTAATAAAAAAACTGGAGAAGCTTGGTTAAGAAATAATTCAAAAGTATACTATCAAAACAAAACCTTAACAGCTAAAAATCTTTATTTTAATGATAAGACTGGTTTTGGAAAAGGAGAAGGAGATGTTTATCTTGATGACCCACTTGAAAAAAGATTTTTGAAAGGAGATTACGGTGAAGCATTTAAATATTTAGACTCTGCTTTTGTTACTAAGAACGCTTATGCTGTAAAAGCATTTGATAAAGATTCTCTTTATATTAGTGCTGATACCTTGTTGGCGGTTAAACGTCATGATGTAGATTCTACATCTCTTGTGAAAGCGTTTCATAAAGCACGTTTTTACAAATCGAATGCGAATGGAAAAGCAGATTCTTTGGTGTATAATCAAACAAAAGGATTAATGCAATTTTATAAAGATCCAATTCTTTGGTCTGGAGATAATCAAGTTACTGGGAATTTTATCGAAGCATATACAAATGCTAAAACAGAAAAAATTGATTCAATGAAAGTTTTCAATAATGCATTTGTAATCGCAAAAGTAGATTCGCTTACTGAAAATGAATTTCATCAGATCAAAGGAAAATATTTGACAGTTCTTTTTCAAGATGATAAAATAGACTTTATTAATGTGGAAGAAAACGCTGTAGCATTAACTTATATGGATGATACAGATCAGAAAACAAAAGAAAAAGAACGTTATGGGATTAATATCTCATATTGTGGGATTATAGAAGTTGATGTTGTAGGAAAAGATGTTGAATTGGTTGCATGTCGAATAAAATCAGATGGAAAAATGTATCCTTTATCTAAATTTCCTGAAGAAATGCGTTATTTACCAGATTTCAAATGGCGAATTTCTGAACGATTAAATACTTGGCGAGATATTTTTATCGAATCGAAATAATCTTTTCATAAATTAATCGTTTAATCTCTAAAACTATAAATGAAAACTACATCTATTATATTATCTATTTTATTATTGTCAAGTTGTTATACATACCAAACATTTGATCCCGAGGAATATGTTGCAGAAATGACTAAAAATACTAATCATTCAGCTAATTCTAATGAAAGAAGCCGTTCTAAAGCTAATATTTCTGATTTGAGAAGAGCGCGTCAAAATCCAAATCAAAATGCAGCTAGTTCCTCAGTTGAAATTAGCAAAGAAGAAGTTGAAGCATTAAAAACTAAACAACAAGCTAATATTGAAGATAAAGTAGCGATAGATCCTTCTACAATTAAATTGACAGATGTTATTAAAACGGATCAGTTTTATAAAGTA
This sequence comes from Empedobacter tilapiae, assembly GCF_004785645.1. Classification (GTDB taxonomy): domain Bacteria; phylum Bacteroidota; class Bacteroidia; order Flavobacteriales; family Weeksellaceae; genus Empedobacter; species Empedobacter tilapiae. The sequence goes on along the minus strand of NZ_SRPE01000007.1, from coordinate 64,667 downwards.
GATTCGCAAGGAAAAGAATATACAATAGAGGCAAAGCAATGGAAAGCAGATACATTATATGCTGTAGTGAAAGGAACTGAAAAAGAGTTGAAGTTTCATAAAAACGATATTTCATCGTTCAAAATAAGAAAATTTTCAAAAGGTAAATCAGATGCTCTTACTGTTGTTGCTTATGCAATGGGTGGAGTTGCTGCATTTTTATTATTAAAATAAAATGGAAACATTAAAAGAAGGATTTTTCAAATACCAAGCTCAAACAACAAATTTTGCTTCTGGTTTTGAAGTTGATTACGCAAAAGGCTCTTATATCTATGGAAAAGATGGAAGAGCCTATCTTGATTTTGTAGCTGGCGTTTCGGTCAATACACTTGGACATAGCCATCCGCGAATTAATCAAGCAATTATAGATCAAGTAAACAAATATATGCATGTCGCTGTTTATGGTGAATATGCGCAAGAAAAACCAGTTGAATTATGTAAGAAATTGGTTGATTTAACACCAGAAGGACTAGATCAAGTTTATTTGGTAAATTCAGGTACTGAAGCGATTGAAGCATCGCTGAAACTGGCTAAACGTTATACAGGTCGTCGTCAACTGATTTCTTTTCGAAATGCATATCACGGAAATACACATGGTTCTTTGAGTGTCTCTGGAGATGAACGAAAAAAAGCAGCTTTCAGACCTTTGTTACCAGAAGTTTATTTTATCGATTTCAATAATGAAGAAGATCTACAAAAAATCACCAAAGAAACAGCAGGTGTTATTGTTGAGAGTATTCGTGGGGCTTCTGGTTTTAGGTTGCCAGAGAATGATTTCTTTATCAAGTTAAAAAAACGTTGTGAAGAAGTTGGTGCATTATTAATTATGGATGAAATTCAGCCAGGTTTTGGGCGCACAGGAAAACTTTTTGGTTTTGAACATTTTGGTGTTGTACCAGATATTGTAGCGATGGGAAAAGGAATGGCAAGTGGTCTACCTGTTGGTGCGTTTATGACTTCTAATAAAATTATGACTTCTTTGAAACAGAATCCTCAATTAGGACACATTACAACTTTTGGAGGAAATCCTGTGATTGCTGCCGCTGCTTTAGAGTTGCTAAATGTGTTAGATGACGAAAAATTGATGGAAGATATTGATCGTAAAGAACAACTGTTTAGAGAAAATTTAAATCATTCGAAAGTTAAGAAAATTCATGGAAAAGGATTGATGTTAGCACCAGAGTTGTCATCACCAGAATACACATTAAGAGTTCAACAAGAATGTATGAATAGAGGTTTAATTCTTTTCTTTTTGATGTATAGTATAGAGAATTTAAGAATTACTCCACCAATTAATATTTCTGACGAAGATATCATCAAAGGTTGTAATATTTTAAAATCTGTTTTAGACGATTTAGATTAATATTTACTTAATACAAAATAGAATCAATTAGTTGATTCTATTTTGTATTATCTATTTTATAAGAGTAGGGGAGCTATAGTAAACTTGAAAAATCTTTTGAATCTATTAATCTTTCAAAGAAAACATTAGTAAATTCAGTTACTTTGTGATGAACTTTATTTCCACTTGAAATTCTATGAACACCTAGTTCACTTATTATTTTATATGAATTTAGTTTTGGTGTAATAAAAATATTTAATGGTAAATCAACTTCATTAATAACTTTTAGAATTTCAATTTTATCTTCAATCAATGGTACAAAAATTCCATCTGCACCAGCTTCTTTGTATAATTTTCCACGTTTTATTGTTTCTTCCAATGTATGCTCTATTTTTGTTGTATAAGTATCAATGCGTGCATTTATAAAAACATTTTTATTTTTAGATTTTAAATAATCCTTGATGGATTTTATCTTTTTTTCAAGCACAACTTCATTTGATAATTCTCTTTTTTCATCATCAGTATTACCATCTTCTAAATTGATTCCAACAACACCAATATCAACTAATTTTTCAATATAATCGTTTAATGTGTCCAGATCATCAGTAAAACCGCTTTCTATATCAGCAGAAATATGGATAGAAGTTGATTTAGAAATTCTTTCTATAATATATAACATTTCGTAAAAAGAAATGTTTTGCCCATCTTCATAACCTAACATATTTGCTATTGCATGACTAGAAGTACCGATAGCTAAAAAACCAGCTTTTTCTGCAGCTCTAGCACTTATCGAATCCCATACGTTTGCAATAACAAGGGGATAATTTTGGTTATGTAATTCTTTAAAAGTTTGTACTGACATAATTATTATTTTGGTTTGAAATTATAACAACAATAATTATTCAAAATTCCATTTACAAGCATTTGTAAACATTTGTAAATGTTTGTAAATGGATATAGTGCTAATTATAAAACAATTATAATTTATTATAAAGTTATTTTTAATCGTTTAATTAGATGAATTTTTAGTAAATATTATTTTAATAAGTATAATTGAGCACAAACTCTTGCATCAGATAAAGCTTCGTGATGGTTAAGTGAAAGGTTAAATCGACGCGCGCAATCTGATAATTTTGTAGGAACAATTCCTTTCTGTTTGAAAATTCTGTACGTACATTCCCATTTTTCTGAAAGGTTCAAATTAGAATAATTCAAGTTGTAAAACTCCATTGTATTTTTCAAAACAGAGCGGTCAAAGGATTCGTTATGCGCAACAACAAGTTGATTTTGTAAACGATGCTTGATTTCAAAATAAACATCTTCAAAAGTAGGAGCATCTATTGTATCTTCTGGACGAATTCCATGAACCAATATATTATGATAATTATATTGATTTAAAGGTGGTTGAATTAGTGTATAATATTCATCCGTTATCACATTATCCGTCACAGTTACAATCCCAATAGCACAAGCAGAATTACGATAATTGTTTGCTGTTTCAAAATCTATGGCGACAAAATTTTCCATAATTTAAATTTTGGTTGTTATAAAATTGATAATGTTTTCTTGTTCAAAAGGAGAAAACCAATTGACATTTTCATCTTTTTTAAACCAAGTCATTTGACGTTTTGCAAAGCGTCTTGTATTCTTTTTGATTTCTTCTATTGCCAAATCTAATGCAATCTTTTCTTCAAAAAAATCAAACAATTCTCGATAACCAACAGTTTGTAAAGCATTTAAATCTTTTAATGGAAACAAACTTTTTGCTTCATTAATTAAACCTTCGTTGATCATAATATCAACTCGACGATTGATGCGATTATACATTTCTTCGCGAGGAAGTTCTAAACCGATTTTAATTATGTTAAATGGACGTTTGTTCAAATCTTGATTTCTAAAATGTGAGAATGGTAAGCCAGAAGATCTAAAAATTTCTAAAGCACGTGTTACACGCTGTTTATTGAAAATATCAACTTCTTCGTAATATTTAGGATCAACTTCCTTTAACTCTTCTTGCAACTTCTCAATTCCAAACTCAGCAAGTTCATTATTCAGTTCTTCTCTAATTTTAGGATCAACATCTGGAAATTCATCAAAACCAATTGTAATTGCTTTTTCATATAAACCAGAACCACCAACCATGACGCAAATATTATTTGTTTTGAAATAATTATCTAAAAAGGCTAAACCATCGCGCTCAAAATCTCCAACCGAATATTTTTCGTAAATAGAAATATTTTGAATAAAATGATGTTTCACTTGAGATAATTCATCTTCAGAAGGAACAGCTGTTCCAATTCTCATCTCTTTGAAAAATTGCCGACTATCACAAGAAATAATTTCAGATTGAAAATGTTTTGCAATTTCTATTGCCAAATTTGTCTTACCAATTGCTGTTGGACCAACAATAGAAATTAAAGTTTTATTATTTTGAATTTTTTGCATGTTAAATGAAATCGAGTGCAAGATACTTCGATATTTTATGAAAAGAAAAAGCTTCTATCAGAAAATAGAAGCTTTGTAAATTATATTAATTCAAGATTAATCGTTGAAATGATATAGGAAAACTACATCTGCTGTATAGGCAGGTTTTGGGTTATCTTTAACTTCTAAAGTTGCTTCGATAACAACTTTTGCAATTCCTCTTAAATTCGTAATAGACTTCAATTTAGCTGTTAACCTTACTTCGCTATCAACTAAAACAGCTTGTCCAAATCTTAAACTTTCGATTCCATAATTGATTAACATTTTGATATTACGAACTTCTGCAATTTGATCCCATAAATGAGGAATTAAAGAAAGTGTTAAGTAACCATGTGCAATTGTTTTTTTGAAAGGTCCTTCATTAGCCGCTTTTTCTGGATCTGTATGAATCCATTGATGATCTAAAGTAGCATCAGCAAAACGATTGATTTGTTCTTGATTTATAACATGCCAATCTGATTTACCAATTTCTTTACCTTCGAAAGCTTTGTATTCATCGAAATTATTAATAATTACCATTTTTCGGGTGTTTTAGTTTTTAGTATTGTATTGCTCAAATCTAATGAATAAATGGCATATAATAAATTTTATTTATGAGAATCAAAGAGCTTTTTCAATAATGTGAAATAAAAAAATCCGACTGAAAATTCAATCGGATTTATGATAGATATTTAATCTATTGTTATTCAATAATTTTTGCATCTTCAACATTTGCATAGGCTGTTTGCGTATCTTTCCATGCAAGATATTTTATAACTTCTTTATTGAAATATTTCATTCCAAAAAGTAAAATACCAAAATCATCAATTAAACCGAAAGGTCCAAAAAGAGCTTCAGGAATAATATCAATTGGGGAAACAATGTATAAAGTTGCTACAAATCCAATAAATAAATTCATATTGTCAGGTTTATAACTTCCATTTTTGTAATCACCTAACATTTTGAAAAAAGCCTTTACTTTTTCAAAAAAAGATTTATCTTTTTGAGCTGCCATTGCTGCTGCTCCAGCTACTTTAAAGAATTTTGATTTTTTCATTTCACAAAATATGTTTTAAAAACGTATTATGTATTACAAAGTACATGCCAATATTTAGTTGTCAGTTATTGTTGTAATTCTTTCTCTATAGAAAAAATCCATTCAAACTTTTGATTTTCAAATTTTTCTTCTGCTATCAAATACAAAGCCCTTTCTGTTTCTTCATATTTTACTTTATCCATTGTTTTTTCGTTAAATGGAGGTAATTGTTCAATTTCTACTTTAAATTTTTTTATATGTCCTTTATAGTTTATTTCTTTAGAAATTTCTTTTTTATTCATAATTTGTTTTGATAAAACTTTGTGTAAAGTTACAAATATTTAGCGCTAAGAAAGAGATAATCTTATCTTTGTTACTAGAAATAATTTATAAAAATTAATGAAAGATTTACAAGACCAACTAAAAAATTTGTTCCCAGATCATGTTTCTGAACCAGAAGAATTTCAAGAAGTTGATAATGAATTATGGATGCAAGAAGAACCTTTAATCTGTAAATATGAAAAACGTAAAGGAAAAGCAACTACTATTATAGAAGGTTATACTGGTGCTGATGACGATTTTAAACAATTAGCTAAAGAAATTAAAGTGTTTTTAGGTGTAGGAGGAAGCTTTAAAGATGATTCAATTATTATTCAAGGAGATTATCGTGATAAGATTATGTCTTTTTTGAAAGATAAAGGTTTCAAAGTGAAAAGAGTAGGTGGTTAATAATTTCGTTACAATTATTACAAGGAAAAATTGTATATTGTTCCCTTATTTTTAATTTATAAAATCATGAGTAAAGCAGCATCAGAATTAGTTTTAAATGCAGACGGGAGCATTTACCATTGTAATATAAAACCTGAACATTTAGCTGATACGATTATAACAGTAGGAGATCCAAATCGTGTCGAAAAAGTTTCGAGACATTTTGATTCTATCGAACATAAAGCTTCTAAACGAGAAATTGTAACACATACAGGAACGTTAAATGGAAAACGTTTAACAGTTATTTCTACCGGAATGGGAACAGATAATATTGATATTGTCTTTTCTGAATTAGATGCTTTAGCAAATATAGATTTAGAAACAGGAGAAATTAACAAAGATTTTCGAAAATTATCATTCGTGCGTTTAGGAACTTCAGGAGCTTTGCAAGCAGATATTCCTGTAGATAGTTTTGTAATAGGTTCTCATGGACTAGGATTAGATGGTCTTCTACATTACTATGTAGGAAGCGAATCAGTGATGAACAAAGAGATAGAAGATGCTTTTATCAATCATGTGGATTGGTCGTCAAACAAGTCTCGTCCATATTTAGTAAAAGGATCTGATAGTTTATTAGATAAATTAGCTTCTGAAAAGACAATTCAAGGAATAACTGCTACAGCTTGTGGTTTTTATGGTCCACAAGGTCGTAATTTGAGATTACAACCAAATCCAGCTGATATTAATGAGCGTTTAACTTCTTTCAATTATAATGGCTTAAGAATTTCTAATTTCGAGATGGAAACTTCTGCAATTTATGGATTGGCAGCAATGATGGGACACGAAGCATTATCTGTAAATGCCATTGTTGCAAATAGAATTTTAGGAGAATTTAGTTCAGATTCATATAAAGCAGTAGATGCTATGATAGAATATTCTTTAGAAAAGTTGACGAAATAAAATTATTACATTATTCGTATAAAAAAATCTCGAGAAACTTTCGAGATTTTTTTATATATTATAGTTTGTTAGTTTTCAGTATATTATCGAAAAATTCTTGAGAATCATTATCGAATGTAGGCTTTTGTAGTAATAATTGTGAAATTTTAACAATTTTATCAAAATCCTCTTGTTTAAAATATTCACCAAAATGATCATTACAAAAATCACCAATATTCCCTAAAACTATATTTACCTCATCTTCGTTCAACTCACCTTTATTCTTCCAACGTTCACGAAATAAGCTTGCAGCTAAATATGAAGAAATATCAATTAAATCATTTATAGATATATTAGAGCCATTTTGCAATTTCGCCATTATTAACGTATCCATATCACGATAAATTATATCTCGTATTGTCAAATCTTTATTTTCCATTATATATATTCTTTTGTAAAATTATAGATTAAAATTAGGATCTACTTCGAATTTCATGATTTCTTTGGTTTTAGGATGTGTAAATTCTAAAGACTCTGCATGCAAATGTAAACGATTGGCTTTTGAACCATATAAATCATCTCCAATAATTGAAGCATTAAGTCCTAAAACATGTGAAGCGTGAACTCGCAATTGATGTGTTCTACCAGTTATTGGATAAAAATAAATAAGTGTTTTATTATCTTTTCGTTTTATTACTTCGTATTTTGTTTGAGCTATTTTTCCATATTCATAGCAAACCATCTGTCTTGGTCTATCATCTAAATCTACTCGCAATGGTAAATTAATAAAACCTTCATTATCTGTTATATTACCATCCAATAAGGCAATATATCTTTTTTCTACTTTTCTTTTAATAAATTGTTGTTGTAGAATCTTATGACTTTCTTTATTTAGAGCTAAAACTAAAATTCCAGAAGTAGACATATCTAGTCTATGAACAATGATAGGTCCAGTTGCAAGCGGAAATAGTTGTTTTATTCTAAGATAAACAGAATCTTTAATTTCAATTCCAGGTACAGAAAGAAATTCTTCAGGTTTATTAATCACGATCAAATCATCATCTTGGTATAAAATATCTAATTCTTCAACCTGAGAATTTTGTGTTAAAAGTAAATTTTCATTTAATTCAATTCCTTGTAACATATGTCCTAATATAGGCTCACATTTTCCTGTACAAGCTGGATAATAATGACCATGTTTTCTGATTTCTGATTTGGGTGAATCTCCCCACCAAAATTCAGCCATACAAATCGGCTCTAATTCATTTTGGAAAGCATACTGAAGTAGTTTTGGAGCTGCACATTCTCCTGCAGCAGCAGGCGGTTGCTGAAAAGAAGTATTCGAAAAAATATCCAATAAACCTTTCTTTTGATTAAATTTATTCAAAAATTGATATTGATCAAATAATTGATTTTGGAGTGAATTCGATTTTGTTTTTCGTTCTTCTTTCAATGAATTTATTTCGATTTCAAATAAATCTATTTTATCTAAAAATTGTTTTTTTTCAATTTCAATTTCTTCATTTAATTTTCTAAACTCATATTTATCACGTAAACTTTGTTTAATTAAATCTTCTTCAAAAAACTGTAATTCATTATTAGATAAAGTGAGAGAAATATTTTCTCGTTGCGATTTTCTATCTTTTTTATTTAGTTTTAAAAGTTGTTTTTTTTCTTCTATTCTTAATTTAGAATTTAATTCAAATTCAATAAAATCTTCTTTAAGTAGAAGATAAGTTTGATTACTTTCTAATGATTTTAATATACGATTGATTTCGTTCAAACGTTGTTCTTGCTCTAGAAAAAAACCATTTTTATTTAGCATATCAAAAACTGGAGGAACAAAAATTTTATGTTGATTTGTATTTGCTAACTTTCCTGAAACAGCAGTTAAATAACCAATTTCTCCAATCTTATTTTGAACTACCAATACTCCAAACATTTTACCAATTGGAGTAGAGGTATGTTTTTTTTGTAAACCGAAATCATGAACAAAATCAGTTTGATTATTTAGGTATTCTTGTACTTCTGCACAAGCTAATTTAGCAATAGGATTTGGTTCGTAATAAAATGGATAATCAAACTTTTTTGGAAGTTTGTAAGTTGAAATTGATTGTTTAAAATATTGAAAATAATTAGACATTTTACAGATAAAAAATAACTACAAAGTTACATTATAACCAATTAATTTAGAAATCTAATTTTGTGTAAAAATAATATTTAAATCAAAAAGAGCTTATAATAAGCTCTTTTTTGTTAATTATCTATTGTATCCTTTTGTTGAATCTTTGTGTTATTTGGAACTATACCATATAAATAATCGAGATATATTTTACTATAAGAATTAAAAAGTTGTAATAATTTAAAATAATTTACATCATTTAACTCTATTGTAGATCCTGTATTTGTTAGAGCATTTTCTATAAAATCGCGAATTTTAAATTTAGGAATTTGTAAATCTTTTGTGAAATAATCCTCTCCAAAATAATTTTTAATTTTCGTAATTTTATCAAATTTATCTTCGTAATCTATTAAAGCCTTTCGTTGTTTAGCTTTTCCAGAAAACACGTCGTATAAACGACCAATATCCAATCGCGTTAAGGTAATATCTCCGCTCAATAAACCAGCTTTTAAAGAAGATGTATCTTTTATAGGTTTTAAATCTGGGTTAACACCAAGACTTTTATATAACTTTGTAACAACATCTACTTTTTTACCATTTTTTACATCTTTTTCTAAAATACCTGTCAATTTAGGTCCAATAAAAGCTGTATTTAGCTGAATAGTTTGTACAGCAAGATGAACAACGATAGACTGTTTATTAAATAAATTAGGCCTTAAAATAATCAATCTATTTTCATACCAATCAGACTGAATTTTTAAAGTGTCATTTACTTTTGCTTGAATTAGAAAAGTTCCTGTGAAATTTGAAATTGTTGTATGATTTGTTCTCAAATTTGTTATATAAATACCTTCAGCTGTATCATCAGAATCATCGATAATAATATTTCCTTGAACCCATTTTTCTTGTGCAAAGATGAATGTTGAAAACAACAAAATTAGAATTGTAACTATTGATTTCAATTGTTTATTATTAATACTTTTAATTATTTGCACGAATATAAGTTATAAAAAATTGTTAGATGTTTTGTTAACGTTTATTGTGTCAATTTTACAGTTCCGTTAAGATTTATTAATTATTTTGACTTAACTCTTTTAGGTAATCTTTAGCATAAGATTCTAGATCGATCATAATGGTTCCAAATTGTCTACTCAAAACTTTATCTTGAAGTGGATAACGAGCATTTACATAATATAAAAATTCTTCAATTTTATATTCAGGAATTTCTAACTGTCTTGTATAAAACTCGATAGGGTAATAATGTTTTACTTCTTGAATTAATGAAAATTTTGTTTCATAGTTTCTAACTCTACGCTGATCACGGTAAAATCCATTCATATGTCCTATTAATCTCACAGGATTCAAAACGTCTAATGGTTTAAACTTTGCAATATCTCTTTTTGGTTCTAAATCTCTTAAACGTTGATCGAGTCCTATTTTATCATATAAATCAGTTTTATCATCGCGATGATATTTTGGTTGTAAAGGTCCCTTTCCAATTGTTGCAGTACCTAATTCTATGGTTTCAATATCTAAGTGAGCTTGCAGAAAGCCTTTGTCAAAAATATTTTGATTAACAACAATCTTTCTTGAAATTAAGAAGTCAGCTTCAAATAATATTGTATCTCCAACATTTGCTTGAATTGAATAATATCCAGAAGAACTTGTATAAGTTTTACTTTCAGATTTCAGATTCTCTATGCGCACATCAGAAACTGCTGTATAATAACCGTTACCTTCATCAACTACGACAGATCCCGTAATCAGTTTATTTTGGGCAAAACTGATCAAAGGAATAGTAGCAAAAATATATGTTAACCAATAACGCATTTTCAAATTTAGCCTTTTATTTTTTGTTTCATTTTAGACCATCGATAATTTCTAATGAATTTTTCTTGATCTCTATTTACCATTTTTTTCGTTCCATTAGATTTTGCTTCAAAAAAACCTTTTAAATAATACAAAATATAAGATGGTTTCTTTTTTCGTAAAGCTAATTTTGTGCCAGCAATCAATGTAATCCAAAATCCATATCCTAAAGCATAATAAGCACTTCCTTGTTTATAAAGTGCCGATTTATTATAACTTGCTCCTGTGGGTTTCAAATGTTTTACGTGTAAAGACTCGTCTGTAAAGATCTTCCAACCATAATATTTACACAAAAGTTCGTCAACAGTATCCCATCCCATGTGTGGACGAAGTCCGTCAATTTTTTCATAACATTTTTTTCGATAAGCTTTAAAAGCACCGCGAATATGATCTTTATCGGTTAGATTTTCTAAAATCCATTTTCCATCTTTTTTAATATAAGCAAAACCACCTACCATTGCAATTTTATCATCTTGATTAAAATGATGTAATATAGTTTCGAAATAATTAGATGGAAGATCTAAATCTGCGTCTAATTTAACAATAATATCGTAATTAGGATTAATGAATTCATAACCTTTTAGAAAAGCCTGAATCACTTTACTTCCTGGTTGATGCTCATCTTTAGAAACAATATTTCTTAATTTAATAAAAGGATATTTAGCAGTGAATTGTTCTACTATATTTTGTGTTTTATCCGTTGAATGGTCATTCACTACAATAACTTCATATGGTAAAACTGTTTGATTCACAATAGAATCTAAAGTTATTGAAATAAAATCTTCTTCGTTATGTGCTGGGATAACAATTGAATATTTAGTAAGTAAAGTCTTCTTTTCGTTCTGCGTAGATAGCATAATATCTTGGTGTAATTCTTCTTAATAAGGGTCTTATGCCCAATTTATTTGATGGATGAGTCCATTTATGACGATAAATAACATTCCATCCAGCTTTTTCCATTAACATATCAAATTGCCAATCTTCAAATTCGTGATAATGTACATCTCTCGGATCATTTTGATTACGATAAGCAGGTGAAAACCACAAGCGCATAGGAATTGACGCTAACAATTTGTTTCCAGGTAAATTACGCAACACTTCCATTGGATTAACTAGATGTTCTAAAATTTCTAAAGCTGTTACAAAATTAGCTTCATAATTTTGTAAATCCTTATAATAGTAGTCTAAATCGTCACCGTTTGTATTATTTACATTATAACCATTTTCTAACATTACATCTGTAAAAGGGTTTTTAACTCCTAGATCAAGAATTTTATCAGAAGGTGTAGCAAACTTTTTTAGTAACGATAAGGTTTCGTTGTATCTTTTTTGCGGATAAACTTTATACATTATTTTCTATTATTTTCGGAGGATAAATTTAAACATCTATTTTTAATATTGTTCCTTTCTATTTTATTTTTTTTTATTGCAAATTTGCCAGATGAAAACGTCTGCATATTATCGATTGCGAAATAAGAATAAAATAGAAGGTTTTGCAAAAGAAGAAAATGGTATAACTTATTTTAAAGGATATAATGAGTTTTCTTGGCATAAAACTCCTTTACAATTTGATACGATAGATATTGGAATTGAAGTTTTAGACAAACGAAATCGACGACTATTTACAAATGATATTGTAGTATATAAAGTATCTACAAAACCATTTTTACGAACTGGTTCTGTTGTTTATGAGTCAAATCGAAAAGAATTTGGAATTATAGATCAACACAGTTTTCATTTTACCCCATTTTTTATTGATAATTTAAATCTATTCGAAAAAGATAAATTAGAAATTATTTCACATTTATTTACTAGAAAAGAAAAAACAAAATAATAGAGTTCGGAAAGATTTTTGATAATTTATATTTAAAATCTATTACGAATGAAGAAAATTATTATTCCAATTATAATTGGTTCAACAATTTTATTGTCAACTCAGATGGTAAGTTGTACAAATAAAACAGAAACAAGCCAAACAAATGTAAATTCAGAAATTGAATCCAATAAAGAGATTGTACTCAAATTTTATCAACAGATGTTTGGAGATAAAGATTTAAGAGCTGTTGATAAGTATATTGCTCCAGAATATATACAACACAACCCGACTGTTGCAGATGGTTCTGCTGCCTTTAAGAAAGCAGCGGAAGTTTGGTTTAAAGATGCTCCAAAAAATAAAATAGATGTTCAGCATATTGCTGCAGAAGGAGATTTAGTCTTCTTGCATATTAAAGATACTAATCCAGATGGTTCACTAAAATCTGTAATTGATATTTTTAGATTAAAAGATGGTAAAATAGTTGAACATTGGGATGTGCAACAAGATGTTCCGAAAGAATCTGCAAATCAACATCCAATGTTTTAATTTATAATTGAATCATTACAATTGTTTTTACAATATATAACCACTTTAAAATCATCTATTATAAGGGATTTAGTAATAACAATTGCTACAATCCAACTTACATATTGAACAGTTGGTTATTTTGGATTTGAAGAGGCTGCAGGAAGTTTTATTCATATTTTGTTGTATTTGGCATGACCACATTTTATTTCGATTAATAACAGGTCATAAAACTTAAAAAATCTCCCTTTTGGGAGATTTTTTAAGTTTATATCATATTGTAAATGAAGAAATTTTGTTATGTTATATAAGCGATGATTTCTTTTTTGATTTAATAACATCACTTACTTTTGCAAAAAAATATTTTGTCAATTCGTTCTCATTTAAATTTATCAAATAAATCAATTTATGTCATTGCTTTAATTGTAAGTATTATTGCAATTATTGCTCTTGTTATCTTAAGTTTTTTAATTAATAATGAAAGTCAAAAAAGTAATAATGATTTTGTTCTAAAAGGATTTTTACGAAAATCTGAAGCAATTGAGTTTGAATTTAAAAATATAGAAGAATATCAAGAAGTTCTTAAGAATGTAGTAAAAAAAAGTGATGAAAAGAATTTTGCAGATCACTTTTTAGTTTTAAACGAATTAAATTCGAACAGAAAATTAGTTCGAAATGATTGGTTTACTACTTATGATCCCAAAAAAGAAAAGTTAACTGATAAAAGTATTCTTGCCAAAACGATTAATCAATCTAATCTTACCGAATTCAATTCAATTTATATTTCTAAAGAACAAAAAATCAACAACTTTTTACTAGATTATAAGGATACATTATATTGGATAAACTATGATTCAATACAATTGTCAGAAAGTAAAAATATGTATTATGGTTCAACTATAAATTTATACGATTTATATCATTTTTTTACAACAATAGATGTTACTTCAACGAATTATGTATATGTTTTTAATAAAGATGGAATTTGTATTACACATCCAAATGAAAAATTTATTGGTGAAAATATTTTCGAATTTACAGATATACAAGTAAATGACACAATAACAAGTACAATTAAATCTAATTTTCCCCAAGATAAATATACATTAAACGAAGCTTCATCTGAATTTATAAAAGATACAGAAATAAAACGTTTTATTAAACCTTTGCATACCAAAAATTTTGATGGATATATTGTCGTTAATCATTTAAGTTATATTATTGATGAAAAAGTAGAACGTACTAAATTTTATATCAGTTTTATTTTCTTAGGAACTGTCTTTTTAATTATTATTATATTCTTGTTATTTAATAAGATAACATCTAAAACTTACAAAGAAAAAGCATCTATAATTGAAGAAAAAAACAGATTGCTAATTGAAAATGAAAAGATTAAAAATGCAAATACTTTAACGCAGTTGCAACAATTAAAAAATCAAATTAATCCACATTTTTTATTTAATTCGTTGAATTCACTTTATATGTTAATTGGTTTGAACAAGGAGAATGCACAGAAATTCACAATGAATCTTTCTAAAATTTATCGTTACCTTATAGTTCCTCCAAAGGAGAATGTTGTTTTGGTAAAAAATGAATTAAACTTTATTGAACAATATATGGATTTGCATAAAAGTAGATTTTCAGAAGAATTGATTTTTGATTTACAGATAGAAGATTCAAAAAGTTTAGAAAAAAATATTCCATATTTAGCTTTACAAATTGTTGTGGAAAATGCAATTAAACATAATATTGCTACAATTGATCAACCTTTGATAATAAATATTGATGTAAAATCAGATTTTATTATCGTCAAAAATACATTCCAGAAAAAAAATAAAGCAATTGAAAATGAAAAATTTGGTTTAAAATATTTACTAAAAATCTATAAATTTTATCAAATCTATAATTTCTCAACAAAAGTTGAAAAGGAAGAATTTGTTTGCGTTTTACCTTACATTGACTCAAAATAACCGTTCACTCCAAAATATTATCCATTCACTCCCAAAAACTATTATTATAAAAGAACAGCTATTAAGTTTATGCCATAATTAATGATAATTTAACGTTTGAATGAGTCAGAATAAGGAAAGAAAGAATTATAAATTAGCACTATATCTTGGTTTAGCTATGTCTTCGGCAGTTGTTTATGGACAAAAAAAAGTTGAAAAAAAAGTTGAAAAAGATAAAACAGAGAAAAAAGATTCGACTGTAACGAAAGTTAAAAAAATTGATGAATTAATAAAGAAAGGAACTTATAAGAAAGGTTTGTTCAATACAATTCAAGTTAAAACAGATATCTATTTCGAAATTCCAGATAGTTTATTTGGACGCCAATTTCTGGTTGTTAATAAATTATCTCAAGTTCCAATGCAAGTAAATGAGGCAGGATTGAATAAAGGAATGAATTACGAAAATAAAGTAATTTCTTTTTATCATGATAAAGTAGCTAAAAAAGTGTGGGTTAAAACAATTGTTCCACAAGTTTCTTCGCCTAAAAATGATGCAATTACAACTTCAGTAAAAGATAATTTTTCAGAATCGATTATAGAGGTTTTTGATATAGAAGCTCAAAATAACGATTCGACAGCTGTTGCGATTAAAGTGAACAAAATTTTTGATGGAAATCAAAAAAGTTTTAATGATGTATTAACGAATGTAGGTTTAGGAGGTTCGGTAAAGGCAAATCTATCGTATGTGGAAAATGTAAAAACGTTTCCAGAAAACATTGTAGTTAAGTCTCAGTTAACGACAAGTGTGAATGAAGGAGGGGTAGATTTGGCTGTTACCTTAGGTGTTACAAGTAATATTGTTTTACTTTCGACAACTCCTATGCAACCTAGGTTAGCAGATAATCGTGTCGGGTATTTCACAGAAAAACATTGGTTTTTTAATGATGCTCAACACAAAATGGAAGATCAACGTTTTATTACAAAATGGCGTTTGGAACCAAAAGATGAGGATAAAGAGAAATATTTGAAAGGTGAATTAGTTGAACCTAAGAAACCGATTGTTTATTACATCGATCCTTCAACACCAAAACAATGGCGCCAAAAAATTATTGCAGGTGTACACGATTGGCAAGTTGCTTTTGAGCAAGCTGGTTTTAAAAATGCAATTATAGCTAAAGAACCAACGACTGATGACATAGATTTTGATATTGATGATGTACGTTACTCTGTAATTACGTATGCAGCTTCTCCAAAATCGAATGCGATGGGACCTTCTGTTGTTGATCCGCGTAGTGGAGAAATTTTAGAGGCTGATATTATTTGGTGGCATAATGTAATGACTTCTTTGCATGATTGGATGCGTATTCAAACTGGTCCAATTGATCCTAAAGCAAGAGGAAATAAATTTAGTGACGAACATATGGGAGAAGCAATTCGATTTGTATCTTCTCACGAAGTTGGTCATACATTTGGTCTCAAACATAATATGGGCGCATCTTTTTCTTATCCAGTAGAATCTTTACGTTCGAAAGAATTTACGGATAAAATGGGAGGTACTGCGCCATCTATTATGGATTATGCGCGTTACAATTATGTAGCACAGCCAGAAGATGGTGTTACAGCGATTACGCCAAAAATCGGTTTGTATGATAAATATGCAATCGAGTGGGGATATCGTTGGTTTCCAAATCAAGAAACAGAGAAAGCTTCGCTTCGTAAAATGATTGAAAAACACGAAGATGATCCAATGTATTTCTATGGTGAACAACAAAGTTATTTAAGTACAATCGATCCTCGTTCTCAATCTGAAGATTTAGGTGATGATGCTGTTTTAGCGAGTGAATATGGTATGAAAAACCTAAGACGTGTTTCAGAAAATATTTTGAAATGGACGTACGAAGATGGGAAAAGCTATATCGATACGGGGAAATTATATTACCAAACAATCGGACAATGGGATTTATATTCGAATCATGTTTTAGCAAATGTTGGTGGAATTTATTTGAATAATACATATTTCGGAATTGATAAAAAAGCATACGAACCAGTTCCTGCGGATATGCAACGTAAAGCAGTTAATTATTTAAATGAAAATGTGATTAATTTGCCAAAATGGTTATTTTTCAATGATATTTTAGATAAAACGTATGCTATCAAAAATTCTCCAATGGGACCTTACGAGCAAACGCCGTATACATTAGCAAGAGAAATGCAATATGGATTGATTTATAATTTATTTACAGACGATCGCTTATTGCGCATGTTAGAAAATGAATTGAAACAACAAGAATTAAATTCAAACGAAAAAATATATACAGTTGAAAATTTATTTGATCAAGTTAGAAGTGCAGCTTTTGATAAAAAATCAAACTTAACAATTCTTGAAAAAATGACTCAGAAAAATTATGTTGATGCCTTAATTGTTTCAACAAACAAATTATTTGAGAAAACAACTGTTGCAGGACTTACAATTGACCAAAACCTACGAGTACCAACTATCTGTAATTATTTAGACGAAGAAAAAATGGCGCGTAATATCAATTATTCTTCTATGAAAAGAGTGTCGGAAGTGACAACTTATAAAAGAGCAGAATTGCAACGCGTGTTAACTTTGTTAAACAAGAAAAAGAATAATGGAGATGCGTCTACAAAAGCGCATTATGCTGATTTAATCATCCGTATTAAAGAAGCTTTAAAGTAAGATATAGAAATGAAAAAGACACTCATTCTTTTGCCACTTTTTGCGGCAAGTATTGCGTTTTCTCAAGAAAAGAGAGTGATTACAGGTTCGGTTCAAGACGATAAATCGTTGGCTGGAATTGCTGGTGCGTCTGTTAAAATTGAAGCTCAATCAATTTCAACAAAAACAGATCAAAAAGGAATTATAGAAAGTGTAACGGTTGGTACTGTTACAGATGAAGATGGTTTCTTTTCGTTAGAGGTTCCTGCAAATACAAAATCTGTATTAATTAGTTATTTAGGTTACGATTCTAAATTGGTTGAACTTTCTACAGATTTAACAACATATCATGTGAGCTTAAAATCTACTTTAGGTCAAGCTCTTCCAGAAAATAATGATCTAAAAGAAGTTGTTGTTACAGGTTATCAAAAAATCGAAAAACGTAAACTAACATCAGCAGTATCAACTGTAAAAATGGATGATATTCAACAAGCTGGTGTTGCTAGTGTTGACCAATTGTTAAGCGGACAAATTGCTGGTGTAGCTGTTTCTACAGAAACTGGTTCGCCTGGTTCTCCAAGTAAAATTAGGATTCGTGGTACGGCTTCTCTTTCAGGTCCACAAGATCCGTTATGGGTGATTGATGGTTTACCATTAGAAGGAAATGATGTACCAAACTTTAGTGATAAAGATAACATCGATCAATTGCAAAACTTTTCTATCGCTGGATTAAATCCAAACGATATCGAAGATATTACAATTCTTAAAGATGCTGCTGCAACGGCTATTTATGGAGCAAGAGCTGCAAATGGTGTAATTTCTATTACAACAAAACGTGGTAAAAAAGGCGCTATGACGGTTAATTTTTCTGCGAATACATTTGTAACGGCTCGTCCTGATTTTGGTCGTTTAAACTTACTAAATGCTTCACAGAAAGTTGATCTTGAATTAATACTTGCTGGTCGAGATGATTTAACGTATCGTACAGATAAAGGTGAAGTAATGCGAATTTTGCAAAAGAATGGCCAATTAAATGCTTTACGAAATGGAGGATTCAATTCTTTAGATCTTATCACACAAAATCAAATTAATTCTTTACGAAATAATACAACCGATTGGGGGAAATTATTGTATCGTAATGCAATTAATACACAATATGGTTTGAGTATTTCTGGAGGAAATGATCGTTCTGATTATTACTTCTCATTGGGTTATTATGATGAGCAAGGAACTACAATCGGAACAGGTTTTGAGCGTTATAATCTTACTTTAAAAAACAATTATAAACTTAACGATAAATTAGATGTAGGGATTTCTATTTTTGCAACTTCAAGTGATAAAAAATCTTTTGTAACAGATGCTGATGCATCAATCAATCCGATTAATTATTCTCGAAATGCGAATCCATATTTATCTCCATTTAATGCAGATGGTTCTTATCGTTATGATAACGATATTGATGGATTTGAAGATCGTTCTGTTCCGTTCAATTTTATTGAAGAAAGAGAAAATACAAATTATACATTAAAAAACCGTTCGTTAAAAGGTATTATTGATCTTAATTATCAATTAGCAAAAGGTTTAAAATTAACATCACAACTAGGGATCCAGTACGATAGTAACAAAACAGAAAAATACGCTGAGCAAGAAACTTATTTTACACGTAAAATGAGAGAAGGAACGCGTTATTATAAATCTGGACAATATTTGTATTTCTTACCAGACGGAGGAGTTAAGCAAAATTGGGACAACGAATTTTTCCAATATAACTGGAAGTTACAAGGAACATACAGTACTACAATTAACAATCGTCATGAAATCGATTTGATGGCTGGTACAGAGATTCGTCATACACAAAATGAGACGACTTTAACACGTGCTTTTGGTTACAATAAAACGACTAAAACAGGTACGCCAATTGTTTTCCCTAATTCAAGTTTTGCTGCAGAAAAACGTTACGAAACGTACAGAGAAATGCCTACGGATGAGAATGCTTATGTATCTACATATGCAACTGCTTCGTATACATTAGACAGAAAATATACTGTTTTTGGTAGTGTTCGTTATGATGGTACAAATTTATTCGGAGTTAATAAAAAATATAAATACTTACCAATTTGGGCAGTTTCAGCTTCTTGGTTAGTTTCAAAAGAGTCGTTTATGGAGAATGTTGACTTCATTTCGAATCTTCGTTTACGCGCTTCTTATGGTTTACAAGGAAATATTGATCGTAACACTTCACCTTTCTTTATTGGTGAATATAACGATGCAACAATTTTGCCAGGTAATAAAGAAGATATTATCAATGCGATTAATTTACCGAATGATTTGTTGCGTTGGGAAAAAACAACGAATACAAATGTTGGGTTAGATTTAGGTCTTTTCAAAAATCGTATCAACCTTGCTGTTGATGTTTACAATCGTAAAGGAACAGATATGATTAGTATGCGCGAAACGCCTTTAGAAACAGGTTTTGAGTATACAATGGTGAACTGGGGAGAATTGACAAACAAAGGTTTTGAGATTGCTCTAACAACACGCAACATTGATAAGAAGAACTTTAAATGGTCGACAACAATTAATTTTGCGCACAATAAAAGTAAAGTTCTTAAAGAACAACAACGTGAAAATAGTTTAATTCCATCTCGTGAAGGTTTACCTGTAAATGCAATTTTTGCTTTAAAAACAGCTGGATTTGACGAACACGGAAATCCAATGTTCTGGAAAGGAGATGAAAAAGTTTCTGCAAAAGAATTTTTTGCTTTATATGACTTATACGAAGACTTTTTACCAGGAGAAATTGTTGATTCTAAATTAACAAGCGAAGAAAAACGTAAATTATTTACATACATCGGAGATCGCGATCCTAAATTCACAGGAGGTATTATCAATAATTTTAAAATTCACAATTTTGATTTAACGATTTCTGCTGCGTTCAATTTAAAACAAACGGTGATGAAAACGCCTTCTTATCGTGGAATGGAATTGGATCCAGGTCGTAATTATACACAAGATATTTTCGAAGCAGGTTCTACACTTCCAGGGATTACAAGTCCAATTAAAGGCGATAACGATAGCTGGATGACAAACAAATGGTTTGCAGGAAACAATGCAAATGCGTACAATTTATTAGACATTTGGGCGAAGGAAATTAGTTATATGCGAATCAGTAGTATTCGTCTTGGGTATACTTTACCAAATAAATATGCTGAGATTGTCGGTTTCAAAAGCGCTCGTTTTAGTTTAGAAGGACGTAATTTATTTGTGTTTAGTAATGGTTATAAAGGTTATTTTGATCCAGAAACTTACGGAAATATTTATGCACAACCAATTGCAAAATCTGTAACAGTAGGACTTAATGTTTCTTTCTAAATTTTAAATCAAATGAAAAAAATATTTTTATTATTAAGCGTAGTTGTAGTTAGCTTTACAGCAGTTAGTTGTGACAATTATTTGGATATTGAACCAGATGGAAAAGTGATTCCAAAAACGGTAGAAGATTATCGAATGGTATTAACAAATGCTTATTCAAAATATCCAACACATAAGTCGTTGACAGCTTTACGCACTGATGAGGTTACATTGAATGAATCATCAAATGACTTTATTTCCTATCGTGAAATTGCACAATGGAAAGATACAAATCCAGATCAAATATCTATTCAATTTCCTTGGGTTAGTTTTTATACGGTGATTTTTTATGCGAATCAAATCATCAACGAAGGACCAAAAACAATGAAAAACTCTGCTGAAAAAGATCAATTATTAGCAGAAGCATACGCATTACGCGCTTATGCATATTTTGATTTGGTTAATTTATATGGTAAACCGTATAATTCAGCAACATCAAATACGGATAGGGGAGTTCCTTTAAATTTAAAAGTAGATTTAGAAGCAACGCTTAAACCATCATCTGTTCAAGAAGTTTATAATCATATTGAGTCTGATTTAGATCAAGCGACGAAATTGATGAAAATGGATCAGCAATTGGCTGGGTTGAATTATAGATTTTCTAAAGTAGCCTTAAATGCTTTAGAAGCAAGAATCGCTTTGTATAAAAATGAATGGCAAAAAGCAATTGATTTTTCTGATGAAGCACTTAAAATTAAAAGTGATTTAGTTAATTTAAATACGACAAAATTAGTTCCAAATCATTATACATCTACTGAATCTATTTTAGCTTTAGACAACACATTGAACAATGCTGTACAATTTATGGCATATGTCTCACCTGAATTGTTGAACAGTTATAATACTGAAAATGATTTACGTTTTTCTCTTTATTTTGAGAAATCCGATTCGAAATATAAAATTATTAAAGGTGGAAATTCAGAGTTTAAAACATCTTTCCGTGTAGCTGAATTATATTTTATTAAAGCTGAATCGTATTTGAAATTAAACAAATTAGATCAAGCTAAAGCAATATTGTTTTCTGTTTTACAAAATCGTTACACATCAACTGGTTTTGCAAAATTACAAGCTGAAATTTCTGTGATGAATTCTACTGAATTGATGAAGTTTATTTTAGATGAACGTTTCAGAGAATTTGCATTAGAAGGACAACGTTGGTACGATTTACGTAGAGCAGATCAAAAGCAAATTATACATCATATTTCGGATAAAGAATATATTCTACAGAAAAATGATGTTCGTTATACAATAGAAATTCCACAAGCAGCTAAGCTCAATAATCCTCATTTATAACATTTTTAAACCGTCTTTATTTATCATTTAGACGGTTTTTTTATACTTTTGCTTAATATGAAAATAGTAATTGTAGAAGACGAATTATTGGCTGTTACTTATCTAAAAAACTTATTAGAAGAGCAAGCTATTATTGACATTTCTTCGATTACAGTTTTACGTTCTACAAAGCAAGCAACTGAGTTTTTTAGAGAAAATTCGGTTGATTTGATTTTTATGGATATTCATTTAGGAGATGGAAAAAGTTTTGAAATCTTTCAGGAAGTTGAAATTCTTACCCCAATTATTTTTACTACAGCTTACGATGAATATGCGATGAAAGTCTTCAAGCATTTCACGATTGATTATATTCTAAAACCATTTGAAATAAATGAATTGCATTTAGCTTTACATAAATTCAAAACCATTCGAGAGAGTTTTGATATTTCGTCAACGTTAAAATCTATTGTAGTTTTACAAAATACTCCGTCTGAGATTATACATCGTTTTTTAGTGACAAATGGAAACAAATTACGTTCTGTAGGGGAACATGAAATTGCTTATTTTTTTGCATCAGGAAAACATCTTTTTATAAAAACGAAAGATGAGCAAACCTATATTTACGATGATACAATAAAGGATATTATAAATAAATTAGACGAAAACATTTTCTTTAAAATCAATCGAAAATTTATAGTCCACATTGATGCAATTAATGTAATCATCAAACATTCAAGTCAAAAAGTAGAACTTCATCTTTGTCCAAAACCTGAAACAGAACAAGCTGTCTTTGTAAGTAAAACTCAAATTAATAGTTGGATTGATTGGATGAATATGAATAGATAATGAAGATTATCATTAATCTATTTAACATAATAAAGATTATTAACATTAATATTTCGTAGAAATATTAATGTTATAATATATATTATGTTAAATAAAAAAAGCTAATAGCTATATTAATAAAAAAAAACCTCTTTTTAAAGGAGGTTTTTTTTAAAGTATAATTTTAAAATTTTTTACATTTTTGGCATTCCAGGAAATCCACCAGCTGGCATATTCTTAGACATTGTTTCCATCATCTTTTTACCATTTGTAGAATTCATAAATTTCATCATTTTTCCCATTTCAGAGAATTGTTTCAATAACTGATTTACTTCCTGCAAAGATGTTCCAGATCCAGCTGCAATTCTTTTCTTACGAGAATTATCGATAATATTTGGATTTTGACGCTCTTTTTTTGTCATTGAATGAATAATCGCTTCAACACCTTTAAAGGCATTATCATCAATATCTACATCTTTCAAAGCTTTTCCAGCGCCAGGAATCATTCCAACTAAATCTTTCATATTACCCATACGTTTGATTTGTTGAATTTGTTTTAAGAAATCATCAAAATCGAAGCTATTTTTTGCAATTTTCTTTTGTAAACGTTTTGCTTCTTCTTCGTCAAATTGTTCTTGAGCACGCTCTACTAACGAAACAACGTCACCCATTCCCAAAATACGATCCGCCATACGTTCTGGATAGAAAACATCTAAAGCTTCCATTTTCTCTCCAGTAGAAATAAATTTGATTGGTTTGTCTACAACAGTGCGAATTGTTAAGGCAGCTCCTCCACGCGTATCACCATCTAATTTTGTTAAAACAACTCCATTATAATTTAAAACTTCATTGAAAGCTTTTGCAGTATTCACCGCATCTTGACCTGTCATAGAATCTACAACAAATAAAGTTTCGGTTGGATTAACTGTTTGATGAACACGACGAATTTCATCCATCATTTGTTCATCAATCGCTAAACGACCAGCTGTATCGACAATAATTACATTATTTCCATTTTGTTTTGCTTGTGCAATCGCTGATTGAGCAATTTCTACAGGATTCTTGTTTTCTAAATCAGCATAAACATCCACACCAATTTGCTCTCCTAAAACTTGTAACTGATTGATGGCTGCTGGACGATAAACGTCACCAGCAACTAATAATACTTTTTTGTTTTTCTTAGTTTTTAGGAAATTAGCTAATTTACCAGAAAAAGTTGTTTTACCAGAACCTTGTAAACCAGCAATCAAAATAATTGTCGGATTATCGTCTACTTTAAGTTCTGTAACCTCACCTCCCATTAATTTTGCTAATTCATCGTGAACAATTTTTACCATTAATTGTCCAGGATTAAGCGATGTAATTACGTTTTCACCTAAAGCTTTTTCTTTTACTGTATTTGTAAAATCTTTTGCAACTTTATAACTAACATCGGCATCAACAAGTGCTCTACGTACTTCTTTTACAGTTTCAGCAACGTTAATTTCTGTAATTTGTCCTTTTCCTTTTAAGGTATGTAATGCTTTATCTAATTTATCCTGAAGATTTTGAAACATTTTGAGTCAATTTTAGGACACAAATATAAAAAATTTATACCGAATTATATAAAATTACACAATAGCCCGTTTAAATATATATATTATGTTTAAATTGTGCACTCAAAATTAGGTTGAATGAAAAAAGGTTTAGTATTATTTTTATTCTTTATTTCTGGGGTGGTTTTCAGTCAAATAAAGAGTAACCAAACTTATTATTTTTTTTCCATAGCTTATGGACAAAATAATGAGGTTTTTGTAACTGATGTTTATGAAGCAAACATTAATAATAGAGATATCTATGGCAAATTAGCTGATAGATATACAAAATTTCAAAATTATTTATTGAAAAATGGGTCTATTACTTCTTTAAAAGAGATTCAGACTGGTTACGAAAAAAATTATCAGAAAAAAGAACAAGCTATTGCGGAGCAGCAATATTTTCTATCTACTTTAGAAAAGCAAAAATTTACAGCGAAAATGATTCAATATTCGCTTTAAGAAAAACAAAAACCACTTCTAAAGAAGTGGTTTTTTTATATGTTATTAATTATTCGTTTAATAATCTTGCAGCTTCTTTTGCAAAGTAAGTTGAAATAAGATCTGCTCCTGCTCTTTTAAAACTTGTTAGAGATTCTAAAATAACTTTATCATTATCTAACCAGCCTTTTTCTACAGCAGCTTTAATCATCGCATATTCACCTGAAACTTGATATACTGAAACTGGAACTTGCAAATTATCTTTTATTAATTTCACTATATCCAAATAAGCCATACCTGGTTTAACCATCAAAATATCTGCACCTTCTTCTACATCTGCAATCGCTTCACGCAACGCTTCTTGTGAATTATGGTAATCCATTTGATAGGTTTTTTTATCTTTCGGAATTTCTTGAGAATCAACTGGCGCAGAATCTAAGGCTGTACGGAAAGGTCCATAAAAAGATGACGCATATTTCGCAGCATACGTCATGATTCCTACATTATGAAAACCGTTTTCCTCCAACGCAGCACGCATCGCTCCTATTCGACCATCCATCATATCGGAAGGCGCAACAAAATCGGCACCTGCTTCTGCATGAGATAACGTCATTTTTACCAAAGCATCAACAGTTTCATCATTAATAACTTCTCCATTTTTGATGATTCCGTCGTGACCATAAATTGAATATGGATCTAAGGCAACATCAGGCATTACAATCATTTCTGGAACAGCATCTTTAATTGCTTTGATTGTATTTTGCATCAATCCGTTTGGATTCCAAGCCTCTTTACCTGTATTATCTTT
The DNA here is from genome assembly GCF_004785645.1 of Empedobacter tilapiae. Taxonomy (GTDB): domain Bacteria; phylum Bacteroidota; class Bacteroidia; order Flavobacteriales; family Weeksellaceae; genus Empedobacter; species Empedobacter tilapiae. Next base: position 38,848 of record NZ_SRPE01000007.1, on the reverse strand, counting down.
TAAGTTATCACTAACTTTACAATATATGTTAACTGATTTTATACCTAAATCCCAAATTTCTTTTACTTCTTTTACAGTATTGTCAAGAGATTGGCGGTAAATACCTGGCATTGCAGCAATTTCTTCTTTCACACCTTCTCCTTCAGCCATAAAAATTGGTAAAATAAAATCGTTTGGTGACAAATGATTTTCGCGAATCATACTACGAATTGATTCATTTTTGCGTAGTCGTCTATGTCTGTTATATAAAAACATTTGATTAAAATTTTAGACAAATTTACTCGATTTCATTTGAATAAGGCTAATGAATAATATCAATTATATTTATTAATTTTAAAAGAATATCAATCATTTGAATAATCAATTAAAATATTTATCATTCATTATATTATTTGGATTAATTTCTTGCAATAAAAGCAATTATAAAACGATTCAATTTAGAAGTTTCTCTATGGAAATTCCGAAAGATTGGAAAAAAGTGAAATTAGGCGGAATTGATACTGAAGTTGGAGGAATTATTACACCAAATAATGATACCTTAGATTATGATTATGGCAGACTTGCAGGTGGAGATTTTGATATTAATGCTAAAATTGCAGATAGTATTTTTACAACTATTTTATATAATAATCCTGATTTAGGATTGGAGAAAATCTCTGAGTTGTATATCAATAAACTTCACAAAACTAATATTGATTCTATCGTACAATCAGAATATCAGATTTCTTATATTGTTATTGATCATCAAAAAGCAAAACTTATACAATCAAATCATCATAAATTAATTGCAGTTTATATGGATACTATTAAAAACTCAACTTCAAAATTTAATTTTATTGGTTACAATTTAGATGAAAAATCACGAAAAGAATTTATAAATTCTGTTAAAACAATCAAATTCAAAAAATAGATTTAAACTTGCGCAAACGTAGCTAAACAAATATCTTTGCAGCATGCGAATAGATATTATCACTGTTTTACCCGAATTATTAGTTAGTCCATTTTCTGCCTCGATTATGAAACGTGCGCAAGACAAAGGTTTAGCTGAAATTCATGTTCACGATTTGAGAGATTTTGGAAAAGGACGTTATCGTCATGTAGATGATTATCCGTACGGAGGAACTTCTGGAATGGTAATTATGTGCGAACCTTTGGACAAAATGATTTCGAAATTGAAAGATGAACGCGCGTATGATGAAATTATTTATTTGACGCCAGATGGTGAAACGTTGAATCAAACAATTGCGAATGATTTGTCGTTGAAAGGAAATCTTATGATGATTTGTGGGCATTACAAAGGTATCGATCAACGTATTCGTGATATGTATGTGACGCGAGAAATTTCGATTGGTGATTATGTACTTTCGGGTGGAGAATTTGGCGCAATTATTTTGGCTGATTCTATTATCCGATTGTTACCTGGCGTAATTGGTGATGAGACTTCTGCCCTTTCAGATTCGTTTCAAGATGATTTGTTAGCGCCGCCAATTTATACGCGTCCAGCCGAATATAAAGGTCTTAAAGTTCCTGATGTTTTACTTTCGGGTAACTTTCCTAAAATAGAGGAATGGCTGCATGAACAAGCAATTGAACGTACAAAAGAACGGCGCCCAGATTTGTTAGAAAAAAGATCAAAATAAACTAAAAAAAGCTTCCAATTTGGAAGCTTTTTTTCATAAATAAATTATTGTATCTTAATTGAATATATTATTTATGAAATACATCTATTTTTTTATACTTATATTATCTTTTAATTCTTGTAAAAATAATTCGGAAGCTGACAATAAATTATTAGAACAAATACAAGATGTCTGGTCAACTAAAATGGCAGTTTTAGATCCAGTTATTTATAAATTCGATCAGGATTCAATATATAATAATAAAGGATATTATGATGGTATCTATGAAACTTATGGAATTCGAGAGCATAAAAAATTTATACCTACTAAATTTTTAGGTAATTCAATCAAATTCAATGTAAAAGATTCAACAGTTCATTATTTTGATTCTATCAGTAAACCAAAACCATTTTTTAAAATTTTATCAATAAATAAAGAAGAAATGGTTATCAAATATAATAATGATTCGAGTCTTGATACACTTGGAAGAAGAGATAATAATACCAAAACTCCATTAGATTATGATCAAATTATCTATACGACAAGTGGTTGTTATGGAAGTTGTAGTATAATAAATATCGCTATTCAAAAAAATGGAACTATTATTAGCGCTAATGAAGCTTTTAATGGAAAAAAGGGCGTTTTTGAAGGTAAATTAGATAAAAAATTTCATCAATTTTTAGAGCAGAAAATTAATGACGCAGAATTACTTTCATTAAAAGATAATTATGAAGAACAAATTACAGATCAATCAGAAGATTTGTTACTTGTCATAAAGAAGGATAAAATTATAAAATCGATACGTGTTTATGCTTATCCAATGAATCCTTCTTATTCGAGTTTAGAATTAGCTCTTACTTATTCAGGTTCTTTAATGAATAATAAAAAGAAATACCATGAATCTGAATACTTCCCACTACTCAGTTTAATCAATATTAATGGAAAACAATTAAGCAAAGCACAAACTTTCTTATTTTGGACAGAATTAATGAAGCATCCTTCAAATAAAATATCAATAAAAAATCAACAAACTTATAAAACAGAATTTTATTACTATTATTTTGGTGAAGAATTAGGAGAAATTAATCCTTGTAAATTACTTAGTATAAAAGGAAATGGTCAACAATTTGAATTAACTTTTGAAAATAATCAAAAACATTATTACGATTTAGGATATAATTTTATACAACGATATATAGACTAAAAAAAGCTTCCTAATTGGAAGCTTTTTTCAGTATTTTATTTAATTCGATGAATATATTCAATTACTTTATCATTAAAAATTTGTGGTTGATCGACATTTACAACATGTCCACAATCTTCGATAACAATCAATTCTGAATGTTTAGTATGCGCTTTTGTTAATTCCTGAATCGAAGGCAAAAACATATGATCTTCTGCTCCCATCACATATAAAGTCGGAATATTCAATTCAACTTTTCGAAACCATTTTAGCAACGGATTGACATCCGCAGTAAGTTTGAACCATTTCAAAAACTCTTTTTGATACAATTTTTTCGCTTCATTGATAAATAATAACCTTGATTCTTTGTGCGTATTTTTTGGCATTATAGCGAAAGCAAAAATTCGATACAAGATCAAATAAGGTAACATATGTTTGAATGTATTTCCAACATTAATCAAAAATTGACATTGAAAATTAATTTTCATAATTGCGCCTCCCATTACCATTGATTTGAATCGCTCCGAATAATCTTCTGCCAATTGTCGAATCACAATCGTTCCCAAAGACATCCCAACAAAATGTGTTTTATCAATATTTAAATGATCTAAAACATCAATAACATCTTTTGAAACTGATTTGAAAGTATAACGTTTTTCGAAAAGCGCTTTCAAGTTTTTCTTAGAACGTCCATGTCCTCTCAAGTCCATTAACAAAACATTGAAATGTTTGCGAAATTCACGTAATTGCTTGAACCAAATCGTAGAACTTCCTCCTGCTCCATGAACAAAAGTCACCCATTCTGTACTCGTTGGATGATTATATGTAGTGTATGCTAACAATTTTCTAAATAAGTTTTTGCAAAATTAAACTAAAAACTATGCCAAGCATAATAATTTCTACGTTTTAAGAAATTTTTAATCTTCATCATCGTCGTCATCTGTAAAAGAACCTGTTTTTTTCAAGTAAAAAACATCGTTCATCACTTCTGCTTTAACATAATTTAGTTTTTCTTGCTCTTTCATACGATCTGTAAATAACGTTCCTGTTAAATGATCGTATTCGTGTTGAAAAATAACCGCTGTAAAACCTTCAACTGTTTCATCATGAAAATTTCCATCCAAATCATAATATTCTAATCGAAGAACCAAGCTTCTATACACTTTTCCGAAAATATCAGGAATAGACAAACAACCTTCGCGACCGTGACGAACAATGTCCGAATACCATGTGATTTTAGGATTAATAATAAACTCAAAAGGATCTTCTTCTTTGTCAAAACGTTGTACCCAAACCGCGTTTCTATTAATTCCAATTTGAGGAGCTGCAATCCCAACACCTTTACTTGCCTCGTCTTGAACAGTCGCATACATACGATCTGCTAATAATTTTATTGAAGGATCTTTTGGATCAATATCAATAGAATTAGCTTTTAAGATTTTTGTATCAGCATCTGAATTCGTTAATAAAACACGAAAAGGATCATACGAGTTCTTTTCTTTTATTAATGTCGTTTCTGCCTTTGTTAATGGCGTATAAACAATGTTTTTCATATTTTTTGATTGAGCAAATAATGCAGAAGAACAAATCAATAAGCTATAGGTTAATGTTTTTATCATTTTTTAAGGATCAATTTGTCTAAAGAATATTTTCCTGCACCTGATAAAAATATAACTAAATAATTGATTAAGTAGAATAATCCCAATTCTTTTTTACCAAAATCATCATCTACATGTACGATGAATACAGCAACTAACATGGTAATAATTAATGGAATTGAAGCCAACCGAGTAAATAATCCAGCAAAAACTAAGAAAGCGCAAAGTATTTCCGCAAAAACAGTTAAACCTAAAGAAATTTCTGGGCCAAGTCCAATTGGATCTCCAAATTCGAAATTTCCATTGACTAATTTTTGCAATTTTCCAAAACCGTGTGTAAACATAAATCCTCCTGCTGCGATACGTATCAATAATAATGAAACATCAATAAATGCAGGTTGATTTCCTAAGAGTTTAAATTTTGTGCTCATTTTTTTTATTTTTTTTCAAATATAAGTTCTAGTTTTTACGTTCACCTTTAAATAGATCAAGAAATTTACATTTTTGGATTAATTTTGGTTAATCATTCTATTCAAGAATAAAAAAATACAACATATGTTAAAAAACATTGCTTTAATTACCATATTATTTTCAGGTTTTGCATTTGCTCAAAAACCTGAATTACAACAAAATGATGTTTTAGGAAATCCAACTTTTATCGAAGAATCGATGCAAAAAGCACGTATTCGGATGAAGTTTATCGAAGGTTATGAAACCGAGTATTACACAAAATCAACGTACAATAAAGATGGAAATCCTACAAAACGTGATTATTTTGATGAAGCTGGAAATAAAACTTTTACTGAAACATTTAATTATAATGAATCGAATAAATTGATTTCGAGAGAAATGAAAAACAATGACGAAAGTTTAGTTTTCAATTTTGATTATGAATATACAACAGACGGTTACATTGTCACGAAAAGCGAAAATGATGTCAATGTTTCTAAAACAGAATATAAATTAGACCAAAATCAGAATGTAACTTACGAAAGAGAAACTAATTTATTGGAAGATTCGGATGTTTTTATCGAAAAAACGTTTCAATATCAAAATGGATTTTTAGTCAAAACATTAGTGAAATATAACCAAGGAACTTATACGTTGAATTATAAAAATGACGCGAAAGGTAATCCTTTAGAGGAAACTTATATGAACAAAGACAATAAACAAGTCAATAAATATGTTCGAAAATTTGATGAAAACAATAATATTATCGAAGAAACGGTGATTGATGAAGCAGGAAAAGTAAAGAATATATCAACAATTAAGTATCAATATGATGATCATAAAAATTGGACAAAGCGAACGCAATTTGTAAAAGATATTGATCAACCAATTTCAAATACAACAAGAACAATACGTTACTAGAAATACAAGAGCCAAGTTATTTTGGCTCTTTTTTATTTGATTATTTAATTAAATGTTATTAAATTTATTCAAATCAATCATTTAACTTCATCTATTATGATTAATAATGTACAAGAATTTAATCGACTTTTTCAGTTATATCAAAAAGATAATCGCTTCAATTTGTGCATTAATGATTATCCTAAAAATGAATTCGCTCTACAATTTTGCAATGATGAGATAGAAAATCTAACTCTAGAATATATAGATTCTACATCAAATTCAGTAAAAAAAATAAACAATTATCGAACAAGATTAAGTGACTATTTTCAACCTGAAGAGCTAGCTACTTTAGAAATTAACTCTATTTCTGGTTATTTTATTTCTTTCGATTTTTATTTTATGACTAAGGAAAAAATTTTTGTGTTCAATTATATTCACCGCGATTTTTTATCTCAATTAATTGATATTCTTCTTGCTGAATTAGATTGTAATTTTATCAGTCGATTAAAGACTGAACTTTTAATAAACTTAGAATACGATTAAATTTTTTGTTAAACTTTTTTCAGCGACATTGTTTGACTTTTAAAAGAATTCTTTTTGCATAAAGCAAAATAGAATGAATTTTGATCGAATTAATGAAAAGTTGAGCATCTTAGCAGATGCAGCGAAGTATGATGTCTCGTGTTCATCGAGCGGAAGTAAAAGACAAAATCAAAACAAAGGTTTAGGAAATGCATCTATGTCGGGCATTTGTCATTCGTTTACAGAAGATGGTCGATGCGTTTCTTTACTCAAAATTCTATTGACGAATCATTGTATTTATGATTGTGCTTTTTGCGTTTCTCGAAAAAGTAATGATGTAAAACGTGCTGCTTTTACAGTGCAAGAAGTGGTTGATTTAACGATTAATTTTTATCGTCGAAATTATATTGAAGGTTTATTCTTAAGTTCTGGAATTTTCAAAAATGCTGATTTCACGATGGAACGCTTGCTTTTGATTGCGAAAAAGTTACGTCTTGAAGAGAATTTTAATGGATATATTCATCTCAAAACGATTCCTGGAGCGAGTGATGAATTATTGAAAGAAGCTGGTTTGTATGCTGATCGAATGTCCATAAATCTCGAAATGCCAACAGAAGAAGGACTTAAATTAGTTGCACCAGAAAAATCACACGAAGATGTAAAAAAACCTTTAGGATTTATTCATCAACAACGAGTTGAGTTTAATGCTGAACGGAAATTAGTCAAATCTACTCCAACCTTTGTTCCTGCTGGGCAATCTACACAAATGGTGATTGGAGCAACGCCCGAAAATGATATGCAAATTATGTATACAGCAAATCAATATTACAATGATTTCCAGTTGAAGCGTGTGTATTATTCAGGTTTTATTCCAATTAATCACAATGATAATATGTTGCCGTCTATCGGAACTCAACCACCTTTATTACGAGAGAATAGACTGTATCAAACAGATTGGTTAATACGTTTTTATCAATTTGATGTTACAGAGATTCTTAATAAACAAAATCCTCATTTGGATACTGATATCGATCCAAAATTGAGTTATGCTTTACGAAATTTACATCTTTATCCGATTGATATTAATACAGCCGATTATCATTTAATTCTACGAATTCCAGGAATTGGTGTTCAATCTGCGAAGAAAATTGTTACAGCTCGAAAGTTTGGGAAAATATATTCTTATCAATTAAAACGTCTTGGAATTGCATATAATAGAGCAAAATTTTTCATGATTTGTGCAGATGATCAATTTCAACAAAAAGATTTGCTTGGTTCGCAAATTAAAAACCGAATTTTGAGTTTTAGTAAAAGTAAATATCTTAAAAATCAACCAAATCAATTAAATCTTTTTGACTAATGGAAATTTATGTTTTTGATAATAGTTTTGAAGGTTTTTTAACGCTGATTTTTGATTATTATGTCAGAAAACCGAAGCAAACAAAAGTAGTTTCAGAAAGAGATTTTTTACCATCGATGTTTGATGAAGTTTACACTGTGATTACAGATGAAACAAAAGCAAAAAGAGTACATAAAAAACTGAAAGACAAACTAAATAAAACCAGTTACAAAGCTGTACAAGCTGTTTTCTTGTCAGAAGAAGCTGAAGCCTACGAAAAGCTGTTCTATTATTGTTGTTTAGTTATAAATGAAACACCAACAGTTCAATTAAATTATGGAAATGATTATGTTTTTTATGTCATGAAAATGTATCGAGCGGTTCATCGAGAAAAGCATCATCATGAAGCATTTATCCGGTTTGAAAAGATTAATCAAGATTTATTTTTTGCGAAAACTGATCCAAAATATAATGTTTTACCTTTAATTATTAATCATTTCAGAAAAAGATATGCGGATCAGAATTGGATTATTTATGACACGATTCGAAAATATGGAATTTATTATGAAAAATCTTCTGGGAATGTTGAGCAAATACAATTAAATTTCGTACCAAAATCTTCAACTACGCTAACTGAATACATTGATGTAAATGAGAATTTGTACCAAGAATTATGGAAATCTTATTTTAATTCAACAACAATCGAAGCAAGAAAAAATTCGAAGTTACAAATCCAAATGATGCCTAAACGTTTTTGGAAACACTTGACAGAATATAACTAAAAAGGCTACGAAATTCGTAGCCTTTTGTGTATTTTTTATTTCTTTGGTAAGAAAACTTCTGCCATCATACAGCGAGCACTTCCTCCACCTAATTTTTCAATCAAATCTATCTTAACAGGTAAAATTGGGTTATAAGCCTCAATTTTAGAAATTTGTTCTTGATTAAGCGAATTATAAGCCGTTTGCGACATCACTAAATATGATTGCCCTAAACCGCCAACTTGCAACATATTCCCAGCAAATTGATGCATTTGCGCTTCTGTAATTGCAATAATTTCTTTTCCAGCTTCTAACAAATACTCACAAACCGCTTTCTTTTCTTTTTTATCATCGATAGAATCTAAGCATATGATCGCGTATTTATCTGCTATACACATCATTACATTTGTATGATAAATAGGTTTTCGTTCTCCATTTACTGTTTGATTGGCATGGAAAATTACAGGTGTATATTCTAATTCCTCACAAAATTCAACCAATAAATCTTCGTCAGTACGTTGAGAAATACATGCAAAAGCCAATTCATTTTCGCGATCAAGAATAATACTTCCAGTTCCTTCCAAGAAAATTTCGTCTTCTTCTGCGGATGTAAAATCAATCACATCATCAATATGAAAACCTTTTTCTTCCAACAAACTCAATACGTCTTCTTCGCGACGCTCTTCTCTCCTATTTTTTGCAAACATCGGATACAATACTACATTTCCGTTATCGTGAAAAGAAATCCAATTGTTCGGAAAAATAGAATCTGGTGTATGTGGCGAAGCAGTATCTTTTATCGTGATAACATTTACACCTTTCGAACGCAAAGCAGAAACCATTCCTTGAAATTCTTCCAATGCTTCTTTCTGAATACTTTCTTGAGAATCTGTTGTTTTTGTTTGGAAATAATTATTAACAGCCGTTTCTGGATTGTAATAAAAAGCTGTTGGTTCAACCATTAAAATAGTTGACGTATATTGTTTTTGTTTCATTTTATTTTCTGATTAAAGGCATTGTAGAACATCTTAATAATCCTCCCATTTTAGAAACTTCTCGGTAATTAATTCTTTCTACTTTAATATTCCATACATTTTCTAAATGATCATTTAAGCGTGTGAAATTTTTCTCTGAAACTACAACTTCTGGAGAAATTGAAAATACATTTGGATTCATCCAATACATTTCTTCTTTTGTTACTTCGAATAAATTTTCTTTTCCAAAAATACCGATAATTTGCTGATATTCATGCTCAAATAAAAAGCCATCTTTATAGATAATAGCTTTGTCTTTTCCTACAGGATTAAAAGTACAATCTAAATGTAAAATTCCTTTATATGGATCTTGATCATTCTTTTTCAATTCAAAATCTAATACTTTTTTATTTGGAAACTTTTCTTTAATATAATCTATAAATTCAACATTTGTTCGACCAGTTTTATAATTTTTAAAATCTGGTTGTTTGTAAGTACCAACAAAAATATAATCATTATATAAAATAACATCACCACCTTCAACATAAACTTCTTCTGGTAATGAATTGATTTTGTTTCCTTTAAATTGATTTTTTATCTCTCTATAAGCTTGTAGCTCTTCTAAACGATCAGGAATAATATTTGAAATAAAGAATTGATCATCAATCACAAAACCAACATCACGAGAAAAAACCTGATTACAATCTTCTATTAATGTTGGACGTAAGACTTCTACATTATATTTTTTTAAAACTTGTTCGAATTCCGACATTTCCGCAATTAAATCTTTTTCTTTTGGATAGTCATTATTTTTTACGGTTTCATAAGATTTTGCATCGAAAGTTTGATCAAGTGTTGGATTTTTTCCGTTCGATTCTGCTCTTCCCAATACTACTGTTTGTAGTTGAGCTGTTTCGTTATGTACATTTAATCGCATAATTTTTGTGGTTTTTAATTTTGTGTTCCAAAAAAAATCTCGCTATAGCGAGATTTTAATTCTGTATAAATATACATTTTATTTTTTAATTCCTAAAGCTTTTAAGCCATTTACAGTCGCAATATTTGAAAGTTGTTCTACATCATAAAAGTGACAAGACTCTAGCATTACACGAAGTTCCGTTAATAAATGACCATCAGAAAAGGGTTTGTAAATATCATTAATATTATCAGTTCCAAATGCAACATTAATCCCTCTTGGAATCATCTCGTCTACTGGAGTTACAGAATTATGTGAAGGAGCTAAACGCTCTGTACGATTATGATCAATCCACGCAGTAGGGCAAGATACGATGTGCATATCTGCTTTCTTGATTAAATCGTATAATTCATAACGATATTTTCTTGGATGAGCTGCTACTGAAATTGAGTGTACTGCAGAAACTTTTCCTTGCATTCCATGCTCAATCGTTTTCAATGCTAACTGTTCCGTTTCTTTTTCTTCATCCGTATTAAATTGATCGACATGAACATGAACCAATTTATTCTTTGCTTTTGCAGTCGATAATAATATATCTAAATGTTCATCTTCTCGACCGAAATCTTTTGCAGGTAAACCTCCAATAATATCCACAAAATCAGAAGACATATCAAACCATTCGCGTGCTTTTGGATCAATAACTCCTTTTAAAACTTGATTTGCGAAACGCATTTCGATGTCTTTTCCGTAATTATCTTTTAAGCGTTGAGCTGCTTGGATACTACGATCTTCAATTACTTCGTCTGCATCAATAAAAGAACCAATTGCTTGACAACCTTGCTCTAACATGAAATTAATTGCTTTTTCCATACGGAAATAAATATCATCAACAGATGAATTACGTTTCATATCATCAACTAAATGCCATTTTTCTTTTAGGTAAGAATTAGATAACGCGAAAGTGTCCGAAGTCAATGAATAAGCTCTGTCTAAGTGTGAATGTGTATTAACCCAACCTCCTTTTTCGTTGATTTTTTCAAGTACTTCTTCAATTGGATTATAGTTTTGTTTGTTCATCGTGAGTTTGTTTGTTTTCGGGATGTAAAATTAACAAGATTATTCAAGAGAAATGAAGCGATATTATCAAAAAGATTTGTGTAACTTTGTACCTTTGTTAGTAACTTCAGCGAATAAAAAAGTCCAACTAATTGTTGGACTTTTTCTATTTTTATGATTCTTTCTCTTTTTTCGAAACAATATCAATTTTTCCATTTGGATATTGTTTGTCTACTTTAGACACATTGATGTATTTTATATCAGACGGATTCAGTTTTTCTATTAAAATTTTATCAACTCTTTCTCCATCAATAAAATAAGCTGGTTTGTTATTTTCATATTCTGAAGTTGATATAGAACTTGGAATAATTCTATTCAGCACCTTTTCATTAATACTTTCCTGAGAAAAACTTAAAACAGGAAATAACACAAAAGCTAATACTATTTTTTTCATAAATTGTTAATTTTAATAAAGTTAACAATTTATTAATAAATCTAATTTTTATATGTTCTCTTTACAGATTGAATTCCTTCTATGTTCTTTAATTCCAACATAATTTTTTCTAATTCGGCTTTATTCTTAACAGAAACTGTAATTTTTCCATCAAAAATACCTGCATCTTCAGATAAATTAATACTATGCATATTTAGTGAATTATTTTTTGAAATAACTAATGTTATATCGCTTACCATACCAGATCTGTCCAAACCTTGTAATTCTATCAACGCTTTAAATTCTTGTTGAGAAGAATCAATCCATTTAGCTTTTATAATTCTGTAGGCATAATTAGCTTGTAAAGAAACTGAGTTTGGACAGTCTACTTTATGAACTTTTATACCTTTAGAAACAGTGATAAAACCATAAACTTTGTCACCTGGAATTGGATTACAACAGCTTGCTAATTCATAATCTAAACGCTCTTCATCATTCCCAAAAACAAGACTATCTAATTTCGTTTTATCAACAGGAATATCTTCTTTTTTAGTCGTATTGAATGTTGATTTTCTAAAGCGGTTAATCAATCCAGTGAAGCCAGTATTTCGTTCAGCAAATTTGCGTAAACCATTGTTGTCAATAATTCCCATAGCAACATTGTAAAATACATCTTGACTTGAACTTAACTTAAAATATTGCTGTAATTGATTAACTGTATTTTCACTAAAATCAACTTTTAGATGTCGTAATTTTCGTTGAATAATTTCTTTTCCTTCTTCGGCTACTTTACGTTTGTCAGAATTAAGAGAAGCCTTTATTTTACTTCTTGCTTTGCTTGTTACAACATAATCTAACCATTCTAATTTTGGTTTTTGTTGAGTAGATGTAATAATTTCTACTTGATCTCCACTCTGTAGTTGATGAGATAACGGATATAATTTCCCATTCACTTTTGCACCCAAACAATGGTCACCAACATTGGTGTGAATAGAATAAGCAAAATCTAAGGAACTTGCTCCTTTTGGTAATGAATGCAAATCTCCTTTTGGTGTAAAAACATAAATTTCTTTCGAATACAAATTGAATTTAAAGTTATCCATAAATTCAATAGCATCTTTTGTATCTTCTTGTTCTAACATTTCACGAACTTGATGAATCCATTCATCTACTTTCGTTTCATCGTCTGATACATTTTCTTTGTATTTATAATGTGCAGCAATACCCATTTCTGCAACTTCGTCCATTCTTTCGGAACGAATTTGTACTTCCACCCAACGCGCTTGCGGTCCCATAACAGTTACGTGAAGCGATTCATAACCCGTTGTTTTGGGCTGAGAAATCCAGTCACGCATACGTTTTGGATTTGGAATAAATAAATCCGTCACCAACGAATAAATTTTCCAAGCTAAGAATTTTTCATTCTTTTTATCCGAACGATAAATTACACGAATCGCAAACAAATCAAAAACTTCTTCGAAAGGAATTCCTTGATTAACCGTTTTTCTATAAATCGAATTAATTGATTTTGAACGACCTTTTATCTCAAATTCTAAACCTTCGGCTTCAAGTTTTTCTGAAATAGTTTTACAGAAATCATCAATGTATTTTTTTCTTTCAGCTTCTGTTTCTGTTAATTTATGTTCAATATTAAAATATGCATCTGGTTTAGTATATTTCAAACTCAAATCTTCCAATTCTGATTTGATGTTATACAATCCCATTCTGTGAGCCAAAGGCGCATAAATAAAAATGGTTTCAGATGCTATTTTTAACTGTTTATCCTCGCGCATACTTTCTAGCGTACGCATATTGTGTAGACGATCTGCAATTTTGATCAAAATCACACGCACATCTTCAGATAAAGTCAGTAATAATTTTTTATAATTTTCTGATTGTATCGAAACATCTTGTTTATTTAAGACAGCAATTTTTGTTAATCCATCTATAATTTTTGCGATTTTTTTGCCAAAAAGTTTTTCAATATCTTCTAAAGTATATTCTGTATCTTCTACTACATCATGCATTAAAGCCGCTGAAATTGATGTAGCGCCAAGCCCAATTTCGTCAGCAACTATTTTTGCAACAGCAATCGGATGATAGATATATGGCTCACCTGTTTTTCTGCGTTGATCTTTGTGCGCATCAACAGCCAAATCAAAAGCTTTACGAATCAGCTTTTTATCTTCATCTGATAAAGTGACATATGTATTTTGAAGCATCTCTTTATAACGTCTTGTTATTTCGATGTTTTCTTTCTCTAATTGTTCGTTTGTTATAACGTGAGGTGTCATCTTTTAGTAATTTTTGGTAATAGTTAAAAAGCCTTTCAATCCTTTGTTCATCTGCTTTTTTTTAGGAAATAAATATACAATATTTTCTATTTATGAAAGAGATTTAAAAATCAAAATATTTTATATTCTATAATTATTTATTGTATTTAAATGAATGACGTATTTAATACACTATTAATTTAATAATTTAAACAATATTGATAGTAAGTATTTTATCAATTTAATAATTTTAATTAAATATTATTAATGATTTAACAAATTAAACAATAGTCTTGAAATAATTAATCAAATAGTATTTATTAAATCAAAACAATTAGTAAATTGACAAAACAAATAAACACACAACACACATATAAATGGATTACAAAACTTTATACTCAAAAAGTATTGAGGAGCCTGAACTCTTTTGGAAAAAAGAGTCTCAAAAATTAGCATGGTCAGTTTATCCAGAACAAATTCTTAAGCAAAATGAGAATGGATATTACTCTTGGTTTGTTGATGGCAAAATAAATATAAGCCGATTAGCATTAGAAGAAAATATAAAAGCTGGAAGAGGAGAACAAGATGCTTTAATTTATGATTCTCCTGTCACCGGAATAGTTGAAAAAATAACTTATAATGAATTACTAGAAAAAGTAAGCAGATTTGCTGGTGGTTTAAAATCATTAGGATTATCAAAAGGAGATACGGCTATTATTTATATGCCAATGATTCCTGAAGCAATAGTTGCAATGCTAGCTTGTGCTAGAATTGGTGTAATACATTCAGTTGTTTTTGGCGGTTTTGCTTCTCCAGAATTAGCTATTCGTATAGATGACGCACAACCTGATGTTATTATTTCTGCATCTTATGGAGTAGAAATTAATCGTCAAATCAACTATAAACCATTGATTGATGAAGCAATTGAACTAACTCTTTACAAGCCAAAAAATATTATCATTTTTGAGCGACCAAATAATACCGATGATTTATCAGCAGACAACGTTCATACCTATGATGAAATGTATCAACATCAACCTGTAGAACCTATCGAAGTTCCGAGTACTCATCCATTATATATTCTGTATACTTCTGGAACAACTTCAACGCCAAAAGGTGTCGTACGTGATACAGGAGGTTATGCAACAGCTCTAAATTCGACGATGAAATATTTTTATGATTTAGAACCAGGTGATACAATTCTTACTGCAAGCGATATTGGTTGGGTTGTTGGACATTCTTATATCGTTTATGCGCCGTTAATTTATGGTGTTACGACTGTTATTTATGAAGGGAAACCAATTAAAACTCCTGATGCGGGTGCTTTTTGGAGAATGGTTGAAGAACATAAAATCAAAAACATATTCACAGCTCCAACAGCAATTAGAGCGATTAGAAAAGAAGATCCAGAAGGAAAATTATTTAATAAATACGATACATCTAGCTTAAAGAGATTATTTTTAGCTGGAGAACGTTGTGATACTTCTACATATTACTGGTTAAAAGAAATTTCAAAATTGCCAGTTATCGATCATTGGTGGCAAACAGAAAGCGGTTGGCCAATGTTAGGAATTTGTGCTGGAGTCGAAAATATAATGCCTGAACCTGGCGCAGCTGGATTACCTGTTTTTGGGTATAATATAAAAATTGTAAATGAAGAAGGACAAGAAAATGGCTTAAGAGATGAAGGTTCTATAGTGATTAAATTACCTCTTCCTCCTGGTTGTATGACAAGTTTATGGAGAAATGAACATCGTTTTATTAAAGGATATTTTCAACAAGTTCCTGATCATTATTTAACAGGAGACGGTGGATATAAAGATGAAAATGGATTTGTGTTTATAACTGGTCGTACTGATGATATTATTAATGTAGCTGGTCACCGATTAAGTACTGCAACGATGGAAGAATTAGTTTCTTCTCATCCTGATATTACAGAATGCGCAGTTGTTGGAATTAAAGATGAATTGAAAGGTCAAATTCCAATCGGTTTAATTGTTACAAAAGAAAATGCTTCAAAGTCAGAAGATGAAATAGAAAAAGATTTAGTCGCTTTATTACGCAAAGAAATTGGGGGTATTGCATGTTTCAAAACTTCAATTGTAGTTAATAGACTACCAAAGACTCGAAGCGGAAAAATACTACGAAAAACATTATCTCAAATAGCAGATGGAGCATCCTTTACAATTCCATCTACAATAGATGATCCAACAGTTTTAGATGAATTAATTCATGAATTTACTAGAAGAAACATAGGTCTAGCCTTTGTTTCTCCGCAAGTGTAAATTATTTTCCATACACTATTCTTAAAGCAGTAATTCTTACAATTACTGCTTTTTTTATTCATTTTTACATAAATTTGAATTAGAA
Source organism: Empedobacter tilapiae (assembly GCF_004785645.1). Lineage (GTDB taxonomy): Bacteria > Bacteroidota > Bacteroidia > Flavobacteriales > Weeksellaceae > Empedobacter > Empedobacter tilapiae. The sequence continues at coordinate 22,451 of NZ_SRPE01000007.1, read as the reverse complement.
AAATCATTCAATGTCAAGCCAATCAAAATCATTAGAGGATGTTCACGAAAGTGTTCAAATAAAAAAAGGAAAGTTTCGAAAAATTTTAAGTTTTTTTGGACCAGCTTACTTAATAAGTGTTGGTTACATGGATCCAGGGAACTGGGCTACCGATTTAGCAGGTGGTAGTCAATTTGGTTACACATTGATTTGGGTTTTATTAATGAGTAACATTATGGCTTTGTTGTTACAAAGTTTATGTACACGTTTAGGAATTGTTCGTCGAAAAGATTTGGCACAATGCAACCGAGAGACTTATCCGAAAGGAATGAATTTCGTGTTGTATATATTAGCGGAAATTGCTATCGCAGCCTGTGATTTAGCTGAGATTTTAGGAATGGCAATTGGTCTAAATTTACTTTTCGGAATTGATTTAATTTATGGTGTCTTAATCAGTTTTCTAGACACTTTCCTCCTACTTTATCTTCAAAAATTAGGAATGCGAAAAATGGAACTTTTCATTGTTGGTTTAATCACTATGATTGGTTTATGTTTTTTAACAGAAATGTTTTTAGCAAAACCAGATTTTGGAGAAGTTGCAAAAGGATTCATTCCGTCTATTCCAAATAGCGCTGCATTGTACATCAGTATTGGGATTATCGGTGCAACTGTAATGCCTCATAATCTTTATTTACATTCTGCACTTGTCCAGACGCGGCAAATAAAACGCGATGATTTTTCAATCAAAAAAGCACTCAAATATAACTTTTGGGATAGTGCAATTGCTCTCAATTTAGCTTTTTTTGTCAATGCTGCAATCTTAATTTTAGCTTCATCCGTATTCCATAAAAACGGCTATCACGATGTTGCTGAACTGAGTGATGCTTATAGATTATTAGGTACAACTTTAGGAACAGATTTGGCTCCAAAATTATTTGCAGTTGCTCTAATTTTAGCTGGACAAAGTTCAACAGTTACAGGAACTTTAGCTGGACAAATTGTAATGGAAGGATATTTACATTTGCGTATTAATCCTGTTTTGAGAAGAATTTTAACTCGATTATTAGCCGTTGTTCCAGCTGTTGTGGTTATTCTTATTTTTGGCGAAAAAGAAGTTGGATCTTTATTGATTTTCAGTCAAGTTATTCTGAGTATGCAATTGGCTTTTGCAGTAATTCCGTTGATTCATTTTGTGAGTGATAAAGCGAAAATGGGGAATTTTGCAATCAATACAACAACCAAATTTTTTGCATGGACAATCGCTTTTATTATTTCATTTCTGAATGCGCAATTGGTGTATGAAGAGGTTAATAAGTGGATGGCAAATAGTGAATCTTACACTTTAAACATTTTTCTTGTAGCATTAGAAATCGGACTTTTAGTTTTATTATTGCTGACATTTTTTATTCCAATTATGCTGAAGAAAAATGAAGAAAATCAAAAAGAAATTCATGAACCATTTGAGAAGTTTACATTGGAAGAAATTTCAAATCAGCATTTCAAAAAGATTGTGGTTGCGTTAGATTTTTCGAAAACGGATAGAAAAGTCATCAATTATGCGACGCAATTAGCTACTACTGAATCTGCCATTATTTTGGTTCATATTGTCGAAAGTGCTTCTGCGAAATATACGGGAGAGCGTTCGAATGATGAAGAATCTTTATCAGATTTGAAACGTTTAGAACAATATGCAGAAATCATTCGTCCTCTGTTTAATGAAACTAAAATTGAACTAGGTTACAATAATCGAATCAATTCGATTGCTGAAATTTGTAAACGAAATCAAGCAGATTTGTTGATTGTTGGTTCACACGGACACCGAGGTTTTATGGATTTTATTTTTGGAGAAACGATTAATAAATTAAGACATCGCGTTAATATTCCGGTGTTTATTGCAAAATAATAAAAAGCCATTCAGAAAAATTCTGAATGCCTTTTTGATTAGATTAAGAATATAAAAATTATTTGATCGATAATAACTCGATCATTTCTTTATTTTCTTGTAAAATAGCATGATCTAAAGCAGTTTTACCATTATTATCTTTAATGTTTAAATCCGCTCCAGCTTCGATTAGTTTCTTAGCAATTTCATTTTGACCAAATGTTACAGCAAAAATCAAAGCAGAAGCTCCATTGAAATTCACTTGATTGACATCAGCTTTATTCGAAATTAATAAATTTGCCATTTCAGGAAATCCTCTAAAAGCTGCGCCCATCAACGCATTATTTCCAGATAAATCTTGCGCATTAGGATTTGCTCCTTTTGATAATAATACTTTTGCAGCGACTGAACTATTGTTATAAATCGCTAAAATTAAAGGTGTGAATCCGCGTTGATTTGCTTCATCTACATGCTTTCCATTCGAAATTAATTCTTCTATTTGCTTCACATTATTTTCTCTCGCCGCACTAAACAAATCTTGTGCATAAATTGAAGAAAAACTGAATAGAAATAAGGCTAAAAATATATACTTTTTCATGATAATATTGATTTTATGAAAGTCATGGAGTCGAACTCAATCGACTCCAATCCAATAGAAATTATTTTGGTAAATATTGTTTTACATCGTTCATAGAACTATTTGTAGCCTTCATCAAACGTGTTCCATATTCTGTATTTGCTTGGTAAAAATGTGCAATCATTTTATGAACAATTACTTTATTTTTAACCGCATTCAAAGCTCCTGATAAATTTTTGATTAAGTTATCTTGATCTTTTTTAGAGAATGATTTGTACAAATCTCCAGCTTGCACAAAGTTATTTTCTTTATCAATGACGTGCTGAGTTGTTGTTGCTCCCGCAGGAAAAACAGATTTTGAATACTTGAATTTTGCATTATCTACAACCTCAGGAAGATTAGTTGAAGGTTGATAATTTACATCACCTTTTTGCTCTCGGATCGACATATAACCATCTTGATTGTATGTTTTCACATTGTTTTTTGGAGCATTTACAGGAATTTGTTGAAAATTACCTGTTAAACGGTGACGCTGTGTATCAAAATAAGAGAACAAACGACCTTGTAACAATTTATCTTCAGAAGCTTCAATTCCTGGAACCAAAGTGGCTGGAGCGAATGCTGCTTGCTCAACTTGTTGAAAATAATTCGTTGGATTTTCATTCAATGTCATTGTTCCAACTTTAACTAATTTTGCAACAGATTCTGGCCAAATTTTCGTTACATCAACAGGATTGAAATCTAATTTATCAAAATCTTCTCGTTTCAATAATTGAACATATAAATCCCATTTCGGAAAGTTTCCTTTTTCAATTTCATTACGTAAATCTAATGTTGCATGCTCAATTGCAGTCGATTGAATTTTATCTGCTTCTTCTTGCGTTAAATTTTTCGTTTCTTGTTGAGGAACCCATTTATATTTCACATAAGTTACTTCACCTTTTGAATTTACCCATTTGTAAGCATGTACACCATTTCCTTCCATTTGACGGAAATTTGCAGGAATTCCGTAATCTGAAAACAACCACGTTAACATATGCGTAGATTCTGGCAAATTAGAGAAGAAATCAAATACACGATTTGGATCAGATGCACCATTTGTTACAGGAGATGGTTTGAAAGCATGTACCATATCTGGGAATTTGATCGCATCGCGAATAAAGAAAACAGGTAAGTTGTTTCCAACTAAATCGTAATTTCCTTGTTCTGTATAAAATTTCACTGCAAATCCACGTGGATCACGATAAGTTTCTGGCGAACCTTGTTGATGCGTTACAGTAGAAAAACGTACAAATAATGGCGTTTTTTTACCAGCTGTTGACAAGAAATCAGCCATTGTTACATCAGAAAAATCTTTATCAGCAATAAATTCTCCGAAAGCTCCAGCTCCACGCGCATGAACAACACGTTCTGGAATACGTTCACGATCAAATGCTGCTAATTTTTCAATTAAATGAATGTCTTCTAGCAAAACTTGTCCGTTATTTCCGATTGTTTTAGAATTTTGATTATCTCCAACTGGTGCACCTGTGTTTGTCGTTAATTGTTGTGCAAATCCAATCGTAGAAAGAAATGCTAAACTTAATACTAAACTTCTTTTGATCATAATTATAGTTTTATTCTTTATTTATCATTTTAAGACAGAGCAAAACTAAATCGGCTATAATTATAAATCAAATCTATAAAATCTATAAAGTATAATTAATTTTTATAATAATTAGAACTGAATTATTTACAAGGTAGAATAAGATGATATATTATTTCACAATAAATGAATAAATAAAAATGATTAAGAATTTTAGAAATAAAAAAACCGCTTATTTAGCGGTTTTAAGGATATATTACTTAATTTTTTCTAAATCGTTGAAAAGACATAGAAGGTTTAATTTTTATCGATTCATTAGTGATTAATACCATTAAATTTAAATGCTGATTGAACATCCATAGTGAATTTCCTTCAACCTCTACTCCTTGTGGAGTTCTGATAAGTTCTAAATTTGTGTACATCATAATCTATAATTTTTTGGTTGACGCTAATGTTGTGTTAAAAATAATTTTTAATGTTAATTTTATTTAACACAATTAATAAAATTAAAAGTTTCTAATAAAATTCGGTGTTTTGTATTTGTTTTTAAACAAACATAAATTATACCAAAAAATTATACAAATCATTTCCTTTATGTTAAATTTTAAGAAATTTGACTCCAACCAACTTTATCTTTATGATTTTCAATGAAATATTTTTTTGTTGCGTCATAAATCGGAGAAGAAAGTGTCGGATCTTGTGAAAGAATAGCTTCTACACATTTTCTTGCTGCATACAAAACCTCTTTGTCTTTCGCTAAATCAGCAATTTTAAGATTTAAAACACCACTTTGTTGCGTTCCCATCATATCTCCAGGACCACGCAATTCCAAATCAACTTCTGCTACCTGAAAACCATCATTTGTTTGACACATCGTTTGTATACGGCGTTTCGAAACTTCATTCAGCTTTGCTCCAGTCATCAAAATACAATACGATTGCTCCGCTCCACGACCTACTCGACCACGAAGCTGATGCAATTGAGAAAGTCCAAAACGTTCAGAATTTTCAATAATCATTACCGAAGCATTTGGCACATTAACACCAACTTCTATTACAGTTGTAGCCACCAAAATTTGAGTTTCGTTATTTTTGAAACGATTCATTTCGAATTCTTTATCCGCAGGATTTTGACGACCATGCACAATACTTATTCCATATTCTGGCAACGGAAAAGCACGAGAAATACTCTCGTAACCATCCATCAAATCTTTCAATTCTAATTTTGCAGATTCTTCAATCAATGGATAAACCACATAAATTTGACGACCTTTCGCAATTTCATCTTTCATAAATTTGAAGACACTCAAACGATGCGCATCCGTTTTATGAAGCGTTTTAATTGGTTTTCGTCCTTTTGGTAATTCATCGATCACTGAAACATCCAAATCACCATACATTGTCATCGAAAGTGTACGCGGAATTGGTGTAGCTGTCATTACTAAAATATGTGGCGGAAGTTTAGCTTTTCTCCAAAATTTAGCACGTTGCGCAACTCCAAAACGATGTTGTTCATCAATAATAGCTAATCCCAAATTCTGAAAAATCACATTATCTTCTAACAATGCATGCGTCCCGATAATGATTTTAAGGTTTCCATTTTCAAGATTTTCTAAAATTGGTTGACGTTTTTTCTTTGTCACTGAACCCGTTAATAATTCAACCGAAATATCCAAACCATTCAGCAATTCTGTAATGCTCTCATAATGTTGTTGTGCAAGAATTTCTGTTGGTGCAATTAAAGCTGCCTGAAAACCATTGTCAACTGCAATCAACATCGTTAATAATGCAACCATCGTTTTTCCAGAACCAACATCTCCTTGTAACAAACGATTCATTTGTGCAGGTTGGCGAAGATCAAAACGAATTTCTTTAATCACTCTTTTCTGCGCATTTGTCAATTCAAAAGGTAAATATTCATTGTAAAATGTATTGAAATAATGACCAATTTCTGGAAAGGGATTGCTTCTATTCTTTTGTTTATTGACTGCTTTTTGAGAGAGATTTGCAAGATTTAGGAAGAAAAACTCTTCAAATTTCAGTCGACGAATCGCTGCATTTAATTCTGTTACATCTTTTGGAAAATGAATTGCTTTTAACGCATCATTTCTTCCAACTAATTTATAATGATCGAGAACATTTAAAGGTAAATTCTCAGGAATATCGATATTTTCAGCAAAAAGATTCATCATCATTTTTTGAAGAACACGATTCGTAATTCCTTTTTTCGTTAACTTTTCAGTACTCGGATAAACGGGAAATAATCCAAGCGGAATATTTTTCGCATCTTCAACTAATTCAATTTCAGGATGTGTGATACTGAAATTATTATTGAATACATTTGGTTTTCCGTAAATCACAACTTCTTTGAAAAGATCATTTCTCAATTTCTCCTTTTGCCAAGAAGAAACTTTGAACCAAACCAATTCTAAAGTTCCAGTTCCATCTTGAAATTTCCCCACCAAACGTTTTACTTTTCCTTGGTTAATTTCTTCTAAACTAACAATTTTACCTTTCAATTGAATTTCGGCTGCTGTTGATGAAATTTCAGAGATTTTATAGAATTTCGATTTATCAACATAACGAAAAGGAAAATGTTGTATCAAATCTTCGTATCTAAAAATTCTGAATTCACTTTGCAATGTTTTAGCACGCTCAGGTCCAGCACCTTTTAAATATTCTATTGTTTTTTTTAATGGATTTTGATACATTTTTCTACTTTCGAAAGTCGCAATTTACCAAATTTTAACGACAAACAATGTCATCGTTGTTACAAAATAAGCTCGTAAAATTGCTTTATATTTGTAACAAATTAGAATCAAATGAATTTAACAGAATACATCAACAAAGGTTTATCATACGAAGATTATATTACACGCGTTGAAGATGATTTGGAAAACGAAATAGAAAATGATGATCCGAAAGAATATGTACAATATTATGCTTTGGGATTGCAACGCATGAACAGAATTTTTAAAACATTCAAATTAAATCCTGCGCAAGAAACACGCGTTAAATCAACTGCAAATAATTTAAAATTATTAGTAATTACAGAAGGTTGGTGTGGAGATGCATCTCAAATTTTGCCTGTTGTGGAGAAATTGGCAAATGCACTTCAAGTTTCGACGCATTATGTTTTACGTGATGAAAACATGGAGTTGATGGAAAAATACAAAACAAATGGTGCAGCTTCTATTCCGATTATTATTGGAGTGAATGAAGAAAATGAAGAAGCTTTCCGTTTTGGTCCTCGTCCACAAGCTGGAATGGAAATGTTGGCGCGTTTCAAAAGTAATCCTGATACATATTCAGCAGATGATTTTCACGAAGATTTACAAAAATATTATAACAACAATAAAGGTGAAGATATTGTAAATGAAATTTTAGATTTGATTGACGAAAATATCGGTAATTAATCATTTTTTTCAATTTGTTCAACTTGTTATTTGTTCGCATCTTTGTGTAAGATTTTATTGAAAAGAAAAATGAAAGGAAATAAACAAATTATTTTTGCCATCGTTGTAGTTGTCGCTTTAGTCGCTATTATGTTTACGCCAATCGGTACATTTTTTAAAAGTAAAATGGAAGATAATAGCCACGTTGCTGGTTCTGAGATAGAATTAACAGAAAGTGATTATGATATTGATTTAATTGGTCATAACGGTGCTGCAAATACAAACTTGATTGATTTCAAGAAAAGTGGTGAAGTTGTTTTTCTAAATTTTTGGGGAAGCTGGTGTCCTCCTTGTGTTGCTGAAATGCCAACCATTCAGAAATTGTATGAAGCAAAAGGACAAAAAGTAAAATTTGTATTGATTGCAATTCAAGATAAACCGACTGTTTTTAATCCTTTTTTACAAAAAAATAATTATACAATGCCAGTTTATGAGCCAAATAGTCCTATTTCGAATAATATGTTACCAAAGGTTTTTCCAACAACGTATATTTTAAATAAAAAAGGTGAAGTTGTGTTGAAAGAAACAAAAACAAGAGATTGGAACGATAAAGAAATTAATGATTTATTAGATAAATTAATCGCTGAATAACTTCATTTAGAAAATAAGAAAAAACCGTTATTAATTGATTAATAACGGTTTTTTTTATATCTGTAATTTAATTCTCTTTTTAATTTTCTCTCATCAAAGCTAATTGTAATAAAGCAGTTGTTGTATTTTGATTACGAGTTGTAGCACTTACATTTAGTAAATTCTCAAAAAAAATATTAGTTAATTTCGTTTTTCCATATCCAGAAGGACAATACAAATAAACCACATCTTCGACAATAAAATATTGTTCATCTTCATTCTTTACTTTTTCAATTTTATCTGTATTAATTTCTGAAGGTTTATTTGCTAAAAAAGTATAATGTAAAAATTCCTTATCAATATTCAAATCCATCAAAAAAGGATTATTTTCTATAATATTTTTAAGTTTTTTAATTGAAAGAATTAAGACTGGAACTTCAAAGTTTAGTGATTCAAGTATTTTGTCATGAATAAGATCTGCTATTTCTTTGACATTTGTTAAATTTGAGGAAAATACTGCATTTCCGCTTTGTACGTAAGTTGTTACATTTTCTAGATTAAGCTCTTCTAAAAGTTTAGTCAAAATATCCATTTTGATAATTTTCTTCCCACTTACATTTATCCCTCTTAAAACTGCAATAAAGATATTCATAACCATTTTATTATAATGACAAATTATATAATAATTAAATATACTTGATATTTTCAAATAAACAACAATTGAATACTATCAAAAATGTCATGTAGTTAATGGATTAATAATATGTAATATTTTCGAAAAATAATTATTTTTACATTCAAATTTATAATTAAATATAATGACAACTAACCGATTAGAAGCCTTTAGTGATGGCGTTTTGGCTATCATTATTACTATTATGGTCTTAGATTTAAAAGTCCCTATAGGAGATGATTTAATGAGTTTAAAACCGTATCTCCCAAAATTTTTAAACTATTTATTTAGTTTTATTTATGTCGGAATTTATTGGAATAATCATCATCATCTTTTTCAAGCAATTGAGAAAGTTAATGGAGGAATATTATGGAGTAATTTATATTTACTTTTTTGGTTGTCCTTATTGCCTGTTTCAACTGGTTGGATGGGAGAAAATTTTCACTCAACTTTTCCTGTTGCTTTTTATGGATTTGTTCTTTTAATGAGTAGTATTGCTTTTATGATTATAGAGAAAGTTGCTGTAAAACAAGAAGGAAGGGAATCTATTATAGGAAAGTCTGTCAGTCAGAATATAAAAGAAATAGGCTCAAGTATTGGATATATTTTTGGTATTATTATTTCATTTTATAAGCCAGAAATTGGAGTGATTGTATATGGTATAATTGCTTTAATTTGGCTAATTCCTGATAAAAGAATAGAAAAAACAATGAGATAAAATAAAAAAGCTGTCTTATTTAAGACAGCTTTTTTATAGCATAATAACTCCTTCTATTTTTGCAACTTCTTTATAATAATTGATAACTGTATCAGCGTCTATTATATATAATTTTATTGAAATTGATGTATATTTTCTATTTGCAGAAGCTTTGTATTCATATTCGGCATTTGTACCAGCAAAAACATCTTTAATTCTTTTCATCGTTTCCTCATTTGAAGGATAAATAAATTTGAATAAATAATCTGCTGGAAACTTTTGTACATCATCTAACCTTTCTCTAAATTTTGCATAAAAGTCTTGCTCATTATGAGAGCTATCAGGTATTTCTTCGAAAGTATAATCTCTATTATTATTCATAAATATATTTTGATATTATTATTTCAAAAATAATACCACTTTACATTATTGATAAACACTTCAATTAATAAGACATTTTGTCATAAAATGTACTATTTATAATAATTAGTTTGACACAAATTTTAATCCTACAATTGAACTAATTAATGTAAAAATGAAAAAAATTCTCCAAAAATTTGCAGGTTCTTTGAATACGAAAATTCCAATTAAAACAGTTCCTACTGCCCCTATTCCAGTCCAGACAGCATATGCAGTTCCTAAAGGTAAAGTTTGAGTTGCTTTAATTAATAAAACCATACTTACAACAAGGCAAACAGCAAAACAGCTATACCATACATACATTTCTGTTCCTGTTGTTTCTTTTGCTTTTCCTAGAGAAGATGTAAATCCAACCTCGAATAAACCTCCTAAAACTAATAAAATCCAATTCATATTTACTTATATTTTTTGCAAAGATGAATTAGAAAAAAATATTATTTTTTAACATATGTAAAAAAATAATTCGGTTATATCTCTGCTCGAATTCTACTTAATGTAACTTGAGAAATTCCTAAAAAAGATGCTACATAACCAAGTTGAACTCGATTTATTAAACTAGGATCTTCTACTAATAATTTTTTATATCGATCAATAGCTGTACTCAATTGTCTTGAAATAAAACGTTCTTCAGTTTTTATTAATTCAATTTCAGCTAGTTTTCTACCCCAATTTGAAATCTCTAAATTAGTAGCGTAAAATAGTTGTAAATCAGATATATTGATCTCATACAATTCACAATCTTCTAATAATTCTATCGTTTCATAACTAGGCTTATTCTCTACATAACTTTTCATTGATAAAATAGAATTTCCTTCTTTTCCAAACCAAAATGTTATCTCTTTTCCATCATCTAATGTATACGCTCGAACAATTCCTTTTTTTATAAAATATACTTTTTTCTCAATTTTCTCTGCATCTAAAAGGGTAGTATTTTTAGGTAAATGAATCAATTCTATTCTATTTACAATTTGTTGAATAGATGGTAATGAAAGTGGTGAAATTTGTTTTAATATTTGCTCGATTTCCATAATGAAACTTGTCAAGTAAAATTAAACAAAAAACTCAACTTAAACTGTAAGTTGAGCTCTTGAAATTAAATAAACACATGAACCTATTTAGAGTGTAGTCCACATTCTTTTTTACTTTGATCTTCCCACCACCAACGTCCAGCTCGAAAGTCTTCACCTTCATTTATAGCACGTGTACATGGAGCGCAACCTATGCTTATAAAACCTTTGTCATGTAATGGATTGTAAGGAACTCTGTTCTTTTTTAAATAATCAAAACAATCTTTTGTTGTAAAATCAATCAGAGGATTAAATTTGAATAATTGTCTTTCTTCATCAAACTCTATTTCATGCATGTCATGTCGATTATTCGATTGTTCTGCTCTCAAACCTGTAATCCAAACAGAAGCTTCTTTTAAAGCTCGATTCAGAGGAATTACTTTTCTGATATAGCAACATTGTTTTCTTAGTTCAATCGAATCGTAGAAAGGATTAATCCCATTTTTTTCAACAAACTTTTCTAACTCTTCTGTTGGTGGGTAAAATGGTTTTATTCTAGATAAATACTTTAATTCAGTTTTATTCCACGTATTATACGTCTCTTGAAAAACTCGCCCTGTATCTAAAGTAAAAGTTTCTATTTTATCTAACTTTTGACTTAAAATAGCATGAGAAATAACTTGATCTTCAAAACCAAAACTTGTAGAAAAAACAATTTTATTGTTTATATAATTATTTAAAAACAATAATTTTTCTTCTAAGTTTGATTGCTTTGCAGCTTTCTCTAATATATTTTTTAGTTCGTTCATTTTACATATATAATCTCTATAGCTTTTGTAGAGTAATTGTGATGACAAATGTAAAAATTCTAATTTTCTAAACAAAACTAAACTCGATTAATTTTATAGACATAAGTTGATATAGAATCAATAAATTATACAAGAAAATTTTATTTATACTTAAATCATCTTTGGGAATAAATTATTATATTCATAAAAAAGAAGAAAATCAGTCCAAATAAGCATTAAATAGAGGTTTTTGAAGTGTTTAAATTATTAATTAACTCAAAAATAAATATAATTATTAAGATAAAAATATTTAAAATATCATAAAAATAAATTCTATCTAATCATCTTCGAGAACAAATTATGAATATCGTAAAATGAAAAAAGTCAAACTTTACAAAGTTTGACTTTTTAATTTATATTTTTTGTAATGATAAATTAGGACAAAAATGGACGAAAATAACCAAATCCAATAACCGAAAAGTGGTAAATCATACTCATGTACTTGCAAAATATCTAATCTTGTCAAATGATTAATACCATAAAAAGACATTAAAATTAGAGTTAGAATTGCAACATAAAAACTCACATTTTTACGGTAAAATATCCATGAAAATAATAACGTAATATTTCCTAACCAACAAAAAAAGTCCAAATAAGGAAAAGTCATCCAACCTACATAAGCATATACGTAACCTAAATACTCATCGGAATTAACAAAAATGAAATGTACAGGTAAAATTAAACTTACCAAATAAGTTAAGATACTTACATATAAAAACAGATTATTTTTCCAATTTAGCTTCAAATTTTTCTATTTGTTTTTCTAATTTTTTATTCACTTTTTTCAATTTGTTTTGAGGGCTAAACATTGCATAAACAAGCAAACCTACTCCTACTCCCACAACAGCGCCAATTTTTTCATTCTTATTAATTGCCTTCGAAATTGCAATTCCCGCTGCTGCTCCAGTTGTAACAATCGAAACTGTATTTTCAAAACCTTTTGATTTTGTATCTAAAACTTCTAATAAATTATTCATAGTTGATTATTTTTTATAATTGTTGCAATAAATATTCCTAAATATAAATCAATCCAAATTATTTTAAAAATTGTTCGTATTAATTCAAGTGTTTATCTTTGTTCAGTAACATTTTTAAAATGGAAATACAAGACAAAATTTTAGCGCTTCGAGAAGAGCTTACTCAGCATAATTATAATTATTACGTTTTAGATAATCCGACAATTTCTGATTTCGAATTTGATTTGAAACTGAAAGAATTGAAACGATTAGAAGACGAAAATCCAATCTTTTTTGATGTCAACTCCCCTACTCAACGTGTTGGTGGAATGATCACGAAAAATTTCCCAACGATTACGCACGAATTCAGAATGTATTCGTTAGACAATTCATATTCAGTTGAAGATTTGCAAGATTGGGAAAAACGAATTGAGAAAACGTTAGGTGAAAAAGTAGAATTTGTTTGCGAATTGAAATATGATGGCGCTTCGATTTCTATTTTGTACGAAAATGGAGAATTGACACAGGCTGTAACACGTGGAGACGGAACACAAGGTGATGAAATCACCAATAATATTCGTACAATACAATCTGTTCCATTAAAATTGAAAGGAAATTATCCTGAACGTTTTTATATGCGTGGCGAAATTACAATTCCGCTCAATAAATTTGCTTCAATTAATGAAGAACGCGCTAATAATGGTTTAGAATTGTATGCAAATCCTCGAAATACCGCTTCTGGATCGTTGAAATTACAAGATAATACCGAAGTTGCAAAACGTGGTTTACAATGTTTTCCGTATTATTTTATTGGAAATAATTTACCTTATTCTACACAATGGGAAATGCTACAAGCCGCTGATGAATTAGGTTTTAAGATTCCGCATACATCAAAACTTTGTACTTCTTTGGAAGAAGTTTTATCTTTTGTAGACCATTGGGATATCGAACGCAAAAATTTACCTTACGAAACGGACGGAATTGTTATTAAAGTAAATTCTTTTTCGCAACAAGATGAATTAGGTTATACAGCAAAATCTCCGCGTTGGGCAATGGCGTATAAATTCAAAGCAGAAGCTGCCGAAACCGAATTATTGAGCATCGATTATCAAGTTGGTCGAACTGGAGCGATCACGCCTGTTGCGAATCTTGCACCTGTTTCTTTGGCTGGTACAATTGTAAAACGTGCTTCTGTCCACAACGAAGACATCATCAAAAAGCTGGATATCCGTATTGGTGATATGGTTTATGTGGAAAAAGGTGGTGAAATTATTCCGAAAATTATCGGTGTAAATACAGATGTTCGTCAACCTGGAACCGAAGAAATCGAATTCATTAAAAATTGTCCTTCTTGCGGAACAGAATTAATTCGTAACGAAGGCGAAGCACAACATTATTGTCCAAATGAGAACGGTTGCGAACCTCAAATTATTGGAAAATTAGAGCATTTTGTTTCTCGAAAAGCAATGGATATTGAGAGTATTGGTGGCGAAACAGCGGTTTTGTTACACAAAGCAAATTTGTTAAATAATATTGCTGATTTTTATACTTTACAAAAAGAAGATATTTTGCCTCTGGAAAGAATGGCTGAAAAATCTGCTCAAAATATTATTAATTCTGTCGAAAAATCTAAAGAGCAACCTTTCGAAAAGGTGTTGTATGCGATTGGAATTCGTCATGTAGGTGAAACAGTTGCAAAAAAATTGGTCAAACATTTTCAAACGATTGATCGTTTGATGAATGCTACAATGGAAGAATTGGTTTCTGTAACGGATGTTGGAGAAAAAATTGCAATTTCGATTAAAGACTATTTCAAAGAAGAGCAACATCAGATTTTGATTCAACGTTTACGCGATTATGGATTGAATTTCGAGATTGGTGAAGAAGCAAAACCTTTGTCAGATTCTTTGGAAGGCAAAACGTTTTTGTTTACAGGAACTTTGACAAAATTCAATCGAACTGATGCCCAAAAAATGGTGGAAGATCATGGCGGTAAAAATATTTCTGCAGTTTCTAAAAACTTAAATTTCTTGGTTGCTGGCGATAAAGCTGGAAGTAAACTAAAAAAAGCAGAAGAAATAGGAACAGTTGTCGTGTTGACCGAGGACGAATTTTTAAATATGATTAACGGCTAATGGAATCAGGATTAATTGCTATCATTATATTCGGAATTCTATTATTGATTTTGATTCCATTTATCTATTATGGATTACGAATGGCAGGCTACAACAAAGCTGCAATGATTGTTTCGCTTGCGATATTTTTTATTGTGATGATTCCGATGGTGAAATATGGTTATAGAAGTCAAATGTATTCTAATGATGATTTGAAAACCGATTTACACCAATCTGGAATTGGGTTTAAAGGAAATTTAAAAATTGTATCGACAGATATTTCTGGAATTAAAAACATGAAACAAGAAACGGTTTTGATAATGGATTCTGCCGATGTCAATACAATTATTAATCGAATAGAAACTGATCCTCGATTCAAAATTTCTCCAGAAACACTGAGTCTGAAAGAAGAATTAGGCTCGAATGCAAAACATAAAACCAATAGAAATTATCGTTTTAAGGATAATTTTATTTTAGAAACTTATGGAATGTCCGATGATTATACGATTCGATATTCGGAACTGAAATTTAGAAAAGGAAATGACACAGTTTTCTTCAAAAAAGAAGAAGTGTATTAAAAATAAAAAATCCGTCAATTGACGGATTTTTTATTTTTAATATTACAACTGAAATACATTTAATTCATTTTTTCATCTTAATTAATTCATCAAATTCAACTAAAGTATTTTCACTTTCAGTCTTATAATTTTTAGATTTTCCTATAAAATGAATCAATTTTCTATCTTCAAAATAATAACGAGAATCTTCAATTTTCGATTTTTTATCATCAAATTCTTTCCAATACAAAGAAAAATTATAAGTTGTATCTTGTTCAAAAACGAAAGACAATTTATGATTCAATAAATAATATTCAGCCAAATATTGACCAGATTCTCCAAATTTTCGTACCACAATTTTTTCTAATTTATCGTTCAAAAAATAATAATTAATAAAACCACCTTCGGTAGAATCATCAGTTTCAATTTCTTTTATTTTTGACCAATTTTTAATTGAATTAATTCGATTAAAATTTGATTTAATTGGCTCTAATTTATTTTCAAGATCTTTTGAAACAATAACTTCTACCCTCTTATAATCTTTTTGTTTTTGAGCAAACACATTAAATGTACTAAAAATGATAAACAGAATTAATAAAAGTATTTTATTCATCGTACTAAAATTATTTCCATAAAATTCAATAAAATATACTAATTTTCAATCAATAATAATAGTGAATTTTATGCAATTTAGAGTCGCTCGACATACCAACCAAATCAACGAAATAAAAGATTTTTATATTAAAGCTTTGAATTTTAAAATACTTGGAGAGTTTCAAAATCACAATGGATATGATGGTATTTTTATTGGAAAACCAAATTTAAACTGGCATTTAGAATTTACAACAACTCACGAAAATGTCGATCATCGCTTTGATGAAGACAATTGTTTGGTATTCTATCCAACAACGCAGCAAGAATATGACGAAATTATTGAGCGTTTAGAATTTCATCATATCAAACCAATAAAATCTAAAAATCCATATTGGAATGATAACGGAATTTCATTCTTAGATCCTGATGGATTTGTTATCATTGTTTCACCTTTGAGAATTAAATAATTTGAAAAAATATATCTGCTTCATATTGCCATTTTTCATTTTCAGTTGCAAAGATGAAAATCCTACGAATTCTAAAAATCATCAAGATTCAATTCTAAAAATTAATACGAAAGAAAGTTTTATCAGCGAAAAAGAAAATAAAATAATTGATCGATATTCGGTTCCTAAAGGTTTTCAAAGAGAAAATTATAATCAAAATGAATTCGGCTATTTTCTACAACATTTGCAATTGAAAAACTTTGGAACACTTGTGAAATATTATAATGGAAAAGAAAAACCTGTAAATAATGTGTACAATGCAGTGATTGATTTACCGATTGGAAACAAAGATTTACATCAATGTGCAGATGCTACAATGCGTTTGAGAGCCGATTATCTCTACCTACAAAAGCGTTATGATGAAATCTCTTTCAACTTTTTATCAGACGGAAAACCACGCAAATTTACAGATTTTGCAAGTGGAGATTATTCGCCAGAAAATTATTGGAGGTATTTGGAATATATTTTCAGTTATGCGAATACAACTTCTCTAAAAAATCAATTAGAATCGGTAAAATATAATCAAGTAAAAATTGGAGATATTCTTTTACAACAAGGAAATCCTTATGGACACGCCGTTATGGTAGTCGATTTTGCAAAAAATGAAAAAGGTGAAAAAATTGTTTTACTTGCTCAAAGTTATATGCCTGCGCAAGAAATTCAGATTCTTAATAATCCGATGGATAAAAAAATAAATCCTTGGTATAAAGTGCAACAAGGTAAAATTAAAACTCCAGAATGGTTGTTTACAAGTAATGATTGGAAAACGTGGGATTAAACGTCTTTTTAATACAATTTTTAGTCTTAATTTTACACCAAATTAATCGCCGTGAATCGAGAAGAAATAGGAAACCAACTATTAAATGAAGTTTTAAATATTCAACTTTCCAATAAACCAATCAATTCTAAATATTTAGATTTAAAACGTTTGGTTGAAAATATTGCATTTGAATTGACAAAAAACGAAGCTTTACAGTTTTCTAACTTTTTCTCGAAACTATCTTTTATTTGTAATCAATATCAAGTTTCAACTAAAATTCATTCATTTCGTAAAACGGCTCAACGAATTCTGAGCGAGAAATACGAACCGACAGAACACGAATATTTTACACATTATAAATATGTTGCAGATTTTATTTCTTCGATTTATGAAGTAATGATTCCAGCAGAAATTATCTATTATTTTCCTGAAAAAGAATTTTATACCAACAAAATTCTTACTCTAAATCGGGTAAAAAAATTGCGTGTTCAAGTGATTGAAATCAAGCGAGATTGTTTGATTTGTGATCATGAAGATAATGAAACAGAAGAAAATATTACAGTTCAAATTGATGAAGATGGCGTAAATGAAAACTTTACTTCTATTGAAGATTTTTGGGTTGGTGCGCAATTAAATTTAGTCAATTCAACGATTGATGAAGAAGGAATTTATCATCCGCGTTTTATCATTCTCGAACCAGATTATTTGGTTGATATTTCGACAATTGCTGAATGCTTTCAAGATTATGGAACTTCCGAATTGCATTATATTCAGAAAAAATTTGAAGAAGCACCAAACAGCAAACACATTCGTTTAGGAAATTTTGCTAATTCGGTTGTCGATCACTTTTCAACAGAAAACATTGAAAAAACGGATTTTAATGAGATTTTCAAGAATGATTTTAAAAATTATCCTTTAGAATATACGGCTTGCAACGATTTGACGAATCCACAAGATTTGAAAGATTATTATTCGGAAGCAAAAGGTCATTTTGATCGTATTCAGAAAGTGTTGACCGAGGATTTTCCACAATATGATATTTCGTTAGATCGTGCTTTAATAGAACCTTCATTTTTGTGCGAACAATATGGTATTCAAGGTCGTTTGGATTTATTAGATATTAATCCAGAAGGAAAAAATAAAATTATCGAGCTGAAATCTGGTGGTGCACCTTTTCCTGATGATGGAAAAAGTGTCAAACCAAATCATGCGACGCAGCTCTTTTTATATTACCAAATTATTGGTGTTTTGTATGATTTAGAATTTAAAGATGTTACCAAAAACACCGAAGGATATATTTTCTATTCGAAAGTATATCAAGGAAATTTACGTTTTGATGTGCCAACTTTAGCGCGAGTTCAACGCATTTTTGATTTACGAAATCGAATTATTATCAATGAAAATCGTTTAGCAAATCATACACTAACCGATATTGAATCAACTATTTATTCGATTAAACCTGCGAATTTTATTAAACGAAAAATTAATCCTCGTTTCAAAGAAATTTTAGAAGAACAATTAGATAAATTTATCTATCCGATAAAAAATAGTTCGCCATTAGAAAAAGCCTATTTTTATTCATTTACCAATTTCATTGCGAAAGAGCAATATATGGCGAAACTTGGTTTGGGACAATCGACTTCCAACAATGGTTTGGCGAGTTTGTGGCTGAATACTTTCGAAGAAAAAAACAATAATTTCGAGATAATTTATGATTTAGAAATTGTAGAAAATCATATTTCTGATCCAAAACGTGAAATTAAATTAAAAAGAACCAATCCTGCGAATGATTTTATTTCGATTAGAGAAGGTGATATTTGCATTCTTTATCCAAGAAATAATTTCAAAAATTCTGTTCTAACGAATCAAGTTTTTAAATGCTCAATCAAAAGTATTTCGAGAGAATTTATTGTGTTGCGTTTTCGTTATCAACAACCTAATACACGCTTTTTTGATTCGTTTGATTCATCAGGAAAATGGGCTTTAGAACGAGATTTTATGGATTCTTCTTTTGTTTCGATGTACCGAAATTTGTATGGATTAATTCATTCTTCTAAAGCGAAAAAAGATTTGATTTTAACACAATCTATTCCAAAAAGTCAAATGGATTATGATTATTTTAATTCAAATCTTTCGGATGAACAAAATCGAATTCTGAAAAAAGCACTTTCCGCAAAAGATTACTTTTTGTTGAATGGACCTCCAGGAACAGGAAAAACATCAATCATCATCAAAGAATTGGTGAAAGAAATCTATGAAAAACAGGATTGTAATATTTTGCTTTTGGCGTATACCAATCGTGCAGTTGATGAATTATGTGAATCAATCAATTCGGCCATTTCTAATCAAATTGAACAAAAATTCATCAGAATTGGGAATGAATTATCTACTTCTCCTGAATTTCATCAAAATTTATTGAATAAAATTATTGAGCAAAAAGATGCTGATTTAGAACAAAAAGGAGAAAAATTTTCGAGAAAAACGATTCAAGATATTATTCGTAAACAGCGCATTTTTGTTTCGACCGTAGCTTCGATTTCGAGTAAGAATGATATTCTAAAATTAAAAAAATTTGATACAATTATTATTGATGAAGCTTCTCAAATTTTAGAACCACAAATTGTTGGAATTCTCCCAAAAGCAGAACGTTTTATCATGATTGGTGACCACAAACAGTTACCTGCAATCGTTTTACAAAATCCTGAATTAGCAAAAACGAATAACGAATTATTAGAAAATATTGGACTTTATAATCGTAAAAACTCAATTTTCGAGCGTTTATATGAATTTTGTGAACGAAATAATTACGAAAATGCTTTTGATCAATTGACATATCAAGGAAGGATGCACGCCGAAATTGCAGATTTTCCGAACAACTATTTTTATGATGGAAAATTGAATGTAGCATTTGATATTCCAAATTTAAATGAAGAAATTAAGCAAAGTTTAAATCGTCAACGTGCGGATTTACATTTCGAAAATTATAATCAATCAAATAATTTACAAAACTTTATTACAACTCATCGTTTTGCATTTATCAATGTTGACGAAAATCCTTATCTACCTTCAACGAATGTGCAAGAATCTGATTTGATTGTAAAATTTGTGCAAGAAATTCTTCATTTATACGAAATCAATCAAAAAACATTTGATGCAAAGAAAACAATTGGAATTATTGCGCCTTTTCGAAATCAAATTGCACTAATTAAACAGAAATTAGAATTAGCAAATATTCCAAATCATGATCAAATTACTGTTGATACAGTAGAACGTTATCAAGGAAGTCAACGCGATATTATTCTGTATAGTTTTGCTGTGACCTATCATTCGCAATTGAATGCCTTGGTGAATATGAACGATCAAGGAAATGTAGATAGAAAGCTGAATGTTGCTTTAACGCGTGCAAAAGAACAATTATTTTTGATTGGAAATCAAGCCATTTTAAAAGAAAATCAATTAATTAAAACCTTAATTGATTATTTAGAAAATAAATCTACTCATAAACTGACAATCTAATTAAAATCACTTCTTAATTCATTTAAGATTCAGTAAATTTGTGCAACTATTTGTAGAAAATTATGTTGTATCAAAGAAGTAGCGCATTATTCAAAGACGCGCAAGAATATATTCCGGGAGGTGTAAATTCTCCTGTTCGTGCATTTAAATCTGTTGGAGGAACGCCAATTTTTATCAAAAAAGCCGAAGGTGCTTATATTTATGATGAAGATGGACGTGCTTACGTGGATTACATCAATTCTTGGGGACCAATGATTATTGGGCATACAGATCCGCGTGTTTTGAATGCGACTGTTGAGCAAATGAAAAATGGTTTTTCTTTTGGTACACCAACTGAATTGGAAACTGAAATTGCGAAATTAATAACTTCTGTCGTTCCAAATATCGACATGGTTCGTATGGTAAACTCTGGTACAGAAGCTTGTATGTCAGCAATTCGTTTAGCAAGAGGCTATACAAATCGTGATAAAATTGTAAAATTTGAAGGTTGTTACCACGGACATTCAGATTCATTTTTGATAAAAGCTGGTTCTGGTGCTGCAACTTTTGGAAATCCAAATTCTCCCGGTGTAACGCAAGGAACAGCGAAAGATACGTTGTTAGCTGAATACAATAATTTGGAAGATGTAAAAACTTTATTCGAACAAAATAAAGATGAAATTGCAGCTATTATTGTTGAACCAATCGCAGGAAACATGGGATGTATTGTTCCAGAAAAAGGTTTCTTAGAAGGTTTGAGACAAATTTGTGATGCAAACGGTGCTTTGTTAATTTTTGATGAAGTAATGACAGGTTTCCGTCAAGCGATGGGAGGTTCGCAAGAGCGTTTAAACATCAATGCGGATATCGTAACATTTGGTAAAGTAATTGGTGGTGGTTTCCCTGTTGGAGCTTTTGCTGCTCGTCGCGAAATCATGAATCACCTTGCTCCTCTTGGTCCTGTTTATCAAGCTGGAACTTTATCTGGGAATCCAATTGCCATGCGTGCGGGTATCACAACTTTGAATATTATTAATAATGATAGAGAATTATTCAATCGTATTGATAACGCAACAGAAACTTTGGATACAGAGATTTCTAAAATCTTTGCAGAAAAAGGAATTCCAAATCATATCAATCGTTTAGGATCGATGATGTCAGTGTTCTTTACGGAACAAACAGAAATCAAAAACTTTACAGATGTAACGAAATGTAACCACGAAAAATTTAATAAATTTTTCCATCATTTGTTAACGAACGAAGTTTACATCGCTCCTTCTGGATACGAAACTTGGTTTATTTCTGATGCAATTAAAGATGCAGAAATCAATAAAACATTAGATGCTGTAAGAAGCTTCGAAGGTTAATCATAAACAAAAAATGCAGTAGAAAAACTACTGCATTTTTTATTTAGAACAAGAATTACTCTACCCCATCTCTTCATTAATAAGAATGCCTCCCAATTAAATTTAAAATTGTAATTTAAACACTTATAATCAGGTAGATATAAAATATGTAGTATATTTATTACAACTTACTAACCTACCACTATGTCAACTACTGAATTTTATGTACATAAAATCCAAAAGAACGATACGTTATTATCTGTTACAAAACGCTTACAGATTCATCCTGTTGATTTAAAATATTTTCATAACGAGAGATGCAAAGTTTCTGAACGAATTATTTTTGATCATCTTGAAGGAATTAATCATCTTTTTGTTCCGATTGATTTTAATAGTACTTTATCGAGGAATAAGGAAAGATCAAACGAACG
>NZ_SRPE01000006.1 GCF_004785645.1 Empedobacter tilapiae | reverse complement strand
AGGCCTCCCGCTAGCGTTCATCCTGAGCCAGGATCAAACTCTCCATTGTAAATAATTTCGTGTGAAGCAAGAGCTTCTGTTTTTTACAACTTCGAATTTCCTATAGCTCCATTATTCAAGGATTGACTTCGTTATTATTCGGCTATTTGTTTCTTCTGTTTATTTTATAATTTCAAATGAACTTCTCATCTTAGCAATACCTCTCGGTATTTGCGGTTGCAAAGGTAATACTTATTTTTTAACTGACAAATTTTATTTCGAAAATTTTTAAGTCTTTATTTCAATAAGCCAATCTTACTTTCACTCCCAAACCCCTCTCGGAATCGGTTTGCAAAGGTAATACTTATTTCTAAACTCGCAAATTTATTTTTAAATAATTTTTTTCGCTATATAAGCCCTTATGTCAATTACAATACTACTCGTCTTTCGTATTGAGGTTGCAAATATACAAACCATTTTTCCGAACTTCCAAAACAACTTTACATTTATTTTACATTATTTCCTTAAGTGATTGGTACAACGTAAAATATTTTTTGAAAGTTTTATCAAATAGCTAAATTTTCCATACGAAAACACCTGTTCAATCTAGTAAATGGATACTTTGTGGTTGTAAAATAAAGAAGAGTTGTAGCCAAAGTGGAATCAATTATTAAGTATATAATATAAGATTCATCCAGAAATCGGGAGATTTATTGAAAATAAAAGTCAACATATATTCTATAAAGAAAAAAATAGATTTATTTGCATACATAATATATATGCTTGTGATGATTTCTAAAGAAAAAGAATATTTTGAGATAATAAATAAGATTTACCTAAAAGTAATTAAAGAAGAGAATTTAGGTGAAACAGCGAACTATATCCCAGAATTATCCAAAATAGATGGCGAAAAATTTGGAGTTTCTTTATTGTTTACGGATCAACTTCAGTTTGGATTTGGTGATTGTGAAGAAAAATTCTCGATTCAAAGTATCTCAAAAGTGTTACTTTTAGCTTTAGTTTATAGAGATATTGGCGAGAAAATTTGGGAAAGAGTTGACGTAGAACCTTCGGGAACGTCTTTTAATTCATTATTGCAATTAGAAACTGATAAAGGAATTCCTAGAAATCCATTTATTAATTCAGGCGCTTTAGTGGTTTGCGACATCTTAATTGATATTTGTGATGATCCGAAAGCATATTTTTTAGATTTTATCAAGAAGGTTTCTGGTAATTATTCTATTCAATATTCTGATAAAATTGCAAAAAGTGAATTTTCTACCGCTTACCGTAATGCAGCTTTGACAAATTTTATCAAATCGTTGGGCAACATTCATAATTCTCCTGACGATGTTCTAGATTTGTATGTTTATATCTGCTCGATTGAAATGTCGTGTATGGAATTGAGTAAAACTTTTTCTTTTTTGGCTAATAAAGGAAAAAACTTGTTTGATGATTATCAAGTTTTAAACATTAGTCAAACAAAAAGAATCAACGCTATCATGCAAACTTGTGGTTTCTATGATGAATCTGGTGAATTTGCTTTTCGTGTTGGATTACCTGGAAAAAGTGGTGTTGGCGGAGGAATTGTTGCTATTATGCCGAAATATTACATAGTTTCTCTTTGGAGCCCTAAATTAAACTTAAAAGGAAACTCGTATCGAGGAATGAAATTTCTAGAAGAATTTACAACTGCAACAGAGGATTCTATTTTTTAGAATTAATAATCTCCATCACTTTATTTACCGTTTCTTCTAAATTCATGTTCGAATTATCGACTTCTATTGCGTCATCAGCTTTACGAAGCGGAGAATATGTACGATGAGAATCGATATAATCTCTTTCGTTCACATTTTTCAACACCTCAACCAAAGGAATATCTTTACCTTGTTGTTGATATTCTAAAAAGCGACGTTGTGCACGAACCTCTGGTGAAGCTGTGACAAAAATTTTGATATCTGCATGTGGAAAAACTGTTGTTCCAATATCGCGACCATCCATCACGATACCTCCTTTTTCTCCCATTTGCTGTTGAAGCGCTACACAATAATCACGAACAGCAGGAATCTCAGAAATTGGACTCACCATTTTAGAAACTTTCATCGTACGAATATCAGCTTCTACATTTTCTCCATTCAAAAAGGTAAGATTCTTTTGAGTCGTAAGATCTTGTTTAAATTCTATCTTGATGTCAGATAAATTGGTTATTAATGCTTGCTCATCAATTTTATTATCGACAATATACTGATGTTGAAACGCATACAAAGTTACAGCGCGATACATTGCACCACTATCAATATGTGTATAACCAAGATTTTTTGCAATAATTTTTGACATCGAACTTTTTCCAGTAGAAGAATATCCGTCGATTGCAATAATTAAATTTTCTTTCATCTAAATAGAAATTGAAGACAAAGATAAGATTTTATAGTTGTTTGAAAAGTTTTATAACCAAGGATTACTTCTCCAATAATCTCGACCTTGAATAATACGATCTAAATTAAGAATCAAACCAAAGTGATTAGAACCTCCAGATTTGTGATAATTCGCATGACTAAATTCGAATCGAAAAGCATTTACACGGATTCCAAAACCATACGTTAAACCAGATAAAGAGCGAATTCCATCTGCAGATAATTCATTTCCACGTTTAAAATTATATCCTAAACGCATATTAAAATCTGATTCTGGAAATAATTCTGCACCAACCGAAATATGATCAATCATTTTTCTTCCAGCAGAAACTTCTTGTCCGTTCTTATTATAAGGTTGAGAAATATCAAACTTCTGCAAATCGTGCAAAGAAAACGTAAATTCTAACGGAACATGCTCCAATCGATGCGAAATACCCAAGTTAACTTGCGTTGGCATGTCTTCTTTTTTACCATTATACGTTTGAATTTGCCTTCCAATATTACGCACAACTAGCGAAACATTGATATTTTTATCGAAATCGTGATACGAAAGACCTACATCTCCCGCAATTGCCGAGGATTTATATGATTCTATTGTAGAATTAATGTATTTTAAATTTGCTCCAATTGTCCAGTAATCGCCTAAAACACGTGCATAACCAACTGTAATCGCTGCATCATTTGCTTTGAAATTCCCTGTTACATTTCCATTTTCGTCAGTTCCAATTAATTTTCCGTAATCAACATATTGACCATGAACAGAAACAAAATTTTCTTTATCGATTTCATAAACCGTCGAAAATGTTCCAAAATCAACATCCGCAATATAATTGACGTAATTGATTCCGAATTGACCATGCATTTCTCGGTTCATCAAGGCAGGATTCCATAAAGAAGAATTGGGATCAGCATCCCAAGAAGTTGCTGCATTTCCTCCCAAAGCCGCTTGACGTGGAGAAGTTGTAATGTTCAAAAACTCGTAAACACGCGTTCCATCTTGCGCAAAAATCAAATTCGATAGCGCGATAAACAATAATGTACTTAGCTTTTTAAACATTTAGCAAAAATAAAGATTTTGTAGAATAACGAAAACAGAATGATTTTGGTATATGCAAAACAAAATTTTAGGCTTTCTGAAAAAAAAGCTTAACTTCAATTTACCTAAAAAACACTTTATGGAATTTTTTATTGCCATTATTATATTCGTATTGATTGTGATTTTGTTTAATAAAGTTTCGAAACTAAAAAAACAAATTGATTATCAAGAAACTAAGCTAAAACATTTGCAAGAGCAATTGGATACGAAAGAAATTAAAACTGAATCAAAACCAATTATTCCGCAACCTAAAATAGTTGAAGAGAAAAAGATTGAACCTCAACCAGAAGTTGTTTCCTATCATAAAGTCGAAACGCCAAAACGTATTTTTGACGAAATTCCACCAAGACAAACAACTGAAAGCAGTTTTGATAAAAATCTCAACAACGCAATTGCATTTATCAAAGACAATTTCTTGACGATTTTCGGAATTGTAACCTTAGTTCTAGGAATTGCTTACTTCGTAAAATATGCAATTGATCAAAATTGGATCAACGAAACTTTTCGCGTGATGATTGGAATTGGAGTTGGTTTAGGGATTATTGGAATTGCTCATTTTATTCGGAAAAATTTTGAAATCTTTTCTTCCATTTTAATCGGTGGCGGATTAACCGTTTTATATTTCACCTTAACCATCGCCTTCCGAGAATATCATTTATTTTCTCAGAATACCACTTTTGGATTATTAACAATTGTAACGATTTTTTCTATTGTGATGGCAATGTTATATAATCGACAAGTTTTAGCCATTTTCTCGATTATTGGTGGTTTTACAGCTCCATTAATGATTAGTACTGGCGAAAGCAATTTTGTATTTCTATTTGGTTATTTGACGATTTTGAACTTGAGTATGCTGTACATGGCTTGGAGAAAAAACTGGCAAATCATTTCATTTATCGCGTTTGCTTTTACCTTTATATATAGTATTGCGTGGGTTGACGATTCCAAAACCTCAACGCAATATCTTTTCTTTGGCTTGCTTTACGTTATTTTTACGGTAACAAGTTTGTTGAATTATTTTAAAAAAGGAGAATTTTCGGTTTGGAATTGCCTTTTACTAATTTTCAATACCATTTTATCAACCATTTTAATTTCTTCAGTTTATTATTTTATTGTTGGAAATAACAATGGTTTGATGGCTTTCTTATTTGGATTGATAAATGCTTTCGGTGCATTTTACATCTACAAAACATCTAAAAATAATTTATTACAAAATACCTTAATCGGTTTGAGTATTGCGCTTATCACAACTGCAATTGCACTACAATTTAAAGCAAATGTCGTTTCGATTTGTTTCGCGATTGAATCAACTTTATTACTATTTCTTTGGAAAAAAAGTAAAGAAAATATTTTCAAAGTCTTTTTCATTGCGATGTTCCCTTTTTTATTGATTGCTTTATGCGTCAATTGGTTTGATTATATCGATACTGAAAAACATTTAGCCGTAATTTTCAATCATGTTTTCATCACAAGTTTTATTGCATTAATTTGTTCTATTGCGAATATATATTTGATGAAAGATTTCGAAACCGAAGAACAATTTTTAGGTTTTAAGCTCAATCATTCCAAATTTATTTTCATCTCAACATCTCTTTTATTGATGTACACAGGAATTTTGTTCGAATTAATTTACCAAATCGAACCTTATTTCAACTTTATGATGATTGTAAGTTATGTATTGATTTATACATTATTCTTTATTGCATTTGTTTTAGCGCTGCGCGAAAAACTAAACTTAGGAAATGCTTTGCAACTTATTTTACAAATTTCTGCAGCTTTCTGCATTCTATTTTTACCAATGTTTGCTGAAATTCCGTTGTTACCAAGCAAAATAAATTACAACATCGGTAGTTATTTTCTTTATTTGAGTTATCTCATTCCGACAGCTTACATTATTTATTTAGTTGTAAAAAGTAGCGATTTCCAAAGCTCCAAAGCAAAACAAATCATCAGCATGCTTGTATTGGTTTATGTGATTAGTTTCGAGAAATACAATGGTTTTATGTTAATAACACTTGATGAAACTTCATCTAATTTTTCGCATCAAGCCGATATTTTCCGAATGATATTATTGCCAATTATTTGGGCAGTTTTAGGATTTGTATTGATTTATTTCGGATTGAGAAAACAACTGAAAGGTTTTCCTATTGTTGGAATTATATTATTTGGATTGATTATTCTAAAATTATATTTTGTTGATGTTTGGGAAATGAGCAATATTTTCAGAATAATATCTTTTATTGTTTTAGGAATTTTAATCTTATTAACTTCTTTTATGTATCAAAAACTAAAAAATTTGATGGTTAATTTGATGGAAAAACCGAGCGAAAACAAAGAAGCTGAACAATAATGTTCAGCTTCTTTGTTAATTATTTCTTCTCAATGCTTCTGCAATGACACGCATATCATCCGAAGAAGGCGACTCGAAAATTTCTAAATGGAAATATGGAACAACTGCAATAATATGATCGAAAATATCAGCCATAATCACTTCATATTCGTTCCAAACCGTGGTATTCGTAAACATAAATAACTCAATTGGCAAACCGTGTTCAGTTGGTTGAAGTTGTCGAACCTCAAACATCAAATCTGTTCTAATTTTTGGACTATTATAGGTATATGTCTTTATATATTGTCGAAAAAGACCAATATTCGTCATCCGTCTTCCATTTGCTAAAATTGTTGGATCAACTTTATTCGAGACATTATATTGATTGATTTCGTTTGTTCTATCCACAATAAAATCATGTAACATTCGAATTTTTTTCAATTCTTCAATTTCATCTTCCGTCAAAAATCGAATCGAATTCATTTTAATATTTATCGAACGTTTTATTCGTCGTCCACCAGCATTTTGCATACCGCGATAATTACGAAACGAATCTGAAACCAATGCATACGTCGGAATTGTTGTAATTGTTTTATCAAAATTCTGAACTTTTACTGTTCCTAAATTAATTTCAATAACTGTTCCGTCTGCACCATATTTTGTCATTTCAATCCAATCACCAACGCGCACCATATCATTCATAGAAACCTGAATACTCGCCACAAAACCTAAAATAGAATCTTTGAAAACCAACATCAAAACTGCTGAAGCCGCTCCCAAAGAAACCAAAAAGGTAATAGGCGATTTCCCTGTCGCAATCGAGAAAATTAGGATTCCGCAAACAAAGAAAACTAAAATATTCATCACTTGCAGATAACTATCAATTGGTTTATCCGAAAAAGATTTATTACCTCGAAGAAAATCCCTGAACGATTTAAAAATTGCATTAAACAACAACCCAACCGCAATTACCAATGCAACATCTGTAATTTGCATCGCAATTTTTATCCAATTTGGGAATCCTTTGAAGATAAGAGGAATTGCTTCTTTTGCTACAATTACTGGAACAATATGTGTTGCAAATTGCAAAACCCTATTCTTGATTAACAAATCATCAATCTTGGTTTTACTTTTCTGAATAGCGTTTGTTAAAACTAATAACAGAACTTTTCGTAATAAAAAGTCTATTACATATAAAATAATTACAAGTGCTATCGATAATAAAATGGTGGTAATTATCGTAGTTGAATAGCTAGATAGCCCTAATTGGGCAATCATTTCTAAAGTTGAGCGATACACATCGCTTTGAATATTTTCGTCTAAAAGTTCCATTTCAATAAAAACTAATAGAACAAAAATAAGTTTATCCTTTTCATAATTTACAACAACTGATAAATTACATTGAAAATATTTAATTTATTTTGATTCAAAGTAAAGAAAAGTTTACATTTGTTAGATTAATCTAACTTATTTATTAAATTAATGTTTTCAAACCCCTTGATATTTGCTTTTAGTTTAACTTTCCTTGCCGGAATCAGTACTGGAATAGGAAGTCTTTTGTGTTTGCTTTATAAAAAATTCAATCCAAAATTCTTAGGTATCATGTTAGGAATTTCAGCAGGAGTAATGCTTTATGTATCTTTTGTAGAAATTTTAACAAAAGCTAAATTATCATTATCAAGTGTTTTTGGAGAAAAAATAGGTTCTACATATACTTTATTGGGATTTTTTGCTGGAATTTTAATCATTATTTTAATCGATAAAATATTACCTCATCATCATTGTGAAGAAAATAAAACAGAAACAAACGATCAGAAATTATTGCGTTTAGGTATTTTTTCTGCTTTGGCTTTATCGATTCATAATTTTCCTGAAGGATTAGCAACCTTTTTATCAGCATTAGAAAATCCAACTTACGGAATTTCTATTGCTTCAGCTATAGCAATTCATAATATTCCCGAAGGAATTGCTGTTGCTATCCCAATATACTATGCAACTAAAAATAGAAAAAAAGCATTTCTGTACTCTTTTTTATCAGGATTGACAGAACCTATCGGTGCATTAATTGGCTATTTCATTCTCTTACAATTTTTTGATGAATCAATTTTCGGAGCAATTTTCGCGAGCGTTGCAGGAATGATGGTCTATATTTCTATCAATGAATTAATTCCGACTGCACAAGAATATGCAGGAAAAAAATTATCTACTTACGGCGTTGTATTAGGAATGTTTATCATGGCTATTAGCTTGGTATTATTTATATAGATCTATTAATAATTAATCATTAACTGATTATTAAATGTTAAATATTTAATAATCAGTTAACTTGTTTAAATATTTTATTTACTTTTGTCGAACCTAATACTAAAACCAACCAATAATGCCTAAATTAATTCACTTTCTTAGAAACAAAGATTAGTAAATTTTTAAACTTTTAAAATTTACTATATCAACTATATATCTATAAAAAATCAATTACATAGATATTACAATCTAAATATTAATTATGAAAAAGACCTTATTTTCTACACTTTTATTAAGTGCTTCTGTGTTTTCTATAGCACAGGTAGGAATTGATACAAACAATCCTAAAACCACTTTAGATGTTAATGGTAGCTTCGCTACAAGAGAATCTTCTGTTGCTATAACAGGTTCTACTGCAACTTTGGATATCAAAAATGCTTTTTACAAAATCACAGGAGGTACTGCCAATTTTTCAATTGTATTTTCTACAACCGCTCCAGTAGGAGGTGTTATACAAAACGGACAACGTATTGTTATATATAATGATACGAATTTTGAAGGCTCTTACAATTCATTTAAAATCCCTTCAAAAACAGCCCAAGAATTTATTTATTCTGGCGGAGCTTGGTATTCTGTAAAAGCAGCAAGTAATACTCCTTCTCAATTAAAATGGTTTTATGCGCCAAGTATGGTATTGGATACATCATATACTACTACTGCAAGAACATATAATGTATATGAGAATTACAAAAAACAGTTTACAAATACAGGATCTGAATCAAATGTAAATTATGGTCCTACAGGAACAATAACTACAATTCCTATCTACAACTCTTCTGCAGATTTTGATTATGTCATTACTGGATATGATAAATCTGTTTTTTATGAAGTATCTATCAATTCAAGCGGAGTATTAAGTTATAAAGTTAATGGCGCTGCAACAGACAAAACTTTTATGAATATTGTTTTTGTACCTAAAAACTAAAATAATATGAAAAAGAACTTACTAACATTAACAATATTGACAGGAATTTGTTCGCAATTAGATGCGCAAACGTTTCCTTATAGTAACTCACTTCAAACTAGTGCAAGTTATAATTTAATTAATGGAAGTACAGGAGTATCTGTAAATGCTAATGTTAATGGAACCCAAACAAAAGGAGTACTATTAACTCCTGCAGAAAAGGACAAGTTTAGCGGAATTGAATTAAACGGAATCAACTTTAACACAAACAGAGGTTTTAATATCGATTTCGAATATTTTCAATGGGGAGGAAGTAACCAAGCAGATGGTATTGCATTAGTTCTTTATGATGGAACTACAACTAATCCTTCAATGGGTGCTAAAGGAGCAGGATTAGGTTATACTTATTCTAAAGGCTCAACGACTAGTAGTAGTACTTCAGGTTTTACCAATGGGTATTTAGCTTTTGGTTTTGATAGTTTTGGGAATTTTCACAGAGTTAGAAGAGAAGGAAATGAATGGAGAAATGGAGTTTATAATGTAAGTGGATCTAATGTGTATGATGGTATTAATCCACAATCTGGTTCATCAAGTTTTCCTGAGCTAACATATCAAGGAGATTCATCCAATAGGAACAAAGCAAGTTATTTTACTATTAGAGGAAGTTCTAATAATCCTAAGTGGATTCAAAATTCAACAAATTCTGATAACTCACGAGGTTATCCTTTACTATACACTGTAAACACACAAGTTGCTAGTGATGGAACAACAAATGGTGTTACAAACGGAGCGTCTTTATCTGCTAATGATAACGGAGGACATGGAACTAGAAAGATTTCTAGTTTTAATCCTTTTAATATCAGAAGTGGTGTGTATACTGAAGATATCAAAAATGCAGGTTACCGTAAGGCCTATTTACAGTTCAGAAAAGGTAAAAGAGAGTATTATAATTCAGATAGAGTAACTATCAATGAAGTTATAGAATCTTATTTTGTGGATGTTCTTATAGAAACTAATACTGGTAGAAATACAATTGTAAAAAATGAACAATTCAGAATAAGTGCAAAAAATGTAGCTAGTCGAGCTATTAGAAACTATTATGATCCTAATTCATCTAACTCTACTCAAGCATCTGGATTTAGTACATTAAGTTTTAGTGGAAAAGCTCCAAATACTCTAAAAATGGCTATTACTGGATCAACAGGTTTATATTATCAAAATCAATTGGTTCGAAACGTAAATATTGCATTACCTTATTCCCCTAATGCAATGAATGATGCATATAGTAATATCTGCAATAATTTCCCAACTATTATAGGACATCCTTTAACAAATGATACTGCTTATAATAATGATGAATATATTGAAAGATATGAAGGAACACCAACAACATCTGCTACCGATTTAAAAGAAATGACTCATACTGTTTCAACCCCAAGTATAGATTATATTGACACTTCCTCATTTTCTTTTATGACTATGAATTCAACTGGAGAGTACGAAAAGGTAACACCTAATCAGTATTTATACACGATTCCAGGAGTTGGAACTTTCCAATATATTTACCAAGAGAACGGAATTAATCTTTCTCCACAAAATGCATATATTGTTTTTACTCCTATCTCTAGCGGTGCTGCATTAAATAACACCTTTAATATGCACTACACTATAAAAAACAAACCAAATATGAGTGTAAATGGTCAAGCATTAGGAGATGAAGAATACAGATCTGCTATAAGTACAATTACTGTCACAACTGGTTCTTCAAACTGTTCAAAACCATATATTATTACAAATAAAAATGTAACAAATTCTTTATAAACAATTAAAAGCCTCTATATAGGGGCTTTTTTTACATTTCAAAATAACTGACATTAAAAAATATTTACTACTAGGAAATCTTCATTTTTTTTCAGAACTAGAATTATATTTATAAAAACAAAAAAACTTCCCACAAAGAGAAGTAATTTTGAGAAATGATATAAATTAACACATGAGGATTTTGTTACTGCAAACTTACTTCAATATTTTTTTGAGTAGCTTAATTGAATATTATCTGATTGTTAAGTCAAGATTAAATAGAAGATTTATGAAAATAACGTGTTTACTTTTTTGTTTTATTTTAATTTTTGGGTGTTCATCAACTTCAGACTCTCATAATTTAAATGATCAACTTCATGATGGAATGTATTGTGCAAAAGTACGCGTAGAGACAAAAGAAAAAATTAAAACATATAAACTAACTATCACTACAAAAAATAATTATCTTCAAAAAATTAATTGGCCAAGCGGAGGTTGGCTAGATCGTTCTCACTACAAACTTCCCGAGTTTTACGATAATGAAACTACTTTAATAGATGATAGAGGTCGTAAATTTGAAATAAAAATTATACATAGAGGAGAATGTAAATAAAAAAAGCTCGAAACTAATGTTTCGAGCTTTTTTTTTAGTACTCGGAGTAGGAACATTCTTTAAGAAAATTAGAGGTTCTGATTAAAATGTCACTGAAAAAATATTCCTCTACAAACCTTTGTCACAAAGGAGTTATTGATTTGTCATGAATGACTATGAAATTAAAACCATGATAGTAAATATGGTAATTCTTTTGATTTCATATCTATCAATACATACATAAAATTAATTCATTATGATAGCAATCGGAAGGTTCAAATTAGAAACAACAAAACCTGGACAAAAGTTGATTTATAGAATTAGACATTCAAATAATGTTGATATAAAATATGATAATACATATGGAATTGTTATTGGTTCTGAAGGTATATATTCTTTAAACATAACAGATATTTCTAAATTTACATTAAATACAATGACTAAAAGAGAACTTAACTCTTTTTGGAATAAATTGTATATACAATATGATGCTGACTGGAAGAACGCACAATCTATACATCACAATGAAACAGAATCTTTTATGATTAATCTATTAGCAAAATTCTATGATCAATTAGGCATATCTTTATTTAGATATGATAAAGAAAAAATAATTTGGGATTAGGTAGTAGTAAAGGCAACGCTCCAAAATTTGACAATAAATGTCAATAACTTTTTTTACTTTTTAAAGAAGTTTTTCTTTAAAAGGTAAAAAGTTATATATTTTTAAAATAGATTTAAAAATTTCATCTTTAGAATCTACACATAAAAATCTTTGTTCAATCGCATTGTTTAAAGAATTATCTGAAAAAACAACAAAAATTGAGATACCATCTAAGCAAATTTCACTCTTTTTAGAAAAAGCACTATTGTCTAGATTTAATAAAATATTTTGAATTTTCGGAAAGTCTTTGTTATTAAGTATTCTGGAATTTTTGTTTATAACTTTCTTTTTGTTAATAAATTTATATGTTGTGCTTTTTACTAAATAGATAGTGTCATTTAAATTCCCCTCTTGTTTTTCTATTAGTAAATTGTATACTCTACTATTATTCGTGATATTTATTTCAACATTATCTATATTTAATTTTTTTTGTGCATTTAACTTAAACAGAGAAAAAATAATTAGTATGTAATATTTCATATTCAAATTTAGTGTGTATAGTCAAAAAAAAACAATTTTATTCATAAATAGATTAATCACCATCTTTCTCATTATCAGATTTAAAAATAGATAATAAAATCTGTTTCAGAATCATTTATAGATTTATAAGCTAAAAAAACATTTTCTTTTCTAAAAAAAAGTTCCTTTATGTTATTGTATTCAATTGGATAATATTTTTTAATCAAATCAATTCTTAATTATTCGTAATATTTCAACTTGTTTAAATTCGTTGTCAAAAACGAATAAAAAAACCCTAACTAATTAAAGTTAGGGTTTTTTAAGTACTCGGAGTGGGAATCGAACCCACACTCCAAAGGAACACGAGTTTGAGTCGTGCGCGTCTACCAATTCCGCCATCCGAGCCTTTATGGACTGCAAATATAGTGTTAGTTTATTTATTTTTCCAACTATTTTTTAAACTTTTTAAAGAATTATTTCTAACATATCGTAAGCCAAATATTTACCTTTTGGTAATTGCTTTTCTACAATATCATGAAAGCCCAAATGATGCGAAATATGCGTAAAATAAGTTTCCTTCGCTTCTATTAAATCCGAGTATCTTATTGCTTCATCTAATAATATATGCGAAAAATGTTCTTGTTCTACTCGCAGCGCACTAATGATTAAAACTTCTATTCCACGTAATTTCTCTAGAGATTCTGTTGGAATCGTTTTTACATCTGTTAAATAAGCAATTTTATCATCAATCAAATATCCCAAAATAGGCAAAGATCCGTGCAAAACTTTAATCGGTTCAATCGTAAATCCAGCTACTGAAAATTTTTCTTCTTCTATAACATTTTCTATTACCGTTGGCACTCCAGGATATTTATGTTCAGCAAACATATAAGGAAATCGATTATGTAATTCATCCAATACGCGTTTCAAGCCATAAATATTCATATCTTCTCCAGATTTGAAAACCAACGGACGAATATCATCCAACCCCATTACATGATCATTATGTTCATGTGTATATAATATTCCATCTAATCTTTGCGCATTATAACGCAACATTTGTTGTCTAAAATCTGGCCCGCTATCAATTGTTATAATCTTACCATCTTTTTCCAATAATAAAGAAGAGCGCAAACGCTTATCTTTTTGATTAGTTGATAAACACACAGGATGATTACTTCCTATAATAGGAATTCCTTGCGATGTCCCTGTTCCCAAAAAATGTATTTTTATATTTGATTTAGCCATAATGATTTGGTAAATTTACCACAAACTATTTGAAATTAAAATATGGCATTAGAACAAGTTCTTACTCCTAAACAAAAAGCTTTAGAAATCAATTTGAATCCGAAAATATATGGTTCTTTTGCAGAAATTGGAGCAGGTCAAGAAACCGTTCGCTTTTTTTACCGTGCAGGTGCTGCTTCGGGTACTGTTGCAAAGGCTATGAGTGCTTATGACAAAGAAATGTCCGATTCGATATATGGTGTAGAAGAAAATCGTCGTTATGTGACACAAGCTCGCCTTAAAAAGATGCTGGATCATGAGATGGAATTGATGAAAGAACGTCTAATCCACGATCACTATAAAGAAAAAGCATTTTTTACGTATGCAAACACTGTTACAACAATTGATTATTCGAAGAAAAATGAAGGTCAAGGTTGGATTGGCTTACGTTTTAAATTAAATGCTGAAGATGAAAAAGCCAATGAGATTATTTTTCATGTAAAATTCAAAGAAAATACAGCACAATTACAACAAGAAACGTTAGGTGTATTAGGTGTTAATTTGATTTATGGTGCTTATTATTACCACGACAATCCTCGAAAATTAATTAAATCTTTGTATGATACATTAGATAAAGATCAATTAGAAATTGATATGATTAATTTCCGTGGACCACAATTCAAATATGTTGATAATCGTTTAATGTCGCTTCAATTAGTTAAAAATGGAATGACTGACGTTGCGGTTTTCAATCCGCAAGGAAAAAATATTTTACCTGCCGATTTATTATACAAGAAAAATATCTTCGCTGTTCGTGGTTCTTTCCGTCCTTTTATGAATGTAAATATGGATATGTTCAAAGGTGGTTTAGAAATTTTCAAACAAGAAGATGATGTTAGAACAGATAATACCGAAATTTTATTTGAGATTACACTTTCTAACTTGATTGCTTCTGGTTTTGAAGGAGAATTAAATGAACGAGATTTTTTAGATAGGGCTGATATTATTGGCAGTTTAGGTTACAATGTTATCATTTCTAACTTTTCTGAATATTATAAATTGGTTGATTATTTCTCAAAATTCACTCGAAATCAAACCAAAGTCGGTTTAGCAATGGGTGTTAATAATTTACTCGAAATTTTCAATGAGCAATATTATGCCGATTTACCTGGCGGAATTATGGAAGCTTTCGGAAAATTATTCAAGAAAAATGTAAAAGTTTACTTATATCCATATTTAGACAAAGAAAAAGATATTTTGTTGACGTCGAAAAATCTACAAGTAAGTGATAGCGTGCACGAATTGTACAAATATTTCTTGTATAACGGAAGAATTCAAGATATTTTGAATTACAACAGAGGTTATTTAGATTCTTATTCGCGTCGAATTTTAGAAAAAATTGCCAATGCCGAACAAGATTGGGAAAACGAATGTCCAGAAGGTGTTGCAGACATGATCAAAGATCGTGGAATGTTTGGCTATAAATTGAAATATATTTTGGAGTAAACTATATAGTATGTAAATCTGAATTCTTTTCAGATTCTCATCATAAATAATATGCAATGTTTAAATAAATTCAACATGACAAACCACTTCTGCAGAAGTGGTTTTTTATTTTAATTATCTCGTTATTTATTAATAAAATTTTTAAAATCATTAAATAAAAGCTGAAAAGTCTTTTCCAATTGAACATCTGAAGTAGTAGAAGCCGAAACTCCTTCATGTTTAAACTCTAAAATTGATCCTGATTCTTTCGCATAAATCTTTTCCAAATTTTGTAAATCATAAACTTCAAGAATAATATGATACTCTCTTTTCATCTGATTATTGTTCATTGAATTATCTTTTTTACCATTTTTATAAGCAGGCTTTAATAATGTTTTCAACAGTAATAAATAATCTTTATTTGTCTGATCTTTTATTAAAATTAATTCATCTTTTGTTAATTGATATTTAAAATCATTCACATCAAAATCTATAAAATTTTGTTGAAGATATAACTGAGAACCAAAAAGAGATTTGAAATCATTATCAACCTTTTCATTAAATTTTACAGCATTAAATGGAAAATTATTTTTAACCAATAAAAAAGTTTTGTCAAGTTGAATTGATTTCTTTTCAGGATTCAATAATACATCTGTTAATGCATATTTTGGTGAGTAACAAGAATTAAAAAAAGCATAAAATACAACCAAATAAAAATAATTTTCTCATACATAAATATTAATGTCTTTTAAAGATAATAAAAAAAGCTCTGAGTAAACTCAGAGCTTAAAAATCATTATATAAAAATTCTTTCGAATTAATCTTCAGCAAATAATTCTGCTTCGTCAGCTGGATTATCAACAGAAGGTTTTCCATCTACTGGTTCACCTTTGATTAATGCGACAATTTTAGCTTCAATTTCTTCTGCTAATTCAGGATTATCTTTCAATACTTCTTTTACAGCATCGCGACCTTGCCCTAATTTGCTATCGTTGTACGAATACCAAGAACCAGATTTGTTTACAATGCCTTTCTCAACGCCCATATCCAAAACTTCTCCAACTTTAGAAATTCCTTCACCATACATAATATCAAATTCTGCTTGACGGAATGGAGGAGCAACTTTATTTTTAACCACTTTTACTTTCGAATGATTTCCGATTACCTCATCTCCATTTTTAATTTGAGTTGAACGACGAATATCAATACGAACAGAAGCATAAAACTTCAATGCGTTACCTCCAGTTGTTGTTTCTGGATTACCGAACATAACCCCAATTTTTTCACGTAATTGGTTAATAAAAATCGCTGTACATTTCGTTTTATTGATTGTTCCTGTCAACTTACGTAAAGCTTGAGACATCAAACGAGCTTGTAATCCCATACGAGAATCCCCCATTTCGCCTTCGATTTCCGCTTTTGGTGTAAGCGCAGCAACAGAGTCAATTACGATAATATCTATCGCACCTGAACGAATTAAATTATCTGCAATTTCTAAAGCTTGTTCACCATTATCTGGTTGAGAAATAATCAAGTTTTCAACATCAATACCTAATTTTGCTGCATAAAAACGATCAAATGCATGCTCTGCATCAATAAAAGCGGCAATACCACCAGCTTTCTGAGCTTCTGCAATTGCATGTAGTGTTAAAGTCGTTTTACCTGATGATTCTGGTCCGTAGATTTCGATGACACGTCCACGAGGATAACCTCCTACACCTAACGCTAAATCTAATCCTAATGACCCTGAAGGAATTACTTCTATTTTATCATCAACAGCAGAATCTCCCATACGCATTACAGTTCCTTTTCCGTAAGCTTTGTCCATCTTATCTAAGATTAGCTGTAACGCTTTCTTTTTATTGTCTAAATCGCTCATTATATTATTTTTTATTTTTCTAAAATTTGTTTTGCGTGTTCTTTTGTTTTCACTTTTTCAATTACATCTGTAATTATTCCTTTTTCATCAATAATGAAAGTTGTACGATGAATTCCATCAAATTCGCGTCCCATAAATTTCTTTGGTCCCCAAACTCCAAAAGCATTCAAAATATCATGACTTTCGTCTGCAAGCAAAGGAAAAGGTAAATTGTTTTTCTCGGCAAAATTCTTTTGTCTTTTCACAGAATCTGCGCTTACTCCAACCAAATGATAACCTTGTGCGTTTAACGCATTTTCGTTATCGCGCAAATCACATGCTTCGGCTGTACAACCTGGTGTACTTGCTTTTGGATAAAAGAAAACGACTAATTTTTTTCCTGCAAAATCTTGGTACGAAACTTCGTTTCCATCTTGATCAATTCCTTTAAAATCTGGAACTTTATCTCCTATTTTTAACATCTTGATTTATCTTTAGAACTTCTCGTAAAAATAATGATTAAATCTTGAATCATTACTGATTTAATTAATTAATCTTTTATTTATAATACAAATGTAACACTACATAACGACAAAATGAGTCGCTTAAATTTTCTACTAAATTTTTTTTTTAAAAGTTATCTTTATGGAAAACTAAACTTATGAAAACATTTCTAGCTACATCATTCTTTTTATTGTATTCTTTTATAATTGCCCAAGAAACTGAATTTCGAAAAGTTGATTATAAAGCTATAGAAAAAGAAATCAAAAATAAAAATTCTGAATATTACTACTCAACTTTGATGGATCGATTTCAAAAAATAGATACAACATTAACAATAGAACACATGTATCATTTATACTACGGAAGTACATTGCAACCCAATTATGATCCTTACGATTTTATTGAAAAAAATAAAATTGTTGAAAAAATAGAGGAAAATACAAATGTACCAACTTCTGAAGAAGTTCAAATTTTGAAAAAATTTTATACAGATATCTATAAAACAAAACCTTTTACAGATTTAAGAAATATAGAAACTTTGGCAATTATCTATTCTTTTGAAGAAAATGAAGAAAAAATAAAATCATTACTTCATATATTTTACAAGTTAATCGATACTTTATTGATAACTGGTGACGGATTTACAAAAGGAACTGCAATAGATGTTATTAATACAAGAAATGAATATAACTTAATGCATCTTTTTGGAGTTGATATAGAAAATCAAGCTTTAACACATGATAAAGGAAGATCTTATGATATATTGAAAGGAAAAACTAAAGAAAATAAAGAAGTTGAATTATATTTTGATGTTACAAGATTATTCGAATTAAATAAATTAAAGTTTTAAAAATTTAGAGTAAGTTCTTATTCTCTATATCTTATGTTATAAACAATCCAATCAAGATATTAAAATATGTTTGCTTATTTTTACACAAAAAGTTCCAGAACTTATGATGTTAAAGAAAGAGCGTATCCTATTTGTGATTGATGAATTGGAAAAATTATATCCAGTTCCACCTATACCATTAGACCATCAAGATGCTTTTACATTATTGATCGCTGTTTTATTATCTGCTCAAACAACAGATAAAAAAGTGAATCAAGTAACACCCGAATTATTTGCAAAAGCTTCTAATGCAAAAGCAATGTCCTTATTAGAAGTAGATGAAATAAAATATTATATCCGCGAAATTGGCTTATCAAACACAAAAGCCAAAAACATCAAACGATTATCAGAAATATTACTTGAAAAACATAATGGCGAAGTTCCTGAAAGTTTTGAAGAATTAGAAGAATTACCTGGTGTTGGACACAAAACAGCTTCAGTTGTGATGTCGCAATGGTTTGGTCATCCTGCATTCCCAGTAGACACACATATTCATCGTTTGATGAAATTATGGAAATTGACAAAAGGTAAAAATGTTGAGGAAACTGAAAAAGATGCAAAAAAAATCTTTCCAAAACAGTTGTGGAACAAGTTGCATATTCAAATCATTTATTATGGAAGAGAATATTCTCCTGCACGCGCTTGGAGCTTAGATAAAGATTTTATTACACGAAAAATGTTCGAATAAAAAAATGCTCGAAAATTCGAGCATTTTTTTATTGCATAGATTGATATACATATCTCATATATTTTACAGAATCGTTTTCCATAAATTCCTTTTGAATTATTAACGATTTTGGATTAATCTCATACATATAATATTCTTTAACATCTCCATTAACAGGAGTCATAGTCAAAGTTCTTTTATCTTTGGAAGTTACATAAACATAATTCCCTTCTTCTTGTTCCTCTACACATTTCCCTTCTAACGTTTTATATGATACTGCATAATATTTTTCTACATCTCTAAAATCTAATGTAGATTGTCTTTCACAAGCCAATAGCTTATCTACAATATTCTTATTCCCTGAAACTTTTATAGTCTGTTTCAATTGCCATTTATTCCCACGTAATAATTGATCTTGAGAAATTGCCAATGAATCGTCTTCTTTACAAGAAAAAACAGAAAGTAATAAAATTGATGCTAAAAATAGGCTGAATATATTTTTCATTCGGTTCAATAATTATCTGGTAAAAATAAAGATTTTGAATGATGTAAAGTGAATATAAAAAATAAACCTGAAAACTTATTTTCTTTATTTATTGTTTACGTAAAATATCATAACTGATTGTGTTTGCTATTTTCTCGAATTCCTTATCTGAATCTACAATTTTTTTATCAATATATGTTTCAAAAGTTATCGTTTTATCTTGATTAATTTTCACAATTCTATCTTCAAAAATATAATCATCAATGTAAAATTGAATTCTATTATCAACAATTCGCCAGAGTGTTAATCGAGGCTCACTAGGAAAACAATTACCATTACTTCCTTCTACATAATTATAAATAGAATATCCATTATCCCAAATTGTATAATTTCTCATTAACCGACAATCATCAAATTCTTTAGACACTTTTTTGCCATTTTCATAAAAGCCAGATTCTTGTAATTTCCAAAAACCAATCACATTATCAGGATTTAATTGTTGAGAAAACATTTTTGAAGAGAATAATATTAATAGAATTAAAATAATTTTTTTCATAAGATTGATTTACCTTGTAAAGGTATATTTTTATCTTATCAAATAAAAAGAATGAAAGAATTCATATTAGAAACTTCCGACAAATATCCAATTGCCGTAACCTCTTTTGGAGAAAATAATGCAACTAATAAAATCATTGTTATCTCATCTGCAATTGGCGTTAAACAAACTTTTTATGCAAAATATGCAACTTATTTAGCCAACAAAGGTTATTTAATTTTCACATATGACTATCGCGGAATTGGAGAATCAAAACCTGATAAAATGAAAGATTTCCATGCGCATTTCATAGATTGGGCTGATAAGGATTTTTTAAGTTTAACACAATACATTGAAGAATTTTATCCTAGCCATGAAAAATATCTAATTGGTCATAGTATTGGAGGAATTATGATTGGTCTAACACGAGCTTATAGAGCGTATGACAAAATTATTACTATTGGATCTCAATTTGGTTATATCAAGAATTTTCATCAAAAAGATAAACCAAAAGTAAATTTCTTTTTTAGAATTGCTATACCTGTTTTATCATCAATCTATGGATTTTTTCCTTCCCAAAAAGTTGGAATGGGTGAACCTATTCCGCGTGGAATTGCAAGCGATTGGAAAAAATTAATTACAAAAGAA
Source organism: Empedobacter tilapiae (assembly GCF_004785645.1). Taxonomy (GTDB): domain Bacteria; phylum Bacteroidota; class Bacteroidia; order Flavobacteriales; family Weeksellaceae; genus Empedobacter; species Empedobacter tilapiae. The sequence goes on along the minus strand of NZ_SRPE01000006.1, from coordinate 282,624 downwards.
CAATCTATTTTAGGTTACGCTGAAGAAACGCAGAATTTGTATGATGAAATTACAAAACCTATTTTAATTATTAGTTTAGATGACGATTTTATGGCAACTCCAAAGTCAGTTGATTTATTTGCAAAAATAGTATTGAAAAATGCAAAAAAGAAACGATTAAATATTATTCCTAGGGAATATGGATTAACTAAGATTGGACATTTAGATTTTTTTCGAGAAAAGTATAAAAATGAATTATGGAAAATTCCATTAGAATATATTGAAGAATAAAAAAGCTCGAGGAATTCTCGAGCTTTTTATTTATTTTATAAAAGTCGCAATAACTTTATAATCAATTTTTCCATCTGAATTTGTATCTTCTTCAAGAACTAAAACCATTTTGTTAGATGTAATTTCTTGTATTTTGAATATAGTTTCATCATCTAGAACATGTAAGTTTCCATTTTCAATCTTATAAACTCCACCATAAACATCGTTCATACATTGATTACTATTATTATCGTTATAATACTCATCATTTTTATAAGTTTTGTCTTTGTTGAAAGTTGTTGTAGACTTCTTTTCACAATCATCAGGGTATTCTACTTCATCCGCTTCTCCTATTTCTTGATAAAGAGTTTTTTCAAGTTTCCATACTCCTACGATTTTTTCATCTAAAGATTTTCCTGAATCATCATCATCTTTACAACTAAAAAAATTTAATGATAGAGCTCCTACAAGTAGTAAACTAAATGATTTTTTCATATTACTGTAATTTAAATTGTTTATTCAGCTAAAATATAGTTTTTTTTAAAAAAACAACAATTAGTAATAGAAACAACTATAATCGAATGCTAACACCACCCAAAACATTAATTCCGGCTTGAGGAAAATAAAATGCTTTTCCGTAATAATAACCATTTGATTCATATTCAACATCAAATAAATTATTAATCATGAACGAAAATTCAAGATTTTTAATTCCTCTTACTTTTGGGGAGTAACGAATCAATAAGTCCGAAACTAAATAACTATCTAATTTACCATCTACTGGTTCTGTATTTGATAAATATTGTTCTCCAATATATTTATTGGTTAAATTAATCAATACATTTTTGAATGGTATAGCTTCAAAACCGAAAGCAGAAATTACATCAGGAGACATTGAAATTTTTGTTTTCCCATAATTTTTTATAGAAGAGATTCCTTTTTCATCCCAAACCTCCTCTTCGTAATTTATATTTCTATTTTGACTTAGAGTTAAATTTCCAAAAATATTCAAGTGATTCGGGATAACCTTATAATTCGCATCCAACTCTATCCCTCTTCTATAGCTATTTCCTGAGTTAACACGCTTTCTTGCACCTACTTCATTTAACTCTCCTGTTGCAACCAACTGATTTTGGTAATCCATATAATACAAATTTGCACTCAAAGAAAGTTGTCCTACTTTTCTATAACCCAATTCATAATCTTGTAGAAATTCTTCTTTTGGTTTAGATTTAGAATCTACATAATCATTTCTCAAAGGCTCACGATGTGAAATACCATAAGAAGCATACAAAACTTGTGAAGAATTAATTTTATAATTTATTCCAGCTTTCGGATTCACAAAATTGAATGTGTCTGAAAATGGTCTAAACTTTTCATCATCATTTTCTCCATTTGGTAAATATTTCGCATCATAATCAACATAACGATATTGTAGATCACCAAAAAATTCAAACTTATTCAATTGATACAACACTTTTGCATACGCTGTCAATTGTCTTTTTACTGAACGATTGTTATAATACTTAAAATTCTTATTATTCCACTCTATATCTTTTACCAACAAAACATTTCCGTAATGATCTCCATCATATTCATTTGCAGATAATCCAAAAAAAACTTTAAAATCATTTAGACGTTGATTTTCCACTTCAAAATTAAATCCATAAAAATCATTATCGAGATATTCTCTATTAATTAAATTTCTAAATTCATTTTCATAACCAAATATCTTATAACGTTTCAATTCTTTTTTATTTTTATAGCTCTCGTAATAACCTTTACCTTTTGTGTAATGAACCGTTAAATTAGATTTCCAATTATTTCCAAAATCTTGAAGCCACGAAAGAAAATAATGATTCTGTTTGTAATTATCTGTGTGATTATCATAAAAATCTATTATTTTCCCAGAATCATCTTTAATTTCTCCTTCAGAATTATATCTTCTATTTGCTCTCAAAGTCTCTCCATCTACACCACTCCAAGCTTGATACGTTTGTTCTTTTCCAAACATATTCTGAAATCTAAATTTCGTCTTATCATTCAATTCATATAAAGCCGTAACATCATAAGAAATTAAATCTGCCCAAGATCTATCTACATAACCGTCAGAATCTATCTTGGAAAAACGTCCATCTATACTTAATTTATTATTAAGAATTTTACCTGTACCAGCTTGAACTGTATATTTTTGAGTTTTAAAACTCCCGAAAGAAAAGTTTCCTTCTACAAAAGGTACAGACGATGGATTTTGAGATTCAATATTAACACTTGCTCCAAAGGAAGCCATTCCATTTGATGAAGTTCCCACTCCTCGCTGAATTATCATGGACTTTGTAGATGAAACTAAATCTGGCATATTTACCCAAAATACACCTTGAGATTCAGGATTATTTAACGGAATTCCATTTAATGTAACATTAATTGATTGCTCGTTAAGACCACGTATTTTGATAGATGAGTAACCAATTCCAGTTCCTGTATCAGATGTAATAGAAACTGAAGTAGCAGAATTTAATAAAGTTGGAATATCTTGTCCTAAATTCTTTTTTTGTAACATTTTATCTGTTACTTTTTCCACTGTAATCGGAAGTTTCTCCACTATAGAAACTTCTTGAAGTTTAATTTCTTCTTTTTGGATTGAATCGTTCTCTTGTGCATATAAAATTGATGCACCAAATAATGACAATAAAAAAATCGACCTTTTCATAATTTATTTTAATAAATATTATGAAAGGAGCCATCTTACACTTTTTTAAAATTTACGCGCGAATGTAATTTGGTGAAGTACCATTTCCCTTAGCAGCATTACCTGCTCAGGTTCTTTGGGTATAATCTCAGCCTCTAATTTAGAAGCACCCCTTTCGATTGAAGTTCAAAGGTAAGTATTTTTTTGAAATCTAAAAATCACCTTTCTTTTTTACTTTAAAATTATAAAGTATAAAAAAAACCTTCATGTTGGTATGCTGAAGGTTTTTCGGGTTTAGTAATAGAAGATAGATTGATTGATTTTTATAAAAAAATCAACTGGTCTAGTTTGGTATGAATTTTTTATTAATTCATAAATTATGTAGCAAAGAAAGGCTAGAAAAAAAAAGTTTCAAAAAAAACAACACCTCATAGTGTCTACAGTTTAAAAAAAAGCGTCTACCAACTGTCTACAATATTTTTTTATATATCTTTATACTCTATCTTTTAACTCTTTACCTATAATTATAAATTGCTACTTTATGACATACAAATTAAAAGAACTTGAATTATTTGTATCTTTTTTATTCTTTTCTCAGGGATAATTTTCTCTTTTTTTTCAAGAAAAGCATTCAAAAAATTATGAAAGCTATATAAACAAACCATTTAATAAAAATGAAAAGAAAAATTTGGCTATTACTTTTTTTCTTATTTATACAAATAGGAAAAGCACAGAGTGATTTAGATAAAGATCAACAACTTGTATATACTTATTTATACAGCAAGGAATATGATCAAGCTAAAGATTTATTAGAAAATAAATTCATAAAAAACAATGATCTTAACAAGCAGATTATTGGTTATATTTATATGGCTGATTATTATAATGTTAAAAATGATGAAGCCAAGAAAAGTGAAGCTCTAGAAAAAGCAAAAAATATAGCGAGGAAAACAAAATCTTCCATTGATAATGCTTATGTAAAGTTTGGCTATGCTAGATATTACGAAAAACTAAACAAAAACGATTTATTTATAAAATATATAAATGAAAGTATTAAAGAATTTTCTAAACATTCAAACGAGCATTTTGTTCTTACTCAATTATATTTTCTAAGATTTAATTTTAAGTCCAAAAATCCATTAGAAAAAGACATAAGAAAGGACGCAATTCTAGCAAATCAACATGCTATAAAATCGAAAAACAATATTCTTATAAATTTCACTTACAGTAATTTAGGTTATTTTTATAAACAAAAATATAATCAAACGAATAAAATAGAATATATTGATTCTGCAAAATATAATTACCAACAATCGTTAGTTTATGCTGAAAAAATTCAAAATCCAATCGCTAAAAAAAGATCCACTATTGTTTATTATTTAAATTATGGAAGTTTAGTAACAACTTTAAATCATCAAAATACTTTTGATGAAACTATGAAAAACTATCATACAATTTTAAAATTAACAGAAAACGATCCTAAATTCAATGAGATTACAGCTTTCACTTATAATAATATTGGTTCAGCATATGAAAATAAAGGCGAAATTGATTCAGCAGAAAAATATTATTTAAAATCTTACACTCTAGCAAAAGATAATAAAGATGTTTTTCCTCAAGTTAAAACCATTATTTTAGGAAATATTGCACGTATTTATGAAACAAAAAATGACTTATCGAAAGCTTTAGAATATGAAAGGAAAGCGAAACAATTAATTATAGAATCAAATCAAGAACAATTTGATAATAATACAAAGTCATTAGAAATTTTTTATAATACTGAAAAGAAAAATCAACAGATAAAACAATTAGAAGAGAAAAATAATATTTATTCTAAACAAAAATTTCTTTATATAGGAATTATTCTGTTAGCTATCGCTGGTATTTTCTTTTTATCATATATGCTTTATTACAAATTAAAATCTAATAAACAAAAAACAGATTTATTACAAGCAGAACGACATGAAGCAGAATTGAATCTTCAATTAGAAAAAGAAGAAAAAGCTCGTATAAAAGCTGAACAAGAATTATTAGAATTACAACAAGAACAGTTAAACAAACAGGCTTTAGCTGCTTCTTTACAATTAAAACAAAAAAACTCTTTCTTAAATGATTTAAAAGAAAAGGTAAAAGAAAAAGCAACAATAAATTTGGAAAGAATTTTAAAAGATGAACGATTAATGGATGATGATTTTAATAAGATTCAAAATATCATAAAAGACGTTCATCCGAGTTTTTTTAATAAATTAATTGACGTTTCAAAAAATAAACTAACTAATCAAGACCTAAAATATGCTGCATATTTATACTTAAATATGGATAATATGCAAATCGCAAATGTGATGAAAGTAGAAACAAAAACTGTTCGAATGGCAAAATATCGTTTAAAACAAAAAATTGGATTAGAAAAGAATATTGATTTACAATCATTTATCCAAAGTTTATTTGCATAAAAATGTAGATAGTTAATCTACATTTTTTATTATTCTATTTTCAGTTCTGCAACAATTGGAAAATGATCTGATTTTATATCATCTCCACGATAAAAATTAGTCACTTTTATTTTCTTCGAAACCCAACATTGGTCAATATTTGTACGAAAAATTGGAATAAAAGCATTCCAAGAATTATTCAATCCAAAACCAGAACGAGCATCTTTCAACTTATCTGATTGAACCAATTTGAAATTCGGAGAATAAACCGTAGAATTCAAATCTCCAACTAAAATGATATTTTCATTCGGTAAAACATCTATTTCTTGTTTCATCAATTCGTATTGTTTATTTCGTCTTTCAAAACGAGCCTGATTTGGTAAAGGTGGAACAGGATGCGTTGCTAAAATACTTAATGGTTTAGCGTCTACAATAATTTCCGCTAAAATAGACGGATGCATTTCATCAATATAGTTTTTTGTAGACACTTTTGTAAACGGTATTTTAGAATAAATTGCAATTCCGAAATTGTTACTTCTAACTTCTTCTTTATAATATGGATATTCTTTTCGGATAAACTCTACATGTTTTTGCCAAGCAGGCGTTAATTCTTGTAAAACAATTACATCACTTTTATCTTTAGTTAAATAATCTTTCAGATGTTGAAATTCTTCATTCTGAGAAAAAATATTGATTGACGTAATTTTAAAATTAGATTTTTCACCTTTTGCATTTTCTCCAAAGTAAAAATTTCCCATGCTTTGATAAACAATATATGGAATTGCTAGCAAAGGAATTAACCACAAAATATTTTTCTTTTCCTCTTTTCGAATTGAATAATTGTAAATCAAACACAAGAAAAAAGCAATAATCAGCACATATATAGAATATTGCACCAACATATCGAATACAAAATATTGATAAAAACTTTTGCTCGTTAAATAAATTCCAGCAAATACAAAAAATAAAATTCTACTCCATTTTGTTAACATCTCGTCAATACTTTTTTAATTCTCGTAAAAATAGAAATTATATTATTCATTAACTTCGCAATATGATAAAAATCGGAATTTTAGGAGGAGGACAATTGGGGTATATGTTTTTGCAAAATGCATTGCAATATCCTTGCGAGATTAGTATTTTAGATCCAGCTGCTGATGCACCTTGCGCGCCACATGCACATCATTTTATACAAGGCGATTTCAAAGATTATGAAACGGTTGTTGCATTTGGAAAGGATTTAGATGCAATCGGAATTGAAATTGAGCATGTAAATGTTGAAGCGTTACGTTATCTAAAATCAATTGGAAAGCGTGTTGTTCCAGATCCTGAAGCGTTAGCTATTATTCAAGACAAAGGAATTCAAAAAGAATTTTATGTTAATAATAATATTCCGACTGCGCCTTATTTTGGATTAGATAATTGGGAAGATTTAAAATCGAAACAAGATATCAATTATCCGATTTTTCAAAAATCTCGAAAAGATGGTTATGATGGAAAAGGTGTTCAATTCCTAAAATCTGAAGCTGATTTAGACAAAATGCTTCAAGCTCCTTCAATTTTCGAAACGCCAGCTGATTTAGATCGCGAAATCGCGGTTGTTACCGTTGCCGATCATTTAGGAAATATTGTCACTTATCCAACCGTAGAATTTGTCATCAACGAAGAATATAATTTGTTAGATTATTTATTGATGCCTTCTACACTTCCGAAAGAAATCACTGATCGAGCTGAACAAATTGCGCGTGATGTTGTAAAAGCATTGAAATCTCCAGGAGTTTTCGCAGTAGAATTATTCTTGAACAAAGATCAATCGATTTGGGTAAACGAAACAGCTTCTCGTGTTCACAATTCTGGACATTCAACAATAGAAGCTGCTTATTCATCACAATTTGATCAAATGTTAAGAACCTTAATGCAATTACCACTTGGTTCTACAAAATTGTTTACAACTTCTGCAATGGTCAATTTGATTGGAACCGAAGGTCAAACTGGACAAGCAGAAATCGAAAATATTGAAGAATTATTGACGATTCCAGGAACATTTTTGCATTGGTACGCAAAAACTATCACAAAACCAGGTCGAAAAATGGGGCACGTTACATTGGTGAACGATGATTTAGAACAATTAAAACAAAACATAAAACAAGTTAATGCAACGGTGAAAGTCGTCGCAAAAAAGTAACAACTATGGTAGGAATTATAATGGGAAGTGATAGCGATTTGCCTATCATGAAACAAGCTGCTGATCTATTAACAGAATTAAATATCCCTTTCGAATTGACAATTGTTTCGGCACATCGTACGCCACAACGTATGTTTGATTATGCAAAAACAGCGCACGAACGTGGAATAAATGTCATTATAGCTGGAGCTGGTGGCGCTGCACATTTACCAGGAATGGTTGCGTCTATTACACCGCTTCCTGTGGTTGGTGTTCCAATTAAATCATCAAATTCGATTGATGGGTGGGATTCGATTTTATCTATTTTGCAAATGCCAAATGGAATTCCAGTTGCAACAGTTGCTGTAAATGCAGCGAAGAATGCAGGAATTTTGGCTGCGCGTATTTTAGGAGCTACTAATCCAACTTTGCAAGAAAGATTAATCAAATATCAAGAAGATTTACAAAAAGCTGTAGAAGCGAAGATAGAACTTGTAAAAAGCGAATATCCGAATGGGTTTGATAGGTAAGCTAATCTATTAAAAATTATGGAAGAAAATAATTTTTGGATATATTCTACTTATCTAAATAAATTTATCAAACTCCTTAAACAAGAATTTAGTTTTCAAAAGAATTTAGATTTAATAAAATATAATCTTTTTCAAACTAATTGCGATAAAGAAATATGGTTTGAATTATCCGAATCAGATTCTTATCATAAAATTGAAATTTCTAAAGACAATGATGATCGTGATATTATTTTCTTCAAAATCTTAACAACTAAAGATAAAATAGATTCCATTCAATCTTTTTTATCAGAAATTGAAAAAGAATAAATAATCAATTTCCATAAACCAAAAACTCCTAAACTTTACAGCTTGGGAGTTTTTTATGACAATCAACAACTTACTTTTATTTAAAAATAACCGATTTGTAATCAAATTTTCTTGACGAACATTACAAACGCATATGATTATAATGAAATCCTATTGGCGAACATTACAAACGCATATGATTATAATGAAATCCTATCGGCGAACATTACAAACGCATATGATTACAATGAAATCCTATCGGCGAACATTACAAACGCATATGATTACAATGAAATCCTATCGGCGAACATTACAAACGCATATGATTATAATGAAATCCTATCGGCGGACATTAAAAACACATATAATTATAATGAAACCCTATTGGTGAACATTACGAACGCATATGATTACAATGAAATCCTATCAGCGAACATTACAAACACATATGATTATAATGAAACCCTATCGACAGACATTACAAAACAACCCTTTACTTATATGGAGTTGTTATGGTAATTGATTAAATATAAACGAATTTTCAATAACCAAAAACTCCCAAACTTTACAGCTTGGGAGTTTTTTTTATTATACGAAATTTTAAATCTTAACGTAAAGCTCTATCGCGGTTATCAACCACATCAGCAGCTTGAATCAATGATTGTAACAATGTTTGTTGGAATTTACCTTGTAATTGACGGTTTAAATTATCCAAAATCATTGAACCTTTTTGATTCTTTTGAATTTGTTGGTTTGAAGGAATAATGTAGAAAACTCCTGCATTACCTGCAATCGCTTTAGAAGATTGATTTGGTTTTACACCAAACGCAGCTCCTACAACTTTAGGCTCTAAACCAATTCCAGTTAAATTAGAATTAGAGAAGTTAACCGTAGCATTTCCTTTTTTCGCTCCAAATTTAGATGCAAAAGCATTTAATCCTCCATTTGCAATTTGCTCATCAACCAATTTAGCAACTTTTTCATGCATCAAAACTGGTTCTACATATTGACGAACAACACTTGGATGAGCCAATCCTTTGTCAAATTTTTCAACTAAATGAACAACGATGTAATCTCCTGTAGAAGATGTAAACAAGTTTGTTGCTCCTTTATCTGTTTTCTTATCAAAAGCCCATTTTAAGATATCTCCGTCCTGATCGTTTGGAATATCTTGACCAATTGCAGCATAACGCTCAATACCTTCTGTTGTATTATTTAAATAACCACCTTTTTTCGCAGTATTTTTGAAATCATTCAATGATTTTCCTTCAACATTCTGAACATACGTTCTTGCATTTGTAAATGCTTTTTCTGTTGTCGCTTTAGAAGGCTCAATTGTTTTTACAATGTTTGCAACTTGATAAGCTGTTTTGTTTTTCGCGTCATCAACTTTGATGATATGGAACCCAAATTGTGATTCAACCAAATCAACTGTACCAACTGGTTTTGTAAAAATAAATCCGTTATAAGTTTGATCTAATTGATTGTTTTTTCCAACCCAACCAATGCTTCCTTTTTGTACAGCAGATGATTTATCATCCGATTTTGTTGAAGCAACTTCTCCAAAAGAAGCTGGATTTGCTTTTACTTCAGCTAAAATTTGTTCAGCTAATTTTTTTGCTTCGTCTTTTGTACGTTTTACTCCGTTTCCAGCAGCGCTTCCTGTATAAGAAACTAATATGTGACTAGATTTTACAGAATCTTTTACTTCTTTCGATTTAGAAAGTTTGTATAATTGATATGTATTTCCAATTTTGAAAGGACCACCAATTTGACCAACCGCAGCAGTTTTTAAGAAGTTTGTAGCTTCTGGGCCTAATTGCGCTTGTTCTAATTCTGCTTTTGTGAAATAATTTGGAATAAATGGTTTCTCAGAATTTTGAGTCACATAAACCGAATCACTTTTTGCAGAACCAAAAGCTGCAATTGTATCTGTAACATTGTTCACTTCGTCATGAACAATTTGAGTTGACAAATATTTGTTGATGTTTGCTAAAGCAACAGTTTCATCAGCAGTAGACGCTCCCGCAGGGAAATAAGTGTAACTTAATTTTACTAAACCTTCTGCTTTGAATAATTTTGGATATTTCGCTTCGTAAGCAGAAATTTCTTCGTCTGTTACTTTTACATTTAATTTTTTAGCCAAAGTTGCGTAATCTACAAATGCATACTGAATATTTGCATTAGAAATATTGTATCCTTGTTGAATATCCGCTTCTTTACCTGTAACCGCTGTTCCAGCCATTACATAACCAAAATATTTTTGAGATAAAATCTGTAATTTTATTTGTTCAGCAGTTTGTAACCAACCTCTATATTGTTGTTGCGCTTCTGGACTTGATGCAGCATTTGCTTCTAATTGAGCAATCTGTTGTTGTGCTTCTGCACCAGATGCCATTCCGAAGTTTTGAGCTGTATAGCTCCAAAATTCATCATCAGAAACTTTTAAACCTAATTTTTCAGCATGTTGTTTCAACACTTTCTGACTAACTAAGCTGTTCCAAGTTTGTTGAGCAATTTGATTTGGAGTTGCAGATTGACCTTGATTTTCATACATCTTTTGTGTTTGATCGTATGCACTTTGATATTCTGTAATACCAATAGATTCTCCGTTTACTGTACCAACTACAGACGGATCTCCAGTAAATAATTGTTTAATCTTTGAATTCTCTCCGAATAAATCTCCTGCAACGAAAGCTAACATTGCTACTCCGATTACAACGAAGATCAGCCAAGTTTTTTTACGAATTTCTCCTAAAACTGCCATTGTTTTGTTTTAATGTTATTTCTATAATAGGTGGCGAAAATACGACAATACATTGAATAATAAAATAGAAGAATCGACAAGTATTCACTTTTTTGTTAATTTTTTTAACGCTATTTAGAATTTTTGATTATCATCAACATACTTAAATCCTTGATTATTGAATAAAGTATAGGTTTCTAAATCGTCCGTAGCTTGCAAACCGTTTTTCGCTGTTAACGAATCGCCTTCGCTGCTAATTAAGTAAACTTCTTTCGATGTATAAACTGTTTTATTTTTCTTATTCCAAAATAATTGTTCGCTTTTCAACGAATCACCTTTCTCATTTACGATAATTACATTTCCTCTACCCTCGTATATTCCTGTTGCATCGCTTAATCTTGCCCAATCTGCCTGAAAATATCCAGGTTTCAAACTTCCTTTTTGATAAAAATCAAGGTCTACACCTTTTCTAAAAATCGTGTAAGGTGAATCTACTGTTGTAAATTCTTCTATTAATGGCGAACGAACATTCATTGAGATCCTGCCTGAATCTCTATTAATAATATTCGCATTGAAAAGCGTACGAGTAGGAAATACTACTTTCTTATTATTGATAGGAGGAAGTTCTTTTTTACAAGAAAAAAGCAAAACGAAAATACCTACTAAACCAAATACAATACTTGATTTAATTAAGGCTTTTTCATTTGCTTTTTTATACAATTTTTGTTTGTCCAAAATTAGTCAATAACTCTTTTTCTAAACCAAATATCGTTAATATCAAATCCAACTTTCAAACCGAAATAATTTTCTTTGATTAAGTTGTTTGCTGTTTTTCCTCTTTGTCCATACTCCAATGAAACATTCATCATAGAGCCATCATTTTGTTTTCCAACTGGAAATCCAAATCCTAATGTAGCTCCATAAGCGTCAATATCTGTTCCATGAATAGAATATTGAGCTGATTGATAATACATACCAGCACGATAAGTTACACGGTTAAAGTAACTTTTGTAACTATTATAATCTGGAATCCAATATCCACCAACAGCTAAACGTACATTGTTTTTGTAATCTACAGCAGAAGACATTGTTGTATTTTGACCTTCTAATGGCTGAGAAAAATCTTTCCAGCTATTATATTTCGCTTCTACTGCTAACGACCACGTATTATCTTTAGAATATGATGCTCCCAAAGTAAATTGTTGTGGGATCTTTGTTTTTCCATTATCAATTCTAATCATTGAAATTGTATCCAAAGAAGATTGTGCTGTTCCAATGTATGTATAAGTTGTTGTAAGATCTGTAACATCTGTTCTTAAGTTAGTTCCCAATGTATAAGTTGCCCCTATATTCAGACTATTTGTTTTACCAATTCTCTTTGTATACATTGATCCTAAAGTAAACTGAGCTCCACGATAATTTGATTTATCACTATAATCTACTGCTAAACTAGCTCCATCTACTGCTAATATTTCATTTCTCCTCAATTCTCCAAATAGATAATTCACACGTAATCCTAACGAGAACTCTTTCGAAATGTTTCTTGAATAAAAAGCATGGATACTATTTAGACCTCCATCACCTTTCATTTGAACAGTTTGTTTGATATCATTTCTTTCAGATTCATTTAAAATATCATATCCTAAAGCAGAATATGGTTGAAAACCTAATCCAAAACTTCCTTTTTCACCTACAGGAAAAGCCAATGAAATATTAGAAACATTAAAGCGTCCAGCACTTTCTTTATCTGTTCCAGATTTAAAATTATAATTTGTTCCACTTCCACTTGCATTAAAAGTTGTCATACGCAAGTTTTGGTTAGCTGCTGGATTTGAAAAGTTTGCACTTTGTCCAAAAGGATTCGTAGGAACTGTTGAAATACCGCCCATACCAGCCTGTTCTGTATTATTATCAAATAATTGTTCGCCGACTCCATATGCTGAATAAGGAGAAACTGATATCGATTGAGCTTTTATTGTTACCACACTAAATAGTGATAAACTACAAATAATCCACTTCATTATGAATGTATAATAGAATTCTAAGACGCAAATATGATGATTTGTTGCGAATTGTAAAAATTAGATTGCAAAAATGAGTTGTTAATTATCTATTAAAATATCAAAAACTTCATTTTTTTTGTAAAGATAAAAAAACTTTTAAATTTATTTCTCGGTAAATGAACAAGATAGCTTTTTAGTCTAAAAAATATTGTAAATAATGTTTGGTAGAATAGATTTTCGCTCTATATTTGCATCACAATTAAGGCGGTGCCTTAGCTCAGTTGGTAGAGCAAAGGACTGAAAATCCTTGTGTCCCTGGTTCGATTCCTGGAGGCACCACTGCTAAAAACCTCAATCATTTGATTGAGGTTTTTTTTATTATTTAAAGTTATTAATCATCACTTAATATTTCTTCAATAAAAAAAGCCAATGTATTTCTACATCGGCTTTTATTTTATAATCAAATTAACTATTTCGCTTGTTGCGCTTTAATTAAGTTTAATGCTGAACCAGCTTTAAACCATTCAATTTGTTGAGCATTATAAGTATGATTTGCAACTACTAAGTCTTTAGAACCATCCGCATGTACAAACTCTAATGTTAAAGGTTTTCCAGGAGCAAATTCTGTTAAGTCAATAAAGTTAATTGTATCATCTTCTTGCACTTTATCATAATCCGATTTATCTGCAAACGTCAACGCCAACATACCTTGCTTCTTAAGATTTGTTTCGTGGATACGTGCAAAAGAACGCACCAATACCGCTACAGCTCCCAAATGACGTGGTTGCATTGCTGCATGCTCACGAGAAGAACCTTCTCCATAGTTTTCGTCACCAACAATTACAGAAAGTACACCTGCCGCTTTGTATGCACGTGCAGTGTCTGGAACTGGACCATATTCTCCTGTTAATTGATTTTTAACTGAATTTGTTTCTTGATTGAAAGCATTTACAGCTCCAATCAATGTATTATTCGAAATATTATCCAAGTGTCCACGGAAACGTAACCAAGGACCAGCCATAGAAATATGATCCGTTGTACATTTACCAAACGCTTTGATTAATAGTTTAGCTCCAGTAATATTTTCACCATTCCAAGGTTTGAAACCTTCTAATAATTGTAAACGCTCAGAATTTGGATTTACGATAACTTCAACACCTGAACCATCTTCAACTGGCGCTTGATAGCCATTATCTTCGTATGCATAACCTTTTGTTGGTAACTCCTCTCCTTTTGGAGCGTCTAACATTACTTCTTCACCAAATTTATTGATTAATTTATCTGTTAATGGATTAAAATCTAAACGTCCAGAAATTGCAATCGCAGCAACCATTTCTGGAGATGTTACGAAAGCATAAGTATTTGGATTACCATCTGCACGTTTTTTGAAGTTACGGTTGAATGAGTGAACGATTGTATTTTTTTCTTCTTTATCTGCACCTTCACGATCCCATTGTCCGATACAAGGTCCACAAGCATTTGTAAAAATAACTGCATCTAAATCTTCAAAAGTTTTTAAGAAACCATCTCGATCTGCTGTATAACGAACAACTTCCGAACCTGGATTAATTCCAAATGAAGATTTTGCTTCTAAACCTTTGTCTAAAGCCTGTTGAGCAATAGAAGCAGCACGAGATAAATCTTCATAAGAAGAGTTTGTACAAGAACCGATTAATCCCCATTCAACATCTAAAGGCCAACCATTAGCTGCTGCTGTTTCTTTCATTTTAGAAACAGGCGTCATTAAGTCTGGCGTAAAAGGACCATTCATACGTGGCTCTAATTCTGATAAGTTGATTTCAATTAATTGATCATAGAAATTTTCTGGATTTGCATAAACTTCATCATCCGAACGTAAATAAGATTTGTGAGCATTTGCAGCATCAGCCACATCATTACGATCAGTTGCTCTTAAATATCTTTCTGAAGCGTCATCATAAGAGAAAATTGAAGTTGTTGCTCCAATTTCTGCACCCATATTACAGATTGTCCCTTTACCTGTTGCTGATAATGACTCTGCTCCTTCTCCAAAATATTCTACAATCGCTCCTGTTCCTCCTTTTACAGTTAAACGACCTGCAACTTCTAAAATAACGTCTTTTGGAGATGACCAACCAGACAATTTACCTGTCAATTTAACTCCAATTAATTTTGGCATTTTTAATTCCCAGGCCATACCCGACATTACGTCAACAGCATCAGCTCCACCAACACCAATCGCTACCATTCCTAACCCTCCTGCATTTGGTGTGTGAGAATCAGTACCAATCATCATTCCTCCAGGAAATGCATAATTTTCTAAAACTACTTGGTGAATAATTCCTGCACCTGGTTTCCAAAATCCGATTCCATATTTATTTGAAACCGATTCTAAGAAATTAAATACTTCTGATGATTTATTGATTGCTTCTTGTAAGTCTGTTTTAGCACCAACTTTGGCTTGAATCAAGTGATCACAATGAACTGTAGAAGGAACCGCAGTTTTTGTTTTACCAGCTTGCATAAATTGCAACAAAGCCATTTGAGCAGTTGCATCTTGCATAGCTACACGATCTGGAGCAAAATCCACATAAGATTCTCCTCTTCTATAAGCTTGTGTTGGTTTCCCGTTAAACAAGTGAGCATATAAAATTTTCTCTGAGTACGTTAAAGGACGACCTACGATAGCTCTCGCAGCATCTACACGTTCTTGCATTTTAGCATAAACGCCTTTAATCATATTTATATCAAATGCCATAATAATTGATTTATTTAATTGGTTTTAATTTATCAAAAAACATACCCCAATATACTGAATTATTTAATATTTCACGTATCTAAATGGTTAATACTCTTATTTAAATCAATTCTAACTTACTTATATGCAACATTATAATTAATACACAAAAAAACGAGGTAATCCATATGGATTACCTCGTTTTATATATTCTTTTCTACGAACGATTAGTTCATAGAAATTGGTTTAAACTTTGTTAAATTGATACCTTCTACAGCAGTTTTGTATTCTTCGATAGAAGGAATACGTCCTAAAATCGCTGATAAAACAACCACCGGAGTCGACGCTAATAAAGATTCTCCTTTTTTACCATCACGGTCTTCAACAACACGACCTTGGAATAAACGTGTAGATGTCGCCATTACTGTATCTCCTTTTTCTGCTTTTTCTTGGTTACCCATACATAAGTTACAACCAGGACGCTCTAAGTACATAATGTTTTCATATTCTGTACGAGCAGTAGATTTTGGCAATAAGTCACTAAACTCAAATCCTGAGTATTTTTGTAACATTTCCCAATCACCTTCTGCTTTCAATTCGTCGATGATATTGTAAGTAGGCGCCGCAACAACTAAAGGAGCTTTGAACTCAACTTTACCATTCACTTTTTCTACGTTACGTAACATTTGAGAAACGATTTTTAAATCGTCTTTATGTACCATACAAGATCCTACGAAACCTAAATCTACGTGTTTATCACCACCGTAGTAAGTTAAATCACGGATTGTATCGTGTGTATAACGTTTAGAAACATCAGCATTATTTACGTCTGGATCGGCAATCATTGGCTCTTCGATAATATCTAAGTCAATAACAACTTCAGCATAATATTTTGCATTTGCATCTGGCGTTAAAGCAGGTTTAGCACCCGATTTAATTTCTTCGATACGTTTGTTTGCTTTATCGATTAATCCTTGTAACACTTGGTTTTTGTTATCCATTCCTTTCTCGATCATGATTTGAATACGAGATTTAGCAATTTCTAACGATTGGATTAATGTATCATCTTGAGAAATACAGATAGATGCTTTCGCTTTCATTTCTGCAGTCCAGTCTGTAAATGTAAACGCTTGATCCGCTAATAATGTACCGATGTGCACCTCAATGATACGACCTTGGAATACATTCTCACCATCAAATTGTTTCAACATTTGAGCTTGAGTAGCGTGAACCACATCACGGAAATCCATGTGTTGTTTCATCTCTCCTTTGAATGTTACTTTTACAGATTCTGGAATTGGCATAGATGCTTCACCAGTTGCTAAAGCTAAAGCTACAGTTCCTGAATCGGCACCAAAAGCAACACCTTTAGACATACGTGTGTGTGAGTCACCACCAATGATAATCGCCCATTCATCAATCGTGATATCATTCAATACTTTATGAATAACGTCAGTCATTGCATGATATTCACCTTTAGGGTCACGCGCTGTAATTACACCGAAATCATTCATAAATTTCATCAATTTAGGAATATTTGCTTGCGCCTTTTTATCCCAAACTGAAGCTGTGTGACATCCTGATTGATAAGCACCATCAACTGTTGGAGCGATAACCGTAGCAGCCATTGCTTCTAATTCTTGCGATGTCATCAAACCAGTTGTATCTTGAGAACCTACGATGTTTACTTTAACACGAACGTCAGAACCAGCATGTAAAACTTTTCCTGGAGTCGATCCAACAGCATTGTTATTGAAGATTTTTTCAACAGCAGTTAAACCTTGACCGTCATTAGAAATCTCTTTTGAAGGAGCGAAAACTGTTGGAGCTTCGATACCTAAAGTTTGAGCAGCAAATGTTTGGATTTTTTTACCAAAAACGATTGCATAAGAACCTCCCGCTTTGATAAATTCCATTTTTTGAGGAGTCAATGATCTTGAAATATCAATTAACTCTTGGTCTCCGTTGTATAATTTTTGAGTTTTTGTATTGATAGTTAAAACAGTACCTGTAGCTACTGAATAAACTTCTTCTAAAACAGGATCACCCGCTTCGTTACGAACTACATCACCGTTAGCATCAACTTGCTTTTTCCAGTTTTTCAAATCGATTCCGATACCACCTGTTACATCAACAGTTGTTAAGAAAATTGGAGAAATTCCGTTTGTACCTGCAACAATTGGTGCAATATTTACGAAAGGAACATAAGGCGATGCTTGTTTTCCTGTCCATAAAGCCACGTTGTTAACACCTGACATACGAGAAGAACCAACACCCATTGTACCTTTTTCAGCGATTAACATCACAGAAGCATCTGGATGTTGTGCTTGTAGTGCTTTTATTTCTTCTTGAGCAGCTGGCGTAATCATACATTGACCGTGCAATTCTCTATCAGAACGAGAGTGCGCTTGGTTACCTGGAGATAATAAATCCGTAGAAATATCTCCTTCAGCAGCGATGTACGTCACTACTTTAATTTCTTCAGCAACTGCTGGTAATTCTGTAAAGAACTCCGCTTTTGCATAACTTTCTAAAATATCTTTTGCAATAGCATTTCCTGCTTTAAAAGCATCAGCTAAACGAGCTGTATCTGCATCGTATAAGAAAACTTGTGTTTTAAGAACTTCAGCAGCTTGTTTTGCAGTTGCTTCTTCATTTCCTAAAGCTAAGTCCAAAAGAACCTCGATAGATGGTCCTCCTTTCATATGAGATAATAATTCGAAAGCGTAAGTTGGTGTAATTTCAGCAACTGTAGCTTCTCCTAAAATAATCTCTTTTAAAAATTTTGCTTTTACACCTGCAGCAGAAGTTGTTCCTGGCAACGTGTTATAGATAAAGAATTTAACAGAATCCTCGCGGTATTCGTTGTTAACATCTTTAATTTGATTAATGATTTCACTTAGTAATTCTGCACCATCAATTGGTTTTGGATGTAAACCTTGACCTTTTCTTTCTTCAATCTCGTTAAGATACTCTTGGTAAAGACTCATAATTATCTATCTTTTCTTTTTAATATTAAAGATTGTTTAAAATCAAGCTACTTACACCTGATTTCATCCAATCAAAATGAATTATATAATAACACTTCGTTGTATCGTCACATCTTATGCAAAAATTATTTTCAATAAAAATCATTTTTGGCATAGGCAACCACTGTTATCAGGATACAAACTAAGTATGTAATTTTTTCGAAGGGTAATTTTTAATAATTTAACTCACACAAACTCAACATACATAAGCATTTGAGCTAGAGTTTTATTCTAAAACTAACATTAACAATCATCTAAACAAATACGCGTTTAGCTATAAATTGGTACACAAAATTACGTTTATAGTAACGATTTTTCATCAAAGAATGATATATTTTAGTTATATTTCAATAATTTAGAATTATTATAAAAAAGATCTAAATTTCACTTTAACAATGTTTTAAACATAAATAAATAGAAGTTGAAAATTAAAAGGTTCTTAAAATATCAACTCCATAATTTTTGGGTCATTTTTTTACGAAATTGAATTATTTTCAAATATTAATAAACATTCAATAATCAATCTTTCGAAATGCTATCAATCGTCTAAACATTCTCAAAAAACAATTGAAAATACTCAATATGAATAAATATTTATGATTATTAATAATTATACAACTTTAATGAGATATTATACAACTTTTTACTAACTTTGCGCCCTTAATTCATTATTATAGATATGAAACTTTGGGACAAAGGTTTTACCATTAATGATAAAATCGAAAAATTTACTGTTGGAAAAGACAGAGAATTAGATGCTCATCTTGCAAAATATGATGCATTAGCGTCGAAAGCGCAGGCAAATATGCTAGCAAAAACAGGTTTGATTACCAATGAAGAAAATAATGCGTTGCAAATTGCTTTGGATGAAGTTTTGGTTCTGATTGCGGAAAATAATTTCGAAGTCGACGAAAATTACGAAGATATACATTCAAAAATTGAGGCTTTTTTAATTGAGAAAACTGGCGATGCTGGGAAAAAAATTCATGTTGCACGTTCACGTAATGATCAAGTTTTGGTTGCGATTCAACTTTTTGAAAAAGAGTATTTAAAACATACAACTGAAAAAATTGTCAATTTAATAGAGATTTTCTTACAAAAAGCAGACGAATTCAAAAATCATCAATTACCAGGATATACTCATTTTCAGGCAGCAATGCCGAGTAGTTTCGGAATGTGGTTTTCGGCATATGCAGAAAGTTTATTGACTGATTTATACTTTTTCGAGGCTGCATATAAAATTTCTGATCAAAATCCATTGGGTTCTGGTGCAGGTTTCGGAACAAGTTTCCCGATTGATCGTTTACAAACAACGCAAGAATTAGGTTTTTCAGAAATTTTGGTTTCATCAGTTGGAGCACAAATGTTACGTGGAAAAACAGAAAAATCTGTCGCGACTGCTTTAGCTATGATTTGTGGAACGTTATCTAAAATGTCATACGATTTAGTATTATATAACTCGCAAGATTTAGCATTTGTGAAGTTACCAAACGAAATGACAACAGGTTCTTCGATTATGCCGCACAAGAAAAACCCAGATGTTTTTGAGTTAACACGTGCACATTGCAATAGAATTCAAGCGTTACCGAACGATATTATGATGACGATTAATAATCTTCCAAGCGGATATCATCGCGATTATCAAATTTTGAAAGAAATATTATTCGAACCAATGATGCAATTTGATAATATTATTGACATCTTAACATTTGCGATTCCTCAACTTCAGATTAAAGACAACTACATGAATCAAGATAAATATAATCCGATATATACAGTTGAAAATATTAATGAAGCCATCAAAAATGGAACTCCTTTCCGTGATGCTTATAGAGAAGTTGGTTTATCTGTAGAAAATGGATCCTATGTTCCACACAAAGAATTTCAGACTTCACATATTGGAAGTATTCATAATTTGAGATTAGATTTAATTTCAAATAAAATTGAAAAATTCAAATTAGAAGCGCAAGTTTTAAAGTAAACACTTCTAACACATCAAGAATCATCCTTAAATTTATAAAATTTGAGGATTTTTTTGTTCTATAAATTTTATAATTTCGGAAAATATAAGGATTTAATGAATTGTATTTCTATACTTTGTAAAATAAAAATTGTTTTACAAAGTAATTACAATCATTTTTTATTAGATCAGGTCAAAACCATCTTAACTTTGGTCTATCAAATAACAAATTGTTTTAACGATTAAATTTAAAAAAATGAAAAAATTTTTCGCAGTAGTTGCAGTAGCAGCTTTATCATTAGGAGCAGTATCTTGTGGAGAGAAAACTGAAGAAGCACCAGTAGAAGAAGCGCCAGCTACAGATTCTGCAACAGCAGTAGTTGATTCTGCAGTAGTTGATTCTGCAGTAGCTCCAGTAGCTGACTCTGCAGCAGTAGTAGCTCCAGCAGCTGATTCTACAGCAGTAGCTAAATAATTTTAAGCGAAGCTAAAATATAGTGCGCCTAACTTAGTTAGGCGCACTTTTTATTTTATATCCTTTTTTGTTCTTCTTTTATTCTTTTCAAAAAAACAGAGGGAGATTCGTTCATAATCTGTGTGAAAATAGTGGTAAAAGTACTATGAGATGTAAATCCACAATCACTTGCTAAATAACTGACTTTTGTATTAATATATTTTGGCTCATTCTTTATACGATTTACAATATAATATACTCTTAATTCATTTAGATAGGAATTAAATGGTTTTTGACGGTGTATTTTTATAATTTCAGAAAGATACTTTGTATTTGTTTCAAATTGTTTTGATAGTGTAGCTAGATTAACATCCTTTTTAATAAATCCTTTATTTTTTTCGAATAATTCTAATTTTTTTAGTAAATCATTTTCTGTTTTTGAAGAAATACTAAGCGAACTAACAACTTTAGTATCTTTAGTAATTTCTTCAGGAATTGATTTAAAATCAACTTTTTCAATCAATTTATTTTCTACTAGATCGGAACTAGATTCTTCAATATCTATCTTAGATTTAACATCAGGAACTAAAATAGTACCTTGAGAAACTTTATTATTATTTTTAGAAATATAATAAACAATTAATCCTATAATAATTATAAACAAAACAACTAAAGAAATAATTACCCAAGTTTCCATTTTTTTTTAAGAATTTTATTCCGAATAAACAAAGTTAAAAACATTAATAATCAACAGAATAACTCTTCTAATTGATTATTAACATCGTAAAAATACTTCTAAATTTCGAAATAAAAAAAGGCTAACTATTTTAGTTAGCCTTTTTTTGAAATTCATCCTTATTAGAGGAACAACCACATCCTTTGGAGCAACCTCCTCCTTTTGAACTAAATGAATTTCTTATTAACTTGATAACATACCAAATTGCAAATCCAAAAAGGAAGGCAATAAAAATATATTGTATCCAAATATTGTCCATAATTTTATTTTAAAATATGATATGCAACAAATGCAACAACGTAAGCCAAACCAGTCATAAATCCTGTTTGAATCAGAGTCCATTTCCATGAATTCGTTTCACGTTTTACAATTGCAATTGTACTCATACATTGCATTGCGAAAGCATAAAACAGCAATAAAGAAACTCCTGTCGCAAGATTATATGCAGGTTCTCCTGTATTTTGATTAATCTCGGTTTGCATTCGATGAAGTAAACGATCTTTTTGTCCATCATCTTCAACATCAACTTCTCCTAAACTATAAACAGTTGACATTGTTCCTACAAAAACTTCACGAGCAGCAAACGATGAAATTAAACCAATTCCCATCTTCCAATCGTATCCTAAAGGCTCTACAATTGGTTCTATAACTGATCCTAATCTACCTAAATATGAATGTTCTAATTTGTAAGAAGCTATTTCATTTGCTAAATCTTCTTCATTCATTTTTGGATGATGAGCAGTTACTATTTCTTCAGCATTTTTGAATTTTTCACCAGGTCCAAATGTTCCTAAAACCCAAAGAATAATTGAAATTGCGAATATAATTTTACCTGCGTCTATTAAAAATCCTAGAGTTTTTTCCCAAACATTAATTCCTACATTCTTCCAATCTGGAAGCTTGTAAGTTGGCATTTCTAATATTAGGTAACTTTTATGTTTTGCTTTAATAATCAAATTCAGCAAAACAGCACTTCCCAAAGCACCAACAACACCTAAAATGTACATCACAAACAAGGCCAAAGCTTGATAACTTAAACCAAATACTTTTTCATCTGGAATTACCAATGCAATCAGAACAATATAAATAGGTAAACGAGCCGAACACGTCATAAAAGGTGTAACAAGAATAGTCAATAGACGCTCTTTATCATTCTCGATATTACGTGCTGACATAATCGCAGGAACTGCACAAGCTGCACCAGAAATAAGGGGCACAACACTTTTCCCGCTCAATCCAAAAGGCTTCAACCATCTGTCCATCAAATAAACAACACGGCTCATATAACCTGTTTCTTCCATTATAGAAATGAATAAAAACAAAATTGCAATCTGTGGAACAAAAACTGCTATTCCTTCTATTCCAGGTATTATTGCTCCTCCTATTATTTCACTAATCGGACCTTCTGGTAATAAGCTTATTGCTTTCTCATCAATCCAACCAAATAAATCCTCAACCATTGTCATTAATGGAGCAGACCACGCATAAACAGCTTGAAAGATTAATAATAATATTCCTAAAAAAATAACGTACCCGAAAATTGGATGAATTAATGTTTTATCAATTTTATCCGTTAATGTATCGTTTCCGTCAAAATTATAGGAAATAATATCATCTAGCTTTTCTTCTAAAATTTTATTTCTATCTAAAGCTTCTTTAACTTGTAATCTTTTCGAAACAATAGAATTTTCTTTCTTTAAAGTTTCTAATTTACTTAGGTTTTCATTTGACTCGAAAGAAACTTCTTTTTGAGAAAGATATTGCCATGCCTCGTAATTAGAATTTAGTTGAAACTCATCTTTAACTTTTTCTACAACAGACAAATATTCTTTCGGAATTTCATAATGGTTTGTATAAGATGTAGCCTCTTTTGTAAAAGCTTTTACCAACTCATCAATTCCTTCGCTTGAACGCGCATTTGTTAAGTATATTTTTGTTTGAAGAAAATCTTCTAACTTTTTCAAATCAATATTAAGTCCTTTGCTTTTGATTTCATCTTTCATATTGATGACAAAAACTGCAGGCACTCCTAAATCTCGAACTTGTTGATACAACAAAATCGATCGTTTAAGATTAGATGGTTCTCCAACAACAACAGCCAAATCTGGATAATGCTTATTGGTTTTATCTCCTAAAGTCTTATAAACAATTTCTTCGTCCAAAGAACTAGGGTAAATCGTATACGTTCCTGGAAAATCTGTAATCAGAAATTTATTTCCATTACGTTCAATATTTCCTTCGCGCTTTTCTACCGTTACGCCAGGATAATTTCCTACTTTCTGACGAAGGTTTGTAAGTTTATTAAATAATGAAGTCTTACCAACATTTGGGTTACCGATTAAGGCAATTTTATAATGATTCATTATTTTTTTGTTATCAAGATTTTATCGGCTTCGTTTCTTCTTAGTGCTAAAACAGACTTATTTGATACAATACTAATGCAAATAGGACCTCCAAAAGGAGCTTTGTTTTTTACTAATAAATTTGTACCAGGAATAAATCCCATTTCATAAAACTTTGCAGGAATATCCTCTGTACTAAATCCAGTCACAATAGCTTGTTCACCTATTTTTAAATCTTTTAAAGAATAATTTTCAACCATTTCTACCATCCTATCTTTGATTTTCTTACTGCAAAGATATGTTATTTTTAATTAATCCAAATAGAAGATATGTCATAGTTTTTTATCTTTCTAATTAAATTTCAGTCAATTCAAGTTTTTAAATTCAAAATTTTGATTATCTTTGCACTCAATTTTCATTTATAAACATTAATTTATGTACGCAATTGTAGAGATAGCAGGGCTTCAATACAAAGTTGAAAAAGACCAACAATTGTTTGTAAACCGTTTAGCTGGTGAAGCAGGTGACGAAGTAAAATTCGATCGTGTTTTATTAACAGACAACGGAACAATCACTGTCGGCGCCCCAGTTATAGACGGAGTTACCGTAGTAGCTAAAATCGTTGAACACGTGAAAGGAGACAAAGTAATCGTTTTCAAAAAGAAAAGAAGAAAAGGTTACCAAAAGTCTAACGGTCATCGTCAACAATTCACTAAAATTGAAGTAGCTTCAATCGGTTAAGATTGAGCTGAGATTAATTATTAACTCTTAAAAACAAAACGAAATGGCACATAAGAAAGGGGTCGGAAGTTCGAAAAATGGTCGTGAATCACATTCGAAACGTTTAGGTGTTAAAATTTTTGGTGGACAAGCAGCAATCGCTGGTAACATTATTGTTCGTCAAAGAGGTACTCAACATCATCCTGGTGATAATGTAGGAATCGGTAAAGATCACACATTATTCGCTTTAATTGACGGAAAAGTAGTTTTCACTAAAAAACGTAACGATAGATCTTACGTTTCAGTTGAACCATTATCTTAATTGATAATTCGACAGCGAAAATGCTAACAATATAAAAGCTCGAACTTATTAGTTCGAGCTTTTTTTGTTTTTATAGTTTTTTAATACAGCCGCAATTATAAAAATAATGACACCAATAATTAAAGTTGGAAACCAAAAGACAAGACATATTTCAGAAATTTTCACAGAGAACTTACTGAAATTTCCTCTTGCAGTAAACATACTGATTGTGTAAATAAACATTATGAATGATAAAGATACCAAAACAATTCCTGTTAAGGAAAACGTATTTTTTATTGAAAATTTTCTAGACATAATTTTAATAATAATCTAAAATTACAACTTATTTCAACTAAAAAAGCACCCAATTTCTTGAATGCTTTTAATTTTATATATCTGAAATAATAATTTCTGTTTGAGTAATAATTAAAAATTCAAAGCCGAGAGTTGGTTTAGAATAATAGTAATGATGTTGATTGTTTTTTAGAGTTTCTAAAAAATCAATTGGTAAATACTTTATATTCTTTTCAATATAATCTTTTTTATGTTCAAGAAAAATATTGAAATCATTTGTGTATTCTATTACGTTTTGAATGTTTTCTCTATCAAAACCAAAGAAATCTTGCCAAATAACATCATTAAAAGTAATTTTCTTAATTGGATTTTTTCCAAAAGGTAAATAACCAAGATTCACTATAATTGATTTGTTTTTGAAATCGATATTCAAATCAAAAACTGTCAAATCACCTATTAATTCTGTTATTTTTTTTGTGTTCATTTAAGTTTTATAAAATCTAAAATACAACTTATTTCAACAAAAAAAGCATCCAATTTCTTGAATGCTTTTGATTTTATATTTGATGAGAAACTTATTAATGTTGATCATCCTCGTCTTCTGTTTCAACTCCCCAACCTTGAGCAGTTAATGGAACCATTTGTTCGCTTCCGCGTGTAATCAAATAGTTTTCTTCGTTTTTACCAGTTACATGACCAATCACCGTTAAATGCGGATTTCCTTTGATTTTTTCAAAATCTTTTTGATCAATTGTAAACAATAATTCATAATCTTCTCCGCCGCTCAATGCACATGTAATTGGATTAATTTTGAACTCTTCTGCTGTACGAATCACAATAGAATCTAACGGAATTTTTTCTTCGTAAATATTAATTCCGACACCACTTTCTTTCGAAAGATGAATAATTTCAGAAGATAATCCGTCCGAAATATCAATCATAGAAGTTGGTTTAACTTTCAATTCTTTCAAAAGATTGATAATATCCAAACGAGCCTCTGGTTTTAATTGGCGTTCAATTAAATATGAATAATTTTCGAAATCTGGTTGATTATTAGGATTCACTTTTGATACTTGCGCTTCGCGTTCTAAAACTTGCAAACCAAGAAAAGAAGCACCTAAATCACCAGAAAGAACAATCAAATCATTTTCTTTTGCACCATTTCTATAAGCTATATCTTTTTCTGGAGCTGAACCAATAGCTGTCATACTTAGCACAAGTCCGCTAAGAGAAGAAGTTGTATCACCACCTACAATATCAATATTGTATTTATCGCAAGCGTATTTCATTCCATTGTAAATTTCATCCACAGCTTCTATCGTAAAACGATTCGAAATTGCCATCGAAACCAACAATTGTTTTGGAATTGCATTCATCGCCAAAATATCACTAATCGCTGTCACAACCGCTTTATAACCCAAGTGACGTAAAGGCATATACGACCAGCTAAAATTTACACCCTCTACCAACATATCAGTAGAAACTACAATTTTATCTTTTTTGTAATCAAGAACAGCTGCATCGTCTCCAATTCCTTTGATAGAACTTTCTAATTTGATTGGAAAACCTTCTTTGATTTGATTAATTAAACCAAATTCTCCAATTTCGGCTAAACTTGTTTTTGAAACGTTTTTATCTTCTAACATGATTTTATTTTTGAGTAAAGATTGAAGGATCTATATTTTCTGAACGAAAAGGTAAATTGATAATATCTTGTTTCGACATTGTTTTCACGGTTTTTCCTTCAAATGATTTTTTAATATTTTCTAACATTTCTGCAGGCGGAGCTTGCATTTTTCTTTTCGACATTGAAAACCAAACACCTGTCAATTCAGAATGGCAAAGATGTACACCATCTTGATTATATAAATTATGAATAAATTGATAAATCATTCCATCTTCCGACATCCCACCAATTTCTACCGAAATATAAATTTCTTCACCTTCCATTGCTTCCTTAAAGAAAGAAAATTGTTCATGTAAAATAGCTGGACCAATTCCATATTCAGCTAAATTTTTCATAGAAATACCATAATCTCTCAAAAATGCTATACGTGCGAAACTTGTAAAATTCATATACGAAGCATTCGCTAAATGACGATTAGCATCTAAATCTGACCAACGAACGATGGTTTTCTGAAAATATTTATTATTCATGAATTGAAAATTTATTTGAAGCACAAAGTTACGGATTAGTATTTATAACAAAATCATTAATATTTTGAATCACATCAAATAAAGAAACACAATAATATTTAACATCAAATTAAAATATAAACATATTAAAATTCGTATATTTAAGGAGCTATTAAACAGAGAGATTATGAAAAAAATATTATTTCCAACAGACTTTTCAGAAACTGCTAATAATGCGTTTTTATACGCTTTGAATTTAGCAGAAAATCAAAATGCTGAATTATATGTTTTACATGCCTTTCAATACCCAATGGTAAGCGGAGGAATTGATGCATCTATTTTACAAAATGTGTATGACACAATAGAACTAAATAAATTTGAAAACTTAAAAGACCATATTCCTTTTCTTAGAAAAATGGCTGAGGATAATGGTTTTTCTAATATTGATTTAAAATTTATTATAAAAGAAGGAATGCTTTCTTTTGTTTTACCAACTTTTATAGAAGAAGAAAAAGTAGACTTTGTAGTTATGGGAACGACTGGAAATACAGGTTTCGACAAAGTGATTTTTGGATCGAATACAATGAATGCTATTAAACATTTAAAAATTCCTGTTTTAAGTGTTCCACATGGACACCAATATAAAGGAATAAATAATATCGGTTTTACAACAATTTTCCAAGATAAAGACAGAAAAGCTTTAGACTATTTAACAGAAATGGCTTATAGATACAAAGCAAAAGTACATTGTTTACATGTATCAAAAGACGGAAATTATGATATTCCAACTCTTAATCATTGGAAAGAATATTATAAAGATGAACCAGTAGATTTTTCTATTTATACAGCAGAAGAATCTGTTGATGCTGTTTTAGAATTTATCAAAGAAGAAAAAATCGATTTATTAACAGTCGTTAGTCGCAACAAAGGCTTCTTCGAAAAGTTATTTTCTCCTAGTTTCACTAAGAAAATCCTTTCTCAAAACAAGGTACCTTTATTAGTTTTTCATGAATAACATTAGTTTATACTGAATATACAAAGCTCAATCTCCATAAATAGATTGAGCTTTTTTCGTGTCGAAATAAAATTATTCGTAACTTTTGAGTATAAAACACGAAAAGATGAAAAAAATATTGTTCCCAACAGATTTTTCCGAAACTGCCAATAACGCATTCCTTTATGCTTTAAACCTTGCAAAAAGTATAGATGCACAAGTTTATGTATTGCACGTTTACGAATTACCTATGATAACTGGAAGTCTGAGCGCTGGGTTAATTCAGAATGTTTATGAAACTGTAGAATTAGGAAGTTTTGACAACTTCAAAGATAATATTCCTCAATTAAGACAAATTGCAGATGAAAATGGTTTGAATGAAATTCCTATAAAGTTCATTTTAGAAGAAGGAAATTTTCTTTACATCTTAAGAGAAATCATTGGTGAAGAAAGCGTAGATTTTGTTGTAATGGGAACAGATGGAAATACAGGAATAGAAAAAATGCTTTTCGGATCAAATACTATAAATGCAATTACATCTATGAAAATTCCTATTCTTAGTATCCCGAAAGAAATGTCTTTTAAAGGATTCAAAAACATTGGATTTACAACTGTCTTTGATCAAAAAGATAAGGATGCTTTAAAATATTTAATTGAAATAGCAAATCGTCATCAAGCAAAAATTCATTGTATGCATGTATCCAAAGATGGAAAATACAATGAACAAGCAATGAAAGATTGGCAAAATCAATTTGCTGGTGATCCAATTATTTTTGAAATATACAATGATGCAGATCCTGTAAATGCAGTTTTAGATTTTATCAAAGAAAAACATATAGATTTATTAACTGTAGTTAGTAGAAATAAAGGTTTCTTCGATAAAATTTTCTCACCAGGATTTACAAAAAAAATTGCTAATAAAAATATTACACCTTTGTTCGTTTTTCATGAACAAAAAGCATAAAAGGAGATGTGAAAACATTTCCTTTTTTTATTAAATCTATGCTAAAAATAAAATTTTAACTTTGCCTCGTGAAAAAAATAGCCATCGTTGGAGGCGGTGCAGCAGGATATTTTGTTGCAGCAAATCTAGGAAAAACTGTAGGACAACAAACTATATTGTTTGAACAAGCAAATTTACCTTTACAAAAAGTTCGAATATCAGGAGGAGGAAGATGCAATGTGACACATGCTTGTTTTGATCCGCTTGATTTGATTGAATATTATCCGCGAGGAAAAAAGGAATTATTAAGTGTTTTTTACACTTTTCAACCAGGTGATACAATGGCTTGGTTTGATGAGCGAGGAGTTGAATTAAAAATCGAAGACGATAATCGTATTTTTCCTGTAAGTGACTCTTCTCTTTCAATTATTGATGCTTTAACAAAAGCTGTTGATCAAAACAAAGTACAATTGAATTTTTCGGACGGTGTACAAGATATCGAAAAGGTTGATGGAGGTTATGAGTTAGTTACAAAATCTGGAAAACATTTTTTTGAGACGGTTATTGTAACGACAGGAAGTACACCTAAATTTTGGAAAAGCTTGAATAATTTAGGTTTGAAAATTGTTCAACCTGTTCCTTCCTTATTTACCTTTAATTGCAAAGATCCTCGAATTGAAGGTTTGATGGGAATTTCATTTGAAAATGCAGAAGTCAAAATCAATCACAAAAAATTAAATGCAGAAGGACCTTTATTAATTACTCATTGGGGATTTAGTGGTCCAGCAATTTTGAGATTATCGGCTTGGGGGGCTTTAAAATTGAATGAAAGTAATTATAAATTCGAGACAGAAATCAACTTTGTTAATCAATCCAAAGATGAAGTAATTTCATTTTTGAATAATAAAAAACAAGTTGATGCTAAGAAAAATGTACACAAAAATAATCCATTCGATTTTCCGAAACGTTTTTGGTTTAGTATTCTGAATTATTGCAATATTAATGAAAACAAAGTTTATGCAGATTTATCAAAGAAACACATCGAAGAGATTGCTACTGAATTAACACAAGGCAAATATCAAATAAATGGAAAAAGTACATTTAAAGATGAATTTGTAACTGCCGGAGGTGTAGATTTAAAAGAAATCGACTTTCATTCGATGCAAGCTAAAAAATTACCTCATTTGTTTTTTGGAGGAGAAGTTTTAAATATTGATGCAATTACGGGAGGATTTAATTTTCAGGCTTGTTGGTCTGAAGGACATATTATATCAGAAAAAATCAAAGAATTTTATCAATAGTGTACATTTTACACAAATATTATTCTGGCTGAAAGCCTTAAGTATAAAGATTTTTTTAAAATTTATTATGTTAACATAACATTATTATAAAATTATGTTATTTTTGTTTTAAGGAATTATTAAAAACGAACAAAAAATATGAAGAAAATTTTCTTAACATTAGCACTAATCGGTTTATCTACATCTGCATTTGCAGGAGGTTACCGTGTTGCTTTACAAGGAGTTCGCCAAGCCGCTTTGGGAGGAACTTCTGCAACGCAAACTCGCGATGCGAGTGTGGCGTTTTACAACCCTGCGGGCTTAGCTTTTGTAGATAGTAAATTAAGTATCGCAGTTGGAGGTTTTGGAGTAAAAACTGATGTGAAATGGCAAGATCCAACTACTTTACAAAAAGCAGAGACAGACAGTAAATTAGGAACACCAATGTATTTTGCTGTTAGTTATAAACCTGTTGATGATTTAGCTGTTGGAGTAAGTGTAACAACACCTTTTGGAAGCTCTGTTACTTGGCCAGAAGATTGGCAAAATAAATCGAATATCACACATATTGATTTAAAAGCTTTCAATATTCAGCCAACTGTAGCATATCGTTTTGCAGATTGGTTTAGTTTAGGTATTGGTTTTATTTATACACATGGAACAGCTAAATTAGAAAAAGTACAAACTGTTGCAGGAAATGACATTAAATTAAAATTAGAAGACAAAGATGCTCATGGTTTAGGATTTAATGTTGGTGCTATGTTCAAACCAACAGACAAATTTGGTGTTGGATTAGCTTATCGTTCAAACGTGGATGTTTCAGCAAATAAAGGAGATGTAACTTGGATGAATGTTCCTTCAGGAATTGCAAACAATGTACCATTCAATACAGATAAATGGAATACTACTTTGCCTTTACCATCTGAATTCACATTCGGAATGTCATACAAAATCTTACCTCAATTAGAGATTTTTGGAGATGTAGTTTGGCAAAACTGGACACGTTATAAAAGTTTAGATATCAATTTATATAATGATGCTTCTAATACTTTTTACACATCATCTTCTACTAAAAACTGGAAAGACAATACGTTATTCCGCTTTGGAGCAGAATATACATTCAATGAAATGATTGTTGGACGTGTAGGTTATTATCACGATAAATCTCCTGTTCCTGGTGCATACTGGTCTTCTGAAACACCAAGTTCTAATTTAAACTCTGTCTCTGCAGGTGTAGGATTTAAATTTAACAATGGTTTTTATTTAGATCTGTTTGGTTCTTATGTACAAGGAGATGAGAGACATATTAATAATATCGAACAAAACTTCTCTGGAGATGTTAAAATGCGTGCAATCAACTTTGGTTTAGGATTAACATACAACCTTAAATAAGACTACAAAATGAAACATTTAAATAAAATAATATTAGTTGCATTAGCTGCTACGATGTTTAGTTGTGACGATGACTTTAAGCATCCAATAGAAGATATTCAAGTATCTGCAGGAGAAGCTAATTTTCAAAAATATATAGCATTAGGAAACTCGTTAACTTCTGGTTATAGAGATAATGCATTGTACAAATCTGGACAAGAAAATTCTTACCCTAACATGTTAGCTGGATTAATGAAAGCAGCTGGTGGAGGTGAATTCAATATTCCTTATATGCCTAACGACACAGGAGGTTTCATAGGTCTACCTGGGTTTCCTGGAAAGTTAGTTTTAACACAAGGTTCTATGTCTCCTATACAAACAGATGCAGGTGCGCAATTAGATAATATTGCAGCTGCAGGACCTTATCAAAATATGGGAGTACCAGGAGCAAAATCTTATCATCTATTAGCTGAAGGCTATGGAAACAGCGCAGGATTAGCAACAGGTAAAGCAAATCCTTATTTTGTTCGCTTTGCTAGTAGCCCTTCAACATCTGTTATTGCTGATGCCGTTAAACAAAGCCCTACATTTTTCTCTTTATGGATTGGAAACAATGATGTTTTAGGTTATGCTACAAGTGGAGGGCTAGGTGTAGATCACAATGAAACAGGTAATATGGATGCTTCAACTTATGGAAGTAGCGATATTTCAAATGCTACAGTAGTTGCAGGAGCATTAGATAAGATATTAGGAGCTATGACAACCTCTAATCCTAAGGAAAAGACAAAAGGAGTTATAGCAAATATCCCTTCTGTTACATCTATTCCGTATTTTACAACAGTACCATATGCCCCTTTGTCTCCAGCAAATCCAAGTTTCGCTCCAATGATTGACGAGTTAAACGCTACTTATGCTGGATTAAATCAAGTATTTGATGCAGTTGGTGCTTCTGAAAGAAAAATAGTATTCTCAAAAACAGAAGCAAGTCCTGTGGTAATTAAAGATAAAGATTTATCTGATTTATCAGCTACAATTACTGCTGCACTTACTCCAAAAATAGGAGCTGCAAAAGCAACTTTATTCGGAATGATTTATGGACAAGCTCGTCAAGCTACCGCAAAAGATTTATTAGTCTTAACTTCTTCTGCCGTTATTGGAAAAGTTGATGAAAAAAGAGTAGATGAATTAAAAAAATTAGGATTATCACAAGAAGAGGCAGGTAAATTATCTGTAGTTGGCGTTAGCTATCCTATGACAGATAATTATGTATTGACAGCGAAAGAAACAGCGAAAGCAGAAGCAGCTGTAGCAAAATACAACGCTGCAATTACAAGCTTAGCAACAAAATATGATTTAGCTTTGGTTGACGCTTATTCAGAAATGAAAAAGCTTAGCTCTAATTCTGGAATTAAATATTACGGTCAAACATATACTACAGCTTTTATTTCAGGCGGTGCTTTCTCTTTAGACGGAGTACATTTAACTGGGAATGGTTATGCAATTGTAGCAAATATGTTTGTTGATGCAATTAACAGAAAATATCATTCTACATTAAGAAAAGTATATCCCGGAAATTATCCAGGTATTACAATTCCTTAATTGAATTTATAATAATAAAAAAAGCCACTCTATAGAGTGGCTTTTTTTATTATGTCTTATTAAAAGAATTACTTCAATTCTTCTTGACGCATAAATTCTTCCGCTTTTTCAACCATATTTTTTGAACCGCAAAAGAAAGGAATACGTTGGTGTAATTCTGTAGGTTCAATATCCATAATGCGTTGGAAACCGTCTGAAGCTTTTCCTCCTGCTTGTTCTGCGATAAAAGCCATCGGGTTACATTCATACAACAAACGTAATTTACCATTTGGATTATTCGTTCCAGAAGGATAAATATAAATTCCTCCTTTCAACATATTTCTATGAAAATCAGAACAAAGAGACCCTATATAACGAGACGTATAAGGACGATCCTCTTCTGCTGCTTGACAGTATTTAATGTAATTTTTAACTCCTTGAGGAAATTTCACATAATTACCTTCATTCACCGAATAAATATGTCCGTCTTCTGGAATACACATATTAGGATGAGATAAATAAAATGTTCCTATTCCAGGATTTAATGTAAATCCATTCACACCATTTCCTGTTGTATAAACTAGCATTGTTGACGTACCATAAATTACATAACCTGCTGCAACTTGTTTATTTCCTGGTTGTAAAAAATCTTCAATCGTAACTGGCGTACCTGGTTCTGTTACACGATGATAGATTGAAAAAATAGTTCCAACAGAAACATTAACATCTATATTAGATGATCCATCTAATGGATCAATTAACACAACATATTTACTGTTTTTTGAGTTTTTTGAAGGTTGTATAGCTATAAAATCTTCATTTTCTTCAGAAGCTATTCCACATACAACTTCACGCTGAGATAAAGTATCAATAAATGTTTCATTAGCAAAAACATCCAATTTTTGTTGTTTTTCACCTTGCACATTTTCGTTTCCGAATTCACCTAAAATATTTACTAAACCTGCTTTGTTAACTTTGTAATTAACAACCTTTGTTGCTAATTTAATGGAACTTAATAATCTAGATAGTTCACCAGATGAGTAGATAAAATCTGCTTGATTTTCTATGATAAACTCTCCAAGAGTTTGATGAGAATTTGTGTTCATAATTATGTTTTGCGCTTCAAATATCGGAATAAAACTTAGAAATAGCTAATTTCAAACGTTTGAATTTGTTCTAAATACATGAAAATCATCATTCAAATTTATTTTCATTTTAATTAAATTCGGTCAAGATTTAAGTTGTAGTTTGGTTATATTTGCAAGTTAAATATTTACAAATTTTTTTATAGAAATGAAAGTTTTCAAATTCGGTGGTGCTTCTGTGAAAGATGCAGCCGGCGTTAGAAATGTTGCAAATTTATTGCAATCTGTTGGTTACGAAAATACATGTATCATTGTTTCTGCTATGGGCAAGACAACTAATGCATTGGAAGAAGTAGTCAAACGCTATTTTGAAAATGATAATTTCGAGAAAACAATTAATGAAGTTAAAGAGCAGCACATTTCTTTAGCGACAGAATTATTTGATGATCCCACTGAAGTTTCAAATGAAATCTCTCAATTTTTTGATGATATTGTTTCATTTTTAAGAAGAAATAAATCACCAAATTATAGTTATGTATACGATCAAGTGGTTTGTTGTGGAGAATTGATTTCTACAAAGATTATCAGTATGTATCTTAATTCGATACAAATTAATAATGAATGGTTAGATGTTCGCGATTATATCAAAACAGATAATACATATCGCGAAGGAAAAGTAAATTGGGTATCAACAGAAGAAAGTATATCTAAATTACCTCAATCAGGTTTATTTATTACTCAAGGTTTTTTAGGTTCTGACAACAACTTTTTCACGACAACTTTAGGACGTGAAGGTTCAGATTATTCTGCGGCAATTTTTGCTTATTGTTTAAATGCTGATAGCATGACGATTTGGAAAGATGTACCAGGAGTTTTAAATGCTGATCCACGTTATTTTGACAATGCAGAATTGTTAAATCATATTTCTTATGAAGAAGCAATAGAGTTGGCTTATTATGGTGCATCTGTTATTCACCCGAAAACGTTACAACCGCTTCAACAAAAAGAAATTCCTTTCTTTGTAAAATCATTTTTAAATCCAAAAGAAGCAGGAACCGAAGTAGCAAAAGGTCAACCATTGGATCCAAAAGTACCTTGTTTTATCCTAAAAAGAGAGCAACATTTAATTAGATTATCAAGTAAAGATTTCTCTTTTATTACAGAAGATAAATTGAGTGGAGTTTTCAATAAACTATATGATTATCAAATCAAAGTAAATTTGATGCAAAATTCAGCAATTTCCTTATCTTTATGTCTAGAGGACAAATATGATAACCTTGATAAATTTATTATTGATATGAACGAAGAGTTTAAAGTACAAGAAGAAAACAATGTTTTATTGTATACTATTCGCCATTTCGATGCAAATTCTGATAAAGTTGTGACAAAAGAAAATGAATTATTGCGTCAGACAGTACGTGAAACATTACAAATAGTTGCTAAAGCTTAAATGAGTTTAATTACAACACAAGATATTTATTCAGCTTCAGGACTTTCTAAAATAGGTTTTTTAGGAAAGCCTGTAGCTTGGGCATTGAAAAAGGTTTTCAGTATAGATCAACTAAATGATTTATATAACAGAGGAAAACATATGCAATGTGAACCTTTTTTGGATTATTTGATTGATGATTTGGGAGTGGATTACGAAATTCACGAAGAAGATTTAAAACGTATTCCCAAAGAAGGTCCTTTTATTATTATTTCTAATCATCCGCTTGGAGCATTGGACGGAATTATTTTGATGCATTTTATGTCAAAAATCCGCCCTGACTTTAAAGTAATGGGTAATTTTTTATTGCAAAAAATTAAACCTTTAGAACCTATGATTATTCCTGTTAATCCTTTCGAAACAAGAAAAGACGCTTACAGTAGCCTTTCAGGAATGCGTGATGCTCTAAAACTTTTGAGAGCTGGTGGTTGTTTAGGAATTTTTCCTGCAGGAGAAGTATCTTTTCGTGATGATGAAAGTAGAATTATCGACAGAGAATGGCAAGAGTCAGCAATGAAGTTGATGAAGAAGTCTAAAGTTCCCGTTGTTCCAATGTTTTTTAGAGCAAGAAATAGTAATATTTTTTATCGTATTGCGAAGTTTCATCCAGACTTTCAAACAGCAATGTTACCTGCTGAAATGATGAAGAAGAGAACACGCCCAATTCAAATTCGAATTGGAAAACCTATTTTACAAAAACAACAAGATGAACATGATTCTATAGAAGATTATTCAGCTTTTTTAAGAAAGAAAACCTACATGCTTTCTTCTTATTACAAACAGAAAAGAAGTTTAACTCAAGTTCTGAAAAATCCGACAAATATTGAGTTAAAAATCCCTAATCTACCTAGTTTATCTTCTTCAAACAAAAAGATAAAAGAGATTATTCCTGAAACACCTTTAGAATTATTATCACACGATATTGAAGAATTACGAAAAGATGAGCAAGCATTACTGTTTACAAACAACAACTATGAATGTTTCTTTTCAACAGCTAAACAGATTCCAAATATCTTAAGAGAAATTGGTCGATTACGCGAAATTACTTTCCGAGCGATTGGTGAAGGTACAAATGACGAAATTGATCTTGATCGATTTGATAATCATTATCATCATTTATTTTTATGGGATAAAGACACCAACAAAATTGTCGGAGCTTATCGCATGGCAATTGGTTCGGAAGTATACGAAAAATACGGAATTAATGGGTTTTACGTACACGAATTATTTAATTTTGATCCAGAAATTCATCCTTTTTTCAAGAAGTGTATTGAAATGGGACGTGCTTTTGTTTCAGCTGAATACCAGCAAAAGCCAATGCCCTTGTTCTTATTATGGAGAGGAATCGTTCATGTAACATTGAGGAATCCACATCAAAAATTTATTATTGGTGGTGTAAGTATCAGTAATCAATTTTCTGATTTTTCAAAATCGTTAATGATTGAATTCATGAAATCCCATTATTACGACTCTACTGTAGCACAATATGTTAGAGCTAAAAATGAATTTAAGGTTAAACTAAAAGAAGAGGATAAAGAATTTATTTTCGACGAATCTGAAGCAGATTTAAATAAATTTGACAAACTAATAGATGAACTTGAACCGAACATGTTGAGATTACCTGTTTTAATCAAGAAATATATTAAACAAAACGCAAAAGTAATTGCTTTTAATGTTGATCCAAAATTTAATGATGCTATTGATGGTTTGATGTATATTAGGGTTTCTGATATCCCCGAATCTACAGTTCGTCCTGTTCTAGAAGATATTCAAGCAGAATTAGATCGTAAAATACAATCAGGAAAATTTGACGGGAATCTACTTTAAGATTCCCTTTTTTATGAAAATAAATTTAATATTATTAAGTATTTATTACTAGAAATGTAACTCCCTATATAAAAATTTCAATATTTAAATTTTCATATTTTTTTATTCTTAATTAAGATTCTATCTTTAAAATAAGATTTAATCTTATGCGAAAAATAGAACCAGAAATACTTGCTCAAAAAATAAAAGATGGAGATCGTTTTGCTTTATCAAGAGCAATAACACTTGCGGAAAGTAATCGATTAGATGACTTAAATTTAGCTCATCAAATAATTAGCTTATTACCAACTTCTAATACATCTAAAAGAATTGCAATCACTGGGATTCCTGGAGTTGGAAAAAGCACATTTATCGAGTCTTTAGGTAAATATATCATTCAACAAGGTGAAAAGGTTGCCATTCTTGCTATAGATCCGAGTAGCTCTTTGTCAAAAGGAAGTATTTTAGGTGACAAAACACGAATGGAAGACTTATCTAGAGAGGAAGGTGCTTACATTCGCCCAAGCGCTTCAAATGGATCTTTAGGAGGAATTACATCACGTACCTACGAAGCAATTTTACTTTGTGAAGCAGCTGGGTTTGAAAACATCTTAATAGAAACTGTTGGTGTGGGGCAATCAGAAACTCTTGTGAACGAAATTTCAGATCTTTTTCTATTTCTACAACTTCCTGGATCTGGAGATGATTTACAAGGTATAAAACGTGGAATTATGGAAATGGCAGATTTAATTTTCGTTAATAAATCAGATTCGTTTCAAGAAAAATTAGTGAAAGATGCAAAACTAGATATCGTTCGTTCTTTGCAATTTTTACCTACAAAATCATCACAATGGAAAAGAAAATCCATCATAGGTTCTGGATTAATTGGAAAAGGAATTCCTGAACTTTGGGAATTAGTGAATGATTATTTTAGTTTTATTAATGAGAATAATTATTATTCAACAAACAGAGAAAAACAACAATTAAAACAAGCTGAGCGTTATACAATTGATTTAATTAATCAACAATATCTAAAAGCATTGAAGGATCAACCTATTAATTTAAATAAGAATATATCAGCCTTTGATATGGCAAAAGATTGGTTGAACAATCATTCTATAAAAATCAGTATAAAATAAAAAAGACAATCAAAATGATTGTCTTTTTTTGCTCCTCCTCTTGGGCTCGAACCAAGGACCCTCTGATTAACAGTCAGATGCTCTAACCAACTGAGCTAAGGAGGAGTATCGTTAGCGATATTGTGTTGCAAATATAGAGCAAATTTTATTACTTCCAAATCTTAAAAGTGTTTTTTTTCTTTCTACAAGTCGCATTAATAGGCAACTCTTTGAAAATGAATTAGAAATAATTCAAAAAAAAATTTATTCATAATGATAAAAAATTCCTTGTTGTGTAGCTGTCCATAAAGGAGCTTCTTTATTTGCCGCTTTCAAAGCGTTTGCTGTCCAAGTATTGCAAGTAAAAAATAGACTATAACTTTCTTTTGCTTCGTAAAACGAATCACTATCTCCATAAACAGCATCCGTTTTTATTAATTCGGCTTTGTTATTTTGATTTAAATCA
The DNA here is from genome assembly GCF_004785645.1 of Empedobacter tilapiae. GTDB lineage: Bacteria > Bacteroidota > Bacteroidia > Flavobacteriales > Weeksellaceae > Empedobacter > Empedobacter tilapiae. Next base: position 242,708 of record NZ_SRPE01000006.1, on the reverse strand, counting down.
AAAGATTGTTTGATATAAGTGATTAGCTTCTGATATTCTTCCATACTCATATTTATTTTTTTACAATCTTCTCCCAAAGTCATTTTATCATAAAAAGTGGTATGCATTGCGGAGTCCCCCAACCAAAATGCAGCATTGAAAGCGGTTGAAAATTTAAGATCTTTCCATTCAGGTGTATCCAAATAGAAACCTTTATCACCCCAACCAAAGGCAATATATTTGTATTCTTTTTTTGATTTAGTATCCGAAAAAGGGATAAAAGTAGACCAATCAATTGCTTCAGATTTTACAGAAACGACAATATCCGTATGTACACCATTTGTCAAAATATACGCTGTGATTTGATCGTTGGGTTTTTGTTTTTCTTTGTTTACTGGAATTAATGGCAATAAAACCACTGCAAGCAGATACACCACAATTAGTAAAACTAAAACGCCTAAAGATTTCAGTAATATTCGAAAGATTTTTTTCATAGTATTTTGTTGAGTAACGAATATAAAACAAAAAACCTCGCAATTGCGAGGTCTTTTTAATTTGATTCGTTGTAAAGTGTATTATGATCTTTATCCAAGAAATTAAATTGTAAGTATTTGTACGCATCTCTCGGTACAATCTTAATCCACTTTTTATGCTTAAAAAACCATTTCATCTGAATGCTTGGCAATCCATGTTGTAAATAAGCAGCTACGAAAGGATGTACGTGCAACGACATTTTTCGTAAATCCTTATCTTTTCTATCAAGGATATTCAAGAGCACTTGTTCAATTTTATCAATTGTAACGATAGGTGCTTCAACTTCATTCGATTCTTGGTTAGGATTTTCTTCAGTTGTAACGAAATTCACTTCTGGGCGAACACGTTGTCTTGTAATCTGAATCAATCCAAATTTACTTGGTGGCAAAATCTTATGTTTTGCTTTATCTTTCGCCATTTCAGCTCTCAGATGCTCGAACAATTCTTTTTTATGTTCTACATCTGTCATGTCAATAAAATCGACCACAACAATTCCTCCCATATCACGTAATCGCAACTGACGTGCAATTTCAGAAGCAGCAATTTTGTTTACGGCAAAAGCTGAATCTTCCTGATTTTTAGAATTACGAGAAATATTTCCGGAATTCACATCAATTACGTGTAACGCTTCTGTATGTTCAATCACAAGATATGCACCTTTAGATTGTGGAATAGTTACCGTTTTACCAAAAGCTTGTTTAATTTGTCTTTCGACATTAAACTTCTCAAAAATTGGAACAAATGGATCGTCGTATTCTTTTACCAAATTAATTTTATCTGGCGCAATAACTTCCAAATATTCGCGCATTTCGTCCGCTAATTCGTCATCATCAACAGAAATTTTAACAAAATCATCATTAAAATTATCTCTCAATATAGAAGAAGCTCTGTCCATTTCGCTAAGAATTTTAGCTGGCGCTTTCTTTTTTTGAAGATTTTTAAAGATTTGAGTCCATTTATTCAATAAATAAGTCAAATCTGCCTGTAATTCTTCTGCATTCTTCTCTTCAGCAACTGTTCTGATGATTACTCCGAAGCCTTCTGGTGTTAAACCTTCTAAAATTTTGATTAAACGATCGCGTTCTGGTTTTTGTTTGATTTTTTGCGAAATCGAAACACGTTCCGAAAATGGAACTAAAACTAAATATCGACCAGCAATTGAAATTTCAGAAGTAATTCTTGGTCCTTTCGTATGGATTGGTTCTTTTGTAATTTGAACCAAAACGGAATCACCAGGAGCAAAGATTTCTGTAATTTGTCCATCTTTGTCAATCGGTTCTTCCATACGGAAGTTTTTCAATTTTTCGGTTTTGTACGTGCCGTTTGCTACAATTTTGTTGTACGCATTTGACGAACGTATTTGTGGACCTAAGTCATGATAATGTAAAAATGCATCTTTCGAATAACCAATATCAACAAAGGTTGCATTTAAACTGGGAGCTAATTTTTTGATTTTACCCAAGTAAATGTCGCCAACTGCAAAGCCATCATTTGCAGTGTCTTGATGAAATTCCATCAAGCGACCTTCATCTAAAACTGCGATGCGTACTTGATCAGCTAAGGCTGAAATCACTAATTCTTTACTCATCAAAAAATTATGTTTTTAAAAATGATAAAAGCACTTTCCAAAATTTCCATTGAAAAGTGCTATCTTGTAAAAAGACTAAATATATTAATAGCGTTGCTACTAATTATTTTTTCTTTTTGTGTCTGTTAAGACGACGACGTTTTTTGCGTTTGTGCGTCGCTACCTTATGTCTTTTACGTTTTTTTCCGCTTGGCATGATACAATTATTTTATTGTTATTTGATTACGTTTGCTTCGCTAGTCTTTACATCTTCGATGAAAGTTTTAGCTGGTTTAAATGTAGGAACGTTGTGTGCTGGGATGATAATAGAAGTACCTTTTGTAATATTTCTACCTGTTTTTTCAGCTCTAGTTTTAATAGTAAAAGAACCAAATCCTCTTAAGTATACATTTTCTCCTTCTACTAATGATTTAATCACCTCCTCCATAAACGATTCTACCACTCTTTGAGTATCGCTCTTTTCAAGTCCTAATTTACCTGAAATGTTATTTACTATTTCTGCCTTTGTCATAATTCCTCTTATTATTCTTAAATTTGAAAGCGGGTGCAAATATAACGATTGTATCCCAACAAAAAAACATTTTAATAGTTTTTATGAACTTCAACTATCTGATTTTGTCATATTTTGACGAAAATAAACGAGATTTGCCTTGGCGATATACAAAAGACCCATTTTGCATTTGGTTGTCAGAAATTATTCTCCAACAAACAAGGGTTGACCAAGGTATGAAATTTTACAATAATTTCATACAAGAATTTGAGACTATTTTCGATTTAGCAAATGCTGATGAACAAAAAGTCCTAAAACTCTGGCAAGGATTGGGTTATTATTCCCGTGCCAGAAATTTACACTTCACTGCAAAAATGATTACTGACGAATATAATGGGCAATTTCCTGATAATTTCAAAGATCTAAAAAAGTTAAAAGGAGTTGGAGATTATACTGCTGCCGCAATTGCATCTATCGTATATAATGAAGCTGTTCCTGCTGTTGATGGAAATATGTTTCGAGTTTTTGCACGATATTTTAATATTACAGATGATATAAGTTCGCCAAAAACAAAGAAGATTTTCTGGGATTTGGGTTTAGAAATCATAGATAAAAAACGTCCAGGTGATTTTAATCAGGCAGTAATGGATTTGGGTGCAACGATTTGTACGCCAAAACAACCAAAGTGTGAAATTTGTCCATTAAATGAGTCATGTGAAGCACTTCGATTGAATAGAGTAAATGAATTACCCGTCAAATTGAAAAAGACAAAAATTTCTAATCGTTTTCTACATTTTATTCTCATCGAAAATGAAGATAAAATTGCGCTATCTAAACGAATTGGAAATGATGTTTGGAAAAATTTATTCACTTTCCCAAAAATCGAAACTGAAACTGATTTATTGGATAAAGGTTGGATTTTAGATCAAAATCTTGAAAATAATTTAACTTTTATAGAAGAGGGGAAACATATATTGTCACATCAAAATTTATTTATAAAATATTGGAAATTAAACGTATCTTTAAGAGATATAACAAATTTGCAAGCAGAAAATGATTTTGAAATGATTGCTTTAAATGATCTTGAACATTATCCGCTTCCAAAACCTATAGAAAAATTTATAAATAAACATTATTTGGATTAACTTTGTAAGTAACAAGCCACTAAAAACCTATTACAACTATGAATGGAACAACGAATAAAGTACTTTTGATCGGAAATTTGGGTGATGATGTAAAATTGCATCATTTTGACGAACAAAATTGTATTGGACGATTTCCTATTGCAACGACAGAATCATATATCTCGAGAACGGGAGAACGAATTACAGAAACAGAATGGCACAATATTGTGACACGCAATAAATTGGCAGAATTATGTGATCGTTATCTGAAAAAAGGAGATAAAGTTTTTGTTGAAGGACGCATCAAAACGCGCAAATGGGACGATAACGGACAAACTCGTTATACGACAGAAATCGTAGCAAATTCAATCGAGTTTTTGACACCAAAAATTGACAATGAACAACGTCAAGCCATGCAAAATGATCAGAACAAAGTTCAGCAAAGTCAACAAAACACAACGGTTGTCGAGCCACCTTTTATAGATGAAGGAGAAGACGATTTGCCTTTTTAGAAATTAAAAAAATAAATGAATTTTACAAAACTTAACGTTTTACGTTATACAATGAATTTTAAAACTATAATAGCATTATGTAGTAGTGCTATTTTTTTTGTATCGTGTAATAAAAATGAGGAAGTTGCTAAACCTTTAGGACAAGTTCGTCTCGAATATCCGCAACAAACTTATCTATCATTCAAAGAAAATGTGCCTTATACTTTCCAATATTCAAACTTTGGAAAGCTCGTAGCGGGCAAAAAACCAAACTCTTTTAATATTGTTTATCCAAGAATGAAAGCGACAATTTACCTGACATATTTTCCAGTTCAGTCTCAACAAGATTTAATTGTCCAAATTAAAGAAAGCGAAAGCTTTGTGCAAGAACAGACAGTTAAAGCAAGTTTTATATCTCCACAAGAATTTTATTTTCCCAAAAAAAAGGTTTTTGGTACTATGTATGAATTAGGAGGAGAATCAGCCATTAATATTCAATTTCATGCTACGGATAGTGTTAAGAATTTCTTGGCAGGTTCGGTTTATTTCAAAACTCAACCAAAACCAGATTCTTTAGCTCCAGCAGTTGATTACATTAAAAAAGATGTAAAAAAATTGTTAGAAACCTTAGAATGGAAAAAATAAAAAGCGTTGATAAATAAAAACAATTAATTTTGTAGTCATTAAAAAATTAGAACATAATCAAATTTAAAATAATATGTTAATACAGATAGCTACTTTAATGCTTAGTTTGATGCTTTTAGTAATGTTGCACGAACTTGGACATTATGTAACAGCGAGATGGTTTGGTGTTCGTGTAGAACGCTTCTTTTGTTTTTTCGATGTAAAATTTGCCATTTGGAAAAAGAAAATTGGTGATACTGTTTATGGTATCGGTTGGTTACCTCTTGGTGGATATGTAAAACTTTCGGGAATGATTGACGAGAGTATGGATTTGGAACAAATGAAACAAGAGCCAAAACCATGGGAATTTCGCGTAAAACCAGCTTGGCAACGATTAATTATTATGTTAGGTGGTATTATTGTGAATATCATTTTAGCGATGATTATTTATGCAGTCTTATTCATTTCTCAAGGAAAAAGTTTTATTGATGTAAATAAAATGCAATACGGAATTGAAGCTGATACTACGCAAACTAAGTTTGGCTTACTAAAAGGTGATATTCCAGTAGGTGTAAATGGTATTAAATATCAAGCTTTAAATGAAATAGGAAAAGAAGCTTTATTAGGTGGTGAAACCTTAAATGTAAAACGTCAAGGAAAAGAAGTTTCTTTACCTATTACAGAAGATTTTAGAACAGAAATTTTAAATGCAAAAGGAGCTTTCTTTGTTCCTCAAATGCCAACTGTAGTTGATTCTGTTGTTAATAATAGTGCAGCGCAAAAAGCAGGACTACTAAAGGATGATAAAGTTGTTGCTGTTGATGGTTTTACAACGCCATTATATTCAGATGTAAAAAATAAATTAAAAGAGTACAAAGGAAAAACAACTTCTTTGAGCATCGAAAGAAAAGGTGAGCCTGTAGAATTAATGGTGAATGTTGGTAAAGACGGAACTATTGGTTTTAGTAATTCTAGAATATATTTAGAGTCTTTAATTTCTCAAGAAGATTATACAATTGGTGAAGGAATCGCAAAAGGAATTGTAGAGCCATTTGAAGCTATCGCAACGCAAGTTCGCGGAATTGGAACATTGTTCCAAGTAAAAGATGGTCGTAAACAAGTTGCTGGTCCAATTGGAATGGTAAAACAAATGCCGAAAGAATGGAACTGGTTATTTTTCTGGTCATTCACGGCTATGATTTCTGCTTGGTTAGCATTCATTAACTTATTACCAATTCCAGGTTTAGACGGTGGACATGCTGTTTTTGCAATCTACGAAATGGTTACAGGTAAAAAACCAAGTGAAAAAGTTTTAGAAAAAGCGCAAATGGTTGGAGTTGTAATTATCTTAGGATTAATGGTATTCATCTTCGGGAATGATATTGCGAACATGATTTTTAAATAAAATTTAAAATATTTTTTGTGGGTGTAAAAAATACTTCTATATTTGCACCCACAATTAAGCAACATTCCTCCTTAGCTCAGTTGGTTAGAGCATCTGACTGTTAATCAGAGGGTCCTTGGTTCGAGCCCAAGAGGAGGAGCTTTTTTAGTAAAATGTCAAACAAAGACTTAAAAATAAAATTTTAAAATATCGGATTTTCCTCCTTAGCTCAGTTGGTTAGAGCATCTGACTGTTAATCAGAGGGTCCTTGGTTCGAGCCCAAGAGGAGGAGCAAAAAAGACAATCAAAATGATTGTCTTTTTTATTTTACAAATATTTAACATTTCTTCGCGCAACCATTCTTCCTCCTTTTGCATCTTAGTAATAGAAAATAAAAAATCAATTTAGTATGAAACTTACAAGAGTATTTAGCGTTTTAGCATTATTAATGTTTACAATATCTTTTGCGCAAAAAAATAATAAAATAGATTATTCAATGTACCCAAAAGCAAAAGACGGTTATGAGCAAAAAATTATCACTTTAAAAACTTTACCTAATGAAGAAAATTATAGTATAGAAATTTTTGCAGGAAAAAAAACATTGGTTGATACATGTAATAACTTCTTTTTAGCAGGAAGCTTTGAACAGAAAACTGTTGATGGTTGGGGTTATGATTATTTCAATTTCGAATCTAATGGGAATGTCGCAGGAACTTTAATGGGTTGTTTTGATAATAAATCTGTTGAAAAAATTGTTCACGCACAATCTATTCAAACTCGTTATAACAGCAAATTACCAATCATAGTTTATATTCCTAAAGGATATACATTAGAATATAGAGTATGGAAAGCAGACGAAAAATTTAATTTAGTTAAATAATTATCTAAAAGTAATTCTTAATAAGACAAAAAAAGCTTCGATAATCGAAGCTTTTTTTGTCTTATTTCTTAATCATTAAAATTCTGCATATTAACCAAATTCGCATAAACTCCTTTTTTATCAATAAGCGAATGATGATTTCCCTCTTCTATTATTTTTCCAGCCTCCATTACCACTATTTTATCCGCATTCTGAATCGTTGATAAACGATGAGCAATAACTAAAGAGGTTCTGTTTTGCATCATATTATTTAAAGCAACCTGTACTAACTTCTCTGACTTAGTATCCAATGCAGATGTTGCTTCATCTAAAACCATTATAGGTGGGTTTTTATAAACCGCACGCGCAATACTTAAACGTTGCTTTTGTCCACCAGAAAGCTTATTTCCTCCCTCTCCTACCGATTCTTGATATTTTTCAGGCATTTTCACTATAAATTCTTCTGCGTTCGCTATTCGAGCAGCATTTACTACTTTATCCTCACTTGGAGATTTATCTCCTAATGAAATATTATTAAAAATTGTATCATTAAACAGAATAGAATCTTGAGTCACTAATCCAAATAACAATCTATAATCGTAAAGTTTTATATGCTTTATATCAATTCCATCAATTAGAATTTGGCCTGATTTAACATCCCAAAAACGAGTAATTAAATTTGCTAAAGTTGATTTTCCAGAACCAGATTGCCCTACTAAAGCAACCGTTTCTCCTTTGTTAATCGTTAAATTAAAATCTTTAATCACATCATGTTTTCCATAAGCAAATGTCACATTTCTAAACTCAATTTTATCTTCAAACGCATTAATTCCTTTTGCATCTGGAACATCTTTTATCGAAACATCAGCATCCAAAACTTCAAAAATTCTCTTTGCAGAAACTTCTCCTTTTTGTACATCTGATAATGCTTTCGAAAAACGTTTAATCGGATCTAATAATGTATAAAATGTTGCGATATAAAAAATAAATTGTGAACCTGTTAAACCATTTCCTTCTAACGATAATTTTCCTCCAAAAAATACAATTAATCCAATTGTAACAGCACCTAAAAATTCACTTGTTGGTGAAGCCAAAGCACGTTTTTTCATTACTTTTTGAAGATATTTTCGATATCGATTAATCGATTCATCAAAACGTCCTTTTACTTGATCTTCAGCATTAAAAATTTTGATAATCTTAAGCGAAGAAAGTGTTTCGTCTACATAAGTAATAATGTTAGATAATTCGTCTTGCGCATGAGCAGCAGCTTTTTTCAGACTTTTTCCAATCAACGAAATAATTGTTCCCATAATCGGAAAAACCAAAATAGCGAAAATTGTTAATTGATAACTAACTGTAAATAATACCACAACGAAAACAATAATCATAATTGGTGAACGAACAATCTCTACAATAGAATTTAAGATGTTAGATTCTACTTCGTTTACGTCGCTTGAAATACGATTAATCATATCACCTTTTCTTTTTTCAGTAAGATAAGCAACTGGTAAATCAATAATTTTGTTGTGAATATCTACACGTAAATCACGTGTTACACCAGAACGTAAATCGACTAAACAAGTTTCGGAAAGAAAACTGAAAATATTTCGAAATAGAAATGCAATAATAAATATCACACACGAAATCGCTAACACATAAACTGGTCCTTCTGTTTGAGAAAGCTCATTCATATAATAAGCTGAATAATCTGAAAAAAATTGTTTTAGATCACCCAAATCACCAGAATAAATAGGTTTTGCGATAACTCCAGTTGTTTTTTCACCAAACAAAACACTCAAAATTGGCATCATAAAAGCCAATGCAATTACATTGAAAAGTGCATAGAGTAAATTGAATACAATCGCTGTAACAAACGAAGTTCTATATGGTTTTGCGTACGAGAACGCTCTTTTAATTAAACTCATTGATGTATTTTAAAAAATCAAAACGTTAGTTTTGAAGCTACAAATTTACGCAAAAAAAATAATGACTATTCTTTTAGAAATAGTCATTATAGAGTAAAATTTTGTGGGTTTGATTACTCAGAGTAACCTTTTCGTTTTTGTTTTGATTTTTATTTAACTCGTTGCCAAGTTTGCGTTCTTCCTACAAGAGAAATTCCGATAAAACCTCTTACGTCTAATTTATCATTTCCGTTAAGAGACATTTTTGCTTTGTATTCCTTTCCACTATTAGGATCAAGGATTTTACCTCCATTCCATTCTTTTCCGTCTTTTTTAAGACCAGAAAGAATTTGCATTCCTAAAATTGGTTTATTTTTTAATGCTCCTGAACAATCTGTACATTTTGCATCTTCTTTTCCTTTCGTTAAAATCTTAGTGACTTTACCATAAAGTTTTCCATCTTTCTCGAAAATCTCTACGTAAGACTTCGCCTGTTTTGTCTCATCATCAATTGTTTTCCAAATTCCAATTGGTGATTGCGCATACATTAAAGATGTCAACATAAAGAATAATCCGAATAAAATTGATTTTTTCATATTTTTATCCTTTAAAATTTATTTCACTAAAATAACTATTTTTTAGTGTAAATAAAACACTATGCTTTATTTTTTATTAAAATAATCTCTTTTAAACACATAAATTTACCTATAATATTAATTATCAATTGCTTAATTTGGTAAATAATTTTAAATAAATAATTATTTATTTTATTCATAAAAGTCAAAATAGTGTATTATTATGCTTACATAGTAATAATAAAAACGAAAACATTTTAATGGTTTTTGTCATTTATTCGACAATTTCTTCTTTAAAAATAAAAAAATGAATACATTTGTCTACTATTTTTATAGAGTTTATAGATTTAAGAATGAATCAGCTTACGAAATACAGTTTACCATTTAGAAAACAAGAAGTAGAACCGTTGATAGAATCCATTATTTATGATGAGATTTTTCAACAACCAAATCCTTTGTACAAGAAAGAAGATTTACTCTATCAATTCAATTCTATTTTGTTAAAAATTGTTCCTGAGGAGAAATCGAATCAAATTAGTTTATACTTTTTTGAACAATTAAAACAACTTAGACAAGAATTAGAAGAACTGATTTTTGTTTTTTATGCAAATGATCCTGCATCTAAATCAGAAATTGAAATCATTTTAGCATATCCTGGCTTTTTTGCAATTGCAATTCATCGTTTAGCACATATTCTCTATAAACTGAATACGCCAATTCTTCCACGTTTTTTCTCAGAATATGCACATTCTAAAACTGGAATTGATATTCATCCTGGAGCTACAATTGGAAAAAATTTTTATATCGATCATGGTACAGGAATTGTGATTGGAGAAACAACATTGATTGGTGATAATGTAAAAATTTACCAAGGCGTAACATTAGGAGCGTTTTATGTTTCGAAGAATTTGGCTGATAAAAAACGTCATCCAACAATAGAAAACAATGTCACAATTTATGCTGGAGCAACTATTTTGGGAGGAACAACTGTAATTGGAGAAAATTCTGTAATCGGTGGAAATGTTTGGATTACAGAAAGTATAGAAGAAGATTCTGTTGTCTATCAAGAGAATCAACCGCAAATAAAAAAACAAAAAAAAGAACAACATATCAATTATATCATCTAAAACCTTACAACAATGATTTACAATAATGTATTAGAAACTATAGGAAATACACCAATTATTAAACTGAATAAATTATTTCCTAACCATAATGTTTATATTAAAGTAGAAAAACAAAATCCAGGTGGATCAATCAAAGATCGTATTGCTTTAGCAATGATTGAAGATGCTGAAAAAGCTGGAATTTTAAAACCTGGAGGAACAATTATAGAACCTACTTCGGGAAATACAGGAATTGGCTTATCATTTGTTGCAGCTGTAAAAGGTTACAAAATGATTATCACAATGCCGGAATCGATGTCAATTGAACGTCGTAAAATTATGGAAGCTTATGGTGCTGAATTTGTTTTAACTCCAAAAGAATTAGGAATGAAAGGCGCTATTGCAAAAGCTCAAGAATTAGCCGAAACAATAGAAGGCGCTTGGGTTCCGCAGCAATTTGAGAATAGTTCGAATCCGACAGTTCATTACAATACAACAGCAAAAGAAATTCTTTCTGATTTTCCACAAGGAGTTGAATATTTAATCACAGGAGTTGGAACAGGTGGACATCTTTCTGGAATTGGAAAAGCATTGAAAGAAGTTAATTCTTCAACAAAAGTTATCGCTGTAGAACCAACAGATTCTCCTGTCATTTCAGGAGGAAATCCTGGTCCACACGCGATTCAAGGAATTGGAGCAGGCTTTATTCCAACTAATTTAGATACTTCAATCGTTGATTCTTCTATTCAAATTACAAAAGAAGAAGCATTTGAATTTGCAAAAAAAGCTGCTAAAATAGAAGGTTTATTTGTCGGAATTTCGACAGGAGCTTCGCTAGCTGCAGTTGCTAAAACATTGAATGAAGTAGACAAAGATACGAAAATATTAACTGTCAACTACGATACTGGCGAACGCTATTTATCAGTAGAAGGTTTATTTTAAATACTATAAAAATTTTTAAACGAAAGGAGATATTGTCAAAATGTCTCTTTTTTTTATTCAATAAAGTCAAAAAGTCAGTTTTTAGGTTTTATTTCTACTTTGGAATTTTTTTTGATGAAATACAACAAACAAAACCAATATAAAAAACTAAAAACCAATGGATTTTAATCAATTTACAATAAAGGGTCGTGAGGCGATTCAAGCAGCGCAGCAAATTGCAGTTGCTCAAAAAAATCAAGCAATAGAACCAGCTCATATTTTAGGCGGAATGATAGATGTTGATGAAAACGTATTATCATTAATCTTAGAAAAACAAGGTGTAAAAATGGATATGTTGAAACCTGAGCTGGATTTAGAAATCAATAAATATCCAAAAATTGAAGGTCAACAAGGAAATCATCTTTCCAATTCATCTAACCAAATTTTGCAATCTGCACAAGAAATTGCAAAAGAGATGAACGATGATTTTATCACATTAGAGCATTTATTATTAGGTATAATCAAGAATGTATCGCCTGTAAGTCAGTTATTAAAAAATAGAGGTGTAACATTCGACAACACAAAAAAATTAGTAACAGAATTGAGAAACGGAGAAAGAGTAACTTCTGAAAACGCAGAAGGAACATATAATTCATTAAACAAATATGCTAAAAACTTAACAGATTTAGCAAAAGAAGGAAAATTAGATCCTGTAATTGGACGTGACGAAGAAATTCGTCGTGTTTTACAAATTCTATCACGTCGTACAAAAAATAACCCAATCCTTATTGGTGAACCAGGTGTTGGTAAAACCGCTATAGCAGAAGGTTTAGCGCATCGTATCATCAATGGAGATGTTCCTGAAAATCTTTTGAATAAACAAATTTTTTCATTGGATATGGGAGCTTTGGTTGCGGGTGCAAAATACAAAGGTGAGTTCGAAGAGCGTTTGAAAGCCGTTGTAAAAGAGGTAACTGCTTCTAATGGAGAAATAATTTTGTTCATCGATGAGATTCACACGCTTGTTGGTGCTGGCGGCGGAGGAGAAGGCGCAATGGATGCAGCAAATATACTGAAACCTGCTTTAGCTCGTGGTGAATTACGTTCGATTGGTGCTACAACTTTGAATGAATATCAAAAATATTTTGAAAAAGATAAAGCTTTAGAGCGTCGTTTCCAAAAAGTAATGGTAGAAGAGCCAGACGAAGAATCAGCAATTTCTATTTTACGTGGAATCAAAGATAAATACGAGCAACACCATAAAATTGGAATTAAAGACGAAGCAATTATTGCGGCTGTAAAATTATCAACACGTTATATTACAGATCGTTTTTTACCAGATAAAGCCATCGATTTGATGGACGAAGCAGCTTCTAAGTTGAGAATGGAAATGAATTCTAAACCAGAAGATTTAGATAAATTAGATCGTAGAATTATTCAATTAGAAATCGAAATTGAAGCGATAAAACGTGAAAATGATGAGAAAAAATTGAATCTTTTGAAAGAAGAATTATCTAATCTTCAAGATGAAAGAAATCAATTGAATTCGAAATGGGAAGCGGAAAGAAATCGTGCCGATGAAGTTCAAGATTTAAGAAAATCTATCGAAAATATCAAATTCGAAATTGAACGAGCAAAACGTGATTATGATTATGCAAAAGCTTCCAAATTAGAGTTTGAAGATTTAGTTAATGCAAAAAATAATTTAGAAGAAGCTGAACATAATCTTGAAGAAAATAAACAAAATAAACTGGTTAAAGAGTTTGTTGATGCAGATGATATTGCAGAAGTTGTATCAAAATGGACTGGAGTTCCAGCTCAGAAAATGATGCAATCAGACCGCGAAAAATTATTGAATTTAGAAAGCGAATTACACAAACGTGTCCTTGGACAAGAAGAAGCAATTACAGCTGTTTCTGATGCAATTCGTCGTTCTCGCGCAGGTCTTAGTGACGAAGGAAAACCAATTGGTTCGTTCTTATTCTTAGGTTCGACTGGTGTTGGGAAAACTGAGTTAGCAAAAGCTTTAGCTGAATTTTTATTCGATGATGAAAATGCAATGACTCGTATCGACATGTCCGAATATCAGGAGCGTCACGCAGTTTCTCGCTTGGTTGGTGCACCTCCGGGTTACGTTGGTTACGACGAAGGTGGTCAGTTAACAGAAGCGGTTCGTCGTCGTCCTTATTCAGTTATTTTGTTGGACGAAATTGAGAAAGCGCATCCAGATGTTTTCAATATTTTGTTACAAGTTTTGGATGACGGACGTTTGACAGACAACAAAGGTCGTGTAGTTAACTTTAAAAATACGATTATCATTATGACATCGAATTTTGGTTCGCATACGATTTTGGATAAATTCTCAAATATTGACGAAAACAATGTGGCACAAGTTTATGATGAGACAAAAGATGTAGTTTTTGAAGAATTGAAACAAAACTTTAGACCAGAATTTTTGAATCGTATTGATGAAATTATTTTGTTCCGTCCATTGAGTGAAAACCAAATTTCCGGAATCGTGAATATCTATTTAAGCGGAGTTGCGAAGAAATTAGCACAACGTGATATTACATTAGATATTACGCCAGAAGCTGTCGATTATTTAGCAAGAAAAGGTTACGATCCACAATTTGGAGCACGACCATTGAAACGAGTTATTCAGCAAGATGTATTAAATGAACTTTCGAAAGAAATTTTGAAAGGAACAATAAATGATAATGATGCGGTTTTAATCGATTATTTCGAAGAAAAACCTGGAGATAATAAATTAGTTTTCAGAACTAATCAATAAGTATATTACGATTTTATTCATGTGTAGAAAATCCGCTCAAAGAGCGGATTTTTTTTTATCTCTTCTTTTTATAAAGCGGAACTGTACTACAAGCCTCGCCAAACATCAACGAACTTACAATTGGTTGTAAACGTTCAATTAATTGAATATAAGCCGAATCTGGAACTGGCTTGTGTGAACAACCTTTCACAATTATTTTTCCATCAACATAATCTTCATAAGGCAAATGATCTACAATTTCTGTGTACAAAATCGTATCTAAATCTTGTAAGCTTCCGTGTACAACTCGTTTTGCAATTGGCGACAAGTAGGTTGCAACCAATAAGTAAGCCCAAGACGGAACAATCGCATCCGCAGTACACGTCAATGCCACATATTTATCTTGGTATTGAGTCCAATCATGATTTTTAAGATTTTCTCTAAAATCTTTTTCTCTAAGAATCAACTCTTCATATAACCAATCTTTCAAGTCAAAAACAACACGTTCTCCATCTGGATAAAAATCCTGCAAATCGATTGTTACTAAACTACTATTGGCAACTTTATTTATAATTTCGTCTGACATTATTCTTTATTTGAAAGAGTAAATTTACGCAATAAAAAACATTGAAATCTACTCTACTTATAGATTTCTCCTATCTTTGTAAGAAGAAAAATTATTTCCATTGAAATACTATATCATTGCAGGTGAAGCTTCGGGCGATTTACACGCATCGAACTTAATGAAAGAATTAAAATTAAAAGATCCACAAGCTGAATTCAGATTTTGGGGAGGAGATTTGATGCAAGCGCAAGGCGGAACTTTGGTCAAACATTACAGAGATTTGGCTTTTATGGGTTTTGCCGAAGTTGTAATGAATTTGAGAACGATTTTAGGAAATATTTCTGTAGCCAAAAAAGACATCGAAACTTATCAGCCAGATGCAGTTATTTTAGTTGATTATCCTGGTTTTAATTTGAGAATTGCTGAATTTGTAAAAAGTCTTGGAATTAAAGTTTACTATTATATTTCGCCACAAATTTGGGCTTGGAAAACAGGTCGAGTTCATAAAATCAAAAAAGTTGTCGACAAAATGTTTGTGATTCTTCCGTTTGAAGAAGAATTTTATCAACGTTACGATTACAAAGTAGATTTTGTTGGAAATCCATTATTAGATTCGTTGAATAATCTTCCACCAATTGATGAACAACAATTTAGAAAAAATTATAATTTAGACGAAAGACCAATTATTGCTTTACTTCCTGGAAGTCGAACGCAAGAGATTAAAGTCAAATTACCTTTGATGCTTTCTGTGGAAAAAGATTTTCCCGATTATCAATTTGTTGTCGCTGGAGCTCCATCTCAACCGATCGAAAATTATAAAAAAATTGCAGGTAACAACTTGAAAATTGTAGAAAATAAAACCTACGATTTATTACGTGTTTCTCATGCAGCTTTGGTTACATCTGGAACTGCAACTTTAGAAACTGCCTTATTAAAAGTTCCAGAAGTTGTTTGTTACAAAGGAAATGCAATTTCGTACGAAATTGGAAAACGTGTCGTAAAAAACATTCGCTTTATTTCATTAGTCAATCTTATTATGGATGAAGAAGTCGTGAAAGAATTGATTCAGTATGATTTAACTTACAAAAATATTAAGCAAGAATTAAATTTAATTTTAAATTCTCCTAAACGTGAAAAAATCATGAATAGTTATGAAGAATTATATCACAAACTTGGAGGAATTGGCGCTTCTGAAAGAACTGCAAATCTTATTATTGAGGATTTAAAAAAATAAAATAGAAAACAATAAAAAGTTCCACGCAACCTTTTATTGTTTTTGTAATCTTATAAACATAGATGTCATTCAGATCTAATTATTAAAATGTTTCGAATTGACCTAACTAAAAGTTTACAACCTTTTCTAACAATTCAATCCTCTTGACTTTCAAGAGGATTTTTTAATTTTACAATGTTAAAATTTAAATTTGTACGCAACCTTTCTTAAAATCTATATCTTATTTTTATAACAATTAAAATTTACACAATGAAATTAATGAAAAGATTAAGCATGTTTGCTTTGGTAGGGATTTTAGGTTTATCAACATTTAGTTGTTTAAATAATGATGATTCAGATTTTGTAAACTATGGTTTCTTTACAACAGAAGGAGTTACTGTTAACCAAGATTCTATTAAACCCATAAATGAAATAACAAATATTAAAGTTAATTATTCTAAGACAAATTCATGTCAAGAATTTATACAATTTAGTTTATTAAAAGGTAATCAAGATGATTCTATCCAATATATTGGTGTTTTAGGATCTCAAGGAAGTGGGCAATCTTGTTTACCTTCGACAAGTATCGAATCTAAAAATTTAAAATTTAAACCTAAAAAAGCAGGTAAATACACATTGAAGTTCTGGACAGGTAAAGATTCAGAAAATAAAGATACTTTTAACGATTCTATCGTTTTAGATATTAAAGAAAAATAAATAATTATATCATAATATGAAAACAATCAAAAGATTAAGCTCTTTAGCTTTTATGGGGTTATTAGGTTTAACAACATTTAGTTGCCTAAATACCGATGATAATGATAATATATATACTACAGATGGATTCTTTGTTGGAACAAAAATAGAGGTAAATATGGATTCTATTCAACCTGTAGGTAAGCAAACTAATGTCCATGTTACTTTCACAACAAATAATTCATGTGAGAATTTTGCGACTTTCAGAGAATTAAAAGAAAGTAACGATTCTGTAAAAAATATTGGTGCATATGGTACACTTACAAGTGGAAATAATTGTATAAAGGAAACAAAATCTGTTACTAAAACCTACAAATTCACTCCAAAAAGAACAGGAAAAAATACTATAAGAGTTTGGGCTGGTAAAGATGTTGTTGATCCAACAAAAGATATTTATATTGAAAAAATTTTAGACATCAAAGAAACTAAATAATATAAAGTCCAATAAGTTTTGAATAATGATTCTCTTGAATATTTAATCAAGCAATGTCAAAAAAAAAATAGAAAAGCTCAAGAAGAAATATATCTTGAGTTTTCCCCTATTTTATTTTCGATATGTTTACGTTATGCTGAAAATTACGAAGACGCGCAAGATGTTTTTCAAGAGGGTTTTATTCTCATATTTAATAAGATAAATCAATTTAAATTCGAAGGTTCTTTCGAAGGTTGGATGAAACGAATAATGGTGAATCTAAATTTAGAGAAGCTCAAGAAAAAAAATCCTTTACCTTTTGAAGATTATGAAAATCTTATTGTAACCAATGATGAATTTGAACAAGAATTTGAACAAGAATTTGATTATCAGCAATTGCTAGAAGCTGTTCACAATCTTCCTCCGCAATATAGGCAAGTTTTTAACCTCTATGTTTTTGAAGAGTTTTCCCATCAAGAAATTGCAAAAATACTCACTATTTCTATAGGAACATCAAAATCCAACTTATCAAGAGCTAGAAATTTATTAAAACAAAAACTAAACCTTTTAAAAACTGTCACAAAAGATGAAGAAATTTGATAAACATATAAAAGATAGACTATCTCAATCTCAAATTCCTCCAATAGATGCTTGGAAAAACATTCAAGAAAAATTAGACAAGGAAGAAAAAAAACGACGAATCGTTCCTATTTTGTATTGGATTGGATCTTCTGCTGCATGTTTTGTTGCTGGAATTGGAATTTATTATTTATATCAGAATGATGCGGTTAACGTTAATCATATTCCAACTAATGAAATTGTAAAAACTAACTCAACTTCAGGAAAATTTATCAATAAAGAATCTGATAATAGTGGAAAAATAAACGAAAAATTGACTGATAAAAAGATTATTTCTTCTGTAAAAAAATCGTCTGAATTGAATGAAAAAACAAATCATAGTTCAAGTTCATATTTTGAAAATGTAATTGGAGAATCAACTTTATTTTCGAATACAATTACGGATCAAAAAGAAGATAACATACAAGAATTAACTCAAAAAGATAATTTTGTTCAAAATAGTTCTTCAATAATTCCAAAAAATAAAATTTCTGAAAAAGAAGCTAATCCTGAAATTCTAAAAGAAAAACCATTAGAATTAGTACTTGAAGAAGAAAAAAACAGGAAAGATGAGGAAATAAACGTGAAATCAAAATCTCCCATTTTAGTTGTTTCTTCTTATGTAAATCCTACAATGATGTTAGATTCAAAATCTATTTTAGATGATGAATTTAACGATTACAATATTAAAAATAATATTACTGTTGCATATGGAGCAAAAATCTCTGTTCGCTTAAATGATAAATTGAACATTCGTTCAGGAATAGCAAAAGTAGAATTGGAACAAAACACACATAATGTAAATTCAGGAATCAATACTGGTGTTTATGCATTATCTACAGTTAGTCCAAGTTTATCTAATAATATTAAGTATCATAGCAATATTAGGGTGATTTCTGATAATGTAAGTCAAAACGTTACAATGACAATGTTGGCTTCTGAAGCAAATGATATGGAACAAAAAATTCATTATCTTGAGATTCCATTAGAAGTTGAGTATAAATTGGCTAGTTTCGATAAATTTAATCTCCTTGCTACAGCTGGAGGAAGCTATTATGTAGTAACTAAAAATACAATTTCTTTGGCTGATACTAATACAAAATCACAATATACACTTGGTAAAGCAAACAATTTAAATAATATGAGTTATAGTGCAAATGCTGGTGTAAAATTAGAATATAATTTATCTCATAAATCAAGTATCAATCTTGAACCTAATTATAAATATATGCTTAATCCTATTCGAAATGTTGATGCCAAAAATCCTTCTTTATTAGGCATTAATTTAGGTTTTTCGATCAAATTTTAAATAAAGACGAAATTATTCTTCGCCTTTATTATTGTTTAATTTGATTACAATTGTATTATTTTCTTCCGTCATTTCCACTTTTGCTTCTTCAAAAGTAGGTTCTCTCAAAATAGGATCTAAGTTTTTCGAAAAACCATAAGGTTCTTTACGAACACCTAAAAAGCTTTTGTCTAATTTTTTATTATTGTTTGTATCCAAAAAAACTTTTACAGCATAAAATGTCGGTTCAATATCCTTAAAAACCGTTTCGTATTTATCTATTTCCGCAACAGGAACATACAATTTTTTAAATGCATTTTGGCCTTTTGTATAATTTTCTACATTTCTATAAAATTCTATAGCCAAATTTCCTTTCATTTTCTTAAGATTTGTGATTGATAGTTTTACATCAATTTGAGCCATTGCTATTTGAGTAAAAAATAATACAACTAATATAAGAATCTTCTTCATTTTTTTATTTTTTTAATCAATTCATTTACAAACACTTAAAACCTATTATTTGTAAATAAAATTATAAATTATTAGAATGAAAAAGTATCTCTTTTTTTTCCTAACAATCTGTTTCTCAATTGGAATAATTATTTCTGAATTATTAATTCCTGCAACAAATTTACGAATTATATTTTTTTTACTAATTATTCTACTTTTTATCTCATTGTTAAAATCTAATAATCACCAAAATAGTATACCTTTTTTAATCACTTCTATTATTTTAGGCTACTATATTCATCAAAACTATAATCAACATAAAAATATTGATTTAGATTCTACCTCAAAAATTCATTTACTTAAAGTCGCTTACAGTTCTAACTCTACCGAAAAATACACCAATTATGTTGCAAAAGATATACAAACGAATGAGCAGATTTTACTTCATATCAAACCTAACCAACAACCTTTATATCCCAATGATGAAATTATCATTTTTGGAGAAAAAAAAGAAATTCAAGAACCATTGAATCCATATCAATTTGATTACAAACGTTTCTTAAATAGAAAAAGAATTTATTCTCAAGTATTTGCAGATGATATAATTTCTATTTACAAAGAAGGAAAGGGATTCCAGAACTGGGTTTCAAAATCGAAAGTAAAAATTCGAGAAAAGCTAACAGAACAAGGTTATTCGCTTGAAAGTAGAGCGATTATTTCGTCTATGCTTTTAGGTGATAGAACAGAACTGTCGCAAGAACTGAATCAAAGTTATATTGCAACTGGAGTTGTACATATTTTATCCATTTCAGGCTTACATGTGATGATGATTTATATGATTTTGCAATTCGTTTTACAACCTTTATTAAAGCTAAAAAATGGTCGGAAAATTAGAATAATTATTAGCTTAATATTCATTTGGGTTTTTGCTTTTTATGTCGAATTGGAGCCGCCAGTTTTTCGTTCTGCGTTGATGATTACCATTTATTATATCAGTGAATTACTCAATCGTCCAAAAAATATTTTCCATACACTTTCGCTTTCTGCTTTTATCATTCTAGTTTTTCAACCCAATTATTTGTTTGATGTTGGCTTTCAACTAAGTTTTTCGGCGGTCTTTTTCATTGTTTGGCTCAATCCAATTTTCGAGCATTATTGGAAGGTTAAAAATAGTTTTCTGAAGAAAATAAAGATTATGATTGAAACAAGTTTATCTGCACAACTGGGAACTTTACCAATTTCGGTCTTGTATTTTAATCAATTTTCGGGTTTGTTTTTATTCGGAAATTTAGTTTTGATTCCAGCTTCTTTTTTGATGATTTGTGGTGGAATAATTAGTATCCTTCTCATCATTTTTGATCTTAATATTCCAATCTATACATGGATTTTCAATCATTTTATCTATTATTCAAATCAATATATTTATTGGTTAGCAAGTTTCAAGTTTATTGCGAAAGATGTTTACATCAGTTTATTTACCGCGATTTTGATTGGCGTTATTTTATATGCATTGAAACCATTATTTCTAAAAAAATCTAAACTAGCATTATTTGTTTGTCTAATTTCTTTATTTCTAATTCAAGCGGAGCGATTTTACCAAGTTTATCAACTCAACCATTCGAATGAATTAATCGTTTTTAATCAATATAAGAATAGTATTATCGGAATAAGAAATCAGCGAAGTTTAAGCATTTTTAGCGAAAATCCTTTGGATGAGAAAACATATAATTTCACTATTAAACCATATAAAATCCATGAGCGAATTAAAGATGTTTGTTTCTATTCTTATGATTCAAACTTTAAACATCAACATTTTATCAAACATCCAAATACTATTGAAACGAAGTCATTTAAACTCTTATTAAATGAAGAAGGTTCAGCACTTCCTTTTTATGTGTTAATTCATCAATCAAAGCTTTATCCTTTCGAAAATAATGAAAATTTAAAAAGGGTAATTGCTGATGCCAGCAACTACCCTTCTATTCTTACAGAACTCGAAACGAGTTCGGATTCTGTTTTATGGAAAACCTCTCAACAAGGTTATTTCTTAATTAAATTTTGATATCGTTTATGAAATCTGTTGAACTACGATAACCCAAAACAATTTTGTTAACATCTCCTTTTCCGTTCATCAAAACAGTTGCAGGATAACTCAATTGTCCGTTTGTAAAGGCATACGCCATGTAATTTGCTTTAGCAGGCACAATATATGTGTACTGAATTCCCATAAATTTTACCATATCCTTTGTTTCAGCATCAAATTTTACCGCAATGTAATTTTTGTTTACATAATCTGCTACTTTATTATCTGCAAAGGTTTCTTTATCTAAACGCTTACAGAATCCACACCAAGTTGTATAAAAATTAATCAATACTGGTTTTTCTGGATGTGCTTTTATTTCTTTTGTTGCTTCGTCTAATGACAACCATTTAATTTCTTGTCCGAAAAGAAATGATGATAAAATTAGGGCAGCGATTGCTAAGCTTGATTTCATAAATTTCAATCTTTATTATTTAACTCCGTGCATCAATTTCTTCATTACTGGATTTAATGCCATAACGATTAAACCTGCTACAATTGGTACAATTGTAAAGATTAAGAAGAAAGTTGATAACGAATATTCTTTTGTAATATTTTCGATTTGACCTCCTAAAATGGCTGCCAATTTGTTACCAATTGCAATTGCAAGGTACCACATTCCGAACATAAATGCAATCATACGAGCTGGAACTAATTTCGATACGTACGAAAGTCCAACTGGAGATAAACAGAGCTCGCCCAATGTGTGGAATAAGTAAGCTAAAACTAACCAGATGATAGAAACGCGAACGCCTTCTGAAATTCCGTAAGAACCGAAAGCTAAGAATCCGAATCCAATTGCCATAATGATTAATCCTAAACCATATTTTACAGAAGCTGACGGGTTGTATTTAGAATCCCAAACACGAGAAACTAAAGAAGCTAATGCAATAATGAAGAAAGAGTTTAATGTAGAAAACCAAGAAACTGTTATTTCTACTTGAGAATCTTTAATCTCTGCTACTTTCGCAGGAACAATTTCAGATGGTTTATTTTGATTTTTATATTCAGCATCTAATTTCACTAAATTTTCAGAAGAAACTAATACAAATTTATCTCCTTCTTTATGAATATTGATTTCACTTCCTTTAGTTAAAGCATCTTGAGAAGCTAAATTAATTGTTTCAGTTACAATTTTATCTGTAGAATTTGCTAAATAAGAGGCTGTAACTGGAGTTTTATCAAAAACAGGTTGACCTTCTTCGTTGATAATTTGCTTACCAGCATCGTCTAATTTAGCCGTTTCAATTGCTTGGTAAGAAACATCGTAAGAGTGAGAAGTCCAGTTATAATTTAACATCCAAATTGCAGCAGCCCAAATTCCTAAAAACGTAAACGCTAAAACGACATTAGATAAAGCCGCTTTTTTAAATGTTTGTTTTGCTAATAAAATCAATACATACGAGATGAACAATAATGGAACAACTGTTAATAAAGTATTGAAAACATTGAATGCCATTGCAGCTCCTCCAATTAAGTTACGTTCTGTATTATCACGCGCAAAGATTACCAATGATGTAGCTCCTTGCTCGAAAGACATCCAGAAGAAAATAACAAAGAATGCGAAAATAATTACCGCAATCATACGATCACGAACCACTTTTGTGTAATTTGCTAAACGACGAATTACTACAAAGAAGAATAAGAATAATGCAACTAAAATAACTACATTTTGTCCAGATAATCCTCCGATAGAGAATGGAAATAAGTTAATTCCTCCAATTGCATTTAAAGGATCATTGAACGCGTAACCTAATCCTAAAAGTGTCATAATAACGATCAACACTTGATCTAATAATGTGAAAGGATTTGGTTTTTCTCCTGGTTCGTATTTAGGTGTTTCATCATCTGCAGTAATTTGATTTCCTGTTTTTGATGGAACCTCACCAATATGCCCAAATAATGGTTTTGCTAACCAGAATTGTAATGTACCTAATAACATGAAGATTCCTGCTAAACCGAATCCCCAGTGCCATCCTACTTTTTCTGCTAAAAATCCACACAACATCATTCCGAAGAATGCACCAGCGTTAACTCCCATGTAGAAAATTGTATAAGCACCATCTTTTTTCTCAGGAAAGTCTTTGTACATTTCTGATAAGATAGATGTCATATTTGGTTTAAAGAATCCTGTTCCAATAACCAAACACGCTAATCCTAAATATAAAAAGATAGGTGTATCAAAAGCCATAAATGCGTGACCTAATGTCATAATAATCGCACCAACTACCACTGCCCATCTATAACCTATATATTTATCGGCAATAATTCCTCCAAAGATAGGTGTAATGTATAATAACATTGCGTATGTCCCATACAAAGCGGTTGCTTTTTCTATAGACCATTCCCAACCTGGATTTAAACCAATAACTGCAGCTGTTAAAAACTGAATTAATAAAACGCGCATTCCGTAGAATGAAAAACGCTCCCACATCTCTGTAAAGAAAAGCACGAACAACCCTGACGGATGCCCAAGTACTTTTGAATCAAAGAAATTTTCCGATTTCGAACTCATGTTTATTTGTTAAATGTATATCTTAAAAGTTATTTTACGTCTTGCATTAATTTACGAATTAATGGTGATACTAATATTAAAATGACTCCTGCTACAACAGCATATAAAGCAATTTCTTTGTAACCTTCTGCATAAGAAAAAAGACGTTCTAAGTTGCTCGCATTTTCATTTGTAGAGTTTGACATTCCTGCCCCTATCATTCCTGCAACATATTGTCCATAGGCAGAAGCTAAGAACCACATTCCCATCATCATTCCTTGTAAGTTATGTGTAGAAAGTTTTGTCATAATTGATAATCCAATTGGTGATAAACATAACTCTCCAAATGTGATTACTAATAATGCTAATGTAAAGAAATTTAATGAAGTAATACCTTCTGCATTAGCGAAGAATTTTGTTGCAAATAATACATAATATCCTAATCCTAAAAGAATAAATCCTAAACCAAACTTTACAACTGTATTTGGTTCAATCTTTCTCTTAGCTAACCATAACCATAATAATCCTAATAAAGGAGCTATTAAAATAATGAAGAATGCTCCTCCAGAATTGTTTACTCCATTCGGATCTAAATGAACACCTAGTAAATTAGAATCTAAGTTTTTAGCAGCATAAATACTTAATGATCCTCCAGCTTGTTCATAAATTCCCCAGAATAAAATAGAAAATAAAATAAAAATTAATGCTGCATATAATTTTTTACGTTCATTCGCTGTTACTTTTGTCATTTCATAAAACAAATATAACAACGTTATTGGTCCTACTGTATACATAAAATAATCAGTATAATCAGTATTTTTTACCATTGCCATAATTAATGGAATAGATAGAAGTGTACATACATAAACAGCTATCTCTTTCCATAAAGGCATTCTTTCCGTTTCACCTGAAGGCAATATTTTACGAGGTTGTAAACCAATTGGACCTAAATGTCTTTCTGTAAAAAAGAAATTTACTAAACTGATTAACATTACAAAAGCAGCTAAACCAAATGCAACATTCCATCTGTGTGCTACATCAATAAAATCTGTAAACAAATGCCCTTTACCAATTGCTATACAGATGTATCCTCCAAGGAAAGCTCCTAAGTTAATTCCTGCGTAGAAAAGTGAGAAACCAGCGTCTGTTCTTTCGTCGCCTTTTTTGTATAACTCTCCAACCATTGTAGAAATATTTGGTTTGAAAAAGCCTGTACCTACTACAGTAAAAGACATTCCTAAGAAAAATAATGAGTGCGGATCTGTTGCTAAAAGTATACTTCCTAAAATCATTAAGGATCCTCCCCAAAATAATGACTTCCTAAATCCTAAAATTTTATCGGCAAATAAACCTCCTACAAATGTAAAAGCATATACAAAAGCCTGAATTGCGGCGTATTGTAATTGAGACTGAGCTTCTTCAAATTTCAATTGATCAATCATGAAGAATACTAACATTCCTCGCATTCCGTAGAAGCAAAATCTCTCCCACATTTCAGAAAAGAAAAGACTCCATATTTGTTTTGGATACTTTCCTTTAAAATTCTGAATTTCCTCTAAAGTTAATTCTTTACTCATAATTTCTTTAACTAAGCGCTAATATATCATTTAGATTTTATTAGCAATCAACGAAAATAAAAAAAACCTCTGACAATGTCGAGGTTTTTTTTGTTTAATGCATGATTTTTGTCAATTTGAATGACTATTTATTCCAATCATTGGCTTATTCTAATAAATAAAGCTTTTTTCTTACAAATTCTTCTTGATAAAATTTGTCATTTTACGGTAAAGCTGAATACGAGTATTACCACCATAAATTCCGTGATCTTTGTCGGTATAGATTGCCATATCAAAATCTTTGTTTGCTTGTACTAATGCTTCCGACAATTCAAATGTATTTTGTGGATGTACATTATCATCAGCAGAACCAGAAATTAATAAGAAATTACCTTTCAACTCATTTGCATAATTAATTGGTGAATTATCGTCATAACCAGCTGCATTTTCTTCTGGAGTACGCATAAAACGCTCTGTATAAACAGAATCATAATAACGCCAATTTGTTACAGGAGCAACAGCAATTGCTGCTTTGAACACATCCGCACCTTTAAATAAAACATTCGAAGACATGAAACCTCCATAAGACCAACCCCAAATTCCGATACGAGATTTGTCTACATAAGGTAAGTTACCAATCTCTTTTGCCGCAGCTATTTGATCTTCTACTTCATATTTTCCTAATTGCAAATATGTTTGTTTCTTGAAAGCTTCTCCTTTGTATCCCGTTCCACGACCATCAACACAGAAAACAATATAACCTTCTTGTGCTAACATCATGTGCCAATAATCATTCGAATTGAAATAAGCATTGTTTACATTCTGAGAACCTGGTCCAGAATATTGATACATCAATACTGGATATTTTTTAGTTGGATCAAAGTTTTTTGGTTTGATAACATAGGCATTCAATTCATTTCCTGCAGCAGTTTTCAACACAAATAATTCTTTTGTCCCAATATTATCTGTATTCAATTTATCTTTTAAAGAAGTATTGTCAACGATAACACCCAAATCTTTTCCAGATTTAGATTCTACTAAACTAATTGTTTTTGGAGTCGTTGTATTAGAAAAAGTATTAATGAAATATGAAAAATTCTTACTGAAAGCAGCCGAATTTGTTCCACTATTTTTCGTTAACATCGTAGTTTTCTTACCATCTAAACTAACTGAAGAAATTTGTCTTTCTGTCGAAATACGTTTTCCGTTATTTGAGTTAGATTGATAATAAAGTGTTTTATTTCCAGGATTATATCCATAGTAATTCGTTACTTCCCAATCTCCTTTCGTCACTTGATTGATTAACTTTCCGCTATCTGCATAATGGTAAATATGGTTATTTCCATCGCGCTCAGAAGTCCATAAGAACGAATTATCTGCTAAAAATTCTAACGTTAAATTATCCGTTTCAATCCACGCTTTATTTGTTTCAGTAAATAATTTATTTACTTTTTTCGTGTTGATATCATAAAATGAAACATCTACATTATTTTGGTGACGGTTAGACGTTACAACCGTTAATAAATTCGCTTTTGTAGAGAACTTAATTTTCGGAATGTAATAATTCTGAACTCCGCCTAAATTAACATTTGCAGTTGAGTTATTCTTCGTATCAAAAACATGTAACGAAACTTCCGAATTGTCTTGTCCTGCCTTTGGATATTTGTAACGTAATTCTTGTGGATAAAGATTATTGTGGTAAATCGGAATATTAATTTCTTTCACTTTCGATTCGTCAAAACGAACATAAGCCAAAGATGTTCCGTCGGCATTCCAATCAAAATTTCTTACGAAACCAAACTCTTCTTCGTAAACCCAATCGTTAATCCCGTTAATGATATTATTCTTTTTACCATCCGTTGTAACTTGTGTTACTTTATTCGATTTTAAATCTTGAATGTATAAATTATTCTCAAAAGCAAAAGCTACTTTAGACGCATCCGGCGAAAACAAAGGTTCTTGAATTCCTTTTCCATCAAATAACAATACTTTCGATTTTGTTTGCGTATCATACACTTCAAACTTTGCTGTAAACGAATGGCGATAAATTTGGTGCGAATTAGTTTGTAATAAAACGTAACGCTCATCAGAACTAAATTCATATCCTTCAAACTTTCCAGGAACGACAACAATATCAGAAGTCTGACCTTTTTTTAATGTCGATTCGTACGAACGTTTAACCAATCCATCTTTCGTCAAGATTGTATAATTTTCTCCATCGTTTAATGAGTTAACACCGTACAATGAATTTTCGCGGTATTTTCCGCCATATATTCCTTCAATGGTTATTTGTTGTGCATAAGAATAAGCGCCCATTACTAAGACAGCTAAACTTAAAATAATTTTTTTCATAGTTTTACCTAAAATGTGAGTTCAAACTATCAAATATAATCAATTATATTTTTTAGAAATATCATTTAACCGAATAATGAACATAAATAGAAGATGTACAAAAAGTTTTAAGTATTTTTATACATTCTATCAATCAAAACGTTTGTAATTTTGTCTTATAAAAAAATATCCAATATGAAGCATCAAGCAGTAGAAGGTTTTTCGAAATTATCGAAAGAAGGAAAAATTGAATGGGTTGTCAATGAATATTTAAATGGAGATGAATCTGCCATCAAAGTATTGAAACAATATTGGAATGATGATGCAGATTTACAAAAACTGCACGACGAATTTTCAGAAAATACAGTTTCTAATTTCTATATGCCGTTTGGTTTAGCGCCAAACTTTTTAATCAACGACGAATTATACGCTATTCCAATGGCAGTTGAAGAGTCGTCTGTTGTTGCTGCGGCTTCTAAGGCTGCGAAGTTTTGGCAAACACGTGGTGGTTTCAAAACAACTATTTTATCTACAACAAAATTAGGTCACGTTCATTTTATGTACGAAGGTGACAAAGAAAAGTTGCAAAATGCTTTTGAAACAACGATTAAAAATCAATTAATCGAAACGACAAATGATATCACAAAAAACATGCGTGCGCGTGGTGGTGGAATTTTGGCTTTAGAATTAATTGATAAAACAGCTGATTTAGAAAACTATTATCAAATAAAAGCTTCTTTCGAAACGATGGATTCGATGGGCGCAAACTTTATCAATTCTTGTTTAGAGCAATTCGCCAAAACATTACGAAACGAAATAGAAGCTAACTCAACTTTTACTGATGATGAAAAAGATTCAGTTCAAATCGTGATGTGTATTTTATCGAATTATACGCCAGATTGTATTGTTCGTGCAGAAGTTTCTTGTCCAGTTGAGCAATTAGCAGAAGGAAATGTAACATCAGAAGAGTTTGTGGAGAAGTTTTCTCGCGCTGTTCGAATTGCAGAAATAGAGCCTTATCGTGCAACAACACACAACAAAGGAATTATGAACGGAATTGATGCTGTTGTAATTGCTACAGGGAACGATTTCCGTGCTGTAGAGGCTTGTGCGCATACGTATGCCGCGAAAGATGGTCAATATTCTTCATTAACACATTGCGAAGTAAAAGATGGAATTTTCCGTTTTTGGATTGATTTACCAACTGCGCTTGGAACAATTGGAGGATTGACAGCTTTGCATCCATTAGTAAAATTAGCGATGGGAATTCTTGGAAAACCAAATGCAAAAGAATTAATGGGATTTGTTGCTGTTGCAGGATTAGCACAAAACTTTGGTGCATTACGTTCTTTGGTCACAACAGGTATTCAGAAAGGACATATGAAAATGCACTTGATGAATATCTTGAATCAATTAGAAGCAACTGAAGAAGAAAAGAAATATTTTGTAAACTATTTCAAAGATAAAACGGTTTCTCATCACAATGTAATTGAAGAGTTTTGCAAACTTCGAAATGTAACAAATATTGAAGAGATTAGAAAAGACAAATAGTGGATTTAGAAGAATATTTTGCGAAAGCGAAAGAAAAACAACGTGAGCACAAGAAGTTTTTAGAGAAGTTGAAGAAGAAACCTCCTAAAAACTTGGATCAAAAAATGGAAGAAATTCACGAAGATGTTTTCAATCGTATTGATTGCCTTTCTTGTGCGAATTGTTGCAAAACAACTGGTCCGCTTTTTACACAAAAAGATATTGAACGTTTAGCGCATGTTTTTCGCATCAAGCCAAGTCAGTTTATTGATAAATATTTACGAATTGATGAGGACAATGATTACGTTTTACAACAGTTGCCTTGTCCTTTTTTAAATAACGAAAATTATTGTTTGGTTTATGAAGATCGTCCAAAAGCTTGTCGAGAATATCCACATACTGATCGCAAAAAATTTTATCAAATCAATCATTTAACCTTAAAGAATACATTAATTTGCCCTGCGACTTATGAAGTAGTGGAACAAATGCAAAAAGAAATAAAAATATAAATGGATACACCTCTAAAAATAATCGCATTCATTATGTTGATATTTCCAACGATTTATCAAGGAATTGCTGGATTTAGAACAAAAGATTTAGCTATTGTTAAAAAGATTGCTTGGCGAGCAGTTTTGATGCAAGTTATGGGAACTTTACTAGCTTATTTTATTTTTATTAAAATTGGTCAAGATAAACAAGTTGCTATTTATGTTGGCTTTATGTTTTTTACTTCACTTGCAATATTAGTTTTGATACAGAATGTTTTGATTTACTTAAAAAATAATAGTAATAACTAAAAAAAACGTCGCTCTATAAGCGACGTTTTTTTAGTTATTAAGCCAATAAATTTACAAATTGTTCAGCTTTTTCGGTCAATTTATTTTTTACCTCATCATAATTCGAATCAAAAAAACTACGTAATCTAAATTTTGATTTTTTGGTTTGAATAGTTAAAATTTGATTTCTTTTGAGACGTAAAATATCCTCTTCTTCGTATAAATAATAAATCGCACGATATGGAATTTCATCTTTTTTAAAAATTGTTCTAATTTCAAAAGTTTCTTCTTTCAACTTAAATAAAGTTAAGTTAAACGTTAAATCATATAAAATGGACATAGATACTAATAATGAAACCATAAAAATCCCAATTCGTAAAAAAGGTTCCTCAATCCAAAAACTTCCTCCAAACCAAAATGTTTTAACAAACATAAAGTTGATTATCATTAAAATTAAAAAAATGATAATTGGAATGATTGTTTGCCAACTAAGTTTTGATTTTATCATTGTTTTTGGTTTTTACTAATTTACATTTTTTTGAGTTTTGATTTCTATTTTTTTACAAATAAAAAACCTCAGAAAAAACTGAGGCTAATTATATAAAAATGTTATGTTATAAAACTATGTTTAAGTTGTTTATTATAAACCAAGATTTATGCCAAACTGAAGCATTTTACGATTATCGAACGTATTATCTTTAAAATAGTTATTAAAATCTTTTCTTACAAATACATCTACTAATCCTAAACCAATTGTTATTTCAGCTCCGTAGATAAAATTATTTACATTATAGTTTCCACGTTCTTTATTACGAACTCCATCTCCTTTATAGATATTATTAGAAGACAATAAGGTTCCTCCATATAAGTAAGCTGCTACATAATGTTTTCCTTGCGGACGATAAGCGAAATCTTCTGTTATATTTTTCACTTTAGAAAAATTATATTTAAACCCTACAGGAACCATAAAATATGCAGAACGCAATTTTGATTTATCTAATGACTTTTCATTTTTTACTAAACCGACATTTCCATTTTCATCACGATTAAAACGCATATCATCATCAATACGATATGTTCTCCATGAAAATAAACCTCCTGCTAAAAAATTTAAGGGGCTCGTTAATGATAATTGTCTTTCATAAATTAAACCAGCTGTAAGATTACTTGAGAATTTTTCGTGTTTGTTTAATTCTTCATCTTTTTTTCCTGTGAATGCCATGTAACCAAAAGACCCGTACCCATTAATCTGATTAACAATTCTATAACGTTTCGTTACATCTTGTTTCGTTTTTGGTGTTATTGGATCTTCTCCATTCATTATAGAAAAAGCAACTTGCTGCTTAATAATATCATCTAAATTGAAATTAACCTCTTGAATACGATCATTAATAGTTCCTGAATATACACTTGCAATAGCTTCTTTCTTTGCTGTTGCTTCCGAAGCATTTAATTTACCTTCCGCTAACTCTTTGTCTATAGCTGCAATTTTCTTTTCCATTGCAGACTTTTCTTCTTGAACAATTTGGCGAATGACTAAAGTAAATTCACTAATACGATCTTTTACTATTGGACTAATTTTCTCATCATTTTTATCATTCAAATCAAATGTAAATTTCTGAGCGTATATAGATGTAGCCGATAGACATAATAATCCTGCTACGATAAGTTTTTTTATCATAATCTTGTTATTTAATTAATTTGAATGATTATTTGAAGCCTATAGAAACCACTCGTGATTGATTAGACTCTTTTAGATTTTCTTTATTTTCTATAGAATACAATAACATATTTGGATCTACAAAATTCTTTTTCTTTTTATTATTCTTTATAGAATCAGTTGCAGTATTTGCTGCTAGATTTTTCTTTTGTTGAGCTTCAACTTTCAAATCTTCTTTCTTTACTTGACTAACTTCTTTCTTTGTCGGAAAAGTCATTTCAACCTGTTGCGACTCTTCATTGATAGCAACTTGTACTTTACCATGTTTTAGTGGCTTTTTCTCATCTTCTCGTGGAATCTCAACTTCTTTTTTAGAAGAATCAACTTTTTCATTATTTGCTAAAATTGATTCTGAAGAATGAATTGTATTAGAATCTGATTGAATCTGTTGAAAATTATTCTCTTCTTGATGATTAACAAATTCTTTTGGATCATCATTTATAGATTGATTCATCATCAATAGATAAACTGATGTAGAAATAGTGAATAAAGCGACTGCAGCAACCGACAACCACCATTTGAAATTAGATTTTCGAGGTGCTGGAGCGACATCCATACGAGCCTGAATTCTATCCCAAGCATCATGAGAAGGATTTAGTTCACGATTTTCCAAATCTCCTTTTATATAGTTTGATATTTTATCGTTGTTTTTCATTTGTCATTTTCTTTTTACTTAGAACAATCTCTTTCAGTTTTGCTTTTGCACGAAACAATTGTGTTTTGCTTGTTGATACCGAAATATTAAGCATTTCTGCAATTTCTTGGTGCGAATAATCTTCGAGAATATGAAGATTAAATACCAATCTATAAGGTTCTGAAAGTTGATCTAATACTTCTTGCACATTAAAATTTAACCACGTTTCCTCTATTTCATCATCTACCTCATCATAGTTCGCAACTCTTACATCATCTACATAAATAAGTGTTTTATTTGCACGCAAAAATGTTAAACATTCATTTACCATTATACGACGCATCCAACCTTCAAAACTTCCTTTACTTTGAAACTTTTGAATATGATTAAAAACTTTACAAAAACCATTAATCATACAGTCTTCTGCATAATGCATGTCTTCTATATAACTTCTACAAATACTCAACATTTTTTTCGAGTTTTGTTCGTAGAGTTCTTTTTGCGCCAAAGCATCGTTCTTTTTTAGCCGTTCGACTAAAATTTCTTCTTTACTTTTTCGATTTAATACAAATAATTTCACGTGTGTTAATTGCTTTCTTATTTAATAGACTCAAGGTTTCTAAAAAGGTTACAAAATTTAAGAAAATTTATTGAAAATAAAAAAAGCTCTGCTAATTAGCAGAGCTTTTTGTTTTATGACCAGTTTCTTTTACTAATACTGTGAGAATAATTGCAATAAATATTCCAATTATCCAGAACCAAATAGCATCATGAAAATGTCCTAATTTATCTGTAACGATTGTGATTTTATTACCATACATTTTAGCAAATATAGGGCTTATGAAAGAAGTTACACCAAAAGTTAAAAAGTTTTGAACTCCAGTTGCTGAGCCTTTTACATAATCAGGATTTGCTTCTTTTATGATTGAATAAGGAATCATTGCTACTCCAGAAAATACACCAAAAACAAATAAAGTAATTTTTGGATTCATTAAATCAGAAAAATAGATTAATTGAAGCAACATTATAATCATCCCAATACAACCTATTAAAATAATAGGCTTTCTCTCTTCTATTCTATCTGTTAAATATCCCATTAAAGGACAACCAAAACCCAACCTAAGGATGCCATAGCGGCAGTTATAGCAGCAGTATGTGCATCAAATCCTAAGTCTAATTTAAAGAATGGAACTGCCCAGGTCATCGCAAATATTGTTGTTGGAATAAATAATAATCCTGAAATAGCTCCAGAAAGCCATGAATCTTTATTACTAAAAATTATTTTAAAAGGTTCAATAAAAGAAGTCTTTTTACTTTTTTCGATTTCTTCTACCGAAGCTTTTGGAGTAATAATTAACATTGCAATTGCAGGAATTACACATAAAATACCAGCACTTATCCAAAAAGCTTTATAACTTAAACCATTTGCTAACATTGGTTCAACAACAAATTGTCCTGCTGCACCACCTAACATTCCAATACACTGCGTAAAACCAATAGCAGTAGCTAATGATTTTGCAGAAAAACCTTTTGTAGCTAAATATACACAACCAGGAAAGGCAAATGCACTACCAGCTCCTTGTAATAATCTCCCTGTTAGTCCAACAAATTCAGAAGAAATAATAAATAGAAGACATCCAATTCCTAGTATAAAACACCCAGCACACATGGAATATTTAGCTCCAAATTTATCTAAACAAATCCCTGCAATTAATGCACAAATCGCATAAGTATAATAATAAGTTCCTACTAAGGATACCACATTTTCATTAGAGACAGCAAAGTTTTCTACTAAATCCTTTATCATTAATGATGGAGCAGAACGAGTAGCATAATCAATAAAGTAGAAGATTAATCCTAAAGACCAAGCTATGATAAAGAGTTTCTTACTGGATTGTGTAATGGAAGTCGAACTCATAATTATAAATCTTTAAGATGTTTGTAATTTGATTTTATCGTATCCATTACTTCATCCATTTTTCCTCCTAACATTAATTTAGCCATGGATTTTGTCATTCCTATCATTTGATTAAAATCTATTTTTGGGGGCATTGCTAAGGCATTTGGATTCGTGAAAACATTTAATAAATAAGGTCCTTTATGTGCAAAAGCCCTTCCTATTGCTTCAGGCAAATCATCAGGATTTCTAATTGCTTCACTTTCTATCCCCATTGCTTTTCCTATTAAAGCAAAATCAGGATTTTCCATATCTGTTTCATTATCTGGTAGACCTGCAACTTCCATCTCTAATTTTACCATTCCTAGTGTTCGATTATTAAAAACAATTATTTTGATAGGTAAATTATATTGTTTAATTGTTGCTAAATCACCCAATAACATCGAAATCCCTCCATCTCCACACATTGCAATAACTTGTTTTTCTGGATAAACCATCTGCGCACCAATGGCCTGAGGCATTGCGTTAGCCATAGATCCATGATTAAACGAACCCAACATCTTACGTTCTCCAGTTCCTGTAATATAACGAGCTCCCCAAACACAACACATTCCTGTATCAACTGTAAAAATGGCATCTTTTGTTGCTAATTCATCAAGTAAATATGCTGTGTACTCAGGTTGTATAGCATTATTAGACCCTTTGTCATGTACATATGTTAATTTGTTTTCTAATACTTTTTTGTACAATTCTAATTGACTATCAAGAAAATCTCTATTTTCTTTTGTCTCGACTAATCTTAATAATTCTTGTATAGTTTCTTTTGCATTTCCAATTAAGCCTAAATCAACTTTTGCTCGTCTTCCTATCTTAGACCCTTCTGAATCAATCTGGATAATTTTTTTATCAGTTGGAATAAAATCCTTATAAGGAAAATCCGTACCAATTAAAATAATCAAATCTGCTTTGTGCATTGCATGGTAAGCAGAAGGTTGACCTAATAGCCCTGTCATTCCTACTTCATTTGGGTTATTTGGTTGTATGCTCATTTTTCCTTTAAAAGAATACCCAACAGGTGCATTTAATTTTTTAGAAAATTCAATAATTTCTTGATTTGCTTCAGAAGCTCCGATTCCACAAAATAAAGTTACTCGTTTAGCTTTATTAATAAGTTGAGAAGCTAGATCTAATTCAGTTTGATTTGGAATAATAATAGGATTATTGAAAAAGAAAGTGTTAGTATAAGCCTCTTCAATAGCATCCATTTCTGCAATATCTCCAGGAAGTCCAATAACGGCAACATCTTTTTTTGAAATAGCATGTTGTATAGCTGTTTGAACAATACGTTGAACTTGCTCTGGACGAGTAATAATTTGATTATAACAGCTACAATCATCAAAAAGCTTTATAGTATTAGTTTCTTGAAAATAATCTGTTCCAAATTCAATTGTTGGAATAGTAGATGCTATAACAAGTAAAGGTGTTCGAGATTTATGAGCTTCATAAACTCCATTGATTAAATGAACGTGACCTGGACCAGAACTTCCAGCACAACAGCCTATTCCATCTAATTCAGATTCTGCGGTCGCTGCATATGCTCCAACTTCTTCATGACGTACATGAACCCAATCTATATTATCGGATTGCTTGACAGCTATATTAAAAAAGTTTAAGCTATCTCCAGTAACAGCATACACACGTTTAATATTTGCTTTTTCTAATAATTCTACAATTTGATGAGAAACATTTCTTGCCATAATAGTAATTTTTTGTTGTTAATGAACAAGTTAAAACTATAATCACAAAAAAAAAAGAATAAAAACTGTTAAATTATTAAATTTCAAATTATTACAAAAAAAAGCCTGTTATAAAAACAGGCTTAAAATTAACACATGAGGACAAAATTTACTCTACTAAATCTTATACGCTAATGTATATTTCAATATTTATGCCAAAAATAAATTTGACAGAAGAATAATTATTTATTTTATTTAACAGCTTTTATTTTTCCATTCATTGTTGCAAAATGTCCAGGGAAAGAGCACAAAAAGTCGTACGTACCTTCTTCTAAGGTAAATTTGATTTGATCATTCTCTTTACCTCCTAACAATTTTGTGTGTGCAATAATTTCTGATTGTAATTCAGTCGGAATATAATCTGTCGCCTTAGCTGAAGCAGCTGTATTCGCAAAAGCAGAAGCATCAGAACCTGGTTTTAATAAAATAAAGTTATGTCCCATTCCTTCTTTTGACATTTCACCAGCATTCATTAGAATTAAGGTAACTTCTTCACCAGCTTTTACTGTAAATTCAGATTTATCATAGCGCATATCATCACCAGCTTTCAAGACAATATGATTATTTGTTGCAGGTGCTGATGTAGAAGCCTCAGAATCTTCTTTTGGAGCTGTACTATAATCAATTTCAGGTTGAGTAGATTCCTCTTTTTTAGAATCTCCACAGCTCATCACCAAAATCGCTGCAAAACTCATCAAAACTATTTTTTTCATCATTCAATTTTTTGTTTGATATAAAAATAATGAAATTCAGTTACTTAAAAAAGTTTACTCAGTCTAAATAGAACTGATTTTAAACAGATAAATTCCTAAGGAATATCCAAATATTTGTGTGTTTGTAAAGAGTAACGCCATTTCGGATTTTCTTTTACATATTCCACAATCAATGGAAGATTTTTGTCGCGTTTGCTCCATTCTGTTTGTAAGAAAAGTGTACAATCTTTTCCAACACGAGCGGCTTGTTCTTCAGCAAATTGAAAATCGTGATTATTGAACACAATACACTTCAATTCATTTGCAGCTTC
Organism: Empedobacter tilapiae; assembly: GCF_004785645.1. Taxonomy (GTDB): domain Bacteria; phylum Bacteroidota; class Bacteroidia; order Flavobacteriales; family Weeksellaceae; genus Empedobacter; species Empedobacter tilapiae. The sequence goes on along the minus strand of NZ_SRPE01000006.1, from coordinate 205,219 downwards.
GCAAACTTCGTCTAACGGCAACATTAATTTTTTGGGAGAAAGACAAACCCAATCAATTTCTCCACTTAACGGATAAGCACCCGAAGTTTCAATATGGATTCTTGCACCTTTTTCGTGTAGTTTTTTTGTTAAATAAGTCAAATCCCACATCAAAGGTTCTCCTCCAGTAATGATGATTGTTTTGGCTTGAGAAGTTGCCAAATCTACCAATACATCCACATTAGTTAAGGGATGCTTTTCAGCATCCCAACTGTCTTTTACATCGCACCAATGGCAACCAACATCACAACCTCCTAATCGAATAAAATAAGAAGCCACACCTGTATACATTCCCTCACCTTGAATTGTGTAAAAATGCTCCATCACAGGTAATAATTTCCCTTCTTGAATCAATTGTTGTTCTTCTGCAGTTGTTGATGCAATGTGTATCATAATTTTATTTTTTGTTGTTGCATGCTAACAATGTATTCTTCAATAACATAGCACGTGTCATAGGTCCAACTCCTCCTGGAACTGGCGTTATCCACGATGCTTTTTCTTTTACATTATCAAAATCTACATCACCAGCTAATCTAAATCCTCGTGGATTAGTTTCGTCATCAACGCGTGTAATTCCTACGTCAACGATAACCGCTCCATCTTTTACCATATCTGCTTTTAAGAAACCTGGAACACCTAAAGCAGTGATCACAATGTCAGCTTCTTTTGTAAATTGTTCTAAATTTTTTGTTTTTGAATGAGTTAATGTAACCGTACTGTTTCCAGGATTTCCGTTTTTACTCATCAAAATACTCATTGGGCGACCAACGATGCGAGAACGACCAATCACAACTGTATGTTTACCAGCTGTATCAATATTGTAACGCTCTAACATTTCCATAATTCCGTAAGGAGTAGCAGGTAAAAATGTTTCCATTTCTAACGCCATTTTACCGAAATTCATTGGATGAAAACCATCTACATCTTTCTTAGGATCAATCGCATTGATAACTGCTTCTTGATCGATGTGTTTTGGCAATGGTAATTGTACGATAAATCCGTCCAATGTATCATCATTGTTCCATTTTTCAATTTCTGCAATTAAATCTTCTTGAGAAATTGTATCAGGCAAACGTAATTCTGATGATTCGAAACCTACAAAATGACAATCCTTGATTTTATTGTCAACATAGGTTTGAGAAGCTCCATTGCTTCCTACTAAAATTGCACCCAAATGTGGTACACGAACTCCTTGGTCCTTGTAATTCTGCACCAGCTCCTTGATCTCTTGTTTGATCTCTTTCGCTAGTTTAATACCGTCTAAAATTTGCATTGTTTTGTTGTGTTTGCGCAAAGATACGGACAAATTGGAAAATAAATCATTAAGTTTTGAGTTGATGATTTTTTGATTAAATAGAAAAACCACTTCGTCGTGAAGTGGTTTTAGCATTATTGATATTTTTTCTGAGCTTCTTTCAAGTAATTAAAAACTTGCGTTGTTTTCATTTTTTTGGAATTCGTATTAAAAATAAACATGCCAGTTTCAACATTGAAATAATAATCTTTTTCTCCATTTTTTAATTGAAACCATTCCAACAAACCATTTGAGAGATTAACACCAATCCAATTGATTTGTGAAGTTTTCAGATCGAAAATAAAATTATCATTGGGATTATTTGTAGTGATATAATGTATTTGATCGTCTAAAACATATAAAACACCACTTCCTTGAAACGCTTTCATTTTCAAGAATTTTGATTGTTGATTTCCAAAGTTATAACGCAAAACTGCTTTAAAATCTGCGTTTGGAGGAACTTGCGCTAACAAAGCATTTTGTTTCTTTTCGCGTGATTTACTCGCCCAAAAAGCAATTCCAAAAATTAAGGCAAAAGGTAAAAAACAACAAAGTAATGATGATAGTAGTGAGATAATATTATCCATAGTAAATTGGTTTAAGCTGTGTTAAGATACAAAAAAAGCTATTAGAACACCAATAGCTTTTCAAAATATTTTAAGTGTAAGATTTTATTACAAATTACTCATTTTTTCTTCCACAACTTTTCGTTCTTGGCCAATTAAATTATCTTCTTCTGTCGGAAATTGAAAAATTCCAGAATTGATGCTTTCAATGCGTTTCAAGACTTCGTAAGATGCTTTTGCTTTTGCAATATCTTCTCGATTTAGATAAATACGAATCGCTTTCATAAACGTCAAAATATTTTTCTTTTTCAATTCATCTGCCAACAAAAATTGATCGCGTTCTTCATTTGCTTCCAGTAAAATCGACAAATTATTATCATCAATTTTGTAATACGATTGTAACATTTGATTGAAAATAATCAAAAAACCTTCATCAGCATTTCCAATTTCTAACGAAATAATTCGAGCCAATGTTTTGTTTAATTCTTGAATATATTTTGAAATAAAATCTTGTTTAATCATCTTAATCTAATTTTTTAGACAACTTTTCGAAAGTTTTCTTCGGATTTTTATCTTCGTATAAAATTTTATGAACAGCGTTGATAATTGGTGCTTTTATTTGGTATTGCTCATTCATAATTGCAACACCTTTTGTCGCATAATAACCTTCGGCAACCATGTTCATTTCCAAAATAGCAGATTTTACAGTATAACCTTTTCCAATCATATTCCCGAACATACGATTTCGTGAGAAGAACGAATAACCTGTCACTAACAAATCACCTAAGTAAGCAGATTCGTTAATTTTACGTTTCATAGGACTTGCCGTTTTTAGGATATGATTCATTTCTCGAATTGCGTTACTCATCAAAACCGCTTGGAAATTATCTCCATAACCCAAACCATGTGCAATACCTGCTGCAATCGCGTAAATATTTTTCAATACCGCGCCAAATTCAGTTCCGTAAATATCGTTTGAAAGTTTCGTTTTGATAAAATCACAGGCTAAACAATCAGCAACAATCTGTGCTTTGTTTTCGTCTTGCGCAGCAATTGTTAAATAAGAAAGACGCTCTAAAGCTACTTCTTCTGCGTGACAAGGTCCACTTACAATTCCTAATTGTTCTTCTTTTAAGTCGAATTTATCAAATAAATATTGACCCACTAATTGATAATGATCTGGAATAATTCCTTTTATTGATGCTACAACAAATTTATCTGTCAATGGAACAGTTAATTTACTCAAACAATCGGCAACGTAAATAGATGGTACAACCAAAAAGATAATATCCGAATTCATTACAACTTCATTAATATCAGTTGAAATTTTAAGTTTTTCTGACTTAAATTCGACATCAGTTAAATAATTTGGATTGTGTCTATTTCGTTCCAAATGTCCTTTTACGTATTCATCTTTTACCCACCAGTTGAAAGTTTCAAGGTTTTTATTAAGCATTTTTGCAATTGCAGTTGCCCAGCTTCCATTCCCTATTAATCCAACTTTACGATTAGATAACTCTATCATAATATATGTATTGAACAGACAAAGTTAATTAATTTGTAGCTTCGGTATTTTGAATTTTACGAAAAGAAACTCAATTTTGTAAAAATTTTAACGACTTTGTATAAAAAGCTTTTTAGTGAGACCATTATTTACGGTATTGGCTCTATATTGCCGAGGGTAATTATTTTAGCATTGAATTTTTTTATTATCAAGCAAGTTGATAATTCAGATTTTGCAATGTTTTCTCAATTATATTCTGCGGTTTCTTTTCTGAATGTCATTTTAACATTTGGTTTCGAAACAGCCTTTTTTCGCTACGCAACCGAAGAAGGAATGTATCAAAAAGTGTTGAATACAGCTTTTTGGTTTATGGTAATGAGTTCTACTGCAATGCTCGTTTTGGTTTTTCTCTTTTTACAACCTTTGGCAGATTTTGCAAATTATAGCGATCATCCCGAATACTTGTTATGGTTTGCATGGATTGCTTTTTTTGATGCAATTTGTGTGATACCTTTTGCAGTTCTACGTTTTAAAAATCGACCGATATTATATACAGCAGTTCGAGTAATTCAGAATGTTTTTCAAGCAGTTTTGACGATTGGTTTGTTGTATTATGTTTCGAAAGATTTTATGTTAAGTTTAGGTTTCGATAATGCGATTTCTTATCCTTTTATAGCGAATTTATTGGCGAGTATTTTAGGTTTTGTATTATTAATAGGCGTTGTACGTCATGTTCAATTCAAATTTGATCAACCACTTTTCAAACAAATGTTTTTGTATGGTTATCCTATTATGATTGCTGGTTTGGGTTATATTTTGAATGAAAATTTCGATAAATTAGTTCAACGACAATTAATAGATCCAGCAGCAGCGGGTTCTTATGGCGCTTGTTACAAATTAGCAACATTGATGACGCTTTTCGTAACAGCTTATCGAATGGGAATAGAACCTTTTTTCTTTAAAGTTGCCAAAAAAGGAGATGCAAAACAGACGTATGCAAATATTCTGTTCTTTTTCAGTATCATTTGTAATATTGTGATTCTTGGAATTTTAGCAAATATAGATTGGATTAAGAAAATATTTGTTCCAAATTCTACGTATTGGAATGCTTTAGACATTGTTCCAATAATTTTGATTGCGAATTTATTTTTCGGAATTTATTATAATCTTTCAACATGGTATAAAGTAACGGATAGAACAAGTATTGGAACTATAATTTCGTTGGTTGGTGGCGCAATTACAGTTATTTTGAATGTTTTTTTATTGCCTAAATATGGTTTTATGATTTCTGCTTGGACAACTTTATTGGCATATGGTGTAATGATGGTGATTTCGTACATTTGGGGACAGAAAGTTTATCCAATTCCATATAAGGTGAATAAAATTCTACTTTACATGGGAATTGCAATTGCTTTAGCATGCACAAATTATTATATGCTCGATTCTAATTTGATTATTGGTAATCTGATTCTAATCGTGTACATTGCGTTTATTGCGTTTGCGGAAAAAAAAACACTTAAAAAACTAAGAAAATAAAGATGAAAGTAAAAGTTATCAACGTTTCGAAACACGCTTTACCAGAATATAAAACAGCTTTATCGGCTGGAATGGATTTAACAGCTAACATTGATGCGCCAATTGAATTAAAACCTTTGGAAAGAAGATTAATTCCAACAGGATTGAGTATTGAATTACCAGCAGGTTACGAAGCGCAAGTTCGTCCTCGTAGTGGAATGGCGTTAAAATATGGTTTAACTTGTTTAAATTCTCCTGGCACAATCGATGCAGATTATCGTGGAGAAATCGGTGTTATTTTAGCAAATGTTTCTAACGAAGCAGTGACAATCAACGACGGTGAACGTATTGCACAATTAGTGATTGCGAAACACGAAACGGTTGAGTGGGAAGAATCTAATGCTTTAAATGAAACTGAACGCGGAGCTGGAGGTTTCGGAAGTACAGGAAAACAATAAAAATTTTTTGTCATTCTGAGCTTGTCGAAGAATCTAAAAAAGGATTAATTCAATTATAAAATATCAATCTAACAAAAAATATTTTTAGAAATAAAATGAAAATTATTATCCCAATGGCAGGACGTGGTTCACGTTTACGCCCTCATACATTAACAACACCAAAACCATTAATCCCTATTGCCGGAAAACCAATCGTACATCGTTTGGTAGAAGATATTGCAAAAGTTTGTTCAGAAAAAATTGACGAAATTGCTTTTGTAATTGGTGATTTTGGAGCAGAAGTTGAAGCTGATTTAATTGCAATTGCAGAAAAATTAGGTGCAAAAGGAACAATTTGTCATCAATTAGAGCCTCTTGGAACAGCACATTCTATTTGGATGGCGAAAGAAGCTTTGGATGGACCAACGGTTGTGGCATATGCAGATACATTATTCCGTGCAGATTTCAAATTAGATATGGAATCAGATGGGGTTGTTTGGGTAAAACAAGTAGAAAATCCTTCGGCTTTTGGCGTTGTGAAATTAGATGATAACAGTGTTATTACTGATTTTGTTGAAAAACCAAAAGAATTTGTTTCAGATTTGGCGATTATCGGGATTTACTTTTTCCGTGATGGACAAAAGCTATATAAAGAAATTGAATATTTATTGGAAAATGATATTCAAAAAGGAGGTGAATATCAATTGACAGATGCTTTAGAAAATATGCGTGCTGCGGGTGATAAATTCACGCTTGGAAAAGTGGACGAATGGATGGATTGTGGTAACAAAACAGTTACAGTTGATACGAATACACGTGTGTTGAATCTGGATAAAGAAGATTTCAAAACTATTTCGTCTTCTGCAAAAATTGACAATTCATTAATCATTGAGCCATGTTTTATTGGTGAAAATGTTGTGATTAAAAATTCGAAAATTGGACCTTTTGTTTCATTAGGAAATGGAACGGTTGTTGAAAACTCGAATATTGATAACAGTTTGATTCAAGAAAATTCAATCATCAGTAATGCAAATCTTACAGATACAATGATCGGAAATAATGCCAAATATTATGGTGTTTCGCGAAGTATCAGTTTAGGAGATTACTCAGAATTGGATTTCAAATCTCACGAAGCATAAAAAATTATGATCAAAAAATTAACGTATACCTTTTGTTTAGGAGTTCTTGCAACAGCTTGTAATACTCAGAAAGTAGCAAAAGTAGATAAAGATAATACAGAAGTTGTTTCGGCTTCTTCAAAAATTATTCAGCAAACCTTGTCAAAAAAATCATCATTCAAAGATTTAACGATTAAGGCGAAAGTAACGGCAGATTTAGAAGAAATTTCTGGAGATGTAAATGCTACAATTGCTGTAAAAAATGGACAAAAGATATGGGTTAATGCTACGAAATTTGGATTTACAGGTGCACGCGCATTGATTACGCCTGATGGTTTTTCGGCTTTCGAAAAGCTAGGTGGAACATATTATGAAGGAGATTTTTCTATCGCAAATAAATTATTGAAAGTTGATTTTATCGATTATCAAAAATTACAAAATTTGATGCTAGGAAAAGTTTTCGTTGATCTTAATCCTATTGATTATACAGCCTCTTTTACAGATAATCAATACACGATTACATATAATAAAAATCAAGCGATTGCAACCTCTCCGAAAGAAGGCGAATACATACAAACGTATGTTTTTGATAATGGTTTCCGATTGAAAGAAGCGCACTTGAAAGATCCAAAACGTAAAATGGAAGTTGATTTGGCCTACGACAATTGGGTAAAAGCTGGAGCAGAGGAATTTCCAAAAAATGTTAAAATTATTATAAAAGAGAAAAAAACGCGTCAAATAGACTTGGAATATAATAGTTTTACGTTTCAGGAAACGAACACACCGTTCTCAATTCCAGATGGGTATAAGAAAAAAGAAATAAAATAATGAAGTTTGTTTTATCAACTGTACTTTTAACGTTGTCATTATCAGTGTTTGCGCAGGTTCCATACAATAAAGCGAACTTACAAAAACAGAATGCTCAGCTTAAAAAAGAGATTATAAACTTAAATAAACAACTCGAAGTTAATAAGCAAAATTCGAAGTTAAATGTTGATTACGTGCAGAATTTGACTAAAAAAATTCAAGTACAAACAAAATTAGTTAACAATTTATCGAAAGAAAAACGCTTTATCGAGGATGAAATTTATTTAACTCAATTAGAGATTAATAAACTTTCGCGCGAGTTGGTTGAACTAAAAAAAGACTACAAACAGGTTTTGGTTCGTGCATACAAGAACAAATCTGTCGAAAATAAATTACTTTTTGTGCTTTCTTCTAAAAGTTTAGGAGAAGCATATCGTCGTATCAAATATTTAGAGAAATATTCGGCTTTCCAATTAGGACAAGCAAATGAAATTATCGGTAAACAAACTGATATTCAAACGAAAAAAGCAAAAAAAGAAAAAGCGAAGGACGAAAAAGAAAAAGTACTTTCTCAGCAAACTTTATTTAGTCAAAACCTTGAAAAAGAACGATTAACAAAAGAAAAAGCCGTAGAAGAGTTTCGTAAAAACGAAGGAGTTATTGTAGCTGAAATTAACGCAAAAGAAGCTCAACAACGCCAAATTGATGCACAGATTAAGGCAATCATTGAAGAAGAAATTCGTCAAGCGAAAATTCGTGCAGAGAAAGATTTAAAAGATTGGAACGAAGCAAAACGAGGAAATACAATTGCATCTTATAACGAATACCTAAGAGATAATCCGAAAGGTGATTATTCAAAATCAGCTCGTACAGCTATTTTAAGAATTGAAAATGATGCTAAAGCTTGGAATATTGCACGTTCTGCCCATACAAAACAAGCATACCAATCTTATTTAAAACATCATCCAGAAGGAAGTTTTGTTTCAACAGCGAAAACCGAGATTACTAAGTTTGAACAATTAGAACGTGAAGCTGAAGCTGAGCGTCAAAGAATTATTGCTCAACGTAAAGCAGAAGAGGAAGCTCGTTTGAAAGCTCAAAAAGAAGAAGATGCTCGTAAAATTGCGGCTGCAAAAGCAGAAGCTGAGCGTAAAGCTAAAATAGAAGCTGAGCAGAAAGTTGTCACAAAAGTTCCTGAAAAAGAACGTGTTGTAAAAGTAGATGCTGTAAAACCTGCAGAGACTTTTGCTGAACGCCCAGATTCTGAAGGTTTATCAGGTGAGTTCTCTTCTAATAAAGGTCGTTTGCCTTGGCCTGTTGATAAAGGAACTGTTGTGAGTAGATTTGGAGCTAACTCTCATCCTGTTCTATCAAATATAACAACTCAAAATAGTGGAGTTGATATTTCGACATATAGAGGTGCACAAGCAAGATCTGTTTATGAAGGTGTTGTACAAGCTGTTATGAGTATTTCTGGAAATGGAAAATCTGTTCTTGTTAAACATGGTTCATATTTCTCTGTTTATACTAATTTATCTAGTGTTAGCGTATCTAAAGGTGATGGTGTAAAACGTGGTCAATCTTTAGGAATTGTCTATACAAGTGGAGATGGCGAAACAGTTATGAATTTCCAAATTTGGAGTGGAACAACAAAACAAAATCCTGCTTCTTGGGTAGCAGGAATGTAATAAATAAATTATATATTTGCATTAAAATCAATTCAGTATGGGATTAGGAGGTAAAGAATGGATCGTAATCGTACTTGTTGTGTTATTATTATTCGGAGGAAAGAAAATTCCTGAATTAATGAGAGGATTAGGTTCTGGATTAAACGAATTTAAAAAAGCAACTAAAGACGATAACAAATCAGAAGCAACAGATACTACTTCTGAGAAAAAAGAAAATTAAAATATATTTTAATTCAATAATAGAGCATTGTAGTTGCGTATACAATTACAATGCTTTTATTTTATAAACAAAAAACAAAACATGAAATTCACAGATAAGGCTTGGTCTATTTTTAATCAAAGTATCAATGATTATCATAAGTATGACGATGTAAATCGTCAAATTGAAAATCCATATAGCGAAGAAGATTTAATCGCTCACTTATTGTACAAAAAAAATTGGATTGATACGGTTCAGTGGCATTTAGAGGATATTATCCGCGATCCACAAATTGATCCTGTTGAAGCATTAAGTTTAAAACGTTGGATTGATAAATCTAATCAAGAGCGTACAGACATGGTAGAATATGTGGATAGCTGGTTTTTACAACAATACTCAAATATTGAGGTAAAAAAAGATGCTACATACAATACTGAATCTCCTGCTTGGGCTGTAGACCGTTTCTCTATTTTATCGCTTAAGGTTTATCATATGAAACAAGAGGTAGAACGTGAAGATGCTACACCAGAACATAAAGCTTCTTGCCAAGCAAAATTAGATATTTTAAATCAACAACATCAAGATTTATCAATTGCAATTGAAGAATTATTAGCTGATTTTGAAGCTGGAAAAAAATATATGAAAGTATATAAACAAATGAAAATGTATAATGATGAAGATTTAAATCCTGTTCTTTATGCAAGCAAAAAATAGATTTTAAACAATCATTCTATATCAAAAACTCATCTTTTTCAGATGAGTTTTTTTTATAAAAAAATGTATAATCAATAAGTTAAACAACTTTAAAAGTATTTATTAATATAATCATTGCAACTTATTAAAAGAGTTGAAAAATAAATGTAATTTTATAATTACTGTAAAATTTCACACATGAAGAAAAATTATTTCAAACCTCTAATTTTAGGAATAAGTTTATTTTCCATTTCAGTTTTTGGTCAACAAGAAAAACCAAAATATAATTATCAAGAAGCTTTCAAACCTTTTTTTTATCAGAATAATGCAACCGAAACTCGTTCAGCGAGTGGAAAACCAGGTCATAATTATTGGCAAAATCGTGCTGATTACAATCTAAATGTAAGTCTTAACGAAGAAAAAAATGAAATATCAGGAACTTCTGAAATTACATATACCAACAATAGTTTTGATGATTTAGATTTTTTGTGGTTACAATTAGATCAAAATTTATTTAAAAAAGAATCTCGTGGAAGCGCTTTATTACCAATTTCTGGAAGCCGTTATGGCGATTCAACTTCTGAGTTTGAAGGAGGTTATAAAATTAAATCTGTTAAAATAGACGGAAAAGAAGCAAAGTATTCGATTTCGGATACACGCATGCAAATTGATTTGATTAATCATTTGAAAGCTCGTGGAGGAAAAACGAAAATCAAGATTGAATATTCATTTGTTTCGCCCAACTATGGAGCGGATAGAATGGGTGTAGAGCCAACTAAAAATGGAAAGATTTTTACAATGGCGCAATGGTTTCCTCGAATGGCAGTTTACGATGACATTATGGGATGGAACACTTTGCCGTATTTAGGCCCGGGAGAATTTTATCTAGAATACGGTGATGTAACAGCTAGTATTACGGTTCCATCAACGCATTATGTGGTTGGTTCAGGTGAATTATTGAATCAAAATGAAGTTTACTCGAAAGAAGAAGTTAACCGTTGGAACAAAGCAAAATCGAGTGATAAAACCGTTATTATTCGTTCTGCTGATGAGGTTAACAAAGCGACAAAAGTTGCAAAAGGAACAAAAACGTGGAAATTTAAAATTCAGAATACACGCGATTTTGCTTGGGCTTCATCATCTTCATTTATCGTAGATGCCGCAAAAATCAACCTTCCAAGTGGTCAAAAATCTTTGGCAATTTCGGCTTATCCAGTAGAGAGTGATGGAAATGATGCTTGGGGAAGATCGACAGAATATACAAAAGCTTCTATTGAGCATTATTCGAAACAATGGTTAGAATATCCTTATCCAGCGGCGACAAATGTAGCAGGAAATGAGGGTGGAATGGAATATCCAGGAATTGTTTTCTGTCATATGAATTCTAAAGGAGAAAGTCTTTGGGGAGTAACCGATCATGAATTTGGACATATTTGGTTTCCAATGATTGTTGGTTCTAATGAGCGTGTTCATGGTTGGATGGACGAAGGTTTTAATACTTTTATCAATGATATTTCTACAAAAAACTTCAACAATGGAGAATATTACAAAAAACAATCTTTACAAAGAATGGGTAATTTTTTCTTTAGTGAGAATTTAGAACCCGTAACAACCCAACCAGATAATATGCGTGAAAGAAATATTGGTGCTTTACTGTATTATAAACCAGGAGCTGGAATGACCATCTTACGAGAGACTATTCTAGGTGAAGAAAGATTTGACAAAGCATTACGTCAATACATCAAATATTGGGCATACAAACATCCAACTCCAGAAGATTTTTTTCGTACAATAGAGAATGTCTCAGGAGAAGAATTATCTTGGTTCTGGAGAGGCTGGTTCTTAAATAAATGGACGATTGATCAAGGAATTAATAGCGCAAAATATGTAGATGGTGATTACAAAAAAGGCTTGATCTTGAAAATTGAGAATTTTGGACAATTGCCAATGCCGACAACAGTTCAAGTAAATTTTAAAGATGGATCTTCTCAAGAAGTAAAATTACCAATTGAAGTTTGGAAACGTAATACGGAATGGACATTCAAAGTGCCTTCAACAAAAGAAGTTTCGACGATTAAATTGGATCCAAAAGGAAATTTACCTGATACAAATCTTAAAAATAATACATTCAATATGGCTGATGAAAGACCTGTTGAAAAAATTAATCCAAAAGAGTACGAGGGTACGTTTACAAATAAACAAATTAATGCTGAGTTTGTACTAAAAGCTGAAAATGATAAGTTGAATTTAGTTTTTAATAGTTTAAGTTTTCCTCTGGATTATCAAGGAGATGGAAAGTTTATAAACGAGGAAGCTGGACTTGAATTGACTTTTGCAAAAGATAAAAAAACATTTACGATAGAAGAATCAGATCAAAAATTTGAGTTTACAAGGAAGTAAACTTCTTTAAAAAGAAACCTCTGCTAATTAGCAGAGGTTTCTTTTTTATTTTTCAAACGAATCTTTATTCAATTCATATAATATTTTAAGACCTTTTATTGTGTGTAAGCGATCATCAATATCTATTTTATCAGTGAGAGATTTATAAACTCCACCAACTCCACCAGTAGAAATCACATACGATTTTTCACCAGCTTCTGCGTTGATTCTATCTATCATTCCTTCAACCATACTCAAAAATCCGTACACCATTCCTGATTGCATGCAAGCTTCGGTATTTGTCCCAAGAACACTTTCCGGAGCACGAAGCTCTACTGTTGGTAATTGAGCCGTTTCTCCAACTAAAGAATTTAACGCAGTAATAATTCCAGGAGCAATTACTACTCCACGAACTTTACCATCTTCATTAATTCCTAGAAAGGTTAAAGCTGTTCCAAAATCAATTACTATTTTTTTTCCTCCATAATTCTGATAATGAGCCGCAACAGCATTTGCGTACAAATCTGTTCCCATTTGATTAGAACTGTGAACAATCTCTGAAGGGGTATTGCGATCAACAATCATTGGTTTGAATTTATGGATGCGATGCAATGCAATTTTGACACTTACTGTAAGTGGCGGAACAACCGAACCGATTACAATGTCTGTAATGTCTTCTTTCGAAATCCCGAAAGGTTCGTACATATTTGAGAATTTCGCGAAAAATTCATATTCTGTACGATAAGGTTTCGAGTTAATTGTCCATGTAATAATCTCCGTTTCACTTTTGAAAACTGCAAAACGAAGATTAGTATTCCCAATATTTACTGCTAATAACATTATTTTGTAAATACGTTATTTTTATCATTTACATCTGCCAAACGTTTTGTTGGATCGATAGTAACTTGTTTAACTTCTTTCGAAACTTTAACTTCGTACGTCGGTTTTGTCCAAAACCAGTCTTCTAAAATCGTTCTTTTTGCACCTTGATATTCTACTAAATTTTCAGTAGGTTTTTCTCCTCTCATTTCACGTAAAGGAATGTAGAATAATTCTTTCGAACCATCTTTATATTCTACTAATAAATCAATTGGCATTGCAAAATCTGATTTATTAACAATTGTAATTGTATTTCCGTTTACAGCTTCTACAGCGTAATCGATTTTTCGAGTTGTATTAATAAATAAATTGAAGTACCATTTAAGATTTATTCCAGAAACTTCTTCCGCAACACGTTTGAAGTCGTTTCCTGAAGGATGTTTGAATTTCCATTCATCATAGAATCTTAAAAATGTTTTGTTCAAATTATCTTGTCCAATAATATATCCTAACTGAATTGCTAAAACTTGCCCTTTATAGTAAGCTTCCAAAGAATATGCATAATTTGTATTGTAATAATCTGCCAATAAACTTGCTGGTTCTTCTTTCCCAGAAAGCGCTAAAGCAATATAACCTTTGTAAGCATCTGGATTTGGATTAGAAGGCATTACTTTTAATTTATCTACAACATTTAAATGTGCCATTTGTTCTACATACGATGTAAAACCTTCATCAAACCATTCGTTATATGTTTCGTTGATACCAAATAATTGTTGATACCAAGAATGCGCCGCTTCATGAAAAATAGTTCCAATTAAACTCTGTAAGTTTTTACCACCAGCAATTAAAGTTGCTGTTCCGTACTCCATTCCACCATCACCACCTTGAATAATAGAATATGTTTTCCAAGGGTATTCACCAAAATGCTCAGAGTTATAATCAAAGAAACCTAATGCATAAGGCATTGCTTCTTTCCAAGCTGGAGACGAATCATTATCTTGATAAACTAAATAGACATCTACTCCATGTTTTGATTTTGCATGTTCAACGATAAATTCTTTATCTGCAGCCCAAACAAAATCGTGAATATTTTCAGCTTTAAAATTCCAAGCAACTTTACCATTTTTTGCTTTAATTATTGGATTTTTCACATAACCTTTTACATTATTTGGATTTTGTAGTTCTCCAGAAGCACCAATAACATAATCTTTATCAATATTGATTGTAACATCAAAATTACCAAACGGAGCAAAAAATTCGCGACCAATATATTCATCTAAATGCCAACCTTCTGGATCGAATTCTGCCATTTTTGGATACCATTGTGCCATAGAAAATTCTACACCATCTTTTGAATTACGTCCAGAACGACGAATTTGTTCAGGGATTTGAGCATTCCAAACAATATCGAAAGTAGAAGTTTGACCTTCTCCGATTGGTTTTGCCAATGTAACTTCTAAGATTGTTCCGTCTACTTTATAAGAAACAACTTTCCCATCTTGTTTTAGAGAAGTTACTTTTTGATAACCGATTTGATCTGGTTTTAACTCAGAAATACGGCTAACATATTTTGGGTTTTCTTTTGTTCCGACATTTGTTGCCATTCGTTTATCCGGATCTGGAATGTTTTGCAAACGATTATCCATCATACTTCCTGGTTGAAAGGCATTAAAATACAAATGAAAATAAACTTTATTCAAGTTTTGTCCTGAATTGTTCGTATATTTCAATTGCATTTTTCCATCATACTGATATGATTTTTCTTTCATATCAACATCAATTTTATAATCTACCTTTTGTTGCCAATATCCTTTGCGTTGTGCAAACGAAAATTGAATTAAAAAAAGACAAATTAATAAAGTAAATTTTCTCATTTCTAACTAATCATTAAACTTTAATCTCTCAAAAATACAAAAAAGCTTGAAACAACTAGGTTTTGTTTCAAGCTTTTGGTTATTTATCGTTTAAATGATTTAAAATATCGAATAGAAATATAGACTAATAAAATAAAAATAATCAAACCAAAAATGAATAAATAAACTCCAAATTGTAAGCCTTTTGTACTTTTTTCAGTCTTTTTCTGTACAGAATTAATCAATGATTCTTTTTTCTTTATTTCATGTTGTTCTGACTTTGATTTATGTATAGAATCCACAGCTAAAAAACTATTATAATAATGAGTATTTTCAGTCTTAATCTTATTCTCATTCAATAATATTTTTCCTTTTCCTTTAATATTTAATTCTGTTTCATTATTCTTTTTTTTAATTAAAATTTTTAATTCATTTTTCTGATCTCCATTATATTCAATAGAGAATGCATTAAAAACATTTTCAAACTGATTATAATCCTCTACTGTTTCTACCTTTGATAATTTTGTTTCTATATCTAAAATTGAATCAGTTTTAGATAGTTTTTCAGTTTTAATTTCTTTTACAGTTACATCTTTTGTCTTTTGTTTTGTTGCACATGAAAAGAGCAAAAAAAGTATACTAAGAAAAATACAAAGCTGCTTCATCTTTACGTCTTTTTGTTAAGCCATTCAATACAATTCCTCCTGCACGATTCCATTTTTCAAACTCTTGACGTATTGTTGGATCATTTGGGTTTACATTTATTTTCTTCAACAATGTTGATTTTCCAAAATTTGTAGCTCCAAGATTATATGTAAAAGAAACTAAAGCATCAAATTGATTTTGATTGATTGGTTTTGTCACTAATAATGCTACTTGATTTTCGTATACTTTTAGCATTTGTACTAATAGTTCTGATGCTTCTTTTCCCGTCAATGGCTTATCCTTCATCGTTACTTTTACTTTATTCGGATAATAAGTAGCACCATATCCAATCGTTGGAATACCAATTGGGTCGAGATAAGGTTTTGAATAAAAACCTTCATATTTCTTGATGAGTTCAAGTCCTGTTTTACCTGTTTTCATATTAAAATTTTAAATGAGTTTATCCTCACTCGTATGTTTTACGAGTGTAATTTGATTGATTTTAATTGTGTTTTAAATGATGTTTAAACGTCCCAGTCGATTGACTTTGCGCAATGATTTTTATCGATGAAGTTTAGAATTTTAACAAGAAATTTTCCTGTTTTTGTAAGTGTATCGAAATACTCATTTTTCCCTAAAATTGATGAAATAGTTTCGTTTATGTTTCCATGTTTGTAACCTTTTTCAGCTACAAACCACGTATTAAATATTGAACGATATTGCGAATTTCCAAATCTGTCAATTGCAAGAGCTTCATCACGGAAATAACCGTTAAGTCTTTTCCAAGTGAATTTCTTTTTGACGAGAATCACATAAATGAAATTGATAGGCTCAACGGCTAAATAAATCAATTTTGCGAGAATGACTAAAATAATATTCATCGATCAAAGCGTTTCATTTCTGTATCATCATTCAATATACCTTGTTTCAGAATAGGTTCTAACGCTTGAACAATTAAATTTTGATAAGTATCAAAAGCATTCACTTTTACTTCATTTCCTTCATCATCTAAACCAATTTGGTTTTTAGTATCTCTTTTTTTTATCTGATAGTCATTTGAGACAATTCAATCTTTAACCTCTCTAGTAAATTCTGGTAAAAGAGTTCTTACTCCATCTACTTCTTTAAAGTGCTCTATTCTTGCAGAAATAGGCATTTGTTGTACATCCATATTATCTGCGCAACGATAAACAACTACATCACGTTCTAAATCAGGTAATGTAGGATGATTTGAAATTCTTTGTCTGATTATTTTGTTCATTATTTAAAATTTTTGAATGCTTGAAATCTTATAAGTACCTACTTGTTTCGGATCAAGATACCTACCTACGAAATTAAATTCTACGGCGTATTCAGAAGTAATAGTAGCGTTCGAAGTATATCTAATAATAGTTCCACCCATAATTAACACCGTTGTTAAAACTGAACCTTTTTTGATTATTATTGCTTGTCCTATTCCACTTTTAGGAATAAATCCACCGCCTATAATTCTTGTTCTCATATTCGAATTAATATTGCTTTGGAATCCTGTTCCAACACCTGCTACTATATTATTAGAAACATCGTTTTCAGGATATTCAATCACTTTAGATAATCCCATAAAATCATATTGAACAGGAAACTCATAACCTTTTGTTGGATAACTCCAATTGAAATCTATTATAAGTATTAAGTTATCATCATAGTTAGCGATTGGTTGGGTTTTTATTTTTTTAAGAATTTGACCATCTAAGTTTGCTGGGTTGGCTGAATTTTTAACAGTGTGTGTAATAAATCCTGTAGCATCAACTGTTACATTTATGTAATTATCAGGTACATTATCTTTTGTTTGTGTATAAATTAATGTAGACAAATCAATATCTGTTAAATTCGAAACAACATCTAAGGATACTGTGGTAGTATGAACCTGAATACCATGTTTTAGTTCGAAAACATAAGATTTATTTACATCTATAAAAGAATTATCAATATAAACTTCTAACCTTGTTGAATCTATACTTTGCCATGCACAATCTTGCCAATTTGTAACATTTCCTAACTCTTTAATTCTTACATAAGAAGTATCAGGGTCTATGTTGAGCTCAGTTCCATATATGTCAATTTTTGATAAACCTTCTGTATTATCACCAATAGCAACAACAGGCATTAATATCATTGTAGTTGTTATTTGACCAGATGAATATTGCCCATTCATTTCTTTCATAAATGCCACTTTTTGTGCTGGCGTAGCTATCTTCATAGTAGCTATCATTGCATTAATAGCATTTGTCGATTTAGCTAAATTTCCACTACTATCTAATACAGGAAAAATATTAAAAGTTGCATCAGCACTTTTGTCAACAATGCCCGAATAACGCACAGAAGAATTAGAACAAATGAACGACATAGCTAATTCAACACTCGCTGGACCTGTATGTTTACGATTAGTTGTTACAACTAAATCTGTATTCGCAAAGTTTTTTCCTATATCTCCTGACTGAATCTTAGCCGAATAACCTTCTTCATCAATACCTACTAAATAAGGATATTCTTTGCTATCTCCTTCATTAGTAGGTTCTTTTAATTTACTTGCATTTGATTCGTAAATTGCTTGGTTAAATTGAGCTTGTTTTGAAACATTCGTTAAACCAAAATCTACATATTCATTCGTTAAAGAAATTGCTTGATCATCGAATTGTAAATTATCTACATCCAATTTCTTTTTCCATTGTTCTACATTTTCGTTTGATAATGAGGTTGCATCATTCGTTGCATATTGATCATGATAATGTACAATTGGTGCTTTACCATCTACTGCTTCTCCTAATCCATCAATTGTACTAATTGGCATTTTTTCTCCTTTGTGCCAATAACTGTCCATCCAAGCCCAAAATTGAGCTTGAGTGGGCTTTAATTTACTCCTAAACCAGTTCTTTAATGTGCTTTTTTCTGTATAGATTTGCTCTTGTTGTTGATTTTCTATATTTGCCATATTTTATAAGTTAGGTTCCATTTTTTTTATATTCATTCCTTAATTTTTAAAATGAATTATCCTGCACGTGTAATTTTACACATGTTTTTAAATTGATTTAAATGCTGTTTAAATTGTTATTTTTCTCTAAAGAAGAAATTGAACCGAAAAATCCGATGATTAATTAATAACAATTAATTGGTATTCTATTTTCAAAATAGGCATATACCCAATCTTTCATATTGTTTTTTAGCATAATATCGACAATATGACGATCTATTTCTTGATTTCCAATACCATAACTTGTATCATGAATGTTGTACTGAATTTTTAAAAATTTGAGATTTGTTATTTTAAAAGTATTCTTCCTTTTACAATTTGTTCCATTAGTAGTTTTTATTAAAATTTATATGCATTAATTATATTAGTTGAGTAGGTGGCTGTAAATCCATTTTCAATATATTGCTTCACTCTTACAACTGTATTAACATCAGATGTTACCGCCATATTACCTACCACTGTATTAGAAGCACCTACCATAATAGCTGATAATATATTGCCTTGCTTTACTAAAAACAAAGTAACATCTATGTTACCAACTACAGTAGAGTTACTTACACTATTGAACCAACTTGCATCAGACTCACGAGCATAAGCTAACATATCATTAACAAGATTGTTGTCAGTATTCAGTGTTATTCCTGCGCCACCTCTTCTAGCGCCTTTTGGTGTTGATTTTATACTTAACTCGATAACAAAATCATCAGCCATTGTACACAAAGGTTTTGTAGTAGCTGTAATAGTTATACTATTATCAATTGCAATAGGTTTTACATTCGAATCATTTGTAAATGACACAGTTCTTTGCCCTGTCTGCACAGTACTGTTTATTTTATCATCATAAACTTTGACTTCCCAAGTGTTATTTGATAAATCAATAAAATCAATATTTTGAGAAACTCGAAAAGTTAAAGGTGCAATATAAGTAGCAATACCATTATTAAGACGTATTTTATATTCATTGATACCTAATGAATAGAAATTGTACCAAAATGTTAAATCGGTACCATTAGTATATAATTGAACTTGAGAATTAGGAATAGTAGCTAAAACTGTCAAACCATCTTTTGACATTATCTCAATTTTGAAATTAGTTGGATTCAAATTCAAATTAGCACCTTTCAGCATCAACCATGAAGGTGAATCTTCTAATTTAATCACCATAGGAGTTATCAAACCTACACTCATAGTTGCAGTTGTCCATCCCCCATTCATTTTAGTTTTCCATTCTGTCTTTTCAAAATCTGTAAGATTATCAGGTAGAGATTTAAAAGGTATTGTTCCATCTGCATAACCTAGCTCTTTAGTTACTGAATCTCTTACAATAAACTCTGATGCTGTTGCTACTTTACTTTTGTTAGGTATAGCATTAAATGTATGAGAAGCATTAGACCAGTTAGTTGGTAATGTGAAATTAGATATTCTATCTTCAACGAATTCTTTTGTTACTAATGCTTTAGGATTATTATTAATAAGTGTATTTGTTATTGTAGGAGCTGTCACAAGTCCATTTCTATATATAGATAAACCATCTCTACGCACTACTGAACCATTCGAGTTTGAATAACCTACACCTACACTAAATATCCTACTATCAACTATATAATCAAAACCACTTAGTGATGTGTTCTGTACAGTGGCATACATTCCAAATAATGTCTCACCAATAGTTACTGCATGGTTTTTATAACCTGCAATCATATTGTAATGGCCTTGGGCTATATTTTCTTCTCCTCCAAATATAACTGTCCCATAAGATTGTCTTGAAGTTCCAGATGCTGATATTATCTTATTTCTATAACCTCCAACTATAGCATTATTAGAATTATAAGAATTACCCGCTCTAGGTTCAGATTCTCCTGTAATTTCATTCCAAGAACCTCCAGCTATGACACTTCCAATACTATTAGTTATGGTATTAGCTTCTCCTCCAAAAATACCATTGGCATATTTACCTTTGTTAACGGTACCTCTATTTTCATTTATTATACTTCTATATGATATAATATGATTAGTCTGGCCTTGCGAGTAATTTTGCCCTCCAAAAACTACACTACCTGCTCCCATAGCTGAATTCGATACCCCCCCAACAAAACTATTCATACCATTAGCCCCAAACAAAAATCCATCAACAGTACTAGCCCCTAAAGAATGGCTTAAGTCGACTGCGTTTTCCCCTAGTATACCAAAAAATGTCGGATTATTTTTTCTGTATTTTGTAGACCAACCTAAACCATTTTTTACAAATTCATTTTTCTCTAATTCAATATTTCCTTCTTCATTAGGTTCTTGATTGTTTACAGTTTTTACTTTACCTATTGTATTTACAGAAATCTTGGCTGAATAACCTTCTTCATCAATTCCTACCAAATAAGGATATTCTTTGCTATCTCCTTCATAAGTAGGTTCTTTTAATTTACTTGCATTTGATTCGTAAATTGCTTGGTTAAATTGAGCTTGTTTTGAAACATTTGTTAAACCAAAATCTACATATTCATTCGTTAAAGAAATTGCTTGATCATCGAATTGTAAATTATCTACATCCAATTTCTTTTTCCATTGTTCTACATTTTCGTTTGATAATGAAGTTGCATCATTCGTAGCATATTGATCATGATAATGGACTAATGGAGCTTTTCCATCTACTGCTTCTCCTAATCCATCAATTGTACTAATTGGCAATTTTTCTCCTTTGTGCCAATAACTGTCCATCCAAGCCCAAAATTGAGCTTGAGTGGGCTTTAATTTACTTTTGAACCAATTTTTTAAAGTACTTTTTTCTGTATACTTATATTCTGGTTGTTGATTTTCTATATTTGCCATTATCTTATCCTTTGTACATTATTTTTGCTAAAACATAGTATGGTGGTCTGTTTTCATGTGCTTGATTACCTCCAACTTCATTCGTTTCAAAAGTATGCCCGTGAGCTCCTGCTCTTTCAGTAAAACCAGCATTATCTTGTAAACCATTATCTTGAACTTTTGAAGTATTCACATAATTACCAGGATCTCCATTATCAGCATTTGAACCTCTTAATTTAAGTCCAATATGCACATGATCACCATCTGTATTAGTTATACCACTATGCTTATGTGCAGGTATTTGATTAACATTCAAGGTAACTTCTTTTGCACCACCTGTTTTACCAATAGCGTTATAATCTGCATTTCTATCGTCATATCCAACAATGAACATTCCTCGTAAATCAGGAGTTCCGTTTTGTCCGTTGCATAAAAACCAACCATAAGGAATTTGGTTAATATCTCCATAATAATCCTGAATAAATCCTGGATGTACCAAACGATTTCCTATGTCTTTCAAAGAAAATGGACGATGAAAATCTGACCATCTGTAATTTTTATTCCCTGCACTTTCACCAAATGTTGCATAACGTGTGCGGTAAACAGGTTTTTCTTTAGTTTCTTCATAGAAAAGTCTGCTTTTAACTTCTTCTCCAATAATAACAAATTGTGTAGGAGTTCCTCCACGAAACTCGATAACCTCTCCATTTATGTAAACTATACCGTTAGATATTTGGTTTCCTATTTGGTCACAACCGCTAATAATTGCTAAAGGAGCTATAATATTTCCTAAGGAATTGAAAATATTGTAAGCTGTTTGCATAGCATCTAATGTATCTGTTTCTAGAGGGAACCCTCCTGTTTGTTGAAAATCTATTTTATTCATATTCTTTGAATATTGTCTGTTAATTGAAATCTTTTAGGAAGATTAATAATATTATATCTCGTTCCTGCTAATTTGTAAAAGTTAATTTGTGCATTCAAATCGTCTTCATTTGCTTTCACTTTATTCATATCTATTGTAAAATCAGAGCCTGTATCCGCAAAATCATTACTTGATCTTATGTAAATAATTCCTAAGTTTATTGGCTTTCTTTCTCCATGAGTATAGATATATTCTCTAGAATATTTTTCACCTTCTATAATTTTTATTTTTCTCTCTGTAGAATCATAAATGTCATTTAACCTTTTTTCGAAGTAACATTTTTGCCAATTATGATCTAATCTTTTATGATCTTCTGTTCTATATTTATTAAAATCATCATATAGCTTAGACAAAGGATTTACAGCTGCTCTCAAAAAACCTATTAAGCGAGGATTTCTCAGAAAAGTAGGGAGCAATAATACTATCAGCTTATTAAAATCTATATTATACCGCATATTTAATAATTGATTTATAATCGATTGATTCTTCTGACTTATCGAATGTTATTTTGAAATATCCACTTGCAGGTGTCTTTCTTACTTTAAAGTTTATAAGTCCTCCGTATGAACGAGTACTTGCATCAATCCAAGAACTATTAGCAGCTTCAATATCAACTAATTTCACTCCATCTATTTTTTCTAACTTATTCGATAAGTCCTGAAGTCTTAACTCTCCATCAAAAGGGAGTTCTCTCATAAATTCTTTTAGAGCTTCGTTTACAGGATACTCTCCTTCAAATCCTCCTTGACTATCTAATACAAGAGGGTCTCTATAGATTGTAATTATTAATTGTAATAAATCTGGTAAAGAATTGATGATACGATAAGGAATACCAACTCCTTTTACTTCTTTAGTATAAGCTTCGACTGCTTTTATAACATCTTGATCTGTAATTGGCGACAATTCTTTATCTTCATCTTCTGTAGCAATTTTTATCAAAACCTCCTTTTGACTGTTACTTTCGCTTACTGCACAATATTTGATAATTTTAGATCTCTCTACCTGATCTTCTGTTAATCCTGTATTATCATAAATATCCGTTTCAGGTTTTAGATAAATATCTTTTCCTATTGCTTTACCATATTGAAAGTTGAGGTATAACTGTCTAATCCATTCTAACCGATGTGTTTTTTGAGTTTTTATCTTTTCATCAATCTCTTTTCGATGTGTTGTAAATAATTGCGCTAAAAGATCAAGACTATATGCCATTACGTAAAACATTTGTCCCCAAATAGAGGTTTTAGAATTACTAGTTAATCCTCTTAAAGAACTATTATTTTCTTTAGCTGCAATCATTTCATTTTTATAGCTTTCTACACTCATAATTTATTGTATTTCAAAGTCAATTTGTATTGCCCAATAATCGATACCTGATGGTAATTCAATTATTTCTAAGGTCTCTAACTGTATAGCTGTTGCTGGTTTTAAGTTTTCTAATTGATAATATTCTACAGTTAAGCGTTCGCCAAAATCTAAGTCATTCGGAATTTCTAAAATCTGTCCAGCTATAATATCATCTGTTACAGATAAATTATTAACTTCTGCTAACTGAAATGCTCCTTTGGCGGTTCCGAATAGATAGATAGAAACATCCAGTAAGGTTTGATTATGTAAGACTTTTATTTCCATGTTTTGTTAATCTTTCTAGTTCTATCACTCTTTTACGTAATTCAGTATTCTCAGTTTGGAGCATTTCTATTTTCCTATTGAGGATTGTCACTTCTTCTCTCAATACTTTTTCTTTCGAATTCATTAATGCTTCATAATCTTGATATTTCTTCTCATAACGATTTCGTAAATCATCAAGCATTTCTTTATAATAATTAGACATTCTTATTTCATTGTCTATTTCTGTAGTCTGAGCCTCTGCATTTGATTTTCTTCTTCCGAAAATCCATCCAAAAAAAGCGCTGCCTCCAACACTGATTAATCCTGTTATTGTTATGAGTATCTCATTCATTAAATTATAATTTTTGTTTTTTCAATACCTTCTGTTGTATCAATTGTAGGATTTAAGTAATTATCATATTCAAGTTGGATACTCAGTTCTCTTGCAAATTGGTATTCAGATATCGTTGTTTTTACATAATTTATAGCTCCAAATCCTAGTAAGGGAAACTCTTTAAACTCTCCTTTCTGAGCAATAAAAATATCTCCCACATGCTGTTGATCACTTTCTCCTAAATCAAAATCTCCTAATTTGTTAATTACCAAATCATTTTTTTCATTTCTTAAAAAATCTTTCATTATTCAATTTTTCCTGTTCCTGTAAATGGCCCTTGATTAGAAGTTCCTGTAATTTGAATTGTTGCTGTTAATAAATAACTTTCAATAGCTAATGCTAGTTTCTCAGCATAAATCCTTTTTCCTGATTCGTAATCTTCGGATCTAATCATTTCATCTTGAATCGCAATAATATTTTGCACAAATTGTTCTTTATTTAAAGCCATATAATTAGAATAAAAGTTGATTTGTTTTTTGTTTTAAGTCTTTAAACACTTGTGTATTCACTTCTATAAATTTTCCTGGTCCTGATGGAGTCTGAATAATTGCGTTCTCGAGTGTTTGGAAAAGATCATTTAGAATATTTTTTAGATTAGCTTCTTTGTTTAAAATTCTGAATTTTCCTTCTTTCATTTCGAATTCCTGCTCTTCTATTCTAATTACCACACGGTCTATTTCTGAATATTTAATCACAAACAAATCGTCTGTATCATTAAGTCTTCCATAAATGATTTGTGAACCTATTTTTGGATAAACTGTTAGTTTTGAACCTAATTTATCATCTATTGCATTGAGTTTTATATCATCTATTCCATCTGAAGTTTCGCAAGTATTTTCATCTACAGCTACAACAGTTTCCATCATTAATGGAAATCTCCGAACTCCTTTTTTATTGGTTAGCTTTACTGCTTGTTCAAATAATTCTCCTAGTTCCATTATAGTATATAGCTAATTTTTACATTTCTTTTTATTCCATCTGAAGCGTTAACATTTATAGTAACTCCCTCCACAAAATATCTTCCATCTTGATGTTTATCAGGATAAAAAGGGCGAACAATATCCACGGCATCACCTGGTTCTACGATAGGGTAACACCATGTATTGATAGAACCTTCAAGTCTATTTGTTACTCTACCTTTATGTAATTTCTTCGCCATATCTTGCAAAGTAGCTTTATCAATATTCGGAGGCATTTCTACAGACTCTTCTATTTCACCTTTTTCTCCAGCAGTCCCTTCTAAAATTTTTCCATTATTTTGTTTAGACTTTACAGTTAAAAATAATTTTGTGTCATTTTTATCATTTATAAATTTGATATCAGAGCCTCTTCTAATGTTTTGAGAGAAATTGAGTTTATGTGTTTTTAAATCTCGTGTAAAAAAATCAGCAGTCATTCCAATATTCAACTGTTTAGTATATTCAGACCCTTCTGCTCTAGAAAACCAAGATCGAATAAATGTTTTTTCTTTCAGTTGTTGCAATACTTCGTAAGGAGTTGCATTTTCTATTTTCCATTTTCCAACATTATAATCTGCATCATATTCCAAATCATGCCTTTTTTGAAAATTTTCAGGTAATACAGCTTGTAAAATTTCTTTGAGATTCCCAGATTTGAAATAACCAGAATATCTTTTTGCTTTTTTTAGTTGATACATTTCGTCTTCACATTCAATAATTAAAGGAGTATCAGCACTTATTTTTGTTATATACCCTACAAACTCTAAGTTATATTCTCCATCATAACCAAATCTTATTTCAACTCTATCACCTTTTCGAATAAAATCTAAAATTGATTTACCTTCTATACTTATCGTCTTATTTAATTGGTTATCTGATTCTTTTAACACGTTTCTAAATTCACGAGGTAATTCAATTTTAGCTGTACTTGTCAAGTTCTGAACACTTTTTTCTATTTGAACAGATGTACATCTAGAAAAATGAAGACCTTGATCATCATTACCAACAATCAAAATCTTAATATTAATATTATGATATAAATGATTTTTTATGTTAGTATCCATATTCCTCACTTTTGTCTACAGGGTCTGGCTCTTGATTTAATTCATCTGTAATTATTTTACCCTTACCCAATATAAAGTTTACAGACTTAATGCTACTTGCACTAATACTTACTTGCATCGTATCTTGAAATCCTTCTATAGGTGAAAAATCAATCGATTTGAAATAAATACTATCTATTCCTTTTTCTTGAAATTGTATTCCTTCAACTGCTATAACTCCATTATAGCTCCAGACCTTTTTTAATTTTTTAATCTCTTCTGTTGGATAAATTCGGTTATCTAAATCGATAAGTAGACCTTTCATTTCTATATTCCAGGGTTTTGTTCCCCATCGTTCTATTACAATAGGATCGTCATCATTAACCTCTGTTTCAATCAAAGATTTTTCTTGAGAAAAAGTCATCATTAATGGTGGTGCAAAAACGTTACCTCTAGCACTATCTAACACTGCAGAAAATTCTAAAGAATCTTTTTGAGGAGTTATTAGTTTAACATACTCTACATTCGTATTAGTTGAAGGATAGTACTCGAATCCTTTTATTTTACCTGCCATTTTTTCTCCAAAAACCTTAGACACTACTTTAGATGCTGCATTTAATCCAAAAGCTGCTGCAAAACGAGATGCTAAATCAATGGTTATATTCTGAGGAGATTTGATGCTATCATTTAAAATTTTGCTATAATTTTTATAAGCCATTCTCTGCTTTTTTAGGGGTTATAATTCCTTTTTCCATCAACCATTTTACTTGAGCCCATTTTAGGGCCCATGTATCATCATCCAATTGTTCAGGAAATGGTATGTGTAGAAAATGACTGATGAATGCATTAATTTTGAAAATCTGATCATATTCGTCATCATCTATCAAACCTGTACAATCGGTTAGTACTTTTCCACTTTTGCTGCAGCCATAGGGATTGTTTCGGCAATACCTGCAACACAAGAATTAAATAGAGCATCACTTGACAAAACCTCATCTCGATCAGTTAGTAAGCACCCATTTACCAATACTTCTTGCGCTTTTTTAGGATTTACATTCGCATATTTCAAATATTCTCCCATTGTTGTACGATCCGGAATACGGCTAATAACTTCTAATTCTAAATCTTGAAATTCATCACGTAAAACCAATCGTCTTAAATTTTGTTTCCCTCCTACTTTATCAATTGTTTCTTGAGATACTGTTTTTTGATTTTTATTTGTTGCCATTTTATTTATATTTTTTGATTATTTTAAAAATTATTAAGTAATAAAGCCTGCCTAAAACAGGCTTTATAAAATTTTAATTATTGATTAAGGTTTTGTGTTTAATTTCACTGACAATGCGAACATTGTATATTCTTTTTTCAAGCCCATTTCCCCAGTAACTTCTCTACCTTCATTCTGAAACTTAACTGTTAACTCATCGAAAACAGGAGCATTAAATTCATTTGTAAAACTTACAATCAATTTAAATGGTTTGATATCCAAAATACTTCCTTTAGCAGCCATTTCAATTGGAGCAATATCATGCATCATCACTCCCATTGTTGCAGAAGGTGTGCGTTTCCCTGCGCTCCAACTTGTTGCTTGAGAAGATCCTAATGTCCAGTTTAATTGATGTTCTTGTTCATTTCCATATGTTAAAGATGTTACTTCAATTGGAATTCCATCAATAAATGCTGTCACATCAACACTATCATATGTTTTTCCGTTTCTATTAATTGTTGCCATTAAACTTTATTTTTATTTGATTATTAAATGTTATTCTTGATATTAATTGTACCCTTAATTTCTCCAATACTTCCCATAGGCACGATAGCAAAGCTTACAATAAGTTCCTTTTCTACTAATAAATCACTTGTTGAATCAATAGTTGTTTTTCCATAAGAAATTTCTCCAGAAGCAATCATGTCTTCAAATACTTTGTCTCCTACACCTTCTAATGAAACAAGGGATCCTGATAATAATTTTCCATTTTCATCTACTGGATATGTTCTTTTTATTTTTGGTAAGTAAACAGATCTTAATTGTCTAATTGCATCATCCATAATACGCCCATAAGCAATAGTATGTTCGTTCATATTTCCTTCTTGATCCACAACTACAGGAGCACATACATGATCATTATTGATACGAATTCCTGCTAAACCAGAATAACTTAGACCGAAAATATATCCTTTATCTTCAAAGTTTTGAAGCTGAGAATAAACCTCTGTATTCTTCTTATGACTAGATAAACCTGGAATCATCCAAGCATCTTTTTTAGAATCATTAATATCAAAAGCTTCATTATCTCCGATATTTTGTTCAATAGATGCAGCTGAACAAACTCCTAATACAGTTCCTACATCTGCGAATTTTTGAGCTAAACCAGTTTTTGTTTCAGCATATTTCCAATCCTGCCCAATTACGACAGAAACCTTTGTCGCTTGGACATTCTCAATTTCACGTAAATTTTCTACTATATTAGATGCTCCATCTAAATGATAACCTTCTAAGAAAATATGACAAGGCATATTTTGTTTAAATGCCCAATCTGCTAATCCTTGTGCCAATGGAATAGATTCCACTAACTCCTCTGGTAAACCTTTTACTACAGTTGGAGCTTCTGTTGGATTTACTGCTATAGCTAATTGTCTAATCTCAAAATCTGCAGAAGCTAATAAAGTTTTAGCTGTTTCACTTTCAACAATAGTTTTTAATGTTTCAGTTTGTGAGACTAACATTAAATGCAGTTCTGTTCCTGCTCCAGCCATTCGATAAAACTCTGAAACATGTCGATAAACATGAACATTGTTTACAGCATCAAATTCTGCTGTTAATCCGTACTGCTCTAAATCGTCAGTACTGTAAATTGTAATAGGTGTATTGTATGCCAGTTTTGCTACTATAGCAGAGCTAATAATCAAAGCAGAAACGCTTCTTTTATTGTTAGTTCTGTTCGCACCTAATTTTCCTTTTTGAATTGTAATTCCGTTAAGATTGCTCATTGAGTTATTAAATTATTTATTTGACAAGGCAAAGATTAGACGGAATTTTGCCCAATCAAAAATAGTCGGCAAGGGTTGCAATCTTATTAGCAAATCGCTTGTTTTTTCTTGGAATTTTGCATCAGAAAACTTTATATATCAAACAATATATTATAAAGTCAAGTAAAATATTAACTCAAAAAACAAGTATGGCAGTAAACAAATTAGAAAGTCTACACGAATTATCTGACAAGCTGTTTAATAATTCATTAAACAATATTCAACAACGATTAAATAATGTAACAGATAAAATGAAAGCTAAATTAAAATCCTTCGCTCTTGACGCAGGAATTAGCTTTATTATATTACACGAACGGATAAGAGGAGCTACAAATAAAGTCTTGGCTAATCTCGAACCTTTTACTACAAGATTCGGAAAAGTATTCAATAATATTAAAAATATTATCAATTCTATTTCTTCTCAAATAAAGAATAGTCTTAGCACTATTTCTTCCCAAATGGGAGAAGCATTTAGTTCTAAAAATATACGTGGTTTATTAAATTCTTTTGAAACATTAAAAAATGGATTACAATTCACAAAAGGATTACAAAATAATAAAATGATGCTTCAACAAATAGGAATTCCAAATCCAGAAGAAATGAATGCCCAAGCACATTCTCTTGAAAAAAGGTGGGGAGATTCAAGTAAACTAATTTTACAAACTTCTAATATGATGGCTAATGGGTTAGGAGGATCAATGGAAAGTAATATGCACGTTTTGGAGCAATTTTACGAAAAAGGAGGTAATTTGAATGGAGATATGTTAAACCAGTTAGAAAAAAACCTTCCCAAAATTAGAGAAATGGGATTAAGTGTAGAAGATTACCTAGGTGTAATGACCAATGGTGTTAAAAAAGGAGGTTCGTCTGATAGTATTTTTAGTGGATTAGAACAGTCTATTGCTGCAATAGAAAGCCTAGATGAAAATAAACTAAATGATATAGCTTCTTCCTTAAACATCAATCCCAAAAATTTAGAAGCTGGATCTTCTTTTGATATTTTACAAACAATGCTAAAAGAAGCCAATGACCCAGCAAAAAAGGCAGCTTTAACATCAATTTTTGCTGAAACAGGACAAGAAGCAGGAGTCAATTTTATACAGGGACTTGGTGGTACAGACATAGATCCTAATAAATTAGAAAATTTTAAAGGTGCTGGTGATGGAATAAAAAATATTATGGCAAATATTGAAGCTTCTATAGCAGATAAAGTTGGTGGTATTTTACCTTATTTGGAAAGTCTTTCTACTGTAATTGGAATAGCAGAAACATTAATTCCTCTATTAACTTCATTAAATGCAATTATGTTTGCAAATCCTGTTGGAGCAATAGCAATTGGTATTGCGGCTCTAGTAGCTTATATTGCTATTGCTATCAATTATTATGATGAATGGGGAGCAGCTATGTTACAATTCTTAGGTCCTATAGGATGGGTTATTAATGCTTTTATAGCTATAAAAGATCATTGGGACAGCATTGTAGAAGCATTTAAAACAGACGGAATAATAGGTGGTTTAATACGTATTCACATTGTATTAATGGATAGATTTCTTAAACCATTGCAACAAATTTTAGAAACTATTCAAGAGTTTGATCCAACAGGATTGTCCACAAAAGCTTTAAAACGTATTAATCAAATTAGAATAGAGAATAAATTGGTTACAGATGGAGAGAAAAGCAAATTAATGAAACAAGGCAATGATGCCTTATTAAGTATTTTTACACCAGAAATACAAAACACTCTTAATAATAAAGTCAACTCAGGAAAAAGAAGTTTATACACTAATCAAAACAAAGTAAATAAATCAACCGCCAAAAACTTTTCACCTCCACAAGTAAAAGAAGATATCAACAGTGTAACACAACAAGCTAGCCAAGAAAAACGAATTGAAATTAAGATTGATTCTTTCATCAAAGGCGGAGTTCAAGTTTCTAATAATGGACAAGGAAATGGAATGAGTTCTTCAGATTTAGAAACTTGGTTCAAAGAAATGTTCCAACGTATCATCATTAATGCAGAAAATGCAACTAACTAATAAAATTATAAAAAATGAAAGAATTATATCATAAAATCGTCAATGAATTTTCCAAAGAAGATGTTATCAATATTTTTACGAAAGAAGGAATTTCGCAACCACAATATATTGATTTATATAGTCAACAAGACTTTGATGAAACAAATACAGAACTTGTAACGAAGAATAATTTATTAATTGATTGGACTGTAAATCATAAAGAAAAATCTCCTATAGCAACTCTTGTATGTAGATTATCATATGGACAATTTCATAATACTTCTGAGCACGGAACAGATGATTTCTTCTTAACTTATATAGATAAAGTTCATGAAATTTTAAAAGGTTTAGAAACTAAATCTACTGGAAAACTAAGTTTAATTGATGAAGGATTTAGCCATGATGAAAAATCAACACTTAATGTTTATTTATTACAGTATGAATGTAGTTATTTTGGGCGAAATAACACTATTGAACGCATAGGTACTTATGATAAAGTAACTTTAAAAAATGAATTAAAGTATGATTTCTAAACAATCAATATAGTAATAATCAAAAAAAACAGCTATTTATATTTTCTTATAAATAGCTGTTTTTCTTTAACTCATTAAAATTTTATACATTCTCTGTAAGTTCTTTAAGTTGTTTTTTGACATTAATTCCCAAATAAGAGTCATATGTTCGTTTACTTATATTGAACGAATTTTCTATATATTGATAATAAATTTCTTTAAAATACAATCCTTGTTTACGATGCTCAAGTGTTATTTGCTGAACTTTCAGAACTTTTTCCAAATAATTTTTTCGATGATATGCCATAGCTATTTAGATTATAAATTTTATTTAATTGGTTAGTTTATTACTCTCTTTAATCGAATGATTTTTCCTTCTCTAACATACTTGTAACCATTCTCTAATTGTCTTTTTTCAATTTCCTGAGCTTTTTTTAAGGCTCTTTGAGCTTTTGCTCTCTGTCTCTTTTTTCCAAATCGAGTTAATTCATTATTTAACTGCATTAATATTATTTTAAATTTCAAACACACATAAAACACTATATATAAATACATTACACTGTATTAAACAAAGAAAATATAATCAATAAGATTCCTGGTCAGTTAATTATTCAATTAATGACTACTTATAAAATAGATTATATTCTATATTATTAAACTTTTAGAGTAATACTTTTAGATAAATTAGATATTTTTTCATACTTTTGATTGATATATAAAGCAAATTTATAGTAAATAATCTAATGAATCAAAATAAATATAGTAGATAATCTAAATTTATGAATACAATAATAGATAGAATACTGAAAATCATAGAATTAAAAAAAATATCAAAAAACAAATTTTATATTGAAACTGGTCTTTCAAATGGTTTTCTAGATAAAGTAAAAGATATAGGAGCTTCAAAAATAGAGCAAATACTCAACACATACTCAGATATCAATCCTAATTGGTTAGTAACAGGAGAAGGAGCTATGTTTACTAATCAGAATAAAGAAATAGAAAAAAGTGATGTTACAGATAATATAACAGAAGAAGTAAGGCTATTCGATACAAACCAAAATGCAGAAATATTTACAAACACTCATGGTAATAAATTTTACATCTATCCTGATCAAACAATTAGAATAGAAGTTTTAAAAATTCCATTTCCAGCTTATGCTTCTTATATAGAAAGTTGTTTTGATGAAATAAAATTAAAAGAAGATTTTTCTACAATTTCATTTAAAGTAGACCATATAGGAAGAGGCTATTATTTAGGTTTTGAATCTATTGGAGATAGCATGTGGAACAAAGGAGGATATGATACACCTTCTGGTGCAGATATTTTAGGTAGAGAAGTAGGACGTCATTTATGGAAAGATGGTTTTCATAAAACAACTTATGGTTTTATCATCATCACTAAAACAGGTATTTTTCATAAAGATATTGCTGATCTTACAGATGACGGAATGATTGTACTAACATCAAGAAACCCTGAGTTCAAACCCTTCTTATATCCAATAGAGGATGTAAAACAAATTTTCCATGTAATTAAAAGATCATATTAAATCTAATACAAAAAAGCTTGAAACAAAACTGACTTGTTTCAAGCTTTTGATTACTTTAGACAACCAAACTCTAATCTTATCAAGTCTAATAATTCTTTTACCGATATTAATTCATCAACATTTGGATAATATTCGAGATAGTTCTCTGAATTATAATAATGAATCGTATTTTTCTTCTTGTTACTATTAATCAAAATGTAATAACTTACTCCATCAAGAATCGATGTTTTCTTTTTTGTGTTTACAACATTTCCTTCTTCTATAGAATATTGATTTGATTTATTTTTTAGCTTATAGCTTATAGCTTATTTTATCAAAATCTGGCAAGTATAAAATATCTGTATCTAAAATTTTAAACGAAATTAATTCAAGATTACTCAAAGAGTTAAATTTCTCTTTTACAATTCTAATTTTAGTTACATTATCAATTGTTCCTGCTTTTGTTTGATACAATTCTGACTTCCAATAATCATCTTTAACATTATAAAGACGAAACATTTCTAAACCTGTCGATGTAGCGTATTTTTTATAAATTCTAATTTCATTTTCATGCAATTTTAATGAATCAATTTTCAATATTCGATTTATTTCTTCAATTTGTTGAGAGAATAATATTGAATGCAAGCAAAATACTATAATCGATAAAATTAACTTCATAAAATTAGTTGAACATTTAGAATGTTAATATACTAAAAAAGCTCGTATCAAATTGATTGACACGAGCTTTTTAAATAATAAATAATAAAAAACTATATAATAATCATTCTGCAATTACCACATTGGCGTTTGCAAAAATGAAGATAATATTCCTGGAAAAATTCCCATCACAATTAAGATAACCATTCCGATGATTAAAAGGAAATTCGTTAATCCGTCTTGTGTTTTTAATTTGTTTTTCCCTTTTTTGAAATACATGTAGTTGATGATTTTGAAGTAATAATACATACTCAAAACTGCCATAACCAATGCAATTACAATCAAAAATAGGTTTTTATCGTTTGTTCCTCCAATACTCAACGCCATAAATTTCGCGAAGAAACCTCCTGTTAATGGAATACCTGCTAACGAAATCAATGAAATTGTCATCGCTGCAGCTAAAACTGGATTTGCTTTTCCTAAACCAATAAAACTATCAAATTTTGGATTTTTGAATTGATCAATCGTATAGAAAATAATGAAATTCGCAACTGAATAAGCAATCGTATAGAACATCAAAGCCTCTTTAGAAGCTGAATTGATATTGAACAAAACAAATAACATGAAACCTGCTTGCGCGATTGATGAATAAGCCATCAAACGTTTGACAGATTTTTGAGAAACTGCTCCGAAGTTTCCGATAAATAACGTCAAAATGATAATTGACGCAAATAATAAACGGTAATATTCGGTATATTCTACATTTGTTGGGAATGATTTTAAGACTAAAATAAATCCTAAAAATGATCCTCCTTTGATGATTGTCGACATAAACGATGTAAACACAGTTGGTGTACCGTCGTAAACGTCTGGTGTCCATGCATGGAAAGGTGCTGCAGAAACTTTGAAACAAAATGCGAAAATGATCAAACACCATCCTGCGTAATAAATTGTTTCGAAATCTTTGTTATAGTTCACCAATTGATCAACCATAAAAGTTCCTGTTGCGCCATACAAAAATGTTACACCTAACATCAAAATTCCTGTTGAGAAAGCTCCCATCAAGAAATATTTTACAGAAGCTTCTGTACTTCTAAGACTTTCTTTGTTTGTTCCTGCAATAATGTACATTGGAATTGACATTAATTCGATTCCTAAGAACATAATTACTAAGTTGTGGAATTGTGCTAAAACTGCGATTCCTGTAAACGAGAAGAAAATTAAGGCATAATATTCTGCCACATGTTTTCCTACTTTTCCAAACGAATCTTTGTTCAACAATAAGTAAAAAATTGCCAATCCTGCCAATGCGATAAAGAACGAAACGCCGTAAAGCGATTGTCCAATCATGTTATCGAATTTTCCTGCGAACATTGAGCAACCTTTCAAATCGAAAATTCCTCCTACAATCATTCCGAAAAACAGAACAACAGAAAGTATATTTAAGGCACGATTATTTTTGATGTAGAATCCACTAAACATCAAAATAATACCTGAAAGTGCTGATAAAATAATCGTATTCATATCTATTTATTCAAAAATGATTAATGTGCTAATAAATTAAAAATTGGTGTTGGATAAACTCCTAAAATAATCACGATGATTGCGATTACCGATAAAACTGCAATTGGTCCAAAACCTCCTTTTTGAGCATCTTTTTGTTTGATGTTTTTCACTTCTCCAAACAATAATGCGCTTGATAATCTCAACGTATAAACGGCAGATAAAATAACACCTAAACAAGCTACAACACATAAAACTGGATTGTGCGTAAACAATGCTGAAAGCATCATAAACTCTCCGATGAATGAACTTGTCAATGGTAATGCTACGTTTGCCAAACCGAATATCATGAATAAGATAGATAATGTTGGATCAACTTTCGCTAAACCACCAATCGATTTGATATCTGTCAAATCATATTTTCTTTCCATAATATCTACACATAACCATAATCCTAAAACAACTAAACCATGTGAAAACATTTGAAAATAAGCTCCTGTTACACCATTTGCTAATTCTGAAAATATTGAAACAAAGATTAAAGCTAAGTGAGCAATCGAGCTATATGCAATAATTTTCTTTACATTTTTTGCACTCAAAGCGATTAACGAAGCGTAAACTAATCCGAAAATTGCGATGTAGGTAATGTATTTGAACAATTCAGAAATCGTTGGGAACATTCCTAAATACCAAGTAACAACTGCAAATAATCCCATTTTCGCCATCAAAGCTGAAAGTACAACCGTTAATGGAGTTGGAGATGTTTTGTAAATAGTTGGTTGCCATGTATGAAATGGAAAGATTGGAATTTTAATCACAAAAGCAATTAAGAATAACAATGCCAACGCTGTATTTGTTGAATAATGCGGTCCTGTAACTTGTACAACATCTGTTAATAAAAATGATGCTGGTTGTAAGAAAAATCCGATGTAAATAATTCCTCCTAACATAAACATCGATCCTAAAATCGTGTATAAGAAGAATGTCATATTTGCGCGAATTTTGTCTTTTCCAATTCCGAATAATCCGATTAAGAAATAAACTGGAATTAAAACAACTTCCCAGAAAAAATAGAATAAAATTAAATCTTCTGCTAAGAAAACTCCATTTAATCCTGCTAAAGTTATTAGCAATAATCCGTAGAATGTATTGCTATATTTTTGTTTTGTTGTTGATAAATAAACAAAAAGAGCTAAGTAAGTAAGGTTAGTTAATAAAATCATTAATCCTCCCAAACCTTGAGCATTTAACGCGAAATAAGTTTTAACGCTGTTGAAATTGAACCATTGTGTTTGAAACGTTAACTCGTTGTTTCCACCTTTGCAAGTGATAAACAAGTACAACGCCAACAACGCTCCACCAACGAATGCTCCTAACCATCTTTGTGGTTTTTGACCTTGCATTAATAGCATAAAAACTCCTACTATTAATGGTAAAATGATAAATAAAGATAAAAGCATTACTAACCTATTTTGAAATTAAATACCCCATAAAAAAGATTGCGATACCTGCTACGATTCCTACAACCATTAGCATAATATAGAATCCTACATTTCCGTTTTGTAGCTGACGTACATTTTTTGATGCGCGACCAGAAACAGTTCCAACTCCTAAAACAAAAGCTGCAATTCCTGCTTTTTCTACATATTTTTTCAAGACATCACCTAATTCGAACAATGGTTTTACAATTGCATTGTCGTATAATTCGTCGATGTACCATTTGTCTTCAAAGAATTTTGCAATTCCAGTTGCTTCACCATCTACATGGTTTGTGTATTTCCTAATGGCATAATAAATTGCACCAAGCACACAAAGTAATAAAGCTCCCATCATCATCCATTCTGTTGCGTGAGAAACGTGATGAGCTTCTCCGATTGATACAACTCCACTTGAGAAAGTCTGAAGTTTGTGTCCGTCTTGCATAAACAATGCTGGAATTCCTACATAACCTGCGAATACAGAAAGAACTGCTAAGATGATTAATGGAATTGTCATTGCTGCGGGACTTTCGTGCGGATGAGCATCTTTATCTCTTAAATCTCCTAAGAAAGTCATTGCATATAAACGGAACATATAAAATGCTGTCATCACAGAAACAATAAACCCGATTCCGTAAACAACTGGATTAGAAACAAACATTCCTAATAACATTTCGTCTTTCGAGAAGAAACCTGATAAACCTGGAATACCAGCGATTGCCAAACATCCAATCAAGAAAGTGATATGTGTAATTTTCATGTATTTTTTCAAACCTCCCATTTTGCGCATATCTTGCTCGTGGTGCATTCCGTGAATAACAGAACCTGCTCCTAAGAATAATAATGCTTTGAAAAATGCGTGCGTCATTACGTGGAAAACTGCTGCGATATACGCTCCAGAACCAATTGCTGCGAACATTAATCCTAATTGAGAAACTGTAGAATAAGCCAATACTTTTTTGATATCGTTTTGACGCATTGCAATAGTTGCTGTTACAAAAGCTGTTGCAATTCCTACGTACTGAATAACTTGTAATGTGATTGGTGCTGCCGAAAATAATTCGTTGCAACGTGTAATCATAAAAATACCTGCCGTTACCATTGTTGCAGCGTGAATAAGTGCTGAAACTGGCGTTGGTCCTGCCATTGCGTCTGGTAACCATGTAAATAATGGTAATTGAGCCGATTTTCCTGTAGCTGCTAAGAATAACAATAATGTGATTCCTGTTAATACAAAACCTGTAAATGCAGATGGATCAATTGCTAATTGGCTGAATACTTTTACATATTCTAACGTTCCAAATTCTTTAAAAATCCAAAACATCGCCAATAAGAATCCAACATCTCCGATACGGTTCATGATGAAAGCTTTCTTTGCTGCTTTGATATATTCTGGATTTGTAAACCAAAAACCAATTAACAAGAATGAACATAATCCTACCCCTTCCCATCCAATAAACATCATTACAAAATTGTTTCCCATAACAAGAATCAACATGAAGAAGATGAATAAATTTAGGTAAGAAAAGAATTTTGCAAATCCTTTGTCTTCGCTCATGTAAGCCGAGCTATACACGTGAATTAAAAATCCAACTCCTGTAATAATTAACAAGAACAAACTCGTTAATGCATCAATTTGAAATGCAAACGGAACTTGTAAAGTTGGAATATTGATAATATCAAATGCCTTAAAAATTAATGGTTGTGCATCTGCTCCTGATGGAACTGACATAAAAACCATGATTGATAAAATGAAACTTGCCAAAACTGCTCCACTTCCAATGAAAGTCACTAAGCTTTTAGAAAGTACATTTCGTCCTAAACCGTTAATCAAAAATCCGATGAATGGAATCAAAGGAATTAACCATATATACTGCTCCATTCTTAACCTTTTAAACGATTTAACACATTAATATCTACCGAGTATACTTTGCGGAACAATAAAATTATCACTGATAATCCTACAGCAACCTCAGCCGCGGCTACAACCATAATAAAGAATACTAAAAGTTGTGCATCTGTTCCTTTTTCTAATGCTGGATTTGCGTGATAGTGCATTTTTGAGAACGCTACTAACAACAAATTCACAGAATTTAACATCAATTCTATACACATAAAAATGACAATTGCGTTACGACGAATCATTACGCCAGCCATTCCTATTCCGAATAGGATTAATGATAAAGTAATATAATAACTGATTGGTAACATCTTTTACTTTTTATATTTAATCCAATAATTCTTCGTCCTTTTTCGATAACATCACCGCTCCAATCATTGCAGAAATAAACAAAATACTACTCAACTCGAATGGTAAAACATATTCTGAATACAACAATGATCCTAAGTTGTGAATCAATCCTAAATCACCTGTTCCCATTTCTACAGCTGTATTTGCTGAAGCTTGATTTTGTGAGAAAATACCAATTGTCAAGGCAACAAATAACAAAGAGATTAAACTCGCTGCTAATATTTTTGCTGGTCGACCAAATGATTTCTTTTCACTATTCAAGTTCATCAACATCACCACGAATAAGAACAATACCATAATTGCTCCGGCATAGACAATGACGTTTACAATTGCCAAAAACTGCGCGTTTAGCAATACATAATGTCCGCTGATGCAGAAGAATGTTACGATTAAATATAAAATGGAATGTACAGGATTTTTACTGAACACCATTAGTAGCGCACTTAACACCGTTAAGCTCGACAAAACATAGAATAAAATGATAGGTAATTCCATTAATTTGTAGCTTTTTTCGGGATTAATAAATCTTCTTTCGAATAAATAAAGTTTTGACGTTTGAAACTTGCTGGAGGAACTGTTTGTGATAAATAAACAGCATCTTTTGGACAAGCTTCTTCACAGAATCCACAGAAAATACAACGTAACATGTTAATTTCATATTTCGCTGCATATTTTTCTTCGCGGTAAAGATTTTCTTCACCAGGAAGTCTTTCTGCTGCTTCCATTGTAATCGCTTCTGCTGGACAAGCCAAAGCACAAAGTCCACAAGCCGTACAATTTTCGCGATCTTCTTCGTCTCTATTCAAAACGTGTAATCCTCTAAATACAGGACTAAACGGTCTTTGTTTTTCTGGATAACTAATTGTTGCTTTCTTCGAAAAGAAGTGCTTCAATGTAATCATCAACCCTTTTGCGATAGAAATCAAATAGATACTTTCCCAAAAAGTAAGGGGTTTACGTTCTACTTGTTTTACTCTATTTGTAATTGGTTTCATACTTTTAATGATTTTGATGATTCTACTTGTTTAATAATAAAATCACTAAGCCTGTTATTAACATATTGATTAATGCTAAAGGCAATAATTTTTTCCAACCTAAATCCATTAATTGGTCATATCTGAAACGAGGAATCGTCCAACGCACCCACATATAGAAGAAGATGAAGAAACAAGCTTTACCGAATAATGAAAGGAAATTAAGAATTGCCGTTCCATTCACTCCGATAGAGTTTACTAATGTTGCATCGTCTACAAATGGGATATCGTATCCACCAAAATATAAGGTAGAAATTACCACAGAACTGATAAACATGTTGATGTATTCTGCAAATAAGAAGAATCCCATCTTCATAGAAGAATATTCTGAATGATAACCTCCAATTAATTCATTTTCTGCTTCTGGTAAATCGAACGGAGTACGGTTAGTTTCTGCGAACGAACACACCAAGAAAATAATAAATCCTAATGGTTGTAATAAGATAAACCACGCATGCTCTTGTTGATAATGTACAATATCACTCAATTTTAAAGAACCTGTCATCATCAAAATTGTGATTAACACGATTCCCATTGGTAATTCGTACGAAATAATCTGTGAAGCTGCACGCAAACCACCCATTAAAGAGTATTTGTTGTTTGATGCCCAAGCACCAATCATAATTCCATAAACACCTAAACTTAATACACCTAAAATGTATAAAAACCCGATGTTAACATCTGCAATTTGAGGAACAACTACACGATCTCCAATCTCAAAAGCCGTCGACCATGGAATAACTGCACCTGTCATACAAGCTACAATCATTGCCAAAGATGGACCTAAGATGAATAAAAATTTATTCGAATCTTTTGGTGTAATTTCCTCTTTCGAGAATAATTTTAAACCATCGGCAAGTGGTTGTAATAAACCAAAAATACCTGCACGGTTTGGTCCGATACGATCTTGTAAGAATGCTGCAACTTTACGCTCAGCCCAAGTAGAGTACATGGCAACAACTAATGCAAAACCAATCATTACGCCTACTAAAGCTAACTTTTCTAATGCATCAGCAATAAATTCTTCTGTCATTTTGTTAATTTTATTTACGAATGATTAATCTTTAAAATCTTTACTTGTTGCCGGTCCATCAATTTTAGATAAATCACGATTTGGTTCATTTACTTCTGAAACCGAGTGAATATCTAATAAAATTTTTGGATCGCGTTTGATAACTTTCGGAAGTGTTTCTTTTGGCTCCACTTTGTTCTCAAAGTAATGACCTTGACGAACAACAGAGTCTTTAGAAATTTCTGATGGTTTTTCTAACGTCCAATCGTTGATATCTTTTTTATCAAAACGACAAGTGTTACAAATCCAATCTTTTACTTCGTTAAATTCATCTTTGCGAGCTGTTACACGGAAAACTTCATTTCCACGGAACCACACTTGTGCTTTACCAGAACAAGTCGGGCAATCGCGATGCGCATCAACTGGTTTCAAGAACCAAACACGGTTTTTGAAACGGAATGTTTTATCCGTTAATGCACCTACTGGGCAAACATCAATAATATTTCCGATGAATTCGTTATCTAAACTTTTGTTGATATGCGTTGAAATTTCAGCGTGATCTCCACGATTCATTACCCCATGCTCACGACAACCTGTGATTTGATCCGCAGTTTTTACACAACGATAACACAAAATGCATCGGTTCATGTTCAACTGAATATTTGGACCTAAATCTTCTTTTGGGAATGTACGACGATCAAATTCGTAACGCGTTGCTTCTGCTCCGTGTTCGTAACTTAAATCTTGTAATTTACATTCTCCTGCCTGATCACACACTGGACAATCTAAAGGGTGATTGATTAATAATAATTCAACAATCCCTTTACGAGCCTCAACTGTACGTTCAGACGTTTTATTGCCTACAACCATTCCGTCCATAACTGTTGTACGACAAGACGGAACCAATTTTGGCATTGGACGAGGATCTGCTTCACTACCTTTTGATACTTCTACCAAACACGTTCTACAGTTTCCTCCTGTATTTTCTAATTTACCGTAGTAACACATCGCTGGAGGCGCTACTTCTTTACCAATCATACGAGCGGCTTGAAGGATCGTTGTTCCCGCAGGTACTTCAATCGTTTCGTTATCGATGGTAACTTTAAATAATGGTGTTTCTTCTGCCATCTTCGTATTAATTTGCGGTTTCTTTAATTTCGATTGGATCAGCATAATGTGCTAAACCAAAATTACGCGTCAAACATTCTTCTGGATTATTAATATGCCATTCGAACTCATCACGGAAGTGACGAATTGCCGCTGCAACTGGCCAAGCCGCTGCATCTCCTAATGGACAAATTGTATTTCCTTCGATTTTACGTTGCACATCCCATAACAATTCGATATCAGACATTTTTCCTTTTCCTTCATCGATTCGTTTCAAGATTTTCTCCATCCAACCTGTTCCTTCGCGACAAGGTGAACATTGTCCACACGATTCGTGACGATAGAAACGAGCTAATGTATAAGTATGATAAACAACGTCTTGATCTTCATCTAACACGATAAATCCTCCAGAACCCATCATTGTTCCTGTTTGGAAACCTCCTTCTGATAAACTTTCGTAATTCATATAACGAGGTTTACCTTCGGCAGTTTTTAACAATAAATTTGCTGGAACAATTGGCACAGAACTTCCTCCAGGAATACATGCTTTAAGGCGTTTTCCGTTTGGAATTCCTCCACAATATTCATCTGAATAAATAAATTCTTCAACCGTAATGGTCATATCAATTTCATAAACGCCTGGTTTATTAATATTACCACAAGCTGAAATTAATTTTGTTCCTGTAGAACGTCCAACTCCAATTTTAGAATATGCTTCTCCTCCAATCTCAATAATTGGAACAATTGCAGCAATTGTTTCCACATTATTTAC
This sequence comes from Empedobacter tilapiae, assembly GCF_004785645.1. Lineage (GTDB taxonomy): Bacteria > Bacteroidota > Bacteroidia > Flavobacteriales > Weeksellaceae > Empedobacter > Empedobacter tilapiae. The sequence goes on along the minus strand of NZ_SRPE01000006.1, from coordinate 162,022 downwards.
AACCGTTGGTCTTCCCCATAAACCTTTGACAGCTGGGAAAGGTGGTTTTAGACGTGGATTTCCACGTTTACCTTCTAACGATTCTAACAATGCCGTTTCCTCACCACAGATATAAGCTCCACCTCCACGTTGAACATAAATTTCGCAATCGAAACCAGTTCCTTGAATGTTTTTACCTAACCAACCTGCAGCTTTAGCTTCGTCGATTGCTTCTTCTAAGATTTCTGCAACCCACGCATATTCTCCACGGATATAAATAAATGATGTATTAGAACCTAAACAGAATGATGAAATAAGAACTCCTTCAATTAATAAATGAGGAATATATTCCATCAAGAAACGGTCTTTGAACGTTCCTGGTTCAGATTCGTCTGCATTTACCACTAAGTGTCTTGGAACATCTTCTGGCTTTGCCAAAAAGCTCCATTTCATTCCAGTTGGGAAACCTGCTCCACCACGACCCCTTAAACCAGAAGTTTTTACTTCTTCTAAGATTTCATCAGTTGTCATTTTAAATGCTTTCTCAGCATTTGCATAACCTCCGTTTTCGCGGTAAGCTTGGTAATGACGAATACCTGGAACATCAATATTTTTTAACAGTAATTTTTGTCCCATTATGCTAATTTTTTCAATTCCTCGATTAATTCGTCTACTTTCTCGATCGTTAAATTTTCACGATACGTTTTTCCTAACTGTAACATTGGCGCATAACCACATGCTCCTAAACATTCGGCAGGTTTTAATGTAAATAAACCATCTGCCGAAGTTCCTCCAGCTTCGATATTTAATTTTGTTTTGATGTGCTCGATAATTTTGTCTGAACCTCTTAACATACAAGGTCCTGTTTGACAAACTTCTAACACAAATTTCCCTACAGGATTTAAGTTAAACATCGAATAAAATGAAGCTACTTCGTAAACTTCTACTGGTAAAATATTCAATACTTCTGCAACATAATCTAAATGAGGTGTGTCTAACCAACCACCGAACTCAGCTTGTGCCACATGAAGCAAAGGAATCAATGCACTTTGTTTTTTATCCTCTGGATAACGTGCAATGATTTTATCTACTTTTTGTTGTGTCTCTTCTGAAAATTGAATTGCCATTTTTAATAATTTTTATTAAGCATCTAATTCACCAGCGATCAAATTCAAACTACTCATTGTAATAATGGCATCTGAAATCATTGATCCTTCGATCAATTCTGGATAAGCTTGATAATAAATGAAACAAGGTCTACGGAAATGTAAACGGTATGGCGAACGTCCACCATCAGAAACGAAATAATAACCCAACTCACCATTTGCAGCTTCGATTGAATTATAAATTTCTCCTTTTGGCATATCTACCTCTCCCATAATAATTTTGAAGTGATAGATTAACGCTTCCATTTTTGTGTAAACATCTTTCTTTAGTGGTAAATAGAAGTCTGGAGCATCAGCATGATATTGTGTAGCTTCTTCTCCTTCTAATGCATCAATCTTTGCAATTGCTTGTTTAATGATGCTTAAACTTTGCCACATTTCTTGACCACGAACTAAGAATCTATCGTAGCAATCTCCCGTTGTACCAACTGGAATATCGAATTCGAATTCTTCGTAACGAGAATATGGTTTCGCTACACGAACATCATAATCTACACCTGCTGCACGTAAATTTGGTCCTGTGAAACCATAATTTAATGCACGCTCAGCCGAAATTCCTCCAACTCCTTGTGTACGATCCATAAAAATTCGGTTACGTAAAAATAAGTTTTCAAACTCTGTTAAGACATCTGGAAACTCTCTCACGAAACGATGGATTTTTGTCCAAGCGACCTCAGAAAAATCACGTTCGAAACCACCGATACGACCAATATTTGTTGTTAAACGAGAACCACAAATTTCTTCGTAAATCTCATAAATCAACTCACGATATTTCATCATATAAAGGAATCCTGTAAATGCTCCTGTATCAACACCCATAATCGAATTACATACGATATGATCTGCTAAACGAGCCAATTCCATAATGATAACACGCAAATAAGAAACACGTTTTGGAACTTCAATTCCAACGAATTTCTCAACTGTCATGTGCCAACCTAAGTTATTTAACGGCGCCGAACAATAGTTTAGACGGTCTGTTAAAGGTGTAATTTGGTACAAAGGTTTGCGTTCAGCAATTTTCTCGAAGGCACGGTGAATATACCCAACTGTAGGAACCGCAGATTTGATTATTTCACCATCAATCTCTAAAATATTTTGAAATACCCCATGTGTTGCAGGATGCGTAGGCCCTAGGTTTAAGGTAATTGTGCTTTTTTCTAACGAACCATCTGGAAGATCAAGATGCTTTAATTTTTTAGTTTTCTCTTTTCCCATGGTTAATTTGCTTTTACATTAAAACCTCCATAATTAAAATCACCACCACGACCAAACATATCGTCGTCTTTGTCTTTACGCGTTTGATCCTCTAATGGGAACTCTTTTCGTAATGGATGATAATCCATTTCTGGAACATTCATGACACGAATTAAATTTGGATGTCCTACAAAATCAACTCCATAGAAATCATACGCTTCACGTTCTAACCAATTAGCCGTTTCGAATAATTTAGTTGCTGTAAAAATCGAAGGTTTCTCGATTGGTAAAGCAAATTTTAATCGAACTTCAACTCCTTCGTATAGATTATAAACTAAATACGTTACAACCAATTCTTCTCCAACATTATTTGGATAATGAATAGCTGTTAAATCTTTCAAAAATTTAAAAGACAATTGCTCATCATCATATAAATATTGTAAAATCTTTAGATTAAAATCTTTGTTCGCGAATAGTGTCAATACTCCGAAATGCTCTTCGTATCCGTATATATTTTCTTGAAACTTCTGAACCAAACGGTCTTTTATAAATGAATTGTCCATTATTTCAACTTATTTAATTCCATAACTTGCTAAAAGTTGTTGATATTCTTCGCTACTTCTACGACGAACACTTTCTGACTCTACCAATTCTTGAATACGCATTACACCATCGATAATTGCTTCTGGACGAGGCGGACAACCTGGTACATAAACGTCAACCGGAATCACTTCATCAATTCCTTGTAAAACGGAATATGTATCAAAAATACCTCCTGAACTTGCACAAGCACCAACAGCAATCACCCAACGAGGTTCTGCCATTTGGATATAAACTTGCTTCAGAACTGGTGCCATTTTTTTAGATATTGTACCCATTACCATCAACAAATCGCACTGACGAGGCGTAAAAGCCAAACGTTCAGATCCAAAACGTGCTAAATCGTACGTCGAACCCATTGTCGCCATAAATTCTATTCCGCAACAACTTGTCGCAAACGGCAAAGGCCAAATAGAGTTTTTACGTGCTAATCCAACTACTTTTGATAATTGCATCGCCATAAAACCTTCGCCTTCAAAACCACCTGGAGACTCTACGATCTTCACATTGGTATTGTGCGTTACTGGTCTTTTATTATGAATCATTATACTTTTATTTTAAGATATTTAATCGCTCTATTTTTCCCAATTAAGAGCACCTTTTTTGCGTACATATAGGTACATTACAAAGAATAATCCAACAAATGTTGTAACTGCTGCAAAACCTTCCCAACCTAATTCTTTGAAATTCGCTGCATATGGGTAAAAGAAGATCACCTCTACGTCGAATAACACGAATAAAATCGCAACTAAGAAATACTTAATTGCAAATGGCTGTCTTGCGTTTCCTACTTTTTCAATTCCCGATTCAAAATTCTCTAACTTTTCATCCGTTTTACGTGATGGCCCTAATAAATGGGTTGCCACAATTGTACCTACAACAAATGCAAAAGCGACAATAAAAAGAATCAGAATAGGAATATAACTAGATGCTGTTTCCATAATCACATTACTATTTTTCCAACTAAATTTTTATCGATAAAATTAATAATAAAATATTAGATTATTTATTTAAATTCTAATTCAGCGAGTTGCAAGACTCAATATAATAAAATAAATTTAAATTTATCACATTAAGAACAATTTGTTTATTTATAAAAAAAGAGAACTAACAACATAGTCAATTCTCCTTATGTATTTTATTAGATTACTAATTATTAATTAAAAAAGTTAATGAATTAATAAATTTAGTAGATTTTCTAATGCTTCATGCACAGTTTTAATATGTTCAAATCGTAATAGTAAAGTAGGATAATCTTCTCCTTTTTTGGGTGATTTTTCCTTAAAACTGATGTTTTTAGGGTTATTTTGAATGTAATTTAAAATTAATCTAAATTCATCTGACTGATAAAATTCGCTTTGCGGTTTATTAATAAAATAAGCCAAAAGAACGCCATTCTTCATGACTAAACGTTCAAAGCCTAATTTTTTACTAACCCATTTCAATTGAATTGATTCTAATAAATTTTCAGCTTCGGCTGGTAATTTCCCAAAACGATCAATCAAATTATTCTTAAATACTAGTAAATCTGTTTCATTTTCTATGTCAGCCAATTCTTTGTACAACAATAATCGTTCTTCTGAACTTTCAATGTATTCATCTGGGAACATAATTTGTAAATCAGAATCAATTTGCACATCTGAAACATACGATTTTACTTCACCCGACTTTTGATCTTCAAACAAATCTTTGAAATCTGTTTCTTTCAATTCTTCTATCGCTTCATTCAAGATTTTTTGATACGTTTCGAAACCAATATCCATCATAAACCCTGTTTGTTCTGCTCCCAAAAGGTTTCCAGCTCCACGAATTTCCAAATCTTTCATCGCAATATTAAATCCAGAGCCCAAATCAGAAAACTGCTCAATTGCTTGCAAACGTTTACGTGCTTCATCCGTTAAAACTGAAAGTGGTGGCGCAACTAAATAACAAAATGCCTTGCGGTTACTACGACCAACACGTCCACGCATTTGATGTAAATCTGCCAAACCAAAATTCTGTGCATCATTGATTAAAATTGTATTCGCATTCGGTACATCTAAACCAGATTCAATAATCGTTGTCGAAACAAAAACATCGTATCGTCCATCAATAAAATCGAGTAAAACGGCTTCCAATTCTTTTCCATCCATTTGTCCATGACCAATCGCCACTTTTGCGTCAGGAACTAATCGTTGAACCATTCCAGCAATATCTTTCAACGATTGAACACGATTGTGAATGATATAAACTTGTCCACCACGTTGCATTTCGTACATAATAGCATCTCGGAAAATCTCTTCATTGAAACCAACCAATTGCGTATCGACAGGTTGTCTATTGGGCGGAGGAGTTTTGATTACCGATAAATCTCGAGCAGCCATCAACGAAAACTGAAGTGTACGCGGAATTGGCGTTGCAGTTAACGTTAATGTATCAATATTTTCACGAAGCGTTTTCAATTTGTCTTTTACACCAACACCAAATTTGTGCTCTTCATCCACAATTAATAATCCCAAGTCTTTGTATTCAATTTTTGGATTAACCAATTGATGCGTCCCAATCACAATATCAACTTGACCTGACTTTAAGCCATCTAGAACTGCTTTTTTCTTCACACCAGTTACAAAACGATTGAGATAAGCAACTTTCACAGGCAAATCTCGTAAACGCTCAGAGAATGTTTTGAAATGTTGAAAAGCCAAAATCGTAGTGGGAACCAAAACAGCAACTTGTTTTCCATCGACAGCTGCTTTCATCGCCGCACGAATCGCAACCTCCGTTTTCCCGAAACCAACATCTCCACAAACCAAACGATCCATTGGGCGTTCAGATTCCATATCCGCTTTTACATCTTGCGTCGCTTTGTACTGATCTGGAGTATCTTCATAAATAAAAGACGCTTCCAACTCATTTTGCAAATATGTATCAGGCGAATACGCAAAGCCTTTTCTAGCTCGACGTTTCGCATATAATTTAATCAAATCGAAAGCAATTTCTTTTACTTTCGCCTTGGTCTTATTCTTTAAATTTTTCCAAGCTGGTGAACCAAGTTTTGATATTTTTGGTTCTTGACCGTCTTTTCCTCTAAACTTTGCAATTTTATGTAACGAATGAATATTAACGTACAGAATATCATTATTTTGATAAATCAATTTAATGGATTCTTGCCTTATATTATTATTATTCAAAATTACAAGACCTGCAAATTTTCCAATTCCATAATCAATATGCGTCACAAAATCACCAACTTGCAACGAATTGATTTCCTTCAAAGTAATCGCTTCTTTTTTGGAAAATGAATTTCGAAGATTGAATTTATGATAACGTCCAAAAATCTGATGATCTGTGTAACAAGCTAATTTGATTTCTTCATCAATGAAACCTTGATAAATAGAACCCAAAACTGGGATATACGAAACTTCTTTTCCGATATCATCAAAAATTTCTTCAAAACGTTTTATTTGATTTTCATTTGAACAAATCAATGCATTTTTAAAACCTTCTATTTTATGCTCGTTCAAATCATCAATTAATAACTCGAATTGTTTATTAAAACTTGGTTGAGGTTTGAATGGTGATTCAATTTCTTCAACCGTCTCAAAATAAGATTTCATTGAACATTCAATCACACCAAAAGATGAAATTTGTTGAAGAAAACCATTCTCATTCAAAAATAATTGATTCGGTTCAGCTTGTTTAATTTCTCCTTTTAATTCAGCAAAAGCAGTTTCAGCTTGTTCAAAATTTTTAGTAATTTGTTTGGCTAAAACAGAAATATTTTTCGCTATAACTAAACTATCTTTCGAAATATATTCTAAGAAACTCTCACGTTTTTCATTAATTGATTTACTTTCAAGATTCGGAATAATTGTAATTTCTTTTGTTGTAGCAATTGACAATTGATTCTCTATATCAAATGTTCTGATTGTTTCAACCTCGTCACCAAACAATGATATACGATAAGGATGCTCATTAGAAAACGAAAATACATCAATAATCCCTCCTCGAATCGAGAATTCGCCTGGCTCAGAAACAAAATCAACGCGATGAAAGTTATAAGAAGATAAAACCTCTGTCAAGAAATCAATTCCTAAATCATTTCCAACTTTTACTTTTAAAGTATTCGTTGTCAATGCTTTTTTTGTCACTACTTTTTCTGACAAGGCTTCTGCATACGTCACCACGATTTTTGGGCGTTTGGAATGCGACAATGCATTTAACACCTCAGTTCTAACGACAACATTCGCGTTATTTACTTCCTCAATTTCGTAAGGTCGTTTGTAAGAAGATGGAAAGAATAGAATTTGTTCTTTATCAAACAAAGTCTCTAAATCATTCAGTACATAAGCAGCTTCTTCTTTGTCATCAAAAATTAGAATCGTTGGACACGCAACACGATCATATAAATGACCAGTTAAAATGCTCAATCCTGAACCTAAAAAACCTTTGATATTGACTTTATGTTGTGGATTATTTTTAAAATTGACAATAAGCTTCTGTACGAAATCTGAAGAATCGTATAAGCTAAAAACGTTGTGGATAGTTTTCTGTTCCAAAGTTTTGCAAATATAAAATTAAATAAGCATATTTTTAAACAATCTTCAAAAAATGAAACACATAAATATGAATTTCAAATAAATAGTATTTTTTAGAAAATTTTTTAGAAAAAATACAGACTCGTTTAAAAAAATAATTCTAGCTTTGATTTATCAAAAATAGAAAATGAAATTAGTTCACAACATTATTAACTTAATTATTTTAGTCATTCTTTCTCCAAAGAGTGGTAATTAGTTGTGTACGTAAAAAATAACAATTAAAGCCACTTCTTAATGAAGTGGCTTTTTTTATGGAGAAAAATTAATTAAACAATATTATGCAAAACAATTTCGTCATTATTATCATCATTATTTTAATCTTAGTCTTACGATTAGGAAAGGTGGTTTTATGACGAATTTTTTGAACGAATTTATATGAGCCACCTTTATTCAAGGTGGCTTTTTTTATGTTTTAATACAAACAAAATATCAAATAAACAGTGATGAACAACAACAAAACATTAAACAAACACAGCCGAACCGTAACGCAAGATGACACTTTACCCGCGTCACAAGCAATGTTACATGGAATTGGCCTAACTAACGAAGACCTAGAAAAACCACTAATTGGAATTGCAAGTATGGGGTACGATGGAAATACTTGCAATATGCACCTGAATCAGTTTGCGCAATTGGTTCAAGACGGAATGAAAGCCGAAAACCTAACTGGATTAAAATTCAACACAATCGGAATTAGCGATGGAATTACTAATGGAACTTCTGGAATGCGATATTCTTTGGTGAGTAGAGAAATCATAGCAGATTCTATCGAAGCTGTTTGTGCAGCTCACTTTTATGATGGTGTTATCACAATTCCTGGTTGTGATAAAAACATGCCTGGATCAATTATGGCAATGGGACGTTTGAATCGTCCATCAATTATGATTTACGGCGGCACAATTGCTCCGGGACACTACAAGGAAGAAGAATTAAACATTGTTTCTGCATTCGAAGCATTAGGAAAAAAATTAAATGGAAATCTTAATGACAAAGACTTTTGTGGTATCATCCAAAATGCTTGTCCAGGTCCAGGAGCTTGCGGCGGAATGTATACAGCTAACACAATGGCAGCAGCAATCGAGGCAATGGGAATGAGTCTTCCTTATTCATCTTCTTACCCTGCTCTTAGTCAAGAAAAGAAAAAAGAATGTGCAAATGCTGCTCATTATCTAAGAATTTTATTAGAGAAAGATATTAAACCAAGTGATATCATTACGAAAATATCTTTAGAAAATGCGATTAAAACAATCGTTGTTTTAGGCGGAAGCACAAACGCTGTTTTACACTTATTAGCAATTGCTGCGACAATGAATATCAAATTATCATTAGACGATATTCAAGTAACAAACGATAAAACTCCTGTTATAGCAGACTTAAAACCCAGTGGAAAATACTTAATGGAACATTTGAGTAAAGTTGGTGGAGTTCCTGCTGTATTAAAATACATGTTAAAAGAAGGTTTAATCGACGGAAATTGTTTAACTGTTACAGGAAAAACATTAGCAGAAAATTTAGTAGCAGTTCCTGATTTAGATTTTTCTAAACAAAATATTATTCGTCCATTATCAAACCCTATAAAAGAAACGGGACATTTACAAATGCTTTACGGAAACCTTGCTCCTAAAGGATCAGTATCAAAAATATCTGGGAAAGAAGGATTCTATTTCAAAGGAAAAGCACAAGTTTTTAATAGCGAAGTTGAAGTTTTAAAAGCGATAGAAGATTTACAAATTAAAGCTGGAAGCGTCATCGTTATCCGAAACGAAGGTCCAAAAGGAGGACCTGGAATGCCAGAAATGTTGAAACCAACCTCTGCTATTATCGGAGCTGGACTAGGAAACAAAGTTGCTTTGATTACAGATGGTCGATTTAGTGGTGGAACGCATGGATTTGTCGTCGGTCACATTACACCAGAAGCTTTTGAAGGAGGTCCAATCGCATTAGTCGAAAATAATGACCTCATCGAAATTGATATCAACAAAAATCAATTAAATCTTTTGGTTGATGAAAAAACATTAGAAAATCGAAAAAATAATTGGAAACAACCCGCATTAAAAGTAAAAAATGGAGTCTTATACAAATACGCAAAGCAAGTCGGAAACGCTTCAGAAGGATGCCTTACTGACCAATAACTACAAAAAAAATACAGGAGCTTATGCTGTATTAGAAAGTTTAATAAATGAGAAAGTTGAATACATTTTTGGTTATCCAGGCGGTGCAATTATGCCTATTTATGATGCCTTGTATGATTATTCAGATACAATCAATCATATCTTAGTTCGTCACGAACAAGGTGCTACTCATGCAGCCGAAGGTTATGCAAGAGCAACAAGAAAAACAAGTGTTGTATTTGCAACTTCTGGTCCTGGCGCAACAAATTTGGTAACAGGTTTAGCAGATGCTTTTATGGACAGTGTTCCCATGGTTTGTATTGTAGGCCAAGTTCCATCTACACTTTTAGGTACAGATGCTTTCCAAGAGTCAAATGTGATGAGTGTGACAAAATCTGTTACAAAGTGGAATTATCAAATTGTTGATGAAAATGAGATTCCAGAAATCATCGCCAAAGCTTTTTATGTTGCAAAAACAGGAAAACCAGGTCCTGTTGTCATTGAGATTACAAAAGATGCTCAAATAAAAACTAGAACACAAGATTTTCATTATCCATGTTTTAAAGAGTTAGAAAAAACTGTTTATATGCCAGAAAATAATTCTCTCAAAATTGAACTACAAAGAGCTGCCGACTTATTGAACAATGCAAAACAGCCTTTGCTATTAGTAGGAAATGGAGTTGGAATTGCAAAAGCAGAAGGTGAAGTTTTAGAGTTAGCGGAAAAACAAAATATTCCTACAGCTTGTACTTTACATGGTTTGAGTAATTTCCTCTCTAATCATTCTCTTTTTGCAGGTATGGTTGGAATGCATGGAAATTATGCTCCGAACAAATTGACAAACGAAGCGGATGTAATCTTAGCTGTAGGAATGCGTTTTGACGATCGTGTAACTGGAAACATAAATACATATGCAAAACAAGCAAAGATTATTCACATCGAAATTGACCCTTCTGAAGTCAATAAAGTTATTGATGCAGAGATTGCTTTATTAGGAGATGCTAAAAAAGTTTTGCAAAAATTATTGCCACTACTTCAAACAAAATCTAATCCAGAATGGTTAGAAGAATTCAAAAAATTAGATGAAGAAGAAAATTTTCATGTGCGTAACGAAGCGATTTTACCAAAAGAAAATAGCTTAACGATGCCACAAGTTATGCATCAACTTTCAGAAAAAACAAAAGGTGAAGCATTAATTGTTGCAGATGTTGGTCAACACCAAATGATGGCGGCGAGATACTACAACTATAATCATCCAAATAGTTATTACACTTCTGGTGGTTTAGGAACGATGGGATTTGCTTTACCTGCTGCAATGGGTGCTAAATTAGGTCGACCCAAAAGAGAAGTTATTGCAGTAATTGGAGACGGATGTTTTCAAATGACAATTCAAGAAATGGCAACAATTGCTCAATATAAAATTCCAGTAAAAATAATTGTTTTAAACAATCATTTCTTAGGAATGGTACGTCAATGGCAAAGTATGTTTTTCGACAAACGCTACTCTTTCGTAGAAATGACGAATCCAGATTTTGCGAAAGTTTCGGAAGCATTTGAAGTTAAAGCTGAAAATGTAAGTGAAACAGCAGAATTAGAAGGCGCATTAGAACGATTATTAACATCAGAAGAAAGCTATTTATTAAATATACAGGTTAAACGTGAAGAATATGTATTCCCTATGATTACTGCAGGAAACTCAGTAAGTGAAATACGTCTTTATTAAATCAAAATATTATGGAAACAATACATCTTACAGTAGAAAATCAGGTTGGAGCATTGGAACGAGTTATTACTGTTTTCACTCGAAACCGTATCAACATTAATCATTTAGAAGTTACACAACAACAAAATAATTTGGCGGATGTCGAAATCACATATCATCCAACACATTTAACAAAAGCAAAATTAGCTTTACAATTTTATCGCATTATTGAAATCAAAAAAATAAACACAAACAACTAAAAAATAATATTATGGCAATTATTAATTTCGGAGGAACTCAAGAAGAAGTAATTACTAGGGAAGAGTTTCCATTAGATAAAGCAAAAGAAGTTTTAGCAAACGAAACAATAGCTGTTTTAGGATACGGAATTCAAGGTCCTGGACAAGCATTGAACTTAAAGGACAATGGATTTAATGTAATCGTTGGGCAAAGAAAAAAAAGTAAATCTTGGGACAATGCTGTTAGAGATGGATTTATTGAAGGTGAAACACTTTTTGAGATCGAAGCAGCAGCAGAAAAAGGAACAATCTTAATGAATTTACTTTCCGACGCGGGACAAATTGCTGCTTGGGAACAAATAAAGCCACATTTAACAGAAGGAAAATCATTATACTTTTCGCACGGATTTGGCGCAACATTTCACAAGCAAACAGGAATTGTTCCTCCAAAAGAAGTTGATGTATTCTTAGCTGCTCCAAAAGGATCTGGAACATCTTTACGTCGCTTATTCTTAGAAGGAAAAGGATTAAATTCTAGTTATGCCATTTTCCAAGATGCATCTGGTCGAGCAAAAGAAAAAGCATTAGCAATTGGTATTGGAATTGGATCTGGATATTTATTCGAAACAACTTTCCAAAAAGAAGTTTACAGTGATTTAACAGGTGAACGTGGCGTATTAATGGGCGCTATTGCCGGAATTTTTGAAGCACAATACGAAGTTTTACGTTCAAAAGGGCATACACCAAGTGAAGCTTTCAACGAAACAGTTGAAGAGTTAACACAAAGTCTAATGCCTTTAGTTGCTGAAAATGGAATGGATTGGATGTTTGCAAACTGTTCTACAACCGCACAACGCGGGGCTTTAGATTGGAAAGGGAAATTTAAAGAAGCAAATAAACCTGTTTTAGAAGATTTATACGAAAGCGTTGCAACAGGTAACGAAGCTGCGATTACAATTAAAGCAAATAGTCAACCCAATTATCGTGAAAAATTAGAGGAAGAATTAACAGAACTTAGAAATAGTGAATTATGGCAAACAGGCTTAGAAGTAAGAAAACTGAGACCTTAGGTGTTTCACTTGACGAAATAAACTTAGCACAAGTGAATTTAAAAGGAGTTGTCAAAAAAACTCCTTTCACTTTAAATGAAAATTTAAGTCGTCAATTTGAGGCAAATATCTATTTGAAACGAGAAGATTTACAAGTTGTTCGTTCGTATAAATTGCGTGGTGCTTATAATAAAATCGTTCAGTTATCAGAACAAGAAAAAAATAATGGTGTAATCTGCGCAAGTGCAGGAAATCACGCACAAGGTGTTGCGTACTCGTGTCAACAATTAAACATCAAAGGAAAAATTGTGATGCCAACGACAACGCCTCAACAAAAAATAAAACAAGTAAAATGGTTTGGTAAAGATCAAATCGAAATTATTTTACATGGTGATACATTTGATGATGCTTCGACTTTTGCGCATCAATTATCGCAAGAAGGAAACATTACTTTTATTCATCCTTTTGATGATGATAAAGTTATCGCAGGACAAGGAACTGTTGCATTAGAAATTTTGAATCAATGTGATCAACCAATCGATTATATTTTCGTTCCAATTGGTGGAGGAGGTTTAGCATCTGGCGTTATTTCTGTAATCAAAAAACTTAGTCCAAACACTAAAATTATTGGTGTAGAACCAGCTGGTGCAGCAAGCATGGCAGAAGCTATCAAACAAAATAAATCGGTTGAATTAACTAAAATTGATCCTTTTGTAGACGGAGCAGCTGTAAAAAAAGCAGGCGATAAAACGTATAAAATTTGCGCAGAAGGTTTAGAAACAATTTGTGCAGTTCCAGAGGGAAAAGTTTGTTCTAGTATTTTGCGTTTATATAATGAAGATGCAATCGTAGTAGAACCTGCAGGCGCTTTAAGCATTTCGGCTTTAGATTTTTTCAAGGAAGATATAAAAGGAAAAAATGTAGTTTGTCTACTTAGTGGAAGCAACAATGACATTACTAGAATGGAAGAAATTAAAGAACGATGTTTGCAATATGAAGGTTTAAAACATTATTTCATTATCAATTTTCCTCAACGTGCTGGTGCTTTAAAAGAATTAGTGAATGAAGTTTTGGGTAAAAATGATGATATCACATATTTTCAATACACGCAAAAAAATAACAAAGAGACAGGGCCAGCAGTTGTTGGTATTGAATTAGACAAAAAAGAAGATTTAGATGGTTTAATATTTAGATTAGAAAATCATCATTTTAGCTATCAATATCTTAATACAGACAACACACTTTTTTCATTAATGATTGGATAATTTTCCATCATAATCATACTATTCAAAAAAAACAAAGCTTCTATCAAAAAGAAAGAAGCTTTGTTTTAATATTTAATTTATAACTATGATTTCATCTATTATAGATTCAATTCTAGATATTTTTTTACTTTAATTTTTTGATCCCCATGTTCCATAAAGTAAATGCGTATTTATCAGCTGTTTCATTGATTACAACTTCTGTAGAACGACCAGCTCCGTGACCAGCTTTTGTTTCGATTCTGATTAAAACTGGATTATTACACGCTTGCTTCGCTTGTAAATTTGCAGCAAACTTGTACGAATGGGCAGGAACTACTCGATCATCATGATCACCTGTCGTTACTAATGTCGCAGGATAGCATGTTCCTTCTTTAACATTGTGAACTGGCGAATAACCTTTCAAATACTCGAACATTTCTTTGCTATCATCAGCTGTTCCATAATCATAACCCCAACCTGCTCCTGCAGTAAACGTATGATAACGTAACATGTCTAAAACTCCAACCGCAGGCAATGCTACTTTTGCTACTTTTGGATTAATTGTTTCTGTTGCTCCAACTAATAATCCTCCGTTAGATCCTCCTGATAATGCAGTAAAATCTGGTGAAGTATAGTTATTCTTTTGTAAATATTCTGCAGCAGCAATGAAATCATTAAAAACATTTAATTTATTGAATTGACGACCTCCATCGTGCCATTTTTTACCATATTCTCCACCTCCACGTAGGTTTGGAACAGCGTAAACTCCACCATTTTCAATCCAAGCAGCAGTTGCTGGGCTAAATCCTGGTGTTAAACTAATATTGAATCCTCCGTATCCATAAACGATTGTAGGATTTTTACCATTTTTTTTCAATCCTTTTTTGTACGTAATAATCATCGGAACTTTTGTTCCATCTTTTGACGTATAAAAAACTTGTTCAGAAATGTAATCATCTGAATTAAATTTTACATTTGGTTTAATGTAAACATCTGAAGAACCCGTTTCTACATTGTATTTGTAACTTGTAGAAGGTGTGATATAATTTGAAAATCCGAAATAGATTTCTTTCTCCGATTTTTTTCCACCAAATCCTGATGCAGAACCAACTCCAGGCAATGTAATTTGACGAACTTTTGATCCATCATATTTGTATTGCTCCACAACCGAAATTGCATCTTTTAAGTATTTAGCAAATAAATAACCTCCTCCTGTAGAAACAGATAATACATTTTCAGTTTCTGGGATAACCGTTTTCCAAGCAGCTTCGCTCAAATCAGAAATAGTTGCTTTAACTACTTTGTTATTTGGAGCTTTGTTATTCGTAAAAATATAGAAAGTCTCTCCATCATTATCAATCACAGAAGTATTTGTTTCAAAATTATTCACAATCGTTTTGATTGGGCTATTTGCTTGAGACAAATCTTGATAATACAACTCATTTCCTGTTGTTGTATTCGCTGCTGTAATAATTAAAAAACGCTCATCATCCGTCAAATAAGCACCAACATAACGGCGAGGTGTTTCAGTTCCTCCAAAAATTAATTGATCTGTTTTCTGAGCTGTTCCTAATTTATGATAATATAATTTGTGTTGATCTGTTTTTTCTGATAATTCAGATCCTTTTGGTTTATCATAAGAAGAATAATAGAAACCGTCGTTTCCTTTCCAAGCTGTTCCAGAGAATTTAACATCAATCAATGTTTCTCCAACTTGTTTTTTATCTTTTGCGTTAAGAACAATTACTTTTCTCCAATCCGATCCACCTTCTGAAATAGAATATGCTACTAAGCTTCCATCTTTAGAAAAACTAACATCTGCTAAAGAAACAGAACCATCTTTTGAGAATTTATTCGGATCTAAAAAAACTTCTTCTGTTCCATTTTCACCTAATTTACGGTACAAAACTGAGTGTTGTTGTAAACCATCATTTTTGTAGTAATACGTATAATCTCCTTCTTTGAATGGTGTCGAAATTTTCTCGTAATTCCAGATATCCGTCAACGATTTTTTCAATTGTGTACGTAACGGAATTTCATTCAAATAAGCATAAGTTGCTTTATTTTGTTCGATCACCCATTTCTTAGTATCCTCAGACAAATCGTCTTCCAACCAACGATATGGATCTTGTACATTCTCTCCAAAATACGTATCAACATGATCAATTTTCTTCGTATCTGGATACTTTTTCTTGTAACTCTGTGCATTCACTCCTACCATAAGGGCAACGTTAAATAAAATAAAAGCAGTTTTTTTCATTTCTTTTTTAATAGCTGTTTTGGTAAAGATAATAAAATCAAAAAGATAAATTGGTATTGAAAAAAATGATTTAAATTTGCACAAAATCCTCTCAGATTTTAATTGAAATGAATACTTAAAACTTCGCGGCAACTTAACGTTTAATTCATTTTTATTTAGAAAATTTATCAAGTATTTTTAATTTGTAAAACCTAAAAAATGACTGTAGAAAAATCTTTAACAGCCAAAATTGGGTCTATTTTTTCATTGATTAAACAATCTTTTTCAAGCGAAAACTTAGATTTAACCGCGATACCAATCAAGAAATCAGTATTTCTATTAGCTATTCCGATGATGTTCGAAATGGTAATGGAATCTGTATTTGCATTGGTCGATTTATATTTTGTAGGACATTTAAAAGAAAGCGCTTTCGCCATACAAACCGTTGGTCTTACAGAATCTTTATTAACAATTGTTTATTCGATTTCTATCGGAATAAGTATGGCTGCAACTGCAATTATTGCACGGAGAATTGGTGAAAAGAAACCCGAAAAAGCTTCGGAAAGTGCTTCGCAAGCAATTTTATTATCGATAATAATTACAATTTTGTTGAGTATTTTCGGATTTATATTCGCCAAAGACTTATTGATTTGGATGGGCTCAACCGAACAAGCTGCTGAATACGGTAAGAATTTCACAAAAATAATGATGATAAGCTGTCTCAGCATTGTTTTGTTATTCTTGATTAACGGAATTTTTCGTGGAGCTGGAAATGCAGCAATTGCGATGAAAAGTCTATGGTTAGCTAATGGAATTAATATTATTTTGTGTCCAATTCTCGTTCGTGGATGGTTTATTTTTCCTGAAATGGGATTAGAAGGAGCTGCTTTAGCTACCGCAATCGGAAGAAGTGGTGGTGTGGTTTATCAATTGTATTGTTTAACGAAAAAAGATTCATTAATTCAAATTAAATGGAGCTATTTTCTTCCAAAATCTAAACTAATTATAAATATTGTAAAAATTGCTGTTCCTGCGATTGTACAATACATTATTGCAAGTTGTAGTTGGATTATTCTTGCACGAATTGTAGCTCAAAGTGGTGGAGAAATTGCATCATCGGGTTATCAAACAGCTTTACGATTGATGATGTTTTTTATGTTACCTGCTTGGGGATTGAGTAATGCTGCAGCAACTTTAGTTGGTCAAAACTTAGGAAATAAAGATCCCGAAAAAGCTGAAAAATCAGTTTTAATGACCATGAAATTCAACATCATTTACATGTTGATTGTAAGTGTTATTTTCTATGGATTAAGCAATTATTTAGTATCAATTTTTACAACGGAAGAACATATCAAAATTGTTGCAAAAGAAGGAATGTACATTCTTGCAACTGGTTTCTTATTATACGGAATTGGAATGGTAATGATGAATGCTTTTAACGGCGCGGGCGATACAATGACGCCAACGATTATCAATTTTGTTGGATTTTGGTTATTCCAAATTCCATTAGCATATGTGTTAACGTATCATTTCAACCTAAAAGAAGAAGGCGTTTTTATAGCAATTCCTGTTTCGGAAACGTTTATTGCAATTTTAGCATTTATTCTCTTTAAACGAGGGAAATGGAAGCAGAAAATAGTATAAAAAAATCGCTCATTTGAGCGATTTTTTTTATGTTTTTATCCTTTGTAAGTATAATATCTCGCTCCTTTCAAATCTGGAATTTCAGTTTCAATGCGAGCTAAGGCAAAACCTTTCGAATCATTAATAGATGTTTTCAGATTTTTATTGTGTAGATCTTGGTATTGTTCAAAAGAAATCGCTTCTCTTTGATTCAAATAATTGAACAAATCCATTTTATTCATCACATTTTTCCAACCTTCACCAATTTGTCCTTGAAAAACTTTCGATTTAGATCCAGAACCATACGCAATAAATCCAACTGTTTGTCTATTCAATTCTTCATCATTATCAGCACTTACTTGTAAAGCCGATAAAAATGCCGTGAAAACAGAAGCTGTGTACATATTTCCGATCTCAGAAGAAGCACGTTGAGTTGGTTCTACTTTTTCTTTGATTAACGCTTTATATTCATCCGATTTTGAAACAATTTTCAAATTATCATTTGAATTATCTTGACCATTTTCTAATGCAAAAACATCAGAAAACATTCTTTTTCCCTGAAATGCATAAGGCAAGTGAAACGCAATGTATCGCCAATTTTCGTATAATTTTCCTTCAACACTAGTTTTTTCTTTAAAGTTAAAATAAGCTTCTCTTACTCTATTTTTGTAACATTCGTTAGAATATTGACCTTCGAAAACTGGTTCATCAGAAAAGATTTCAATTTCAGATTTTGTAGTTCCTAAAGCATTCAAAATCGCTGTATCAGAAGTTGATTGATGAGGCTTGAAGAAATCAAAAACAGATTCCATTCCAATTCCCCAATTGTTATCAAACGCAATCAAATCTGGTTGATTCGAAATTAACATCGCCACTGCACCAGCACCTTGCGTATATTCTCCCGTCGATTCTAAGCCATATTTTGCATAATCTGCCGCAATTACAATCGCCTTTTTTTCTGGATTTACACGTACATAATCAATAGAATTATGCATTGCATCTACTCCTCCAACACATGCAAACGTCATATCAACAACATCTGTATGCTTAAAAGGTCGTTCTCCAAATTGATTTGCTAAAACAGATTCTACCAATTGAACCGCGTAAGTCGCTGTTGGTTTCGCACCATCCAAAGCACTTTCTGTTCCTAAATAAATCCGTCCTATTTCATTTGGATTAATGTTAAAATCTGTAATTAATTTCAACAAAGCATTCGCTGCAATTGTTGCTGTATCTTCATGAGCATCTAAAACAGCCATTTTCTTTAACCCTAAACCAATTTCAAGTTTATCAGGATCAATACTGCGTTTAGTAGCCAAATCTTTTATTGGTAAATATATATGCGGAACGTAGATAGAAGCCGCCTCTATTCCATACTTCATTATTCGTAAATTTTAAGCGAACATCAAAGTTAAGTCTATTTCAATTTTATTTTGTTATGAGATAAATCTTGAAATCTCTAAAATTTTATTTTAATATAAATTAATCAATAAACCATGCTTTTTTTTATAATATTCCTTAAATTTATAGGAATAATTATAAATTTTTTTTTCAAAATGGCTAGAACTTTTTATAAATCAATCAAAAATTCTATCAAATATTGGTGGATTTTACTTATCATTGGATTATTATTTATTGGATTAGGGATTTACTGTTTTGCATTTCCAACGGCTTCATATGTTGCGCTTTCAGTCTTTTTTGCTGTTTCATTTTTATTTTCAGGGATTTCAGAAATCGTTTTTTCAATCTCGAATAAAGATGAAATTGACAGTTGGGGTTGGACGTTAGCATATGGAATCATAACAACTATTGTTGGTTTTATGTTAGTTGTGAATCCAATCTTAAGTTTAGAAGTATTTGCTTATTATGTTGGTTTCTTAATCTTATTCCGTTCCATTTCTGGTATTAGTTATGCTTTTGACTTAAAAAATTACGGAGTTAAAGATTGGGGTGTTTCTTTATTTTTAGCTATTATTGGATTAATTATTTCATTAATTTTATTATCATCTCCACAATTAGCTGGTTTAACAGCTGTTGCTTGGCTTGGTTTAGCAGTTATTTCTTCTGGACTATTTGCTATCTTTATTTCATTTCAATTAAAGAAAATTAAAGATTTGCCAAATAATATATCAGATGATTTAAGAAGTAGATACGAACAAATCAGAAAAGAAATCGAAGATTTCAAAAATCAATAAAATAAAAAACCTCCACTATAATTGAAGTGGAGGTTTTGTTTTTTATTTCCCTAAGATTCCTTCTAAAAATCCAGTTTTAAAAGATTCAATCATAACATCTGGTTGATCTATAAAATTTAGAAAACCATATGCAAGAACTGCACCTATAGCAATTTTTCCAATTGATAACAAAGATAGCTTTTTCATATTACCTTGATTTGAAATTTAAATATAATAAATATTTACAATATCGGTGCTAATAATCTACAAATCGATGCAAACGCACGGTTATACCAAGGTCTATTTTCCCATTTTTCAATAGTTAATTGCTCCGAATTATTTCGATCAATTTCAAACTGTGCATTCATTTGTTTCAATAACACATCGTTTTCAATAACAGATGTAATTTCAAAATTAATCATAAAACTACGATAATCTAAGTTTACCGTTCCTATAAAAGCTAATTGATCATCAATTGTAATGGTTTTCGCATGAATAAATCCCTTTTCATACAAATACACTTTAACTCCTCTTTTCATCAAAGGTTTTAGAAAAGATAAGGATGCTTGTTGAACAATTATTGAATCTCCTTTTTTTGGAATAATTAATTCCACTTCAATACCAGCAGATACAGCAATCATCATTGCTGTTTTAAACTCATCGCTTGGAATAAAATATGGTGTGCATAATTGTACTTTCTTTTTTGCTAAAGTAATTGCCAAAACCATTGCTTCCATCGCTGAATGAACGTCGCTTCCAGGTGAAGAGAGTCCAAAACTAACAGTAGATTCATTTTCAAAACCTCTCGTTTCTAACGTATAAAAATATTTTGGATTGGATATGCTAAATTTCTTTCCTTCAGTCATCATCCAGTTCAAATAAAAATGTAATTGCAAACTATTTATAGCTTCTCCTTCTATCATTACTGCAGTATCTCTCCAATAAACTTTATTATCAGCACTTTTTTTCCCATTTAGATTGATGTATTTATCACTAATATTAATTCCTCCAACAAATGCTCTTTTTCCATCAACAATTAGAATTTTTCTGTGATTACGATAATTTGAGTTTGCTAAAGAAGAAAATCGAACAGGAAGAAAAGTTTGAAATTCAATTCCTGAAGCTTCAAATCTTTTTTGATGTTTATTGAGCTTTGGAGAGCCAAAGTCATCTACCGTTACACGTACTTCTACTCCATTTTTTGCCTTTTCTTCAAGAATTGAAATAATTTCATTTCCTATTTTATCTTCATCGAAAATATAATATTCGAGATGTATATGATCTTCCGCTTCTCTTAATGCCTCTAAAAAATCTGGAAATTTTTCTTCTCCATTTATTAATAGTTTTACTTTATTATTGGTAGATGGATAAGCTATTCTTGCATTATTTAAATAACGATAAACCTGCGAAAGAGAACCTATTTTTTGTTCTACTTTATTTAAATCATCTTGAACTAATTCATCCAATTCACTCCATTTTTCATTAATGATTTTTTGATGATTTTTATCTATTCGTTTAAAAAATTCATCTTTTTTAAACTTTTGTCCAAAGAAAAAATAAAGTATAATTCCAATAAAAGGTAAAAAAACAATCACTAATATCCATGCAATTGTTTTAGTTGGATTTCTATTTTCTATCAAAATCGTCACAATAACCATAATATAGAGAATTGCGAGAGGAATCCAATACCATTCTTTAATAAAATACCAAACTTTTAAAAGTGATGTAAACCATTCCATTTTTTGAGATGTTTGAATTTTTTTATAAAAATAATTTAATAAAAATCAATTGTTTAAAAAAATAATAAAAAATATTTTAAATTTATTTTGGAATTTATAAATAAAGCTCCTTATATTTGCAATCCAAAATGAGCGGTGCCTTAGCTCAGTTGGTAGAGCAAAGGACTGAAAATCCTTGTGTCCCTGGTTCGATTCCTGGAGGCACCACATTTTAAAACCTCAAGCATATGTTTGAGGTTTTTTTTATGAATTATAACAATTTATTAATTGAATATTTATTAATAAGGTAAACAAATTTTCAGTAAATTGCATATTAGATGGAAATAGGAAATAGACCATGGGGATCTTACTACGTTTTAGAAGATACTAACATATATAAAGTAAAAAGAATTGAAGTAAATGTAGGAGGACGCCTGTCTTACCAATATCATAATCATCGTGCTGAAGTATGGACTATTGTACAAGGTAAAGCTTTGGTCACACTTGATGATATAGAATACGAGTATAATGCTGGTGAGGTGGTTATCATCCCCCTGAAAGCAAAACATCGTATTCAAAATATTGGAGATGAAACATTAATTTTCATAGAAGTACAATATGGCTCATATTTTGGAGAGGAAGACATCATACGTTTAGAAGATGATTATAACCGATCAAGTGAAGACTAAAAACTAACTATAAAATACTAAACTAATAACTATGAAAATCGGAATTACATTTAGTGCATTCGATTTGCTTCATGCAGGTCATATCAAAATGCTAGAAGACGCAAAACAACATTGCGATTATTTGATTGTAGGTTTACAAACTGATCCAACATTAGATAGACCAGAAAAAAACAAACCCACGCAAACTGTTGTAGAACGTTATATTCAGTTAAAAGGTTGCAAATTTGTTGACGAAATTGTGCCTTATGCAACTGAAGAAGATTTGGAAGATGTTTTGAGATCCTTCAAAATTGACGTTCGTATTTTGGGTGTTGAATACCAAGATAAAAACTTCACTGGACGTAAATATTGTGAAGAAAAAGGAATTGAATTGTATTACAATTCAAGAGATCACCGTTTCTCAAGTTCTGGACTTAGAAAAGTGGTTGCTGAAAAAGAACTTCTTAAAGTTGTAAAATAAAAATTGAGTAAGGTTAGAGTTTGTCTAACCTTTTTTATTTACAATACTTTCTCAATCAAAAAATTAATGTAAAAAATAATTCTAAAAATTATACCTTTGCAAAATGTCAAATATAGTTGCAATTGTAGGAAGACCAAACGTTGGTAAATCTACGTTCTTCAACAGAATGATCCAAAAAAGACAAGCTATCGTTGATGACACTTCTGGTGTTACACGTGATCGTCACTATGGAAAATCTGATTGGAATGGAAAAGAGTTTACCGTAATCGATACCGGAGGGTATGTCGTTGGTTCAGATGATACCTTTGAAGAAGAGATCCGCAAGCAAGTTGAATTAGCTATTGATGAAGCAAATGTAATTTTGTTCATGGTAGACAATCAAGTTGGTTTAACGGATATGGATAAGGAAGTTGGCAACCTTTTAAGACGCACTAAGAAGCCTACATTCTTAGTTGTGAATAAGGTCGATACCAACAAAAATTTAGACGATTCTTATGAGTTTTATAACTTAGGATTCGAAAAAATGTACACAATCGCTGCAATGAGCGGAAGTGGAACAGGTGAATTATTGGATGATGTAGTAGATTGTTTTACAGAAGAAGAACACATTGATCCATTCGAAGGTTTACCTAAAATTACAATCGTAGGTCGTCCAAATGCTGGAAAATCTACATTAATCAATGCATTATTAGGTGAAGAACGTAATATTGTAACGGATATCGCAGGAACAACACGCGATTCTATCGAAACATTGTACAATAAATTTGGACACGAATTTGTTTTGGTAGACACTGCTGGAATGCGCAAAAAAGGAAAAGTTAGCGAAGATTTAGAATTTTATTCTGTGATGCGTTCGGTTCGTGCAATCGAAGAATGTGACGTTTGCGTCTTGGTAATTGATGCTGAACGTGGTATTGAAGCACAGGATTTGAATATTCTTTATTTAGCAGAACGTAACCGAAAAGGTGTTGTCATCTTAATCAACAAATGGGATTTATTAGAAAAAGAAACCAATACAATGAAAGAATACAAAGACGCTATTCTTAGACGTATTGCACCATTTACAGATGTTCCTGTGTTGTTTATTTCAGCTTTAACAAAACAACGTGTCTTGAAAGCTGTAGATACTTTTATCGAAGTTTACGAGAACCGTAGTCGTCGTATCAAAACAAGTAAGTTAAACGAGACCTTGTTACCGATTATCGAGATTACACCTCCACCTGCAGTAAAAGGAAAATACATCAAAATCAAATATGTAACGCAATTACCTACAAAAACGCCTCAATTTGCGTTTTTCTGTAACTTGCCGCAATATATTAGAGATCCTTACAAACGATTTATCGAAAATCAATTGAGAAAGGAATTCAATTTTGAAGGAGTTCCAGTTGAAGTTTACTTCAGAAAGAAATAATAAAAATCCAAAAAGTCCATTTACAATTTGTAGATGGACTTTTTTATTGATAACAATAGAATTTAACATTCATAAAAAAAGCTCAACGATTGACGCTGAGCATTTTTGTGACCGAGACAGGATTCAAACCTGTAACCTCTTGAGCCGTAATCAAGTGCGCTATTCAGTTGCGCCACTCGGCCATTTGAAATAATTGAAAGTATTTCCCTTTATTTTCGAATGCAAATATACAGCACTTTTATCGTAAAAACCTAAGTTTTTTTGATATTTTTTTTAACAATAATTTAATTTACAACGTATCAATTGTTTACAAAAATATTTTTTTATGATTTTGGCAGAATTCTTAACTTGCTTCCTCTAAATTCAATCCAAATGATAAAAAAAATAATTCTAAGTTCATTCATTCTTCTTGCCATTAGTAGCTGTAAACAGTCGAAAGAAGCTGTTAAAACCGAGCAGGAAAACACAACTTTTCAGTTTGCAAAAAATATTTCTATCGAAGAAAACAACGAAACAATCACGATAAAATCATCTGGAAATACGATTTCATTTGATAAAAAAGACTTGCCAATCAAAACTGTTATGGTAGAAACTTCATCTGCTGTTACATTTTTAGATCAATTAGGAAGTCTTGACTTAATCAAAGGAGTTTGCGATGCCGATTTCATTTATAATCCTAAAATAGCCGAAGGAATCGCGAATAAATCGATCTTAAAAGTTGGAAATTCGAACGAATTATTCACAGAAATTATCTTAAAAAATAAACCTCAATTGATTATTGCAAGTTCAAATCCTGTTTTGGCAAAATTTCATCAACAATTGGAACAAAATGGGATAAAAGTATTGTATTTAGATGAATACAAAGAGCAAAATCCATTGGGACAAGTTGAATATTTGAAGGTTTTCGGAAAATTATTCGGAAAAGATACAGAAGCTGAAAAACGTGTAGAAACGGTTAAAAATAATTACGATTCGATCAAAAATATCATTCAAACTAAAGCCGAAGGCAACGTTTCAACAATTGTGAATACAATGTATGGCGATATTTGGTACGTTCCTACAAATGATTTGTTGCAAGCAAAATTGATTGACGATGCAAAAGGAAATTATATTTTCAAGAATAAAACAGGTGAAAATAGTTTGAGTTTAACGTTTGAAGAAGTTTATACAGCTGGAAAATCTGCAAATTATTGGATCAATGTAACAAACGTAAATTCTTTAGCAGAAATGAAAGCTTCTTATCCAAATTATGCGTGGTTTGATGCGTTCAAAAAAGGAAATGTGTACGCTTACAATAAACGTATGAATGCAAAAGGATCGAATGATTATTTTGAGCAAGGAATTCTTCGCCCAGATATTATTTTGAATGATTTAGGAAAGATTTTCTATCCAAATTTATTTCCAACACATGAATTGTACTTTTATCAACAATTAAAATAAATGATTGAAATTATTCAACAGTTTGAAAACTTTGTTCTAAAACCAATGAATTTATCCATTTCTAAGCTAGAAAAAGATTTAGAATGTGATGAATATATAGGTTATAATTTCGAAGTGAAAGAATTATCATTCAAATTTAGAAAAGCTAAAATTACACCTAAAAAAGTTGGTCAATTTGTAACGTTATGGAAACGAAATTCAGTTAAACAAACCGAACCTTTCGACGAAAATGATGTATTTAATTATTACATTATTACTACAGAAGAAGATTCTAAACTAGGTTTTTATATTTTTTCTAAAGTAATTTTAATTGAAAAGAATATTTTAACCTCAATTAAAAAAGAAGGAAAAAGAGGCTTTAGAGTTTATCCGAATTGGGTAAAACCTGAAAATAAACAAGCGGAAAAAACTCAAAATTGGCAACAAGATTATTTCGTAGAAGTCAATAATCAACAAATTGACAAAACCAAGTTAGAAAATATATTCAACAAAAAACGGAATCCAAATTGAGTTCCGTTTTTTTATTTTTTCAAAAATTCGAATCCAAATAAAAATAAGCTTCACTAATAAAATCACTAATATTTGACGCAATTAAACTATGTGGATGAATTTTCTTTACAGCAAAATCTCCAGCCAATCCATGCAAATAAACGCCTAAAATTGAAGCTTCTGAGGAATTATAACCTTGTCCAATTAGCGACGCAATAATTCCACTCAACGTATCTCCAGATCCAGCAGTTGCCATTCCCCAATTTCCCGTCGAATTGAAATAAGTTTTACCATCGGATGTAATAACTGCAGTATAAAAACCTTTTATAATAAATGTCAATTGATGAAAAACAGCAAGTTTTTTAACTTTTTCTAATTTCTCAAAATCATTTTCCCATTCTCCAATTAAACGTTGCAACTCTTTTGGATGCGGCGTTAAAACTGAATCTTGTGGAATCAACGTAAAGCAATCTTTCTGTTTAGCTAAACAATTTAATGCATCAGCATCAATCACCAAAGGCTGCTTTTGATTCTTAATCCAATTGATAAAATTTGCATCTGTAGTTGGATGTTGCCCCATTCCCATTCCAACGGCAACTCCTTGATAAATTTTTATCTCAGGAAAATATTCAATTTGTTTTTCTGAATCATCAACCAAACTCATTGATTCTATCAAATTTGTTTGCAAAATATTTAATCCACATTGAGGAGTATAAGTCGTTACCAAACCACTACCCGTCTTCAAAGCTGCTTTTGCAGTTAAAACAATTGAACCTATTTTTCCTAAACTTCCGCCAATTATCAACGTATGACCAAATGTACCTTTGTGCGAAAATTTACTTATTTTTTTAAGAAATTTCTGAATGTCATTTTTCTGAATAAAATAATAATCAGTCTCAAATTCATTACTTACATTTTGCTCTAATCCAATATCTAACAAAATAAATTCATCGGTGTAAATCTGATTTTCAGGAAATAATAAACCTAATTTAGGAACCTGAAAAGTATATGTTTTATTTGATTTACAACACGGAAAATATTTTTGCATCGGTAAATCAGCAATAAAACCAGAAGGCAAATCTATCGAGATAATTTGCGTCGGATTTGACTTTTCTATTTGATTGAAAATTGAATTCCAATCATCGTCCAAAGGTTGATTAATTCCAATTCCGAAAATAGCATCGATAATAACTGAATTTTCAGGAAGTTGTAATTCTTCATTCAAATTAAAAAAATGTAACTCATTAGAACTCAAAAGTTGTTGATTCTTTAAATTATCTTCGCTATAATTCTCTGATTTCAAAATATAAATCAATGTTTTATAGCCTAATTTTTCCAATTCTCTTGCAACTCCTAATCCATCTCCTCCATTATTTCCTTTTCCACAAAAAATAATAATTGGTGCTTTAGATGGAATATCATTCACTATATTTTCAGTCAATTTCAATACAGCTCGCTCCATCAAATCCCAAGAGGATATATTTTGATGTTTAATCGTTAATTGATCCCATTCTTTTATCTGTTTTGAATTGATTATTTTCATGAATAACATTTGTTTACATAAAGGTAGTAAATAAAAAAAGGAACTCGATTTGAGCTCCTTTTAATCTTTATATTTTTTGAAAATTAGAATAATTCTGATTTAAATTGTTCTAAGAAACGTTTATCATTTTCTGTGTACAAACGGATATCTCCAATCTGATATAACAACAAAGCGATTCGCTCTATTCCCATTCCAAATGCATAACCTGTATATTTCTCAGGATCTATGTCTACATTACGTAAAACATTAGGATCTACCATTCCACATCCCATAATTTCTAACCAACCTGTTCCTTTCGTCATACGATAATCAGTTTCAGTTTCTAATCCCCAATATACATCAACTTCAGCAGAAGGTTCTGTAAAAGGGAAAAATGAAGGGCGTAAACGAATTTCAGACTTACCAAACAATTCTGTTGTAAAATAACTTAAAGTTTGTTTCAAATCAGCAAAAGAAACACCTTTATCAATATATAAACCTTCGATTTGGTGGAACATCATATGCGAACGAGATGAAATTGCTTCATTACGGTAAACTCGACCTGGAGATAAGAAACGCATTGGAGGTTGATTTTTTTCCATGTGACGGATCTGAACTGAAGATGTATGTGTACGTAATACGATATCTGGATCTTTTTCAATAAAAAAAGTATCTTGCATATCACGAGCTGGGTGATGAGCTGGTAAATTAAGTGCAGTAAAATTATGCCAATCATCTTCGATTTCTGGTCCTTCAGAAACGCTGAATCCAATACGATTAAAAATCTCAACAATACGATTCTTTGTAACATTAATTGGATGGCGAGAACCTAATGTAAAAGGCTCTCCTGGACGTGTTAAATCTAAAGAAGTGTCTGTTTTTCCATCATTTGAAATTTCATTTTTAAGAACAGTAGATTTTTCAGTTGCTAATGTTTTTAATTCATTTACAACTTGACCAAACTCTTTCTTTTGTTCATTTGGAACTGATTTGAATTGTGTAAACAAATCAGTTAAAATTCCTTTTTTTCCTAAAAATTTAATTCTGAATTCTTCAATTTCAGCAGC
Source organism: Empedobacter tilapiae (assembly GCF_004785645.1). Classification (GTDB taxonomy): domain Bacteria; phylum Bacteroidota; class Bacteroidia; order Flavobacteriales; family Weeksellaceae; genus Empedobacter; species Empedobacter tilapiae. Next base: position 133,326 of record NZ_SRPE01000006.1, on the reverse strand, counting down.
ATTTGTTGAATGGAAGTTTTTTACTTCTTCAATATATTGTTTGATTTGGTCAATCATAATTTCTGATCAATTTGATTACAAATTTAACAGATAATAGCCTTATATCAAACTATTCAGAGACTTTTATCTATATTCAACAAAAACTCTTTCCAAAAAGATTTATTTATTCCTGTAAAGTATTGGAGCATTCTTTTTATTTCTATTTGTATCCAATGGAAAAATAACTGTATCATTTTTTGAAAATCTCACAAAATATTGTTCTTCAGAAGGTTTATCAAAGTTTAATATATATACCGTTGCATCTTGATCATCTTCGAAACCTCGTTCATAATTAACGTTTCCTTTGATTGTTTTCAAGGTATTATTTTCTGTTTCAATCCATTCAAATGTATTATTCTTATAAATAAAAAGTTCGTTAGTTTTATCTTTAAAAATTTCTTGTACCTCTTGAAATACTATTCTCGGAGTTGTTTTTGTTACTATTTCTTCCGTTTTATGCTGACAAGTGATTAGCAATGATAAGATTATCACACAGAAGGTTAGCTTTTTCATACTGTTATATAGTTTTTTATTTTATGTAAAGATTATACAAATTCTTTCATTATCAATTAATACTTGATATTACAATTATTATAAAAAAATCCTTTCAATTATTTGAAAGGATTTTAATCTATATATAAGAAATTTATTTTCCAAAAACTTGATTCACTTTATCAGCGATTCTTTTTCGTTCTACATCAGTTAAATTAGAACCAGAAGGTAAGCACAATCCATTTTCAAATAAATCTTCAGCTACTTTTCCTCCATAATAAGGCGAATCAGCAAAAATAGGCTGTAAATGCATAGGTTTCCATAATGGACGAGATTCTATATCATCTTCTAAGAATGCTAAACGTAAATCTTCGCGTGTTTTTCCTGCTACTTTTGGATCAATTAAAATTGCAGACAACCAATGGTTTGAAAAATAATCAGCTGTAGGTTCTTTGAATACTGTTACTCCGTCTATATTAGCAAATAGATCTTGATAGAACTTGTTCATTGCACGACGAGCTTCTACTCTATTTGATAAAACTTCCATTTGTCCACGACCAATACCAGCAGTTATATTACTCATACGATAATTATATCCAATATGAGAATGTTGATAATGTGGTGCGTTATCTCGAGCTTGTGTTGCTAAAAAGACAGCTTTATCTTTATCTTCTTGTGTATGGCAAACTAAAGCTCCTCCTCCAGAAGTTGTAATAATTTTATTTCCATTAAATGATAATGCTCCAAAACGACCAAATGTTCCACATTTCTTTCCTTTAAATGTAGATCCTAATGCTTCCGCAGCATCTTCGATAACTGGAATATTATATTTTTCAGCAACAGCTGTAACCTCTTCTACCTTGTAAGGCATTCCATATAAATGAACTGCCAAAATAGCTTTTGGTGTTTTTCCTTTTGCAATACGATCTTTAATTGCTTCTTCCAAAGCTATTGGACAAATATTCCAAGTATCTTTTTCAGAATCTACAAAAACTGGTAATGCTCCTTGATAAGCAATTGGATTTGCTGTTGCAGAAAACGTCATTGATTGACAAATAACTTCGTCTCCATGCGAAACCCCACATTCAATTAAAGCTAGATGAAGTGCAGCTGTTCCTGCTGAAAGAGCAGCAACTTTAACATCAGTATTTAAATATTTTTCTAAATCTGTTTCAAAACCATTTACATTTGGTCCTAATGGTGCTACCCAATTAGCATCAAATGCTTCGTGTATATATTTTAACTCATTACCTCCCATATGTGGAGATGATAACCATATTTTATCTGCCATTTTATAGTTGTTTTTGTTGTACAAATTTAGGATAAAAAGAGTTAAATATAATTAGGTTTTCCTTTTATTATATAGAAAAAGATAATTTGTGAAAATAAAAAATCTCTTCAATTTTAAAGAGATTTTTATAAGTATAGCCAGACAATTTTTAATTAATTTTAATTGCATAAAATTTGGGATCTCCCCATTGACCATCCTCAATATTTATATTAAAATTACATTTTGCTCTAGCTTTAACAGTTATTGGATTATCAACTTTTAAAACATGCATAAATTGTGGTGAACCAACTCTTAGACCCATACTCTCTGTAGGAGAAGCCCCTCGTGTTATTTCAATTCCTGTTGTAGCATTTACTAACTGTAAAAAAATATTTGATCTATTTTCATTACTTGGTCCAACATACCCTGTATGCACTGTGAACGAAATAAATATAATCCAATAACCAGGCTCATCTAAAGTAATAGTAGGTGTTACATCTGTCCAATTTTCTTTGATTATTGCTTTATTAACCATTCCTTCTATTGTGGTAGTTACCATTGGTAAATTTTCCCAAGCTAAGACACCATCATTACTTTTCTGAGTCATTACTGGTACATATCTTAAATTAGTATCATTTATTTGTGGTTCGTTTTCTAGCCTTAATCCTGTTCCAAACCCATTACCATAAATTTCTAAACTACTTTGTACATTGGTTACATTGTCTTTTCCGATTCTAATTCCTCCTTGAGCCGAAATTGTTTTTGCATCCAAATTACCATTTACAAGATCATCACTTGTTACAACAGAATTCCCGTGTACTTCTAATCGGTTTGTAGGGATAATTGTTCCTATTCCAAAATTACCGTTAGCATCTATAACCACATCATCTATTGTATTTGCTAATCCATTTGTATCTCCCTTAACATCAACATGTAAAGGAGCTTGAGGTTTTTTAATATTTATTCCAATTTGAGAAAATACATTTATAGAATAAAACATACCAAATAATATCATTACTTTTTTCATTATTCTCTTTCTTTTAAGGTATTTTAGTAGTATTATCTCTGTCTATTCTTAATGCATAAAAATACATTTTTCCTGCAAATGCATTTGCATTAGTAGTTGTTCCTGATCTAGAAGATGCAAGATGTATTTTATATATTTTTGTCGGAGTATCTGCTTTAACATCTATTATAAAAGTCAAAGGAATTACCGAGGTATAGGGAGTGTTTTTTTCAGCATAAGCCCCTCTTCTCGTTATTTTTTTTCCTTGAACTGATCCATCATCTTCTCTTAATTCAATATACATAGAAAAACCTTCTAAATTACCTACTGTTACTGCTCTCGCAAACACCATCCATTTTCCAGGAGTAAGTATCAAATTTTTATCCGTTATATTAGTACTACTAATTCCATCATCTCCTGAAGGAACTACACGACCAGAAGCTAAACTTCCTTCAATAATAGATGCTAACGGTTTCATAGGTTCCCAATATACATTTCCGTTTGTATCAGTAGTTAACAGAGATCCTGTTTTTTCCGAACCATCTGACAAACGAAAAAGCTTTTCTTTATTCGTTTTTATATGTATACGATGTGTTGGATTCACAACATCGTTAATTCCTAATTTCTTGGTAACAGCATTTTGTTCTATAATTTCAGTTTCATTTTTATTAGCATCTCCTGTAATATTACTGCTTCCGTTTATTAATAACTTATCTGTTGTTGAAGGTTTAATTCCTAAACCAACATTACCTGTTGTCGAATTAATTATAAAATCGTCGCTAATATTTGATGTCCCATTTGTATTCTGCTTAGCGTCTATATGTAAATAACCTTGGGGATTTTCTGTACCAATACCGACTTGTCCATTAACACAAACTGTTATTAATAAGATTATTATAAGTATATTTTTTCTCATACTTTCATAAATATTATAAATCATTACCTAAAGATTTATTGTTTAATCTAACTGCAACAAAAACAGGTTTAAACCCTGACATATAAGTATTTGTATCATTTTCAGGAACTGTTTGTATATAATAACTATTATTACCGCAAATAACTCCTGCTTGTACTCTTATTTGTGCTGTATTTTCTACATTTAAAATATGTGTTACTTGTGGAATTGCACTATGCATTCTATTACTAGCAGTTGTTCCTGTTCCTTTATCTCCAATTTCACCAATCATTCCTTCTGTAATAACTTCTGTCCATGTAGCACCTCCATTAAAACTCTGTTCTAATTTTGTCCAAATCATATCTTCTAGTTTATAGTTCTTATGATTCGTTGAATTATTCATTCGTACACCATAACGTGCTATAATAAGCCAAATCCCTTCTGTAAGATTAAGTGGCTCATCTGTTATATTAACATAAACTAAATCTGAACTCGTCCAATGACTAGGTGCATTTGTACTAATTCTTTTAGCTGAACTATATAGAGGAACATCATATCCCACAACTTCAGTAGCTGGAGCAATACCTTCCCAAAAAGCATTTCCATCTTTATCGGAAGTTAAATATTTACCACTACTAAAAGTAGTATCTTCTATTCTTATAGTATTTTCGTTAGCAGTTGTTGCAACATGTACTGTTGAAGTAGGCATATGTGTACCACCAATGGCCATTTTACCTTTAATCAATGTTTTACCTTTAACATTTAATTGATTCCCAACCTTACTATTTCCTGTAGTAAATGATTTACCTTCAACATGTAATTTTTCAGTAGGATTTGTAGTTCCAATTCCTATTTTACCGTCTGTAGAAATTATAACATCATCATTTGTTGTAAGAAGAGTCCCGTCAGAATTTTCTTTAGGATCAACATGTAGAATTCCTTGTGGAGTAGATGTGCCAATTCCAACTTGAGCGCACGTAATATTAGGAACAGTAATTATCCCTATTAAAAATATAAAAATCTTCATCTTTTGGAGTAGTTTGTAATTCTTATAAAATTAAGAATTTCTCTTCTAAATAACTTTCAAAAAACACATAATACACTGTATTTAAATCAATTAAATTCACCATGAAAGTTCTAATTTAGAACCTTGTTAAAACTTAATCTGTTATTTTTTATATTTTTATCACCTAAATAGTTCTTATATATCTTTAATTAGAACTTCTAGTTCTGCATTATAAAAGCTATGATTTATGGCATTAGAATTGACTGTGATTTATGTTATATTATAAACATCGTGAGTCTACACTAAAATAACATTCCTTATATCCTTCAATTTTATTTTAAGGTTGTTAGCAAATTATTTTAAGAAAAAAATTATATTTAACATAAATAATTAAACATGAGCGACATATTAACAAAAAGTATTCGAAAAATAAGAGAATCTAAAGGTTACTCACAAGAATATATGGCTCAAGAAATGAACTTATCTCAACGCGCCTACAGTAAAATTGAAAATTGTGAAACCAAATTAGATTGGGAAAAATTAAAAATTATATCTAAAATTCTTGAAATCGAAATTGGAGATTTAATAAATTACGATAAAAACAGTAAAATCAACCATCATGATTTTAAGCACACTAGCTCTTCTGATCTTGCTGTTTTTATATCATTATACGAAGATCGTATTTTAAGAATTGAAAAAGAGATGGATTTTCTTAGAGAAATTGTTTTAAACAATACACAACATTAAGAAAATATGTATTAAGCTTATTTTAATAAGCTTAATACATTGGTTTAGATTAAAGAAGGTTAGGTTGATTGATTAGGTTTTATAGAAGTAAGATTAACCTCTATATATAATATTATTAGTCTTTACAACTAAATGGCTGAACAAATATATTCCATATAATAAAGATTATCAAATGTTTAGCTTTTTTTCAATCAATTATAAACACATTAAAAGTTCTAAAAAAAACATGTCTAATGTTGGTGGTTATATAAATATTTATTATTTAAAGCCAGTGGTGAAAATTATAAATATTTAATTTTCATTTAATTATATTTATTCAATAAAAGTAATACTATTACATTTTTCTACATTAAGTTCTAAAATAAAACAAATAGTACTAACAAAATGAGTCTAATTTTAATAAAAACTAGACCCATTTAATGTTTTTAAGTATGAAAAAGATAGGAATAGATAAATTATGTTGATTTTATTTTGTTTTTTCAACTATCTATTAATGAATTGAGAAGGATAATCTGTTTCTATAATATCAGGACGAGTAATGAGATGCTGAATATATCCTCTTGCTCGCTCCAAATCTGTTTTCAACTTATCTGTTGTTGGTGCAATGGCAATCATTATCATAACACCTTTACTTCTAAGATAAGTAATCATTTCCTTTTGCTCCTGCTTAACTTCTCCTCCAATCCAAGCAATCATTCTATTGAATGGAACATTCAACTTTTCAAAACTCTTGACATCATTCATTGTATGAAAAGGCTTCATAAATAATACATGATCTAAATGTTTGGCATAATAAGCAACTTCTTCATCTTTTCTCAATCCCAAAACCACATTTGGATAAGGATTTTCTTTTAAAAATTTAACATAAGTTGCATACGGAACACCTTTATTATCTAACTGAAAAATAGTTTTTCCTTGACTCCAATCTAAAGCTTCTTTAAGTGTTGGAATTTTAAAATTTGTTAAATTTCCTTCTCGGTCTTTTAATCTTGCATTCTTTATTTGAGTATATGTGTAATCTTTTACCTTTCCTTGAAAATTTGTTGTACGATTGAATGTATCATCGTGCATAAGAATTAAAACCGAATCTTTAGTCAATTGTGGATCAATCTCAAAAAAAGAAGGTATAATAGACAATGTTTTTTCAAAAGCTTCGATGCTATTTTCTGGATAACCAGGCATCATACCTCCTCTATGTCCTGAGATAATGATTTGTTTTGATTCGTCTTGTTTGAAATAAGACTTCAAGTCTTCAAAACTTTTTATATCAACTGTATTTAATTGCGCATTAGCCACAGTAACTGTAGCTAATAACGCAAACCATAAATATATTTTTCTCATGTGAATTGAAATATTAAAAACTATATCTAAATCCTATTTGTATTTGATAAGGATTGAATACATAACTAGTTTTACCTGTATTAGTATTCACATTGTAAACAAAACGCTCATTTGCTGTATCAAAACTCTTAATAGAATAAATATTTTGTTTTCCTATTCTAGGTCCTACTCCCCATTCTTTGTTCATTAAATTAGCTACATTAAAAACATCTACTGCAACTTCAAAACGATGCTTATCTACAATTTTTATCTTTTTAGCTAATCTTAAATCAAATGTTCCTGAAAAACCATTAATTCCACCATTTCGCTCTGCAATTTTTCCAAAACTTTTGCGAATATAATCTTTCGTATGTTTTTCAATTTCAGGATTATCTAGAATAGCTTGAATTCCTTTTCTTAAATATTCAGGAGTTGAAATAGAGTTAGGATCATAGATATATGCCAAATCATTTGAATTTACGAAATCTCCATTCATATTACCATTAACAGCCAATGAATAACGTGTTCCCCCAATTCCACTAAAACGAATACCTGCAGTCATTCCCCAAAAAGTTGGAGATTGTCCATAAACAACTAACTTGTGACGAAAATGTGTATCTGAATAATTCATTTTACTTAAATTTCTTGGATCTTCCGCAACCATTAAACTTAGAGTTGCTGTGTTAGCTACATTTCCATTATAAGAGGTATTATCTTTTGAATCATTCCATGTATATGAAACAGAAATTTGCCCATCTTTAAAATAACGATATGTTCCATCTAACACAATTGCATATTGATCTTTTTTACCATCACTAATTAGTTCTAAAACACGACCTAATTCATTTGTTTTACGTCCATTAACCCAATTGGCAGCTCCATTTGTAGGGTTAATTGTTGACGCAGGTACATAAACTCCTCGATTAGCTTCTTCTTTTATTCTGAAATAAGGTTCGTCTACCATATTTCGATCAACATACATATAATTATTTCTTGCCCAGTTGGCATAAGCACTAATTCCAACTCTCAATCGATCACTAAAAAAGTGATTATAAGATGCGTTTAATTTGTAAACAGTAGGCACTTTAGCATCTTTACTATTTGCATTAATCGTGATTAGTTTCTCTATCGCAGGATTATCGAAAAGATCTCTTCCTGGAGCATGATTTGGATTTTGTCTATAATCAATAAAATCTGGAGTAGGAACTAAATCTCCTACTATATCTACTGCTGCTACTTTTGTTCCATCAAACAACATGTTGTTAATCATTGAGTATGGATTTAATGAAGAGCCAAAAATACCTCCTCCAAATTTCACAAAATCTTTTCTATTCTGACTAATATCCCATGTTAATTGGAAACGTGGTTGAAGTTGCCATGTATTAATTTTATTATCTGTTCTTACTCCTAATTTTTTATCCGCAACCTCATTGTAATTCGCTGCATTCAGATATTGCATATTCTCAAAACGAATTCCAGCCATTAAATCTAAACCAGGAAGAATTTCTGTCTCTAATTGTCCATAAACAGCAGATGTTAATTGATTAATCGTTGTAGATGGATCATCTGTTAGTCGAATTTCTCGCGCATAACGATATGGAGTCATATTTTTGAAATTATCCATTCCTGTAAAATAGAATCGACCATTCATTTCACTTCCATATACATTTTTCATATGATAGTAAGAAAAATCTCCTCCTAGAGTATATTTAATATTATTTTTATTAATATATACATTATCAACCAATTGTATAACATTCCCTTTGAACCATTCAGGTGAAAATCGTTGACCTCCTAATTGTATATTCGTATATTGTGTTTTTTCTCCTATTTGAGATCCTATACTTTCCACAATTGCACGTGGAATAGATTGACTAGGCAATTCACTTGATGGAATAATATTCTGATGCTCAACAAAGTGTTGAACTTTTAATTCGTTTGTAATATCATTATTAAAATCAGTTCTTAACGATAACATCAAACTATTATCTGTTTTTTTTCTATCAATATAAGATTCATACATGTTAATTGATGTATTATCTCCTTCAGAAAGTTTATCTTTTTCATGAACAAAATTGTTACGTAATGTCAATAAGTTTCGAGCATTTAATTGCCAATCAATGCGTAAAAATGCAGCATTTGTATCTTTATTTTTATCAAATGACCCAAATTGAGGATTATTAGATACACCATATTTTTCTCGTGCAATAGATAAAAATTGATCTAGTGTTGATTGCGTTACGTTATACAGAGCTTCATCACTTGGGTTATTAATATTCGCAATAAATAAAGGGCGTTTATCTACCTGTCTATCCCAAGCAACAAAGAAATGAGCTTTATCTTTCTTTATTGGTCCACCTAAAGAAAATCCATATTGATATGTAGAGAATTCGTTGTCTCTTTTGTTTCCACGAATGTCGTATGGACTCGATAGCCAATCGGCACGTCCATAAAGAAAGGCACTTCCTTCTAATTTATTAGTTCCTGACTTAGTAACTGTACTAATAGTTCCACCTCCAGCACGCCCATTCGTAACATCATATTCATTGGTTACTACTTTAAATTCTCGGATAGCTTCCATTGATATTGAATAAGATGATGAGGTAGAACCTCCAGCTATTGTTCCTCTATTAGACATTCCGTCTATCGTATAATCTACTGAAGATGCTAATTGTCCTCCAATACTCGAACCATTACTTAAAGGAGATAGGTCTATTAACGAAGTAAAGTTACGTCCGTTTACAGGTAATGTTTGCAAATCTTTTGCCGAAACTGAAGTTGAAGCTCCTACTTGTTTTATTGAACTCTTTAATGTTTGTCCACTAACAATTACTTCTTTTAAATCTGTTGTGTTTCCACTAGAAAATTTAAAAGGCACCCAAATTAAATCTCCTTGATTTAAACTATATCCTTTTAAAATTTCTTCGCCATGTTCATCCGAAATAAATGTAATCGTATAAGGAGATCCCAAGGGTAATTGTTTTAAATTATATTCTCCTTTTTCATTTGTTTTAGTGGAAGTTGTAAAACCTGTCGATTCGTTTTTTACGATAACTGTTACTTGTGATAAGTCAAAACCCTCACTATCGGTAATTTTACCGGATATTCCCGCCAAATCACCTTGTCCATAGGCAACTGTTGAAGCTCCTATTGTGAAGACTACTGCTGATAATTGAAATAAATTGAGTTTCATGTATGTTTATTTGAAGCCCAAAATTATTATACAGCACACAATAAGAGGTTAATTAAAATTTAAGATATCTTTAACAAATTCTGTTTTTAATGTTAATTAAAAATCCTTTAAGAATATAATTAGAATTAATTTTATCTAAATGAATCTCATCTTATTGCTAAGTCAAAAAAACTTAAATATCTTTTACACAAAGTTTATTGACTATTAAAAAAACAAAAAGAGTAATTGTAAATTACTCTTTTTGTTTTTTATATGTTATTATATTTTAAAATCTTAGCAGGATTTCCTACTGCAACTGCATAATCTGGAATATCCTTTATAATGACAGCTCCTGCACCGATTGTACACCATTTGCCAATTCTAACACCTTGTATAACGCAAGCTCCTATTCCTACATGTGTTCCTTCTCCTACCTCAACATTACCCGCTAATGCTACATTTGGGGAAATATGTGCAAAATCGTCGATAATACAATCATGATCTATGGAAGCATTTGTATTGATTATACAGTGTTTTCCAATCTTTACTTCGGAATTAATAGAAACGCCAGTCATTATTACTGTTCCTTCTTTTATTGTAGCTCTTTTAGAAATTACAGCTTTTGGATGAATTAAAATAAGGTAAGAAAATTGAGTATTTTCTTCTGCAATTTTTTTTCGCACTTGGTTATTACCTATTGAGATAACTACTTCAATATTTTTATCTGGCAGTTCATTTATTATTGGATAGTTCAATAATTGGTTCTTAGATAAATCTTCGTCAAGAAATCCTTCAATATTAATATTATTTTCTTCTGCAATTTCTACAATTACTTTTCCATGTCCGCTTGCTCCGTATAAATACATGTCTTAATTATTTCCGTTAAAAGGTTCTATTGTTACATGCCCATCGGCTGAAATTCCTTCAGATTTAAATACTTTTTTAAACGTTGTTAAAAACACATTCAAATCAGTTTTAAATGAAATATGATCGACATACCAAACATCCAATTCAAATTTCTTTGTCCAAGAAATGGCATTTCTACCATTTACTTGTGCCCAACCTGTAATCCCTGGACGTACATGATGCCTTCTTTTTTGAGTTTCGTTATACAAAGGTAAATATTGTGGTAATAAAGGACGTGGTCCTATTAACGACATATCTCCTTTTAGAACATTAATTAATTGAGGAATTTCATCCAACGAAGTTTTACGAACAAATGCTCCAATTGGTGTTAAACGATCTGCATCTGGTAATAAGTTCCCATCTTTATCTTTTTTATCATTCATCGTTTTAAACTTGATGATTTTAAAAATTTTTTCATTCAATCCTGGACGAGCCTGAAAGAAAAAAGGCTTTCCTTGATTTGCAAAATATAATCCAATCATCACAAATATAAATATTGGAGAAAGAATGATTAACCCTGTTAAAGCAATAATGAAATCGAAAAAGCGCTTAATATAATTTTGATACATGATATTAAATTTATTTATTTGGTAGCTTACTAATTAATTGATTATACTCAGCTAAAAGTGCATTCCAAACTACTGATTGTTCATAACGTGCCTGAATCATTGGCCTCGCATTTTTCTTTAATTCATGATAAAAATCTTTATCATCAATCATTTTTTGCATAGCTATTAATATAACGTCTGAACTTTTAACTGGTATGATTGTTCCATTTCTACCTTCAATTATAATTTCATTGCATCCATTAATATCAGAAACGATACTTGGCAATTCCATTGCTCCTGCTTGCATAACTACATTGGGAAATCCTTCGCGATAACTAGGAAATACAAGTGCATGAGAAATAGCAAAATATGGACGAACATCTTTTTGGAAACCAACTGTTAGAATAGCTGGATTGATCTCTATTTCTTTAAGTGTTTCGTCCTGCAAAGGATCAAGTTCACTTTCTAAAGGTCCTACCAACAAAAGTTTTACATTTTGTTTATTTAGTTTAGAGAACGCTTTTATCAACTCATTGATTCCTTTGTCTCCTACTAAACGCCCTACAAAAACAAAGACAAAATCAGTAGGCTGAATCTGTAATTTTATTTTCAATTGAGCTTGTTTTTCTTCTGAAATTTGTTGTCTAGAAAAAAAAGAAGTATCAATTCCATTTGAAGAACCTTCTCCAATAACTTTTAATTTATCAGCTGATGTATAACTATTTTGTAAAATAAAATCATACAATCCTTTTGAGTTAGGATAAACTTTGGTTGCTGATGAATAGGTTAACTTTTCAACAAAATCTAATACTTTTCTTTTAACTCCTACTGCTTCCATTAAAGGCAAACCTGCAACTGTATGCAGACGAATGGGTACTCCTGCCAATTTTGCAGCTAACATTCCAACAATACCTGCTTTTGGGGTATGCGTGTGTACAATTTGCGGTTGTTCTTTTTTTAAATATTTATATGTTTTTATTAAAGATTTAATGTCTTGAACAGGTGTTATTTTACGAGACATTTCAATTGGTATCACCGCTATTCCTTCATCATTTTTCACTTCTTCCAACTCTTCGTCACTGGAAGAGATTCCAATTACTTCAAAATGATTGGACATAAATTTTAGCTGTCCTCGTAATAATACTTTAAGAGAAAGTGGAATGGTTGTGATTCTTATTATTTTTGACATTTTAATATTTTAGTCCTGAAATATCTTGAACATTTTCTAATAATAGTTTTTCATTATTTCTAAATGATTTACCTTGTTTTATGAAATTATAATTACTGATAGTCACTTTAGGATATTTGTTGAAAGTTTTTACTTTACCAAATGGTTTTGTAACATTATTTGTCTCAAAGTTTGATAATGAAAAACTCCCTGTTATCTTCCAACTGTTCTTTTGATCTTTAAATCCTGCTATGTAGACACCATAATTAGAATTATATACTTTTAATTTATTAATAGTTACATCAACTGATTTTTCGTTATCTTTTTTAGAAAAAGCTGCCAAATGAAAATCTATTCCTATATGAGCATTGTTTATATTAATATTATTTAATAAAATATTTTTTAAAGTTGAATTTCCATAACCTTCTATATCTATACCAGATTGAGGCATTGTTCCATAAACGTTATTGATATTAGCATTTGTTACAGATACATTTGTTCCTCCTGTTATAGAAATCCCATTTCTTCTAACATTATTTATATATATATTGTTAATACTTATATTATTTGTATTAATGTTTGATTTTTTATTTATGACTAATCCTATAGAAGATTCTGTAATATTTATTCCATCGCCCCAAGTATTCTCAATATGACTATTTTCAATAATAATATTTGACGATTTTCTAATGTCTATTCCAAAACCCCATTCTCCTTTAGTCCCTTTATGCTGATCTCTATCTCCATATAAATTCGCATTATAAATTTTCACATTTTCAACACCATGTAAACCAATGATATGATATGTTTCTTTAGAAGTTGGTTCCAAAACAAGCTTAGAGTTTTTCTGAAAATAAATTATACTATTAGATGGTGGGTAAATTCCTGTTATCAAAACAGGAAAATCTGGAAGTATAATTTTTTTATTATTATCCAAACAGTTTTGAATATAAGATGTATAATCTACAGATGCATTTTTAACATATCCCTTTGGTAAGAATTCTTCTATTTTATAAAATCCCTCTGAATTAAATGTTGAAAATGCTACAGGAGACTCAAAAGGAGTTTTCAATCCTTTCTTTTGTAATTGACTGTATCCTAGAACGGGAATAAAAAGACACATTATCAATATTAAATTAGATCTCTTTAATTTTTTTTGCTGGAACTCCTCCATATATTGAATTATTTTCTACATTTCTATTAACTACCGCACCTGCTGCTATAATTGATCTACTGCCAATTGTAACATCGGAAAGTACTCTAACTCCACAACCAATCCAAACATCATCATTAATTACAATTTTTCCGAATGTTTCTTTATTGTACTTTATAGGTTTTTCTAAATCATTCCATTGATGATTAGTTGAAATTAATGTCGAAGCATGTGCTATAGAAACATCATTTCCTATTTCTATTTCACCAGCTCCTTCTATATAACACATAGGATGAATACTAACATTATTCCCTATCGAAATTTTATCTGGATTAAAGATAAATACTCCTGGCTGTATAGATACGTTATCTCCTAAACTTTTACATAAATTTTTTAATACTACATACCTTAGTAACAATCCTATATTTCCATTTGTATTTCTCAAAAATTTTAATAAAAATTTATTAAACCCTTTTCCAAAGAGCCCAAAAAACATACTAATTAAAGATATTATGTGCTTTATTTTTTTAAATTTATTTCTACCTGAATTACTTTCCATTATCTATTAATTTTGACATCATTATATTTTTTATCTTTTAAATAGTATACATATCCTATTGGAAATAATAGAATCGCCAAAAAATAGTTTTTTACAAATTTCAAATTCTCAAAAATGGACTTATCATTACATAGAGCAAATCTCCAATAATTAATAATAGATTTTACTTTTAATTTAAAAACAACATTTGGATTATTTACTAATTCAGAGTAAAGTAAAGACGCATATTTATTATTTTTTATTCTATTTCTAATACTATTACTAGACAGCCCTTCTTCTAAATATTCTCCTATATAAATTGCTTCATTAAAGTATCTCATCTTATAATCAATACTCATTCTGTTCCAAACAATTGATTCTGCAACGAAATTTTCACCAGAAATATCTGGAAATAAGAATTTTCTAAATATGTGTGTTTTAATCACATGAGCTAAGTCAGCAGTCACCCCATATTTAGTTCTTCTCTCTATTAGATTAGAATCAGTAATTTCATTAGGAAATCTTCGCCCTCCAATGAAACTTCCATCAGAATATGCTCTAAACCCTGTTACTCCAATAATATTATCATTATTCTTAATAGGTTCATAATATTTACAAACAATTTCTAGTGCATTATCTGTCAAATAATCATCACTATCAACTATAAAGAAAAGTTCTCCACTCGCTAACTCTAATCCTTTATTAATCGCTCTATGTTTTCCCCCATTATTTTTTTTGAAATATTTGATTTTAATAAAACCTTCTTCCTTCCATCTATTCACCAATTCAGTTGTGTTATCTGAACTTCCATCATCAACAATAACCCATTCAAAATCTTTAAATGTTTGTCTCAATAAAGATGAATATAGTTTTGGTAAAAATTTTTCTCTATTATAAGAAGGAGTAAATACAGTAATAATCATTTACTTTAAATTAAATATTAGAAATAATGCAATACATATAAAAAATATGCCAAACATATTTAGATAGCCTATTTTTTTATTTGTTTGTGTATATGGCAATAAAAGGAACGGGATAAATATCCATGATAAAAATCCAAATCTATCGCTAAAAGCTGCTGAGAACATTAAAAAGAAGAACGATGATGCTAACATAAAACATACATAGTATCTTTTGTATTCATCGTAGTGTTCAATCTTCTTTTTTAGATTATTCAGTGTTATATATCCTATTATTGCAAATATAGTATTAAAAGTAAAAAAATTAATCCTAAATCCTGTTTGATACACAAGCTGATACTCTTGTTTGTAATATAGATCCATCCTTTCTTCTACTAGGATATTTATAATAGGAATTTTCCCTAAAAAAGAGTTTAAATTAAAATTTAATAATGATAGTACTGTAGCTATTATATAAATACCTATTACTAGATTAACATTTTTAATTTTTGTCGAAAGTAGATAAAAAGCAATTGGTATTATAATCGAAGCATGATTAAAAAACGCTACTATAAAAAATAATATTGATAGCCATTTCTTTTTACTAAACATTGTTAGTGCTAGGAAAAAGAATGAAAAGGCAATCCCTTGTCTGGTTGTATTAATTCCCATAGTTTTGAAGAAAAACATACTAACAATAATAAAGAAAAATACTAATCTGTTTTTCTTAGTTAAGTTAAAGATTCCTATAATAATAGGTATTATATATAGAATTGCATTGAAAGTAAAGAACGTTTTGTAATTATCACTTATACTACGTGCCAACATAGATACGATATAAATACCTATATCTTTTAATTCACTTAAGGATTTTATGACACGAGCTCCTGTAAAGAATATCAACGTTCGTTCAGAATCAGCTCCAACAATCTTATCTCTTGTTCCTATTAGAATTATAAAAATAAATGCAAATAAAATTAAAAAGACATTTTGAATTTTGTTTGAGCTTTTATTTTTTATGATATACTCACAAATAAGAACAAAAGTGATAAATGATAAACCTAGATAGATTAATGTAAATTTTGTATTAAAAGCATCAATAATACTTTGCATCAGTTTAAATTTTATTTAAAATAGCATTTAATTCAGAGTCGTAATTATAATTATTATAATATTTTTTAGCATTAGATGCAAACTCATCATACCTAATTAATATTTCATTTAACCCCTTAGATATTTGATCAGCTTCTTGAAAATCTACACATACTCCCATCTTATTCATATCTATGGTATTAATTAAACCAGGGATATCATTTCCTAACATTGGTAAAGAGAAGCTTGAAAATTCCCATAACTTATTAGGCGCACAAAAAATATTGTTTAATGAAGAATGATCATAACTAAGTATACCTATATCTGCATGACTGGTTATATGCAAATGATATGGAGGACTAACAAATGGTATATGAATTATTGATGGACAGATCTCTTGCAGCTTTTTTAAATAAGGAGTTTCCTTTCCCATAATAATAAGAGCAAAATTATCTGAATTATTCACAAATTTACAAACATCTTCTAATTCTCTTTCTGGAATTATAATTCCTTGATAGATTATCTTCTTTTTATTACGAATAGGAGCTATTAATTCTTCCAAATCTTCAGTTAAAGGTAAATTTCTTTCTGTTCTATCTGAATAAGATTTGTTTAAAATAACTTGAGGAGTAGATTTAAGATTCCACCATACTCTAAGAATATTAGCTCTATCTTGATTTGAACATATTACCAACTTTGCTTTTTCAGCATATTTTTTCAGTCCTTTGATATATCTTGGAGCATAGTCAAATAATTCATATAAATTTAGTACAAATTCATATTTCAACAATCTTTTCCCAAGAGCTAATGTAGTATCTGCTGCAGGTAACCATAACAAACTATTCTGATAATTATTTTTATATATAATTTTCCAAAAAGTAGTTCTTATTTTATACCAATACAGAATTTTATTTTTACTTGGTTTTATATTAGTTAAATGTACGTTTTCACACAAGTTATTTAATTCATCTATTAAATTTCCTTTTTCAAAACCAAGAATTAAATGTATTTTATATCCAGATCTATTTAAATATTTAATAAATGCTAATAAAGGTGGGTAATCTGAAACACAAGTTTTATGAACAATTACTATTTCTTTATTTTCCATCAAATTTTTGTTTAAATATTAGTGTAAAATCTTCCAACATTCTATCAGCTTTTTCCCTCAAATTTAAAATAAATTCTTCATGGTTCTGCTTTAACTCACTTTCTAAAATCTCTTTTAATTCATTCAAATCAAAATGATTATTCCATAAAGAAAAAGAAGGAATTTGTTCTGTTAAGATTCTTAATTTAGGTTCAATTTCTATACATATCACTTTTTTATTCATTAAACCTGCAATAATAGCACCATGATATCGAGCAGTTATGAATGCCTCAAATGTGTTCAATTCGTTCAAAAAAGATTGAATAGACATTCTTTCTGGTTCCCAAATAAGATGTTTATGATTTTTTATTTTTTTTAACCAATCTGGATCTTTGTCTTTTGCAAAAACAATAAAAGTGACATCTATCTCTTTGTTATTATTTATAAATTCTAAAATTTTTTCTTGGTAATTTACATTACTGTTTTTCCAGTCCCAATCTCTTACAATAATTCCTATTTTATTTTTTATAGGCTCTCCTTTAACTTCCGATATATGTTGCTTAAAATATGATGAAAACACAATATCTGCTCCTAATAGAGCATTAATTCCCCACTCATTACAGTAATTGTAAGACACTTGGTCTCTTACTCCTATAAAAAATGATTGTTGTAGTTGTTGCTTTGCATAGTTTATCGCTTGAACATTATTATTAAAAGGACCTAGACCAAATCCTATAAAAGCTTTTTCAGGTTCTAGTATCTCTTCTTTTGAAGGAGCGATTTTTTTAAGAATCTTATTAATTACAATTAGTGGATTCTTTTTTATATTATTTTTAAATTTTGTTTGTAATGTTGACTTTTCAATAAAGGAAAAAAATTGAGTACCTCCTCCATAAATTAATACATCATCTTTTTGTTGGAAGTTATATGTAGATTTTTGCAATAATTTTTCTACATATTGATTATTTGCTCCTACAAAATTCAGGTTATAATTTGGTAATTTGTTTATAAAATAATCTTCAAGTACAATCATCAATAAATCATCACCATAATTACTATCTCCATAAGCTCCTTTTATTGATATATTCATATTAAATTTTTTTTGTTATTCGTATTATAAATTAGAAACATCTATTTTAAACCAAATGTTCAATAATTTTAGAAATTAAAGATGTTAATAAATAGATAGGAATTGGAGCAAGAATTATTAGAGTAAGAAATACAATAGAAATTTCTCTTCTAAAAATATCATAATATCTAGTAAGTACCATAATCATAAATCCTACTAAAAATGCAATTGATACTCCTTGTAATCCTATCTTAGTAATTAGTAAAATACTTAATACAACTGATACGATTGCTCCAATAAGAGTTGTCATCGTAATTTTCAAAGTATTTTTATCTTTTTGATATTTTAAACCTAAAAAACTAGCTATAGCATTATATGCAACTCCTAAGTACAAATAAGGCATATACTCCCAAGTACTAAAATATTCTTCAGCTACTAAGATTTTAGTTATTAAAGGAGAAAGTATTCCTAATAAAATGGCTAATACTAATTCAAAAATTATAAATTTATTAAGTAGCTTGTTGAATGTTAGGTTATCTTTTTCTTTTAGTACACGATCTTGTAGAGGCATTAATAATACAGAATTGATTACCAATAATAAAACAGGAAAACGACTTGCTACAGCGTATAAACCATTGCTTTCTGCTCCCAAATAATGTAAAATGATAAACTTGCTCGCTGAAGATATTGCCCACCAACCCATTAAATTAGGTATTAATGGAAGTGAGTAACTTATCATAGATTTAATTAATTTCTTATCCCAAAAAATTAATTTAAAGTGTTTTACTAAATTAATTTCCGTTAATATCATTGTACAAGCTATAACATAAGCAACGATATTAGCTAAGAATATTCCTTCTACATTTAGATTTAGAAAATAGATAAAAATAAAATTAAACAATACAACTAAAAACGTTGTAATTAAACCATTTAAAGCAAACTTTTTTGTTTCTCCTAATCCTCTAAGAATATTTTGTAATAAAGGTAAAAGGCAGTTTAAAAATATTAATACAATAAAATAAAAATGGTATTGAAAATCGTTAATAGATGTGTAGACTAAAAAGACTATGAAAAATAATATATAGCCTGTGCTTAAAGCAAGTAAACTATTTGTAATTATTTTTCCTTTTTCTTCATTACTTATTTTCTCTTTATCTATAAGCCATCTATATGCAGAATCTGAGATTTGCAATGAAACCAAAGGAACAAATAGACTTATTGTTGTTATTAGTAAATCATATTCTCCTAAATCTTTCTTAGATAAGAAATACGTATAAAAAGGTATTAGTAAAAAAGAGAGAATTTTTGATCCAAAGCTACCTATAGAATAGATCAACGTTTCTTTAAACATCTTCTTTTTTAAAACAGAAGATATATTCATTATTTATTTATTTTCTTTATAAACTCTGCTATTCTTTCACAAGCTTTTCCATCTCCATATGGATTATGTAGTTCACTCATTGATTTATAACGAGTTTCATCAGACAACAAATTATTTGCCTCTTTTATAATTCTAGATTTATCTGTTCCTACCAATATTACTGTCCCTGCATCTACAGCTTCTGGTCTTTCAGTTGTGTCGCGCATTACTAAAACTGGTTTTCCTAATGAAGGAGCTTCTTCTTGTACACCACCAGAATCAGTAATTATCATATAAGATTGTGACATTAGCCAAACAAATGCTGGATAAGCTAAAGGATCAATCAACTTGATATTATCGATATTAGATAAAATTTCATGTACAGGTTTTTGTACATTAGGATTTAAATGTACTGGATAAATTATTTGAACATCAGAATGTGTTAATGCAATTTCCTTTAAAGCTTCACAAATATTTATAAATCCTTCTCCATGGTTTTCTCTACGATGTCCAGTAACAAGAATAAGTTTCTTTGAAGAATCAACAATCGTTTTTAAATAATCAATTTCATTATTATTAATTGTTTTTACCCTTTCTGAACTATCTAATAATGCATCAATAACTGTATTTCCTGTTATTATAATTTGGCTATTATTAATATTTTCTTTTATAAGATTGTCATAAGATTGTTTCGTTGGTGCAAAATGATAGTCAGCTAACCTTCCTGTTAATTGTCTATTCATTTCTTCTGGAAAAGGAGACCATTTATTATGAGTTCTTAAACCAGCTTCAACATGACAAACCTTAGCTCCTG
Organism: Empedobacter tilapiae; assembly: GCF_004785645.1. GTDB lineage: Bacteria > Bacteroidota > Bacteroidia > Flavobacteriales > Weeksellaceae > Empedobacter > Empedobacter tilapiae. The sequence goes on along the minus strand of NZ_SRPE01000006.1, from coordinate 112,745 downwards.
CATAAAATGCTGCTAAGCCAGCTATAGAAGATGTAGAGGTGTCTCCATGAACATAAACATAATCTGGTTTAAAATCCTCTAATACAGGTTTTAATTCAGTAATAATATCAGCTGTTAGAGTAAATAAATTTTGATTTGGTTTCATCAAATTTAAATCATAATCAGGTATTATTTCAAAAAAATCTAACACTTGATCAAGCATCTCCCTATGTTGAGCCGTAACACAAACTCTAGTCTCAAATTCTTTATGTTTTTGAAACTCTTTTACCAACGGAGCCATTTTTATAGCCTCGGGTCTTGTTCCAAATATAATTAAATGTTTTGTTTTCATTCTTTACAATCTATTATCGCATTCTACTAAAATTCCTTTTACATCATAGATAACACCACCATCTTTTAAGTATTGTGTTAAATCTAAATTTGTAAATTCTTTATGAGCGACTGTTAAAATAATAGCATCATATTTTTCATCTGACAATTCATTAACTATTGACATTCCATATTCATATGTTACTTCTGCAGGGTTTGCCCAAGGATCGAAAGTTGTTACATTTAAAGAATAATCTTGTAATGCTTCGATAACATCAACTGCTTTTGTATTACGAACATCTGGGCAGTTTTCTTTAAATGTTATACCTAAGTTCAATACTTTAGCTCCATTTACTTTGATATCTTTTTTAATCATTGTTTTTACAACTTGAGAAGCTACATATTGCCCCATCGAGTCATTCAAACGTCTACCAGCTAAAATAATTTCTGGATGATATCCTTTTTCTTGTGCTTTTTGTGCTAAATAATATGGATCTACACCAATACAGTGACCTCCAACTAAACCTGGTTTAAATGGTAAGAAATTCCATTTTGTACCTGCTGCTTCTAAAACTGCATGTGTATCAATATCTAATAAATTGAAAATTTTTGCTAACTCATTAACAAAAGCAATATTGATATCTCTTTGCGAATTCTCTATTACTTTAGCGGCTTCCGCAACTTTAATTGTTGGAGCTAAATGCGTTCCTGCAACAATCACTGACTTGTAAATATCATTTACAATTACTCCAATTTCCGGTGTAGAACCTGAAGTCACCTTAAGAATTTTCTCTACTGTATGTTCTTTATCTCCTGGATTGATACGTTCTGGTGAATAGCCTGCAAAGAAATCTTCATTAAACTTAAGTCCAGAAATTTTTTCTAAAACAGGAATACATTCTTCTTCCGTAACTCCTGGATAAACCGTTGATTCATAAATTACGATATCTCCTTTTGATAAAACTTTTCCAACTGTTTCAGAAGATTTATATAATGGAGTTAAATCAGGACGATTGTGTTTATCAACAGGTGTTGGTACTGTTACAACATAAATATTTGCATCTTTAATATCATCCAAATTATTTGAACAATACAATCCATTCGAATTAGTTTTAAAAGGATTTTCTTTCATCAAAACTGATTGTAAAACCTCATCTTCAACTTCCAATGTATGATCCGTCCCTTGATTTAATTCTTCAATTCGTTTTTGATTAATATCAAATCCTACTACAGGATACTTAGTTGCAAATAAACGTGCTAAAGGCAATCCTACATACCCTAACCCTATAATCGCTATTTTATGTTGTTTACTCATTGAGTTTTTATTTTTGTTACTTTTCTTTTATTTCAAATTATCCCAATACCATTTTACAGCTTCCTTTAAGCCTTTATCAATCGTATGAGTAGGTTCGTAACCTAATAATGTTTTCGCTTTTTCTATAGATGCTAGCGAATGAGGAATATCTCCAATACGATTTGGTCCATGAATTGCTTCTACATTTGCAATATCAGCATCGTATTCGCTTAAATATTCACGTAAATATTTCACTAAATCATTCAAAGTAGTTCTATCTCCTACTGCTGTATTATAAACTGTATTTGTTGCCTCTTCATTTTCTGTTAACATTGCACGTTCATTCATTTGAATGACATTATCAATGTAAGTAAAATCGCGAGAGTAATCTCCTGTTCCGTTTATCTTTGGAGATTCGTGGTTCATAAATTGTTTTACAAACAACGGTATAACAGCTGCATATGCTCCATTCGGATCTTGACGACGACCAAATACGTTAAAATAACGCAATCCTATACATGATAAGTTATAAGTTTTGCTGAATATATCTGCATATAACTCATTCACATATTTTGTAATTGCATAAGGAGAAAGTGGTTTTCCAATAATGTCTTCTACTTTCGGTAAATTTTCTGAATCTCCATACGTTGATGAAGAGGCTGCATAAACAAAACGTTTAACACCCGCATCACGAGCAGCAACTAACATATTCAAAAAACCTGAAACGTTCACCTCATTAGAAGTTATTGGATCATTAATAGAACGAGGCACTGATCCTAAAGCTGCTTGATGCAACACATAATCTACATCTTTTACTGCCTTGTGGCATGTTTCTAAATCACGTATATCACCTTCTATTAATTTATAATTTTGATTTGTAAAAAAAGGTTCTACATTATGACGATGCCCTGTTGCAAAGTTATCTAAACAAGTTACTTTATAATCTTTTCCTAAAAAGTATTCTGTTAAATTAGACCCGATGAACCCTGCACCTCCTGTGATTAATATGTGCTTCATTACAATTTTGTTTTATTTTATAATTTTCATCAAATATTCGCCGTAGCCACTTTTTTTCAAGGGCTCTGCAATTTTGATTAATTGTTCTTTATTAATATATCCCATTCGATAAGCAACCTCTTCGATTGCTCCAATTTTCATTCCTTGACGTTCTTCTATCACTTGAACAAATTGACCTGCTTGCATCAACGAATTTATTGTTCCTGTATCCAACCAAGCTGTTCCTCTGTTGAATACTCCAACTTTTAATTTTCCTCTTTTTAGATACTCTGCATTTACATCTGTGATTTCTAATTCTCCACGAGAAGAAGGTTGTATATTTTTTGCTATTTCAACCACATCATTATCATAAAAATACAATCCTGGAACGGCATAATTAGACTTTGGTTTTATTGGTTTTTCTTCAATCGAGACTACTTGATTCTCTTCATTAAATTCTACCACTCCATATCTTTCTGGATCGCTCACTTGATAAGCAAAAACTACGCCACCATTTGGATCTGAAGAATCTTGTAATAATTTAGACATTCCAGAAGCATAAAAAATATTATCTCCTAAAATCAAAGCGACTTTATCATTCCCTATAAAATCTTCTCCTAAAATAAAAGCTTGTGCTAGCCCATCAGGACTTGGTTGTTCTTTGTAAAAAAATTTACATCCAATTTGAGAACCATCTCCTAACAATTTTTCGAAATGAGGTAAATCGTGAGGTGTAGATATAATTAGAATCTCATTGATTCCTGCTAACATTAATGTCGACAATGGATAATAAATCATTGGTTTATCATACACTGGCATTAATTGTTTACTAACAGCTAATGTTAATGGATGTAAACGTGTTCCAGAGCCCCCTGCCAATATTATTCCTTTCATTTTTATGGTTTAAAAGTTGATTATTTATTTTTGAATGTAGAAAACGATTGAGCTTCTTGATCTTTCTCAGATATAATCATCTGATTAATTGCTATTTGCCAATCTATATTTAATTCATCATCTAAAGGATTTACTCCATCCTCAGAGGCTTTGTTATAGTTATTATCACATTTATAAAAAAATGTAGCTTTCTCTGAAATAACCGAAAAACCGTGCAAAAAACCTCTTGGTATAAATAGTTGCTTTTTATTATCTACAGATAGTTCAATCGCTACAGATTCTCCATATGTTTCAGAATTTGGACGAACATCAACAGCTACATCAATTACACTTCCTTCTATTACTCGGACTAATTTTGCCTGAGCATATTCTCCTGTTTGCATGTGTAATCCGCGAACTACGCCATATGAAGAACGAGATTGATTATCTTGAACAAAAGTAGGTTTATAACCTAGAATTTCTTCCAACTTATTTTCATTGTATGATTCAAAAAAATAACCTCTTGAATCTTCGAAAACTGTTGGTTCTAAAATAAAACATCCTTTTAATTTTGTTTCTGTTACTTTCATTATTTATGATAATATTTTTTATACCATTTCACAAAATTAGAAACACCTTCTTCAACTGGAATGCTTGGATTATAATCAAACTTTTCTTTTAAATCACTTACATCTGCCCAAGTTTGATTCACATCTCCTGCCTGCATTGGATACATTTCTAAAATTGCTTTTTCTCCTGTTGAATTTTCTATTTCTGTAATAAAATCCATTAGTTGAACTGGCTTACTATTTCCTATATTATATAGTTGATATTTTTCATTTAAATCATCATTTTCAAGAACCTTATCAATTCCTTGAATAATATCATCGATATATGTAAAATCTCTTGATAAATCACCATGATTAAACACTTTTAAAGGCTGATGATTTAAGATTGCATTCGTAAACAAAAACATTGCCATATCTGGACGTCCCCATGGTCCATAAACTGTAAAGAAACGCAATCCTATTGTTTGAATATTATATAAGTGACTATATGCGTGAGCCATTAACTCGTTTGCTTTTTTTGTAGCAGCATATAAACTAATTGGATGATCTACATTCTGTGTAGTAGAAAATGGAACATCAGAAGAATTCCCGTATATGCTTGAGCTGCTTGCATAAAGCATTTTTTTAACATTTTGATGACGGCAACATTCTAATATATTTAAAAATCCAATCAAGTTACTTTGACCATAAGCATCAGGATTTTCTATACTATATCGGACTCCAGCTTGTGCTGCCAAGTTAATTACTACATCAAATTTATAGCTGTTGAATAAATTCTCTAACGCTTGACGATCTTCTAAATTCATTCGATAGAAAATCATCTTTTCTTCATATTTTGAAGAAATTATTTTTTGACTAAAATTTGTAGCAAACTCTTGATCAATTCCTAATTCTTTTAATCGATCATATTTTAACTGAACATCGTAATAATCATTAACATTATCAATTCCAATAACTTGAATATTTTTGTTAATTAATTTTTCAGCTAAATGATAACCTATAAAACCCGCTACACCAGTTATAAGTATTGTTTTCATTATTTATCCTTTTCGGAAGTTGCTACAACTTTTCTCAATCCTGAACTTGAAAAGCGATGCGAACGTTTATTGTAGTAAATCTGAATATTATTATCTAAACAATATTGTTTTCCTGTAAAGTCTATATTTCTATATTCTTCTCCAATAATTCTTATTTTAATTGGTAAAGCACTTAACATATCAAACAAGTCTTGTTCTGTTTCGTAAGGTATAATTTCATCAACATATCGACATCCTTCTAGTTGAATGTATCGTTCTACAATTGATTGAGTAGGACAATTTTTAGAAGGATCTACAGATGTAGGATCTGTATTAAGTCCTACGATTAGATAATCGCATTGTCTTTTGGCTTCTTCAAGCATCATTACATGACCTGCATGGAGCAAATCAAATATTCCGAAAGTAATTCCTATCGTCATTTATAATATTGTTGGAGCCACAAATTTAAGGAATAATATTGGATTATGTTTAAGGAATTAACCATTAAAAAAAGCGCTTTAGAGAGCGCTTTTTAATGTTATATTAATTCTGAATTTCTTTTTTCTAAATGTGTATAAACATTCTTAACTTCTTGTGAATATTCTTTTTGAAGAATTAAATTTGCTGTTGGAGTATTTACAAAAATGGTATTCTGCACCCCTACAAAAGATGTATAAACTTCTGTTCCTATTACCATGTTTCCATTTCGATCTACATAATGTCCATTTAACACAAAATAGTCATAAAGTGACTCGAATGATCCTAAATCATTCCATACAAATTTTGCTGGAACAACTTTTATTTTTTTGCTTCGTTCCATTACTGCATAATCAATACTATTAGATGGAATATTCATTGAAAGCTCTTCATCCAATCCTCCATTTATATTTTCTTTCCAAGCTATTTTTGAGGTTTCGTAAATCTCTTTCTCAAATTTTTTCAATTCTTTCAACAAAACTTTAGCTTTGAAACAGAACATTCCGCTATTCCATAAAAAATTTCCCTGCTCTATAAAATCTTGCGCTGTAATATGATTTGGTTTTTCACGGAAAGATAACACATTATCTCCTCTATGTTCAATATATCCATATCCAGTTTCAGGTCGAGTTGCATGTACCCCAAATGTAACTATATGATCTTTTTCAGCTAAATCTATTGCTTTATTCATAGCTTCTTGATAAGCTTCCATATCTTCTATTAGATGATCAGAAGGTGTTACAATTAAAATATCATCCTCTTCAACTGCTAACGCTGCAAAAGCTATTGCAGCAGCTGTATTACGAGGAACTGCCTCTATGATTTTAGTACATTCAACATCAAGCTTGTCTAAAACTTCTTGGCTTAAATGATCATTATCCTTGTTTCCAATAACCATTAATTTATCCGCAATCGGGCGATTACGTTGAATCGTTAATTCAAACAATGATTGTTCATTAAATAAAGGTAAATACTGTTTTGGATGACTTTTTCTTGAAAGTGGCCAAAGTCTACTTCCTACTCCTCCAGACAATATCACATTATAAATACACATAAATTCTTCTAATTGCGAACTAGCAAAGTTACAAAATCCTTTTTAGATTAAATTTATTTACTTTTGATTTATTTGTTTTATTTCTTTACCTTCATCTATTTTAAAACCACTATATTAGTCTTTATAAAAAAGGGAAATATTTAAATATATTTTAAAAAAACATCAATGTCTATTTAGAAATAAACAGATAAGGCAATCGAAAAACTACTCGAAAAACTACCCTCTTCTAAAAAAAACTACCCTTAAACAATAAAACAACTACCCTATATGAATGAAAATTCTATTTTAAAAATTTAAAACCTTTGTATCAATATTAAAATTAATTCCAATGAAAAGAAATTTACTTTACTTTAAGTTATTCTCCTTTTTACTCATATCGAGTAATTATGTCAATGCGCAACAGTCAAAAATATGGACATGTAGTGCAGATGAAATCAGAGAAGATATGTTTAAACAAAATCCTGATTTAAAGAAAATATATGAGACAAAACAAGAAGAATTTAGAGTTCTCAAAAAAACAGAACTAAATGGACGAAAAGAACTTAAGGCAAATCAAATAATTGAAATTCCTATTGTTATACATGTTTTAAATGATGGAACAGGTAAATACACTCCTACAGACTCTCAAATTCATAATTGGATCGCGAGAGCAAATGCTATCTTTGACGGTACTGCACAAGATATAAAAGGCCCAGATGAAGGTGGAACAACATTACCTATTCGCTTAGTTCTAGCAAAAAGAAGCCCAGCCAACACAACTACAAATGGTATTATTAATCATGATTTATCTAACAACTCTACTTATGTTAATTATGGCGTTAATGGAAAAGGACTAACGAACCAATATTTAAATGATACTTATAATTGGGATTCTAATTCGTATTACAATATCTACATTACAAATATGATTGATGGAGTAAATCCATCAAATACAACAGGTGCTTATACAGCAGGTTTTGCATATTACCCTGGTGGAGGTTTAGATTTATCTGTAATGCTTTACCATGTAGCAATCAACAATATAGATACAACTTTTGCACATGAAATGATGCATGCATTTAATGTCGCACATCCTTTTAATGGTGGAGATGGAAATGGAGTAAATTGCGGTAGCTTAACAAATGATGAGATAGAAGATACTCAAAACATAAGAAGCGGTTTATTTTTTGGAAACCCAAATAACTCTTTTAATCAATACAAAACATATCCCACAATTTACCAAACCATTAACGACTGTTCTAATACTCCATTTGACCATACATTGGTTAACATGATGAATTACGGCAGAAACCTTGATCGTTTTACTCCTGGACAAGGAGACAGAGCGTTAGATGCTATCTATTTCTTTAGATCTTCGTTTCTTACATCACTTGCTTTAGTTGAACCTACAACTATTAATAATATTCCTATTGAATCTTGTCAAGTACAAGGAAATATAGGTCATTTAAATTTTGATAAAGTAGAATTTAATACTTTATCAAAAAAAGGTATCAACTATAAGGTATACAATGATTATAGTAAAAGCAATAATATAAATACAGCTTATATTACAGAGGTTACAGAAGGACAAAACTATCAATTAAATATAACAACAAGAGCCAATCCTAACATAAGAAAAGTTTTTGTTTATATTGATTATAACGGTAATGGTATTTTCGAAGCAAACGAAGTTGCTCTTTCCAACCATGATTTAGCAAACAATATTATTGACATTTCCACAAATATTAACATTCCTACGACAGCTCTAAAAAACACACCACTTAGAATGAGAGTTGTTGGTGATTTATCTAATATATACAATGGATATCAACATATAACTTACGGAGCTTGTGACTCTCGAGTAGCTGGCCAAGTAGAAGATTTTACTATCATTGTAAAAGAAGCTTCTTCTACTATTTGGAATGGTACTACTTGGTCTACAGGAGAACCTACAGAAACGAAAGAAGCTATTGTTCGTGGAGACTTAATTCTAAATTCTACTGAAAAAATTATTACTAATAAATTCACTTTAGAAAGCGGCTCTGTAAAACTTAACAACTACTCTACTATTATTTCTCCTATCATAGAAAATAAATTATCAGCAGATAAATTTATTGTAACAGGAAACAACAGTGGATTATTGCAACGGGGAAATAATACATCAACGATTGGAGAATTTACAATTATCCAGGAAAGTTCTCCTATGATATTTAATGATGCTGCTTTATGGTCATCGCCAGTCAAAAATCAAAATCTTAAAGATTTCTCTCCAAATACATTATTAAAGAGATTTTATAAATATAACGAAACAACAAACAAGTTTGCTAGTTTGTTTGTGTATGATGAATTATATCCAAATTCCGATCTAAAAAATCCTGCTACATATAATTTCGAACCTGGTGTTGGATACCATATTCGTGTAGGTACTGATTTCCCTACAACTAAACCAGGTAAAACATATGTTGGTAAATTCATTGGAGAATTAAACTCAGGTGTTTTCAATGTTAATGTTACAAAGAATAACTTCGGATACAATCTGATTGGTAATCCTTATCCTGCTCCAATAATTGCTGATAATATATTAAACAATAACCCAAGTATTAATGCATTATATTTTTGGACGCAAGAGTCTCCTTTAACTGCAAATGGATATGCAAGTAACAATTATGCTTCTTATACTTTAGCTGGAGGTGTACAAGCTGCTGCTGGAGGGAAAATTCCTAATGGAAATATTGCAATTGGTCAAGGTTTTTTCGTAGAAATGAATACCGCAAATAGTCTATTCTTACACAATAATTTTACAGGATGGAACGATCAAGCAATTTTTCATAAAAATGAAGAAGCTATAAAACGTATCAGATTAAATTTATTCGAAAATACAATTGCTAAAAACCAAATTTTAATTAGTTACATGGCTAATGCAACGAATGGTTTTGATAATCAAATTGATGGAAAAATAAATAGAATGTTTAATGGATCTACTTTATACTCGATTATAGATGGTTCTACTGAAAAATATGTTATACAAGGTCGTGCTCCATTTAAAACTGATGACAGTGTTAAATTAGGTTTTGAAGCAAAAGAAAATGCAACATATACTATAAAACTGAATAATACCGAGAACCTAGACAATCAATCTATTTTCTTAAAAGATAAAACTCTTAATCAAATTATTGATTTAACGAAAGATTACTACACATTCGATTCTCAATCAGGTATTTATAATGATCGTTTTGAAATTATTTACACAAACAAAACGCTGACAACTAACGAATTAAATAAACAAAACGTTCAATTATTTATCGATAATGGAGCAATTACATTAAAATCTCCGAAAGAAATTAATTTTATTGAAGTTTATGATATTTCAGGAAGAAAAGTTCTTGAAAAAAATACTTCTTCGAAACAAGTTGTTTTATCAGAATTAAAAAAGAATAATCAAATCTTATTGATCAAAGTCTCAACTACCGACTCTAAAACACTAACAATAAAAACTGTATTCTAATGAAAAAACTAATAATATTATTTAGTCTAATATTTTCATCATTTGGTTATGCAAATGATGAAAATGAAATCTCATTTTTCTCTAATCAAGCTGGATCAAACGATATTGGAACTGTTGATGATCCTGATGATCCAAATAGTACACCAATAAATGAATCTGCTTATCTTTTACTTATAGTTGCGACTGGTACAGGCTTTATTTATTATAGAAATAAATCTTTAAAAGCTTATCGTTATTAATAAATTCCATTTTAATTCAATAAAAAACCTCTCAGAAATTGAGAGGTTTTTTTATTGAAAATATTGTTTTTGAATTTTAAATCATCGAAATACGTAACGTATTCGTAATTCCTTTTTCAAATGCTGGCATTGCATTAAGGTTGATTATATAATCACCATATTCTACATAACCTGCATTTTTAGCTAAAATATTTACCTCCGTTACTGTCTGATCTGTAGAAGTATCACGTGGATCATAATTAATTGCTTTTACTCCCCATAATAGATTCAACATTCGATTTATTCGTACACTAGGATTAAATACTAAAATAAACGAATTTGGACGGTGTGATGATATTTGAAAAGCTGTGTAACCTGAATATGTTAAAGTAGCAATTGCTTTAGCACCAGTATCCTCAGCCATCTTTGCAGCATTATAACAAACCATATCTGTTACAAAACGTTCGTTTTTAATCTTTGGTTTATGTTCTGGCACATGAACGTGTTCATCATCTTCAACAGTTTGAAGAATCTTCGTCATTTTTTCAATCACTTGAATTGGATATTGACCAACAGATGTTTCTCCTGACAACATTACTGCATCAGCTCCGTCAAAAACTGCATTGGCAACATCCGAAACTTCTGCGCGAGTCGGAGTTAAACTCGAAATCATTGTTTCCATCATCTGTGTTGCAACAATAACTGGTTTACGTGCTAATTTAGCTTTATCAATTAATTGTTTCTGAGCTTTTGGTACTATTTCAAAAGGCACTTCTACACCTAAGTCTCCACGAGCAACCATTAATCCATCAGAATATTCTAAAATTTCATCGATATTTTCTAATGCTTCTGGTTTTTCTATTTTAGAAATAATTGGAATTTTCAATGTTCCATTTTCTTTTATAAAATCAGATAAATCTTTTACATCTTGTCCTGAACGAACAAAAGATAACGCAAACCAATCAACACGATTTTCAATCGCAAATTTAGCATCTTCTTTATCTTTCTCTGTTAGGGCAGGTAAAGAAATATTTGTATTTGGTAAATTAACTCCTTTTTTTGAACGTAATGGACCTCCTTGAATTGTTTCTGCTTTAACAGTATCAGTTCCATTTGTTTCAATAACTTTAAAAATTAATTTTCCATCATCAATTAAAATATTCTCTCCTACTTTTACATCCTGAGCAAACTTTTTGTATGTCATAAAAACTTTTTCTTTTGTTCCTACAACATCTTCATTTGTAAATGTTAAAATTTCACCTGAATTGATGATGAAATCTTCGTGCTCCATTTTTCCAATACGCAACTTAGGCCCTTGTAAATCTGCTAAAATTGCTGTATTGTATCCATTATCATTATTTAGCTGATGAATCATTTCAATTTTACTTTTCACATCAGCATAGTCAGCATGTGAAAAGTTTATTCGGAACACATCTGTTCCTTTTTTCATCATTTCTAATATAATCTCTGGACTTTCTGTTGCCGGACCTAGAGTCGCGACAATTTTTGTCTTTTTAAGATAATTTCTATCGTAAATCATAATTTTTTTCCCTTATTTTATGCACAATATTTTGTTAGAAAACCAATTGATCTGCATTACTAATCAAATCGACATCTATTTTTTTGATCACTTTTATAAAATCTTTTTCGAAGAATGGAAGTTGAAGATATTCAATATCATCTTCCCATCCTGAGATTTTCACAATATAATTACAGTCCTTATAATTCGGAACAAGTATAATACTCTCTTTGAAAAGATTTGATAAATCTACTTCATTTTTTTTAAAATCAGATTGATTTGGTGTATTTTTAATGATATGATAATCTATTTTGTTTGCTTCATCTAACCATTCATAAGTCTCAAAATAGTAGGTATGATTCTCTAACAAAATATCTAAATCGTGAATACGCTGAAATCGCGTATCAAAAGTAGAGTTTAGGTGAAAAATAAACTGTGTTGAAGTATCAAAACTTGAATTTACACCTATTAGATGAAAATCTATCCAATCATCATATAAGAGTAATTCTGCCATTTTACTAAACTTTTTCTATTTTCTTTTGTAGCGAATAATAAGCGCGTTTTGCTGCGCTCTCTTCTGCTTTCTTTTTTGAAGTTCCTCTTCCTTTCGAGACAACTTTATCATTGAGACGAATAACTGATACAAAAACCTGAAGATCCTCAGCATTTTGTTCTTCAAAAGTATTGAATCTTATTGTATTTCTCGTTTTTTGACTCCACTCCAAAATCAATGATTTATGACTTGTAATGGTATGTTCTAAACGTTCTAAATCCGCATAAGGGTCAATAATTTTGATCTGAATAAACTTTTGGACAGCATCTATTCCTCCATCTACATAAATTGCACCAACCAAAGCTTCTAGCATATCTCCATTTACATCTTCACCTAAATTATTGTGATTGTTCATTGGATCCAAATAGTCTAACAAGCCAAGTTGTTTAGAAACTGCATTTAATTGTTTACGAGAAACAATTTTAGAACGCATCTTTGTTAAATAACCTTCTTGTTGATCTGGTGCTTTATAGTATAAATGCACTGCTGCAGAAGCACCAAGTAATGCATCTCCTAAAAACTCTAATCTTTCAAAATTTATACTGTTTCCATTTTCGTCTTTTTTCTGAGCTGATCTGTGGGTAAATGCTTCTTTAAAAACCTCAACATTCTGAGGAGTATAACCCAAGATCGATTTCAAAAATTTCAAAAAAGGATCAGATGAATTTGAATCATCACGATGATTTTTAAAAGAAAATAATTTTTTTAAGAAAGACATTACTTATACTTCTTAAATATCACACAAGCATTGTGACCACCAAAACCAAAAGTATTACTCAATGCATAATCTACATTTTTCTCTTTTGCTTTGTTAAATGTATAATCAATTTTAGGATCAAGATTTTCATCATCCGTAAAATGATTAATTGTTGGTGGAACGATACTGTTATTGATTGCTCCAATAGCCGAAATCGCTTCAATAATCCCTGCACCACCTAATAAGTGACCAGTCATAGATTTTGTTGAATTGATTTGAATATTATAAGCATGTTCTCCAAATAATTTTTGAATTGCTTTAGATTCTGCAATATCTCCTAATCCAGTCGATGTACCGTGCATATTGATATGATCTACATCTTCTACGTTGATATTTGCATCTAATAAAGCTTCTCTCATCACATTTAATGCTCCTAATCCTTCTGGATGTGGTGCTGTAATATGGTGAGCATCTGCTGTCATTCCTGTTCCTACTAATTCAGCATAAATTGTAGCTCCACGTGCAATTGCATGTTCGTATTCTTCTAAAATAATACTTCCAGCTCCTTCTCCCATAACGAAACCATCGCGGTCTTTGTCGAATGGACGAGAAGCAGTTTGTGGATCATCATTTCGTGTAGATAATGCATGTAATGCATTGAAACCTCCAATACTTGCAGCTGTAATCGCAGCTTCTGACCCTCCTGCAACAATTGCATCAGCTTTTCCAAGTCTTAATAACATGTAAGCATCAATAATTGCGTTTGTAGAAGAGGCACATGCCGAAACAGTTGTATAATTAGGTCCCATAAGACCAAATTCCATTGAAATATGACCAGGCGTGATATCTGCAATCATCTTAGGGATAAAGAAAGGATTGAAACGAGGTGTTCCATTTCCTGTAGCATAATTAGAAACTTCTTCTTCAAAAGTTTTAATTCCACCAATACCAGATCCCCATATAACGCCGATACGCTCTTTGTTTACATTTGCATCTTCTAAGATTCCACTGTGTTTTATTGCTTCTCTAGCTGCAATAATTCCCAATTGGGCACAACGGTCAATTTTTCTTGCCTCTTTACGATCAAAATGATCTTCGATATTGAAGTTTTTGATCTCACAAGCAAATTGTGTCTTAAAAAGAGTTGCGTCAAAAAGCGTAATAGGCGCAGCGCCACTTACACCATTCACTAATCCATTCCAATATTCTTGGTATGTATTTCCGATTGGTGTTAGCGCGCCTAAACCTGTTACTACTACTCTTTTTAATTCCATAAAATAGGAACTATTACTTGTTTAAGTCTTCGATGTATGTTACAGCTTGACCTACAGTAGAAATTTTCTCTGCTTGATCGTCTGGAATTTGGATATCAAATTCTTTTTCGAATTCCATGATTAATTCTACTGTGTCTAATGAATCAGCTCCTAAATCGTTAGTGAAACTTGCTTCTAGCGTAACTTCGCTTTCGTCAACTCCTAATTTATCTACGATAATTGCTTTCACTCTTGATGTAATGTCAGACATAATTTTCTAATTTTAATTGTTGTAAACTACTGCAAAAATATAAAACTTATATTAAATACAAGCTTTTTTTTATATGCACGCATAAGAACTTACAAATATAAGACGAATAAAATTTCACGAAAACGTTTAAGTGAATGACATAAGTCAAATTTTTCACGCTTTTTTTTATTGTAACTTTGCGCAAAGTTTTTACCTTTAATATTTTAAAATTACTATAAAATCACAAAAATGAGCATAGAATTGGCATCTTATGGAATAAAAAATTCCAAAATTAACTATCAGTTATCTCCTGAAGAACTTACCGCTAAAATGGTAGAATTAGGTCAAGGAGAAATCACTTCTTCAGGAGCAGTAAATATGCTAACAGGAGAATTTACAGGACGTTCACCTAAAGATCGTTTTATTGTAAAAGACGATATTACTACAGATAATGTATGGTGGGATGGAAATATTAATATTCCTTTCGATTCTGATAAATTTGATGCTTTATATGATAAAGTTATCGCTCACTTAAGCAATCGTGAAGTTTATGTACGTGATGCTTTTGCTTGTGCTGATGATTCTTACAAAACAAAAATTAGAGCAATTACAGAAACTCCTGCTGCAAATTTATTTATTTACAACATGTTTATTCGTCCAACAGAAAACGAATTAAATAACTTTGGAGATGCTGAATGGACTATCATTAATGCTCCTACTTTTGTTGCTGATGCAGAAGAAGATGGAACAAGACAACACAATTTCTCTATCTTAAACTTTAAACGTAAAATTGTTTTAAACGGAGGAACTGGTTATACAGGAGAAATGAAAAAAGGTATTTTCTCTGCTTTAAACTTCATTATGCCAGTATTTAGAAATACTTTACCAATGCACTGTTCTGCAAACTCAGGTGAAAACGGAGATACAGCAATGTTCTTTGGTTTATCTGGAACAGGAAAAACAACTTTATCAGCAGATAAAAATAGACGTTTGATTGGTGATGACGAACACGGATGGACAGAAGATAACACAGTTTTTAATTTTGAAGGTGGTTGTTATGCAAAAGTAATTAACTTATCTCCAGAAGGTGAACCAGAAATTTTTGCTGCGATTAAAGATGGTGCGTTATTAGAAAACTGTAAATTAATTCCTGGAACTAACGAAGTTGATTTTACAGATACATCTATCACAGAAAACACACGTGTTTCTTATCCTATTGATTATATCGAAAATATTGCAGTTCCATCTGTAGGAAAAAATCCTAAAAATATTTTCTTCTTATCGTTTGATGCGTACGGAGTTTTCCCTCCAATTGCTAAATTAAACCCAGATCAAGCAGCTTACTTATTTATCTCAGGATACACATCTAAAGTTGCTGGTACAGAAGCTGGTGTTACAGAGCCTCAAACTACATTCTCTACATGTTTTGGTGCGCCATTTATGCCGTTACACCCAACTAAATATGCTGAAATGTTGAGCGATAAAGTTGAGAAAACTGGTGTAAATGTTTGGTTAATCAACACAGGTTGGAATGGTAAAAAAGAGCGTATGTCTTTAAAAGATACACGTGCGGTTATCAATGCAGCTTTAAACGGAGATTTAAACAACGCAGAATTCAAAAAAGATCCTTATTTCGGATTTGAAGTTCCTGTTGCAATCGAGGGTGTTGCTTCAGAGAAATTAAGTCCAGCAACTTCTTTTGATTCTACAGCAGCATACGAAGCAAATGCGAAAGAATTAGCAGATAAATTCAAAGCGAACTTCAAGAAATTTGAAGAGTTTGCTACTGCTGATTTATTAGCTGGTGGACCAACAATTTAAGATTAAAACTGAGATTAAAATTGAGTTTTAGTTCATTTTGAAAATCAGAAATAAATACAAAACCGAGCAAATTGCTCGGTTTTTTTTATGTTTTAAACTTCAGAAATCTTACATTTTTAAGTAAAAATCTTTCGTTAAATTAATATAATTTTCTGTGTATTGATGACGATCGACTTCAATTATTAATTCTTTTTCTTCTACTTCTTTTTCATCAAAACCAAATTCTAACAAAACACGTTTCGTTACTGTTGCCGAATTTCCTTTGATATAGACAACTCGAGATAGTTTTAAAGCATTTTGTGAAGCTATTATACAAAAATCACCCATTTGATCATAGGGAATAATAAAACTCGCTAAACCGTCTTTTTGTAGTAATTCGGAAGTTTTTTTTATTAATTCTCCAAAAGTCAACGTCTCTTGTTGACGTGCTTGTTTACGCGCATCAAAATCGACCGTATCATTCACCGCAAAAAAAGGAGGATTACTGACAATCAAATCATATTTTTTATCAATTGAATAATCTTGAAGCGATAAATTAAAAATGGTTAATCGATCTGAAAAAGTTGCATTACTGAAATTTTCTGTTGCTTGTAAAAAAGCATCGTTATCAATTTCTATTGCATCAATCATAGAAAGAGGAAAACGCTGCGCTAACATCAACGAAATTAATCCAGTTCCTGTACCAATATCTAAAATAGTATTTCCACTTTTTAAATCAGCCCAAGCTCCAAGTAAAACACCATCTGTGCCAACTTTCATTGCGGTTTTATCTTGAAAAATTTCGAATTGTTTGAATCGAAAAGGTTTTCTACTCATTATAAGGAATCAAAATATAGAATGTTGTTCCAACTGAAACTTCTGTTTCGAATCGAATTGTTCCATCATAATCGTCAATAATTTTTTTCACCATTGGTAAACCGATTCCCATTCCGCTATTTTTTGTTGTAAACTTTGGCACAAAAATAGAATCTTGAGATTCCACAGGAATCCCATCTCCGTTATCTTGAATTGTAATATGTAAAAAACCTTCTATTAAAGAAACCTCAACCTTTACTTTAGCTGTACGAGATTGTGGAATTGATTGAAATGCATTCTTTGTAATATTGGTAATAATTCTGTTCAAATATTGTTTATCAAAACGCATCATGATGATATTTGGAGAATAATTAAACTCAATAAACTCCATTGGAAATACATAAAGTGTATTTTTTATAACATCAACTATGTCAATTTTTTCATCTTTACGGGAAGGCATTTTTGCAAAATCTGAAAAAGCCTCTGCAATTGCAGAAATTGTATCAATTTGTTGTAACAAAATATTCCCAGTTCGCATTGTTTTTTCTTCGAGATCAGGATCATTTGGATCAAATTTTCGCATATAATTCTGAATCATCAAACGCATTGGTGTCAATGGATTCTTCACTTCATGTGCAACTTGTCTCGCAAAATCTCGCCATGCTTCTTCACGCTCTTGCTTAGCTAATAAATCTGATTGTTCTCTTAATCGATACAACATATCATTATAAGAATCAACCAAAACCTTTATTTCGTCATTTCCATCGTAACGAATTGGCATATTATTTACGATAACTTCTGTTTCGCGAATACGGTCTGCAAACGACCAAAGTTTATTCAATGTCCGTTTAGTGACAAAATATACTGCTAATGTTCCAAATAGAAGAATTACTCCAAACGCTAAACCATAACTACCAATTAAGGTAAACATGTCTTGTTGTAAAAAGTCTTGATTAGATTGATAAGGTAAACAAAGAATTGCAATATTTTCGTTGTAATAATTTTTGATATTACTATAAGACGAATAAATATCATTTTCGTTATTTGTATCCTTATTCGTTATGATAAAATCATTCGAATTTTTAAGTTTATCTAATATTTTTTGAGGTAAAACATTATAAGTTGTTGAAACTGGCTGTGTTGTTAATATTTTATTTCCTCGTAAATCGTAGATTACAATATCTGTTTTATTAATATCTCCAATTCTAAGAAAACCATCTTCTAAAATTGTATGAATATTATCTTTGGTTGCAATTCCAGGATAATTATCCATTTCATAATCTATTGCAGATTCTACCGCTCTAACTTTTCGTTTGAGGATATCTTCATGATATTGTTTCGTTTGCTCATTAAAATGATTGGCTGTAATCAGCAAAATTGCTCCTGCTGTAAATAACAAAATCGTTACCATATAAATGATAATACGAACAGGTAGCGATAGGTTATTTTTTTTTCTAATCATTTTTATTTTTGAAATAATCTTTTGACGTATTTTCCTAAGATATCAAATTCTAAATTCATTGTATCACCAACTTTCACTTGATTAAGATTTGTAAACTCCCAAGTATAAGGAATAATTGCAACCGAAAACTGTCCGACTTTACTATCAACAACTGTTAAGCTAATTCCATTAAGGCAAATTGAACCTTTTTCTACTGTTACATTTCCCGATGAAGCTTCATCATATTCCACTGTAACAAAAAAGCTTCCATTTTGGTTTTCAATTGAAACAATTTTACCTGTTTGATCAACATGTCCTTGAACAATATGTCCATCTATACGACCATTAAACTGCAAACATCGTTCTAAATTGATTAAATCTCCTTCTTTTAATGTGTTAAAATTTGTTTTTTGTAGCGTTTCCTCTATAGCTGTAACTTTATAAAGTTCATCTTTAAAGTCAACAACCGTTAAACAAACTCCATTATGCGCTACACTTTGGTCAATTTTTAGTTCATCACAAAAATCAGCTTCAATCCATAAATGTAAATTAGATTGATCTTTCTCTGTTTTTATAAGCTTCCCAACTCCTTCAACGATTCCTGTAAACATGATGATATTTTCTTGTGAAATTAATAATTAATTTAAACTTAATGAAACGAAAAAGGGATGATTTTAGAACATCATCCCCTCTAATTTATCTTAATAAGATTTTTTATTCAACTGTAACTGATTTTGCCAAGTTACGAGGCTGATCTACATTTTTACCTAATTTAACCGCAATCCAATACGATAATAGTTGTAATGGAATAGCTGTTAAGATTGGAGAGAACTCTTCTGCAGTTTCAGGAATTACTACAAAATCATCTGCCATAGCAGTTACTTGCTCGTCACCTTCGTTCACTATAGCAATTACTTTTGCACTACGAGATTTAATTTCTTGAATATTAGAAACTACTTTTTCGTAATATCCTTTTTTCGTTGCAATTACAATAACTGGCATATTCTCATCTAATAAGGCAATTGGTCCGTGCTTCATTTCTGCTGCAGGATATCCTTCTGCATGGATATAAGAAATCTCTTTCAATTTTAATGCACCTTCCAAAGCTGACGGATAATTGTACCCACGTCCTAAATAAATTGCATTTCTATTGTCTTTGTATTTATCAGCTATTTGGTCAATAACTCCTTCACAGTTATCTAAAATTTGCTGAACTAGTTCAGGAATACGCTCTAATTCGCGAGTTAATAAGTTGAATTTTTCTGTTGATAATTCACCATTATGCTTTCCTAATTTTAAGGCAATTAGTGCTAAAACTGTTAACTGAGCAGTAAATGCTTTTGTAGACGCAACTCCAATCTCTGGACCTGCATGAGTATAAGCTCCTGCATCTGTTATACGTGCAATAGAAGAACCTACAACATTATTAATTCCGAAAATAAATGCTCCTGCTTCTTTTGCTAATTTAAGTGCTGCTAAAGTATCTGCAGTTTCACCTGATTGAGAAATCGCAATTACAACATCATGTTTATTGATGATTGGATTTCGGTAACGAAACTCTGAAGCATATTCTACTTCTACAGGAATACGTGCAAAATCTTCAATCATATATTCTGCTACTAAACCTGCATGGTAAGATGTTCCGCATGCAACAATAATGATACGCTTAGCGTTCAAGAATTTTTCATGATGGTCCCAAATACCAGCCATTTTAATTACTCCTTCATCCACCAATAAACGTCCACGCATTGTATCGCGAATAGAACGAGGCTGTTCGTTAATTTCTTTTAACATGAAATGCTCGTAACCACTTTTTTCTATTGCTTCGATATTTAATTGTAATTCTTGAATATCTAAAGAAACAGTCTCATTATTTTTGATTGTACGTACATCAACTTCTTTATCCAAAGTAATTGTTGCCATATCACCATCTTCTAAATAAACAGCATCTTTAGTAAACTCGATAAAAGGAGAAGCATCAGAAGCTACAAAAAATTCGTTTTCTCCAATACCTATTGCTAATGGAGAACCTAAACGTCCTACAACAATAGTATTTGATTGTTCTTTATCTAAAACTGCAATCGCATAAGCTCCTACAACTTCATTTAAAGCTAAACGAACTGCATCTGTTAAATTTAAGTTTTGTTCTTCTTGAAACAATTGAATAAAGTTCACTAAAACTTCTGTATCTGTATCACTATGAAAAACATATCCTTTTTCTATTAACAGTTGTTTTATTGCTTCATAATTTTCTATAATTCCATTATGAAC
This sequence comes from Empedobacter tilapiae, assembly GCF_004785645.1. Lineage (GTDB taxonomy): Bacteria > Bacteroidota > Bacteroidia > Flavobacteriales > Weeksellaceae > Empedobacter > Empedobacter tilapiae. Next base: position 91,855 of record NZ_SRPE01000006.1, on the reverse strand, counting down.
CAAAACCAAACGTCCGTTATTAGACATATGAGGATGTGAATTTACATCATTCGGAACTCCATGTGTAGCCCAACGAGTATGTCCAATTCCTAAATGAGGTGTTTTATCTAAATTTGCTGATTTATCTTCTAAATCAGATACTTTTCCTTTCGTTTTTACTAATTCAAAATCAGTACCAGTAGAAAGAACCAATCCAGCACTATCATATCCACGATATTCTAGTCTTTTTAGTCCATTAATTATAATTGGGTACGCTTCGCGATGTCCAATATATCCTACAATTCCACACATAACGTTATAATAGTATTTTAAGTTTAATTCTTATTTTTTAGAATAATATACTAATAGTTTCAATTTCTTAGTTACATCTTCTGTTTTATTTCCATGTAATACAACTCTGTATGGGTTATACGCTCTATTATTTTGATACGGATTTGTACTATTAATAGTTGTTGCATCAGAAACAGATGTAATGAAATTCCCCATTGTAATATACATCGTTTGATCCTTAAATTCATTACCTTTTTCTAACATACTTTTAAGATGTTTAGTAATATCAATTGTATAAAAATCTGTTTTTCCTTTAACAATAGGATTAAAATGTACAGAAGTTGGATATGAATTATAAAATTCTAAAACATCTGCATATAACTCATCAACAACTTTATTATCTTTTTTATAATTGTTCCAAGCTACTAGATAAGGAGGTTTTACAAAACCATAAGAATCATCTATATAAAATTTTAACTTAGCTCCAAGAATCACAATATTATTTTTTGTCATCTCAGATTTTAAATTATCTAATTGTGATTGATTAATTTTTAACTGTGCATAATTACCACTCATTCCACTTAGATACAATCTTGCATCACCATTGATAGAATCTGATTTGACACTTGAATAAGTAGAACCAGTTATATTATTTATAATTTGAGAGGCAATCACATTTGCATTATTTGCAGTACCAGAATTCCATTGATTTGTAAGATCAAATCCATAGACATCAGATAAACGTTCTTTATAATCTTTATCTGTATCTTCCTTCTTTTTAGGATTTTTATAAGAATAATACATTTTCAAGTCAATTTTATTTGGATTAAAATTGACAATAAATCCATTAGATTCTTCGACAGAAAACTCAAGACCTTTTATATTCTCACGAATAAACGTTGCATAATCAGAAAGTAATCCTGTTTTGGCATTCTTTATAATTTTTTCTTCAAAATACTTTTTATCTAAAGAGACTTTATAACCAATAGGGCTCTCATAAATATTACTTGTTTCCCCTAACTCTTTAACAATTTTAGATTCTACAGTATTTCCTATTATTGCAGAGCCAATAGGTTCTGAATTAGTAGAAATAGCAGATTCTGAACTATATAATTTTGAAAAATATTTAGAGTCTTTATATAGAATTGTATTAATATCTCTAATTTTCAATGTCATCTTCATATCCTTATTTCCATATAAAGAGTCTACTTTATACTTAGTAATGATTTCTATTCTGTCTTTCTCAACAGGCTTTTCTCCAGGCTTAGAAAGATTAATTGTATCCCTATTCTCTTCAGTAAATTTGACTGATGAATCGTAATATATTGGAACATATAAATTAACAGAATCTACTTTAGTCTCTTCACCAAAATCTTTATTACCTATAGATGAAGGTCTAATTTGTGTATAAAATTTAGACAATGTAGAACCAAAAATTGGCTCACTGTAGATACCAAAAGCTCCATTTTGAAGTACAAATCTATCTGTACGAAGTGTATCAAATGTGGAATTAAATGCAATAACGTCTAATGATTTCACATCACCTTCTGCTTCACCACCGATCACATTATTATCTAATCCTAAAGTTTCTTCTTCACAAGAAACCATTGTTCCCATTCCAACCATCATTGCAACAGATACAGAAAGGACATTCAAAAAATTTTTCATTAATCTAAACAGATTTTAATTAGAGTTCATTACTTCCTCAATATAAAAGTTATTATAAACTTCTTTTGCTTGCTCTTTTGAGCAATAGTCTAATAAAGGAATATTTTGTTGGTTGATATAGTTTTTCACATCTTCTGGAATCATTTCCTCTCCTTTAGCTACCGCATCTGCGTATTGTAAAGAAGATTGTATCATTCCTAAGTGTGTAGGTTTTTCTAAATATTGTTTTACATCAGCTTCTACTTTATCAAAAGCTAATTTTTTAACTAATTCGTTATCTAATTCTCCTTCAAATCCGTTGTCAAATAGAGAAACAACAACTTTTGCATCTTGAAAGAAAGGATCGTCAGAATAATATTTTTTTAGATACAATGGTACTAAACTAGACATCCAACCCATTACGTGAACAACATCTGGTTTCCAATTTAATTTTTTTACTGTCTCTAAAACTCCTTTTGCGAAGAAAATAGAACGCTCATCGTTATCAGAAAATAATCCATTATCTTCTCCATAAACTTCTTTACGTTTAAAATATTCCTCGTTATCTATAAAATACACTTGTAATCTTTCTCCTGGTACAGATGCTACTTTAATGATTAAAGGCTGATCCAAATCATTAATAATCATGTTCATACCTGAAAGTCGTATTACTTCATGTAATTGGTGTCTTCTTTCGTTAATTGCTCCAAATCTTGGCATAAAGATTCTTACATCTGCGCCACTACTTTGCATGATTTTTGGCAAATCTAATGCTTGCGAAGACATCGGATTTTCAGGAAAGTAAGGTACCATTTCTGTTGTTACATACAATATGCGCTTTCCTTCCATAATTTCTACTCTCTTTTCCTAATGAATAATAAGGTACAAATTTACAAAAAAATGTTGATATATTATTTGCTTATAGTAGCTTTGCCAGATATTAGTTTTTTTTTAACAAATCAATGTTATGGTTATATTTAACGAAAAGGAAAAATTAACTCCCGCGATCGTCGAGTTAAAAAACCAAAACAAAACCATTGGCTTTATCCCAACAATGGGCGCTTTACATGAAGGACACATGTCTTTGGTAAAAGCTTCTAAAGCTCAAAACGATTACACAATCGTCAGCATTTTTGTCAATCCGACACAATTTAATAATCCAGAAGATTTGGCAAAATATCCTCGAACAGAGGAAAATGATAAAGAATTGTTAATGAAAAATGGCTGTGATTTTGTCTATATGCCTACTGTTGAGGATTTATATGAAGCAAATGAAGGTGCAAAACATTACGACTTTAGCACGATAGACAAAGTAATGGAAGGATCTTCTCGTCCAGGTCATTTTGATGGTGTAGCAACTATCGTTTGCAAATTATTCAAAGCAGTTCATCCAACAAAAGCTTATTTTGGAGAAAAAGATTTTCAACAAATTCGTATCATTCAGGAAATGGTAAAACAAGAGAATTTAGATGTCGAAATTATTCCAATGCCAATTCATCGTGCAGATTCTGGTTTAGCATTTAGTTCAAGAAATGCACGTTTATCAGTTCAACAAGCTTCTGATGCACCTCAAATTTTTTCGATTTTATCACAAGCTGTAATGCTTAAAAACGAAGGAAAAGATGTTGCTTCTGTAAAGGCTTTTGTCGAAAAAGAATTCAAAAACTCACCTTTTGAATTAGAGTATTTTGAAATCACAGATGAAGAGACATTGTTGTCTATCGAACATTTTTCTGATGCCAAACATATTCGTGGATTTGTCGTTGCTTATGCAGGCGATGTACGTTTAATAGATAATATTCAGTTTTAATAAAATATAACAAATCCTTCAAACCAATTGAAAAATATTGGAACGGGTTTTGAAATTTATAAGTTCAGTGTAACTTTGCAAAATTATGATGATAGAAGTTTTTCACTCTAAGATACATAGAGTTAAGGTAACAGACGCAAAATTAAACTACATCGGAAGTATTACAATCGATGAAGATTTGATAGATGCTGCAAATATGGTAGTTGGTCAAAAAGTACAAATCGTGGTTCAAGAAAACGGAGAACGATTTGAAACTTATATTATTAAAGGTAAACGTGGAAGTGGTGAAATTTGTTTGAATGGACCAGCTGCGCGTAAAGTACAAGTAGGTGATACCGTAATCATTATTACATATGCAATGATGGATTTTGAGGAAGCCAAAACCTACGAACCAACAATTGTTTTCCCTAACGAGAACAATCGTTTAGATTAAGAAATTAATTTTCAATATATATGAAGAGTAAGATCAAACAATCGCTCTTCTTAATCATTGCTTCATTGTTGGCCGTATTTTTTATCGTAATAACAATGAGGCAGATTGATTTCGAACGAGTTGCAAAAGTTTTAAAACAAACTAATTATTTTTGGATTTTTGCATCTATGGCAATTAGTATTCTCACTTATTGGATTCGTGCCGCTCGTTGGAATCTACTTCTAAAGCCGATGGGCTATGACACACAAACCTCATCTGGTTTTTGGGCTATTGCATTTGCATATTTTATGAATTTAACCATTCCTCGAAGTGGTGAAGTGGCTCGTGCTACAAGTTTCTATAAAATGGAAAAAGTGCCGTTTGAGAAATCTTTCGGAACAGTAGTTTTAGAACGTGTAATTGACGTTTTATTTTTGGGATTATTTTTCGGTTTAACACTTATTTTCAATTACGAAACATTCATCAAATTTGTTGAACTAGGAAATAAAGAAAAAGCACATCAACCAACATCAGAACCTTCGTTCTTAAAATATTACATCGCAATTGGAATTCTAGTTTTAGGAATTGGATTAATTGCTATTTTCTGGAAAAAAATTAGTCAATTAAAGTTTTTCGAAAAGATCAAAACCTTTTTATTTGGACTTTGGGAAGGGATAAAATCAATCTCTAAATTAGAAAAAAGAGGTTTATTCATCTTTTATTCTTTCGCGCTTTGGATTTGTTATTTCCTAATGACTTATCTTGTTTTTTTTGCTTTTCCAGACACCAAAAATTTTGGAATACCAGAAGGTTTATTTCTATTAATTGCGGGATCTTTGGGAATGATTTTGCCTGTTTCAGGCGGTTTGGCTTATCCTTATATCATGTCGATTGCATTTTCGGCAGTTTATTTAGCGAAAGGCGGAGATCAACACGAAGGACGAGCAATTGGAGATTATTTTGGTTTAATTCTTTATATAGCTCAAGTTATATCGATGATTAGTTTTGGACTAATTGCTATTTACAAAATCGCACGAATTCGACGAAATTCGACGAAATAATTTCATTTCTTTATCATTTCCAAATATTTAGGAGCTTGTTCCTCTAAGATTTCGGTAATTTTATCATATCTATTTTCCTTTACCAATTTTTCTAACTCAAAATTAGCATAACAATACGTTACATAATCCGTGACCTTATTTTCAGGAATATTTAAACTTTCGATGAAGTAATTTTGAGTAAAATAATTTTCAACATCTTTTATTTTATCAACTCTTTTAAAATATTGATCTTGCTGTTTTGCTTTTTTCTTCTGACCAGTTATTACAGAAATCCATTGTGTCGGGTCCAACAATCCATTACTATTTAACATAGAGGATGCGTTTGGATTAACTTTATGATATTGCATATTTGGATTTAATCCTAATCCTTCATAGAGCTTTGTTACAGAGTTTTTTTCAACTTTTATATTCTTCTTCCAATCTTTGTTCAATGTATTAATTCTTGCTTCAGCCAGCTCAATTGTTTCTATATTTAGATGAACAATAATTAATCCTTTAGTAAGAATATCAGAAGTTATTTTAATTATCCTTTCTTTATAAAAATCATGTGTAAAAACTAATTCATCTCCAATGGATGCTCGGATAGAAAACATTCCTCTATCATTCGTAAATGTTTTAGCATTTGTCATTTCATTTGTAACCAAAATATGATCAACTGCATCTTGTCCAATGACTCCATCATCAATTACAACTTTTCCAGTTATCAAATTTGTTTGAGAAAATGTAAAAACACTTGACAAACTAAAAAATAGAATATAAATAATTTTATTCATTTGTTTTTATTTTTGAAAGATAAATCGGTGCTTGTTCTTCTATTACAAAAAGAATTTCATCAAAATTATTATCGTTTAACAATTTAGGAAAATTAAAATTCGAATAACAATAATCTAAAAACTCATTTATTTTTCCTTCCGGAATTTTTAAATCATTTACAAAATAATAGGTTGTGAAAAACTTATGTAATACCAACAATTGATCTTCTTTCACGACTTTTATTGAAACTGAATTTTTCATTCGCTTTTTTGGACTTTTAAACAAATCAAATAATCCTATTAGGTTTACTCCTCCAACCTGTTTTATCGTTCTATTCACTTTTTCTTCTTCATGTTTAAGATTCAATTCAGCTTTAAATTTAGGAGAAACAACGCCCATTTCATCATTCAATTTTTCTTGATATGATTTTTCTTTTCCTAAATTTTTGAGCGCGTCTTTATTCAAGCTCTGAATATACATTTCTGATAGTTCAACTACTTCAACATTCACATGAATCGTTACAAAACCTTTCGTGATCATTGTTTCTGAAACCTTCAATGTTCTATCCTGAATACCTAAATGTTTTATATATAATTCATCATTCAAATTTACATTTATCGAAAATAAACCAAGATTATTCGCTTTGGTTCTAGCTTTGGTTGTTAAATTTTCAATCAAAACACCTTCCAAATCAATAATTTCTTCTGCATTATCTACAATAATTTTACCAGAAATTAAGGTCGATTGTGCATAGACAGAAATACAAAAAATATAAAAAAAGCTAACAAGTAAAATTCTTTTCATTGGCATTTTAAAACGTGATTAAAAATAATCGAGAAAATGATTGGAAATCAATTTTTAACTCAACTTTAGATAAAGTTGATAATTTGTTAAAAAAATAAATCATCATTAACGTTTTTTAGTTATTGTATTAAAAAATTTCACACTTACAACTCCATATCTTGTCGCGATAAAACATTATTTTTGTCTAAATTTGAACCTATGGCTAAAACAAAAACTACATATTTCTGCCAAAACTGTGGCACGCAAACCGCTCAATGGATGGGACAATGCAAAAGTTGTGGCGAATGGAATACCATTGTTGAAGAAATTGTAAACAAAGGCGACGAAAAAAAATCTTGGAAAGATAAGTCAGACAAAAAAGAGAAAACTTTTGCACTGAATATCCGAGAAATAAACCCATTAGGAGAAATTAGAATTTCAACAAAAAACCAAGAATTAGACAGAGTTTTAGGAGGAGGAATTGTTCCTGGATCCGTGATTTTGGTTGGTGGAGAACCTGGTGTTGGAAAATCGACATTGATGTTGCAAGTTGCCTTAAAGTTAGACACAATTAAAATTTTATATGTTTCTGGAGAAGAATCTGTTTCACAAGTAAAGCTTCGTGCTGAACGAATTGGAATTGAATCAGATCAATGTTTTATTTTACCAGAAACCAATACACAGAAAATATTTGCTCACGCAAAAGAAATTCAACCTCAATTAATTGTTGTCGATTCTGTACAAACACTTCAAACCACTTATGTAGAATCATCTCCAGGAAGTATTTCTCAGATTCGAGAAACAACTTTCGAACTAATTCAATACGCAAAAGAAACCAATACACCGATTATTTTGATTGGTCATATTACGAAAGAAGGTGTAATTGCTGGACCAAAAATTTTGGAACATATGGTAGATGTTGTATTGCAATTTGAAGGCGATCGCAACCATATCTACCGAATTTTACGTGCAAATAAAAACCGTTTTGGATCGACTGCAGAAATCGGAATTTATGAAATGCAAGGAGCTGGTTTGCGTGAAGTTACAAATCCATCCGAAGTGTTAATTACCAAAAAAGATGAATTACTAAGCGGAAATGCAATTGCAGCAACTTTAGAAGGGGTTCGTCCAATGTTAATTGAAATTCAAGCTTTAGTTTCTACTGCTGTTTATGGAACTCCACAACGAACAGCAACTGGTTTTGACGCAAAACGATTGAATATGTTGTTGGCTGTCTTAGAAAAACGCGCTGGTTTTCGATTGAATATGAAAGATGTTTTCTTGAATATTACAGGAGGTATTAGAGTGGATGATCCTGCAATTGATTTAGCTGTTATTGCGGCAATTCTTTCATCAAGCGAAGATTCTGCCGTTCCAGATAATTGTTGTTTTGCGGGAGAAGTTGGTTTAAGTGGAGAAATAAGAGCTGTGAATCGTGTTGAACAACGCATTACAGAAGCCGAAAAACTAGGTTTTGATGCAATTTTTGTTTCAAAATACAATAAAATAAAAGACACCGATTTTGGAATTCGAATTGTTCGAATCTCTAAAGTTGAAGATTTGTATCGTATGTTATTTCAATAGATATTACGTTTTATTAAATTTATTTAAACATTTTTTCTATTTTTATTCGAAACTAAAAAAACATTTTTATGGATTATTCTAACCAATCTAATCAAGATTTAAATCAATCACAACAATCTTCTTTTGAAGATATTAAACCAAAACCCGAAAACAATCTGGTTTTAGCAATTATTGGAACTATCTTAGGCCTTTGTTCTCCTTGTTGTATTGGATTAATTGTCGGTATTGTTGCAATTGTATTCTCTAATCAAGTTAATACAAAATACGCTATCGGAGACTATGCAGGTGCTGAACAAGCTGCTAAGAACACTAAAATTTTAGCTTATATTGCTTTAGGATTAGGAATTTTAGGAGTTATTATTAACATTGTTACTCTTGTGACTGGAGGAATAGACGCTTATATGGATCAATACCAAAGCATTCTAGATAATACTGGAGGTGGAAGTATTGACGATTAAATAATATGATGAAACGGATTTTGGTTTATGGATTTGCTACGCTTTTACCACTTTTGGTAGTTGTGTATTTTTATAGTTATTACAATAACCAAAATCCTTTTTCTATCAAATGTATATTTCATGAAGTAACTGGCTTATGGTGTCCTGGTTGCGGTGGACAACGTGCTTTTTCTCTACTTGCCCATGGACATATTTTGCAATCTTTACGTTACAATTTACTCTTACCTTTCGCACTTTACATTTGCGCGCAATTGTATTATTCTATCATCGGAAATATTTTTTTAGGCAAAACAATGTCGGGCAATCTCCATCTTCCAACAAGTTTTGCACGAAATTTTCTAATCTTCCTTCTGGTTTATTCTATTTTAAGAAACATTCCTCTTTCACCTTTTATATATTTGGCACCAGAAAGTTAATAATAAAAAAATCAGAGAACTATTCCTCTGATTTTTTATTTGTTGTTCGCGGATTTTGGTGCTCCTCGCCTTCTTTCAATTCTCCTCGACGTATTCTATTTTTGTCCGAATCTTTGTCATCATTTGGTAAAGAAACGGGTTGATTTGCTTCACCTAAAACCCATGTTTCGGTCGCATCCCACATCGCTCTAATTTTGATTGGCTCTGGATACAAATAAATTGGCTCAGGTTGTTTACCTGATAAATAATCTCCTGTATCCCATTTACCATTTTCGTTTTCATCAACCAATAAACGGAACAAATATTCTCCTGGTTCAATAAAATTGAACTCGAAATAGTTTTTATTTGCTGGATTATATAATTCTTCAATTACTGTAAAGTCTTTATCAGTCTTTAAAAATTGTAATATAAATGGTTTACTTGGAGTATTCTGAAGAGTTAATTTCAAATGTCCAAAATCGCCACGCGTTCCCATTTTTATTGGATAAGCAAGCGTATCATTCTTCTCTCCTAACACATCTATCAATGCATTTGGATAGATATTAACTTCAAATTTTTCGTCTAAATTTTTCTCAAAAGCAAAATTCAAATTCTGTGCATTAACTGTATCAATTGAAACTTTAAAAGGAATTGAAATTGTATCCTTAAATACATGAATTTTAGAAACATCCAAAGATTTTAATGGTGCATTTGCCTGAATTTTAAAATCTTTATTTGGTGCTAATTTTTGATCATTTAATGCTTTAAATTCTAATTTTCGTTCCGTATTCGATTTTGAATATAATGCACTTACTTCATCAATTTGATCTTTATGTTGAACCTTGAAATTTAATTTTGCACTTCTTCCTACAATTGTATCTACTTTTGGATTGAACCAAAAATTAATCGAATCTTGTTTTGGAAACTTCTGAATATAAGCTGTTTTAAATTCTTTTCCAACTGGCGTTATCGTCACATCATCAGTTGCTCCTGTTGTTTTAAAAACAATTAAACCTTCTTGTTTAAAACTTGCTTCAGGTTTACGATAAGCTGTTTTTTGATTAAATAAATTCAAGTTGATTTGTTGATTCCCATTCAACTCAATTGGTTCGTTATGAAAAGCCAAACGTTCCTTCCCATAATCATACATTACATTTTCTACTTTATCTTCAAAAGCTATCAATTTATATTTACCAGAAGCTAAATAATTTAATTGATATTCTCCTTTATCATTAGCTCTTGTGATGTAATATGGTTTTTTTTGTAAGATTATACTATCCTTATAAGCGCTATCTATTTTATATAGCCCAACCAATATCTTCTCTGGCAATTTAAAATCATACGATGCATTCACTCGTCCTATAACTTTCAACGAATCAATAAAACTTCCTGTTGAAAAAACATATTGAAAGTTCGATAGTTTGTTACCTTCATTTAAATCTTGAATAGCCTCACCAAAATTAAAACTATACGTTGTATTGGGTAACAATGCTTCTTGAAATTTGATTGAAATATTTTTCTTCGCTAAAGCTTGAGGCGTAACAATTGGTGGAATCTGAAAAGATGGTGAAACAACTACATTTTTACTATAATCTTTCAAAAGAATATATTCATCAAAATTAATTATAGCTTCTTGCAAATTGACATCTACATTCGTTGTCAATGTATCTGGATCAGCTTTTAGAAAAACTGGTGGAGTTTCATCTTTAGGCCCTCCAGTTGGTGAACCTTGTCTTGCACAAGAAATAACCATCAAAATGGTTAACATCAAAAGCGAAAAACGTGTTGTCTTATTCATGAGCGCAAGTTAAGAAAAAGCTTGTTATTAAGCACAAGCAATGGTAATTACACTTATCTTAAAATTTTCTGAAAGATTAAACTTTTTAATTGCTGATGCAATCGTTGCTCCAGTTGTTAACACATCATCAATTAAAATATAATGTCCAGACTTAAGATTTGGATTGATTTCAAACGCATCTTTCAAATTTTCTAATCGATGTTTTTTATCTTCATTTACTTGAGAAGAATTGTATTTAATTCTAGTTAATCCGTTCGAAAAATAATTTATCTGATTAATTTCAGCCAACATTCGAGCAAAATCTTCTACTTGATTGAATCCTCTTGTTTTCAATCTTTTTGGATGCAAAGGAATCGGAATAATCCCATCATAATCACTTAAATCAAACTTAATTAATTGTGCTAAATCAATTCCAATTTCTGGACGATTTCTATATTTCATTTCATGCAAAATGGCTTGCGTCGTGTTATGATGTTTAAACTCTAACAAAGAAAATACATTTTCGACCTCACAAAAATTTCTCAATTTATCATAAGCGCGATTATTTTGATCAAAATTAAAATGCGTAAAAATGAGTTTTGTTGAGCACGAAACACACAGAAATTGCGAAGGTTGAATGACGTCTTGACAATCCAAACAACGCATCGGAAAAAATAAATCAACCAAAGAATTTACGATTGTTTTGATTTCCATTACCTTTGTAAATTAAAGTTTAGTACTAAATTTAATGAAAATCATTCGACTTACAAAAGCTTTTACGTTCGAAACTGCACATGCTTTGCATGGTTATGACGGAAAGTGTAAAAATATACATGGACATTCGTACAAATTATTTGTAACTGTGAAAGGAACACCTTCTGAAGATACAAACGATGTGAAACTTGGAATGGTGATGGATTTTGGAGATTTGAAAAAAATTGTAAACAAAGAAATTGTTAATCTTTTTGATCACGCAATTTTATTGAACGAAAATTCACCTCACAAAACGTTGGGAGAGAAATTGTTAGCTGAAGGACATAATGTTGTTTTTACTGATTATCAGCCATCTGCTGAAAATATGATTTTGTGGATTGTGGATAAAATCAAGCCACTTTTACCAATAAATATCGATTTGGTTGCTTTGAAATTACACGAAACTGAAAATTCTTATGCAGAATGGTTAGCGGAGGACAACCAATAAACATTCAGTTAGAAACTGATAAAAAAGCCTATTTTTCTTCGGATCATCATTTTGGTGCTCCGAATGAAAAAGATAGTTTGGTGCGCGAAAAATTATTTGTAAAATGGCTTGACGAAATAAAAGACGATTGTGGTGTTTTATTTTTGATTGGCGATTTATTCGATTTTTGGTTCGAATATAAACACGTTGTTCCGAAAGGATTTGTACGTGTTTTAGGAAAATTAGCCGAAATTTCTGATCGTGGAATTCCAATTTATTTCTTTGTTGGCAATCATGATTTATGGATGAAAGATTATTTGGAAGAACAAATCAATGCAATTGTTTTTCGAGACAAACAAGATTTTATCATCAATGGAAAAGATTTTTTTATTGTACATGGTGATGGAAAAGGACCTGGCGATAAAGGCTACAAACGAATGAAAAAGGTCTTTACCAACAAAGTTTGTCAATTTCTTTTTTATCTACTTCATCCCGATTTAGCAATGTGGTTGGGAATTACAGCATCCCGAAAAAATAAAATGATTTCAGGCGACGAAGATGTTAATTTCTTGGGCGTTGACAACGAATGGTTAATCATGTATAGTCGCAAACAATTGCATCGAAAATACTATGATTATCTTGTGTATGGACATCGACATTTACCGATGGAAATTGCGATAGGTAAAGCCCGTCATATCAATCTTGGTGATTGGATTAACTATTTTACATATGGTGTTTTTGATGGAAAAGAATTCGAATTAAAAACTTACCTCCGTGATCAAAGAGAAGAATCGAGGGATTCTATCATAAAAATTATAAATTAGTAAGCAAATCATAAAAACCCAAAGAAATGCCTCTTTTAACCATTCTATTTTGGGTTTGCTTTCATTAAAATATCTTGTTAACATCAGCATAATGCTAAAACCTAAAAAGGCTAGATAAGCATCATTGTTTCCTCCATAAAGAATGTAAGTGGTCAAAATTGCAATAAACATAAAATGCATCAACAAAAAGATCCGTTTCTTTTGCGCTGTCAATTTATTTATATTCTTGAAATGATTAACGATTGAATAAACTAGTATGATTGCAATTGGAATTAAAAACAATTGTTTCCATTCGAAATTCACTATCGTTAGCATCAATTGCTCTTTATAAAAATCGAACATAAAGTAATAATCAAGTAGAAAACTTACTTGCGCTATGATTAGAATTGGAAGAATAAATCCTAAGAAGCCAAGAATTGGAATTTTAGGTTCTACAACTCTTAAAGTTAAAAAATAGGCAAACACAACTATTCCTAAGAAAATAAGCGGAGGACTCAACAAAATTGCAAAACTCATAAAGACTCCTATATCAAATGCATTATATGTATCATTTTTTTCAGATTCAAAATAAAGCAATTGTGCTGTAACATAAGTCACAAGCAATAAACTTCCTGCAATTCGATAATCTGATAATCCTGCAATAAAAGGCATGATCCATAAAATATAAACAAAAGTTGGATAAGATGAAGTACTGATTAAATCATTACTGTAATCTGTATATCCAACAAAAGAAATTGTTAAAAGTGATAGAATTATTCCTAATTTTTCTAAATTACTCAGATCAATACTGTTAAAATTCGTTACACCAAGTAGCGTAAACAGCGTAATGATAAATATCTGTATAAAAAAAATCCTTTTGTCAAGTAGATTAACCAACATTTTATTAACTTTGATGCAAATTAAGCAATAAACTAGGATATGGGAATTATAACTGATTTATTTTTTGCGATTGGTGATTTATTTAAATGGACTTTCGAAAATTTATTGTCTCCAATAGGAGTTATTTTCGCATGGTTATTTACAATCGTTGGTATAGGATTAATGGCTTGGTGGTTAGTAAAAATCGCTAGCTTTGGAACAGAAAACGAAAAGAAATACGAAAGATAATTTGTCTTTTACTGTATAAAAATATATTTTCGAAAAAATAAAAAAGCCTCTTATAAATTTATAAGAGGTTTTTTTATGAAATAAACAATAGAGTCGCTCATTTCTCGTTTAACCTTTGTATTATACTTTTACAAAATATTATAAATAAAATGAATAATAATTCTAATCAACAAGACAATAACAATGAAATTGATTTGTTACATGTTTCAAATTCTATAAAAAAGGGATTTAATAATTCATTAAAAATTATTCCATTAAGTATAAAATTCATCAAAAAAAATATTCTCATATTAATAGGTCTATTCGTAATAGGTGCTATTGGAGGTTTTTTTTATAATAAAATGAATCTTCAATACCGTAGTAATATCATTGTAACTCCCAATTTTGATACAGTTGATTATTTGAATGAAAAAATCGCTCAATTAAATGCAAATATTCAACAAAAAGATACAGCTTTTTTTAATAAAATAGGTATTGATAAAAGTATGGAAATTTCTAGTGTTAGCATTAAGCCAATTCCTGATCTATATAAATTTTTGAATGAAGAAGATAAATATTATGATATTTTCAAAACCTTATCAGAGAATAGTGATGCTAAAAAGGTGTCAGAAGATTTATCAACAAGTAAATATTTTTCAAAACATTTAATCACAATAACATCTAAGAAAAAAACAGATAAAAAGGTACTAGATCAAATTGTTAAATATATAAATAGCAGTAATTTTTATGAAGTTTACCGAGTAGAAATTCTTCAAAACTTAAAGGATAAAATAGTTATTAATGATTCTACTATCCTTCAAATTGATGCTATTCTAAAAAAGGCAGGTTCTCCTTCAACTAATACAACGATTTCATTAAACAATGATTCTCAATTAACAGAACTGGTTAATGAAAAATTGAAATTAGTGAAAGAGAATCATCAGTTAAAAGTTCATCAATTTAATTTGAAGTACATTGTAACTCCTGTAAACTATTCTGAAAACATAGAAGATCATTCTGGATTAAAAGGAAAATACCATCTTATTTTTCCTGCTTTATTAATTGGATTATTTATTATAATATCGTTGATAAGAAAATTTAAATAGTCTTAAGGGTGAAAATTCCTTCAAAAATAACTAATTTCTTTGTTTATGGATTAGGACAATCAATCAATCTACTGAGTCCTCTTATTGTTATGCCATATTTGATAAAAATTTGTCAAGAAGATGGTTTAGGAAAAATAGGAATTGCATTCTCTATTTGCCTTATTTTAAATTGTATTGTTGACTATAGCTCTTACTTAAATGGAACTAAAGAAATTGTAATCAATAAAAAGAATTTATCCTTTCTTTCACAAAAAGTAAGTGATATTTATACCTATAAAACAATAATCTGTATCTTATTATTATGTTTATTCTTTATTATTATTCTATTATTTCCAACAATTAAAGAAAAAAAATTATTGGTTTTAAGTCTTCCTATTATATTGTCTCAATTACTCAATCCAAATTGGTTGTTACAAGGGTTAGAACAATTTAAATTGATTGCTATCTTAAATATACTTTCTAAAGTGATTTATATTTCGTGTATTTTTCTCTTTATTAAAAACAGAGAAGATTATATATGGGCAAATTTTTTTCTTGGTATAAGTGGTGTTCTAGTTTATTTTTTTTCTTTTCTGTATATTAATTATAAATTCAACCTAAAATTTAGTATTAGAAATATTTATCGAGGAATCAATATTATAAAAAATGACTTTAATATTTGCTTATCAGAATTCTGCTTATCTATTTATCAATATTTTCCTATTTTAATAGTTGGATACTTCACGGGAAATTCGACAGCAGGAATATATCGTGTAATCGAACAGATTTTTAGTATCTTCAGGACATTTATTTTTATGTTTTTCAATTTCAGTTATCCAACAGTATGTTATGATATTGAAAACAATCTGAAGAACGGTTTAAAAACATGGAAGTTGTATCACTCTGCCAATCTTGTTATTATTTTTATTGGTTGTTCATTAGTTTTCGTGTTTAGTAATTATATTTTAGATTTTTTTCACGTAACAGCAACAGATAAACAAGAGTTAACTTTTATTTTAAAGTTTGCAATAATAGTTCCTATTTTACTAGTTATTTCTCAATCTCTAAGACAACTTATGTTCGCTTTAAACTTATCTTCTTTTTATACTAGAATAATATACTTTTCTTGTAGTTTATCTGTTATTCTATTAAGCCTGTTAGTTTATCAAATCGGTTTAGTAGGTTCTTTTATTTCAATGATAATTATAGAAATAATCGTTGTCATACTATACTTAATAATTATTAGAAAAAAATACAACAAAGTTATATGAAAGTTACATTAAATAAAGAGTGGCCTTACCAATTACTATTCTTAATTGCTGTTGCATTTTCATATATCAATAATTATGAGATAAGTTTATCTGTTTGGTTAATAATTTTAGCTATTACAATAAAAAGATATTATTCGAAATCTATTATAGTACTATGCTCATTCTTTGCTCTAATAGTTTTCTTAGGATTATTAAGATCATTTTATTATGATTACAATTTATATGATATTATTAGAGATTTTTCTTATTTTATCAAACCTATTGTAGGACTTCTGATTGGTTATCAATGTTTCAGGTCTAAAGAAAATAATTTTTTTAATACAGTTATATATACCGCATTAATTATCGCTGTAATTCACCTCCTCATATTAGCTAATGCTTTTTTAGTTTACAGAATAAGATATGTATTTGAAATTAGAGACCATGGTGGTTTTTTTTCTGACTTTGAAACTTTTGCATTATTAATATTAATATTTCATAAAAAATTTCAATTAAACTTTTCCTTAAAAAAGAGATTTATACTGACCTCTATTATTGGTTTTTCTCTTTGTTTGTATTTAGCTAGGACAAACATGATTCAATTTGTTATTGTTTTCTGTGGAATGCTTGGTTTATTTCAGTTAAATAAGCTTAAACTTATTATACTTACAATAATTTTTATCATTGGATCTATAAGTTATAAAATTATCTATGATATGAATCCTTCTCGTTCTGCAACAGGATTTGAAAACTTCTTATATAAGATAAAAAATGCTCCTAAAGAAATTTATGATCCTTATGTAGTAAATGATAATTCACCCCGTTTTCATGATAACTTTAGATCTTATGAAACTAAAATAACAATCCAACAAGTTAAAGGCAAAGATAATTGGGGATTATGGTTAGGAAAAGGACTCGGAGCTACTGTAAATTATGGAGTTTCAATATGGACTAATGATGGATATCAAGTACGACATTCTCCTATTTTACACAATGGCTTCACAACAATATTTTTAAAAACAGGTATTATAGGACTCATAATATATATTTCAAGTATTGTTTATTTAGCTACTATGAAAAGAAAATCATCATCAAACTATTTAAACAATATGAAATTACTATTAAATAGTTCTGGAATATTTTTATTTATTTCATCGTTAGTATTCTTAGGATTATATCTCAAATTAGATAATAAGTCTCTATTTATAGGAGGGTTAATAGCCTATTATGAATTGATTTCTAAAAACAAAAATTTAATTTAAATGAAAGTTTTATTTCAAAGTAGAACTAATTTATATTCTGCTCCTGGAGGAGATTTGGTTCAAATGCAAAAAACAAAGGAGTACTTAGAAAATTTAGGTGTTTCAGTAGACATATCTCTAGATTTCGAACCAGATTTATCAAATTATGATCTTGTTCATCTATTTAATTTAATGGAACCTCAAGATATTTATTTACAATTTAAAAATGCTCAAAGGCAAAATAAGAAAATTGTATTATCCACTATTTATGGACTTTATACCGAATACGAAAGAAAAGCTAGAGGAGGTATGTTTCAAAAAATAGCAAACATTCTTTCTCCTTACCAAATTAGTTATATCAAAACCATTGTAAGACATTATCATGAAAAAAGATTACATGCTGGTGTTTGGAATATGGTGAGAAAAGGACATTACAATTTAATGAAAGAAATTGTAGATAATGTAGACGTATTACTTCCAAATTCTGATTTGGAAATGGCTCGTATCGCAAGAGAGTTTAAGTTAAAAGATTATAATTATTTTAATATTCCAAATGCTGTAGATACAAAAGTATTTAATCATAATATTCAGATTGACGATCAAGATAAATTTTTACAATTTGAAAATTGTATTTTATGTGCAGCAAGAATCGAAGGAAGAAAATCAACGCTAAACTTGGTAAGAGCCGTTAAAAACAGCTCTTATACACTTGTTTTAGTAGGAAATGAATCAAAAAATCAAAAAGAATTTGTAGAACAAGTTCATAAAGAAGCTGGAAATAATGTTCATTTTTTAGGTGCTGTTCCTCATAAAGACTTGGCTAAATTATACAAGCTTGCAAAAGTACATTGTTTGATTAGTTGGATGGAAACTCCTGGATTATCATCGCTAGAAGCGGGAATAATGGATTGTAATATTGTTATTACTAAAAAAGGGGACACTGAAGAGTATTTTGAAAACATGGCCTATTATTGTGAACCAGATAATGTTGATAGTATAAAAAAAGCTATTGATCAAGCTTATAATAATCCAATAAATCCAAAATTAAAAAATAAAATCTTACAAAAATATGTTTGGGAAAAAACAGCTGAATCAACCTTAAAGGCATATCAATTAGCACTAAATTTATCATGAAAATAGCCATTCTAGGGACTCGAGGTATTCCAAATTATCATGGAGGTTTTGAACAATTTGCAGAATTTTTTGCAGTTTATTTAGCCAATAAAGGAGAAGATGTTTATGTTTACAATTCTTCATTACATCCGTACAAAGAAAAAACTTTTAACGGAGTTAAATTAGTTCATTGTAAAGACCCGGAAGATAAAATGGGAACCGTTGGACAATTTCTCTACGACTTAAATTGTATTTTAGACGCACGTAAACGCAATTTTGATATTATCTTACAATTAGGTTACACAAGTAGCACAATTTGGTGGTGGTTAATGCCCAAAAAAGCTAAAATCATTACAAACATGGATGGCCTAGAATGGAAACGTAGCAAATACTCAAAAAAAGTACAATACTTCTTAAAATATGCCGAAAAATTAGGTGCGATACATTCTGATCATTTGATTGCAGATTCTTTAGGCATACAAGTCTATCTGAAAAATAAATACAACAAAAATTCTACTTATATTGCTTATGGTGCTGATGTATTTACAAATCCAAATGAATCTATTTTAGATAAATATAAAATCGAAAAAAATAAGTATAGTTTACTAATTGCTCGATTTGAACCAGAGAATAACTTAGAAATGATTTTGGATGGAGTGACAACCTCTACAAAAAAAGAACCTTTTTTGGTAATTGGAAAACATGAAACACCTTACGGAGAGTTCTTAAAGGAAAAATATAAAGCTTTCTCTAACATTATTTTTACAGGAGGTATCTATAATTTCGAGGAATTAAACAATATTCGTTATTATTCTCGTTTATATTTTCATGGGCATTCTGTAGGTGGTACAAACCCTTCTTTATTAGAAGCAATGGCATCTAACTGTTTAATTTGTGCTAATAATAATGAATTTAACAAAGGTGTTCTAAGAGAAAATGCATTTTACTTTGCTACTAGTAATGAAGTAAAACAACTTTATGACACTTTAGATAAAGAAAATGAATTAGAAAAAATTAATCAAAACACAACAGCTATAGAAAATGAGTTTAGCTGGAATATTATTAATGAAAAATATTATGATTTATTGAAATCTATTTCTTAAAAAGAAGATAACCACTTTTGCATCAAATTATTGATAATTTAAATATAGAAAAATTCAACTGATTCATGCCTAAAATTGCTATAATAATTCCTTGCTATAATGAAGAAGAAAGATTAAATGAAGATAATATAAAGCATTTGCTTCAACATCCTTCTATTACGATATATTTGGCAAATGATGGAAGTTTAGATAAAACATCTTTTATAATAAATGATATAGCAAATAAAAATGATCATTGTTTTGTGATTGATTTTGACCAAAATCAAGGCAAAGCCAATACTATTTATAAAGCTATTCAATTTATAAGTCAAAAAGAAATATATGATTACATTGGCTATTTTGATGCTGATTTTTCGACACCAGCATATAAAATGATTGAAATGATAGAAGCTTTAAAGAATTCTTCTTACGAGTTTATTTTTGCTTCAAGAATAAAAACTTTAAACTCTCGAATACTAAGAAAAACTTATAGACATTTTATAGGTAGAATTATTTTAACATTACTTAATTTAAAACATCATTTAGGAATTTATGATACACAATGTGGTGCCAAAATATTTTCTAAAACAATGATACAAGAAGTTTTTGAGCAAAAATTCTATACTTCATGGTTGTTTGATGCGGAAGTATTTATTCGATTGAAAAATAAAAATTTACTTATTTATGGAAATGAATATTCTATAGAAGATTGGAAAGATGTAGAAGGCTCTAAATTAAAACTAAATCACGCTTTTATCATTTTCAAAGAACTTTATCTACTTTATACAAAATATAATTAATTATGACTAATAAAACTTATTATCCTTATATATTAATCATTATATTATCCCTTATTGTTTACATTTTTACTTATGGTTTTCATACATTATTACCTAGTAATGTTGGATGGTTATTGAATGCGAGACATGATTGGGGGCAGCACTATCTTGGTTGGGCTTTTTATAGAAATAGTAATTGGACTTTTCCTTTAGGTACAATTAGCGATTGGTATTATCCTATGGGAACTAACGTAGGATTAACAGATTCTATACCTTTATTAGCATTAATTTTTAAATTATTTTCTCCTGTTTTAGGAAATGACTTTCAGTACTTTGGAATATGGTTATTAAGTTGCTTTATACTTAATGGGGTTTTTGCTTATAAGATTTTCAAGTATTTAAACATAAATATTGTTCTTAATTTTATTTTAGTTCTATTTGTAATAACAAATCCCGTACTTATCTATAGAGGTTTACACCCTGCTTTATGTGCTCAATGGTTGATATTAGCTTCAATATATTTGTATATAAAAGAGCCTCATTCTAATAAAGAAGCTTTCTCATTATCCTTTAAACAGAGTATTTTAATTCTTTTGAGTGGATTAATTCATCCATATTTAACATTCATTGTTGCTGGATTTGCAATTATCCTTCCTTTCAAAAATTTCTTCGTATATAAATCAATTTCAATTAAAAAGGCTTTAATAACAACATTAATAACATTCACCTTACTAATTATTAATTGGTATATTGTAGGGTTAATTGGAAATTCAAATTCTGAAGTAAATAATGGATATGGCTTATATAGTTGGAATTTTAATTCATTCTTTAATCCAGATGGTTTCTCTACATTTTTACCTCAGCTAAAACAAGTCAATCCTGCACAGTATGAAGGATACTCCTACTTAGGCTTAGGCATGTTAATTTTAATTCCTTTTTCTATAATCTTACTTGTATACAGAATTAGTATAAGTAAAATTAATGAAAACAATAAAAAGAGTTTTTATCTTTTTCTATTATGGCTAATCCCTCTAACTTTATTCGGAATAACGAATAATATTACCTATAATGATAAAGAAATTTTTACATATCCAATTCCTGATATTTTTATAAAATTAGGAAATATTTTTAGAGCTACTTCAAGATTTATTTGGTTATTATATTATACTGTATTTCTAAGCATATTAATCATATTTGCAAAATCTAAAATCAACAATGTAGTAAAGATTGTTACATTTTCTATTTTATTATGTATACAACTATACGATACAAAAACATTATTTACTTTTAGAAACTTAAAAAATGGTGGATATCAGCCTCCATTAACAGAAGAAAAATGGACTCAAGTTTTCAAAGAATTTGACCATATCATTCCTTTTCCTATTTATGAATGGAAAACTCTAAATCATTACGATTATCAAGACTTTGGATATCTTGCAGCTAAAAATAACAAAACTATAACCAATGCCTATGTTGCAAGAACAAATACAGAAGGTGAAACCGAATTTAAAAATAAAGTAATCTCAAATTTATATAATAATAAATTAGAACCTAACTCAGTTTATATCACAAGTGAGGAGAATCTTAAAAACTTTATTATTCCAATACTTTCAAAAAGTGTAAAAATTGTAATAATAGATAATTATTTTGTTATTTATCCTGCAAATAAACATATCAATATTTCTCAATCTATTGAGGATAAAAATAGACTTGATAAAGCATTAACTAAATTAAAACCTAATACATTTATAAAAACAAAAGAAACTTTTGTTCCTGTTAAAGATGATATTGATTATTATTTTGAATACTTAGAACCTAATACAAATTTCATTAATTTAAAAGGATGGGTTGTAGACAAACAATCTAACAACAACATGAAAGATTCTATATATATCGTTTTGAGGGATAAAAATGACTTTTATATTTCAAAAACTGATAATTACTTAAGAAATGATATCGGTCTAAAGTATAATAATAAAAATCTAGAAAATGCTGGTTTTGAATCTATTATTCTAACAAAAAATTTGTCTAAAGGAATATCTGTTAATTATGGAATATTAATTAAAACAGCTACTGGTTTAAAAAAATATGTTGAGACAGATCAATTGATTACAATCGGGAATAATGCAATAGAAAATCCTAAGCTTACGCAAGTTAATTTATCAACAGACCCTTTTTTCTTAAGTATAGATAAAATTGAAATAAAGAAAAATATTGTCATGATCTTTGGATGGTCCGCAAATGAATCTATTGACAATGAAAATGTTAAAAAAGAAATTATCCTTTTAAAAGACAAAACATTCTATAAAATAAATACTAATCCATACAAAAGAGATGATGTTGTAAGTTTAAATAGAAATCTTAAAAATGCAAATTATAGCGGTTTTATTGTAAACTTCTATATAGATGATTTACCTAAAGGTGACTATAAAATAGGTATAAGATTAACAAAAGATGATAAAACTTTTACTCAAATGAGCGATAAAACATTTACAATTAAATAATAGAAATGAACAAATTAATACAGTCCAATCAAAAATTAATAGGTTTATCGATAACATTATTATTAGCATCACTTCCTCTACCATTTGCTTTTATCAATATTGCTTTTGGATTATTGGTATTGGCCGTTATACTAAATTATAAACAGCTCCATTTCAAGTTTTCTTATGCATTACTTATACCTGTAGTATATTATTTCCTTTGCGTAGGATCTTTAAGTTGGACAATAGAAGCGAAGGAAACGAGTAAATATCTTTCAAAAGGATTATTCTTTTTAGCTTTACCAATCTTATTTTCGTTTTTACCAAAACTCAAGATTGAAAAAAGACAAGCTATTTTTAATAACTATAGTTATTTAATGACTATCGCAACTATTTTTTATCTTCTAAGAGCTTTATATAGATTTATCAAAACTGGTGAATCTCACTATTTTTTCTATCACGATTTAGTTACATTAGAGGTAAATGCTATTTACATTTCGTTGTTTATTTCATTTGCGTTTATTAATCTATTTATAAAAAAAAATAAGCAATGGTATGACTTTTTAGCTGTATTTCTACTTTTTGCATTTCTTATCTTATTATCGTCAAAAAATGTTATTATAATTACAATTTTAGGAATAATAGTCAGTTTCTGCTATAATAAATCAATCTTAAAAAAGAAAAACATCCTACTTATTTTAGCTGTGTTTTTTATCTTAATGATTCCTTTAGGCTCAAAAATAAAAGAACGTTTTGATTTAGAAATCCAAAATACGACCGAAAATGTGAAATTAGAAAATGGTATTATTAATGTTTCTATTGAAAATGCTTGGGAACAAGATTCTTTTGGACCACAATATTATTTTAATGGAACAGCTTTCAGATTGTATCAAATCCGACTTTTTAAAGAGTTTTTAAACGAAGATCATATTTTTTGGACAGGTTATGGAGCTTCTGCATCTCAAGATAAGATAATTGAAAAACAAAAGATGAATAAATTAATAGATTATTATGGGACTTTAAACTTCCATAACCAATACATTCAATCTTTTTCAGAATTGGGCATAATTGGATTTATATTATTAAGCTTAATGGTTATTTTTAATTGGGTAAAAGCGATTAAAAATCGTGATTTTATATTTTTGTTTTTTACCATTCTCACAACCTCTATAATGTTTACCGAATCTTTGTTTCATCGTCAACGAGGAATCGTATTTTTTATACTATTGTACTGTATTTTTCATAATACTTTACAAAATAAAAAGAACATCCAATAACAAGATGTTCTTTTATTTATATAGCATTTTCATCACCTCTCACTACTAACATTATCGTTTGATACACAATTTGTATATCAAGTAAATAAGACCAATTCCGAACGTAATATACATCTGTTCTAATACGTTTTTCCATATCTTCATCAGAATCTATAGCACCTCTATAGCCTTTAACTTGAGATAACCCTGTAATGCCTGGTTTTACGTAATGTCGAATGTTATAACGATTAATGATATCTCTGTAATAATGATCTTGAGAAATCATATGTGGTCGAGGACCTACAATAGACATTTCTCCTTTCAATACATTGATAAATTGAGGTAATTCGTCTAAACTTGTTTTACGCAAAAACTTTCCAATACGAGTTACACGAGGATCATTTCTTTCTGTAGCTTTTATAGAGTTATATTTAGAATCCATCATTGTTCTGAATTTATAACAATCAAATTCAACCCCATTCAATCCATTTCTTTTTTGAACAAATAAGATTGCGCCTTTCGAATCAATATAAATTAGCAAAGCAATAATCGGAAACAACCAACTTAATAAAAAAACACAAACCAAAGAAGCAAAAATAACATCAAACAAATTCTTAATTAACTGATTAAATTTCAAATCTAAAGGAAATCTTTTTACTTCAAATATGGGTAAAGTATCGATGTATACTACTTTTAGTTCTGTAATTCCATTATAAATTGAATCAGGAATATATGACACATTAATAAGATTCGTTTCTGATAGACTTACAATTTCATAAATTAAATCCTTGCTTATCTCTCCTTTTTGTGAAATAAAAATCTTATTAATTTTATTTTCCGAGATAAACTGTCGGAAATCTATGCCTTGTATTTTTAATAATCCTTTCGTAAAATCAATCTCCTCTTTTCCAATTTTATCAAACAGAGATATACCTAAATCCTTTCGTTCCTTTAATAAATTGATAAATTTATTCGTGTTATCATTCTCATCAATAATCAAAATATTTGTTAAATCTTGACCTTTTAAATGTAGATTTCGATAATAAATAAAAATTGAAAGACGAGTGAGTAAACCCACCAAAAAAAGTAATAAAATATAAGTAATTCCTAATTGCGGTGAAAATAAATCAGATGATTTCAAGCCAGATATCGCAAATACGACAATAGAAAAAAATAAAATTTGATAAATTAATTTTTTTATAATGTCTACAAATTTTAATCTTCTATATACCTTATACAAAGAAACATTATTGGCAATCAAAAACCATATAACAACAAACAATAATAATGCCTTATAATGAGCTTTAAATAACTCAAAATAAGTAGGTATCTTTTCTAAAGGATAGTCTTCTGTCCAAAAATATTGATATTGCAATTTCAAAAAAATGAAAAAGAAAAAAATCAATAATATTGTATCTAAAAACTCTTGAAAAAAGTAAATTTTTACATATCTCTTTTGTTGCATTTCATTAATTAAAGTAGAAGAAGTGTTCTATTTTTCTTCTTTTGATTTGTTATAAATTTTATTCAAACTTTTCTTTAACTCATCCGTACTCAATGCATATGGATCAAAATTACCATCAGCATTAGGTCTCAATTCTATTGTTAATTTAATAGGATTGAAAGATGTTCCTTGTCCATCTCTAAAATATTTTCCATAAAAATCTTCATGACTAATGTTAAACTTATTATCATTATATAAAAATTCAACATTTTTAATGGAGATTCCTGTTTGTTCAACATTTGCTCCATAATCAAGTCTTAAATTTTGAGGTTTTACACCTTCTGGTAATTCAATAACAACTGATTGCATAACTGTTTGCCCATATATAGGAACACGAACTGATTTATCTTCAGAAAATGTATTGCTATTACTATAGAAAAGTTGATACATATCATTCGTAGGAAATACTCCTTCTAAAATAATAACTAATCCTTTTGAATCTCCATTTTCGGTTTTCTCTTTTTCAGACAAGTCATTCCTTCCTCCTTTTTTATCTCCACAAGATGATAATGTTAAAAATAAAGAAATAAACAGAATGCTTAATAATTTTTTTTTCATACCCATTAATTACAATTAAATATTTTTTTACTCTACAACGAAAAAGAATTGATTTTCTTATAAATTTTATTGTATAAATTATAATTGAATAATTTCTAACATCATTGCTTTCTTTGTGAGTTCTGCATTATTTAAAACTTCAAGTTTTAAAAATATATTTTTCTTATGAGTATCTATAGTATGTTTACTCAAAATTGTTTTATGTGCTATTTCGTTTACTGTAAAACTTACTGCAATTAGATTAACAATTTCTTTTTCTCTTTTACTCAAAAAAAAAAATAAATAATGCTAGAGTCCAACAAACGATCTTTCTTTTTATATGTTTCATAATGCACGGATCTTATTGTATCAAATAACTCATTTTTAGCAACTTCCTTCAACAATACAGCATCTACACATGACTTATCTATATTATTCGCATAAGAACTAAGAACAATTATTTTCCCTATAAACCTATGGTTCTTAATTTTATGTATTAATCCCAATCCATTTACATCGGGCATAGAAATATCAACAATCAAAATGTCAATAAAAAGATCATTTAGTTTATCGAGTAGATTAATCGCTTTTGTTGTTGAATAAACTATTTTGAAATCATTCTCTTGCTCTATTAGCCTTTTTAAACCATCTAAAAAAAGTTGATGATCGTCAATCAATCCTGTTCTTATCTTTTTCTCCATCTAACTCTATAATTATTGTTGTTCCATTTCCTAACACTGAATCTATTGTAAAAGTCCCTCCAATAAGTTCTATTCGCTCATTAATGTTTACAATTCCTATCCCTTGTTTTGTCTCTTTTTCTTCAAATCCTTTTCCATCATCTTCTATAATTAAACTAAACATCATTTCATGTTTTGTCGCAGTTATTGTAACATTGAGCATCGGCATGTTTTTCTATATTATGAAAGATTTCCTGTAAAATTCTATAAAGGTGTATTTTTTGTTCTTCGTCCAAAAAATAAAAGCCTCATTAGGATAGATAATTAATTCAAATTTGTTGATGATTTGGGTACAATCCACGAAAAAACAATTATTAAAAAATAACTTACCTAATTCTTAATCATTAATACTTATTTAGGTCAAGTAACAATATTGTTACTTGACCTTTTTTCTTATATCTCTATCTTCATTTAATTTTTTACTTCATTCAACTAATTTATTCCGTAAATTTGTTTTCACATTTTAAACTAAATTATCTGAACTATGTTCCTCGAAAATACCTTTAATCATAACAAAAAAAGTGGATGGATAGAAGTCATCTGTGGCTCAATGTTTTCTGGTAAAACCGAAGAACTAATCCGACGCCTAAAACGAGCGGAATTTGCCAAACAACGTGTCGAAATTTTCAAACCTACAATAGATACACGTTATGCAGATCGAGAAGTCGTTTCGCACAACCAGAATTCAATTACATCGACACCTGTCGAATATTCTTCGGCAATTTTATTATTAGCTGATGATTGCGATGTTGTAGGAATTGATGAAGCACAATTTTTTGATGAAGGAATTGTAGATGTTGCAAATGAGCTAGCAAATCAAGGAAAACGGGTTATTGTTGCTGGTCTAGATATGGATTTTAAAGGTCGCCCTTTTGGTCCAATGCCTAATTTATTAGCTACTGCAGAATATATAACAAAAGTTCATGCCATTTGTGTTCGTACAGGAAATTTGGCAAACTATTCACATAGAAAAATAGATAGTGATCGTCTTGTAGAATTAGGCGAGACATCTGAATACGAACCATTAAGCCGAGCTGCTTTTTGGGAAGAATATAACAAACAAAAAGTTGAAAACGTATAATCTAAATCAAATTTCGAGTATCATTAATGGTACTTTGATTGGAAATGGGAATGAAATCATTGATCAAATTTTTTTTGATTCTCGTATGATTGTCAATCCAGCTCACGGAATTTTCTTTGCTTTTCAAGGAAACCAAAAAGATGGACACTTGTATTTGCAAGATGCTTATCAGAGAGGAATTCGAAATTTTGTCGTGGAAAAAGCATTGATTAATTTTCCTAATGCAAATTTTATAGAGGTCGAAAATCCTCTACTTGCTTTACAAAATTGGGCAAAAATTCATCGTAAACAATTTCATTTTCCTGTAATAGGAATTACCGGTTCCAATGGAAAAACAATCGTAAAGGAATGGTTGAATCAATTGTTATGGAAAAAATTCTCGATTGTTCGTAGTCCAAAAAGTTACAATTCTCAATTCGGAGCAGCACTTTCTATATTGCAAATGGAAGAGAAAAACGATTTGGGTATTTTCGAAGCTGGAATTTCGATGCCAAATGAAATGCAAAATCTCGAAGAAATTATTCAACCAACAATTGGTGTGTTGACAAAAATAGGAGAAGCGCATTTAGAAAATTTCGAAAATCAAGATGAATTGATTCAGGAAAAACTGAAACTATTTTCTCATGTTGATAAATTAGTTTTCAATATCGAGAATGAAAAAGTTCATCAAGCTATTCTAGAAAATCCACATTTAGCAAAAATTGATAAATACACGTACGGTTACTCTAATTCTGCCTCCGTACAGATCAAGCAAATACAAAGTAATCAGACCAATACACAAATTTCTATTTTACATAATCAAGAAGAATTCACCTATTCAATTCCTTTTATCGATGATGCTTCGATTAAAAATAGTTTAATTTGCTTAACGACTTTAATTAGTTTAAATATTGATTACAAGCAACTTAAAAACGAATTTAATCAACTTCTACCAATCGAAATGCGTTTGGAAATTAAAGAAGCGATTAATCATTCAATTTTAATTAATGATACCTTCAATTCTGATCTAAATTCATTAAAAATTGGTTTAAATGTGTTAAATCAACAACCGCGCGACAAAAAATCGTTGGTGTTGACGGATATTTTACAAAGTAACTTATCTGACGAAGATTTATATCAACAAGCAGCCGATTTAGTCAACCCTTATCATTTTGATGAAATCGTTTTAATCGGAGAAAAAATTTCTCAGTTCAAACATTTATTTGAATCATATGTTCGTTCGTTCAATTCGACTGAAGAATTCTTAGAACAATTCAAACATCAACATGTCGACAACGAAGCTATTTTATTAAAAGGTGCTCGTCCTTTCAAATTAGAAAAAATTTCGAATGAATTAGAAACACGTTCCAACGATTCTGTTCTCGAAATTAATTTACAACACCTTATCGAGAATATAAATGTATACCGTTCATTGTTAAAACCTACTACAAAATTGATGTGTATGGTGAAAGCGAATAGTTATGGAACAGGAAGTTTTGAAGTGGCAAATACCTTACAAAATAACGGTGTCGATTTCTTAGGAGTTGCAATTGCAGATGAAGGAAAAGAATTGCGCGAAGCTGGAATTACAATTCCTATTATCGTCATGAATCCTGAACAAAGTAGTTATTCAACACTCATCGATTATCAATTGGAGCCAGAGATCTATAGTTTGCGCGTCTTGAAACTATTTATTCAGAAATTACAAGAAAAACAGATTTCTTCGCCTTATCCAATTCACTTAAAAATGGAAACAGGAATGAATCGTCTTGGTTTTCACGAAGATGACTTCGAAGAGTTAATTGCAATTCTAAAAGATAATTCGCATGTTTATGTTCGATCTATTTTCACACATTTAGCAACTGCTGATATGCCAGAAGAGGAAGATTATGCGAGACATCAATTGAATCGTTTTGACAGTAGTTATGAAGCTATTACAACAGCTTTAAAGATAAAACCAATCAAACATGCGTTAAATTCTCCTGGAATTGTGGCGTATGGAGAGCATCAATATGACATGGTTCGTTTAGGAATCGGGATGTATGGCTACTCTGAATATACCGATTTTATGGAGAAATATTTGAAACCTGTTGTGCGTTTCAAAACTGTAATTTCTCAAATTTCAGAGATTGAAAAAGGCGAAACTGTAAGTTATGGTCGTCGTTTTACAGCGGAACGTCATACCAAAATTGCAACTTTACCTGTAGGTTATGCAGACGGAATTCGTCGTTCGCTTGGTTACGGAAAAGGAAAAGTGGGTATCAATGAACATTTGGCTACAATTACCGGAACCATTTGTATGGATATGATGATGGTTGATGTTACCGATATTCCATGTAAAGAAGGTGACGAAGTGACTATTTTTGGGCATTCGCCAACTTTAGCCGATGTTACCGAATGGTTAGGAACAATCCCTTATGAAGTCTTGACTTCGGTTTCCCAACGTATAAAACGCGTTTATTACAAAGAATAATATATTGAAAGAGTTACTGAAAAGTAGCTCTTTTTTTTATCATTTACTCATTTACAATCGATTAAAACCTTTTAGATGTTTTTTTATTATTATTTTAATGAAATTTCAAATTATGCTTATGAAAAACTTAAAGAAAACATTACTGATTTTATTTACAGCTACTTTATTATTTAACTGTAGTGATGACAAAGCTTCCTCTCAAGAAGAATATTACGAACAAGTAAAAAGCTCTAAAGAATACAAAGAATTAATGAAAACTGTAGTCGATGGCTTTGACCAAAACTCTGATATTAATACAAAATATGTTGTAGCAAAAACAGAAGAAGCTAAAAATAAAATGCAAAGAGGAGAAAAAAAGGAAAATATCAATTTTTCAAGTGTAGAATCTTTTGATAAAGATATACAAGAAAAAACAAACAAATCTTTATTTTCTGGTAAGGCGTATGAAGAGAACAAAAAAGCAGCTAAAAATTTTTACGCAAAATATCCTGAGTTTTTAACTGATAAAGAAAAGCAAGAATTTTTGGTGAACGAAGCTACAAAAGAATTGAATTTAGAAAAAAGAACAAACGAAAGATTAAAAAAATATAACGAATTAACTAATCAATAAATAGAAATTTATGAAAAAATTCTTATTAATATTCACAATTTTTATTGCAGCACCTTTTGCTTCTGCTTGTGGTCATTGTTACAATAGCTATATTAATTGTGTTGACAATAATTTCATTAGATGGAAATTGCATTTAAAAAGTGATATGGAATATGCAGATGCTATTATTGGCTGTAACAATAATCATATCTCATGTTGTGTAGGATAGATAAAGAATTTGAAAAAAAGAGTTACTGAAAAGTAGCTCTTTTTTTGTAGCCTAATTGTATGAAATTCCTTTTGTATATCTTTCTGTTTTTCTCATTAATTCCAATATTCTTTTTAGGAATGATATAAGTTCTTACATTTATTTCCTCAACTTTTGAAACAGAAACTATGGTAAGTTTCATCTTTTTAATTTCAATAATAGTTCTTTTAATACTTTATTATTCCATCAAAAGTCAAAAATTAAAAAACAACTAAGCATTAAAATCTTTATCTTTATTCCTCAATTTAGATCAATTATGCGCAGTCTTTTTGCTTTCATTTTCATTATTTCGACCATTTCTTTTGCACAAGAAACGAAGAACGATTCAATGCGTCTAAAAGTGGGTGTTGTATTGAGTGGTGGCGGTGCAAAAGGTTATGCACACGTTGGCGCTTTAAAGAAGATCGAAGAAGCAGGAATCAAAATTGATTATATTGGAGGCACAAGTATGGGCGCTATTATTGGCGGATTATATGCGGCTGGATATACGCCTGACGAGCTAGAGAAAATTATGCATCAATTGGATATTTCTTCATTGATTATACAAAATAAAGATCGTGCAGAAATTCCTTTTTTCGAGAAAGCATACAAAGAAAAATATATCTTAGAATTACCTTTTGATAAGTTCAAATTAACGATTCCTAATGCGATTTCAAAAGGTCAAGGCCCACTTGATTTATTGACTTATTTATTGCGTCCTGTTCATAATATTGATGATTTTAATAAACTTCCGACGCCTTTTGTTTGTATCGGAACCGATCTCGAAACTGGAGAAGAAAAAGTCTTTCGTTCGGGATTTTTACCTCGCGTTATTTTGGCTTCAGGTGCTTATCCAACCATGTTAGATCCTGTCACAATTGATGGTAAAATATATGTTGATGGCGGCGTTGTCAACAATTTTCCAGTAAAAGAAGTGAAAGATATGGGAGCTGATATTATTATTGGTGTTGAGTTAGGTGATGGATTACAAAAGCGAGAAAATCTAAACTCTGCAATTGATATTTTGAGTCAAATTATGACAATGAGCATTGTAAAAAAAACAGATGAGCAAAAAAAATTAGTTGATTTATTGATAAAACCTGAATTAAAAGAATATGCTGTTACCAGCTTTGATGAAGTTGATTCTATATACAAACGAGGATTTATAGCTTCTGAAAAAGTTTTTGATCAATTAAAAGAAATTGCAAAAAAACAAAATGCTTATGACAAAAGTAGAAATGAAATAAAACTTGATGATTATGTCTTGGTAAAAGAAATTGAAATAGAAGGATTAAAGAATTTTAATAAGAATTATATCGAAGGAAAATTAGGTATTCGTACCCCAGAAATAATAAAATATGATGATTTAAAATTAGGAATTTCTAAATTATATGCTTCAGGAAACTTTAATAATATTACCTATAAAATATCAGAAATAGATAATGATAAAAACCTTTTAACATTGAAAGTTCAGGAAAACAAAACGCAACAATCAATTCGTTTTGGATTACATTATGATGATCTATTTAAAACTGGATTGCTCCTAAACTTCACTTCAAAAAATTTATTCGTTAAAAACTCTATTCTTTCTACTGATATTATTGTAGGAGATTATGCAAGATATAACATTAATTTTTTCATAGATAACGGATATTTACCAAGTATTGGTTTCAATTCTTATTCTCATTATTTTGATAAAGAAATCGATCTTAGAAACTTCTTGGGACAAGATAATATTTATAAAAAAGTAAACTACAATTTCAGAGAATATATTAATCAACTATACATTCAGTCTACAATCAAAGAAAAATATGCAATTGGTATTGGGCTCGAACATCAATACACAAAAGTATTTACAAATAATTTTATTGCTTATAACGAAGATTTCCCAGCAAAAACTGAAGGTTATTATTGGAAAGCATATGGATATATCAAAGCAGATAATCGAAACAATGCTAATTTTGCTCGAAGTGGCTTAAAATTTGATGGAAGTTTCAAGTATTTATTTGATTCTAATGTAACTGGATTTGAAAACAACTATTTGTTAGAATCAAGTTTAGAGGCAAATTTTCCGTTAAATAATTTCCTAAGTTACAGATTTACTGCTAACTTTGGAACCTTTTTCAATGATAATGTTACGATGCCTCAAAAATTTTTTTTAGGAGGTTATGTTGAACAAGATTTTTTCAATTATACAAAGTTTTATGGGCTTCCTTTTGGTTCTGCGGTTGGTGATAATCAATTAATGTTTGGATCTCATATTCAAGCTCGAATTTTGAAAAATCATTACACAAGTTTATTTATGAATATAGCAAATATCTCAGATAGATTTGAGCAATTAAGTTTAACAGATTATAAATATCTTGGGTATGGCGTTACTTATGGCTACGATAGTCCATTAGGACCTTTAAATTTTATTTGGAGTTATTCGCCTTACACAAAAAAAGGATTATTTAATTTAAGTTTAGGTTACTGGTTTTAGAACAATGATAGAATTATTTTACGAAACAGATTTTGAGCTAAAAGATGCTCAAACTTGGATAGATTGGATCGTAGAGAGTATGAAGAATGAAGGGAAGACAATAGAAGATTTAAACTATATTTTCTGTGATGACGAATACTTACTTCAAATTAATCGACAATATTTAGACCACGATTATTACACAGATGTTATCGGTTTCGATAATTCTATTGAAGATGAATTGATGGGTGATATTTTTATTAGCGTCGAACGAATCAAAGATAATGCAGAGCAAAATGGTGTTTCTTTTGAGAACGAATTAGCTCGTGTTGTCATCCATGGAATATTACATTTTGCTGGTTATATGGACAAAGATCCAGATGACAAAGAATTGATGACTGCTAAAGAAAATCAATATTTAGAAACATTTAGTAGCTATCTAAATCAATAATGTTCCACGTGGAACATTTATTATTTTAACAAAAAAATAAGTTTACAAATCAAATGATATTTCAATCAGAATATGATGTAATTGTAGTTGGTGGTGGTCACGCAGGTGCAGAAGCGACAGCAGCAGCAGCCAATTTAGGAGCAAAAACGCTTCTTGTTACAATGAACTTACAAACAATCGGACAAATGTCTTGTAATCCTGCTATGGGTGGAATTGCGAAAGGACAAATTGTTCGTGAGATTGACGCTTTAGGTGGATACTCTGGTATTATTACAGACAAAACTGCGATTCAATTCAAGATGTTGAATCAATCTAAAGGTCCAGCGATGTGGTCACCACGCGCACAGTCCGATCGTATGCGTTTTGCTGAAGAATGGCGTTTATCTTTAGAAAGAACAGAGAATGTTGACTTCTTTCAAGATATGGTAAAAAACTTAATCATTGAAAATGGTAAGGTTTGTGGAGTTATTACAGCAATGGGAATGAAAATTCGTTCTAAATCTGTTGTCCTTACAAATGGTACTTTCTTGAATGGTTTGATTCATATTGGTGAAAAACAATTTGGAGGTGGACGTATGGGAGAATCTGCTGCTTTCGGAATTACGGAACAATTAGTTGATTTAGGTTTCGAAGCTGGACGAATGAAAACAGGAACTCCTCCACGTGTAGATGGTCGTTCTATCGATTATACGAAAATGGTTGAGCAACCAGGAGATGAAAATCCTTCGAAATTCTCTTACACAAATACGCCAAAATTAACGAAACAACGTTCTTGTTGGATTACTTATACGAATCAAGAAGTTCACGATTTATTACGTGAAGGTTTTGATCGTTCTCCAATGTTTAACGGAACAATTAAATCGACTGGACCAAGATATTGTCCATCTATCGAAGATAAAATTAATCGTTTTGCAGACAAAGATCGTCACCAAATTTTTGCAGAACCGGAAGGTTGGCACACAATGGAATTCTATATAAATGGATTCTCTACATCTTTGCCAGATGATATTCAAGCAAGAGCTTTACGTTCTGTTCCTGGTTTTGAAAATGCAAAAATTTTGCGTCCAGGTTACGCAATCGAATACGATTATTTTCCTCCAACACAATTAAAACATACATTAGAAACTAAACTAATTGATAACTTATATTGCGCTGGACAAATTAACGGAACAACAGGTTATGAAGAAGCTGCTTCTCAAGGTTTGATGGCAGGTATAAATGCTGTGTTAAAAATTCAAGGAAAAAATCCATTTATATTAAATCGCAACGAAGCATATATAGGAGTTTTAATCGACGATTTGATTACAAAAGGTACAGAAGAACCTTATCGTATGTTTACGTCTCGTGCAGAATATCGTATCTTATTAAGACAAGATAATGCCGACGAACGTTTGACAAGAAAAAGTTTTGAACTAGGTTTAGCCTCAGAAGATCGTTTGAGAAGAATGGAAGAAAAATTTGACAAAGCTGAAAAACTAGTCAATTATTTCGAAGAAAATTCAATCAAGCCACAAGAGATAAATGATGTAATTGAAGAGCGCGAAGGAACACCTTTAAAACAACCAAACAAAATGATCTCGGTTATTTCTCGTCCTGAATTAAAGCTTTCTGATTTTACAAAATTAGATCGAGTAAAAGAGTTTATTGAAACAAATGAATACGATCAAGAAGAATTAGAGCAAACAGAAATTCAGATCAAATACAAAGGTTATATTAAGAAAGAACAACAGAATGCAGATAAATTGCATCGTTTGGAAAATTTAAAAATTCCGGCAGATATAGATTATAATGTATTTGGTTCGATGTCGATAGAAGCTCGTCAAAAATTAACAAAAATAAAACCTGCAACGGTAGCACAAGCATCAAGAATTAGCGGTGTATCACCAGCAGATATAAGTGTATTATTAATTTACATGGGAAGATAATATGGAAAATGTTCCACGTGAAACATCTCAAGAAAATCCTTCAAAAGAAGGATTTTCTGGTATTAAGAAATTAGATTTAAAAGATTATTTTTTAACAGGAGAAAAATTCGAAATTTACGAAGATTCAGAAACCGAAGTTTTGTACACTCTCCCCCAACCTATCGAAAATTTAGGAAAGTATTACGAAAGTAAAAATTACATTTCTCATACCGATGGAAAGAAATCTATTTTCGAACGTTTTTATCAAATGGCAAAATCAATCAATCTAAATAATAAATTAGAATTGATTAATAAAGTTAGTAATGGTAAAAAGATTTTAGATTATGGTTGTGGTGTTGGAGATTTTTTAGAACATCTACAAAAAAATGGTTACAATGTCTTAGGAATGGAACCAAACGATTCGGCAAGAAGAATTGCTCAATCAAAAGTTGGAATTGAAAAAGTTAGATCTACAGAAATAGAACAGAATCAAGAAAAATTTGATGTGATAACTTTGTGGCATGTTTTAGAACATATTCCAAACTTAAATGAAATCATCAATCAATTAAAAAATCATTTGACAGAAAATGGTCGTTTAATTATCGCTGTCCCAAATCACAAATCTTATGATGCAGAATATTATGGGAAATATTGGGCTGCTTATGATGTTCCACGACATCTTTGGCATTTCTCTGTAACAAGTATGAGTAAGCTTTTTAACAATTTTGGTATGAAAATTGAATCTACTCATCCAATGAAATTAGATTCATTTTATGTAAGTCTACTTTCTGAAAAATATAAGGGTAATAAGTTAGGTTTTATTAATGCGATTAGAGTTGGTTTAAAATCTAATTCAAAAGCAAAAAAAACAGGTGAATACTCTTCAATGATCTATGTAATAAAAGCTGAAAAATAAAATAAGCCCTTTAGAGCCACTTTTATTATATAGAATGAGTATTATGTCTCATTTTTTATTTAAATTTAATAGGACTAATTTATAAAAGCCATTTTTTGACTATAATCATAAATAAAATAAATAGCTATGAAAAAAAGTATTTTATTATTTGGGATATGCACTTCAGCATTTTTAACTTCTTGTGCATCTACAACAGTTGCGAAACAAGAAATCCAGACAGGTAAAGAAGTTAGAGGAGCATGGACTTTGACAAATGTAGATTATCAAGGTTTAACAACTAACGAGGTACAAGGTAATGTAAAAGTTACTGATGCAGTTTCAAAGGTTTTTGATACAGCAAATCCAGAATGTTACGAAGGTTCTACTTGGAACTTAGTTCAAAACAACAAAAAAGGTACATATACATTTAATAACGCTGGAGGAGATTGTCCTTCTGGAACAGCAAATATTATTTGGGATTTACAGCAAGATGGTTCTACAACTTACTTTATTTTTAAAGATGTAACAGGAATCAAAGCGAAACAAAATACTGCAGGATACAAAATGCGTGTAGATTATGTTGATACAAATTCATTGAAATTGGTACAAGATATCAATGCAAACGGAAAAATTGCTCAAGTAATTTATAACTTCGTACGCTAATCAACAATTTAAAAACTTAGAAATTATGAAAAAAATAAATACCAAAATAGCTGCAATCGTATTAGGAGGATCATTTATTATGTCTTCTTGTACAGCTGTACAAAATGCAAATAACACACAAAAAGGTGCCGGTATTGGTGCTGTAGCTGGTGGTGTTATTGGAGGAATCTTAGGAAATAATATCGGTAAAGGAGGAAACACAGCTTTAGGTGCTGTAATTGGTGCTGCTGTAGGTGGTGCTGCTGGTGGTGTTATTGGTAATAATATGGATAAACAAGCACAAAAAATTGAGCAAGTTTTACCAGGAGCAGAAGTTGTAAGAACGGAAGAAGGGATTAACCTAATTTTAGATGAGAACTCTAAAGTTACTTTCGAATATAATAAAGCTTCATTAACATCTGTTGCAAAAACTAACTTAGATAAATTAGTAGAAGTATTTAACGAATTCCCTGATACAGATTTATTAATCGTTGGACATACCGACAATGTAGGTTCTCAAGGTTATAACTTGCCATTATCTCAAAAACGTGCTCAATCTGTAAAAGATTATTTAGTTTCTAAAGGTATTTCTTCTACTCGTTTAACATCAAAAGGAAAAGGTTTAGAAGAACCAATCGCTGACAATACAACAGCAGATGGACGTGCTCAAAACCGTCGTGTAGAAATTGCAATTACTGCAAACGAAAAAATGAAAGCGGACGCTGCTAAAGAAGCAAACGGACAATAATTCATTTCAATATAAAACAAGAAAAGCGTTCCAATTAGGAACGCTTTTTTAACTATTAAATGGAAACTTATTTGAAATTAACTACAAACCATTTATTATTAATCTTCTCTAAAGTAACTTGATACGTTTTAGAAGATTGATCTTTTAAATTCGTTTGTACTTCTACCAAAGCTACTTTTTCATCTGCATCTAACACTTTTGCATCGTTAATTGTTGCTTGTTCTAAATTTTTAATTCCTTCATCAGAAGAAAACTTTTGAAAAGTATTCCACTCTCCACTTCTAGTCAAAGCAAAAGCCCCAGAATAATTTTTCTTCGATAAATTCGTCATAAAACGATTCGAAAGAGATTTTACCATTCCAGCTTCTTTACTTACATGAGCAGGAGTATTATCAAGCGAAACCGAATCTATCTCTTCTGATGCTCCAACTAAATTTAACGGAACTTTTACTGCTTTACGATTCGTTAAATAACGTTCAGAATTTGGAATTCTAACCAAAATATCAAGACGATCATTTTTTAATTTAGATGGATCTAAAGAAGAGTATTTTATGTTAATAGAATTTTTTCTGTACAAATCATCCATCGAATTAGGATCAATAGTAGAACGAAATGTGTAAACTATATTCCCAGAATTAAAAACTTCTATCGTTGCAGTTACAGCCTGATTTAATTGAATTTCCTCCCCTTGTCCATTGTAGAAAAATGGAGAAATTGCTATTCCTGTATCATCTTGCTTTAAACTAAAATCAAAACGTTGCACATTAGTAGTTGGTTCAGCAGGTATTTCTATAGTTTCAGTAGCTCCTGGTTTTGGAATTCCATTAGCCAAAGGAACTTGGTTTCTATTCCAAGTAAATTTATTCTGCAATGCTACTTTTTCAGCAATATCAAAAACTTCATCAACAGTTTTTCCATCTAACAACGTACGAACTATTCCCCAACGAGCTTCATTGTCCATTGTTTGACTTGTATTATATTCGAAAATAATTTGCAAAGCTTCTTTAAATTTATCTTGCTGCATAACAGGCAAAGCCTTTGAAATTTTATCTACTGTTTCACTAAAAGTTTGTGCAGAAGTAGAATCAATCTCAATGTTATCATTTTTACAACTGATAATCATTAAAGCAAAAGAAGCGATGATGAATAAACGTTTCATATAGTATAGATTAATACGTTTTAAGTTAAAGTTTTATAAGCAGTAAATATACTAAATACTTGTATTGAAAGAATATTTTTTTACACAAAAAGTAGATCCCATTTCTGAAATCTACTCTATATATAAAACAACTAAAACTTGAAAAAAATTTTAAATATCCATAGGAACTTCGATTAACATCAATCGAGAATCTTTAGTTACATTGAACGAAAAATCGTTTGTATTCTTAATTTCAATAACATCTCTTCTTCCTAACTTGTTTCCGTCAAATTCAACTTCTCCTTCCACAACCATAAAGAAAACACCATTTCCTTCTTTTTGTACTTTGTATGTCTCTTGTTTATCTTCTGTATAATTTCCTAAGAAAATCCACGCATCTTGATGTATCCAAACTCCTTGATCGTCTGCATTTGGAGAAAGAACTTGGTACAATTCGTTCTCTTTCGCAACTTCACGAACAGAAATTTGTTGATAACGAGGCTCCACATTCATTTTATTCGGAATAATCCAAATCTGAAAAAAATGTCCTTCTTGGTTCTCATAAGCATTCATTTCACTATGGAAAACACCTGTACCAGCACTCATTACTTGTACATCTCCAGATTCAATTACAGAACCTGTTCCCATTGAATCTTCGTGAGAAATTCCTCCTTTAGTGGGAATTGTAATAATCTCCATATTATCATGAGGATGCTTTCCAAATCCCATTCCTCCAGTTATTATATCATCGTTTACTACACGTAAAGCTCCAAAATGAATACGAGATGGATCATAATAATTAGCAAAACTATATGAATGCTGTGTGTTTAACCATCCATGATTAGCACCTCCTCTTGATTCTGATTTAAATATTTGATAATTCATAGTTATTAATTTTTATACAAATTTATGGTTGATAATGTATCTATACATTGATATGTGATAAGTTATCAAGATACACACCAAGTTGCTAAAAGAAATATTTTCTAAATTATTAATTAAATGTTAAAAATATTTTATATTTTAGCATACAGTTAACACATGAGACATATATGCTATTTATTTCAGGCGAATCAACATTTAATGTGATACTTTGGATTCTACTCCAAATCGTCCTTGTAATTATAGTAGCAGTTATTTTGTATAAAGTTTACAAAAAACTTACAAAATGAAAAAAGGTTCCGAAATTTCGGAACCTTTTTAGTTAAAACTAATCGATATGAATGATATCTATGATCCAAACTTTGTAAAAAAACTATTCAATAAAATGTCAAGTTCATATGAAAGAATGAACTATATAACTTCTTTTGGTTTTTCAATTATTTGGAGAAAACAATTTATCAAAACATTAAATAGAAAAAGATCGAAAATAAAAGTACTTGATTTACTATCTGGATTAGGCGAAAATTGGTCATATCTAAAAAATAGATTTCAAATGCAGAATTTTATGCTTTAGATTTTTCGGAAGAAATGGTTGAGAAATCGAGAAAAAAAGGTGAAATAATTTTTCAAAATAAGATAGAAATCTTTCAAGATGATGTTTTAGAAAATGAATTAAAATCAGAAGAATTTGATATTATAACTTGTGCTTTTGGTTTGAAAACATTTAATGAATATCAAATTGATTTATTAGCTAAACAAGTATATCGATTGTTAAAAAAAGATGGACAATTTACATTTATAGAAATCTCAAAGCCTCAAAATAGTATACTCTATTTCTTATATTCTTTTTACTTAGGGAAAATAATTCCTATTCTTGGCAAACTATTTTTAGGAAATTCTGATGATTATAAAATGTTATGGTTATACACCAAAAAATTTGAATCATGTAAAAAAGTAGAAACTATTTTTAAAAAAAATAATTTAAATGTTCAATACAAAGAATACTTTTTTGGATGCGCATCCGGAATTTATGGAACAAAAAAAGCTTAGAAATTCTAAGCTTTAATTATCAATGATTATTTTTCCAATCTAATATTTTATCACGAATAAATTCTGCTAATTTTATTTTACTTTGATGCGTCCAACCTGCAATATGTGGAGCCAGAACAACATTATCCGCTTGGATTAAATACTGAAATTCATCTGGTAATTCAGATGCAACTAATTTCTCGAAACTCGATTTTTCAAATTCTAAAACATCTAAAGCAGCTCCTAAAATTTTTCCAGCTTTCATTGCTTCAACTAAATCTTTTGTCACAACAGATTTTCCGCGAGCAGTATTCACAAAATAAAATGACTTTTTGAATTTAGAAATAAATTCTTCGTTAATCATTTGCATCGTTTCTGGCGTTTGCGGTGTATGTAAACTTACAACATCTGCTTGTTCAAAAAACTCTTCTAACGAAACTTGCCTCGCAAATTCATTACCTTTATTTGGCAAAATATCATAACAAATCACATTTACTTCAAAACCTTGCAAACGTTTTGCAAACGCATTTCCCATATTTCCATAACCAATAATACCAACGGTTTTTCCCCTCAATTCATCTCCACGATTTTCTTCGCGTTTCCAAATTCCGTTTCGAACTTCGTTATCAGCTCTGCGCAAATGATGCATCAACATCAACAACATACCAATCCCATGTTCAGCAACAGAATCGCGATTTCCTTCGGGAGAATTGAATAAAACAATGTTATTCTCGGCTGCAAACTCTTCATCAATATTCTCCAAGCCTGCCCCTACTCTACCAATAAACTTTAAATTCGTTGCTTTTGCCAAAAAATCTTTATCAATTGGAAATCTACTCCTTACAATCATTCCATCGTATTCATTAATCTTTTGTTCGATAATTTCTTTAGGTGAAGTATAATCTTCATCAACAATAAAACCCGCTTCGCGAAGTCCATTATTCAGACATTCATGATTAGAATCGATTGCTAAAATTTTATAAGAAGTTTTCATTGTAAAAATTTTAATCAAAGTTACAACGAATGCAAGTATTATTATAAAATTGGTTAGAAACAAATGGTTTATAACTCAGTTAATAACATTTTAATTGATTGAAAATGTATAATTTATATTGTTAATTAAATAGATAATTAAGGTTAAAAAATGATTTTCAACGCATTTGGTAAGACTTTAACTTTTACTTGAAGTGAATCAGTTTTATGAATCTCTCCATCAAGTTGATACGTAATCGGATTATGATCTAAACTTTCAATTTTGAATTTCTTAACTTTTCGATACTTTGCTTTATTCAAAAAATCAATCTTTTTCGCTAAAACTAAAACCGAAAAATAAAATTGCTCGAAAACATCTAAATCTTCTATCATCAATAAATCCAATTCACCATCAGACAAATCAGCTTTGGGCGTAAAAGAGATCCCATAACCTGCAATGTTAGAATTAGAACAGAATAAATAATAAAAACTCTTCTCGATAATTACATCATCTATATAAAGACGAAACAATTTAGATTTGTAATTCAACAATGTTTTCACAGATGCATCAACATATCCAGTAATCGTACGCTTTTGATTCTCTTCATACGTTTTGATAACTTCTGCATCAATCCCAAAACCTAAATTGCTAAAAAAATACTTGTCCTCTACTCTACCAACATCAATCGTATGAACAACATTTGATTTGATAATTTCAATTGCTTTGTTAGGATCTTTCGGAATATTAAGATTTGTTGCCAAACCATTTCCAGAT
Organism: Empedobacter tilapiae; assembly: GCF_004785645.1. Lineage (GTDB taxonomy): Bacteria > Bacteroidota > Bacteroidia > Flavobacteriales > Weeksellaceae > Empedobacter > Empedobacter tilapiae. The sequence continues at coordinate 48,479 of NZ_SRPE01000006.1, read as the reverse complement.
CCGGCAGGAATTATTCCCAACGGAATTTTTGTTTTCACCAAAGCACTCGCCACTTCATTGATTGTTCCATCGCCTCCACACGCAACTATGACATCAGAATTTTCTGCAATCGCTTCTTTTACCAATTTCTTTGCATGAAATTGATAAGCAGTTTCTTTCAGAACAATTTCGTCTGAAGAATCAAATTTTGATTGTAAAAAGTCGAGCGAAATATCGTGTTTTGCATTTCCAGAATTTGGATTAACAATGAAAGTGTACTTCATTTTTTGGGAATTGAAATTTATCAAAACACAAAAATAAGAAATCTAAAAGAATCAAGCTATTTAACGTCTTTTTTTGAGGAAAAACTATCAAAAACTTTCTAACTTTGTAGTATGAAAATTAAAGAAATTCAAAACGAAATAGTAGACGAATTCTCATTTTTTGAAGATTGGGAACAACGCTACGAATATTTAATCGAGTTAGGAAAAAGTTTAAATACTTTGCCTGAAGAAGCAAAAACAGATGATAAAATCATCAAAGGTTGTCAATCTTCTGTTTGGTTAGATGCAGAATTGGATGGTGATACAATCGAATTTAAGGCTGATTCTAATGCTATTTTACCAAAAGGTATTGCGGCATTATTGGTGAGAATGTACAATCATCAAACGCCAAAAGATATTTTAGAATCGGATACAGATTTTATCAACGAAATTGGTTTATCAGAATTTTTATCACCAACCCGTGCAAATGGATTATTGGCGATGATAAAACAATTCAAATTTTATGCAATTGCATTTCAATCAAAACAAAATAATAGTTAGGCGCATCATCTAATCAACCTTATCTCATAATGAACGACTTTTTAGGCCAAGCATTTATTTTTCTATTTTCCGCTGTAATCTGCGTTCCAATTTCTAAAAAATTAGGAATGGGATCAGTTTTGGGATATTTAATTGCCGGAGTTTTAATTGGTCCATACGTTTTCAAATTTGTTGGAAATGATGGAACAGACATTATGCACGCTACTGAATTTGGTGTTGTCATGATGTTATTTTTAGTTGGATTAGAACTTGATCCAAAAGAATTCTGGAAGATGAAAAATAAAATCATCAACCTTGGTGGTATGCAAGTTTTAGGAACTATAATTATTGCTACTTTAGTCGGAATGTTTGCTTTGAAAATGAATTTTTCTTTGGCTGTTTCTATAGGTTTTGTAATAACCATGTCTTCAACAGCTATTATTATGCAAACACTTAGCGAGAAAGGGTTAACCAAAACAAGTATTGGAAAGTCAACATTTTCGGTTCTCTTGTTTCAAGATATTATGGTAATTCCGATCTTAGCAATTATTCCTCTTTTAGTTGGAGATTCATTGATTCAATCAATCGGAGATGATTCTAAAAGCTTGCTTGTTGGCGGGCCAGCATTCATGAAAACTTTGGTAATAGTTGGTGCAATTACATTTATTTATGTAATTGGAAAATATATAATTACACCTTACTTTAAATATGTTGGACAATTACAAGTTCGAGAAATTTATACTGCTTCTGCTCTACTTTTAGTAATTGGAGTTTCAGTTTTAATGCAAAAAGTTGGAATTTCTCCTGCCTTGGGAGCTTTCATTGCTGGTGTTGTTCTAGCAAATAACGAATACAAACATCAATTAGAAAGTGATATTGAACCATTCAAATCATTACTATTAGGAATATTTTTTATTGCAGTTGGATCGACAATTAACTTCAAATTAATTGCAGATAAACCATTTATGATTCTTGGATTAACATTTGGAATAATGTTGATAAAGTCACTGGTTTTGTGGCTTATTGGAATCAAGCATAAATTCGATTTTGATCAGAAATGGTTATTCATTTTACTTTTATCACAAGTCGGAGAATTTGCTTTTGTTATTTTGTCATTAACTCGAAATTTAGATATTTTAAACAAAGAATGGTACGATTTGATGTTAGCTACAACAGCGATTACAATGGTGATTACTCCATTACTTTTAGTATTAAATGAAAAATTAATTCTAAAATATTTTGGAGTTAAAACAAAAGTAAAAACAATCATTGAAAATGATAAAATAAATCCAAATTCAGCTGATGGACAAATTATTATTGCTGGTTTTGGTGATTTTGGAAATACAATTAGTCGAGTATTAAAAAGTACTGGAATAAAATCGATTGTTTTAGATAATGATAGCGAGCGTGTAGAGAAAATGCGCAAGCAAGGTTTTAATGTTTTTTATGGAGATGCCACAAATGTTAACTTGTTAAAATCTGCTGGAGCAGAACATGCAAAATATTTTGTTGCTGCTTTAGATCCACCAGAAATAAATCAAAAGTTGGTTTATATTGTTCGTAAAAATTTTCCGAATCTTGAAATTATTGTTCGAGCAAAAAACCGTAGCTATGCATACAACTATTTAAAAGATGGCTTGGATGAAGTTTATCGTGAAAACTTCTTCTCATCTGTTTATGTTGGGAGACAAATATTAATGAAGTACGGTTTTTCTCATGAAGAAGCATCCAAAATTGGTGAAATTTTTATAAAGAGTGATAGAAAATCATTGCGTAAAATTGCAAAACACGCTGAAAATTCTGATCAATATTTTGAAGCATCTAAGCAAGAATTTGAAAAGCAAATGAAAATGGTTGCAAAAGAAATTAACAATAGGAATAATGGAGAAAAAGAATCATAAAAAACTATTAGTTTTACGTTTTTCTGCATTGGGCGATGTCACAATGATTGCTCCTGTGTTGCAAGAGTTTGTTGAACAAAATCCTAATGTCGAAGTCTATGTTGCTTCTCGTCCTTTTATGGGAAATATTTTCAAACAATTTCCTCAAATAAAATTTATTTCGGTTGATTTAAACAAAGAGTACAAAGGTTTTTTTAGCTTATTCAAATTATACAAGGAATTAAAACAATATAATTTTGATTATGTTGCTGATCTTCATAACGTAATACGATCAAAAGTAATTACAACTCTATTCAAACTTAACGGTACAAAAACGGCTACTTTAAACAAAGGTCGTGCAGAGAAAAGAGCTTTAGTCGATCAAAAAAATCGCGTTTTTAAGCAATTAAAATTAACAACTGAACGCTATGCTGATGTTTTGCGTCAACTTGGTTTTAACGTCAATTTAAAGCATAAAATCGAACCAAAATCAATTAAAGAACCAAAATCAATTGGAATTGCTCCTTTTGCAGCCTTTACAAGTAAAATGTATCCAATCGAAAAGATGAAAATCGTGGCGAAGAAATTAGCTGAAAATGGTTACAAAATTTATTTATTTGGAGGAGGAGAAACAGAAATTAATGAATTAAAAACATGGGAAAATTTTAATCCAAATATCAAATCTTTAGCTGGAACTGTTTCTTTTGAAGAAGAATTACAAGCTATTGCCAAATTAGAAGTGATGATTTCGATGGATAGTGCTAATATGCATTTGGCTTCACTGATGGGAACACGAACTATTTCAATTTGGGGTGGAACACATCCATTTGCTGGCTTTTTGGGTTATGGACAATCCATAAATGATGTAATACAAGACGAAACGATGAAAATTCGTCCCACTTCTATCTTTGGTAAAAATCCGAAAGGTTTTGAAAACTATGATTATTTTCAAAATTTAAGCGCCGATGATGTTTATCTACAAATTGTCAATAAACTCAAAAATCAATAATTTGAAAGCATCATATCGATGCTTTTCTTATTTTTATAAGAAATTAAATTCGTATGAAATATACATTTCTTATTCTTGCCTTCTGCTCTACGTTTCTATTTGCTCAAGAACCTAAAGTTATTCTAGTTACACTAGATGGTGTTCGTTGGAAAGAAGTTTTCCGAGGAGTTGAAAAATCAATCTTAAATGATAAAAAGTACAATTCAATTATTGTTCAAACAAATCAAAAATATTGGGCAGAAGATTCTATAAAACGTCGCGAATTATTGATGCCTTTTACATGGAAAATTATTAAAGAAAAAGGTGTGATTTTAGGAAATCGTGATGAACAAAATTTCGTTAATTTAACCAACAAAAGATTATGGTCTTATCCTGGATACAATGAAATAATTACTGGAAAAGCTGATGATAAGCGAATTAAAAATAACAAAGATATTCTGAATCCTAATATTTCAGTTTTTGAAATTGCAAATCAACAAAAGAATTTAACTGGTAAAGTAATGGTTTTTGGAAGCTGGATGATGTATCCGAATATTTTCAATCAAGACCGTTCTAAATTATTGGTAAATGCTGGATATCAGGATAGTTTTAATCAAAATAAATCTGAAAGAGAATTACTTATCGAACGTTTTCAGTTAGAAACGCCAAAACAATGGTGGGGAACAAGATTTGATATTTTTACGCACGAATTTGCATTGGAAGCGATGAAAAATCAGAAGCCAAAATTACTTTTTATAGGTTATGGTGAAGCTGATGATTATGGACATGATGAAGATTACGATCAATATATCAATTCAATAAACCGCAACGATCGTATGATTGAAGAATTATGGAATTATATACAAAGTGACCCTTTTTACAAAGATCAAACGACAATTATTGTAACAACAGATCATGGACGTGGAAATGGAAACGAATGGACAGATCACAATGATGAAGTAAAAGGCTCTGACGAAGGATTTATTTTGCTGATTGGAAACGGAATTAATCCTAAAAACCTCAAAAAAAATCAAACGTATACTGATCAAATTGCGTCTACAATTGCTGATTTAATGAAACTAAAACCATGGAATTATAAGGATTCTGGGAAATCGCTATTGAAGTAAGTTCGACAGATTTAGATATAATCTTCTAAAAATAAATGCAACATACAGAGCATTTTAAAACTCGATTTCACTTATTCGAAACGGCACTATTTCAAACATAATAATTTAACCTAAAAAATATATGAACAATCATTATACAAAATCAGGAGGACTTATAATAGGTTCTATTAGAATGTCAAGTTTACTTGCTCAAATAAATATTTATGAAGATAAGTTAATAATAAATTATTTGTTTTTCTTTAAAATAATCCTTTTAAAAAAAGATATTATAGATATAATTGCATCTAACGATTTTTTTGAAAAAGGAATTAAAATTCTTCATAAAAACTCTAAATATGATTCAAAAATAATTTTCAGAGTTTCTAATCCTGATAAATTAATAGAAGAAATAAAAAAAACAGGTTTTATGAATTATAATTAATGATAAAATATTTATTTTTTATTACATCATTATTGACCTTATTTTGTACTCAATTATTTATTTTATTTTTCATGATATCAATAATCAATTAGATTATTTTTATAAAGTAGAAATTGAAAAAATGTAAAATTGAAAATAAATCTGAAGTTAAATTTACTATAAGAAAATGGTTTTCATACAAATAGAAATTAATTATCGTAATTTCCCTATTCTTATTGAGGATTATACAAATAAAAATATTTAAACAAAAAAAGCTCATTCAATAAATGAACTTTTTATATTTTTAACTTGTTTGTTCTTGATTAATGAGTTGATGTTCTATCTTTTGATCAATTTCTTTAAAGAATCCGAAACCTTTTAGGATAATGATTAATCCAAAAATTAAAAGACAAATTCCGACTCCTTTTCGTACCATAAATACTTTTTGATCTGTAAAACGTTTTTGAAGTTTTCCTGCTAAAAATATTTTACCTAAATCTATTACAAAATACGTTGTAAGTACAACTCCCATATACAGCATAAAATCACTTGGTCGAGGATATTGAATCATTATTGAAGATACAATAACAAACCAAAAGACAATTACACCTATATTCAATAAATTCATGATAAATCCATTGATAAATGTTCTTATGTAATTGTTGCTAACAAATCCTGCTTCGCTTTCTATATGTAACTTTGGTTTAGAGAAATACATAAAAATCCCATAAATCAAAACAAAAAAGCCTGCAATTATATAAATGCGATAAAACTTAGGATGGCTAGTTACATAATCAGTAAAATCTTTACTTCCATAATAAGCTGCTGCAATACATAAAATATCTGCTGCAATAACTCCTAAATCTAATACTACAGCTGTTTTCCAACTTCTACGTAGACTAGTTTCTATAAGTAAAAAAAATACAGGTCCTATAAGAATTGTACTTAACAAAAAACCTATTAGTATGGCCGAAAATATTATTTCCATAACTTAATTAAGGTCTGCAAGATAAGTTTAAATTATGAAATTTAAGCATCAACCAATTCAAAATCTAATTGCTTCTTGATTAAATCAGCATTTAAAACTTTGATTCTAACTGGACTTCCTAACTGATATTTAACACGTGTGCGCTTACCTATTAAAGCATGATTTTTTTCGTCAAAAACAAAATGATCTCCTTTCATAGCACGTGAACGTATTAAACCTTCGCAACGCGTTTCTGGAATTTCAACAAAAATTCCATAATCTTGTACACCAGTAATAAAAGCATCAAATGTTTGTCCAACAAATTGTTCCATATATTTAACTTGCATGTATTTGATAGATTCGCGTTCTGCTTCAGCAGCAATTTTCTCACGAGATGAACAATGTTTTGCTTTATCTTCGTAAACAGCCGCTGCAGGAGATTTTTTACCATCTAAATAATCTTGTAATAAACGGTGTGCAATCATATCTGGATAACGACGAATTGGCGACGTAAAATGCGTGTAATAATCGAACGCTAAACCGTAATGTCCTATATTTTCTGTTGTATATTTTGCTTTCGCCATTGTTCGCATTGCCAAAGTCTCAACCATATTTTCTTCTGGTTTCCCTTTTACTTCTGCTAACAATTTATTCATAGAATTGATGGTCGTTTTACGATCTCCAATCTCTAATTCATAACCAAATTGACGAATAAAATTCTTTAAGTCTAATAATTTATCTGGATTTGGATCATCGTGAACACGATAAATATAAGTGTTCGCATTCTCTTTTCCGTGTTTATCTAAACTAATGAATTCTGAAACTTTTTTGTTACATAATAACATGAATTCTTCAATCAATTTATTTGAATCTTTCGAAATTTTGAAGAAAATTCCTTGTGGATTATGCTCCTGATCTAAATCGAATTTAACTTCTACTTTATCAAAATTAACTGCTCCATATTTCATACGTTTTCCACGCATTGTTTTCGCTAAACGATCTAAAGTCAAGATTTCATCTTTAAAATCTCCATCTTTTCCTTCGATAATTTCTTGCGCTTCTTCATATGTAAAACGTCTATCTGAATGCGTCACAGTTCTACCAAACCATGTTTTTAAAATCTTTGCATTATCATCCATTTCGAATACACCCGAAAACGTATATTTATCTTCATTTGGACGCAAAGAACATGCAACATTCGACAACACTTCTGGCAACATTGGCACTACTCTATCCACCAAATAAACAGAAGTTGCACGTTTGTACGCCTCTTGTTCAATCAACGAACCTGGACGAACATAATGCGTAACATCAGCAATATGAACTCCAATTTCCCAATTTCCGTTCTCTAATTTTCGAATTGATAAGGCATCATCAAAATCTTTTGCATCTTTCGGATCGATTGTAAATGTCGTTACATTTCGCATATCTCTACGGCGAGCTGCTTCGGCTTCGTCTATCGAAGTATCCAACTGATTTGCTTCTTCTTCTACCTCCTCTGGAAATTGAGCTGGCAAATCGTATTCTAACAAAATCGCATGAATTTCTACATCAGTATCATCTGGACTACCCAAAACTTGTGTGATTTCTCCAAATGGCGAATTAGATCCTTCTGGCCAGTTTGTTAATCGAACCACAACTTTTTCTCCTGGTTGAGCATTTTTAATTTTCTCTTTTGGAATAAAGAAATCATGATTACCATTTTGCATCGTCACAAAACCAAAATTTCCGTTCTTTCCTAACTCGAAAATCCCTGTAAATTCAGTTTTATTGCGCTCAATAATTTCTACAATTTCTCCTTCTGCTCTCGATTGATTGGCATGTTTTTTTGGATAAACATATACGCGAACCGTATCGCCCATTAAGGCATTTCGCGTTTTTCCTTTTTGTACAAAGACATCTTGTTCAAGACCATCAATCATAATATAAGCGCTTCCCGAAGAAGTCAAATCCGCAATCCCAACCATATAATCATTGGTTGCATTGATTTTGTATTTTCCTCTTTCTACTTCAGAAATCTTTTTATCAGCTAACAAAACATTCAAATTCTTAATCAATAATTCTGTATCAATTCGATTTGTTAGATTTAAAGCTGCTGCAATTTGTTTATAATTTAAAGGTTTATTTGGATTTTGAAATAAAACTTCGATGATAGACTTCGTAAACTTTGTTATGTTTTTGTCTTTTTTCGCCTTTGTATTTTTAAAATTTCTTCTTGGCATAATTTTTTTTCTGTAAAATCTCTTCTTGTTTTTTCGAGATTTATTTTAAAATAGTTAATAAATAAACATCTTAAGTATTTGATTATTAAATTATTTTTAATAACTATTGATAAGATGTTAATAAACAACATAACCACTGCAAAGGTAATATATCCTTTTTCTAAAATAACAATTTACAGCCAATTCTATGTTACGGAAAGGATAAGATTACTTGTAACGTTTTGATTTATTGCGAAAATTGAGCCAAAAATAGATTACTTTTGTAGTTATAATATTTTGAATGAAAAATTTACAACAATATCAAACTTATTTGATTAACCTTGATCGAGCAGATGAACGATTAAAGCTAATGGAAAATGAGTTTAAAAAGTGTCAGATTTCCTATGAAAGAATTTCAGCCGTAGATGCTAAAATACTTGATTCATCAACCTACAAAGTGAAGAATAAATATGATCGTGATTTAGTTCCTGGAGAAATTGGTTGTTATTTAAGTCATGTTAAAACTTTAGAAACCTTTATAGCTTCTGAAAATGGGTTTGCTCTAATTATTGAAGATGATGCAATCTTGTCTGATGATTTTAAATCTGCTGTAGAAAATTCACTTTCAAATTATCATAAACTTCCAACAAAAGATCAATGGGATGTTTTGAAGTTGTTTAATGGAAAACGAAAACATATCAAAATAGCAGATATTGACGAAAAGTATATTATTGCAGCTTGTGGAACGAGTATTCCTATCACAACAATTGCAGCAATTTGGACAAGAAAAGCAGCAGAAAAATTTTTGAATAAAATTAAAAGACCACTTCCTACAATACAACGTCCAATTGATTGTGATTTACAGCATGCTTGGGAATTTGATTTAAGAATTTATAATCTTCTTCCATCAGTAGTAAAACCAGCTCCTGTAGAAACACAAATTCAGATTGATCGCAGTTTAAGAAAGTCTAAATTTCCAAGACAAATTCAATACGAATTGAATAGATTATTCCCAAAATATTTCTATTTGATTAATCATCATGGTTTCAAAAAATTCTATGAGAGTTTTATTGCAAAGAAAAACGAGCTAATAAAATAGCTCGCTTTTCTTTTTTTTATTCTTCTGGCATTGCTTGCCATTTTTTGTAAAGATTGATAATGAAATAAAAACTTATTAAATATAAAATTGGATTGATGTAAAGAAAAAATTCTGCAAACTGTTGCAACATCAACAATTCTTTATTTGTTTGTCTCAGTTCATAAATACTTATTTGATTGGTTGAATCATACAACATTTCTGATCGAAAATCTGTATAAAAACTAAGCATCACTATTCCGATAAAAATATTAGTAGCAACAAACCAATTAAGATTAACTCCTGTTAAAACTTTATATTTTTTGGAACGTAAACCAATCAGTGTAATCGCTATAAATGCAACGTAAAAAACAAATAAAATAATGTAAGGCGTAAATTGTGTATAACCAATACTTGCATCGATAGAAATTCCGAAAACGCTTCCTAAAATTGCCAAAATTCCTGCTCCAATTAATGAAATTAACCAAACTTTGAACGAACTAAATCGGAATGTAATAATAAGAACTGTAAGTATTAAAGCAATTAATAAATAGTATTGAATATGCTCTAACCAAGTGGAATTGTATTTAGCAAATTCAATATTTTCATAAACTTTGTTCAAACTATCTTGATTGATGTAATCTTCTGTTTTACTTTTAGATTGATCTTTTGCAACTAATTCTCTACTATTTAATATATGATCAATAAAATAATATGGATATTGAGGCAAATAATCAATCCAATTTTTATGTTTAAACTGATAACCAATTTCTTGCTTTTTTAGTAAATCGGTATAATTATTCAATAAATTTTCAATTGCTTTTCGATCATTTTTTTGTAATAAAGCAATCCATTGTTCATCGTAAAATTGATGATTTAATGTAGAATCTTTCGGATTTTCAAATGCAAGTGAGCTATAACTATACAAACTCGCTAAATTGTAATAAACATCTGGTTTTCCAGAAGCATTTACAGTATTTGCATACGAAACAGAATCTAAAATAGATAATGAATCCACAGCAACTGGATAAGCCATTTCTTCTTGAAATGAATCTGTAGTTTTTAAAGGTTGATAAGTTTGATTAAAATAAATTTTAGTATAACTAAATCTTTCAGGAAAATAATCTTGTAATAACGTTTCAAATTCAGGATTTCTAAAATACGGTTCCAAAAAAGAATTATATGAATATGTTGGATTTTCTCTTAAATAATCTCTCTTATTTTTTTCATATAATTCTCTTGTTTCTTTTTCCGAAACCAATGAATCAAAAGCTGGAACAGACAAATTTCTCGAATAATTATCGTACCCAAATTCTGGTTGAAGTGTAAAACCTTGCGTTCTATTAATAATATTGATATCTTTCAAATATTGTTCTTCGCTCATATAATTTGAAACACGTAATTTCAAACCAGTTTTGAATGAATTTGGAACATAAAACATCAAAAATATAATGAAGAAAACAGCTAAAAATTCTTTAAATAAATAATTTCTTGAGGTTGGATAATTGGATTTGAATCGATTATTTTTAATATAAAAATAAAGCCAAATTACACCAATAATTACACCAATTAACACATAATAAATTGCAATTCCAGTATTGAAAAATACCTCATAAAGTCCACTTTCTTGTAACTGAGATTTTTTATTGAAAAATAAAAATCCATTGATAAATGCAATAAAGTTGAAAACTAAAACCGTCAACAAAATCCAAATAAATTTCAGATTCCAAATCAAGGGATATTTTGTAATTAAAGTTTGATTTATTTTTTTGAACATAGTAAGTTAGGTTTAATTGACAAAAAAGCGGCGACTTGATTTCGAAATATCTCGAATGTATTTAACTTTCAATGATGATTTTCCTATTTCTGACAAAATATTATTCATCGAGATTTTATTATCAAAATACGCGATATACGAACCTCCATTGAATTTTATCTGTTTAATTTCTATTTTGGATAAAGCTGTTAATAACTCTTCTTTTGTGTTTTCAATATCAATTTCAACAATCGTAAAATCACCTTCCAATTCATTTGTATCTCCTTGTATTTTAAGCTTTCCTTGCTCTAAAAAAAGAACTTCTGTCGATACCTTTTCAACTTCGTACAATTGTTGAGAACTCAAAATAACACCAAAAGGATTACGAATAGATTGTGATAAAAATTTCAAATCTTCAAGAATAATTTGTTGTGCCAAAATATCCAAATTCGCCAAAGGTTCGTCTAGCAACAATACTTTTGGACGACGCAATAACGTTCGTGCCAATTCGAAGCGCATTTTATAACCAGACGACAATTGTCTCCATTGCAAATCCTTGTATGGCCAAAGCCCCAAGCGCGCCAACATTACATTTGCTAACAACCTATTTTCTTCACTATAAATATCATAACAAGTTAATGTGAATTGTAGATTTTCCATCAACGAACCATATAAAACTTCGATTCGTTGTGGCACATAAACCAATTTGGTTTTTAACTCGAAACTAAAAGGTTTTGCATTCGAAAAATGATAATTTATTTCACCAGAAGTTGGTTTCAATTCGCCACAAATTAATCGAAGTAAAGTTGTTTTTCCATTTCCATTTTCTCCAACCAAACCAACAACTTCACGCGATTTTAAATCGAAAGTGATCGGATGAAGTTTAAAATTTCTACGATGATAAGCTTTTTCAACATTGTTGGTTGATATCAACGTTTCCTCTTTTTGAAAAGACGGAGGAGGAACTTGTTTCAATTTTTCCACCAATTCTAAAGCTTTCTTTGCTTTATTATCGCTCGTAGAATTTTCATTGTAATAAAGATCTGAATATGAGATAATCTCTTTGTAAAAAGATTTTTCTCCAAAATCCAACACGCAATCAATTAATCGGCGATACCCCAAATAAAGATCATTGTGCTGCAAATGATTTTCTACTTCGTTCAGTCGTTGAGTAAATTCATTCATAGATTGATTATTAAATCTTTACGAATATAACAATCCTTTTCTACAAATAAAATGGCTAATTGTAGGGAAATTTCAGTTTCAACAATTTTTAATAAATTATCTTAATTACTTTTTAATTTACTATTTATCAATTTCTTACTATTAACAATTTTGACTTTATCAAATCAATTCAGTTATAAAATCATCATTATTCACAAGTTTTAATAAAGTCTATTCATAACTTTTTAATTTATTTATTTTGAAAAGCTTACTATTAACAATTTGAGTAATTAATTAAGCTATAAACATTTTTTTTATAACTCAGTTGATAAGTAGTTAATTTATTAAATAACAAGTAATTACTATTAACAATTGTAAAACTAAATTAAGCTCATTCTGAACTCGTTTTAGAATTTCAAAAGCTGAGAAGCTGAAAATAAATTTAGCTTGACAATAAGTCACAAAAAAAGCCGAGCAAATGCTCAGCTTTCATTTATCTTAAAAAATTGTTGTCTTATTTTAAAATTGCAGCAACTCCTGGTAATTCTCTACCTTCTAAAGACTCTAACATAGCTCCACCTCCCGTAGAAACGTAGCTTACTTTGTCGTCGTAACCAAATTGTTTTACGAATGCAACAGAATCTCCACCACCAACTAACGAAAAAGCACCGTTTGCAGTAGCTTCAGCAATTGCATCACCTAAAGCGATTGTTCCTTTTGCAAAATTTGACATTTCAAAAACACCTAAAGGACCATTCCAAAGAATTGTTTTCGAGTTTTTAATTACTTCTGCATTTTGTTTGATTGTTTCATCAGCAACATCCATTCCCATCCAACTGTCAGGAATTTCTCCAACATTTGTTACTTGCGTATTTGCATCATTACTGAAATTATCTGCAATCAAATTATCTATTGGTAAGTAAACTTTTACATTATGTTTTTCACATTCAGCTAAAATTTCTTTCGCTAAATCCAATTTATCATTTTCAACCAATGAATTACCTATTTTTCCCCCGTTTGCTTTTACGAAAGTATATGTCATTCCTCCACCAATAATCAAGTTATCAATAACTGGTAAAATATTGTTGATAATTGTAATTTTAGATGATACTTTAGCACCGCCAAGTATTGCTGTTACAGGCTTTTCTCCATTAGCTAACACTTTGTTAATAGCTGTTAATTCTTGTTCCATTAACAAACCAAAACATTTGTTTTCTGGAAAAAATTCAGCAATAATTGCAGTCGAAGCATGTGCGCGGTGTGCAGTGCCGAAAGCATCGTTCACATAAATATCTCCAAATTGAGCCAATGCTTTTGCAAAGTCTTTATCTCCAGCTTCTTCCTCATTATGGAAACGAACATTCTCCAATAATAAAACTTGGCCTGGTTTTAGATTGCTAACTTTTTGTTTCGCATCATCGCCAATAACATCATTTGCAACAATCACATCAACGCCTAGAATTTCTGAAACTTTTGATTCAATATGTTTCAATGAATATTTGTCATTAAATTCGCCTTTAGGACGTCCCAAATGACTCATTAACACAACAGCTCCACCATCCTTCAATATTTTATCAATCGTTGGTTTGGCAGCTTTAATACGTGTATCATCTGTCACATTTAAGTTTTCATCTTGCGGAACATTGAAGTCAACACGAATTAATGCTTTCTTGTTTTCAAAATTGTAGTCGTTTATTGTTTTCATAGTTTGTTTGAAATTTGTACCTCACAAAAGTAATCAAAGTTTCATTTTTGATCTCAAAATCATTCAACACAATTTTCAACTATTAACAATTCATAATAATATATATAATTTAATTAATTTTTAAATTTTAAAAAAAGAAAAAAATGTTACTATTATTAGCACTGTTAATATGTGGATAACTAAAGTGAGATAAATTTTATTTAATAGCAATTAACAAGCTATTATTTGTAATTTTGTTTTGTAATGAAAGAGTTAGATATTCTATCAACAATTTATCATTTTGGTTGATAAACAACTTTTGTTAAAAAGAAGTTTTGTGAAAACTATTCATAATGGTGTGTAAATCTTTTATGCCAAAATGAAAACTTTTACTTGACTTGTATTGATTTATTTCTAATTGATTTTTTGAATCAGATTTCCAAATTTTTCTCTCGAAAAGTTATTAGTTTTATTCAATCATCTTTTAACAACTTGTTACGTTTACTTAACATTTGATTTACAATTATTTAAACAAAAACAACAAAAACACCTGTTAATTAAATGAAAATTGCAATCGGAGCGGACCATGCTGGGTTCGATTATAAGGAGAAATTAGTACCCTTTTTAACAAGTCAAGGTCTTGAGGTTGAGGATTTTGGCACGTTCTCAACAGCGAGTGTTGATTACCCTGATTTTGCACACCCAACGGCACAAGCTGTAGAAGATGGAAAAGCAGATTTCGGAATTTTGATTTGTGGTAGTGCGCAAGGCGTTACAATGACTGCAAATAAACACCAAGGAATTCGTGCTGCATTATGCTGGATGACGGATATTGCCAAGTTAGCTCGCCAACACAATAATGCAAATGTGTTAACTTTACCTGCACGCTTTATTGCGTATGAATATGCAGAAGAAATTGTGAATACATTTTTAGCAACAGAATTTGAAGGTGGTCGTCACCAAGGTCGCGTAGATAAAATTGCCTGTTCATATAACGGATAATTTTATACATCTATATAAGATACAAAATCGGTCAATTTGTAAGAGTTGATCGATTTTTATTTTAAAAATTAAATTTAAATCATTTATAAAGTTTAAATATTTAAGTGTAAATAATATTTTGTATTTAAAATTAAATATTTTTAAACCAATTTAAGTCAATAGTAAATTTATTGATAGAAGCTGTTCTACTTTTACATCAGTTAAAAAAAGAAATCATTTAAAGATTAAAAAGATGAGCAGAGCATTATTACGTAGAGAACAAGCAATCTCTTTTGTAAAAGAAGAATTTTCGAAAGGATTACAAAAAGAATTAAACATTATTCCAGTTTCTGGACCATTGGTAGTTTTGGATGGAACAGGTATTAATGATGATTTGAATAGTATCGAAAGACCTGTAAAGTTCCCTATAAAATCTTTGAATGATAAAAATGCGGTGGTTGTACATTCTTTGGCGAAATGGAAACGTATTCGTTTGAAAGAATTGGAAATTGAACCAGGCGAAGGAATTATAACAGATATGCGCGCTTTGCGACCAGACGAAGATTATTCACCAATTCATTCTATTTATGTAGATCAGTGGGATTGGGAAAAAGTAATTGTGGCTCAAGATCGCCAATTGGATTATCTTTTTTCGACAGTAAAATCGATTTATGAAGTTATCAAACAAACGGAGCAAAATGTAGAGGCAAAATATCCGCAATTGAAAGCTGTATTACCACAACAAATTACATTTATTTCGTCTGAAGATTTACTACAAAAATATCCAACATTTACGTCAAAACAACGTGAAAATGAAATTTGTAAAGAATTTGGAGCCGTTTTTATTTATGGAATTGGAGGAGAATTGAGTAACGGAGAATTGCATGATGCACGCGCTGCTGACTACGATGATTGGAGCACAGAAAATAGTGCTGGTTTTAGAGGTTTGAACGGAGATATTTTAGTTTGGAATCCTGTTTTAGAATCTGCTTTTGAATTATCTTCGATGGGAATTCGTGTAGATAAAGAAGCTTTGACGAAACAATTAGAAATTAGAGATTCTTTGGATCGTAAAAATTTATTATTTCACTCGATGTTGTTAGATGATCAGTTAACAGAATCAATTGGAGGAGGAATTGGTCAATCTCGTATGTGTATGTTTATGTTGAAATCTCGACATATTGGCGAAGTACAAGCGAGTATTTGGGATGGAAAAGTAAAAGAAAAATTAAAAGAAGAAAATATCGAATTATTATAAAAAAAAGCAGTTTCAAAACTTTGAAACTGCTTTTTTTGTGTCCTATTTATAAAATTGTTAATAGAAAAAATAAGGTAAATAAAATGCTTATTTATAATAAATATAAAAGATGTTGTTAATTGTAAATATTTGGTTATTAAAAAAATAGCCTTAACTTAGTAACACTAATTAACAATTTTAAAGATATGAAATCTACATTTACTACCTTGCTTTCAATGTTGTCTTTTTGTGCCTATGCTCAAATTAACAATAATGTAGCTACAGAAAAACAAACAGTTTTATTACAAAAATCAATTCAAGAAATAACTCTACCTTATGCCTATGGATTTGAGACAGAAGATTTAGATGGTTGGACTACTATTAATAATGGTACTGGAAAAATTTGGGAAAGGGTAAAATTTACAGGACCTCAAGTAGGACCTTCTGAAGGAGAGTACTATATGCGTTACAATTATTCGTCTACTGATCCTGCAAATACTTGGATGTTTTCGAGACCAATAAAATTAACAGCTGGTCAAAAAATTAAAATTTCTTATGATCACCGAACTGCTGGAAAAAGTGCAGGAATGTCTGAAAGTTACAAATTAACTATTGGTAAAGGAGCTACTATAGCTGATCAAACAACTATCTTATTACAAAAAGATAAGTTTTTTACAGCGGATAATAAATATGAAACTGTTGAAGTTGAATATACAGCAACTGAGACAGGTGAGTATAATCTTGGATTTCATTGCTATTCAGATAAGTTTATGTGGACTTTAATGATTGATAATATAAAAATTGAATCATTAAGTTTAAGCATTGGAGAATTAAATAAAGTTGAAAATAAGGTATATCCAAATCCAACTTCGGACTTTATTAACTTTTCTACAAAATCAATTATAAAAGAAGTTAAAATTTTTGATTTAACAGGTAAACAATTATTATATATAAGAGAAGCTTCTTCAGGAAAAATAGATGTCCAAGGATTGAAAGAAGGAGTTTACATTGTACAAGCTAATATCGAAGGAGTACAAATCAATAGAAAATTTATCAAAAAATAATAGAATTTTTTTTCATTGAATCATTTGATTCAATTGAAAGAATTAGATACAGAGAAAATTTATTTTTCTCTGTATTATCCATAAACTATTTTCTATGAAAAAAATTTATTTAGCTATACTTATCTTATTAGGTATTGTAAATCTTTATGCACAAGATTATTATCTCATTCAACTAAATAAGAAAGAAAATACTGAAGAATATTATTCAAATCCTTTGAAGATGCTTTCTCAAGAAAGTTTAGATAGAAGGATTAAATATGGAATTCAGTTAGATGAAAAAGATATTCCTATTTCTAATGAAAGACTTAATCAAATTAAGAAAATAAATTTGGTTTATAATGGACATTCAAAGTGGTTGAATAGCTTATTAGTTTCAATTGATGATATTTCAGCTATAGATGAACTTAAAAAATTAAGTTTTGTTTCTGAAGTAAAATCATTAGTTCGAAATGAATCTGCTGATAAAATTTTACAAGAATCATCACAGGATAAACGAGTTGTGAATAAAGATATTGTATATGGTGAAAGTGATAATTTTATAAAAAAAATAAAATTAGATGTAATTCATTCAAAAGGATTTAAAGGGAAATCTATGCATATTGGAGTTATAGATGGTGGATTTTTAGGAGCAGATACAATAACACCTTTTAAACATATTTTTAAAGAAAAGAGGATAAAAGACGTATATAATTTTGTTGCAAAAACGAAAAATGTTTATCAACAACATGAACATGGAACAACTGTTTTATCAACAATGGCAGTCAATTTAAATGGGGAATATGTTGGAGCAGCTCCAGAAGCTAATTATTCTTTATATGTAACTGAAGATACTTCAGAAGAAACACTTAAAGAATGGATGTATTGGGTTCAAGCAGCTGAGAGAGCAGATAGTATTGGAGTTGATGTAATAAATTCATCATTAGGATATGATGATTTTGATGATGCGCGTTATAATTACTCGATTGATGATTTAGATGGAACAACTGCTTTTATATCAGAAGGTGCTAAAATAGCAACAAGTAGAGGAATTATGTTAGTTGTTTCTGCAGGAAATTATGCATTACAAAAATGGAAAAAAATTGGTTTTCCATCTGATCCAGAGGAAGTTTTTACAATTGGTAATATTTTAAATACAAATGTTGGTTCAGGAACAACATCTTATGGACCAAATGCAAATGGATCGATTAAGCCAGATGTATCAGCACTTGGAGTATCAATTAAAACAATTGGAAGTCAAGGAACCTATAAACTTAGTTCAGGAACTTCATTTTCATCTCCTACAATAGCTGGAGCAATGGCATCTTTAATGTCAGCTTTTCCAAAAGTACCTTTAGAAACTTTAAAACAAATTGTAAGAGAATCAGGACATTTATTTCCATCACATAAAAATAATATTGGTTATGGTTATCCAGATTTTTCAAAAGTATATGATGTTTTGTCAACTTTATCAACGAAAGAAATTAATCCTATCACATTTAAGATTTATCCAAATCCTGTAACATCAACTGTGAAAATCTATACAAAAAATATAATAACCTCTATAGAAATAATTAATTTGAATGGTCAGTTAATCAAAGGAAAACAAAATTCTAAAGAAATTGATAAGAGTAGTATATCTAGATGGCAAATCTGAAATATCAAAAGTAATAAAAAAATAAAACTCAAAGAAAAAATAAATTTAACATTAATACTATTTTATGAAACAGATTTTACTAGTAATTCCGTTAGCTTTTTCGCTTTCGGTTTATGCACAGAATCATTCCAAAATTGAGCAAATTCTGGAAGCAAAGAAACAAGAGGTACTACAAAAACAATTAAGATTAGCTCCTCTAAAAAAAGTTAATTTAGAATTGACAACTCAAGATTATAAACTACTTGATACTTATTTAAAAAGTAATAATATTCTTATTTCTCCAGAAGAGTTTATAACTCAGGAATTGGATAAAGAAGCAAAGGAAGCAAAAGTTGTTTCTGCTTTTATTGGAAAAACGCCTATCTACGAAAAGGTTTATGATGTTAAAGCTAATAAGGCAGCTAATGTAGATTATTTGTACAACGGACAAGTAGGTAATATTACAACTCCAGTGACAGGAAAAGATATTAATATTACTATTGTTGACGGAGGTGGAGTAATTAATCACCAAGAATTTACAAATACAGCAGATCGTATTAAGCTTATTGATATAGGAGAAAAAATAATAAGTGGAGGTCAAGTAACAAATGATACTATAGGATATCATTACCACTCTACAGAGGTTGCAGGAGTTATGGGAGCTGCAGGGATAATAGATAGCGCAAGAGGAGTTTTACAACAAACTAAATTTAGAAGTTATTCATTTTCTACTACAGAGAAATCAGGTAACTATTTTCAAAAAACGTTAGCTTCTGAATATAAGCTTTCGAATCATTCATATGGTACAAATTTGGGTTATTCAGCAAGTAATTTTATTGCAATGCTTTTTGGAATAGTTACTTATCCATTACCAATTGAACCTTTAACTGATGGCTCTAAAACATATTCAGGAACATATTTTACATCCGATTATAACTGGGATTTATTAGTGGATTCTGAACCAAATCATATAATAGTTAAATCAGCAGGAAATAGTTTTGGAGACAATGCAACAAATGTTGTTTTAGGAACTCCTAAATCTTTTTCTTCGATTGATATAGATGGTAAATCTTATTCAAAAAAAATTGGAGAAGTAAATGATTCTGCTACAATTAGATGCGCTTCCTACAGGAAATTGTGAATTAGAAAAAGCATGTATTGATTTTGGATCATTAGCTAAAAATATTATTACAGTTGGAGCAATTGATCATTTAAAAAAAGAAGATGATTACCGTTATACAACTGCTGATAAAATACAATATTCTAATTATTCTTCAGCTGGACCTCGAAAAGATGGAGCAATTAAACCAGATGTTTCTACTGTAGGAACAAATGTTTATATGCCAACAATCAATTCAAAAGATGCGAATGACATGAAATCATATAAATACAATTCAGGAACATCTTTTTCTTCTCCTTTAGTAGCTGGTGTAATCGGTGCATTAGTTAATTTTCAACGCTTGGTAAAAGAAGATGAAACTATAGAGTTGTTTGCTGATGAAGCAAAAAATTTAATTACACATACAGCACAAGAATCTGGATTGTACCCAGGACCTGATGTTTTTGCAGGATGGGGAGTAATCGATGCTAAAGCAGCGGCAGATTTATTACTTGATGCTTCAAATGATGAAGCTAAATTTGAACGTTTTGTATTTAAAAATGGAGATAAAATAACATACGAAGTATATGGAAAAGAGAAAACTCCATTAAAAGCTTCAATTAGTTGGATTGATCCTGCGGCAAATATAGTAGAAGATGACGGATCTAATCTAATCTATGAAAGATTAGTAAATGATAATGCAAATAAATTAGTAAACGATTTTGATTTAAGAGTTATAGATACAGAAACAAATCAAGTTTATTATCCTTGGAAATTAGATGCAGATCATCCTCGTTCACCAGCTTTAAAAGGAGATAATACTGTAGATAATACAGAACAAGTATTGGTAGAAAATCCTATTGCTGATAGAAAATATCGCATAGAAATTTCACATAAAGGAAATTTAGTAAATCATGATAGAAAGATTGAAGATAGAGCTATCTCATTCATTTTAAGTGGATATTCAAATACTTCATTAGGAATATCTGAACTTGATAATTCTAAAGAAATTTTAGTATACCCAACGAAAACAAAAGGTTACGTGACAATTAAAAATATTGATAAAAATGCATCAATTGAATTATTTAATATGGCAGGTCAAAAAATGAAATCTAATGTTACAGCAGGTGCTGAAATAAAAGTGAATTTAAATGGATTAGTAAATGGTGTTTATATTTTAAACATCTATTCTAATGGTAAAACAATATCTAAAAAAGTATTGAAGTATTAATTTACTATACTATTGTAAGTTTTAATAAAGGTTGTTTTTTTAAACAGCCTTTATTGTTAATAATATAAAAAATAATTAGATTAGAAGTAACCAATGTTACTTTTAAAGTTTTGATTTTCATATAAGTTTGATGTAAAATTATGAAAATGGAACAGATACATTATTATGAAGTAGATTTGAATTGGAATAAAGGACGTAAAGGGAAACTAACTTCTCCAGTTTTAAATGATTCGATTGAATGCGCAACGCCGCCAGAGTTTGTAAATGGAATTGAAGGCATTTGGTCACCAGAACATCTTTTTGCAGCTGCTATAAACAGTTGTTTTATGGCTACTTTTTTAGCTGTTGCTGAAAATTTTAAAATAGAGTTTTCTAAATTTCAATGTAATACAATTTGTAAATTAGAAAAAGTTGAAGGAAAATTTATAATTACGCAAGCTGTGATAAAACCAACTGTAAAATTAAAAGAGAAAGAAAAACAGTCAGATAAATTAATGCGTGTATTGGATAAATCTAAAGCAGCATGTTTAGTAACAAACTCTATTAGAACAGAAATAGAATTAATTCCAATAATCGAGTAACTATAATCTAAACTTTAACCTATGAAATATATATTAGTTTCCTTTATTTTAATAGTATTTATTTTCTCTTGTTCAAAAACTGATAAAGGAATTGAATTAACAGAGGAAGAAAAAATAGAAAGTTTAAAATTTGGGAATGAAATTTCTAATAAAGCACAAAAAATTTTGTTAGAAAATGTAGCTTCTGCAATAGAAACAGGAGGAACAGAATATGCAGTAGAATTTTGTAATACAAAAGCAATTTCGTTAACAGATTCCATTTCGAAAACAAATCAAATAAGAATTCAACGATTAAGTGATAAAAATAGAAATCCAAATAATGTAATCAAAACAGATGTAGATAAAATAGCTTGGCAAAGAATTAATCAAAATGAAAAAGAATTTCTTTTAACAGAAAACAATAATGAAGTTTATTACTACAAACCAATTATTTTAGGAGTTCCTGCTTGTGTGAAATGTCACGGAAGTAGTGTTGATATTGAAAGAAATACTCAAAAAAATATTAAAGACAAATATCCAAATGATCTAGCTGTTAATTATAAGTTAGGAGATTTGAGAGGAATGTGGAAAATAAAAATCAAATAAAAAGGGTAAGCTTTTAAGCTTACCCTTTTTATTTGATTTCTTTTACAATTAACTGTCCTGTTTTTTCATATGCAGAAGCAATTCTTCCATATTCCATTACAAAATCATTTTTTCCAGCAGTTCCTTTTATCTTATCAGTTTTCATTATTAATAAAATATTTGAAGGATTCTGAGTTTCTACAAATTTTAAAGTTGTACTAAGTTTTGCAGGTTCAATGGCAATACCAGCATGATAACCAGGATAAATCCATTCAGAATTAATAATTAAAGTATATTTTACGGATGAATCTTTTACAAAATTTATTTTTTTTGATTTTGTTGTTCCTTTTATAAATTTATCTAAAAATGTTACATTCTTATTTTCATTCCAAGCTGTAATCCAATCTTTCCAAAATTTTTCACCTCTTTTAGGGTTATCTAGAATATCTTTTTCTCTTTTTTCTAAATATTCTGTCTCAGTTTTATTCTCTTCAAAAAACTTAACATCATTAAAAAGAAGTTCTACATTAATACTTTTTTGATCTTTCAAAAAATCAGTACTTCCAGATAAAATTTGAACTTTTTGACCAAAAGATAAAAAGCTAATTAATAAGAGAACAATCAATAAATACTTTTTCATAGTTTTTATTTCCGTAAAAGTATAAATATCTTTTAAAGAATATTGTATAATATTTTCTTTAAAGTAGATTATTGTTTATAAATAGTTTGTAAGTATTTGAAATAATTTTCAATAAATAGTTGTTAAATCGTTTGGTATACTACATTTGTCTTAACAAAGTTTAACAATATTGTATGAAAGTTTTAATCTCTAAATGAATTGTATTTGTTAATTTTAGAGGAAATTTGAATCAATTATACAAACATTAATTTCAACGAAATTTTGGATATACAACAACTAAATCAGCAAATAGAAGCAAAAAGCGAAAGTATAGCAAGGTTAACTTCAGAAATCAACAAAGCAATTATAGGTCAAGAAAAAATGATCGAGAGTCTATTAATTGGATTACTTGGAAATGGACATGTTCTACTAGAAGGTGTTCCTGGATTAGCAAAAACTTTGGCAATTAAAACTTTGTCTGAAGCTGTAGATGGTTCTTTTTCTCGTATACAATTTACACCAGATTTGTTACCTGCAGATGTTGTGGGAACACTTATTTATAATGTAAAGGAGAACGATTTTAGCATTAAAAAAGGTCCAATTTTCGCGAACTTCGTTTTAGCTGACGAGATTAACCGTTCTCCTGCAAAAGTGCAATCTGCATTATTAGAAGCGATGCAAGAGAGACAAGTAACAATTGGTGATGAAACGTATCCGTTACAAAAACCTTTCTTGGTTTTGGCTACTCAAAATCCTGTAGAACAAGAAGGAACTTATCCATTACCGGAAGCGCAAGTTGACCGTTTTATGTTGAAAACGGTAATTACTTATCCAGAATTTGAAGCAGAACGTTTGATTTTGAGAAATTCGATCAATCAATCTTTTCCTAAAATTGAGAAAGTAATTTCTATTCAAGAATTGTTGGATGCGCGCGAGATGGTGAAACAAGTTTACATGGATGAAAAGATTGAAAAATATATTTTGGATATTATTTTCGCAACTCGTTTTCCAGAAAAAGTTGGATTAGAAAAATTAGTTCCAATGATTTCGTTTGGTTCTTCGCCTCGTGGATCAATCAATTTAGCACAAGCTTCAAAGGTGTATGCATTTCTACGTAAACGCGCTTATGTTATTCCAGATGATGTGCGTGCAATGGCAAAAGATGTATTGCGTCATCGTATCGGAATTAGCTACGAAGCAGAAGCAGAAAATGTTACGCCAGAAGAAATTATCGAAAACATTCTTAATGTTGTTCCAATTCCTTAAACCATTATTCAAAATCATTTAAACTTTGGATGCAAAAGAAATCATCAAACGTGTAAAGCGTATTGAGCTAAAAAGCAAACGCAAAGCAAGTAACCTTTTTATGGGTGAATATCACAGTTCATTCAAAGGAAGAGGTATGATTTTTAGTGAAATTCGTCCTTATCAATATGGTGATGACGTCCGTAATATCGACTGGAATAAAACGGCTCGGTATAGCGAACCTTATGTAAAAGTTTTCGAAGAAGAACGTGAATTAACCATGTTTTTATTGGTTGATGTTTCGAATTCTGAAAACTTTGGAACACGAAAACAAATTAAAATGGAAACGATTGCTGAATTGAGCGCTACATTGGCTTTTTCGGCAATTACCTATAATGATAAAGTTGGGTTGATTTTATATTCAGATCAAGTCGAAAAATTTATTCCGCCCAAAAAAGGAAAACAACATGTGTTGCGTTTGGTGAGAGAAATTGTTTCGTATGAGCCCAAAAGCAAGAAAACTGATTTGGCAACGACGTTGGAAACATTTATGAATTTGGTTCGTCGAAAATCAAATGTTTTTATTCTTTCAGATTTTATTGATTCTTCTGATTATGAAAAAGCGTTGCGAATCGTGGCAAAAAAACATGATGTGACTGGAATTAGAGTTTATGATGAAAAAGAGCAATCTTTTCCAGATATAGGTTTGGTTCATGTTCAAGATAATGAAACAGGTGAAATCCGCTTGATTGACACTTCATCGAAGAAATTGCGTCAACAATATGCACAATATTACTATGATTTGAATAAACGTTATCAATCAATATTTAAAAAAAATCATTCAGGTGCATTAAGTATTCGTACTGATGAAGATTATATTCGCCCATTGTTAAACTACTTTAAAAGTCATAAAGCCTAATGAAGAGTTTATTGCTTTTAGTAAGTTTTTTTTTCCTTCAATTTTCGTTTGCGCAAGAAATTACGCCAAAATTGGATCGCACGACAATCAAAATTGGCGAGCCAATTCAATACGAAGTTAAAATTGATTACAAAGAAGGAGATAAAATAGTATTTCCAACAATTTCTGATTCGCTAAATTATCATATCGAAGTATTAGGCAAAAAGCTTGATACTATTAAAACTGATGGCAAGTCTGAAATTGTTCAACATTTACAATTAACAGGATATGATGTAGGAAAGTTTAGTATTCCTTCACTATCTATTCAAAAGAATGGAGAAAATTTAACAACCAAGAAACTTGAAATTGAAATCCAAGATATTGCTGTTGATACAACAAAAAATGCGATTTTTCCGATAAAACCTGTAATGGAAGAAGAATATTCTATTGGAGATTATTGGAATAAGTATTGGTTGTATGGAATAATTGCTCTAATTCTTTTTATAATCGCTATTGTTTTAGTTGTGTTATATATTCGTGCAAAATCAAAATTATCTGGCAAAGATTTGTATAAAACACCTTATGACGAAGCAAAAACAAGTTTGAAAGCGTTGGATGCAAAAAAATACTTGAAACGTGGCGAACAAAAAGAGTATTATACGCAATTGTCATTTATTGTTAGAAGATATTTGGGAAGAGTTTATAACTTTTCTGCTTTAGAAATTTTATCTGATGATTTAGTTAAATATATTTCTACAAAACAAGATATTTTACCTGAAGACATACAAAAATTCAAACAATTTTTGTACGATGCAGATTTGGTGAAATTTGCGAAACAACAGTTTGATGATTCTACAAATAATATATACCGTAATTGGATAGAAGAATTTGTAGAGCGAACAAAACCATTAGAAATTCCTGAAAATGCAGATCTGAAAAAAGATATTGTTACAGGAGAAAAATATAAACAGTTTAATAATAATTAGGAATGCTAAATTTTGAGTTTCAAAATCCTTGGATATTACTATTATTACTTATTTTACCTTTCTTTATTTTTAGAGAAATTCGTAAAACGAGTCAGAAAAAAGCATCCTTAAAATTACCATCTCTTAAAGCATTTGGTGGAGCAAAAAGTTCCTTAACAACATATAAACCTCTTTTATTCTTGTTAAGAATAATTGCTATGTCTTTGTGTATTGTAGCTCTAGCTCGTCCTCGTTATGTCGATGTTACAACTAAAATAAAATCGGATGAAGGAGTTGATATTTTATTAACAGTAGATACATCGCTGAGTATGTTAGCGAGAGATTTGAAACCAGATCGTTTAACAGCTCTAAAAGAAGTTGCGAAAGATTTTTCGCTTGGAAGAAAAACAGACCGAGTTGGTTTAGTTGAATATTCTGGAGAAGCTTTGACACGTGTTCCATTAACAACAGATCGTGATGTTTTAACACAAGAAATTGAAATGTTGCATTCAGGTAGTTTAGCAGATGGAACAGCTATTGGTATTGGCCTTGCAACGGCAGTAAATCACCTTAAAAATAGTAAAGCAAAATCTAAAGTTGTTATTTTGATTACAGATGGAGTTGAAAGTGTAAATCCTTCAGGAGATTTAATGTATCTATCTCCTAGACAGGCTGCTGATATTGCGAGAGATAAAGGAATTAAAGTTTATACAATAGGAATTGGATCAAACAGAATGGCACCAATGCCTGTAGGTTATGATATGTTAGGAGATTATGTTTTTGAAATGCGTCCAGTACAAATTGATGAAAAACTATTGACAGAAGTAGCCGATAAAACTGGAGGCTTATATTTTCGTGCCACGAATAATGAAAGTTTGAAGAAAATTTATAATGAAATTGACAAACTTGAAAAAACAGAAATTAACGAAGTTAAATATTATAATTATACTGAATTATTTGCACGTTTTCTGTTACCAGCTTTTATAATATTGGTATTAGAAGCAATTTTACGAAGAACACTTTTTAAAGAATTAATCTAATGCAGTGGGGAGAATTACATAATATTTGGTTGATGATTTTATTGTTTATTGTTATTTTTTTATCGATAACAGTATTTCAATGGCGTGAACGTGTAAAGAAAACTTTTGCTGATAAAGAATTATTTCCCTTTGTCTTTCCGATTACTTCTTCAAAACGTTATGGATTTAAAATAGTAACTTTTTGTATTGCCCTCTTTTTAATTGTAATTTCATTAATGGATCCTCTTTATGGAGAAAGAGATGTACAAGTTAAAAGAGAAGGAATAGATATGGTTTTTTTGCTTGATCTTTCATCTAGTATGAATGCTCAAGACGTTGCTCCTTCTCGATTAGAGAAAGCTACGAAATTAATTACCGAAACACTAGGACAATTGGGAGGAGATAGAGCATCCTTAGTTGCTTTTGCTGCTAATGCTTATACGATTTCTCCGTTGACAAATGATTATGCTGCTATCGAAAGTTATTTACAAAATGTTAATACAGAGTTAATTTCAAATCAAGGAACTAATTACTTAAATGCAATTCAGGAAGCAGCAAAAACATTCAAAGGATCTGTAAATACAAGTAAATTAATTGTCTTAATTTCTGATGGAGAAGACAATGAAAATACAGTTAGTCAAGCTGTAAAAATAGCAAAAGATAATGGAATTCATATTGTAACGATTGGTGTAGGTACTGAAAAAGGAGCACCAATTCCGATGTATTATAATGGATACGCTGAAGACTATAAAAAGGACGAAACAGGTTCTACAGTTATTACAAAATTAGAAGACAAAAACCTTCGAGAATTAGCACAAGACACAAGTGGAACCTATATTCATTTAGATAATACGCAAGATGCATTGTCCGCATTATCAATGTATAAAGCTAGACTAGATAAAAATGAAATAGCAAACTCTACAACAAGAGATATGAATCATATTTATCAGTGGTTTTTAGCGGTAGCGGTTTGTTTACTTTTTGTGGAATTATTAACATCTGAATATAAGATTTTTAACAAAAAGAAATAGTAAGTTTGTATGGTAAAATGATGTACTTTTTAAAACAAATAGGATTTTTAGGAATAATGCTTTTATCGGTTTTTGGTTATAGTCAATCGAAAACGAAAAGCTACATTATTGAAGGAAATGAGTATTATCAGAAAGGAAAATTTGATAATGCAGAATATGCTTACAAAAAAGCTACAATGGAAGATCCGACTTCTGTAAAAGCAAATTATAATTTAGGGAATGCTTTGTTTCAACAGAAACGATATAAAGAAAGTATAGCTCACTACAAACGTTCTGCTGAAATTTCCAAAACAAAAAATGATAAACATTTAGCTTATCATAATTTAGGAAATGCTTTTATGCAAGAAAAAGATTATCAAAATGCAGTTGATAATTATAAACAAGCACTAAAAAACGATCCAAAAGATGATGCTACTCGCTACAATTATGCACTAGCAAAAAAAATGTTAGAGAAGGAGCGTGAAAAGCAGAAAGATCAGAATAATAAGGATAGCAAGGATCAGAACCAACAAAATAAAGACGATCAACAGAATCAGCAACAAAATAAGAATAAACAGAATCAGCAAAACCAAAATAACCAAAAACAAAATCAGAGTCAATCTCAAAATCAACAATCTGATCAACAAAAACAGCAAAATCAAGGAGGAAATCCAAAAGCTGGAGGTGAAAATGGAAATAATAAAGGACAAGGAAATGATTCGTCTCCTGAGATAAAGCAAGGAAATAACGGAGAAGGAAAAGAACAAGATAATGCAAAGAATAATTTGGGTGATGGTCTTCTAAAAGCATTACAAAATCAGGAAGCCAAAACACAAAGAAAAATTATTCAGCAAAAAGCGGAAAAACAACGAACAACAACATCTAAGGATTGGTAATGATAACGGCAAGAGTGTTCAATAGCTTTTTAATGTTTGCCTTAACGTCTATTACAGCGTTAGCACAACAAATTTCTTTTAAATCTGATGCAGAAAAAACGCAAGTCAGTTTAGGAGAGGCATTTAGTGTGGGATTTTTTATTGAGTCGAATACTGATAGTTATACTATAGATCAACCAATGAAATATCCGCAACATAAAGGATTACAGATTGTTGGTGAGCAACGCTCGCAAAACGTTTCGTATGTGAATGGTCGAGGCATTATCGAAGATGGAATTGTCTTAGCTTTTGTAGCTGAAAAAGAAGGTAAATATCGAGTTGGTTCAGCCAAAATAGTAATTAATGGAAAAACTTATACATCAAAGCCTGTTGATGTTGTAGTGAAAGGATCAGGGTTAGTACATAATAATTTTAAGAGTAGTACATCACAGCCAGTTTTTTTACAAAGTAAAGTATCGAAAACGAATCCGTATGTTAACGAACAAGTTGGTTTATCAGTAAAATTATATGTTAAAGATTTATCCTATCTTAATCGTAAACAAAACTTTCGTCAAGGCAACTTAGATGGATTAAGTCCAAAAATTGTCAAAAGTTCTCCAGAAAATATAAAACAAGAAATTGTAGGAGGAAAACAATATTTTTCTGAAGAAATAGCTCGTTATTATGTTTTTCCTCAAAAACCAGGTAAAATAGAAATTGATCCTTTTTCAGTAGATGTAGTTTTGCCTACAACATATGGAGCAGAACCTGTAGAAGTGCGAAGTAATTCTGTTGTAATCAATGCAAAAGCATTACCAGAAGAAGGGCGCCCAAAAAACTTTAGTGGAGCAGTTGGACAATTTAAAATGAATGCTTCGGTTGATAAAAAAGAAGTCTCAACAAATGAAAGTGTAAATTTTGATGTAGAAATAATAGGAACAGGTAATTTTAATACAATAAATCTACCGGAAATAAATACACCCAAAAATTTAGAAAAATTTGCGCCTAAAAAACGTGATGCCTACAAAACATACGATACAGGTATGAAAGGCAAAATTGCTGAACAGACTGTTCTTGTTCCTAATTATGGAGGAGAATATACCATTTCGCCAGTAGAATTTAGCTATTTTGATCCTGCAAAAGAAAAGTATATTACCTTAAAATCCGATTCAATTAACTTAAGTGTTTCTGGTTCTAACCAATCGAACAATGGAACAACTAATTTAGTCTCTAACTCATCTTCTGATTCTACAATTTCGGATAAAATAGATGAAATTAAAAATGATGTAAAAGAAGGAAAAAGTGGTTGGCTCTGGCTGACAGGTAGTGTAATTGCTCTGAGTTTAGGAAGTTTATTCTTAATGAGAAAGAAAAATAAACTGGTAGAAAAAAATATTGAATCTAAAGTAAAACCAATTAATGAGCAGAAAAAAGTTGAAAATTTTCAATCAAAAACTGAAACTCAAAAATTTACTTTAGTTGAAAAACCAATAATTAATTCTAATTTAATTTCTGCAGAATTAGAAGAATTAAAACAGAAAATCAATACAGAAGATCAGAAAGATTTTTATCAGTTGCAAGAAAATATTTTGTGCAATGTTGCAATGAAAAAAACAAATATAGATTTAGCTCACTTTTCAGATGGAATAATTGAAAATGTATTATTAGAAAAAGGAGTAAACAGATTAGCCGTTGAACAATGGAAATTATTGTTGAATAATGCAAGACAAGCTAAATATGCGTTTGGAGGATTAAATCAAAATTTAGATGAAGTATTCGAAGCAACACAAAATGTAGTAGAAGAATTGATGAGAAAATAAATTTCAAGTTTTTTTATATATCATAAAAGGGATAATTTCAATAATTGAATTATCCCTTTTATTGTTTCTACAATTCATCCTTAAAAAATAACAATTCGGTAATTATTAATTCCTTTTTGATTGTGATTAGCAGAACTTTGGTTTAACAAAAAACAGGAAAATGAAAACCATGCTTTTAACAACTACAGTTTTACTTTCAAAATCAACGTTTGCACAAAATAATTTCGAATCAGATATGAATAAAATATTAAATTCAAATAATCCACGTTCTGTTTTAGGTTTGGCCGAGTTTAATATCAATGCGGCAAAATATAGCGGAATGGATCTTACACAAGATTGTAAAAATGTAAAAAAATCTTTAGCTTTATTTGATGCTGAAAAGCCAAAAAATAATGAACCGAAATGGGGAAAAGATCGTGCCGAAGCCTTGTTGAATAACGAATGTAAAAACGCACAATAATGATAGCTTTAGTTGCACAGTTTATTCACGAAGTTATTTGTTGGTTAATTAATTTAATTGCTTGATATGGATTCATATAATAAAAGATTAATAATAATATTTTCTATTTTAATTACATTGGCATTACTTGTATTTATTTTGAATACAAATGAATCAATTTATCCTATAACTTCATCTTATGAATTAGGAAATCTAGTTGGTCATTCTGCAAGATTTATAGCCTTAGGATTTGTTATTTACAAGTTTACACAAGGAATAATTGTTTCTGATAAAAAATTAATTCTTCGTAATGTTGCTATTTTATTTATTGTTAATATTTTGATTTATAGTGTGATATTTTTCACTTCACCAAATATTACAATCAATCAATTTTTTCATCCAGAAGCCATCAAATATTTTATCGGATATTTTTCATTCAGTATAGCTGCATCCTTTGTGAATACAAGTGTCTTTAATGATTATAGAATAGATTTACCAAACACTTCAAAACCCGAAAACATTATTAGAAAATATTTTATACGCTCTATTTTCTATACTTTGGTATTATATTATGTGTTTGTAAAATTTGCAAATCAACTTTTGCAGAAATATATTTTCTATGATCAAACGATAAACTATTTATTAGTTGCTGTAATTACAGTTTTCTTTTTGTTTTTATTTTTTCTTATTGATAGAAAGAAAAATAAATTAGAACGTAAAATTGTTCTCGAATCAACAAAAGCAGAAACAGCTACAGCACAATTTGAAACTTTAAAAAGTCAATTAGATCCACATTTTCTATTTAATAGTTTAAATGTTTTAACTGGTTTGATTGAAGAAAACCCTGATAATGCAATAGATTTTACGACTTCACTTTCCAAGATTTATCGCTATGTTTTAGAACAAAAAGATAAAGAAGTAGTACCAATTCAGGAAGAGATAAGTTTTGCAAGAACTTATGTCAACTTACTAAAATTGCGTTTTGAGAATAGTATTGATTTTGAAATTGAACAAACAAATTTCCCTGAAACTGAATTTATAGTTCCGCTTTCATTACAAATTCTATTAGAAAATACAATAAAACATAATATTGTATCAGATCAAAAACCTTTGAAAATTAAGATTTATAAAAAGGATAATTATTTAATTGTTGAAAACTCTTTACAACTCAAAGAAACAATCAAAGATTCGACTGGAATTGGTTTAAAAAATATAATAAATCGTTATCAATTAATCTCAAACCGAGAAGTGAATATCGAAAAAAATGAACAAATATTTCGAGTTGAACTTCCAATATTAACTCAAAAAAACACAATTATGAACACACAAAATATTGACGAACAACAAGCTTATCAACGCGCGATAGAACGCGCAAAAGAGTTGAAAAAATTCTATACACATTTGGGAACTTATATTGTAATGAGTATATTTTTCTTTTTACTTAATTACTTTACTAGTCCTAAACATTGGTGGTTTTATTGGCCAGTTTTAGGTTGGGGATTAGCGGTCGCATTGAATGCTGTAAAAGTTTTTGCTTATGGTTCTGGTTGGGAAGAACGAAAAGCCAAAGAAATATTCGAGAAAGAACAAAACCAGAAATGGCAATAAATAAGAAATGAAAATACTAATTATAGAAGATGAAAAACCTGCTGCTCGTTTATTGAAAAGACGAGTAGAGAAATTGGGCTATGGAATTCATGAAATGCTACATTCAGTAGAAGAGAGTATTAAATGGTTACAAAATAATCCTAATCCAGATTTAATTTTCTTAGATATTCAATTATCAGATGGTTTATCATTCGAAATATTTAATAAAGTTGATATTTCTTCAGCCATTATTTTTACAACAGCTTATGATGAGTACGTTTTGAAAGCCTTCAAATTAAATTCGATCGATTATTTGTTGAAACCTGTTGATGAAGAAGAGTTAAAGTTTGCAATAGAAAAGTTTGAAAAGCAATTTCAGAGTTCGTCCTCAAGTTTTGATTTGAATGAATTAAAAAATCTTTTTACGAATAATCAAGTAGAAAAGTTTAAAGAACGTTTTTCGATAAAGATTGGAACTTCAATTAAAATAATAGAAACAGAAAATATTGAATGCTTTTTTAGTGAAAGTAAAGCAACTTATATTCATACAAAAGAGAAGAAGAATTATTTAATAGACTTCTCATTAGATAAGGTTGAAGAGCAAATGAATCCTAAAAAATTTTTCAGAATTAATAGAAGTCAAATTATCCAAATTGATTCAATAAAAGAAATTACAATGTATTCTAATTCAAGATTGAAAATAATTTTAAATACTTATAATGAACAAGATATGATTGTAAGTAGAGAAAAAGTATCAGATTTTAAGAATTGGTTGGAAAACTAAATGTATTTATTATAATTTATAGATATTAGTTACTAAAATCTTCTATTTTTGTATGAACTAATTATTAAAAGCACTAATAAATAATGAGTAACATTACATCTTTTTTTGATAAAATTTCAATTAATCAAATTGGAACGACGTTTGCCGTACTTTTTGCTGTTATTGATATACTTGGGAGTATTCCAATTATTGTCTCAATACGAAGCAAGGTAGGACATATTCAATCTGAAAAGGCATCTATTGCAGCAGGAATATTGATGATTTCTTTTTTATTTTTTGGAACCAAGATTTTGAAATTAGTTGGTGTAGATGTACAATCGTTTGCAGTAGCAGGAGCTTTTGTGATTTTTATCATTGCTCTTGAAATGATTTTAGGAATTGAAATTCAAAAAGGTGTAGAATCTAACTCTGCATCTATTGTTCCTATTGCATTTCCGTTAGTTGCAGGAGCAGGATCTTTAACAACAGTACTTTCTCTTCGTTCTCAATTTGCAGATATTAACATTGTGATAGCGATTATATTAAATATGTTAATCGTATATTTGGTGCTGAAATTCGCAGGAAAATTAGAAAGATGGTTAGGTCCTGGAGTTTTGTCGGTGCTAAAAAAAGTATTTGGAGTAATTTTGTTATCGATAGCAATAAAATTATTTACATCAAATCTTGGAGCATTATTTATGAATGAAATTAAAATTTAAAAATTCATTATCAAATGAAAACATATATTTATATCGCGACAATTGTTTTGTTGATTGGATTAGGTTACAACCTATATGTGATGGATTATAAAGCTGGAATTTTAGCTGAAGAAAACTTTCGTAGCGTTTTAGGAATTGGAGCTTCAGTTTGTGGATTAATTTTAGTATCAGTTTACTTTAGTTTTTTCAAACTGCAAGCAAATCTTAAGAAATAGAATGAGCTTTATTAAATTATAAAAAAAGATTAATCTGATTATTAGATTAATCTTTTTTTGTTTGTATTGCTTGGTTTAACTTTTCTAATAAAATTTGTACAGCTTCTTCTATTCTCTCAAATGATTGCTGTTTTGTCGAAGTATAAATCATAACCAAATCAATCGAATATTCTTCTGAAGTTTCGATTAATAATTTATTTAATCGGTAAGCTTCTTTAGAGCGACGTTTTAATAAGTTTCGATCAACAGCGTGTTTAAATTTTTTCTTCGAAACACTCACTCCTACTCTAATATTGTAATCTTCTTTTGGTTTGATTTTGTAGACGAATCGTATTGGATGAGAAACAAATGTTTTTCCATCAGAAAATAATTCATCGAATGCTTTCCTGCTTTTAAGTTTCTCATTCTTACCAAAAGTCAATTTCATATTGCTAAATTCTACGTAAATTTGTAACTGCAAAAGTAAGTATTCTAAAAAGTTTTAGAATTATGTAACTTTGAAAATAATTAATTTTTATTAAAAACAAAAAAAGAAGAATATGTATCCAGCAGAAATAGTAATGCCAATGAAGGCTCAGTTAACTTCTAATGGTTTTGAAGATTTAACTACTCCAGAACAAGTAGAAGCAGCAATCAAACAAGAAGGAACAACTTTAGTAATGGTAAATAGTGTTTGTGGTTGTGCAGCAGGTGCAGCAAGACCGGGAGTTGTAATGTCTTTGGATAATGAAAAAGTTCCAGCACATTTAACAACAGTTTTTGCAGGATTTGATGTTGATGCAGTTGCTAAAGCTCGTGAGTTTTTTGCTCCGTTTCCTCCAAGTTCTCCAGCTGTTGCTTTGTTCAAAGATGGTGAATTAGTACATATGTTAGAGCGCCATCATATTGAAGGACATTCTGCAGATGCTATTGCTGAAAACTTAAAAGCTGCTTATAACGAGTTTGCTTAAAAATAAGAGATAAATCATATTAAGGTTTATTTAACCCACAATCGTTGTTATTGTGGGTTTTTTATTTTTTTGTGTTAAAAATTTTGTATTTGAATTATTATTGTTTAGTTTTATTCCATAATTAAAAAAAAATAACACTAAAAATTAATAATTATGAAGAAAATTTTTACTCTTTTATCAATTGTTGCATTGTCGTCTGTTACCTTTGCTCAAAATAGTAATGAAATTAAATCTTTAAAAGCTCAAGGTTTAGCAGAAAAAACTGTAATTAATTCTAATAATAATTTAGCGAGTCAAGATTATACATTAATTCAGTATAAGGATGGAAATACATTTGATAACTCTCTTCTTTCTTGTTCTCAACAAGGTCAGGTTATTACAAATGCTTGGTCTAGATTATATGATTTAAAGAAGGATTATGGAATTGATTCAGATTTTGAGATAAAATCAGTTACTGTTGCTGGAGCAGGAATGGGAGATGATAATAACTCTGCAGAAGTTGCTTTTTCTCAATTTGCAGGTGCTTATACTTTTGCTAATATTACAGCAGGTATGGGAAGTGGTTATGCAGCACATAATTTTACTGTTGATGAATTTGAAGTTGTTGAATTAGAATTATTAGAGCCTCAAGAAACTATTAAAGCAGGAAATAAATTAGCTGTAGCTGTTATAACTGGAGTTGAAGTAGGAACTCAGTATTTAGAAGGAGGAGTTATGGTTGGTAATAATAAAAAAGGGCAAACACATCCTACTTATCTTGGATGGCCTGGAACAGGTTGTGTTTCAGGAGGAACAAATACAGCTCCAACAAATTTATCTAGCTATGAAGTTTCATATATTTTTCACGTAACAGGTAGTACAGAAACTATGGGAACAGTTGAGTTAGGATCTACAAAATTAGCTGTATATCCAAATCCTGCAACAACAGAAGTTAATATTAAATTAGAAGGATCTAAGGTTGCAGATGTAACTGTTGCAGACGTAACAGGACGTGTAATTCCAGTTAAATTCTCTAAAGATGGAAAAGTTGATACATCAAAATTATCTACAGGAGTTTATTTCTTAAGAGTAAAAGATGATAAAGGAGTAACAAGAATCCAAAAAATCATCAAAAAATAATTCTCAAAAAAAGATATTTTTATACAATTATAAAAAAAAGTGGAACATATTGTTCCACTTTTTTTATGTTTAAAATTCTTCTAAAAAAGAGTTTTATAAATTTTAATTCAAGGAGAGCTTCAAAAACCTGAATTAATATCATTACATAAAATATATCATATCAATTTTATCTCTAAACCGATGAAATAGAGAAAAATGTATCAAAATAATCAGTAAATTAGCAATTCAAAATTTTTTAATATATTATTTAATTAACAAATGAGAATAGCAGTCGTAGGCGCTACCGGAATGGTCGGCAGAGTTATGCTCCAAGTTTTGGAAGAAAGAAATTTTCCAATCACTGAAATTATACCAGTAGCATCAGAAAGATCAATAGGAAAAACTATAGAGTACAAAGAGAAAGAGTACAAAATTGTATCAATGCAGGATGCTGTAGAAATGCGACCAGATATCGCAATCTTTTCAGCAGGAGGAGAAACTTCCAAACAGTGGGCGCCTAAGTTTGCAGAAGTTGGAACAACTGTAATAGATAACTCATCAGCTTGGAGAATGGATCCTAATTGTCCGTTGATTGTACCAGAAATCAATGCAGATATTTTAACAACAAATGATAAAATCATTGCAAACCCTAACTGTTCTACAATTCAGTTGGTAATGGTTCTTAATCCTTTACATAAAAAATACGGAATAAAACGTGTGGTTGTTTCTACATATCAATCGGTTACAGGAACTGGAAAAGATGCTGTGGAGCAATTGAATGGAGAAATTGAAGGACGTGACGTTGCGAAAGTTTATCCATATCAAATTTTCAAAAATGCATTGCCTCATTGTGATGTTTTTGATGAAGAAACAGGTTATACAAAAGAAGAATTAAAATTAACACGTGAACCGCGTAAGATTATGCGTGTGGAAGAAATGAATATTACAGCTACTGCAGTTCGTGTTCCTGTGCAAGGAGGACATTCGGAGTCTGTAAATATTGAATTTGAAAATGATTTTGATTTAGGCGAAGTTCGCAAATTATTAGCAGAACAAGAAGGTGTAATAGTACAAGATAATCCAGATACAAATACCTATCCAATGGCATTCTATTCAGAAGGGAAAGACGATGTTTTTGTAGGTCGTATTCGTCGTGATTTATCTCAACCAAATGCATTAAACTGTTGGATTGTTGCAGATAATTTACGTAAAGGAGCAGCTACAAATGCGGTTCAAATCGCAGAATATCTAGTAAAACACAAGTTAGTGGGATAATAATTAATTAGAATCCTTCTATAATACATGAAAATCTGATATATAAATATTTATATCAGGTTTTTTTATGGAATAAGTTTTATTTTTGAAAAAAAACAATAAAATATATGAGGAAAATACATACTCTTCTTTTTTTTTACTTTACAAGTTTTGTCTTAGGTCAATCATTGACTACACCTGTATTTTCAAGTGAAAGTGGCTTTTATGATGATGACTTTGACTTGACTATCAGTCATGAAGACTCTTCATTAACAATTATTTATACAATTGATGGATCTGAACCAGATATAAATAATCTGAACGGAAAAGTATACCAATACAAGAAAAGATACCCACAAAATATAGGGGAACTTCCTTATGAATTTTATGAATCAGAAATGAAATCATTTCTTTACGAAAAACCTATCAAGATTTATGATAGAACTAAAGAAGATAATGTATTATCAAATATTTCTACAACATTTGACAATAATCCGTATTTTCCCTCTCACTTAATTAAAAAGAGTTTTGTCATTAAAGCAAAAGCTGTAAGTAATGATAATTCATCTGAAACAATATCAAAAACTTTTTTTGTTAATAATAAAAATAGTTTTAATTATACATTGCCAATATTTTCAATTTCTATTGATGCAGAAGAATTATTTGGTTATAAAAATGGTCTATGGGTAGCAGGAAAAACTTTTGATGATTGGAGAATTGCAAATCCTGATAAAGAAGCAATATATAATACGATTGCTAATTATCAACAATCAGGAAAAGAAAGTGAAAGAAAAGTATTCTTATCAATTTTTGATAATAATGAAGAAGTAATTCATCAAACAATAGGGATTAGAAATCATGGAAATGCGACTAGAAGCTATCGTAATAAATCATTTAGATTTTATGCGAAATCAGATTATAGTAAAAACTCTTTAAATTATAATTTTTTTAAAGATTATGATTATAATAAATTTAAAAGATTAATTCTTCGAAATTCTGGTAATGACACTTACTTTACAATGTATAAAGATGCTTTGATTCAGACTCTTACAAAACATTTGAATTTTGAAACACAAGAATATTCTCCAAGTGTTGTATTTGTAAATTCTGAATATTATGGTGTCTTTAATTTAAGAGAAAGATTTGATGAGAAATATTTTGAGCGTATATATAATATAAAAGAAAATGAAATTGACTTTTTAGAAAACGAAGGTTATGGTGATATTGGAGATCCAATAGCGTATAAAGAGTTGATGAATTTTATTGAAAATAATGACTTAACAACGTCTGAAAATTATAATTATGTATCAAGAAAAATTGATTTTGATAATTTAATTGACTATTTCTTAACAGAAATTTATATTGGTAATGATGATTGGCCAGCTAATAATAATGAGTTTTGGAGAAAAAAAGTAGACTATGATGTAAATGCTCCATATGGTCATGATGGAAAATGGCGTTGGGTATTAAAAGATACAGATTTAGGAATGTTTCCTAATGATGAGAAGTACAAAGTAAATTCAATATACAATGCGACGGATACAAATATTACCCCTGAATCTAATCATTATAATCTTCATTTTGTAAAATTATTAAAGAATAGAGAATTTAAAAATAGATTTATTAATAGATTTTCTGATTTATTGAATACAACTTTCATTCCAGATAGAGTTATAAAGATTATTGATAAAATGAAACAGGCTTTGGAACCAGAAATGCAAGAACATATTGATCGATGGAAAATGATAGGCTCTGTAGAGGATTGGAATAATTACATAGAAAAAACTAGAAATTTTGCTAGAAATAGACCACAATATCAAAAAGAACATTTGTCTAATTTCTTTAATCTTGAAGGAAATTATAAATTAACAACTAGAATAAATAACAAAGAGCAAGGTTTCGTAAAAGTTAATACGATTGAAATCAATAATTCAACAGTTGGTATTGAAGAAGATTATCAAAATTGGAGTGGAGATTATTTTAAATCTATTCCAGTAACATTAGAAGCAATTGCATTACCAGGCTATAAATTTTCTCATTGGGAAGGTGATTTAGAATCGAAGGATCAAAAAATTATAATTAATCCTTCACATAATTTTTCTGTAAAAGCTATTTTTGAAAAAACTTTAGGAGTTGGTGATTTAGATAAAGTTGATTTTATAATATACCCAAATCCAGTACAAGAAATATTAAATATAGCTTCAAGTTCTAAAAGTAAAATTGAATATAAGATTTCAAATATTATTGGACAAATAGTTGAACATAACTCAACAAATAATCAACAAATTGATGTTAGCAAACTTAAACATGGTGTTTACATTATCCAATTAACTCAAGATAATAAAAGAATAACGAAAAAATTTATAAAAAAATAATTTAAAAAGTCGCTTATGTAGCGACTTTTTTTATGTTTAATAAATAAGTTTTCAGAACTTTAACAAATATTTTACGCTATCAAAACAACCATAAGCGTAATTTTCGCATCTAAACAGTAAGAAAGAAAAAGTATTTTGGACGAAAAACAACTCATAAAAGCTTGTGTCAACAATGATTCGAAAGCACAGCGGCTGCTTTATGAAAAATATGATGCGCGATTTTTTGCGGTTTGTAAACGTTATTTTACCGATATTCAACAAGCGGAAGATGCGTTGGTAAAAGGATTTTTGAAGATTTTTCAGAATCTTCAAAATTATTCGTTCGAAGGAAGTTTTGAAGGATGGATGCGAAGAATTATGATTAATGAATGTTTGATGGAGCTACGTAAAAATAAAATTTTTCATCTCAATGTTGATGATTACTCCTCTTCTATTTCATCTAATCAAGAAGCTTCGCAACAAATAGAAGAAGATGATGTAATGAAACTCCTCGACTATTTGCCTGAAGGTTGCCGTCTCGTGTTTACCCTCTACGTTATTGAGGGATATAAGCACAAAGAAATTGCCGAAAGTTTGGGTATTACAGAAGGAACATCGAAATCGCAACTCAATTTAGCGAAAACGAAATTGAAGAGAATGTTAAGTAAGAACGAATATATAAAATCAAATTTATCGTGAACACAAACGATCCAATAGAAGAATTATTTCGAAAAAGAAGTAACGAAACTGTCGGCGAAAAACCGAGAGATTTGGTTTGGAAGCGTATTGAATCTGGTTTGCAGAATGAGGAAAAGAAAAAGAAACCTATTCGCGAATTTGTTTCGAGTGTATGGTTTTCTGCTGCTGTTTTCGCGTTGATTGCGATTCCTTACTTTGTGCTTTTTATTGAAAATATTAATACTGAAAATAGAGAAAATTCACTTGAAATTGTCAAAACAAATGCTCCAGTTATTGAGCAATCACCTGCTGAACAAGAGGAAATAGTGGTTTTAGAATCGAAAGATAAAGATTTGGAAAAACCTCTAGAAATAGTGAAGAATGATAAGGTTACAAAAGATCCTGTTTATAAAGTAATCGAAGGGCATTCTGCTGATGCAATTGCTGACGAAGGATATTTTCCTCAATTATCTAAAGCGTCTGCTCCAAATGCTCCAGTTACTTTATCAGCACCGCAAGCAATGGAAGCTCGTTCTAAGGTTTTAGATTCCATAGAAAAAGAAGAACAATATGCTAAAGCAAGTAGTCAAAATTTGGGATATTTGAAAGATTCTGTTATTTCAGATAAATTAGCTGGAAAAGCTTCAGGTGTTGTAATTAGAGGTGTTTCTAAACTAAAAGATACTTCTGATGTTATGAAAATGAGGGTTATAGCGGAAGAACGTGCTACGAATATGTCGTTAGAAACAGCTTCTGTTTTAGAGGTAGCTCCTAAAAAAGCAGCTGTTGACAAATCTTCGATTGTTTATAAACCATTAAAATTTACAGTAAAAACAGATATTTTACGTACTAATTTTAAATTACAGAAGAAATCGAAAGATAAAATAATGTTTGAAAGTACAACGAATGATCTTATTATTACGTTCGAAAAAGTGACAGATAAAATTGTTTTAACAACTAACGAACCAAAGGTTGATGCAACGCTTTTAGGTGTTCTGGAAAAGAATAAAAAAGAAATTTTCAAGTATTATAATAAATAGAAATAAGTAAAAAAGGTTCGCTTTAGCGAACCTTTTTTACTTATTTCCGTATAATTTTATTGCATTTCCTTTGTCTTGATTCATCGCAGAAATTAAATCATCTAACGAATCAAATTTCTTTTCATCTCGTAAATGACTTAAAAATTCAAGACGGATTGTTTCTCCATAAATTTCTCGATCAAAATCCAAAATATTCACTTCTACTCTATGTTCTCGAGAATTGGTAACTGTTTCTCTAAATCCTATGCTTAACAAACCTAAATATTTTTGATTATCCACAAAAACATCAACAGCATAAACGCCATCTTTTGGAATCAATTTATTAGGATCGATTTGTAAATTAGCGGTAGGAAAACCAAGTGTACGTCCAATTTTATCACCATGAACAACTTCTCCAGAAAGCGGATAATGATAGTTTAACGCTTTGTTTGCATATCCTATATTTCCTTCGATTAAGGCATTTCTAATTTTTGTAGAACTTACTGCGACTTCATTTTCTTCGACAGCTTGCAACTGAATCAAATTGAAACCATATTCTTTGGAAAGGATTTGTAATTGCTCAAAATTTCCTTCTCTATTTTTTCCGAAATGATGATCATACCCAATAACTAAAGTATCAATATGTAATTGATCAACTAAAAAATTTTTAACAAATTCTACAGAAGTTACTTGTGAAAAATCTCGTGTAAACTCTTGAATTACTAAATTTTTTAATCCAAATTGGCGCAAAATGGCTTCTTTCTCTTCTAAAGTTGTCAAAAACTTAAGATCACAATTTGGTTGCAAAACCATTCGAGGATGTGGATTAAATGTAATCAATACACTTTCTCCATCAATTTCTTTGGCAATTTTATTTAATTGATTTAAAATACTTTGATGACCAATGTGTGCACCATCAAACATACCTAAAGTAACTACTGGACGTTTGATTGTTTTAATATGATTGAGTGATTGAATGACTTTCACAAAAAATGATTTTGGACAAATTTAAGGCTTTCAAATCGAATGACAATTTTCTTTTTAGAGTTCCTTAATTTGTCATATTCTTATTACTAATCAAAATATTATGATAAAAATCTTAAAAAGTATATAAATTATACAATGTTTTTAACTTACCTTTGCACCCAAATAAAATAAACTAAATCATTACATATAATGGCAAATCAAAAGAAAGGTAAGATTGCACAGGTTATTGGACCTGTAATTGACGTTATTTTTGATAACGCAGAAGGCCTTCCAAATATTTATGATGCACTAGAGGTTCCTCGTCAAGGAAAAGAAACATTAATTCTTGAAGTTGAGCAACACATTGGTGAAGATACTGTACGTTGTATCGCAATGGATAGTTCTGATGGTTTACAAAGAGGTCAAGAAGTTATCGCTTTAGGAAAACCAATTATGGTTCCTATTGGAGAAAACATCAAAGGACGTGTATTTAATGTAGTTGGAGATGCTATTGATGGTTTAGGGAATTTAGACAAAGAAAACGGTTTACCTATTCACCGCCCAGCTCCAAAATTCGAAGAATTATCAACATCTGCAGAAGTTTTATTTACAGGTATTAAAGTAATTGACTTAGTAGAGCCATACGTAAAAGGTGGTAAAATTGGTTTATTTGGTGGTGCCGGAGTGGGTAAAACAGTATTAATTCAGGAG
Organism: Empedobacter tilapiae; assembly: GCF_004785645.1. Classification (GTDB taxonomy): domain Bacteria; phylum Bacteroidota; class Bacteroidia; order Flavobacteriales; family Weeksellaceae; genus Empedobacter; species Empedobacter tilapiae. The sequence continues at coordinate 4,882 of NZ_SRPE01000006.1, read as the reverse complement.
TTAATGAATAACATCGCGAAAGGACACGGAGGTTTATCTGTATTCGCTGGTGTTGGAGAGCGTACTCGTGAAGGTAATGACTTAATGCGTGAGATGATTGAAGCTGGATTAATTAATTACGGTGAAGATTTCATGCACTCTATGGAAGGTGGATCTTGGGATTTATCTAAAGTAAACAGTGAAAACATGAAAGAGTCTAAAGCTGCTTTCGTTTTCGGACAAATGAATGAACCTCCAGGTGCACGTGCTCGTGTTGCTTTAACAGGTTTAACATTAGCTGAGTATTTTCGTGATGGAGATGGACAAGGTCAAGGACGTGACGTATTATTCTTCGTAGATAATATCTTCCGTTTTACACAAGCAGGTTCTGAGGTTTCTGCCTTATTAGGACGTATGCCATCAGCCGTAGGTTATCAGCCAACATTAGCGACTGAAATGGGTGCTATGCAAGAGCGTATTACATCTACTAAAAACGGATCTATTACATCTGTACAAGCAGTATATGTACCAGCCGATGATTTAACTGACCCTGCGCCAGCTACGACTTTCGCGCACTTAGATGCTACAACAGTATTAGATCGTAAAATTGCTTCATTAGGTATTTACCCAGCGGTAGATCCATTGAACTCTACGTCTCGTATCTTATCACCAGCAATTATTGGTAAAGAACATTATGAAACAGCACAACGTGTAAAAGAAATCTTACAACGTTACAATGCTTTACAAGATATTATTGCGATTTTAGGTATGGAAGAGTTATCAGAAGAGGATAAATTAGTTGTACACCGTGCACGTCGTATCCAACGTTTCTTATCTCAACCATTCCATGTTGCAGAACAGTTTACAGGTATCCCAGGTGTTTTAGTAGATATCAAAGATACAATCAAAGGATTCAACATGATTTTAGATGGTGAAGTTGATCAATATCCTGAAGCTGCATTCAACTTACGCGGTACAATCGAAGAAGCGATTGAAGCTGGAGAAAAAATGTTAGCAGAAGTTAAATAATATTTTATATAACAATATAGAAAGAGTGCTTACGTTTCTTTTACTCTAAAAGTTACTAAGTACTCTTTTTTTTAAAACAATAGGATTATGCACTTACAAATTATTACTCCAGAACACGTAGTTTTTGACTGTGAAGTAGATGCTGTTACATTACCAGGAAAAGATGGTGAATTTCAGCTACTAAACAACCACGCTCCTATCGTTGCAACTTTAGGTGAAGGAACAATCAAAATTAAAGTTCACACAAAAACTTTCGAAGATTTTGATAATCAATCTGGCAAAGTTTATAGTTCTCCATCTAATGAGTCTACATTATTGTTAGATATCAAAGGAGGAACAATTGAAATGAACAATAATAAAGTAATCGTTTTAGCTAACTAATTATTTTTTTATCATAAAAACATAAAAGGAGATCAATTTTGATCTCCTTTTTTTATTTTCTACCTAATATCTTCTTTTTTACTTCAAATATTATTCTATTTAATTAGCTTTTATAGATTTTGAAAGAGATTTTTTTATCTTTTATGTGTTAATATTCTTTATAAACTAATTTTATAGATTTATTTTCTGAAAATAAATAATAAATTTTATTATTTAGAAAATTATTCTAATTTCACATCAAATATAAAACTACAAAGTGTAGTTAGAAATGAATATTTTTTTTTAAAGATGAAGTACAATTCTAAAAAACATTCTTTTGGACACGGCGTCCTGCTTCAGAGCATCTATAATTGTATCAATAGTAAAATTCGAATGTGCAGCTGCTAATTTTAGCTAACTAACCTACCCTATTATTTATTAATCATACTCACATTCAAAACAATTTTATTATGTCAACAGAAAAACAATTACATTTCGATACTTTACAAGTACACGCAGGTCAAGAAGCAGATTCAACAACAGGCTCTCGCGCTGTTCCAATTTATCAAACATCTTCTTATGTATTTAATGATGCCGAACACGGAGCAAATTTATTTGCTTTGAAAGAATTTGGTAACATCTACACAAGAATTCAGAATCCAACAACCGACGTTTTCGAAAAACGTATTGCTGCGCTCGAAGGTGGTGTTGCGGCATTAGCTGTTTCATCGGGACAAGCGGCACAATTTATTGCTTTAAATAATATTTTAGAATCGGGAGATAATTTTGTTTCGGCTTCTAATCTTTATGGTGGAACATATAATCAATTCAAAGTTGGTTTTAAGCGCTTAGGTGTTGGTGTTCGCTTTGCTGAAGATGCAGATCCAGCTAAAATTGAATCATTAATTGATGATAATACAAAAGCTATTTATACAGAAACGATAGGAAATCCGAGCTTTAATGTTCCAGATTTTGAAGCAATCGCTACAATTGCAAAAAAACATAACATTCCATTTATTGTGGATAATACATTTGGTGCAGGCGGTTATATTTTCAAACCTTTAGAATATGGAGCAAATGTTGTTGTAGAATCTGCAACAAAATGGATCGGCGGACATGGAACTTCGATTGGTGGAGTGATCGTGGATGGTGGAAATTATGATTGGGGTAATGGTAAATTTCCTCAATTTTCTGAACCATCAGAAGGTTATCATGGTTTAGTTTTTTCCGATGTTTTTGGAGTGAATGGTTCTTTTGGTAATATTCAGTTTATTATTCGTGCACGTGTCGAAGGTTTGCGCGATTTTGGTCCCGCAATTTCACCGTTCAATTCTTTTTTATTGTTACAAGGTTTAGAAACGTTGTCATTAAGAGCTCAGAAACATTTGGACAATACATTAGAAATTGCGCGTTGGTTAGAACTTCATCCGCAAGTAGAAAAAGTGAATTATCCTGGATTAATTACCTCTCCAAGTCATCATTTGGCGAAAAAATATTTGAAAAATGGTTTCGGATCTGTTTTATCATTCCAAATTAAAGGTGATGCAGACAAAGCGAATCAATTTATTGATAGTTTAGAATTGATAAGTCACTTGGCAAATGTTGGCGATGCAAAATCGTTAATTATTCACCCTTCCGCAACAACTCATCAACAATTGAGCGATGATGAACAAAAATCTGCTGGAGTTTTTCCTGGTTTGTTACGTCTTTCTGTAGGAATTGAATATATTGATGATATCAAAAATGATCTTCAACAGGCTTTTGATAAAATTAAATAAACAGAAGTTTTTAATTATATATTTATTCAGTGAATTTTCATCAATACAATCATAAGAAACCTTTTCAACTTGAAAATGGTCAGATTATCGAAAATTTAACCATTGCTTATCATACAGCGGGAATGTTAAATCCCGAAAAGAATAATATCATCTGGGTTTGTCATGCTTTAACGGCAAACTCAGATGTTTTTGACTGGTGGGCTGGTCTTTTTGGAGAAAATGAATTGTTCAATCCAAAAGATCATTTTATTATTTGTGCAAATGTGATTGGTTCTAATTATGGTTCTACGAATCCATTATCAATAAATCCTGAAACAAATTCACCTTATTATCGCGATTTTCCTACAATTACGATAAAAGATATGGCAAATGCGCATCAATTGTTAGCAGATCATTTAGGAATTTCGACTATTCATTTATTAATTGGTGGTTCGCTTGGCGGTCAACAAGCGTTAGAATTTACGTTACTTAATCAAGTTAAAGTTGATAATTTGGTTTTGTTGGCGACGAATGCAGTTCATTCTCCTTGGGGAATTGCGTTTAACGAATCTCAGCGTTTAGCAATCGAAGCAGATCCTACTTTTAACAATATAGAAGATGGAGGAAGAAATGGATTGATTGCAGCACGTACAATTGCGATGTTGTCTTATCGAACTTATACTATATATAATGACAAACAAAAAGACGATGATTCTGTTTATAATGATTTCAAAGCGTCTTCATACCAAAAGTATCAAGGGCGGAAGTTAGCGAATCGATTCAATGCATATTCATATTGGATGCTTTCCAAAGCGATGGATTCACAAAATATTACTCGAAATAGAGAATCTTTAGAAGAATCTTTGGCTCAAATTTCTTCGAATACCTTAGTGATTGGAATTTCTTCTGATATATTATTTCCTCCAAGCGAGCAAAAATTTATTGCGAATTATATTCCAGATGCAAAATACACGGAAATTGATTCTATTTTCGGACACGATGGTTTCTTAGTCGAATTAGAAGAATTAAATGCAATTTTGAAACATCTCGCATAATAATGTTGAACTAATAATTATCTGAAGCTCGATTTATTCGAGCTTTTTATTTAAAATTGATTCCACTTTGGCTACAACTCTTCTTTATTTTACAACCACAAAGTATCCATTTACTAGATTGAACAGGTGTTTTTGTATTGAAAAGTTAGTTATTTGATAAAACTTTCAAAAAATATTTTACGTTGTACCAATCACTTAAGAAAATAATGTAAAATAAATGTAAAGTTGTTTTGGAAGTTCGGAAAAATGGTTTGTATATTTGCAACCTCAATACGAAAGACGAGTAGTATTGTAATTGACATAAGGGCTTATATAGCGAAAAAAATTATTTAAAAATAAATTTGCGAGTTTAGAAATAAGTATTACCTTTGCAAACCGATTCCGAGAGGGGTTTGGGAGTGAAAGTAAGATTGGCTTATTGAAATAAAGACTTAAAAATTTTCGAAATAAAATTTGTTAGTTAAAAAATAAGTATTACCTTTGCAATCGCAAATACCGAGAGGTATTGCTAAGATGAGAAGTTCATTTGAAATTATAAAATAAACAGAAGAAACAAATAGCCGAATAATAACGAAGTCAATCCTTGAATAATGGAGCTATAGGAAATTCGAAGTTGTAAAAAACAGAAGCTCTTGCTTCACACGAAATTATTTACAATGGAGAGTTTGATCCTGGCTCAGGATGAACGCTAGCGGGAGGCCT
>NZ_SRPE01000005.1 GCF_004785645.1 Empedobacter tilapiae | reverse complement strand
TCACCTCTTCCCATTCCGAACAGAGAAGTTAAGCCTGCCTGCGCCGATGGTACTGTTACTTACGGGAGAGTAGGTCGTCGCCAGTTTTTATTAAAAGCCTCAAGTGAACAACTTGAGGCTTTTTTGTGTTTATACTTTTTTGTACAATGTATTAAGTATTAAGTATTAAGTATTAAGTATTAAGTATTAAGTATTAAGTATTAAGTATTAAGTATTGAACATCTTATAACTCTCAGAACTCAAAACAAGAAGCTTCCTATGAGTCGATAAGAGGCTTCTAATTAGTCAACGAGAAGCTTTTTATTAAGAAAAAGCAAGCTTCCTTTATAATTCTCAGAACTTACTTGTTTAGAAGGTTACGGGTATAGATTAGTTCACGGAAGGGCATCGGTGAGTTGTTCAAAGGGCATCGGCGAGTTAACGGATGGGCATCGGTGAGTTCACGGATGGGCATGCGATGATTGTCCGATGAGCTTAGGAGTAAAAGAATGGTTTTTTTGTATTTCTGCTCGAAAGGAATTGAGTGTGTTGGAGTGTTTATATTTTTAGAAGTCGTTTGATTAAGTTGAATAGAATCATATAGAAGACTATTGATATGATCATTAATTCTATATTGCTAGTGAGGTAAGTTAATGTTTCTTTTAATATTTTAATTTTATTTATAGTGAATTGCGACTATCAATACCTAAAAGTGTATAAATACTTTTTAAATGATATTTAACTGTATTCTCTGAAATAAATAGTTGCTCTGCAATTTCTTTATTGGTTAATCCTTTTTTAACAAGATTAACAATTTCAGTTTGTCTTTCTGAAAGTCTATCAGCATTATGTTTAGAAATATTATTTTTATTTGATATTTGATTAGATAATTCAGTCAATTTATCTCTCATGCGCTGATTCTCATTCTCTACTAAAATTCTCTTTTCTTTATTTGTTTGGTATAGTTTATATATTACAATAATTAAGACAATGAGAAAAAATGATATAATAAATAGAAATATTTTAATGTTTTTTTGATTTCGAATTTCTAGATTACTTCTATTATTTTGAATTTCTTGTTCAAGTATTTGTAGTTTTCCACTTTGATTAATTGCATCTAGTTTTGTAGATAATTCTGCTAATATAACTCTTGTTTCATATGCTTTTTCCCATTTTTTAAATTTTGCATAATGGTAAGATAAAGAATCATACATATTGTATATATACAAATCCATATTATATTTTTTTGCATAATAAATTCCTTTTTCGAATGCTTGCATTGATTTTTCTTCATCTCCAATATCTGAATAAATATTGATGAGTTTGCGGTATATATTTGGTAGATGTTTTGGATTGTTTTTTTCTAATATATCTATTGCTAGTTGATATTCTTCTATTGCTTTTTCAAAGTTTTTTTTCCTTGCTTGATCTGTACCTAAAACAGATATGAAAAAAGCATGTGTTTCCGGATCTAATGTGGAAAGATCTTCTCGAACTATTTTTTTTAGCAATTGATCAACTTCTATAAATCTGAGGTGATCAAACTCTATAAAGATTCGTTCAACAAGAATACGAGTTTTTATTTCTTTAATATGTTGTTTATTCTTTAATCCATATTTTTCAGCAATGTTTAGATTTTCTTCAGCTTGGGGATAATTTAGCAAACTTTTGTAGGTTAAATACTTTTGTAAATAAGCATTATATAAAGCGTAGTTTGTTGACATTTTATCATGTATAATTTGATCTAATCGAATTATAGATTCATTATATTGCCCTTGACTGTTATATTTTGCTATTTCTTCTTTTAGAATTTCGGAATTATGAAAAGCACTGAACCCTATATGTGCGAATAATACACAAATAATAATTGCTAAATATTTTTTTAATAAAATGTTTAAATGCATGATATACAGATATAAAAAATACACTACCTATAAGGTAGTTGTTAAAACTATCTCTTAACTACTCTTGCAAAAATAGGAATTTTATAATTTTAAAAATAATATTTGTAAAACTTAACTCAAAGAATTACAAATAATTAATTTCTAAAATTACATTTATCAATTTTTATAATGTATGATAATCTTTCATTATTATCGTGCTAATGAATAAGATTTATAATAAATACTATTCTGCAAACTAATTTCTTATATATAAAAACAATTAACAATGAAAAACATTTTTATTTTAGGTTTCACTTTCTTGACAACTTTTGTTTTTGGTCAAGTAGATAAAATTTACAAACATTCTGGAGAAATCATAGAAGGACAAATTAAACGTGTAGGTGAATTCACAGTAGAGTTTACTTATGATGGAGAAGATGCTGTACAATCATTAAGTCGTTATTCAGTAAATAAAGTTTTTTATGGAAAAAGTACTCGGATAGAGGATGTTTCTTCAAAAATTGAAATTACTGATGATAATGATTGGAATAAAGTTATTATACTAGAAGATAAGCAATTAGTTGCTGGTCTTAAAAAAGGAGATGATTTAAAATCAAAGACAGGTTGGGTTAATTTTAGATCAGGTAACGGAAAAGATGAGCGTGCAGAGAAAGTTTTAAAACAACAAGCAGCAGATGTAAGGTGTCCATTTATTTTATTATTATCTGATAAAACAGTAGGGAAGTCAGCAAAGAAAACAGGAAGTTGTTATAAATATCAATAAGGATTTATAAACCTTATTTTTTAATTAATGAACTATTATTTGATGAGTAAGCTACTTATAAAGTAGCTTACTGCTTTTATTTTTTGATGATAACTTATCATAATATGTTGTATAGGAAAACAAAAAGAACCGTTAAATTCGGTTCTAAGAGGAATAGTGTAAAAGATTTCGTAATTGTATCAGTTAGTATTGTGGTTATATTGTTACTTCTATTAAATTTTTAAAACTAAAATCTTTAATATTATTAATCTTTTACTTTCTATTACTTTTTAACTAAAATAAAAAGAATCTCTATCATTCAAAAAATTGAAATGCTTTCGAGTTTTATCTTGTTCTTCTTTATCAATTTCGAATTGTAAAATTTCAGGATGATTGTTTATCGTTTCAAAATTTTGTCCCAATGTATCAAATAAATGCGAATCGCCCTGATAATCGAGATTATAGCCATCTACTCCAATTCTATTTACACCAGCAACAAAAGCCATATTTTCGATTGCTCGAGCTTTTAGAAGTGAAATCCAAGCTTCACGACGCGCTTTTGGCCAACTTGCGTTACAAAGTATCAAATCGTATGGATCTTCTTTTGTATTGCGAATCCAAACGGGAAAACGTAAATCGTAACAAACAATAGGACGAATTTGCCATCCTTTATAATCTATTGTTACAATTTTATCTCCTGCAGAATATACACCAGCTTCTTTTCCGTAACTGAACAAATGTTTTTTATCGTAAATGTAAATAGAGCCGCTTGGACAGATAAAATAAAATCGGTTATAGTATTTATCATTTTCATGCGTAGAAATGCTTCCAGCAATCGCAGAATTCAATTCTTTAGCTTTATGTTGCATCCATTCGAAGGTTTCTCCAAAAGGCTTTTGACCAATTTTTTCTACATTCATAGAAAATCCCGAAGCAAACATTTCTGGTAACAATATAACATCAGTTTGATGATTGGCTAATAATTCATCTAAATAAGCGTGATTAGCTTTCGCATCTTCCCAGATTACATCGTATTGTATTAATGATATTTTAAGTTTATTTTGAACTTCCATTGTTGATAAATTTTTGATCTAATTTTGGTTTATTAGATTGGTTGATGATGTAATACATAAAGATAAATATAAAAAAACCAATAAACGAACCACCAACTGTATCAATCGCAAAATGGCGTGATAGGTAGATTCTACTTATTGCGATACTAGGAAAATGAAGTGCAAAAAATAATTGCAACCATCTGTTTTTGGTTAATAAACATAAAGTCATCGAAATTATAGCAGCCGTTAATGAATGTCCTGAAGGAAAAGTTGAAGCCATTTGTATCGCATAATCTTTTACTAAAACAATATCAATCTTTTTCTGAGTAAAATAATATCCAGGACGTAAAACTTGTTCGAAATAGACATTCTTAAAAAAGACACTAATTGTTGTTGCAACTGCTCCTGAAGCTAATAAATAGTAAAAATAACGACGAGTAGTTTTCCAAAATAGGTAACCAAGAAGTATAAAAAATAAATAATAGGTTCCGAAATCGGTATAAAAAACAAAGAGTTTATCGAGATAATGATTGCTGTACTGATTGAAGTGCAGATGTAATTCATCGCGTCCATAATATTGCGTCATGGCGATTGCAGCAAAATTGTAGATGAAAAATACGATAAAAAATGGCCAAATTCTTAGAAATAAATCTTTTTGTTGATTCATTTGAGTTGGGTTTTAAATAACATTTATGATGATATTCTAAAATAAGTTTAGAATGAAATACTTCAAATTTAAGCAAAAAAAAACTTGACTAAATAGCCAAGTTTTAAAACGTTTTAATATTGTTTAAAAAAAATTATTTTACTTTTTCTACGATTGCTTTGAAAGCTTCTGGATTGTTCATCGCTAAGTCAGCTAAAACTTTACGATTCAATTCAATTCCAGCTTTGTGGATAGCTCCCATAAATTTAGAGTAAGACAATCCGTGTAATCTTGCTCCAGCGTTAATTCTTTGAATCCATAACGCACGGAAATTTCTTTTCTTTTGACGTCTATCGCGGTAAGCGTATACTAAACCTTTTTCTACTGCATTTTTAGCAACAGTCCAAACGTTTTTTCTTCTTCCGTAATATCCTTTTGCAAGTTTTAAAACTTTTTTTCTTCTAGCTCTTGACGCAACTGCGTTTACTGATCTTGGCATAATTTTTAATTTTTTTGTAGTGGGCGAGATTGCTCTGCTTTAAGGCCCATCGACAGGGTTAATAATGAATTAATAAACCAAATAAGAACGTGTTCTTATTTTAATCTTAATTGTTGTTTTACTGAATGAACATCAGCTTGATCAACTAAACCAGTTTGAGTTAAATTTCTCTTTTGTTTAGTCTCTTTTTTTGTTAGGATGTGGCTTTTAAAAGCGTGTTTTCTTTTAATTTTACCTGTTCCTGTTAATTTGAAACGTTTTTTCGCTCCAGATTTTGTTTTTAATTTTGGCATGATTACAAATATTTAAAATTAAAACGTTTTTTATTTTTTGTAAGATGATAAGAACCTAATTATTTCTTAGGTCCCATCATCATAATCATTCTTTTACCTTCAAGTTTTGGCATTTGTTCTACTTTTCCAACATCTTCCAATTCTTGAGCTAAACGTAACAATAAGATTTCTCCTTGATCTTTAAAGATAATAGAACGTCCTTTGAAGAAAACATACGCTTTCAATTTTGAACCTTCTTCTAAGAAAGATCTTGCGTGACGTCTTTTGAATTCGTAATCATGATCATCTGTCTGAGGACCAAAACGAATTTCTTTCACGACAACTTTCTGCTGTTTAGCTTTAAGTTCTTTTTCTTTTTTCTTTTGTTCGTATAAGAATTTTTTGTACTCTACGACACGACAAACAGGTGGAATGGCTTTTTCACTGATCATTACCAAATCTAAACCTTGTTCTTCTGCAAGTTCTAAAGCTTTAGCTATTGGATATACACCAGGTTCTATACCTTCTCCAACAACGCGTACTTCTTTCGCGTCAATCTTATCATTGATCTTGTGTTGATCTTCCTTAATTACTCTGGCTGGACCTCTGCCGCCTTTTCTTCTAATTGCGATAGTTATTCTGTTTTAAATTATTTTAATTTGATTTGTTCTTTCATGAAGTCGATAAATGCTTGAATCGTCATCTCTCCTAAATCACCTTCTCCGTGTCTTCTTACAGAAACTGTACCGTTTTCTGCTTCTTTTTCACCAATGATTAACATGAAAGGAATTTTACCGATTTCGGCATCACGTATTTTTTTACCAGTTTTCTCGTTTCTACTGTCAATCAGTCCGTTAATTTCCTCTTCGGCCAGCAAATTTAATACTTTTTCTCCATATTCCACATATTTTTCACTAATTGGTAAAATTGTGAATAAATCTGGTGTTAACCAAAGTGGTAAATTACCTGCTGTATTTTCTAACAAAATAGCAATGAAACGTTCCATAGAACCAAATGGCGCACGGTGAATCATTACTGGTCTGTGTTTTTCGTTGTCTGCTCCAGTGTAAGTTAAATCAAAACGCTCTGGTAAGTTATAATCGACTTGGATTGTTCCTAATTGCCATTGACGTCCTAATGCATCTTTCACCATAAAGTCTAACTTAGGTCCATAGAATGCAGCTTCACCATATTCTACAACTGTTGGTAAACCTTTTTCTGCTGATGCTGTGATAATTGCTTGTTCAGCTTTTTCCCAGTTTTCATCAGATCCGATGTATTTTTCTTTATTCTCCGGGTCTCTTAATGAGATTTGAGCCGAATAATTATCAAATCCAAGATTTGTAAATACATATAAGACTAAATCAATTACTTTTTTGAATTCTTCTAACAATTGATCTGGTGTACAGAATAAGTGAGCATCATCTTGAGTAAATCCACGAACACGAGTTAAACCGTGTAATTCTCCTGATTGTTCGTAACGGTAAACAGTACCAAATTCTGCATAACGTTTTGGTAAATCGCGGTACGACCATTGAGATGTTTTGTAAATCTCACAATGATGTGGACAATTCATAGGTTTTAACAAGAATTCTTCTCCTTCGTTTGGCGTTTTAATTGGCTGAAAACTATCTGCCCCATATTTTGCATAGTGACCAGAAGTTACATACAATTCTTTTTGACCAATGTGCGGAGAAATGACCATTTCGTAACCCATTTTTTGTTGCTCTTTCAATAAGAAGTTTTCTAATTTTCTTCTCAAAGCAGCTCCTTTTGGTAACCAAAGTGGTAAACCTGCACCAACTTTTTCAGAGAAAGCAAATAAACCTAATTCTTTCCCTAGTTTACGGTGATCACGTTTTTTAGCTTCTTCTAATAACTCAAGATATTCTGTTAAATCTTTTTGTTTTGGGAATGTAATACCATAAACACGAGTCAACATTTTGTTTTTCTCGTCTCCACGCCAATAAGCTCCGGCAACATTCAAGATTTTTGCAGCTTTCACAATTCCAGTGTTTGGAATGTGTCCACCACGACATAAATCTGTAAAATTATCGTGTGTACAGAAAGTAATATCTCCATCATTTAAGTTAGAGATTAATTCTGTTTTGTATTCATTGTCTTTATACGTTTCTAATGCTTCTGCTTTCGAAACTGAATATAATTTGAATTCAGCTTTTTTCTTTGCATTCTCTAACATTGCTTTTTCTACTTTCGCAAAATCAGCTTCTGTAAATTTATCTTCACCAAAATCAACATCGTAATAGAAACCTTTGTCAATCGCAGGTCCAATTGTTAATTTCGCATTTGGATAAAACTCTAAAATAGCTTGTGCTAATAAGTGAGCAGATGAATGCCAAAAAGCTTTTTTACCCATTTCATCATTCCAGGTTAACAATTTGATCGTTGCATCTGTGGTGATTGGGGTTGTTGTTTCAACTTGTTGATCGTTTACTATAGCCGAAATTACATTACGTGCTAAACCTTCACTAATGCTTAGCGCCACGTCCATAGGAGTTACGCCACTCTCATACTGTTTTACACTTCCATCTGGAAGAGAAATGTTTATCATCTTACTTTTAGAATTTGTACTAAGATGCAAAATTACGAATTTTCTGCAAGTTGACGAAATTTTTAAAGAGTTGATTTTAGCTAAAATATTAAGTAAATAGTTGAGCTATTGTTTTGAATAAAATTATTTTGTTTTCGATAAAACTAATATTGAATTTAAATGAATATTATTTCTTTATAAATTTTAAAATTTCGTTCGATTCTTTTGTTTTAATATAATAGATTCCAGCAGCTAATCCTTGACAATTAATCGTTATATTTGATTCATTATTGATGCGAATCGATTGTACAATTTGTCCAATTGAATTGTAAATAAAAAGTATATTATTTTGAGTATTTAATTGAGTTTTATCAATACCAATTATAATTTTATCATTTGTAATATTTGCTGATTTTAACCAAATAAATGGTTTTGATTCAATTGATTTTGTACTTAAATTCTCATGAATTTTAAATTGCATCACAATAGGTAAATGATCACTCATATTGTACAAATTAGTTCGTAAAGTTTGTGAGTAAATGCCAGTACAATCAGGATCTTTAACGTCTTTATTCAAACAATCTCCATTATTTCCATACGCTTTATAACTATCGTTTATAAAAGAAAAACGTGTGCTTTTTTTGAAATTTTCACTCATCATAATAAAATCAAAACGATCATCCAAACCGCCACTTGCTCCTGCATTAGTTCCGCTTCCAAAACCTACGTTAGAAACGCGCGTACTTTGTGTATGTAAATAACTAAAAGCTGGATTGTCTTGCCATTTTCCAGGTGCATTTAATGGATCAATCATCAAAATAGCATTTGCTGGGTTGATAATTTCTTGATAAGCAGGCTCTGATGAATTATAAAAATTAAAATCTCCAGCAAAAAGTACATACGTATTAGGTTGTGTTAATTTTTTCAAAGATTTTGTGACTTCTTGCACCATTTCCAAACGCATTTGACGATTTGCAGGTCCTGTACTCGATTTTAGATGCGCAACAAAAACTTCTAAATGAATGGGATCGTTTGAAGTAATATTTAATTGAAAAGAATATTGATTGATGTCGCGATAGACTGTGGGGATTTTTTGTTGATTAACTAACGCCAATTTACGTGTGTTATAAAAAACCATTGTTTGTAACGGATCATCTAATTTCGTTGTATCAGCTACAAAAAGTGCGCGAGCAAATTTATCAGGTTGATTTTGCAAAGATGTATTTAAGATTAAATCAGCGCCATTTTCTGTTACTAATTCACAAATCATAAATAAATCTGGTTTGTATTCGTCTAAAATATCTCTTAAGATCAATTGACGATTTTGAGGAAGTGAATTCGGAAATTTAAACACATTATAAAACATTGTATTTAATGTTTCTTGTGAAAAAATAGAAACCGAAAGGATTAAAAATAAAAGGAGTAAATTTTTTTTCATATCAATTGATTTTAGTTTTACACTTTAACTTTTTTAAAATCTAAGAAATTAATATAGAATATCTTAAAGATACTTATTATCAATTGAATAAAAAATTTTATTTCTTTTCAAGCGGATGAATTTATTAAAGAACTGATTTTAACTAAATTTTATGGTATCGAATTGATTAATTTGAAAGCAATAAACCAGATAAATATACAGAATAGAAAATCAAACATATAGATAAATATATTTTCATCAATAATATTTCTAAAGAGAATTTGATGAATGGAAAAAGGTATTAGATTGAAAAATCCAGGGCTGATAATTAAAATAAAAAGAACTAAACTAATTATTGTTGGTATTAAGTATTTTTTCATCTAAGAATAGTTTAATTAAAAATACAAAAAAAATCCAGTTCCGAAAAGAACTGGATTTTTGAAATATTTTATGAACGAGCTCGTCTGAAATATAAAAATAAGGTGAGTAGTCCAAAGACAATGTTTGGTATCCATGAGGCGACAAGTGGCGAAACATATCCTTTTTCGGAAAACGTAGACGTTGTTTGCGAGAAGAAAATGTAGACAAACGCTAACGAAATACCAACTGCAAGATTGATTCCGATTCCTCCACGACGTTTTTTAGATGAAAGCGATAAAGCCAAAAGTGTCAAAATAATAGTTGAAAATGGTACGCTCAAACGGTTATTTAATTCATTTTCATATGTATTTACATTGGCAGAACCTTTTGCTTTTTGTTTCTGAATAAATTCATTCAATTCGAAGGTATTCATTGTTTCAGCAACATATTCTTCTGGTAAAATTTCGTCAGGAGAAGCTGGTAACTTCAAATTTGTATTGGCTTCGTAATTTAACTTTTCGGTTTTATCCTTGTTAATTTCGCGCGTATAAACACTCATTAATGCATATGTAGAATCTTTATCATTCCAATTAAAACTTGAAGCGATGATTTGTTTTTTCAATTCAGTCGAATCAAATTTTTGGTACATAAAAGAGCTCCCTAATTTATCAGTTCTATCATAACTGTCAACAAAAACAAATTCATCAGGAGAAATTTGCGAACCGATACGTTGTCGTTTGTAATATTCTTCCTTGTCGTTACTACTCAATAAATGGGTATATTGGTATTTATTTTTTTTGATATTTGCCCAAGGTAAAACTACATTCCCAACTAATAACGCTGAAATAGCTAAGAAAATAGCTACCCAAATATAAGGAAGTGTAAATCGATAAAAACTAATTCCACCCGAAAGAACACCTACAATTTCGGTTTGCATCGTCAATCGTGATGTAAAATATATCACAGTGATAAAAACTGCAATTGGTAAAAAGGTGTTAATAATCCAAACTGACCAATAAGGATAAAACTGTGTCATTGCTGCATAGGCAGTAGAACCACTATCATTAATACGTCCTAATTTTTGACTAAGATCGACAATAACGGCGATAGTAGACAAAATCAAAACCATGAAGATAAAGGTTCCGATAAAGTTTCGGATGATGTATTTATCAATTATTTTCAAACTACAGACGTTGTTTTAATTGTGGAACAATTTGTTCTTTCCATTGAGCGAAATCTCCTGCTAAGATATGCTGTCTTGCAACTCTTACCAAATCTAAATAAAACGCAAGGTTATGAACAGATGCAATTTGTTTTCCTAAAGCTTCGTTAGCATTGAATAAATGACGAACATAGGCTTTTGTGTAATAACTATCTACATAGCTTGTTCCGTTTTCGTCTAATGGTTCAAAACAATCTTTCCATTTTGCATTTTTCATGTTCATAACACCATTCCAAGTGAATAACATTGCGTTACGCGCATTACGAGTTGGCATAACACAGTCGAACATATCAACTCCTAAAGCAATACATTCGATAATATTCCAAGGTGTTCCAACTCCCATTAAATAACGAGGTTTGTCCTGTGGAAGAATTTCGGTTACGATATCCGTCATTTCGTACATCACAGGTTCTGGTTCACCAACAGATAATCCACCAATTGCATTTCCTTCTGCACCGAAATCTGCAATATATTTTGCTGATTCTTGACGCAAATCTTTGAAATCATTTCCTTGTACAATAGGAAAAAGTGTTTGTTTGTGATCGTAATATTCTGGGTTATTGTTTAACCAAGTTCTACAACGCTCCAACCAACGATGTGTCACATGCATAGCACGTTTTGCATCATGATATTTTGCTGGAATTCCTGTTAATTCATCAAAAGCCATAAAAATATCAGCTCCGATATAACGTTGAATTTCCATTGATTTTTCTGGTGTAAACATGTGGTAAGAACCATCGATGTGCGATTTGAAACGCACACCTTCTTCAGATTTTTTACGACTTGTCGCCAAAGAATACACTTGGAATCCTCCAGAATCTGTAAGAATTGGTTTTTGCCAATTCATAAATTTATGTAATCCACCCGCTCTGTGCAAAATATCAGTTCCTGGACGCAAATACAAATGATAAGTATTTCCAAGAATGATTTGGGCTTTAATATCTTCTTCTAATTCACGTTGGTGAACAGATTTTACTGTACCAACCGTACCAACTGGCATAAAAATAGGTGTTTCGATTTTACCATGATCGGTTTCTACAACACCAGCTCTTGCCTTAGAAAATTCGTCTTTTTTATCGATTGAAAATTTCATAGTGTGCAAAGATATTAATTGTTTAGCTTGTTGCGAGTTGGTTTCGAAAAAAATAACAAAAAAATAAGGATAAAGTTGCCTTTACCCTTATTTGAAAATTTTATGAAATGATTATTTTGTAAAACGTAATGACATTTTGCGATCAGAAGCTCTTTCTGCGTCAGAAGCTGTTTCAGCTACTTTTGCAAATTCTTCTCCGTAACCTTCGGCAGCAATAACTTGCACACCAACACCACGTTTTGTTAATTCAGCTTTTAAGTAATCTGCTCTTTTTTGAGAGATTTCTTTGTTTTTCGCATCATCACCAACTTTATCTGTGTACGCCCCAAGTTTAATTTTTGCTGTTGGATATTTTTTCAAAATTGCAGCAACATTATCTAATTGAATGTCAGAACCTGGCTCTAATTGATCTGTTTTACCAAAAACGAAGTTAACATTATCAAAGTTGAACCATTTTTCTTTTAATTGATCTTCTGTCATTGTTGCAAAATCTGGCGCTTTGATAAATTTGATAATTTGATCTTCTAATCCATTTGCGTATCCTTTTAATGCAACACCATCTAAATCGATATCAGATAATTCTTTTGGTGCAGCGTTTAGAGAATCCTCATTTAATGAATCTACCACAATTTCAGTTTCTTGTGTAACAATTGTTTTTTCTTCTTTGCCTTTGCAGTATTTCAATAAGAAGAAAGCGGCAATTGCAAGTAAGATAAGTGGAATTAACCATTTCCAAAAACCTCCGCCACCATTGTTGTTATGAGTTTCTGCGTAAGCATCAACTGGCGCTATATAAGGTTTTTCTTCTGGTTCTACATCAACTACTTTTCTTGTTTCTGTAATAGTTTCAGTAATTTTCGGTGTATCGTTAAATATTGTTCCTAAACCTAAAGCTCCAAGTCCTAATCCAGCTGGAATTAATCCTAAGATTTTATCTTTAATTCCTCCTAAAGATGAAAAGAAATCAGCTTCTGTTACATTGTTAAATTCGGCTTCTTTTCCAATAGATCCAAAAGTTGTTAAAGCTGTTAAGTCTAATAATTTTGAAGATGAACCTGTCGAAATTCCTGAATATTCAGCAATTTTAGAAACGATTGGTTGCGCATTCGAACCAAAAATAACATTTATTAATTCTTTAATCGTGTCTGGCGTTTCTTGTTCTGTCGAGATATTTGCTAATCCACGAGAAGCACCAAAAGATTTGATTGTATGAAACAATCCTGTAGTAGAATTCTTTTTTTCTAAAACACCTCCTAAAAGAATAGGAATAAAAGCATTGATTGCTTTAGAAATTCCCGATTCATTTTCACCTAATTCTGATGAAGTTTTCGAGATCAAATCTGGGGTAATATACCCTTTTACTAATTCAATAATGTTCATAGATTTTAATTTTTAATTATAGCCTTTTTTTTAGTTGTAATTTGTTCGTAACGAATATTGTACCAATATTCATATTTATTAAAATTAGTTAAAAAAAATGATAATTTTTCTATTTTTTTGAAAAGATGTAAGAATGGAACTAATTTTATCCTCTGAATTACTAATAAAAAAAATAATTATGCAAGAGCAAGACAAAGTAGATAGTTTGCAAGATGTAATAACAACTCCATTTAAGGATTTAGAAAACTTTACACAATGGATATTAACGAAAGGTTCTGAGGTTGGTTGGAGTTTAGTTTCTGCTTTATTAACTTTATTAATAGGTTTTTGGATAACAGGTAAGCTTGTCAAGTTAATCGAAAAAAGAATGATTGCACGAAATGTCGATTTGTCAATTCGTACTTTTTTAACTCCAATTCTTAATATATTATTCAAAGCTATTGTATTAACTTTTGTTGTAGGTAGATTAGGCTTTAATGCTTCTGGTTTTGTTGCAGCTTTAGGAGGTGTTGGGTTAGCAGTTGGTTTAGCTTTGCAGGGTTCTTTGTCAAATTTTGCAGCAGGAATTTTAATTATTCTTTTCAAACCTTTCAAAGTTGGAGATTATATTGTTTCGCAAGGAAATGAGGGAAGTGTAGAGTCGATAAATTTACTAAATACAGTAATTGCAACTGCAAAAGGACAGATTATAACTTTGCCAAATGGGAATTTGTTTAATAATCCAATTACCAATTATTCGATAAAAGAATATCGTCGATTAGATGTAAATGTTGGGATCTCTTATGATGATGATTTTGACAAAGCGAGA
The DNA here is from genome assembly GCF_004785645.1 of Empedobacter tilapiae. Taxonomy (GTDB): domain Bacteria; phylum Bacteroidota; class Bacteroidia; order Flavobacteriales; family Weeksellaceae; genus Empedobacter; species Empedobacter tilapiae. The sequence goes on along the minus strand of NZ_SRPE01000005.1, from coordinate 305,203 downwards.
GAGGTTTTGTTGAGTGTTTTAGAAAAAAATGAATTGGTTGATGATACACAATCTAAAACGGTTGAGATTTTAGAATTTGCAGCAAGTTCTGTGAATTTGGCTGTGCGTTGTTATGTGAAAAATAGTGATTACTGGACAGCTTATTGGCAATTGTATCGCGCGGTAAAATACGCATTAGACGACAATAATATATCGATGCCTTATCCTCATACAGAAATGATTATTAAAAACGAATCGAATTCGCCAACAATTCCTTTCGAGAACAAAGATTAATGAAGTATTTACTTACCATATTATCAATTTTTTCGTCTGTGCATCTTTTTGCGCAGACGGAATTAATTGAAAAACATCTCAATTCAGATTTTTACTCCACTCAATTCACGGGATTTTATTTGTACGATCCAATCACGAAAGAAGAAATCTATAATTACAACGGAAACAAATTTTTTATTCCAGCATCTAATACCAAGATTTTTACGTTGTATACAGCGATGAAAATGTTGAACGATTCGATTCCAGCATTCAAATATCAATTGATTGACGACGAATTGCATATCGAAGGAACTGGAGATCCAACTTTTTTGCATCCAAAATATAAAAATACACGAGCGGTAGATTTCTTGAAAAATAATGGTTCTAAAATTGTTTTTCATTGGAATAATTTCGACGAAGAATCTTTTTTGCCAGGTTGGACTTGGGACGATTTTAGAAAAGATTATGCACCAGAAAGAAGTCAGTTTCCGATTCATGAAAATTTAGTTTCAATTTCGAAAAATGGAAGTTCTGTCAAAACATTTCCGACATATTTTGAAGAATTGACAGAAATTAGAGAAATGCCAGAGCCAAGGAATTTTTATGACAATAAATTTTACATCAGTAATAAAAAACGAACAGAAAAAGTTCCTTTTATTGTGAATGAAACGGTGATAGAAAAATCGTTGTCGCAAATTTTGGGTAAACCTGTTGATATGATCAAAACGCCAATGGTCAATAATCCGAAAGTATTTTATAGTCAGAAATCAGATGATGTTTACCGCGAAATGATGGAAAATAGCGATAATTTTTTGGCTGAACATTTATTGATTTTAGCTTCGAGTACTTTACCAGGAAAACTGAGTGCTTCGGAAATTATTAGGTACTCAAAACGGTATTTATTAAATGATTTGAAACAGCAACCAGAGTGGTTTGACGGTTCGGGATTATCGCGTTATAATTTGTTTACACCACAAAGTTTTGCTCAAGTTTTAGGGAAAATGTACAACGAATTTCCAGAACAACGTTTGTTTTCTATCTTCCCAATCGGTGGTAAAACTGGAACAATCAAAAATAGATACAAAGATTCAGCGCAACCTTATATTTACGCCAAAACAGGAACGTTGAACAATAATGTAACGTTGAGTGGTTATTTGAAAACGAAATCTGGAAGAACGTTAATTTTTAGTTTGATGAATAATAATTCGATCAAAGATTTATCTTGGATTCGAAATGAGAACGAAAAGTTATTACGAATTATTAGAGATAATTATTAAACGTATTTGAAATAAAAAAGCCTTCCGATTTCGGAAGGCTTTTGCTTTATTAGAAGGACATCTTTACGGTGTCGTTATTTCCTGTTAATACTTTTGTGTCTTTTTTATTTTTGACATCAAAAGTTACAATGTTTTGTTGATCATTAAAAATATCTGTCAACAAAGCCACTTTTAGTTCTATCGAGCTGATATCAGAAATTTTATCAAACTTAAAGAAAACTCGTGTAGATTTATCATTTACCTGATAACCATAATAAGAAGTCCCTAGAGCTTTACCATTTACTTTGACATCAACTTTACTATTTACATACGCTTTCAACTTGTTCTCGAAATTAGATTTGTTTGAAACATCAGCGCCAACTGCTTTTTCTAATTGATTTGTAAATGTACGAGCTGTTATGTTTAAAGTACCTGTTTCTTGTTCATAATCAACTTTGATATTTGCTGTATGAAAATCTTGAGCACTTAGGTTAAAAGTTATTAAAACCAAAAGTAAAGAGAATAGATGTTTTATATATTTCATTTTATTTCTTAGTTTGTACTAATCCATTTCAAATCGAGTGCCAAAGATTCTTAAAACCTAAAAACAAATTATAGTGGATTATATCTAAACGCAATTAAGATAAAAAAATTGTAGATTATGTTTAAATATAAAAAAGAGTATTAATGACTTAATACTCTTTTTTATGAATTTATTTTTTGTTTTAAGCAAACCAAACGTGGTAAGGAATTCTACTTAAAATACATACTAATCCAATGATAGCAAAAATAGTTACATTCATGGGTACAGTTGTTGAACGTTTTAATTTCGCATTTGCAATAGTCATAAATACAACACCAGCAATCATCATCATAGGGTGTTCAACAAAAGTTAATCTTAAACCAGAATCTTTCATTATTCCTGATGGTTCCAAAGCAGAAAACATCATAATATAATAGACTAATCCAAGTAATAATTGAACGTGAAAAGTAATGGTTGTAAATAACCCGATTTTTTTAATTGTTGCGTTTGTATCTTTTTTAGAAATCGCATAAATTAATGTTGAAATCACAAAGATAACGCCCATCAAAATCACAAGATAAGCCCAGCCACTATGAAATTGTTTGATAAAATCCATTTTTCTAATTTTAGTTTTTCACTACAAAAATAACAAACCTTTTTACATAAATACTATTTGATGATATTTATGTGTTTTCAGAACAGTTTTTTAGATTAATCAAAATCTCGTAATTTCGCGCAAAATATATCCGAAATGGGAAAAGATAAAATCAGAAGATTTAACGAAAATAAAACTTTTCAAAATGTTGTTCAACCAACACGAGAAGAGGCGATTAATGAGTTTGCATTAAAAGGAAATTGGAACAAAAAATTTTTCAAGAACGATAATCCAATTGTGTTAGAACTTGGATGTGGAAAAGGAGAATATACAGTTGCAATGGCACGTCGTGATAAGGATCGTAATTTTATCGGAGTAGATATTAAAGGATCAAGATTTTGGCGTGGTGCTAAGACTTGTTTGGATGAAGGTATTGAAAATGCTGGATTTCTTCGTACTCAAATCGAAATCATCGATCATCTTTTCGCAGAAAATGAAGTGAGCGAAATTTGGATTACTTTTCCCGATCCGCAAATAAAATATAGAAGAACAAAACATCGTTTAACAGATCCTGAATTTTTGAGACGTTACAATAAAATACTGAAACCAGAAGGAACAGTAAACTTGAAAACAGATTCTGAATTTTTACATGGGTATACACATGGTGTTATTCACATAGAAGGACATGAGGTGATTCGTTCTACACACGATGTTTATCATCCAGATCATTCGGATATTCCTGCAATTGTAACGGAAGTACAGACATACTACGAATCGAAGTTTTTGGAAGAAGGTAAAAAGATTACTTATATAAAATTTCAATTAAAATATTAATTAAAAATCCATCATTAGATGGATTTTTTTTATTTTAATAAATTGGATAAAAGTTTAAAAATCATATATTTGTTAATACACTAATATGATTTTTAATGAAGAATAAACTTTTACTTCTTACACCGTTTTTTTTAAATGGAATTTTTTCTTTTGCTCAAATAGATAAAGATTTTGTTTATGCAACAATGGAAACAAAATCTGCAACTTTTTTACAAAAAAATAAACCAGATTCAATTAGAATTATCTCTTCGAAAGATGATATGTCTGTAATCTATTTTCACCCTGAAATTGCAGAGAGTTTACATAATAGGTTTGCTCATGGACATGGTTATATTTTTAGAAATTCAAAAGAAGAAGCTATTCAATCACTTCAAGAAAGAGTTTTTCAAAAGAAAGTTCCGTTCAATTATACAATTACAGAACAGGCTTTTATTACTAAAGCGTTGAATGATGTTGATGTAAAAGAAATTGAAAAAACAATTTTACTTCTAGAAGGTTTTAAAACGCGTTATCATACTCGAAAAGAAGCAAATGAAGCCATTTTGAAAATAAAAGAGATTTGGGAAAAAATGATTGTAGATGCTGGAAGAACAGATGTTACTGTAAAAATAGTTGATCATGTTAATACTCCAATGAAATCGTTAATATTAACGATGAATGGAAGCGATAAACAAGACGAATATGTGATAATCGGTGGTCATGCTGATTCTACAATAGGATGGATTGGAGATCAATCCTTTGCTCCGGGAGCAGATGATAATGCATCTGGAATTGCAACCATTACAGAAGTTTTGCGTGTATTGTTAAAAAATAACTTCAAGCCACAGCGTACAACTGAAATTATGGCTTACGCAGCTGAAGAAATTGGATTGGTTGGATCTGGAGAAATTGCTAGAAAATATGCAGAAGATAAAAAAAATGTAATTGGTTATGTGCAATTTGATATGACAAACTACAAAGGTTCTACAAAGGATATTGTATTAATGACTGATTATTATTGTGACACAAATCTCAATTCATTTTTGATGCAATTGATGGACACGTACAATAAAACTGGTTTACATCAATTTACGTATGATACATCAAAATGTGGTTATGGATGCTCTGACCATTTTAGTTGGTATGAAAATGGTTACGCAGCTACGATCCCTTTTGAAGCTAAAATGGATGAGGATAATCCTTATATACATTCTGTAAATGATACATACGAGACAATGGGAAATACTTCTACGCATGCAGCTAAGTTTACAAAATTAGGGATAGAATATATAGTTGAAGCTGCTAAAACCTCGACTTTAGGTACAAAAGATTTTGATAAAAATTCGTCTAAAATTTATGTTTCAAATAAAACATTGAATTATCAACTAAATTTTAAATCACCAATTTCGATCAAAATTATTGATGCAACAGGAGGAATGATTAAAACTATAAATACTGAAAATTCTAATGGAAGTGTAAATCTTTCTAGTTTAACAGCAGGATTTTATGTAGCAACTATTCAAGATTATAATGGAAATAGTGTTTCGCATAAATTTGTGTTGAAGTAATGAGTAGATACAGTATTTTACTAATAGGATTTTTTATATTAACAAGTTGTGGAAGTCAGTACAAAGAAAAGTTGTTTTATAAAAATATGTCTTGTGTAAAACAAGATAAATTAACTGTTACTGAAAGAAATAAAATTTATCCTTATAATATATCAGAAAAAATAGTTTTAGCAACGTATCATCAACAAAAACCAGGTGTTGCAGGTGGTGAAATGTGGAGTTATTTTGTAAGTATGGAAGAGGATAAATCGTTGTTTGATAAATCAAGATTTGAAGATTATGTTGAACTAAATTCTTCTCAAAAAGATGAATTAACTAATCTAATTTTTAATTATGGATACTTGAAAGATGTAAATGTTCGCATGTCTTCAGGGTGTTATATGCCTAATAATGCTATATTGTTTTTAGACAAAGATGATAATTTGTTAGAGTATATTGAAATATGTTTTGACTGTAATGCTTTTAGGTCAAGTAATAAAGAAATTGACTTAGGTGATGAATGTATGCAGAAAATGAATTTATTAAATGAATTTTTCTTGAAATCAGGAGTTAAGAAAACTAGAATGTTAAGATAAATAAAAAACAAAAAGCAAGCTACAAGAGCTTGCTTTTATATTTTTGAAATTTGTTTAAATTCTAGTTATTCAAACTTTGTAGGTAAGAAATCCAACCTAATGTTTGGTATTCTTTTGCAGCAGTTTTTACATCCACAGCTTTGTAAATTCCACGACCAACAATCATAAAATCGGTATGGTAATTTTTGAAAACCAATTCTGGTGTATTGTATTGTTGTCCTTTGCTATCTCCAGTCGAAGAAATATTAACTCCAGGTGTAAATAATAACAAGTTATCAGGAACTTGGCGTTGTGCAACAGATCCTAAAACATTTCCAGATTGTTCCGAAACATTAATTGCTTTTGTAAAGTAATAATCATCAGTCAACGTTCCTTTCGAAGACATTTCAACAATTGTGATAACACCTGTGTTTTCGAAAACTTTTAACGATTCTAAACCTCCAATTGGATGAACAGTTACTAAATCTGCCCAATCAGAAATTTTGTAAATCGATTTCTTGAATTGTAATTCTTGCGTATTTCCAATATCTCCAAATTTGCGATCTTCGAATAATAAGAATTCTTTTTCACGCGCGATTTTTTTCAACTCAACAATTAAGTTATCCGAAAAATCTTGGATAATATCTGAATGTAATTTTAATGCAACAATATGATCACCAACTTTTTTTGCAAAATCAATAATTTCATCAGAAGTGATTAAATCTGCAGAAGCAATTAAGTTAGATTGTTTTTTCAACGCTAATTCTACCAAACGCTTCCCAACTGGATGAACAATTTTTTTGTTCTCCAATGCAATACGTTGTTTTGCAGGAACCGCTTCTGGTGGTAAAGCCAAAAAGTCTTTGATTTTTTTTGCTTCATCATCACTTAAACGATGATATTTATGTAAAATATCGATTACTTCGTGAATTGTAAATAACGTTTTCACATTATAACCTTGTTCTTTTAATTTTTCAGAACCACCTTGTGCACGATCCAATACAACAACCAAATCTTTTACACGTAAACCTTCGCGCTCAACTTGATCAATCGTTTCCAACAAAGATTGTCCAGAAGTAATTACATCTTCTACCAAAAGACAAGATTGTCCTTCCGTAAAAACACCTTCTACCATACGTTTAGTACCGTAACCTTTGTTTTCTTTACGTTTGATAATCAAAGGAATATTCGATGTTAAACTCATTGTGGTCGCCATTGGCAAAGCTGCATAAGGCACACCACAAATCAAGTCGTATTCTACATCTTCAACTAAATCTAATAAGTTATTTGCTAAAGTTTTTAGTAATTGTGGACTCGAAGCTAAAGGTCTTAAATCGACATAGAAAGGAGATTCTATACCACTTTTTAAAGTAAAATTTCCGAATTTTATAATTCCCAGCTCGTAAGCTTTCAATAAAAAATCTTCTCTTGGTTGCATCTGTGTAATGTTTGAGCAAAGTTAATAGGTTTTTGAGTCATTTATGGCATTTTCACGAAAATTAATTTTAAGATGAATAAAAATTGAATATTTATACTGATTTGATTTATAATTTGTTTGAAAAGTGAAATATTATAAATTCTGAAATAATTTTTCTAATTAAGAAACATTCAATTTGGAGCCGTTTTAGATGAAAACTTCATAAAATAACTTTACTTTTGGAATCTATACAAACACAAATGAAAAAATATATATTTGCTAGCATCGCTTTTGTAAGTATGTTGGTTTCGGCACAAGAAACACCTTTCAAATTCAAAGAATTAGTTAATAATTCTGCGCTTCCTATTATTTCGCAAGGAAAAACAGGAACATGTTGGTCATTTTCTACAACTTCTTTTTTAGAATCGGAAGTGAAGCGTTTGACGGGAAAAGATGTCGATTTATCAGAAATGTATAATGTACGTTTTACTTATCCTGTAAAAGCTTATAATTATGTATATCGCCAAGGAAAAGCGCAATTTAGTGAAGGAGGTTTGTCGCATGATGTATTAAACTCGGTTCGTAAAAATGGATTAGTTCCAAACGAAGTTTATGCAGGTTTTGCGAATGGAACAGATGTAAAACATAACCACGAAATGTTGGTAAAGGATTTGAAAGTTGGATTAGATTCGATTGTAAAAAATCCTAAAAAATATTTAACAGCAGATTGGAAATCAAAATTTGATCAAAAATTGGATGATAAATTAGGTGTTCCTCCGACAAAATTTAAATTCGAAGGAAAAGAATATACGCCACAAGAATTTGCAAAATTTTTGAAAATTAATCCAGATGATTATGTCACATTAACATCTTTTCAGCAAGCGCCATATTATTCACAATTTATTTTACAAGTGCCAGATAATTTCTCAAATGGTTCATATTATAATTTACCATTAGATGAATACATGAAAGTTTTGGACGAAGCATTATATAAAGGATATACAGCAGCTTTTGATACAGATGTTTCGGAAAAAACATTTTCTAAAAAATATGGAATGGCAATTTGGCCTTCAGAAGGTTTAGAATCTGATTATTTTGTTCAGATTTTACCTGAAAAATGGGTATCTACTGATGAGCGTCAAGCGGCTTTTGAAGATTATTCGACAGAGGACGATCATTTAATGCATATTACAGGAATTTTGAAAGATCAATTGGGAAATCAATATTATGATGTGAAAAATTCTTGGGGAACAACAGATTTAGGAAATAATGGACATATTTATATGTCGAAACCATTTTTCAGAATGAAGTCAATTGCTTTTACAGTGCACAAAGATGCATTGTCAAAAGAAGTGAAAAAGCAACTAGGTATAAAATAAAATCACTCACAAATGAATACATTAGAACAAGCGATAGAAAAGTTAGATTATAAAGGTTATTTGGATGTAGAAATACCGAAAGGAACCGATTTGATTGCGGAAATCAATAAATTACGCAAAGAGAAAAATGCGGTGATTTTGGCGCATTATTATCAGTCAGGAGAAATTCAGGATTTAGCAGATTATTTAGGCGATTCATTGCAATTGGCTCGTGCAGCTGCAAAAACTGAAGCTGATATGATTGTTTTTTGTGGTGTTCATTTTATGGCAGAAGCTGCAAAAATTGTTAATCCAACCAAAAAAGTTGTTTTACCAGATACAAAAGCAGGTTGTTCTTTGGCAGATTCTTGTTCGGCAGAAGGTTTGCGTGGTTTACGTGAGCAACATCCAAATGCAATTGTGGTAAGTTATATCAATTGTGATGCGGGTGTTAAAGCAGAATCAGATATTATTGTGACTTCTTCGAATGCGGAAGCGATTATTAATTCGTTGCCAGAAGATCAAGAAATTATTTTTGCACCAGATCGTAATTTAGGTCGATACTTAAATCAAGTTTGTAATCGCAACATGATTTTGTGGGACGGTGCTTGTATCGTACACGAAGCTTTCTCTTTGGAAAGAATTGCGCAACAAATGGCCGATCATCCAAATGCAAAATTAATTGTGCATCCAGAAGCGCAAGAAGATTTATTGAAATTCGCACATTTTATTGGTTCAACTTCTCGTTTGTTAGATTATGTGGTAGAAAATGATGCGCAAGAATTTATTGTGGCAACAGAAGAAGGAATTTTACACGAAATGCAAAAACTTGCGCCGAATAAAACATTAATTCCTGCTTTGGTTCAAGATGAATCATGTAATTGTTCTGAATGTTTTTACATGAAATTATCAACATTAGAAAAATTATATCTGTGCATGAAATATGAATTGCCAGAAATCCAAATTGAAGAAGAATTGCGAGTGAAAGCATTAGCTGCAATTAATAGAATGTTAGATTTATCAGAAAAAATAAAATAATGGCTATTCAAGATGTTTTAGTCATTGGTTCTGGAATTGCTGGACTTTCGTATGCTTTGAAAATCGCGATTCGAAATCCTGATGCAAAAATTACCATTGTAACCAAAGCAAATAAAGACGAAACTAATACCAAATATGCGCAAGGCGGAGTCGCCGTTGTGAGCGATTTCGAGAAAGATAGTTTCGAGAAACATATCGAAGATACGCTTCGTGCAGGAGATGGTTTGTGTAAGTTAGAGGCTGTTGAGGTTGTCGTAAAAGAAGCGCCAGAACGCATTAATGAAATTATAAATTGGGGTGTTCGTTTCGATAAAAATAACGAAGGAATTTACGACCTTGGTCGTGAAGGCGGACATACCGAAAACCGAATTGTTCATCACAAAGATGTGACAGGTTGGGAAATTGAGCGTGCGATGTTAGAAGCGATCAAAGAATATCCAAATATTCAAGTTTTTACGCATCATTTTGTGGTAGATTTGATTACAGAACATCATTTGAATCGTGATATAGCACAGAAAACTACATGTTTTGGCGCATATATTTTAGATTTGAATACTGATAAAGTTGAGCAACATTTAGCCAAAGTAACTTTGTTAGCAACAGGCGGAGTTGGTCATGTTTATAAAAATACGACGAATCCAATTATTGCAACTGGGGATGGAATTGGTTTGGCTCGACGAGCGAAAGCAACCGTTTCGGGAATGCAATTTATTCAGTTTCATCCAACGGCTTTTTACAGCGAATTTGATGGACAGTTATTTCTGATTTCGGAAGCTGTTCGTGGTTTTGGTGCGAAATTGCGTACGAAAGATGGAGAATTGTTTATGCACAAATATGATGAACGTGAAGAATTGGCTTCGCGTGATATTGTGGCGCGTGCGATTGACAACGAAATGAAATTGAGCGGAGATGATTATGTTTATATCGATTGTCGACATTTAGAGAAAGAAAAATTCTTGGAACATTTCCCAAATATTTACGAAAAATGTAAATCCGAAGGCTATGATATGTTTACCGAATTGGTTCCGGTTGTTCCAGCTTCACATTATTTATGCGGTGGAATTGACGTCGATTTAGAAGGAAAAACATCTATCGAGAATTTGTTTGCGGTTGGTGAATGTTCTAATACAGGTTTACATGGCGCAAATCGATTGGCGTCAAATTCGTTGTTAGAAGCAATGGTTTTTGGTCATCGTGCAGCGTTAAAAACGGTCGATTTATTAAATGATAATGAATTTTCGATTTATAATTTTGAGTTTCCAGAATGGAACGAAGAAGGTATGAAAGTGCAAGAAGAATTAGTATTGATTTCTTATTTGCGCAAACAATTACAAGCGATGATGAGCGAATTGGTAGGAATTGTACGAAGTGATAATCGTTTGCAAATTGCGCAGAATCGTATCAATGAAATCGAAAAAATGGTCAAAGAAATTTATTATTTTACGATTGTTTCACCTAAAATTTTAGAACTTCGAAATTTGGTTGATGTCGCACATTTAATTATTGAGCAAAGTATCAATCAAAAAGAAAATCGAGGAACTTTTTACAACAAAGATTTTAATTAATGAAGAAGTTATATCTGTTCGTTACATGTTTTGCAATGAGTTTTTCTTTTGCTCAAAATTCGAAAGAAAAACAAAACGTAAGTTTGACTTTTGGTAAAGAAGCTAAGAAGGCTGTTGTGTATTTTGGTTGCGAAAATCTCAAAGAGAATAGCGAACTACAGGCTTGTATGAACAGAAATTTGAATCAAGATATTCAAACTCAAATTTCATTCTTTTCTAATATTGCTGATTATCTTCATATCGAAACTGCTCAATCTAAATTAGGTTTTAAAATTAATGAAGATGGTAATTTTGATGATGTCTCGACTGATGGTTCAAATCCAATTTTTAATAGTGTAGCATTGTCGAGTTTAGTTTTGTTGAACAATAAAATGGAACGAGCTAATCTGAAAATAACGCCTGCAAAAGGAGTTGATGGAAAAGCGGTTACGATGAAATATACAATGTCTTTACGTTACGAATCGGCAGAAAAAAATAATGATTTTGAAACTTTCCCTTCAGAAAATCGTGTATTGTTTACTTTAAAAACTGATGAAGAAACGATTGAAGTAAGAATTGATAAAGAATTTAATTTAACAACTTTTGGTAATAATGGAAGTAGAGAATATTATTTAGGAAAGTTTTCTAATCTTTTCGAAATGGCTTCTATTGATCCTTATGCAACTGCTTTTGATGCGGCTTTTAAATCTGGAGCAATTGATATCACAAAAGGTAAAATTGATGACAAAGAATATAAACTTCAAATCAAAAATTTCTTCGAAAATGATCCTTCAGTACAAGTGTTGATTACAGTTGTGCGTGAAGAAAACGGTACTTGGGCCGAGTATTATGAATACAAAACCAAGAAAGAATTTAATCAATCAAAATTTGCATCCTTAACATATAGATAATGAATTTTCCTCCATATATCACACAAGAAAAATTACAACTTTTTATTCGTCAAGCTTTTTTAGAAGACGTTGGCGATGGCGATCATTCAACTTTAGCGTCGGTTCCGTATGATGCAATTCAAGAAGCAGAACTGAAAGTAAAAGATAACGGAATAATTGCTGGAATTGAATTAGCGAAAATAATTTTTGATACGTTTGATCCGTCTTTAAAAATAGAACAATATATAAATGATGGCGATAAAGTTCAATTTGGTGATATTGCTTTCAAAGTAAAAGGGTCTTCTCAATCAATTTTAACTTGCGAGCGATTAGCGTTGAATTGTATGCAGAGAATGTCTGGTATTGCGACTTATGCACACCAAATGATGGAATTGGTAAGCGGTACAAATGCCAAAATTTTGGATACACGCAAAACAACACCTAATTTTCGAATGATTGAAAAATGGGCTGTTAAAATTGGGGGCGCAGAAAATCATCGTTTTGGATTATACGATATGGTGATGTTAAAAGATAATCATGTCGATTTTTGTGGAAATATTACTAAAGCAGTTGCGCAAACCAAAGATTATTTGGAAAAACATCATTTACATCTAAAAATAGAGGTGGAAACGCGCAATATGGATGAGGTAAAAGAAGCTTTGGAGGCAAATGTTGATTTTATTATGTTGGATAATTTTGAGCTTGAAACGATGAAAGAAGCTGTTCAATATATAAATGGACGAGTAAAAACTGAAGCTTCGGGTGGAATTACAAAAGAATCTGTACGTGCTATTGCAGAAACGGGTGTTGATTTTATTTCTTCAGGTGCAATTATACATTCTGCACGAAACTTTGATTTAAGCTTAAAGGCTGTGAAATAATTTAACATTTCTATTGAGTGAAATTTTCTAAATAATAACTTTTTAGTTGTATGTGTTTATTTTTCAATGTGTTTTTAGAAAAAAAGAAAGTTTTAAAAATTTTAAATGTTAATAAAATGTTTAAAATTTTACGATAATTTAACAATAGTCTCATTTAAAGTATAGAAATTTGCAAAAGTAAACTTTTAAACTATTTCATAAGATGAGGTTAAACTCAACTAAGCTTTTACTTGTAGGAGCTTTTGCCTTAATGGCATCATTTTCTTTCGCTCAAGTTGTTGAACCAATAGATTCTACAAAAGTTCGACAAGAGGAAGGTAACGTATCCTTAGGAGAAACATTAATCATTGGTAAAGGAGTTATCGATATCGTAGAGGATCGTAAAACGCCAGTTGCTGTATCTACAATTACAAAAGCTACAATTGAAGATAAAGCTGTTGGAAATGTAGACTTTCCTGAGATTTTTACAACTACACCTTCTGTTTATGTTTCTGGACAAGCGGGAGGTTTTGGAGATTCTCAAATGTTTTTACGTGGGTTTAGTAGCCAAAACACAGCTTACTTATTGAATGGACAGCCAATCAATGGTATGGAAGATGGTAACTTGTATTGGTCTAACTGGTCTGCAATGACTGAAGTTGCAAATCAAGTTCAAATTCAACGTGGTCTAGGATCTTCTAAACTGGCTATTTCTTCTGTAGGAGGTACTGTAAATATGGTAACTAAAGCTACAGATAAAAGACAAGGAGGTTTTGTAAGATTCAACACAGGTAACGATAGTTACATGAGTGCTACAGTTTCTTATAACACAGGAATGAAAGGTAAATGGGGAGCATCTTTCTTATTTAACCAAACTACGATGCACAGATCATGGGCTCAAGGAACAGATGCTAATTCACAAGCATATTTTGTTTCTGTTGGATATAAACCAAACGATCGTCATAACATTAACTTTATGATTTTTGGTGCGCCACAAGAACATGGTCAAAACTATTCTACTAAAAGTGTTAAGCAATGGGAAACTGCAGAAAAGTTTGGATATGGAAACAAATACAATACAACTTACGGGTACTTCAATGGTAAAGGGGAAAATTTAAGAACTAACTTTTATCACAAGCCAGTAGCTAACTTAAACTGGGATTGGACTATTAATGAGAATATGAATTTATCAACAGTTCTTTATGCTTCAACAGGTACAGGAGGAGGTACTTCAGGAGTTGGAGTAGCTACAAGTTCTGCTAATACAAAAGAGGGATTAGTTGATTTTGATAAGTTCGAATCTATTAATGCTTCTGTAAATGGAGCGGGAGGTTTTTTTAATACACCGACAGCGGCTAATCCTAACAAAACTACAGGTAGAGGAGCTGCAATAAGAACGTCTGTTAATAATCACTTTTGGTATGGAGGTGTAACAAACTTAAACTATGATACAAAAACAGGATGGAACTTTAATTTAGGAGCTGATATTCGTTTTTATCATGGAAACCATTTCCAACAAATGAATAAAATGTTCGGGTTGAGATCTTGGCAAGATTATACTAAAGTTGATGGAACTGCAAAATTAGGTCAAGTTGTAGCTGTTACAGATGCTGATACATTTAGTACAAATCCATGGTCTGCTTTATTCAAGTCAGCTAAGAAAGGACAAAGAGTAGGTAGAGATTATTCTGAAGATATTAACTATCAAGGAGGATTTGGACAAATAGAATATTCTAATGATATTTTCACAGTTTTTGTTCAAGGTGCCGTATCTAATCAATTCTATCAAAAATTTGATTCTTGGAATTACAATGGAGTTGAGACTGCTTCTGAAAAAGTGAATAAACTTGGATGGAATGTTAAAGGAGGTTTATCTGTTAATATTAACGAGGAAAATACTATTTTTGGTAATGCGGGACGTTATTCACGTCAACCATTTTTAGATAATATTTTTGATTACAATACTGTTAATTTACGTGATCCAAAAGTAGAGAATGAAGAAATTACAGGTTTCGAAGTAGGTTACAAATATCAAGCAAAAGGTTTAAGAGTTAACATTAATGCATATCATACGAAATGGGCAAATCGTTTCTTATCTACTACAAGTAGTGCAACTGTTGCAGGTTTAGAAAGACCTATTTTCACATCTTACAGTGATGTGACACAAATACATAAAGGTGTCGAAATTGATTTTGATGCGAAAGTATCTCAGGTATTTGGTTTATATGGATTCGCTTCTTATGGTGATTGGAAATATGATGGATCAACACCATATCAAAAAATGTATTCTGATACAGACGAGATTATTGAAACTAAAAATGTTGATTTAACAGGAGTACACGTAGGTGAAGCTGCTCAATTAACTTTTGGTATGGGAACTAAAGTAAACTTTACAAGAAATTTATATTGGGATGTAGATTTTATGTACAACGCACGTGTATATGCGCAAGTAGACCCAAGTGTTATTAATGCTGCAAAAGGTAATTATCAAGAACAAAAGGTAGCTCCTTTTGCTCGAGTTAACACAGGTCTAGCATATGAATTTAAGTTTGGTAAACAATCTATTAAATTTAGAGGAAACGTTCGTAACTTATTCAACGAACAATATATGAGTAGGATTGATAGTAATGGATACGGATATGCAGTAGGTAGAACTTGGAATGCAGGTGTTACTTATAACTTCTAATAAGAATTAATATTTCTTACATATTAAAGTGGACTTAGTATTAAGTCCGCTTTTTTTATGAGTTATTGTGTTATAATTAATTATCATAAATTAATAAAACATTAAAATTTAATTTATAATAAATCTAAATAAATTTATTTTAAGAATAAATATTCAATAATATTGTATTTAAATTCATTTTTACTGTTTTTAATATTAGTAATTAAATATGATTTGATATAATATTTTACTATATTTTAAATATTTATTAATACAATTAATTTTTTATTGACAATTATTTGTAATAAACAAAGTAAGAATTTTATTTTATATAATTTATATATTTTTATTATAATTATTCTTAATTAACATAGTGTTTATAATGATTTTAACAGATATACACCGCACCTTTGCACCGGTAAACATTTAAACTATTTCATAAGATGAGGTTAAACTCAACTAAGCTTTTACTAGTAGGAGCTTTTGCCTTAACGGCATCATTTTCTTTCGCTCAAGTTGTTGAACCAACAGATTCTACAAAGGTTGAACAAGGTGAAGGAAACGTATCTTTAGGAGAAACGTTAATTATTGGTAAAGGAGTTATTGATGTATCGGAAAACCGTAAAACACCAGTTGCTTCTACTGTAATTACAAGAGAGCAAATCCTTGATAAAGGTGTAGGGAATGTAGAATTTCCAGAATTATTAAAAAATTCACCATCTATTTATATTGCAGATCAAGCTTCAGGTTTTGGTGATGCTAAAATGTATATGAGAGGTTTTGATCAGTCGAATACTGCGTTCTTATTGAATGGGCAACCAATCAACGGAATGGATAACGGTAGTTTATATTGGTCAAATTGGCAATCAGTTTCTGATATTGCAAATGTAATTGATGCTCAACGTGGTTTAGGATCGTCTAAATTAGCAATTTCATCAGTTGGTGGTACTGTAAATATTGTTACAAAAGCAACGGATAAAAAAGAAGGTGGTTTTGTACGTTATTTAGCAGGAAATGATTCATATCAAAAACAAACTATTGGTTACAATACAGGTATGAAAGGTAAATGGGGTGCATCTTTTATGTTTGATAATTGGTCTGCACACAGAAGTTTTGCTCGTGGTACAGAAGGAAAAGGACAATCTTACTTTGTTTCGGTTGGATATAAACCAAGTGAACGTCATACAATTAACTTTATGATTTTTGGTGCTCCACAAGAACACGATCAAAATTTTTCTAAACCTATGGTATCTAACCGAGACAAAAATGGAGTTGTTACGACACCTGGTTATGATATTACAGGTCGTAAAGGGAATTCTAATTATGGATTCTACAATGGAAAATCCATGTCTGCTCGTACAAACTATTATCACAAACCAGTTGCTAACTTAAATTGGGATTGGACAATTAATGATAAAATGTCATTGTCAACAGTAATTTATGCTTCAACAGGAACAGGTGGAGGAGTTGGTGTTTCAGGTAATGGTATTGGTTATACTCCAGGAGGAGGGTATACTAGTAATGGAGAGATTAACTGGGCAAATATTTATGCAAATAATGCAACTTTAAAAGGTGGAATTTCTGACGGATATAGAAATGGTACTGTTTTAGCGTCTTCTGTTAACAATCATTTTTGGTACGGAGGTGTTTCTAACTTTACTTATGATACAAAAAAAGGATTGACATTTAATGCAGGTACAGATATTCGTTTTTATACAGGTGAACATTATCAACAGCTTAATGATTTATTAGGAGCTAGAGCTCGTACAGATGTAAGAAATGCTAATGTTAGTAGACCAGCTGGATATGAGGTTACGAAAACATTTAGTGCAGATCCATGGAGTTCTCTGTTCAATAAAGCAAAAAGAAGTGAGAGAATTGGTTTTGATAACTCAGAACGAATTAATTACCAAGGGTTCTTTGGTCAAGCAGAATATTCGAATGAATTATTCTCAGTGTTTTTTCAAGGAGCATTATCTTGGCAAGAATATGAAAAGTACGATAACTGGAATTATACAGCGGAAAAAGCAAAAAATGAAGGGTTAAAATTCAAAAATGGAAAAGCTTATTCTGGTGAACATACTCAAATAGGATACAACTTAAAAGCTGGAGCTTCATTAAATATAAACAAAGAGAATAGTGTTTTTGTTAATGTAGGTAAATACTCTCGTCAACCATATTTGAATAATATTTTTGTTCGTAACACAGTTAATTATATTGACACAGGAATTAATAACGAAATTTTACAAAGTGTAGAAGCTGGTTATCGTTACAAATCTCGTACATTAAGAGTGAACGTAAATGCATATTACACAGAATGGGATAATCGTTCGATGACATATAATGGTCAAGATTTTAAAGATGGAAATGGGAATCCACATTCAAATGTACGTTTTATAGCAACTGGATTATCTGAAGTTCACAAGGGGATAGAAGCTGATTTCGAAGCTAAAGTAACACGTGATTGGACAATTACTGGATATGCTTCTACAGGAGATTGGATGTACAAAGGGAAATATAATTTCCAAGTACAAGATACAGATACACAAGATTTACTTCCAGGGTTTGAAGGTAAAGAGAGTTCGTTAGATGCTCATGTAGGTAATGCAGCTCAATTTACATTTGGTATGGGAACAAGATTTAATGTGGCAAAAGGGTTGTCTTTTGATACGAACTTTAACTATTATGCTCGTTTATATGAGAATGTGGACTTGGTCGATGCTGTAAAAGCAGCAACAGAAGGGAAAGAATATGTAAATGTTCCAATTCGTCCATTCGCAACTGTTGATTTAGGGATGTCGTATAAATTCAAAATCACAAATAGTCAATCTATTAAATTTAGAGGAAACGTTAATAACTTGTTCAATGATCAATACATTTCTCGTAAAGATAACTACGGTTACTTCTGGGGGAATGGAAGAACTTGGAATGCAGGTGTAACTTACAATTTCTAAGAAATATTTCATTATCATAACAAAAAGACGAACTCACGTAGTTCGTCTTTTTTTTGTGTTTACCTTTACTAAAATTTATATATATAAAATGATTCAACCCGATTTTTTAAAAGAAGGTGATAAAATTGCAATAGTGGCTCCTGCAAAACGAATGTTGAAAGGAGAATTGGATGAAGCAATAGATTTGATAAAATCTTGGAAATTGATTCCAGTATTAGGAAAAAATATTTACGCTGAATATGATTTTGGCTACAAATATGCTGGAACAGATGAAATTAGAATCGAAGATTTTCAATGGGCAATAGATGATTCTGAAATTAAAGCGATTTGGTGCGCTCGAGGAGGATATGGTTCTGTAAAAATTATAGATGAATTAGACTTGACGAACTTCAGAAAGAAGCCAAAATGGATTATTGGTTATTCAGATATAACCGTTTTTCATAATCATTTTAACCGTTTAGGATTTCAAACTTTGCATGGAGTTACTGCAAAAAAGTTAGCAGATGTTGATTATCACCCCGATTCTTATCAAAGTGTTTGTAACGCGTTATTTGGAAGTGAAATTCAGTATAAAATTCAATCTCATAGCTATAATAATTTAGGAGAAGCAAAAGGAGAATTGATTGGAGGAAATCTTTCGATTGTTTATTCCCTTCTTGGAAGTGAATCTTCGATTAAAAATCCTTCAGATAAAATTCTATTTTTAGAAGATTGGTTCGAGAACTGGTATGCGGTTGATAGAATGTTTATGAATTTGAAACGTAATGGAATCCTCAATCAAGTTAAAGGAGTAATATTAGGTAGCTTTACGCATATGGATACAGAAGAAGAAAATGGCGAAAATTTTAATCATCCATATGATCCAAAAACATATGAAGTTATTCATAGTTTTACTCAAAAGTTAGAGATTCCAATTTCTTTTGGTTTTCCAGCTGGTCATACAGGTCATAATTTAGCATTAAAAATGGGTGCAAAAGTTCATCTAAATGTTTCTTCAAATAATGTAAATTTGCACTTTATAGATTAAATATATGAAACAAGATAATTTAACAGTTATTACTCATCCTTTAGTAAAAGCAAAAATTACGCAAATGCGTGATAAAAGAACAACCACAAAAGAATTTGGAGAGTTAGTTGATGAGATTTCAGGCTTGATGTGCTATGAAATTACACGAAATATTGAGCTAGAGGAAATTGAAGTTGAAACTCCAATTACGAAAACAATTGGGTATAAAATGAAAGGGAATGATATGGCAATTGTTCCTATTTTACGTGCTGGATTAGGAATGGTAAAAGGAATTCATCAGTTAATTCCAACTGCTAAAGTAGGTCATATAGGGCTTTATCGAGATCATGATACATTGCAACCTGTTGAGTATTTATGTAAACTTCCTTCTGATCTAAGTTCTCGTGATGTTATTTTGGTTGATCCAATGTTAGCAACTGGAGGTTCTGCGATTAAAGCGATTGAAATTTTAAAAGAGAAGGGAGCAAAAACAGTTCGCTTAGCTTGTTTGGTGGGTTGTCCAGAAGGTGTTGAAGCTGTTCAAAATATTTATCCAGAAGTTCCTATTTTCTTAGCAGCTTTAGACGAGAGATTGAATGAAAACGGTTATATCGTACCAGGTTTAGGTGATGCAGGTGACCGTTTGTATGGAACAATGTAAAAAGGATTAGATGAGTGTTAGTTACGACTTTGGGAGAGAAGCAGAAGAATTTGCAGTTAATTATCTAATGGAAAAAGGATATAAAATTCTTGCACGAAATTACTTCTATAGAAAAGCCGAAATCGATATTATCGCTCAGTTAGAAACAGAAATTATTATTATAGAAGTAAAAGCTAGAACATCAAATTATATTTCTGAACCAGAAACAGCTGTTAATATGAATAAAAAGAAATTGTTAATTCTTGCCGCAGATGATTTTATTCAGAAAAATAATTTTATTAGTGATGTAAGATTTGATATTTTAGCACTTTTAAAAAAACAACAATCGTGGAGTGTTAAGCATATTATAAATGCTTTTAATGCATCAGAAATTTAATCAACTTTATGGAAGTATTCATGAGTCTTTTCGACTTTATTATGCATATCGACCAACATTTAGCAGAGTTTGCAAATGAATATGGTTTGTGGCTTTATGCAATTTTATTTTTAATCATTTTTGTGGAAACAGGTGTGGTTGTGATGCCTTTTTTACCAGGAGATTCATTGTTATTTGCCGCAGGTATGTTGGCTGCACAAGAAACAAATGATATGAATGTATGGATTATGATTGCAATTCTTTTGGTGGCCGCCATACTTGGTGATACGTTAAATTATACCATCGGAAAGGAAGTTGGTTACAAAGCAACTAAAGTTAAGATTTTTGGTAAAAATTTCATCCAAGAAGAGCATATTAATAAAACGCACGAATTCTATGAAAAATATGGTTCAAAAACCATTGTAATTGCACGTTTTGTACCAATCGTAAGAACTTTAGCACCTTTCGTTGCAGGAATTGGACGAATGGGATACTCTATTTTCATTACATATAATGTGATTGGAGCCGTGTTATGGGTTGTTGGTTTAACACTTATTGGATACTTTTTAGGAAATATAGAATGGGTTCAAAATAATTTTTCTAAAGTAATTTTAGGAATAACAATCGTTTCAATACTTCCAATTTTTGTGGAAATTATCAAAGAAAAGTTCGGCAAAAAAAAGATTGCTGAATAAGAATAGCAATAAAAATTTAACTCGACTTCGGTCGAGTTTTTTTATACCTTTAAATCATGGAAATTTTAGATTATATTCTACATATCGATAAATATTTAGAGACCATTTTGAATGATTATCAAAACTGGTTTTACTTGATTTTGTTTTTGTTGATTTTTATAGAAACTGGGTTAGTTATTATGCCATTTTTGCCTGGAGATTCATTGTTGTTTGCGGCTGGAATGCTGGCAGCAGCTTTTCCTGAACAATTGAATATTTATGTCGTATTAGGATTACTTTGGGTGGCTGCTATACTTGGTGATACGATAAATTATACCATTGGAAAAACCTTAGGAACGAAATTGGTAACAACCAAAATTTTTGGTAAACGAATTATTAAAGATTCTGCAATACAAAAGACGGAAGATTTTTTTACAAAATATGGATCAAAAACAATTGTGATATCTCGTTTTGTTCCTATTGTTAGAACTTTAGCACCTTTTGTAGCAGGAGTTTCTAAAATGCATTATGGCACATTTATTAAATATAATTTTATCGGAGGAACAATTTGGGTTTTCGGGATTACATTGGCTGGATATTTCCTAGGAACAATTCCATTTATAAAAAATAATTTTGAGATTGTTGTAATGACAATTATTGCTTTTTCACTTCTACCTATCTTAATTGAATTTATAAAAGAAAAAAGTAAGTAATAAAACTATGAGTAGAGAAAATAGTGTATTTATTTGTTTTCTTCTATAAGGAAAATAATATTTTATTAATTGTAAAAAAGTTGAAGAAATTAAACTTTTTATTTGGATTTAGATTTTCGTTCAAATATTTTCATATCTTCTTACTTTAAAATAACAACCAATGAAAAACTTTTTAATTTTTTCCTTTTTTCTTTTTTCTTTTCTTGTTAACGCTCAAGAAGGCTATCCAACACCACCAAAATCAGCTAATAGACTTTTCTATATTCAACATAATGAGAATAAAAACACATTTGTTTATGATGCTATTTTTTCTTCTAAAGATATTTTGGATGAAGTTAATCCAGTTGATATTTATCGAATTCTGTATGCTGAAGATGGATCAAAGAAACCTTTAACTTCAATTCAAAAGAAATTAGCATATGGATTAGATATAAAAAAGATAGACAAAAACGTTTATCAATTAAGCTTAGTTTCTTATCCAAAGCAAAAACTTACTTTAAAACTTGATCAGCAGAAAAATCCAATTGTTCAAACAACTGTTAATAACAAGTTGATAACATTGAATCGTGTATTCTTAAAACAGAAAAAAGGAACAACAGGAATTTCTGTAAAACTTGATTATATCTTATTTTATGGAAAGGATAAAAATGGAAAATCTCTACATGAGAAAATTGTTCTATAAAAAAATCTTCATAAATTAGAATTTGTAAGTCAATTTAATATTATATGATCGAAGTAAGAGAGGTGAATTCGCCAAAGGAAATGAAAAAATTTGTCGATTTACCTTTTGAAGTATATAAAGATAATCCATATTGGGTTCCTTCTTTAAAGAGAGATGAACTCGAAAGTTCTGATAAAAAAAATCCAATTTTCAAAACAGTAGAAGCTAAATACTTTTTAGCATATAAAGACAAAGAAGTGGTTGGGCGAATTGTTTCAATTATTAATTGGGCTGAAGTTAATGAGTTGTGTAAATCCAAAATTCGCTTTGGATGGATAGTTTTTAAAGATGATATTAACATTTTGAAAGCATTATTAACAACTGTTGAAAATATTGCTAAAGAAAAAGAATTGAGTTATATAGAAGGTCCAATGGGATTTTCAAATATGGATAAAGCTGGTTTATTAACAGAAGGTTTTGATAAAATAGCAACATTAATAGGTTTATATAATTACGAATATTATCCAAAATATTTACAAGAATTAGGTTATCAACCAAAGGCAGAATGGTTAGAATATTCTATTGATATTGCAAATTTGGGTAAGGTAAAACAAATGGATAAATTGTGCGAAATGCTCAAAAAACGTTACGAAATTGATACCTACAAATTTGATACAATTGACGAAATGTTACCTTATGTCGATGAAATGTTTGATTTATTGAATGTGACGTATGCAGAATTGCAAAGTTTTGTCCCGATAGAAAAATTTCAGGTTGAACATTACAAAAAGAAGTATCTAAAATTTATTCATCCTGATTTTATTTCATGTGTAAAAGATAAAAACAACAAAATGATTGCTTTTGCGATTACGATGCCTTCATTTTCGAGAGCTTTTCAAAAAACGAAAGGAAAGTTATTTCCATTTGGTTGGTGGCATTTGATGCAAGCACAAAAGAAGAACGATCATGTCGAATTTTATTTGATAGGAATTGATCCTCATTATCAAAATAAAGGTGTAAACGCCTTGATTTTTAAAGAACTTTATGATCGATTTGTTGCAAGAGGAATTAAGACTTTAGAAACAAATCCTTTGCTTGAGGAAAATACAAAGGTGCAACAATTATGGAAAAACTTTGATCCAGTTATCCATAAACGTAGAAAAACATTTTATAAAGGTATAGAAGCATAAAAAAATGGTTAGAATCTAAATTCTAACCATTTTCTATATCTACTAAGCTTGTGGCTGATTATTTTTAGCATTATCCTCTGCATCATCACCTGTGTCAACCCAATCTCTAATTGTACTTTCAATTTCTTCGATTGTTTTTCCTGTTTTTTCTTGAATTTTTCCAACGATATCGTCAAATTTTCCATTCAAAAAAGTATCATCATCATCAAACCAATCTCCAAATTTTTGTTTAACAGATCCTTTGATTTGATTCCATTTTCCTTCTAATTGTAATTTGTCCATAATTTTTGTTTTATAAGTTGTTAATAGATTTGTTATCTATAACGAACAAATATTAAACCACAGATAATGAAATAATTATAAATTAATGTTAAAAAAATGAAGAATAATTTTCTTAGAAAACTGCGAAGTAAATCAAAATAATGATGATAATTACTACCACTATAAATTCAAAAATAGGGATAGTTCTCCCTCCAGATTTCAAATTTCTTTTTCTTTTCGAATACATACCAAACCAACTTATAACTAAATAATGATCTAAATTTATGAAAAATATTATAAATAGTTAGAAAACAATAAATCATAAAAAAAAGACTTTGAAAAATATTTTCAAAGTCTTTTGCTGTTGTACGGGCGGGGAGACTCGAACTCCCACACCTTGCGGCACTAGATCCTAAGTCTAGCGTGTCTACCAATTCCACCACGCCCGCTAAAATCTCACTGATTTGGATTGCAAATATACACAAGTTTTCTTTCTAACAAAATTTCGAAATAAAATTTTTTTAATCTTTTTTTACATTCTAAATTTGTACAAAGCTTTTACAAAAATGGAAATTACAGGAAGAATTAAAAAAGTATTTGAAACTCAAAATATTACTGCAAGTTTCAAGAAAAGAGAATTCGTTGTTACAACGCAAGAACAATATCCACAAGATATTTTAATTGAGCTTACGCAAGATAAGACAGATGTATTAAATGCTTACAAACCTGGTGATGAAGTGAAAGTTTCTATCAACATTCGTGGTCGCGAATGGATTAATCCAGAAGGTGTAGCAAGATATTTCAATACAATCCAAGCATGGAGAATTGAGAATATGGCAAATGCAGCTGCACAAGCACCTCAAGGTTACGATAATTTTGCACCAGCGCCTCCAGTAGATACTTTTTCTAACGGAGATGATGATGATTTACCATTCTAAGGAAAACAAAACATCAATTAATACTAAACGTGTTCTTTATTGGACACGTTTTTTTAATTTTATATAAATTATACACAAAACGATATGTATTGGTTAAGTTCTGATTTAATCTTTCCTGATTACGATGAGGTGAATAGTGAAGGAATAATAGCAATTGGAGGAGATCTTTCGCCAGAACGCTTAATTTTGGCTTATCAGAAAGGAATATTTCCTTGGTTTAATGAAGAAGATCCAATTATTTGGTGGTTTCCTCAAGATCGATTTGTTTTGTTTCCAGAAAATTTACATGTTTCGAAATCGATGAAGAAAGTTTTTCGAGATCAAACATTTACCTATTCAGAGAATAAAGCGTTTCGAGAAGTGATTACAAATTGTTCGCAAGCCTATAGAAAAGATCAGGACGGAACGTGGATTACAAATGATATGATCGAAGCATATTGTACGTTACATGAAATGGGAATCGCTAAAAGTATTGAAGTTTGGCAAAACGACGAATTGGTTGGTGGTTTTTATGGAATTGGTATGGGCGATGTTTTTTGTGGAGAAAGTATGTTTGCGAAAGTGAGCAATGCTTCCAAGGCTGGTTTTATACAATTTGTTGCAAAATATCACAAGAAATATAAATTGATCGATTGTCAAGTTTATACCGAACATTTGGCGAGTTTGGGCGCAATGGAAATTCCAAGTGATGTTTTTTTGGAATATTTAGAACATAATCAATCAAAATAATATGAAAAAATTTACAGTTGCCGATATAGAAAAAGCACATGAAAAAGTGAAATCTGGAGCAGATTTTCCGAATTATATCAAAGAGATTAAATCTTTAGGCGTTATAGCTTTTGAGACTTGGGTGGTAGATAGTCATACTAATTATTTTGGTACAGATGATTTTAAAACGACATCTGATGCACACTATGATGATTTAATGATTGTAGATGATGTAAATATTGAAAAGTTTACAGCGTATCTAAAAAATCATCAAAAAGGTGAAACAGATTATTTTACGTTTTGCAAGCATTGTGCAGAAACAGGCGTAGAGAAATGGATTGTTTCTTTAGAAGATTATACTTGTACTTATTTTGACAAAAATGGAAACACAATATTAAATGAAAAAATCCCGCATTAATAGCGAGATTTTTTATGATTTACTCATCAATTTACTTCGTAAAAGTAATAGGATATTTTAGATTTTTATACTCGTTAAGATCTGCATTTAAAGATCCAACTAATAAACCAGCTTTTATTTTTAGCGGAACTAAGTTATCATCGTCAGAAATCCACATTGTAACCGATTCTGATTCTTTGAAAACACGACCAGATTGTACGTACGGACGAATTTTGATTGCTGCAATTTTTCCGAATTTTGTTTTTAAGGTTTCACGTCCCAAAACTTTCAATCGAAATTTAAGCGTTTCGTCACCAAGAAAAATATTTTCGTTCAAATAATCTCCTGTTTTAAGAGTAGCATGATTGGCATTACGTAAGCTATAGAAAGCAGAAAGCAAATCTTGTGCATCGTAAGGAATAGTTTCTGTTTTTGTTGTACCATCTCTCTTATTTTCAACTTTTGCTTTTTTGTTTGCATGGTCAAAATAATAGATTTGATGACGTTTATAACTTCCTTCTACAACATTTCGAATAAATTTTGTTGGTTTTAAATCTGTTTTATCAATAAAAGATTCGTAGTTATCATCTACCTTAAAAAAAGCACGTACTGCACCTGTAGAATTTCCTTTTCCTACAATATGATAATGACTTTTTCCATTTAAAGTGGCTTCTTTCACATCAATTGTTGCAAAACCAGCATTTAATCCGGAATAATGAACTCTAAATTTTAGATTTTCTCCAACTTTGTAATTGTTTTGAGCGTTTAATGGTAATGCGAATGAAAGGACAATAAAAGTAAAAAATAAAATATATTTTTTCATTTTCAATTTTTTCGTTTTGTGGTTAAGATTCAAATTGTTTGCCAAAAATAATAAAACGCCTTTATAAATTGATATAAAGGCGTTCTAATTATTTTATTCTGAATTAGAATACTCTAATTTTCTTCTTTGATAGAAGTCACATGATCAGCTTCAGTTGAAGTTTCAAAATCTGAAACATTGATAACCGAAACGATTTCAGGAACATATTTTTTAATGGTCATTTCAACACCTGACTTTAACGTCATTTGGTTGACAGAACATGCTATACATGCACCTGTAAGGCGAACTTTTACAATATTATCTTCTACAGATACTAATTCGATATCGCCTCCATCTGAATTTAAGAATGGTCTAATTTCAGTTAAGGCCTTTTCAACTTCTGAATATTTTTCTTCTGGAGTCATGATCTTTTTTTTTTTTAATTTTTAGCCGAACAACCTGCCATTGTTGTAATACGAACGGCTTCTGTTGGAGGCAAAGTATTGTTACGTTCTACTAAACTTTGTACTGTGTTACGTGCTATTTCTTTATAAACATTAGCTACAACAGTATCTTCTTGCATTGCAGCTGGACGACCAACGTCAGCAGCTTCGCGAATAGATTGTACAATTGGAATTTCTCCTAAGAAAGGAACCCCAATTTGTTCTGCTAAGTTCTTTGCACCATTTTGTCCAAAGATATAATATTTGTTGTTAGGTAATTCTTCTGGTGTAAAATACGCCATATTTTCTACAATTCCTAAAACTGGAACATTAATCGCTTCCATTTGGAACATACCAACTCCTTTTTTCGCATCTGCTAATGCAATATTTTGAGGTGTAGAAACCACAACTGCTCCTGTAATTGGAACTTGTTGAACGATAGATAAATGAATATCACCTGTTCCCGGAGGTAAATCGATTAATAAGAAATCTAAATCTCCCCAATGTGCATCACGAATCATTTGATTCAATGCTTTTGCAGCCATCGGCCCTCGCCAAACAATTGCTTGATCTGTATCAGCAAAGAAACCAATCGATAAGATTTTGATTCCATAAGCTTCTACTGGTTTTATTTTTGTTTTTCCATTAACTTCTACAGAATATGGACGAGCATCTTGACAATCGAACATAATTGGCATAGAAGGTCCGTAGATATCAGCATCTAATAAACCAACTTTGAATCCCATGTTTGCTAAACTTATGGCTAAGTTTGATGAAACAGTAGATTTTCCAACACCACCTTTTCCTGATGCTACAGCAATAATATTTTTAACACCTGGTAATTCTGAACCTTTGATTTCGTTCGGATTTTTTTCTTCAACTTCAACAGAAATGTTTAGTTTAAGATTTGACTCAGGTAAATTTTCTTTAAATGCATTTTTTAATGCAATTTCCAAACGCTTGCGTTCGTGCATTGCAGGCGAAGGAGAAACAATATCCAAAATAATATCATTTCCCATCACTTGAGCATTACGCATCCAATTGCGAATACCCAATTCTTCTAATACTTGATATATTTGATCTCTAGTGTAAGCCATTTTTTATTTTTAATCGTACAAAATTACGAAGAATCGAAGACTTTAAATAATCTAAAAACGTGATTTTAATTGTTTTGCTTTATAATTTGATAAATAGACTTAATTTAATGTATATTTAAACTTTAAATCTGACTATGGAAGAGCATATTATTTATCTGACGAATATAAGAAAACAGATTATTGATGAGCTTGAACAACACTCTCTGAAACAACTACTTTATATACCTGTAGGCTATAAAAATAATTTGTTTTGGAATGCTGCTCATGTTTTGGCAACACAGCAATTGATACATTATTATTTAACCGATAATAGGATGTTGGTCGATATCCAGTTTATTCAGAAGTATAAAAAAGGAACAATTGGAACTACGGAAGTAACGGAAGATGATGTGCAAGAATTGAAGGAAATGTTGGAAAGCACTCCAATGCAAATGTTCAAAGATTATCGTTCAGAAAAATTATCATATTACCGTTCATATAAAACAAGTTTTGGAATGACATTAGAGTCTATTGAAGACGCTATTTTGTATAACAACATTCATGAAGCAATGCATTTAGGATATATGATGGCAATGAAAAAGAATATTCCTTTTTAGGAAGTTATAAAACTTCAAAGTTTTACTTTGAAGTTTTATAACTAAATATTTATTGATTAAAACTCCAAATTAGCGCTTTTTCTTTAGTCGCTCTGTAAATTGTAGCATGTTCTTCTTTCGGTTCTGGAGAATAATTCCATTGTAGATTTTGAAGTTTTTCTTGTGTTAAAATATTTTTCAAATCATCTGTATAAGGCAAAATATCACTTGCTCCCGATCCTGCAAACCATAACTTTTTTGGAGTTGAAGGCAACTTAGCTAAATCATTTTTTGCATTCAATAACATTTTATGATCGTTCCACCAAAGCGAAGGATCAATTGCAATGTAATAATCAAACATTTCTGGCTGTTTCAAAAAAGTTTCAACAATAAATAAACCAGCTAAAGATTCTCCTATAATTCCTTTTTTCTCCGTTGTTCTATAACGCTTAGTAATTTCTGGAAATAATTCATTATTGATAAAACTTCTAAATTCAGAAGAACCACCAACAATTGGTGCTATTTTTTTATCTTCTTCGTTTTCTGTTAAAGGGCTTAAATCTTTACGACGCTGAATATTTTCAATTCCAACAAGAATCATTGGTGGAATTTTTTTAGTTTTTATTAATTCATTTAATGTATTGGCAATATGTGGAAAATCTTCCTTTGTACCACCATCAGGCATATACATAACTATAAATGAATCTTTTGAGGTAGAATAATAATCAGGTTTCCAAACATTAATAGTACGTGTTTCATTTAGACTGTTAGAACGAATAGTAAATGAATCATGTTCAGGGATAGGATCATTGTATTCAGGATAATTCGATGTTTTACAATTCCATAAAAAAAATGGTAATAGAACAAGGAATAATAATTTAAAAAATAATTTCATAAATATAATTTAATGTTAACTCTTCAAAAATACTTTTTTTTGATGAATTTAACTTTAATATAAAATGGTTAAATCTGAAAAAAATGAAAAGTAATTTTCAGTTTTATATTAATTATTCTATAATTGTTCGAAATGTAAGATTAATACGTGGTGTTTTTACTTTTTTGGTTGGTGGTAAGCGGTGCAGCCAATATGTTTGAGTAGTATCTTTCATAACCAAAAGACTTCCATGATCTAAAATAAGTTCAACTTTAATTTTTGACTCTTTATGTTTAAAGAAAAACTTACGAACAGCTCCAAAAGTTAAAGAAGCAATTGCTCCATCTTTTTTTAGATCTGTTTCTCCATCACTATGCCAAGCCATTCCTTCATCTCCATTATGATAAAGATTTAATAGACATGAATTGTAAGTTTCTCCTGTTTTTTCCTCAACGATTGCTTTTAATTCTAGTAATTCTTTAGTCCATGTTAATGCATGTTTAGTAATATTAGAATAAGAGTATTCAAATTTTTTATCGCCATACCAAGCTACTTTTCGTTTGGTTATTATTTTCTTACCAAAAATAATAGCCTCATCATTTCTCCACTCGATATTTTGCATTAATTGGGTATAATAAAAATCGGATTTATCTTTTGTGAAAACCTGTCCATAATAGTAAACAACACCATCATAAGGAAGATGATTTTCTATAGATTCATTATTTTGATGAAACAAGTCCATTTGTCTAAATATTATATTCAAGTTATTGATTAAAATAAATTAGGTTACTACTATTTAGTAACCTAATTATTATATTTAATATTCTAAAAATCTTACTTTATTTTCGACTGGCTGACGAACAGCTTCTGGCGATTCACCATCAAATTTTCCCATATAGAAAACACCAACACACTTTTCGCCCTCTTCCATAGTTGTAAACTCATCAACATTGGCGATAATGTTTGCTGGAGAAGACCAATATGCACCAATGTTTAGCGCATTTGCCATTAACCACATATTTTGAACAGCCATAGAAGTTGCAGCTAATTCTTCCCATTCAGGATTTTTTTCTGTATTGATAAAGTTAATTAAAACAATTTTATTCGACTTATCACATTTTTCAATTAATGCATTTATTTTGCGATCACTCAACTGATCTGTCGGCGTTCCTTGTACATAAACACGCTTTACATATTCGCGGAAACGGTCTTTTGCAGGTCCTTCTAATACAACAAAACGCCAAGGTTCGGTTTTTTTATGAGAAGGCGCCCAATTTGCAGCCTCAAAAATTTGATTCAATTCTTCACGCGTAATTTCTTCTTGATTGTATTGTGGAGGAAATATAGAGCGTCTATTTTTTATGATTGATAATAAATCGTTTGCATTCATGTTGTAACAATTATTAATTTTATTCTACTAATCAAGCAAATTTACATTAATTTCAATTAAACCAACGTTAAGATGAAAACATTAGATTACAACAAAATTGAGTATTACAAAAACAATAAATTTAAATTTGATATTGGGAAATATTTCAATCAGTCATTAGAACTTTTCCAAAATAATTGGCAGCCATTTGTTATTTATGCACTTGTCGCAGCCATTATTTATATGTTTACTTCGTTCACTGTAATCGGATTATTTTTTGTAATGTATCCTCTTATAATGGGATTTATGATAGGTGCAGAACGTGCCGAAAACAAAATGTCGTTAGAATTAGGTGACTTTTTTGGAGGTTTCAAAAATATAGGAAGCTATTTCCTTTTAACACTTATCGTTATGGGAGTTTCGCTTGTCATTTTATCACCATATATTATATTTTCTTTTTTACCACTTATGTTTAATGATCCCGAAAATGTAAACCCAGCATTGATGATAGGTTCATCGCTTTTTGGTATGTTATACATCTTAGTGGCGACAGTATTTTTATTGTTCTTACAAGCGTGTATTTATCTGGCTCCGTATCTTATTCATTACGGAAATATGAGCGCTATTGATGCAATGAAAACTTCTTATGCAATCGTAAAAAAGAATTTTTGGTGGATGGTTTTAATAGCTATTGTTGTAAGTCTGGTTGCTTCAATAGGTGCTATTGCTTGTTATATAGGTGCGTTAGCAACTTATCCAGTTGGTTATATGATGGTTTATTTTATGTTAAAAGATATGATTTTGACGGATGATGAAAAAACAGAAATTGATCTACTTGGTACAAATCAAGAATAATATTAATTTTATCGAATGTTAGCAAAGCATTCGATTTTTACGAAAATGAATGAATTGGGAGCTGCAAAAGTTCCCTTTTTTTTTATGATCGATTTTTTGAAAGAAAATGGAGAAGTAATTCCGTTAAATGAATTACATGATGAGATAAAATTTGAAATAGATTCACCAAAAAAAGAATCTTTTCAGAAAGATTTTAAATTCAATAAATTCCCGATTTCTTTTGACGAGTATTTGCCAAAATTCAATTATGTTCACGATAATCTTTTGTTCGGAAATTCATATTTAACGAATTTAACGCTTCCAACAAAAATTGAAACTGATTTGTCTTTGAATGAAATTTTTCAGTTTTCTGAAGCAAAATATAAATTGAAATATAAAGACGAATTTGTTTGTTTTTCTCCTGAACGTTTTGTGAAAATTGAAGATCAAAAAATCTTTTCAAATCCAATGAAAGGAACTATTGATGCTTCGATTCCAAATGCAAAACAACTCATTTTAAATGATGAAAAAGAAGCTGCCGAACATGCTACAATTGTCGATTTAATTAGAAATGATTTGAGCCTTGTTTCAGAAAATATTGAGGTGACAAATTATCGATATATCGATGAGGTGAAGACAAATGATAAAACATTATTGCAAGTGAGTTCTGAGATAAAAGGTGATTTGAACGATGATTATTATCGAAACTTAGGAACGATTTTCAATCAGCTTTTACCTGCTGGTTCTATTTGCGGTGCTCCAAAAAAGAAAACCGTCGAAATTATTTTAGAAGCAGAAAAGTATCATCGAAATTTTTATACAGGAATTTTTGGTGTTTTTGATGGCGAAAATCTTGATAGCGCTGTGATGATTCGTTTTATCGAAAATAATCAAGGTGAGATGTTTTTCAAGAGTGGAGGAGGAATAACGGCGAAAAGTAAGGCAAAATTAGAATACGAAGAATTAATTCAGAAAGTATATGTTCCAATTTATTGAATCTATTTGTTGTGTGAATAAACAACTTCGAAATTTAGAATTTCATCAAGCGAGATTTGATCGAACAAGAAATGATAATTTTACTGAAATCAATCCGATTTTATTAAACGAAATTATCAATTTTCCAACAGACTTAACGGACGAAAAATATAAAGTTAGAATTGTTTATGATCGAGAAATTCAATCGGTAGAATTTCAACAGTATCAAATCAAACCAATTGAAAGTATTCAACTTTTTGAAATCGAAAATAAAATTGATTATTCCTACAAATATTTAGATCGTTGGTTTTTTGATGAATATTTAAAAGAATCAAAAACAGATGATTTGGTGTTGGTGAAATCGAATTATATTACCGATTGTATTTATTCAAATATCGTTTTTTTTGATGGATCACAATGGATTACGCCACGAACTTTTTTGTTGAAAGGAACAATGCGAGAAGCTTTGTTGCAATCAGGCGAAATCATTCAGAAAAATATAAAAGTTTCAGATCTAGTTAATTTCAAATCGTTCAAACGAGTTAATGCAATGATGAGTTTAGACGAAAGCCAAGAATTGGATATTTCGTTGTTAATTCAATAACTCTATAAAATTTATAGAGTATTGTTTTCTTTTTCATTTTTTAACATTACCTTTGCATAACTTATCAAGAAAGGTGGAGGGATTGGCCCTGTGAAACCTTAGCAACCAGATGACTTATAATCTAAGGTGCTAAATCCAACCTATTAGAGGGAAAGATGAGTAAAAGTATTTCACTTTTATCTGTTGGTTTCTTGAAAGTTTTATGAAAATTAAAAATGAAAAGAAACAAATTTTTACTTGCTTCATTCGCATTTATTTGCGCATCTACACTTTTCGCTCAAGAAGTTGAAAAGGAGGAAACAAATCTTAACGAAGTTATTTTAATTGGTGGTCGTACATCAGAAAGAACGGTGGTTAATTCGTCAGTTCCTGTCGATATTATCGATGTTGAGAAATTGAAAACGTCTTCTCCTCAATTGAGTGTGAATGATATTTTGAATGTGGTTATTCCTTCTTTTAATTCGGTTCGTCAATCATCTGCAGATGGAACGGAGCATATCGATCCTGTGACATTGCGTGGAATGGGACCAGATCAGGTTTTGGTTTTGATTAATGGAAAACGTCGTCACACAACTTCCTTAGTGAATTATCAAAATACAGTAGGAAATGGTTCTGTTGGAACAGATTTAGGCGCAATTCCGATTTCGGCGATTGATAAAATTGAAGTTTTACGTGATGGTGCAGCTGCGCAATATGGTTCTGATGCGATTGCGGGAGTTGTAAATATTGTTTTGAAATCTAAACCAGGTGGTGACGCGTCTTTAACGTATGGTCAGACTTCTCGAAATGATGGAGAAACATACAATTTTAACGGAAGTTATGGAACGAAATTAGGACAATCAGGCTCAATTGTTTTTTCGGCAGTTGTAAGTGAGCGTAAGAAAACAAATCGTTCAAAAGATCATAATTTAGATATTTTTGGAGATAATTTCGCATACGATTTTGCAGATGATCCAGATGCAGCAAGAGCTGCGGATGATGCTAAAATTGCTGCTTTAGGACTTTCGAGAAAAGATTTTAGATTTCAAATTGGAGATGCGGCAATCAAAAATCAACAATTTTTTGTAAATGCTGAAACGGCGATTAATGATCGATTAGATTTTTATTCATTTGGAGGAGTTTCTTTACGTCAAGGAAATGGATTTGGTTTTAGAAGATTACCAAGCGAATTGTCTGAAGATGCGTTAAAAATTTATCCAAATGGTTTTCAAGCTACCTTAAAATCTAATGTAAATGATTATTCAAATTCGACAGGATTGCGTTATTCATATGATGGATGGAAAGTTGACTTGAGTAATACTTTTGGCTTAAATTCATTCAAATATGATTTAGAAAATTCAATTAATCAATTATTAGGGTTAAATTCTCCAACCGATTTTTATGCAGGGAAACATCAATTTTTACAAAATACAGTTAATTTAGATTTTTCGAAACGAATCAATCAAAATTTTAGTTTAGCGTTTGGAGGAGAATATCGTTTTGAACAATATAAAATAGAAGCTGGAGATGAAGCTTCATATATAGGAAAAGGATCTGAAGCATTTTCAGGATTTTCTCCATTAAATGCTGTAAAAGGTGATCGTCATTCAGTTGCGGCTTATGTAGATGGAGAATTGAAATTTGGAGATTTTACAGCTGATTTAGCTGGGCGATTTGAAAATTATTCAGATTTTGGAAGTACAATCAATGGAAAATTAGCAATGCGATACGAATACGCAAAAGGATATTCGGTTCGTGGAGCGATTTCGACAGGATTTAGAGCACCTTCTTTACAACAAAAATATTTTAGTAATTCTTATTCAGATTTATTTATTGATGATAACGGAAATCAAGTGTTGATAAATAAAGTTATTGTAAGAAATGATTCAGATTTATCTCGAGAAATTGGTTTAGATAAATTAAAAGAAGAAAAATCAATCAATGCAAGTTTAGGTTTAACATTTCGTCCGACTTCTAAATTGTTTATTACACTAGATGGATATTTTATAAAAGTTGATAACCGAATTGTGTTGACTTCTGATATTACAAATCCAGTGTTAGAAGCTAATGGAATAGCTGCAGCTCGTATCTTTACCAATGCAATTGACACAGAAACCAAAGGTTTGGATTTAGTTTTTTCTTATGATACACGTTTAGGTCGAGGAAAATTAAATACAAGTTTGTCAGGGAATATTAACGAAACGAAGATTGTTGGTTATCATTTTCCAACAGCTTTAACAATTCCGACAGAAGAATTTTTTGGTCCTGATCAAGTCAATATTATCGAATCATTAAGTCCAAGAACAAAAGTAACTTTAGGATTGAATTATGCAATTACTGGATTCAATTTTATGGTGCGTAACACATATTTCGGAAAAGTGACAAAAGATGGACATCCTTGGGGAAGTATCCAAGAACACACTGGAAAAGTGGTGACGGATGCTTCGGTTGGTTATGATATTACAAAGAATTTCAACTTTACAATTGGTGCAAATAATTTGTTTGATGTTTTCCCAGACAAACAAGTTTATGAGAATTCTTATTATGGAGTTTTTCCGTATGCACCAGTTCAAATGGGGATGACGGGAGCGTATTATTTTGCGCGTGCAAGTTTTAAATTTTAATCAATAATAAAAATATTCAAAGTGTCAATTTTAATGTAAATTCAACATTCAATTGGCACTTTTTTGTGTATGGCACATTCAAAAATTGGTTGGAAAACCGCAGCAGCATTAGTCATTTCGAATATGATCGGAACAGGTGTTTTTACCAGTTTGGGTTATCAGATTTCTGATCTAAAAAATACAACTTCTATCTTATTATTGTGGTCAATAGGAGGATTGTTAGCGTTGATTGGCGCATTTATTTATTCGGAATTAGCTTCAAAATTTAAACAATCAGGAGGAGATTATATTTATTTATCTCGGACATTTCATCCCGTTTTTGGCTATTTATCAAGTTGGATTTCTTTGTTCGTTGGTTTCTCTGCTCCAATATCTTTA
The DNA here is from genome assembly GCF_004785645.1 of Empedobacter tilapiae. GTDB lineage: Bacteria > Bacteroidota > Bacteroidia > Flavobacteriales > Weeksellaceae > Empedobacter > Empedobacter tilapiae. The sequence continues at coordinate 268,798 of NZ_SRPE01000005.1, read as the reverse complement.
GCAGCTTTGGCAATGGGAAAATACCTCAATGTCTTTGGATTGGATTTAGGAAAAGAATTTGCAATAGCCATGATATTGATTGTAGCTGTTTTTCAATCATTCAGTCTAAATTTGAGTAGTAAATTTCAGAATATTTTTACTATTCTAAAAGTTGTATTTATCATTGTTTTAATTGCTTTAGGTTTTTATTTTGCTCCAGCAGTTGAGCCAAATGCGGTACTTTTTGATTCGACTTGGAAAAATGAATTGCTACTTCCTGCATTTGCGACATCTTTGGTTTATGTTACTTTTGCTTATACAGGTTGGAATTCGGCTTCATATATCGTAGAAGAAATTGAGCAACCAAAACGAAACTTACCAAAAGCATTATTTATAGGTGTTATTTTTGTCACGATTTCTTATGTTTTGCTAAATTATGTTTTCTTGAAACATGCATCATCATCAGCTTTGGCTGGACAAGAAAATGTTGCAAATATTTCTTTTGGTAATCTACTTGGAAATAATGTAAAATGGGTGAGTTGCTTTATTGCTTTACAATTGATTGCGACGATTAGCGGTTATTTATGGATTGGTTCTCGTTTGACACAAGCTACCGCGCGTGAAAATAAATTGTGGAATTTTATGGCGAAAGAGAATAAAAATAGAATTCCGGTTCGTGCAATTTGGGTGCATACAGCAATTAGTATTTTGCTTATTTTTTCAGGAGATTTTGAAGTGATTTTTACTTACACATCTTTTGTTTTACAAATTTTAGCAACATTAGCAGTTTGTACAGCGTTCTTTATCAAACAAGATCAATTAACCATTATCAAAAGTAAATTCTTTTATGTTTTACCTGCGATATTTCTAGCTTTCAGTTTATATATCTGTTATTTCGTTTTAATGCAAAAACCAAAAGAGAGTTTATTTGGTTTAGGAATTATTGCATTAGGAATTGTTTTATTTTATTTTGATAAGCGTATAGAAATAAAAAAATAAAATAATTTATAAAAAAACTCGTGGTTAACGAGTTTTTTTATTTTAGCAAACCTCTTTTTTTTATAAAAAAGAGATTAAAATTACTTGATTTAACTTTTTTAAGAAAGTTATTCGTTTAAGACAAATTAAGTGTTTAATAAGATAATAAATTGATATGTTTTCCTGATTTTTGAGGATAAATGTTAAATTAAAATATCTTACATGATTAAAAAATTACTCTACTTCAATCTCTTGTTACTTGTAAGTATTTCAGGAGGGATTCTTAATGCACAAGAATATTGCTCATTTGATGATGTGAATGAAAGATATTTAGCTCAAAATCCGCAAATAAAACAGATGATAAATATTGCTGAAAAAGAAATGTCTTTAGCAATGGAAAGTGGAAAGTTATTTCATAAAAATACTGGACAAATTTACGAAATACCAGTTGTTGTACATGTTTTTGCAGATGATTCTCCTTTGGGTACTTTAGGTAATCCATCAGATACTCAAATTCAAGAATGGATTAATTTCACAAATCAACTTTATGAAAATTCTTATTATGAAGGAAATAGTAGTACTGTTTTTCCTTTTCGCTTGGTTTTAGCTAAACGTGATCCTAGCTGTGAAAATACAAATGGTATAGAACGATTTGATTTATCGCATAATCAAGACTATAATGAATTTGGACTGATATATACTGGTACAAAAGGAATAACAGAAGCTGAATTGAGAAAAATGAGTAGATGGGATCCTAGAAGTTATTATAATATTTATGTTACGAATAAAATTGATGGATTTGATGGTTCGTCGGGTGGAGGAACTAATGGTTATGCTTATTTGTATGGAGCTGCAGGAAATAGTGTTGATGGTGCTTATCATCATTCAGGAGTTGTAGGAATAAAACCAACTTTGGGACATGAAATAGGACATGCTTTAGGGTTGTATCATACATTTGGTCAAAAATCTTCGACAACAGAATGTCAAACAACTTCTGCTAACAATCCGTATACTACAGGTGATTTAGTCGCAGATACTTCACCTACAATTAACGGTAATTATTATAGACAAGTTTATGGTGTTTCTCAACCAACTAGTGCTATTATTAATGGATGTACAAATGAGCCTTTTGATGATGTAGTAACGAATGTAATGAATTATGGTAGTTATAGAAACAAATTTACTCAAGGACAAGCAGATCGTTCTGTGTCATTATTTTTACAATTTAGATCATCATTACTTAGTTCAAAAGCTTTAGTTCCAGTTGATGAAAATGAATCTCAAATTGTGTTAATAGAATCTTGTATTCCATCTCCATCAACTTTATTGCAAGGTGCATATGGTTACGGAATATCAGGTGTTAAATTTGGTGACATCAACGTAGCTTCTTCACCGAAAGATGGTTCAAATGCTTATTATACTGATTATTCGAAAAAATGTCTTATTAAAAATACTTTTACGGAAGTTTATGAGGGAAGAACTTATGAAATGATTCTTTCTGAAAAAACAGCAAATCCAGTTTCATTTATTGCATATTTAGATTTTAATAATGATGGGGTTTTTACAGAGAATGAAATTATTTTACCAAAAGTTAATATTCCAGCAGAAACGGGAGTTTGGACAGAAAAAACACATACTTTTTCAATTCATATTCCAAAAAATGTTGTAAAAAATAAACCTTTAAGATTGCGTGTTATTGGAGATTCTTCTAATGCTTCTTTTGGTGCTTGTGATACTAGAAGTCGTGGAGAAATAGAAGATTATGCTGTTGTTATAAAGTCTAATACAACAGTTTGGAACGGAGAATCTTGGAGCGAAGGAGTTCCTGATATAACAAAAGAAGCTATAGTTAGAGGAAATTTATTATTGTCAACAGATTTAATTGCTAATAAAATAACATTAGAAACAGGTTCTGTAATAATAAAAACAGGTTCAGTTTTAAAAGTTGAAAATGAGATTTTAAATAATTTAACAGCTGATAAATTTATTATTGAAGATGGAGCAAATATTATTCAGAGAAATTCTGATGCTATAAACACAGGAGAATTTACAGTTATAGTGAATAGTACACCAATGATTTTCAATGATGCAATGTTATGGTCTTCACCAGTTGAAGGACAAAATGTAAGAAGTTTTTCAGTAAATACACTAGAAAAACGTTTTTATATCTATAATGAACAAACAAATAAATTTGCAAGTTTATTTGTAAATGATCCGTTATATCCAAATAGTAATTTACAAAATCCTGCAACGTATAATTTCGAGAATGGATTAGGTTACCATATTCGTGTATCTAACAATCATACGCAAGTTAAACCAGGATCTATTTTTAAAGGAAAATTTATTGGAACATTAAATAATGGAATTATCCAACAAGTTGTCAAAAAAGATAACCTAGGATATAACCTCATAGGGAATCCATATCCTTCTTCAATAGATGCAGTAAAGTTTTTTGATAGTAATCCATCTGTCCAAACAATTTATTTTTGGACACATGAAGCGCCGTTAACATCTTCAGGTTATGCTAGTAATAATTATGCTTCTTTTAATCTAACAGGAGGCACTCAAGCGGCGGCTGGAGGAATAGTTCCTAATGGAATTATAGCGAAAGGGCAGGGGTTTATTGTAGAAACAGATGAAGCAACAATATTATCGTTTGATAATATTCATAGAACAGATGATCTTTCAGCTATTTTATTTAAAAATCAAGATGAGTCAAAACGTATTTGGATTAATTTATTTGAAGGGACGCAAGCTAAAAACCAAATATTAATTGGTTATATAAAAGGAGCCACAAATGGGTTCGATCCAAGAATGGATGCAAAATTAAATCCAAATTATGATGGATCTGTAGTTTATTCACTAATAGATAAATTAGTTGATCGTTTTGTAATTCAAGGTCGTGGATTACCTTTTTCTACAGAAGATGTTGTCAAATTAGGTTTTGAAGCTAAGTCAAATGCTTCATATACCATTGAATTAGATAATACTGAGAATATAGCAGATGATATGGCAATTTTCTTGCATGATAAAGAAGAAAAACAAGTTGTAGACTTAAGAAAACAAGCTTATACATTTAGCTCTCAAATTGGTGTATATAATGAACGCTTTGAAGTAATATACATGAATAAAACCTTAGGAGTAAATGATACTCCTAAAAGAGAAACAATTGTATTTAAAAATAATAATGCTATTGTAATAGAGTCATCAAAAGAAATAAAATCAATTGAAGTTTATGATATTTCTGGACGTTTAATTTTATCTAAATCAACCTCTGGAAAGAAAGTGAGTTTAACTAATCTACCTAAATTGAATGAAGTATTGGTAATAAAAATAATCAATACTGATCAAACAATTACTAGCACTAAAATCTTATTCTAATGAAAAAAATTATCTTACTAACATTATTTTCAGTATCACATTTAGCTTTTGCTAATGATGAAACTACTTTCTTCTCAAGTTCTAATAAGTCAAGTGATATTGGTCTTGTAGATGATCCTGATCCAATTCCAGAAGCGCCAATTAGTGATTATATATTACCTTTAATGGTTTTAGCTTCAGCTATAGGTTTTTATTATTCTAGAAGTAAAATCTTACCAAAAAAATAAATAATATTAAATAATAAAAAGCGAGAATTAATTCTCGCTTTTTATTTGGATTAATTTTGTCCATTGTTTTAGATTGTATCTTCTAAAAATTCCGAAATAACGTTGATTGAAAGAGTTTATCCAAATTGAATTGTCTTCACAATAAATCACTACAGTTTCGATATAATCTCTTCTGCGGAAATTGTATTTGTAAAAAATATTTCGCTCTGAATATTCAAAAAGAAATAATCCTTCTTCATTCAAAGATTCTGTAAAATTTGTTTGACGTTGCGCCAAATATTTAATCAAATCAATATTTTCTCTTAAAGATTTTGATGTTTTAATGTTGATGAAAAATCTGTCTTTTATAGAAACAAAAATTCTAATTATATAAAAAATTATTAGAACAAGGAATAGATAGTTTAGTCTTTCGTTTAAAGGAACAATAATAAAAGTTATGATTATAAAGAATAACAACATTGTTCCAAAATCTAAATAATTCCAAATCTCAAAAGGTAGAAAATACTTATCTCCAATTTTTTTTAGTTTAGTTTTTTGCTGAAATGTGGAAAGATTATTTGTATTCATTGTTTTAGATTCATCTTAAAAATAAGAAATATTATTGAATTGAAATAACCTTAAATGAATAACATTTGGTGTGTTTTATTAAAATAAGAAATTTTAATTATAAAAGATAAACATTCGAATCATTTTTGTAATTTTGCACCTCTAAAAATAAGTAACAAATACAAATCAATAAAATGGCAAACATTACATTTACAATGATTAAGCCTGATGCAGTTGCAAAAGGACACATCGGAGATATTTTAAAAGACATTACTGACGCTGGTTTCAAAATCAAAGCGGCTAAAATGACTCAATTAGCGAAACAAGATGCTGAAGCATTTTACGCTATCCACGCTGAACGTCCTTTCTTCAAGGATTTAGTAGAATTCATGACTTCTGGGCCAATCGTTGCAGCAGTTTTAGAAAAAGACAACGCAGTTGCTGATTTCCGTACTTTAATCGGAGCTACTAATCCAGCTGAGGCTGCAGAAGGTACAATCCGTGCTAAATACGCTGAATCTATTGACGCTAACGCTGTTCACGGTTCTGATTCTGACGAAAACGCTGCTATTGAAGCTGCTTTCCACTTTGCTGCGAAAGAAATTTTCTAATCGAATAAGGTTACAAAACATCATATAAATCCTTCTGAAAATATTCAGAAGGATTTTTTTTGGTTCAAAATTTACTTACCTTTAAATCAAATTCTAAAAAATGAAAAAAATAATTTTAGCCACATTTACAATCGCAGCTTTCGTTGTGTCAAGTTGTAAAAGCGAAACAGAACCTGTAAAAAATGAAGTAGAAAATGTTGAAGATTCGTTGAGGTTAGAAGCTAAAACAGCTGAAAATTCGATTCAATTTGAAGGAACTTATAAAGGAATTTTGCCTTGCTACGAAAAAGATTGTAAAGAGGTTGAAATGGAAATAAAATTATTGCCAAATAAAGGATATGTTTATTCTACAAAGCGTTTGGGGCTAGATGATCATGCAATTATGACGACTGGTATTTTTCAGTTTAAAGAAGATGGAAATACAATTGTTTTTCCGGAAGTTGCAAATGTTCCGAATGCATTTTTGGTTGAAGAAGGGAAAATTACTCAGTTAAATAAAAGTCAGAAAAAAATAGAATCGGCTGATTCTACGAAATTTGTTTTGATAAAAGAATAATAAAAAAGGTTTCATAAAGAAACCTTTTTTATTATTATCTAGAATTATATATAAATTTAATGAGAAGCTGAACTAAATTTAGCCTGAAACATACTCAAAATATTTTACCTCAATTCCAATCGACAAACGAAGTTTACTTTATCTTCATTTACAATTTTAAACTGAATTAAATTCTCAGTTTCTAATTTCTGAATTTTGATTTCGTCGTGTAAACTTAATTCCTTCAAGAAATTCATATCAATCGCTTTGATACGATGTTTGAATATTATTTCAGGATCAATAGTATTCAAACACCAATCCAAATATTTGGTATTATTTGCGTGTTTTACGATATCCAAATCAGAAAACTGAACTTGGTATTGAATAACTTCTGTTGGTTCAAAATCTTTATCTAAAATCGAATTATCGATTTCAGTTGGTTTTAAATCTGGAAAACGTTCAATGTGAGATGAATCAAGTTGAAGAATATCCGGACGACGTTTTTCTGTATTAAAAACTGCCCACAAACTTGAAGCTCCAATTAATTTTTTTCCATTTTTTTCGATTGTAAAATCACGAATAGATTTAGCTCCTTTCAGTACTTCAATCCATGTTTTTACATCAACAAAATCTGTCCAAGAAGGCAATTCATCAATCTCAATTCGAAGTCGATTCATTACCCAAGATTGACTAAATTCTTGTAAATCAAAGAAGCCTAAACCTCCTTTTATAGCGTGTTCCGAAGCTGTTAATTGAAAAAGATTTGCCATTTCAGACAATTTCATTTTACCTGTCGGATCACATTGAGAAAAATAAATTTCCCAATTTTTCGTATAAATTGATTTAAAATCTTCTGCTATTGGCATCGATAAAGTTTTGAATCTATTATTCTGAAATTATTTACCTAATTTCTTTTTCATATCCGCCATCATAACCGCAGCTACACCAGCTTCCACGCCTTTATTCCCATGTTTTCCACCAGAACGATCAATTGATTGTTGCTCATTTTCGTCCGTTAAAACACAAAAAATAATTGGCATATTATGTTTGATATTCAAATCTTTTACACCTTGTGTCACACCTTGACAAACATAATCGAAATGCGCTGTTGCTCCACGAATCACACATCCAACAACGATAATTCCGTCCAAATCTGGATGAGTTTGCGCTACTTTATCTGCTCCATAAATCAACTCGAAACTACCAGGAACTTCGTGTAATGTAATATCATCGGGATTTGCACCCAAATCAATCAACGTATCTTTTGCTCCATCACGCAAATTAAATGTGATATGATTATTCCATTCAGATGTAATGATTGCAAACTTAGAGCCCGCTACATTTGGTAATTCTGCTTTATTATATTGAGATAAATTTTTATTTTCTGTTGCCATTTTTTTTAAAATTTGAATGGTAAAATTACAAAAATGATTTAGGATAAACTTTGATTTGAATCAATAAAAAAAAGCCGAACAACTTGTTCGGCTTGTAATTATCTTTTGAAGTGAATTATTTCGCTGTTTCAGAAGCGTATTTTAAACGCTCAATAAATTTCGCAGTTTCACCATTATTTGCATTTGGATATTTATCCTCTAAAGCTTGAAAATATTTTAAAGCATCAGCATCTTTACCTAATTCCATTGCAATTTCACCTGCTTTTGTGTAGTAAGTTGATTGTAAAGTTTCAACTTCTGTTGCTTCAGCAGCCTTTACGTAGTAAGGTAAACCTTCTTCCATTTTGTTAGAAGCAACCAATGCATTTCCTAACATACCATATTTTTGCGCTAACATTACGTTATCATCTGTATCGAAATCTTCTAACAATTTTACAGCAGATGCGTAATCTCCTAATTTATAATAAGAACTTGCCGCTTTGAAACGTGCTAAATTACCAGCATCAGTATTTCCATATTCATCAACAATTTGTTGTAAACCTTGGAAACTTCCTGCACTACCATTAAGCGCTACATTGATAGAATCTTGATCGAAAAGACGTTCTGCTTGAACCATTTCTTTGAAAGCGTCTTCAGATTTAGGTTCTACGACTAATTTTAAGTAAGCAAAATAACCTAAAACAGCTACAATAATTACGCCTAAACCAATACCAATTGCTTTAGCATATTTTTCAACAAAGAACTCTACGTTGAAAGCTGTTCTATCTAATTTTTCTACGAATTGCTCTGTAGCGAATTCTTCTTTTTTATTATTTTTTGCCATTTTAATAATTTACGAGGTTGCAAAAATACAATTTGGAACAAATATATCCAATAAATTTATTTACAAACAACCTTTTAGAATAAATATGCCACTGATAAGTTTAACATTTGTGGACGATTTTCTGTTCTATATTGTCCATTTGATCCGTTCAAAATGTCAGATCCAACTTTTCCTAAACCGAATTCGTAACGTAAATCGAATAATAATTTAGACACTTCTACACCTGCACCAATTTGCATTCCGACATTAAATTCGTCTTGTTTTGCAGTTGTAAAATCTTTTACAGATAATTTATCATCAAAATAGTAAGAGAAAACTGGACCAGCTTGAATGTGTCCGATTCCTAAAAATCTTTTTCCAACATTTACAGGAATATCCAAACGTTTTTTAGTTACGCCTACATTTGTTTCCATACTATTTGTATCATTTCCTCCTGGGATAGTATACTCATTTTTGAATTGCGTATACAATAACTCTGGCTGAATATAAATTCCTGCTAAAGAGACACGAGCTAAAGCACCAGCTTGAAACCCTGCGGAAGCTTTCCCATCTTTCTTGAAAATATTTCCAGCATCTTGCCAAACTTTTCCTTTATCTGTATTGAAAACAGCTCCTCCTTTGATACCAAAATTGATATTTTGTGCTGTTGCAAAATTTGCAGCTAAACCTACAATTGCAGTTAAAATTAATTTTTTCATAGAATTTTTTATTTTTATTGATTTATTGTTGCTCTTTTAATAACGCTTCTCTTAGTTTCTTGAAAAGATTTGACGAATATACAAAATCAATAACATTTGGATTATCAGCCACCAAAATCTCCTCTTTTGTCCCTTCCCATTCCAAGAAACCATTTTTCAGGAAAACAATATGATCTCCAATTTCCATTACCGAGTTCATATCGTGTGTATTCACAACTGTTGTAGTATTATATTCTTTTGTAATGTCATAAATTAACTGGTCGATAACCAAAGCCGTTTTAGGATCTAAACCAGAATTTGGTTCATCGGCAAACAAATATTTCGGATTGTTTACAATAGCACGGGCAATAGCAACACGTTTCTGCATTCCCCCTGAGATTTCTGACGGATATTTTTTAAGTGCTGTACGGGCAATTTCTACACGATCTAACACTTCACGAGCTCTTTTTTCTGCATCAGCATTTGACATCTCCGAAAACATTTGCAAAGGAAATTTTACATTTTCTACAATATTCATCGTGTCATACAAAGCTGAACCTTGGAAAACTACTCCAATCTCTGAACGTAAACGTTGTTTTTCTTTGTAATCAAATTCGAGCATATTATCGCCTTCGTATAAAATCTGACCTGAAGTTGGTGTTAATAATCCAATCAAATTTTTCAAGAAAACAGTTTTTCCAGAACCACTTTGACCAATAATCAAACTAACTTTTCCTTTTTCGAAAGTGACAGAAAAACCTTTTAGTACTTCTACTGCATCAAATGATTTTCTAATATCTTTTACTTCAATCATTAGCTTAAAATTGTTTGCGTTAATATTAAGTTGATTACAATAATTGCTACTGATGTCCAAACAACTGCAGTTGTTGCAGAACGTCCAACTTCTAATGAACCTCCTTTTACTTTGTAACCATAATAAGCTGGAATTGTTGCAATAACAAAAGCAAAAACCATTGTTTTAACAAAGGTATAGACAAATAGTTTTGTTGCCATATTCATTTGCAAACCTGTAATAAAGTCAGCTGCAGACCATAATTTTGTAAAAACGCCAATGTAATAACCTCCTAATAATCCAAATCCGATAGATATCATGACTAATAATGGATTAAAGAAAACACAAGCAATTATTTTTGGTAAAATTAAGAAGTTTGCAGAATTAATTCCCATTACATCTAAAGCATCAATTTGTTCGGTAACTCGCATAGTTCCTATACTCGAAGCTATGTACGAACCAACTTTTCCAACTAAAATTAGTGACATAATAGTTGGAGCAAATTCTAATACTAGCACTACTTTAGTTGCATAACCAATGTAAGCGTCTGGTACAGGAATAGCTGCTCCTTGAAAGTTTTGAGCCATTTGTATTGCTACTACAGCTCCCATAAAAGTTGAAATAAAGGTTACAATTCCTAAAGAATTTACACCTAAATCATATATTTCTCTAACGGTCAATTTCCAGAAAACGCTCAGTTTTTGAGGTTTACTAAATACTTTACCCATAAGCATAAAGTATGACCCTAAATTTTCGATAAGTTTCATTACGACAAAATTAATATTTTTATTGGAAAGGCTTTTTATTTATCTTGCACAATGTGAATTTAGAACATTTAATTTCTTATCTCCCTCATAATGCAGACTTGTATGTGAGAAAATGGCTAGAAAATCATTTTATTACGTTAAAAATTACAAAAAGAAGAGAAACGAAGCTTGGAGATTATCGCAAATTGGTCGAAAATGATCGTCATCAAATTACAGTAAATGGTGATCTTAATCCTCATGCTTTCTTTTTTGTTTTAACACATGAAGTAGCACATCTCAAAACTTTTGTCCAGTTTGATTCTCGTAAAATAAATCCGCATGGAAAAGAGTGGAAAACTATTTTTGGACATCTATTATTAGAATCTATTCATGTTTATCCAGAAGAGTTACAGCCTTATATTCTTCATCATGCCAGACATCCGAAAGCAAGTTTGGGCGCAGATGTTAATATCTCAAAATATATTATAGATGATAAAAATCCTGCTCAAATTTATCTTGAAGATCTGGAGGATGGCACAATATTTTCGATTGGAAAAAGAATTTTTAAAAAAGAATCTAAACGAAAATTAAGGTATCTTTGTTTAGAGTTGAAAACCAAGAAAAAATATTTGATTAACGCAACTGCAACTGTAAATAAACTTTAATAGAAGACATGAATAATAAAGATAACTATGCTGTTATCCTTGCCAGTGGTACGGGAGTGAGATTATGGCCTTTGAGTACAATAAAGAAACCTAAACAATTTCATGATTTGTTGGGAATTGGAAAAACATTTATTCAATTAACTTATAATCGTTTAAAAAAAGTTGTTCCTCAAGAGAATATTTTCGTCGTAACTATTCAAGATTATAAAGAAATTGTAAAGGAACAACTTCCAGAGTTTAATGAGAAAAATTTCATTATAGAACCAAGAGTAATGAATACAGCAGCATGTAATTTGTTGGCAGCAATGACAATTCAACAAATTAATCCAAATGCAAAATTGATTATTTCTCCTTCTGATCATTTTATTTTTGATGAAGCAGAATTTGCTGAAAAAGTAAAAGTAGCCTTTGAAGATGCAGATAATGATAGATTAATTTCTTTAGGAGTAGCACCTACACGACCAGATGTTAATTATAGTTACATTCAATTTATAGAGAATCCGACATCAATTAAAAAGGTAAAATCTTATATTGATAAACCAGATTTAGAATTTGCAGAGTCATTCATAACAAGTGGAGAGTTTATTTGGAATTCAGGAATTCTTATTTGGTCTGTAGAGAGTATTATAAAGGCTTTTCAACAACATTTACCTTCGATGAGCGAAACATTGAAAGGATATTTCGAACTTGATAAAACCTTACAAAATACAGAAACTTTAAAACCAATTTATACAACGTTGGATGTTACTTCTATAAACAAAGGAATTTTAGAACAAGCAGATAACGTTTATGTTATTCCTACAACTTTTGGCTGGAGTGATATAGGTACTTGGTCTGCAATCAATGAAAAGTATAAATATACTGGAGAAGATCAAGATGAAAATCAGAATACATTATTGTGCAAGCATTTTTCAGGTTATAATGCGAAGAATAATTTTATTTATTCTACAGAAGATAAAGCAATTATTATTGATGGATTGGATAGTTATGTTATCATCAATTCCGAAAAAGGATTATTAATTTGTCCAAGAAGTAATGTGCAAAATATCAAGACGTACGTAAGTGATTTAAAATTACAAAAGAACGGAGATAAATATTGTTAAATAAAAAAAGCTACTCAACTGAGTAGCTTTTTTTTAATTAATTTCGATTATTTTAATGTAATTACATTCTGACCAACTTTATATCCATTTTGATAAATATCAATTTTATATTCTCCTTTCGGAAAATCATAATCAATCCAATCAAAAGTTACTCTAGAGCCAGACATATTATTATAATTTACTTTCACACGATCCGAATAATCAATGGAAGATCCAGAACGTAAAGTCGTTTCACCAGAATTAGCTCCTTTAAATTTTCCAACCTCTCCATCAGGTTTATAAACCGTAACATAAAGTTCTTTTATTTCAGAAGTCGCATTCAAGTTTTTATCCAAATCGAAAGAAACTCTTACTTTATCAATTCTCTTAGCTCTTGTAGTTTCAACTTCTTTTCCACTTGATTTTACACGCAATCCTTTAATTGTATAATTGGAAATAGACAATGTAGAATTAGTTTCTTTTATTAAGTTTTGATGACTTTCTTTTTCTTCATTTAAATTAGTTTCAACAACTCTTTTTTGAGAAGTTAAATCAGAATTTTGAGAAGTTAATTCTGTGTTTTTATTCGATAGTTTTTTATTTTCGTCTTTTAAACGAACGATTTCTTCTTTATAAACTTTAATATCAGCTTGTAAAGAAGTAATTAAGCGTTTTGCACGATTTAATTCACTATTAGTAATTCCATCTTTATTAAGAATTGCTTGAATTTCTTTTTGTTTTTCTAAAATTAATCGATCTTGATAACTTAAAGAAGAGTCTTTTTTTACAACACGAGTTTTAGCATCATCAAAATCTGCTCTTACGATACGTAATTCTTGTTTTAAAATTTCTCTAGAACGTTCCAAATCATTAATATCAGTTTGCATTTCTATAGAGTTTTTTGCATTAGCTTCCTTAGAGTAAACAATATAGCCTACAGCAAATAGTAAAGCAACAGCAAGAATAGCTATAATAATGTTTTTAACGAACTCTTTTTTATGTTTTGGATCAGTAGAGGGTTCGAGATCTTTATATTCAGTCATTTTAATAAATTCGGAAATAAAAAATTACTCGCAAAAACTAAACCGTTTTTGAAAAAAATAAAAAATTATTCTAAAAATTAACAGAAATAACATTTATTACACGAAATTTTTGCTGGATAATTTTTAATTATTTTCTTTCTTGATGTCATCAGAAATTTCATTCAACTTGTTTTCGGCTTCAATTTTCAAATCATCGGCTTTTTCTTCCAATTCTGTTTTTTCATTTTTAAAAGTATCTTTCAAATCCGAAACTTTCTCTTTCACGAAAGCACTTGTTTCTTTCATTTGCTTTTCCGCAATATCTTTTACATCATTATAATCTTGTTTCGATCTTTCTTTAAAATCTTTTGTGGCTTCTTTCGATTGCTCTTTCAATTCTCCAGAAGCTTCTTTCAAGTTATTAATTGTTTTGCGTGCAAAATCCGATGCATCATCTGCAATCAATGTTCCTGTTTTCTTTACAGTTGCCGAAACATCGTCAAATTTATCTCCCGCAACATCAATCGCAGTTTCAGTTTTTCCTAAAATTCTTTTCAAAAAAGTTCTAAGTCCCATAATAATTTATTTTGTTGATTATTTTCAGTTTAAATTTACACCTTCATTCGATATTTTAGAATGAATTTAATTTTTTATTTAAAAATATGAATTTCAACTATTTTAAACGATATTATTTCGGAATTTTAATTCTTAGTTTACTAACTATTTTTAGTTGTAATCCGAATAAAAATAAATCCGAAATACATCAAAATACTTCATCCGAAGAAATATCCTTCAAATATTCGACCAAAAATAAAAATTTTGTCAGTGCGCATCGTGGAGGAAGTGGGATACATGGTTTTCCTGAAAATTGTGTCGAAACCTTTGAACATCTTTATCAAAAAGGAATTCAAATTTTTGAGATTGATATTGCCGAAACAAAAGATAATCAACTTATTTTAATGCATGATAATTCGTTGCAACGAACAAGCAATGGCCGACAAGATGTCAATCAAGTTGACTTAAAAAACATAAAGGAATACTTTTTGGTAGATGATTTTGGACAACAAACGTCATACAAAATTCCGACTTTTGCAGAAGCGCTAAATTGGGGAAAAATTAAACCAATTTATTTTATGGTTGACATCAAAAAAGGTGTTGATTATCGTGATATTGTAAAGACAATAGAACAAGAAAACATGCAAAAACAGGTTGTTTTGGTGACGTATACAGTTGGTCAAGCGAAAAAGTTACATCAACTTGCGCCAAATATGTTATTGTCTGTTTCGATGCGGAACGAACGTGAATTTAATGAAATGATGAACAGCGGAATTCCGACTGACAAAATGGTTGCGTTTACAGGAACTCGACGCAATGACAAATCATTTTTAAACAAAATTCATGACAAGGACATTTTGGTCATTTTTGGAACGTTAGGAAACTTAGACAAAAGTGCTTCGGCGAGAAATGGACAACTTTATCGCGATTTAGAAAAAGATGGTGTCGACATTTTTGCAACGGACAGAGCAATGGATGTACATCAAACGATTAATAAAAATTAAATGGAAACAATATCACTTAAGAATTCAAATTATTTCTCAAAATTGATGTTAAATTATATCAATCAAGACGAGAATTTGAAAGACTTCTACAACCTATTTCCAATCAAAGAAAACTATATAAAACAAGCTCAAAATAAGCTTGAACATTATAAAAATAGAGAAATTCTTGTTGACCAAATTTCGAAACAGTTAGGTCATTTGGAACTATCGAAAAAACAACAAAAAAATCTCAAAAAATTATCAGAAAATAATACCGTAACCATAACAACTGGACATCAATTAAATTTATTTACAGGTCCAATTTTCTTTTTTTATAAAATTTTGCAAGTCATCAAAGCTTGTAAAGAGCTAAATAAAGAACAAAGTGAAATTAATTTTGTTCCGATGTTTTGGATGGCTACAGAAGATCACGATTTCGAAGAAATTAATCATTTCAAATTTGGAGATCGAATTATTCATTGGGATAAAGAGTTTGGCGGACCAGTTGGCCGTTTATCAACAGATGGTTTACAAAAAGTTTTTGATTCTTTTTTGTCACTTCTTCCAAATGGAAAAAAGAAAACTGAATTGCAAAATTTAATTGAAGTTTCTTATTTATCGAATGAAAATTTGACCAATGCAACACGAAAATTGGTTCATTTATTATTCAAAGATCTTGGATTGTTGATGATTGATGGAGATGATAAAGAATTGAAAAAACTAATGATTCCGACTTTTGAGGAAGAATTAATTGAGTCAACATCGTTCAAAAAAGTGATTCCTCAGAATGAGAAATTAGAACAATTAGGTTATTCTATTCAAGTAAATCCTCGTGAGATAAACTTGTTTTATATCAATCAAAATAATTCTCGTGAACGTATTATTGAACAAAATGGAACGTATTTTGTCAATAACACTTCAATCAAATTTTCTAAAGAAGAAATTATTGCCGATTTACATCAAAATCCAGATAAATTTAGTCCAAATGTGATTTTGAGACCTTTGTACCAAGAAACAATTTTACCAAATGTTGCCTATGTTGGTGGCGGTGGCGAAATGGCTTATTGGTTACAACTGAAAGAAATGTTCAATAAATTTGAAGTTGATTTTCCACTTTTAGTTTTGAGAAATTCATTATTAATCCGAACTGAAAAACAACACGAAAAACAACAAAAATTAGATTTATCAAACGAAGATTTATTTTCGAATAGTTTAGCAATCACAAAAAAACGTTCGATAAAATCGTCAAAAATTGCTCCAAAAATTCCTGAATTAGAAGAAGAATTAAAAAGCATTTTTGAACGTTTGGAACATTTGAGTTCGTTAACAGAATCTTCTTTTGCGGATATGATACAAGCGCAACGTACAAAACAATTGAAAGGTTTTGAGAAAATAAAACAACGTTTGGTGCATGCAGAAGTGAAAAAAAATGAGGATTTATTGAAGAGAATCGAGCAATTACTGAATGATCTTTCTCAACAAAATGGTTTGCAAGAACGTGTGAAGAATTTTGCTGATTTTGATTACATTAACATTCAGTATTTCATTGATTTTATTGAAGATAGTCTTCGACCTTTTGATTTTGAGTTCATCATAAATACATTGAAAGAGGAACTCTAAACAAAACATAATTTGTATATTTGACCACGAAAATTCATCTAAATGAAAAAAATATTAGCTTTATTGTTATTTGTTGGTGCATCAGCACTTTATGCTCAACAAAAAACGCATACAGTTCAAGCAAAAGAAACCGTTTACGGAATTTCGAAACAATATGGTGTTTCGCAAGAAGAATTGTATAAAGCCAATCCTAAAATTGAAAAAAATGGGATTCATCCAGGTGATTTGATTGTGATTCCAGGTAAAGGAACTACGACAACCAAACCAACTGAAACCAATACACAAACGACTCCGTCAAACGTAAAAACTTCAGACGATAATTATCAATATATTACAATTGAGCCGAAAGAAACGGTTTACAATTTGACAAAAAAATATAAAATTTCGGAAGAAACATTGAACTCATTAAACCCTCAAATCAAAGAAAGAGGTTTGGAAATAGGGGATGTTATTAAGCTTCCTAAGGATGTTACTAACAAAGTTTTTTCTGTTCCAAAAGGAATGCATTTAATCAAAAAAGGAGAAACTTTATACACTTTAGCAAAACAGTATAATGTAAGCGTTGACGATTTATATGCAGAAAATCCAGCTTTACAAACAGGTGTGAAAGAAGGAATGGTAATTACGATTCCTAAAAAATCTGGCTCTGTTGTGATTGAAGAAAACACAATCAATTATGTTGTTCAGAATGGAGATTCAGCTTACGGAATTTTAGAAAAATATAATACGAATTTAGATGAGTTATTGCGCTTAAATCCTGATTTAATCAACGGTTTAAAAGCTGGAATGACACTTAAAATTCCATTGCAAAAAAATGCTAAAATCATCAAATATGGAACTGCAGGAAAGTTGAAACGTGCTAACGACAACGAAATTAATGTTGCGATTATGCTACCTTTTGATGTTGCAAATAATCCGCAATTGAAAAATTCTCAAGCGATGCAATTTTTTACTGGAGCTAAATTGGCGTTGACTCGTTTGGCTAAAAAAGGTAAAAATGTAAATGTAAAAGTGATCGACACGAAAAACGGAAACTTGCAAGATATTTTATCAACAACAGATTTCAGTAAAACGGATGCCGTTATTGGTCCGTTGAATACTTCTGATGTTACGGAAGTTGCGAATTTCTTTAGCAATTCTGGTATCGCTGTGATTTCGCCTTATGCAAATGATGATTCGTTAAATTCTTTCAATGATTTATTGATTTCTAATCCAAAAGATGAAGTAATTGCAGATCAAATTATCGAAGAAATTGGGAAAAACTTTGCTGGAGAACAAGTTTATTTGTTAACAAATCGTGACGATCAAGAGTTGGCAAGCTATACGAAAAAACAATTAGAAAAACAGTTGAAAGCAAATGTTGTGATTGTAGATAGCGCAGCAAAAATTGTTCAACCACACGACAAAGTGAACGGTGAAGATTATTATACACCAATTATCACGGTTTTAGTTGGTGATGATGATAATTTAGGAAAACAATATTTAGAGAAATTAAAAACATTTAACAAAGATAATATTAAAGCTTTTGGAATAAAATCGGTTTCGGTTTATGATGTTTATAATGCAGATAATGCAAAAAATATCGATGCTTTCCGAGAATTCGGTTTTGTATTTAGTACAGCTCGTTTAATCAATACTAGAGATACGGAAGTGCAAAGTGTGATTAAAGATTTTAAAGATGTTTATTGTGAATTTCCTACGCGTTATGAACAATTAGGATATGATGTAACCTATGATATTGTTGATAGAATGAATAATAAAGGAGATGTTACAAATAATATTAGTTCTGAAAATACGCGTTTAGCTTCTAAATTTGCATATAAAAAAGTAAGTGGAAATAAGGCCTATACAAATGATGCAAGTCGTATTGTACGTTTACCTAAGAAATAGTTTTATCTAAAAATTTATATCAAAAAGCGAGGCTTAATTAAAGCTTCGCTTTTTCTTTTTATCAAGATTTAGAATTATAACCTTGAATTGAACGGATTTTTTCTAAATTTGAAAATGCACAAACTTAAAGACAATTTACTCGTAAAAGTTATTCTAGCCATTGTACTTGGAATTGTACTCGGCGGAATAATACCAGAAGCTATTGGTCGTGTTTTTATGACATTTAATGATTTTTTTAGCGAACTACTTAACTTTTTAATTCCATTGATTATTGTTGGATTAATCGTTCCATCGATTGGAAGACTAGGACAAACAGCAGGAAAATTATTATTATCAACCGTTTTAATTGCGTACGGATCAACCATTTTTTCAGGATTATTAGGTTACTCAGCGAGTATGTCTATTTTTCCACAATTATTAGAACATCAAACTGGACAAATTAATTTAGCAGAAAAAGCCAAAGAATTCGTACCTTATTTTTCAATAGAATTCCCTCCATTATTTGATGTAATGCCCGCTTTGGTATTTTCATTTCTTTTCGGAATTGGATTATCACGATTAAAAGATTCGAATTTTGGAAAATTTGCAGATGATTTCGAATCAATTATTACGTATTTGATTCAAAATTTAATCATTCCATTATTACCAATTTTTATTTTCGGAATCTTCTTGAACATGTCATATTCAGGACAAGTCGTAACAATTATGAATGTATTCTTGAAAATAATCGGTGTAATTTTCGTGCTACACGTTTTATTATTGGTTATTCAGTTTACAATTGCTGGAGTTGTCTCAAAAAAGAATCCATTTACTATGTTGAAATTGATGTTACCTGCTTATTTTACAGCTTTAGGAACACAATCTTCTGCTGCAACAATACCTGTAACAATTGCGCAAGTAAAGAAAATTGGAGTTCGCGATGAAATTGCCAATTTTGCAGTGCCTTTGTGTGCAACAATTCACCTATCTGGTTCGATGTTAAAAATTGTTTGTTGTTGTTTAGCATTGATGTTAATTCAAGGTATGGAGATTGATTTTGTTCAATTTTTAGGATTTATGATGATGCTTGGGATTGCAATGGTTGCAGCTCCTGGAGTTCCTGGTGGAGCTATTATGGCAGCAATTGGTATTATTGCATCGATGTTAGGATTTAATGCAGAAAATCAAGCTTTGATGATTGCACTTTATATTGCAATGGATAGTTTTGGAACAGCAGGAAATGTCACTGGAGACGGTGCGATTGCTGTAACATTGAATAAATTATTCAAGAAAGATGTTCAATAAAAAAATAAAATATTAATCCCATTTAAAAAAAAGAGTTCCAAAAAATATTGGAACTCTTTTTCGTTTTAAGAATATTTAAATAAATGAAGAATGTTTTTAATTTATTGTAATCCTATTCCACCACCATTTTGCTCAGTTTTATTCTGTTGAGCTTCGGCTCTTGATTTTACCTTACCACCGAAGTTGTAATTAAATCCTAAATAAAATGTTCTTGATTCCCATTTGAATTTTGCAAAACCTTCGTATGGATTATCCATATTAACACGTGCTTTCATTGTATTGAAAATATCATTTACACGAGCTGAAAATGATGCTTTTCCTTGCATAAAACTATATTTTATTCCTAAGTCCATACGCCACATATCTAACATTTCTCCTTGTAAAAATTTATTTTTACCTCTGAAGAATCCAAATTGTTGTAAACTTAATTGTTTTGTTAATGTATAAGTATTATTCATTCTCAATGACAATGTATTCGCTGTAATTTTCTTAACAACAGGATTATTATTTTCATCCTCTATAACACTTTGCATTTCTGATGAAGTAAAATCTCCGGCAAGATAAGTACTCATCCATTTAGTTAATTTATAGTTCCAGCTTGCTTCAACTCCATAACTATTCACTTTATCATAGTTCATATTATATTGTATAAAAGCTGATTCTACTTCTGGATCTTTTTTGAAAGTCTGAATAATATTATCAGTTACATGACGGTAAAATAAATTTCCTGAAATTGATCCTTTTTTCAATTGTTTCAAATACCCTAATTCAATTGAGTTTGTGTATTCTGGATTAAGTTCTGGATTACCTTTACTTGACATTAAAGCTGTCGTAAACTGAGGTACAGGTGTTAACTGATACATTCCTGGACGATCAATTCTTCTACTATAGTTAAATGATAATTGATCCTTTTCTGTCAAATCATATGTTAAGAAAGCAGATGGAAATAAATCTGTATAATCTTTTTTCAAAGTTCCAGAGTTATTAGGCGCAAATAACCAATTTCCATCATCCTCTACACGTTCTAATCTCAATCCTATTTGAGCTCCGAATTTGTTAAATTTTTGTTTATAATTCGCGTAACCCGAGAAGAATTTACGCTCAAATTCAAAATCAACATTTGGATTAAAGTTTACAGCATTTTCAGTAATTACATCTGTAGATCTTAAAATATTATCATTCGTTTCTCTTCTGAATTGTAAACCTGCTTCTAATTTTCCAGCATCTTTTATTTGATTCGTATAATCTAAATTGATTCGAGTATTCGTTGTTTTATCATTTCGATATTCTTGATAGAACTTACTTTTTGGGTATGTGTTTGTGTAATCTCTATCATCATCTTCTTTACTTGTCGAATAAAATGCATCCAAAATAATATTATGATCTTCTTTTTTGAAATCATGTTTGAAGTTTAAACTATAATCCGAACTTTTTGAATCTGACCAAATATCATTTCTATTCAAATCATTTTTTACACCTTGTAAAATATTTGTATTAATTAACGCATTATGATCTCCATTCCATTGATTTGTATAAACTGTCAATGCATTTTGATCATTAATAAACCAGTCAAAACCTGCTTTATAAGATAAATTTCTATTTTTATTATTCTGAATATCAAACAACTGATCTATATTATCAGAATAATTCTGACCAATACCATTTTGTTTAGATGGACGATCTGCATAATTTACATTACCAAATAAATTGAACTTTCCTACATTTACGTTTGCATTAACAGATGAATTGAAACGTGATTTTTTACCTTGCTCGTATCCAGCAATCAAACCAACATTATACCCTTTTTTCTGCCCTTTTACCAATACGATATTAATGATTCCAGATTTTCCATCAGCTTCATATTTAGCAGACGGATTTGTGATAATTTCTATACGTTGAATTTGATTAGAAGGAATTTGTTTCAGTAATTGAGCTGCAGATTGAGACGACGGCTTACCATCTACATAAACTTTTACATTTTCATTTCCTCTCAACGATAAAGCACCTGATTGTTGATCAACATTAACTGAAGGAATATTATTCAGAACCGATGCAGCATCTGTACCAGAAGAAACTAAATCGTTCCCCACTTCTACAACACGTTTATCTATTTCATTACGATATTGTGAAGTTTGCGCACGAACAAATGCTCCTTTCAGTTCAACTGTTTCGGCTTTTTCTGCTTGTAAAATGATGTTACCTAAATTTAACTCACCTCCTTTTACTTCTGCAGTTGTTACAGATTGTTGATAACCAAATTCTGTAATCACCAAACGATAACTTCCGTCTTCTAAATCTGGAATCTCGAATGTTCCGTCTGCGTTCGCATACACTTCATCGAATAATTCTTTTGAATCTGCTTTATAAATCTGAATCGCAGCCATACCTACTGCTTCATTTTTTACATTTTCAATTTTTCCTTTCACAGGATGTTGTTCTTGTGAGAATCCGTAAATAGAGCAAACGGAGAAAAGAATAGCTAAAGTAAATTTGTTTAATCTCATAGTTTATATTTTTTAATAGTACTATGTTTTACATAATACATAATAAGAGTTGTCCTTATTTTTTTCCTTATTAGACGTTATAAAAAATGTTTTGTTACAAATATTTAAACTTTTTTCATAAAGTACTATGTTTTACATAATACGTAAACCTAATTGTTGAATGATTTTACTAATAAGACGCAACAGTTTCAAAAATGTTACAAGAATTTTTAATTTTTTTTTAAATTTTTTTCCTCGACTGAAAAACTTACTTTTATAATTCAATTAATATTAATCAAAAAATTGCTAAAACATTGAGTTCAATTGTCATATTAGGTGCAGGGAATGTTGCATTTCACTTAACTCGTGCATTAATCGAAAACACTTGCAATGTTCGACAAATATTCAATAGAACATTAGAACACGCTAGAGAAATCGGAGAAGCAAATAGAATTTCGTACACAGATAAAATTTCTGAAATAGAAAAAGCAGATATTTATATTATTGCGAGTGCCGATTCTGGTATCGAAGAATTTTCACATTATATTCCGTACGATGATGTTTTGGTTGTCCATACTTCTGGTTCGTCTCCAATGTCTGTTCTTAAAGGCGATTATCGAAAAGGCGTTTTTTATCCGTTGCAAACTTTTTCCAAAGAAAGAACGATGCGATATGATAATATTCCGTTTTTTATCGAAGCCGAAAATCCTGAAGATTTGAAGAAATTAAATGAATTAGGAAATCGTATTTCAAATGAAGTTCACGAGCTTAATTTTGCAAGTAGAATGCAAGTGCATATGACAGGTGTTTGGGCAAATAATTTTGTCAATCATTTATATTATATCGCTGGAAATGTTTGTGAGGAAAATAATGTTCCGTTTGATGTTTTGTTGCCTCTTATTCAGGAAACAGCGAATAAAGTGATCGAAATGAATCCAAAAGATGCACAAACTGGTCCTGCAAAACGTGGAGATCAAGTCATTATTGATCGTCATTTAGAAGCCTTACAAGATGATTCGAGATTATTACAGATTTACCAAATATTGACAGATTCAATCAAACGAGTTTACGAAAAATGATAAGTTATAAAGAAAAACTAAATAACATTAAAACCGTTATTTTAGATGTAGATGGAGTTTTGACAGATGGAAATTTAATTTTATTACCAACTGGCGAAATGGTTAGAACAATGAATACGCGTGATGGTTATGCAATGCAATTAGCCATCAAACAAGGAATACGAATCGTCGTTATTACAGGCGGAAGGGATGAAGCTGTCGTTAATCGTTTAAAATATTTAGGCTTAACAGATATTTATGTAAACAAACGTGATAAAGTAGAAGCTTTCGAAGATTTACTTTTTTCTTATGGATTAGATCCTGATGAAATTGCTTATATGGGTGATGATTATCCAGATTTAGCCGTGATGAATTTAGTAGGATTATCTGCTTGTCCAAACGATGCGTGTATGGATGTTCGCAAAGCTTCGGAATATATTTCACCAGAAAACGGAGGAAAAGGTTGTGTTCGCGATTTATTAGAACAAATTTTGAAAGTTCAAAACAAATGGTATAATGCAGAAGAAGTAGCTTCTGTATAAAAGAATTTGAAATGTTATTAACAGAAAAATTAAAAGATACCAATATCATTTTGGCATCACAATCGCCAAGAAGAAAAGAACTTTTAGCTGGATTAGGATTGCAATTTTCGACAATTTCATTGAATATTGACGAAACATTTGATCGCAACGAATTCAAAAAAGAACAAATCACTGAATACCTATCTGCTAAAAAAGCAAAAGCTTATACGGATATTCAATCAAATGATTTGATTATTACATCGGACACAACTGTTTGGGTTGATGATGAATCGTTAGAAAAAGCTTCGAATAGAGAAGAAGCGTACGAAATGATTAAAAAATTAAGCGGAAAAAGACATTCTGTTTATACATCAGTTACGATTCGTTCTTTAGAGAAAGAAGTTACTTTTTCGGACGAAACGCAGGTTACTTTCGCAGATTTAACAGACGATGAAATTTATTTCTATATCGATAATTATAAACCTTTCGATAAAGCGGGTGCTTATGGCGTTCAGGAATGGATTGGTTACATTGGTGTGGACAATATGAATGGAAGTTATTTCAATGTAATGGGACTTCCTACACATAAGCTATATAAAGAATTAGTGAAGTTCTAAAGATACAATCCAGCTTCGGCTGGATTTTTTTATTCTACAATTATCGTATTTTTGTTTTTCTAAAAAATCAATTTTATGAAAGTCGGTTTATATTTTGGATCATTCAATCCTATTCATGTCGGACATTTAATTATTGCCAATCATTTTCAACAATTCACCGATTTGGATCAGGTTTGGTTTGTGGTTTCACCTCAAAACCCGTTGAAGAAAAAAAGTTCTTTGGCAAATGAATATGATCGATTAGAAATGGTAGAATTAGCAATTAAAGATTATCCTAATCTTCGTGCATCTAATATCGAGTTTACGTTACCGAAACCGTCGTATACAATTGATACATTAATTCATCTAAACGAAAAATTTCCTGAGCATGACTTTGCGTTGATTATGGGTTCTGATAATTTAGATGGAATTTCGAAATGGAAAAACGCAGAGATTTTAATGCGCGATTATCAATTGTATGTTTATCCGCGTCCTGGTTATTCGCAAGAAGAAAATTTGGATAATGTCGAAATGGTGGAAGCGCCTTTGATGGAAATTTCTTCTACATTTATCAGAAATGCAATAAAAGATGGAAAAAATATAAAACCTATGTTACCTCCAAAAGTTTGGGAATATTTGGATGGAAGTAATTTGTATGGATGAATTTAATTTGAGAATTTGTAAATTATGTATTGGGAAAATTTCATAGAATATGAATCATTAAAAATTCAAAAACAATTTGCTGGAGAAATTCGGTTTGGTCCAACTTTTTTCTCGCTTAATTCTAATCCAGTAATTAAAGAATTGAATAATAAAATCTTTGGAGATTGGTTTTATAAACACAATTCAACGATATATTTACAACAATGGAATTCTACTAAAAATCCAGATATAAATCTTATTTCAATAAATATATTTACACTTGAATATAAAATTGTATTAGAAAATATAAAATCTGTTTTTGGGGAAATGAGATGCAGAAATAATCAATTATATTTTGTAGATAAATACAATAAAAAAGAATATTTAATCACAGAATCATGACAAAACAAGCTACTATAAATAATTTAGAAGAATTGGTTCCTTTATTTGATGCGTATCGTCAATTTTATGATAAAAAATCTGATGTAAAAGCAGCGGAAGAATTTCTAGAAGCCAGAATTGTAAATGATGAATCGGTTATCTTTTTAGCCTATAATAAAGACGAAAAAGCAGTTGGTTTCGTACAATTATTTCCTTCATTTTCATCTACTCGAATGAAACGTTTCTGGATTTTGAATGATTTATTTGTTTCTCCGGAATTTCGCGGACAAGGTTTTTCAAGAGAATTGATTGAAGAAGCAAAAAATTTATGTCGCAAAACAGATGCTTGCGCGATGTTGTTAGAAACTAGTGTAACAAATGATATAGGAAATTCGTTATATCCAAGTGCAGGGTTTCAATTGCGTGATGATGCAAATTTTTATGAATGGGAAACTAAATAAAAGAATTATGCTAAAAGTTATTTCAGTAAGAGAGGAAAAAGGTTATTTAAAGCAAGCAATTGCTTTTTTACAAGAAAGTTGGAGTGAAGTTTCTCCGATTATTTACGAAGATTGTATCACACATGCTGTTCATGCTGAGAATCCTTTGCCGCAGTGGTATTTATTGTTAAAAGAAAATGAAATTATTGGATGTGCAGGATTAATTACAAACGATTTTATCAGTAGAATGGATCTTTATCCATGGATTTGCGCAGTTTATATTAATGAAGAAGAAAGGGGGAATAATTACGCTTCTCTTTTAATTAATAAAGCTAAAGAAGATACCAAAAATTTTGAATTCAAGTATTTAAATCTTTGCACAGATCATGTAGGATATTACGAAAAGTTAGGTTTTGAATATATTGGACAAGGTTATCATCCGTGGGAAGAAGAATCGAGAATCTATCAAATAGAAGTTTAACCAAATTGACGTTTCAATTCGTAGATAATATCTTCTAAACCATTTAATTTAATTTCGTAAACAGTTGATAATGAAACACCTAATTTTCCTTTCGGAAAACCACCTTTACCAACAAACCATTCCAAATAAGAAACAGGCAAATCGCACAACAATCGCCCTTCGTATTTACCGAAAGGCATTTTTGTTGTGACAATTTCTTTTAATATTTCGAGACGAAATCCTTCCATTATTTTGTTACAGTTCCTTTGTACGTTGACATTCCATCTTTGAAATTCTTCGCTTTTTTGAAACCTTTTTCTTGCATTTTTTCTGTTGCTAATTTTGCTCTAACACCAGATTTGCAATAAATGAAATAATTCTTTTTTGTATCTAATTTCTGAATCTCTTCTTCGAAATTTGGATTTTTTACATCAATGTTAACCGCTCCAGGAACATGACCTTCAGCAAATTCTTCAGGAGTACGAACGTCTAACAAAACATTCTTTTTGTTCTTGAAATTAATTTCATTTACATTGTCTAATGTCGAAGTTACTTCTTCTATTTTAGCGGCATTACCTTCTGAGTTTGATGAATTGCTTGCACAAGAACCTAAAAAAAGTGTTCCTGCAATCATTGCGACTCCTAAAATTTTATTTACCATTATATTGATTCATTGTATTCCCTAATCCTTGAAAAATAAACGATAAAGCAGCATCAGCAGCTAAGCTTAGTCGTTCATTCATTTTTTCATTTTCTTCTGCCGACCAATCGCCTAATACGTAATCCACTTGTTTTCCTTCCGAAAATTCGTTTCCTACACCAAAGCGTAATCGCGCATAATTTTGTCCGCCAACTTTATTCTGAATATCCTTCAAACCATTGTGTCCACCGTCACTACCTTTTCCACGCATACGAATTGTTCCGAAAGGCAAGTTCAAATCATCAGTAATGACAAAAATATTTTCTAACGAAATATTTTCTTTTTTCATCCAAAAACGAACCGCATCTCCACTCAAATTCATGTATGTATTTGGTTTTAATAACGTAACTGGACGCGCTTTATATTTAAACTGTGCTACTTCACCAAAATTTGATGGCGAAAATTTAGCATCAACTTTTTTAGCAACTTCTTCAACAACCTTGAAGCCAATATTATGACGAGTATTTTCGTATTGAGCACCAATATTACCAAGCCCAATAATCAGATATTTTTGCATGAAACAAAATTACATCTTTTTGCAATGATTAGAAATAAATATTTACCTTCGTCTTAAAATCTACTAAATTGGTATAGATTTTGAAAATTAAAGAAATCGATAAAAATTTATCATGAAAAAAATAATTAGCGTTTTTATATTATTTATTGGAATGAATGCATTTTCGCAAAAAATTCCGTCGGTGATGAAAACTGAATTTCCAGCTGCTGCTTTGCAAGATAGTGTAGTTGATTTTGATGGAAATTCGGCAACCATAGAAAAAGTTTTTTCGAATTATAAAGGAAAAATTGTTCTATTAGATTTATGGGCAACTTGGTGTGGTGATTGTATCAAAAACATGCCAGCTTTGAAATCTTTGCACGAAAAAAATCCTGATGTAACCTTTGTTTACCTTTCAATGGACAAGAATGAGGAAGCTTGGAAAAATGGTATTGAAAAATATCAAATTGAGGGTCAACACTTTTACTTAGGAAACAACTGGAAAGGCAATTTTGGCACAGGGATTGATTTAAATTGGATACCGAGATATTTGGTTCTTGATCAGAATGGAAAAATTGCAGATTACTACAGCGTAAAAGCTGATGATCCTAAAGTTCAAGAAACAATTGATCGTTTAAGAAATAAATAGTTTATAGTTTACCAACCAAATGGTGATTGAAATTGAAAAATCAATCACCATTTTCTTTTATTAATCATTAGAAATCAATATATTTCATAGAATAAAAATAAATATTCTATAATTTTTTATAGATCATTTTTTGTATCAAACTTTTAGTTATTATTGCATTGATTTTAATACCCTTTTTATTTATATGAAAATATGCTTCGTAATGTATCCTTGGGACAAGGTTGAACCAGGTAAAGATACCACAATGCGAATTATCAAAGAATGCGTAGACCGTGGTTTTGAAGTATCCTATTTAACAAAAAAAGATATCTCTATAGCCAAAGGGAAAGTTGTAGGTAATTGCAAAAAGATGATTACTACAGAAACAAATGATTGTGTTGAGTTTTACCACACGATGAAATTTGAAAGTAGTATAAAAGATTTGGCTGAATTTGATATGATTTTTATGAGAGCTGATCCTCCAATTGATCCTCTTTTGTTAAACATGTTAGAATTAATCGAAGATAAAGTTTTCTTCGTGAATAAAATTTCGGGATTACGTAAAGCAAATAACAAAATATACGCTGCTTCTTTTGATGATGGACAAGAAACAATTGTTCCTCAAACTCTTATTACAAAAGACATCGATTTGATAAAATCGTTTGTAGAGGAAAATAATTTCGAGAAATTTATCATCAAACCACTAGACGGAATGGGTGGTAAAGGTGTTATACTTTTCGAACGAAAAAATATTGGTAACTTAAGCTCGATTTGCGATTTTTATATCAATCATACTGGAAATTCTCAGCCTATTATTTGTCAAAATTATATAGAAGGTGCAGAAAAAGGTGATGTTCGCGCCATTGTGATTAATGGAGAACCAATTGGTGCAATCATGCGTGTTCCTGCAGAAGGCGATCACCGTTCTAATATTTCGGCTGGAGGTTCTGCGATTAGACATGACATGAGTGAACATGAGTTAGAATTGTGCCGTAAAATAGGAAAACAACTAAATGAAGATGGAATTTATTTTTGCGGAATCGATTTGATTAACGGGAAAATGGTTGAGCTAAATGTCGTAAGTCCTGGAGGAATTGTTCCTCACAATAATGTAAACAATAACAACGATATTCAGAAACAAATCGTGTCGATGTTATTGGATAAATATAAAGAATTTAAAGCATGAAATCCCTAAGTATACAGCAAATTTTAGATAATATTGAGAACGAAATTGTATTTGAAGCTTATGCAGAAGACGAATCATTCAAAATAAAAATTGATGAATACATTCCATACGTTTGTGCGGCTATTCACGATGGTGGACAAATGCGTGACGATATTCGCGAAAAATGTTTATTGAGTAATTACGAGCGTTGGTATGAAGAAGATCCACATACTGCTGAGTTTGTCGAAACGTTTCCTATCGTAATTAAAGGATGTGATTCACGATTTGAATATGATTTAAATCGTGGTCCAGAAACTGCTGTATATGAAGAAGCTTGGGGAAAACAAGTTTGGAAAGAGCCTTTATCAGTTTCTCAAAAACAAAAAAGTATTGCGAAACATCATGCTTTTTATGAAGTTTTAGAGGCTTTAATTAATAAACTTGAAACTAAATTCAAGTCATGTTTGGTTTATGATATTCATTCGTACAATTGGAAACGTTGGGACCGTCCAGTTCCTGTGTTCAATATTGGTGCGGAACGAGTTGATAACGAACGTTACGGAAATTATGTAGAAAGTTGGCGCGATGAATTGGCGAATATTGAGTTAGAAAATATTCACAATTATTCAGCGATTAACGATGTATTTTATGGACGTGGATATTTGTTAGAATTTGTCACAAATCGATTCAAAAATACTTTAGTTTTAGCGACAGAAGTTTCAAAGATTTATTGCGATGAATTAACGGGAGAATCTTTTCCAGAGATTATTAACCAGATTAAAGAAGGTTTCAAATCGGCGATTCTTAACCACGCTTACGAGTTTGTAAAAACGGAAACGACATACAAAGTAGGTTCTAAGCAAGTGAATATTTTGCACAATGAATTAGAATCTGATTTGGTCAAAATTGATAAACAATTGTATCAATTGGTTCAGAATTTTGAGCTGTTAAGTGTTATCAATCCGATTAATTTAGAATTTGAAAAAAAGAAATTCTTAGCTTCAAAATATACATACGAACCACAATTTAAGTACAATCCTCTTAACATTGATCCATTTGAATTTAAACGAAAATTATCGAATATTAAGGTTGAAAAGATCAATGATATCAGTATTCAAAATATGTATGTTAACACGATTAACGCTTATTTTGACAAGGTAGACTTGTTGGCGAATCTTGGTACAGATAAATTTTTGTACAATTCGTTGCGTTATTTTGGAGAACCATCTAAAAAAGATATTGAGAATGCAAACTTTATCCTTTATTGTCCTGAGTTTAGAATGGATAAACAAGGAAATTACACAGAGGAAGAAGTCGTTAATCTTTTTAGAAATGCTACAAATGATTACGGTTTTAAATTTGATATAGAAGTTTCGGATGATATTGCATCAAAAGCACTTGTTATTAATAGCAAGAGAAAAGTTGTGATTAAGCGTGGCGTTAAGTTTGACAAACGTTTTACAAATGGTTTAATCGAGCACGAAATTGGAGTTCATATGGTGACAACCATGAATGCTTTGGATCAACCATTAAAGATCTTTAGTATTGGTTTACCTGTAAATACATTGACGCAAGAAGGTTTAGCAATTTTAAGTGAATATTATTCTGATTCTATTAATCATAACCGATTAAGGGAACTAGGTTTACGCGTAATGGCAGTTCATATGTTAACAAGCGGAAAATCGTTCAATGAAACGTTTATGGTTTTGATGGAAGAATACAAAATGCAACCTGAAGATGCTTTTTATCTAACAACTCGTGTTTATCGTGGTGGTGGATTTACAAAAGATGCGCTTTACTTGAAAGGTTTGAAAACGATTTTGAATTATGTTGATCAAGGACGTTCTTTAGATAATTTACTAATTGGAAAAACTTCGGTTGAATACATTGATACGATTGATGAATTAGTAGAACGTAAAATGATTAATAAACCAAAATATTATACTAAAATTTTCAAAAAACATCTTGAAAATCCAGAAATAAATCCGATTTTACAATATATTTTTAACGGAATAAAAGACTAATAAAAAAGCGAGATCAATTTGATCTCGCTTTTTTATTTTAATTAGTTTTTAACGATTTTTCTCAACATTTCGGGCTTATAGTTAATAATAAAAACACCAAGAATAATTAGAATAGTAGCGACAATAAACTTTGATGAAATCTGTTCGTCAAGAACTAACCAACCCAAAATAATTGCGATAATTGTATTGAAATAAGAAAGAATAGAAACTTGTATTGGAGAGATTTTAGTTAACGCATAATGAAATGAGAAAAAGGTAATAACTGAGCCAAAAATTGCTAAGTAAAGCATAGCAGAAATACTTTTTGTACTCCAATTTCCGAAGTTATAATTTTCACTAAAGATGAAAGCAAAAATAATTTGAACAATTCCAGCAAAAATAAATTGATAAAATAAATTCAAGGAAATATTTTTGGATTGAATATTCATTTTTTTAGTAAAAATTGTTCCAGAAGCCCAACCTGTAATTGCACAAAAAAGAAGAATAATTCCTGTTCTAAATTCTGGATTTGCTAATTCTTGTAATCCATCCCAAAAAATAAATAAAACTCCACAAAAGCACATCAAAACACCAATTAATCCTCTGAAACTAAATTTTTGAAGACCAATAAATATACTTCCTAAAAAAACTAAAATTGGAGATGTAGCACTTATCAATGCAGCTAAACTACTTGATAAACTTTCTTCTGCAACAGTAGTTAATCCATTTGCCATTATCAACATTAATGAAGCGAAGATAAGTTGATAAGAAAGGTTTTTCCAGCCAATCCATTTTAATTCCTTTTTCGAAAGTAAAATAATTAGCATAATAATTCCTGCTAAAAATTGACGAATTCCAGCTACAAACCAACCAGGAATGGTTTCTACAGCTACACGAATTCCGAGGAAAGTTGTTCCCCAAACAATAGCAACGATGCTTACGGCAATCAATAATTTGATGTCTTTCAAGATTAAAAAAGTTAAAAGTGTTAATTCAAAATAGAGTTATAAAAATAAAAAAAGCGACTTGATAAACCAAGTCGCTTTTAAAGTATTATAATAGAGATTTGTTATTTAACAAAATCTTCTGCTTGTTTAAGTGCAGCATCTAATCCAGAAACCTCTTTACCACCTGCTGTAGCTAAGAAAGGTTGTCCACCTCCGCCACCGTTGATGTGCTTCGCGATTTCTTTTACAATTTGTCCTGCGCTATAACCTTTTTCATCTACAAGGTTTTTCGCAATAGAAATTGTAATCGATGGTTTTACTGCATCATTAGTACCGACTACGATAAACGCATTTTCTATTTCTTTTGTCAAATCAATTGCATTTTGTTTCGCTGCATTTGTATCTAAATTTGTTTTTACAGCTAAGAAATTAACGCCATTAACCTCTTTAATTGCAGCTTTCCAAGTCGCTTTTTCAGCAGTAGCTTGTTGTGCAACAAAAGATTCTAATTGCTTTTTCAATTCTGCGTTTTCATCTAATAAATGTTGAACCGCTTTTACCGCATCATTTTTCGTTTTAAGTGTAGCTAAAACATCATTGTAGTTTTTCTCAGCATCTTTGTATGCTTCGATTGCTTTGTTTGATGTAATTGCTTCGATACGACGAATACCAGCAGCAGTCGAAGATTCAGATAAAATTCTGAACAAACGAATATCTGCTGTATTTTTTACGTGTGTACCTCCACATAATTCGATTGAAGATCCAAAACGAATAACACGAACTTTATCACCATATTTTTCACCAAATAAAGCCATTGCACCTTCAGCGATAGCTTCGTTGATATCACAATC
This sequence comes from Empedobacter tilapiae, assembly GCF_004785645.1. GTDB lineage: Bacteria > Bacteroidota > Bacteroidia > Flavobacteriales > Weeksellaceae > Empedobacter > Empedobacter tilapiae. The sequence continues at coordinate 235,636 of NZ_SRPE01000005.1, read as the reverse complement.
TCTTTTTTCGATTAATGGTAAAGCTTCTGCAATTTTATCGTTTACTTTTTGCTCAACAATTGCCAATTCTTCATCTGTCATTTTAGAAAAATGAGAAAAGTCAAAACGTAAATAATCATCTCCAACATAAGAACCTTTTTGTTCTACGTGCGTTCCTAAAACTTCGCGTAAAGCTTCGTGCATTAAGTGTGTTGCAGAGTGATTTTTCGTTGTCTCATTACGTTTTTCTGTATCAACTTTTGCATTGAATGTAGCGTTTACATTTTCTGGTAAAGTTTCAACAAAATGAATCACTAAGTTGTTTTCTTTTTTCGTGTCAACAACTTCGATTGTTTCATTCAAAGTAGAAATAGATCCTGTATCACCAATTTGTCCTCCAGATTCTGCATAGAATGGCGTTTGGTTGAATACCAATTGGAAAAATTCTCCTTTTTTATTTTTTACTTTTCTGTAACGTGTAATTTTTACTTCAGCTTCTGTGTTATCATAAGCGATAGAGGTTTCGTTTCCTTTGTCATCTAAAATAACCCAGTCATCCGTTACCAAAGCAGTTGCTTTTTTTGAACGTTCTTTCTGTTTCGCCATTTCAGCTTCAAAACCAGCTTCATCAATTGTGAAACCGTGATCTTCTGCTACAATACGAGATAAATCTGCAGGGAAACCGAATGTATCATATAATTCGAAAATCACATCACCAGGAACAACTTTAGAATCTCCTAATTGCTCGATGATTTGATTTAATCGGTTTAATCCTTGTTCAATTGTACGTAAGAAAGAAGCTTCTTCTTCGCGAATAACTCCAGTTACAATTGTTTCTTGTTTCACTAATTCAGGGAAGAAATCGCCCATTTCAGCTTTCAAGATTGGATATAATTTATAGATAAAAGGCTCTTTTAGACCTAAGAAACGATATCCGTAAGAAATTGCACGACGTAAAATACGACGAATAACATATCCCGCTCCTGTGTTTGATGGTAATTGTCCATCTGCAATTGCAAAAGCAACTGCGCGTAAATGGTCAACTACAACACGAATCGCGATATCTGTTTTTTCTGCTGCGCCATATTTTACACCAGAAATTTCTTCTAATTTTTGAATTGTTGGTTGAAAAACATCTGTATCATAATTAGATGATTTTCCTTGTAAAACCATTGCCAAACGCTCAAATCCCATACCTGTATCGATGTGACGCGCTGGTAAAGATTCTAAAGAACCATCCGCTTTACGTTGATATTGCATAAATACCAAGTTCCAAATTTCGATAACTTGTGGATGATCCATATTAACCAATGTTTTACCATCAACGGTTAAACGATCAGCTTCTGGACGAATATCTACGTGAATTTCAGAACATGGTCCACATGGTCCGATATCACCCATTTCCCAGAAATTATCTTTTTTATTTCCGTAAAGAATTCTGTCTTCAGCAATATGTTGTTTCCAAAGTTCTAACGCTTCTTCATCTAATGATGTTCCGTCACCTTTATCACCTTCAAAAACGGTTACATAAATTTGATCTTTAGAGATTCCGTATTTTTCTGTTAGTAATTCCCATGCCCAAGCGATTGCTTCTTTTTTGAAATAATCACCAAAAGACCAGTTTCCTAACATTTCGAACATCGTGTGGTGGTAAGTGTCTTTTCCTACATCATCCAAATCATTATGTTTACCAGAAACACGAAGACATTTTTGTGTATCCGCGATACGATTACTTTTTGGAGTTCCGTTTCCTAAAAAATATTCTTTGAATTGTGCCATCCCCGAATTATTGAACATTAATGTCGGATCGTCTTTCAAAACAATCGGCGCAGAGTCTACAATTAAGTGGCCTTTTGTCTCAAAAAAATGCAGAAATTCTTTTCTTATATCTTTGGATTTCATTTAATTAAATTATTTTTATCATTTGATTAACAAGTTTACTCGTACAATATTCGTTACTTTGCAAACGTTTTACAAAGATAATAAAAGGTTGGTTAAGTAATGGAAAATAAAAACTATAAGTATAATTCTGTGAAATTTTTAATGAGTTGGGCGAAGAAAAGAGTCCAAAAAACTCCTAAAACAGCATTGTACGTATTACTATTTTTATGTCTATCGACAATATCTGCTGGAATGATTGGTTATCATTTTAATGATTCAGAATACGCATCAAGAGCAGGAAAATTCAAAGACGACAAAAGCAAATTATTGGCTGAGTTGGAAAGAATGGAAAACGAAAATCAAGAATTACATAAAAAATTCAAAGAAGTTGAAGAAGCTTTGACAGAAATCGAAGAAAAAGATCGCAATATTTATCGTACAATTTATGATATGCGTGTCAACGAAAATATAGATTCTGTCAACAAAGAAATTGATAATTATACAGCAGAAGATATCGAAAAATTGATTGATAAAATTGAAATTGAATCTAAATCGTTGGACGAAGTATTTCGTTCGGCTGGTGTTAAAGATGCCAATTTATCATCAATGCCAGTTCTAAAACCTGTTGCAGATAAATATGTAAGTAGATTAGCCTCTGGTTATGGGTCTCGTTTTCACCCAATTTTGAAAGTGAATAAAATGCACAAAGGTTTAGATTTTGCAGCTTCTACGGGAACACCAATCTATGCAACTGGAGATGGTTCTGTAAAAGTTTCTGAATTTAATTCTGGTTACGGAAATATGGTGGTCTTGAAACACGGAAATGGTTACGAAAGTTTGTATGCTCACATGTCTCGTGCGAAAGTTCGTAGCGGACAAAAAGTGAAAAGAGGTGATGTAATTGGTTATGTTGGTTCGACAGGTTTGTCGACAGGAGCGCATTTGCATTACGAAATTCACAAGAATGGAGAACCTGTAGATCCAATTATGTATTTCTACAATGATGTAGATCCAGACGATTTCATTAAAATTTATCAAAACTCTAAAAAATTGTCATTATCTTTGGATTAAACGCTGATAATGAACGTAGACCTGCCTGATAAACTATATTATTCGATTGGCGAAGTTGCCAAAGCCTTTGATGTAAATGCATCGTTGATTCGATTTTGGGAAAAAGAATTTGAAATTATTCAACCAAAAAAGAACAAAAAAGGAAATCGATTATTTACCAAAAATGATATTGATTGTTTTAAGAATATCTATTATTTGGTCAAAATAAAAGGTTATACGTTAGAAGGAGCGAAACAAGCGATTGGTAAAAAAGGAATTGCGATAACAGCAGATGAAATAGATGTTGTGAAGCGATTAGAAAATATAAAAGATGAACTCATCAAACTTAAAATGAGTTTTGAATCGGAAGAAATTTTAGAAAAAGATGAACTGAATTAAGTTTATCTTTTTTGTTTTAATAATAGTATTTTGAAAAACTTCTAAAAATAGGTTTAAGTTTTTCACTCAATAATTCTTCAATTTTTTCTCTTTTTAATTTTTCAGAAGTATATAAAATTTCTAAAACTCCTACTTTAACGATATTTACTATTTCTAGATTATGACTTTCTCCAAGGGAATTAATAAACTCAAAAGAATTATCTATAAATTTATTTGATTGAGATTGTTCTATTTCATCAATTAATGCAGAAGTAAATTCATTCATGAAAAAATAAATACCTGTCTCTTCATTCTCATAGTAAGAATATTCAGGAACCATTTCATAAAGTTTATCTTTAACTATTTTAGATATAAAAATATCTAGTTTTTCAAAATCATTCATTTTTTTGTTTTATAAAACCTTTGTTTTAATAAATTTAAAACCAATTGCAAGTATAAAACTTATGATGATTAAAATCCAGTTTGGTTTTAGTTTAGTTTTTAATTCAAATAGTTTTGAAAAAATTTCAATCACTCTTTCTCGGTCAATAATTAAGATAACAAAGATCAAAACTTGATAAAAAATAGAAGAATTTAGCGCAACAATTTCATAGAAATAATCTTGTAGAATAATATTAACTAAAATTGAAGTTAATAACAAACATCCAAAAATTCTTGTCCTTCTAAAAAGTAATGTAATTGCACCTATCACTTCAAAAATTCCAATGATTATTGGATATCCTTTGGTAAAACTATAAAAACTCCACATCAATCGATGACCTTCAGGAAGATGATTATTAATGTTGTTATCCATATTTGTAAATTGAGTAGGTTTTATAATTCCATACACAAACATTGATATTGAAACTGTAAAAATTGCAGCCCAATAAAGTATATAAATTAGTTTTTGTTTCATTTTAATTGATTAGAACTTGAAATGCTTTTGTGAATTTTTCCAATTGTTGTAAAGTTCCTTCATCAATTATTTTTCCTTCCGAATTTACTTTTCCTTTTACACCTTGAATGAGTAAAGTTGTCTGTTCATTAAAGTTCGTCATCAATGTTTTCATTATCAATTGCAATTCTTCATGTCCTTTTTCTCCATTTGCAGACGCAGTGATAATTCCTAAAGGTTTTCTATCAAAAATAGTTGTCGAAACGCACCATTCTAATGCATTTTTCAATCCACTCGGAATGCTAAAAATATATTCGGGCGTACAAATAATTATTCCATGTGCTTTTTCTATTTCAGTTCTAAAATCAAGTATTTCTTGTGGTGTATTTTCGATAGAACGTTCTGGATCAAAATGAGGAAGAGTTTTTAATTCATCAAAAACAATATATTCTAAATATTGAGATGTAGAAGAAATAAAATTTTCTATTATTTTTTGATTAGATGAATTTTCGCTTGTGCTTCCATTAATAATGAAAATATTTTTCATTTTGGTTGATTTGATTATCTAAAATAGATAATTATTCTTAACTTATCTTAAGAAAATCTTCTGCTAAGATTTCGTAAATTTACAGATTCAAACGAAAACTCAATGTACTTAATATACGATACAGAGACAACTGGTCTTCCGAAAGATTGGAATGCGCCGATTTCTGACTCCGACAACTGGCCACGTTGTATACAAATCGCTTGGCAATTGCACGACGAAATGGGGCAAATTATTGAACATCAAGATTATTTGGTTCGTCCAGATGGTTTTGATATTCCGTACGATTCTGAGCGTATTCACGGAATTTCGACTGATTTGGCTACCGAAAAAGGTGTTCCATTAAAAGAAGTTTTAGATAAATTCAACGAAGTTTTAGGAAAAGCTAAATTCATTGTTGGACAAAATTTAGGTTTCGATATTAACATCATGGGAGCCGAATTTTATCGACTGAATTATGAAAATAATTTAGTCGAAAAACCTGTTTTGGATACCTGTACAGAAGTGACTGCAGAGTTGTTGAAACTTCCTGGTGGTCGTGGTGGTCGTTACAAATTACCAACGTTGACGGAGTTGCACCAATATCTTTTTGGTGTTCCATTTGGTGAAGCGCATAATGCAACTGCCGATGTGGAAGCAACTACGCGTTGTTTTTTCGAGTTGATTCGTAAAGGTATTTTTTCAAAAAACGAGTTAGAAGTTGAGGATGATTATTTTGTTCGATTTAATACAATTAATGAAACAAATATTCAGCCCGTTGGACTAAATCACGTCAATCTTAAAAAGGCTTCGGAAGAAATTGCGAAAATTAAAGCCAAAGAAGATGGAGGTGATGAGGTAGTTGAAATTTCAGAGGAAGTTTTAGAACAGTTTGAAAAAGCAAAATTTGCACATTTACATAATCATACACAATTCTCGATTTTACAATCAACCATTTCTGTCAACGATTTGGTGAGCGCTGCGGCAAAGAATAAAATGCCTGCAGTTGCGATTACCGATCATGGAAATATGATGTGTGCGTTCCATTTCAATGCGGCAGTTCAGAATCACAACAAAGCGGCAAAAGAAAAGAATGCAGAATTAATAGAAGAAGGAAAAGAGCCAACGGAAGTATTGATTACGCCAATTATTGGTTCAGAATTTTTTGTGTGTGAGAATCATTTAGACAAATCAAAAAAAGATAATGGTTATCAAATTGTTGTTTTTGCAAAGAATAAAAATGGTTATCATCATTTAGCAAAAATGGCATCGAAGGCGTATACAGATGGGTTTTACTATGTGCCTCGAATTGATAAAGCGATTATCGAAGAATATAAAGAAGATTTAATTGTTTTGTCTGGAAACTTACAAGGTGAAGTTCCAAACAAAATTTTGAATCTTGGTGAAAAGCAAGCTGAAGAAGCCTTACTTTGGTGGAAAGAGCAATTTGGCGATGATTTTTACATCGAATTGATGCGTCACGGACAAGAAGATGAAGATCGTGTTAATCAGACTTTGCTTGCGTTTGCCCGTAAACACAATGTAAAAGTTGTGGCGACAAATAATACCTATTATATTAATCAAGACGATTCGAATGCACACGATATTTTGTTGTGTGTGCGCGATGCGGAAAAGCAATCTACACCGATTGGTCGTGGTCGCGGATTCCGTTTTGGTTTGCCAAATCAAGAATATTATTTCAAGTCTGAAACTGAAATGAAACAATTGTTTCAAGATGTTCCAGATGCGATTATTAATATTCAAGAAATCATTGATAAGATTGAAGAGTACACGCTTTATCGCGATGTATTACTTCCAAAATTTGATATTCCAGAAGAGTTTCACCATGTAGAAGATGACGAAGACGGAGGAAAACGTGGTGAGAATGCTTACCTAAAACATCTGACATACGAAGGTGCGAAAAAACGTTATCCCGAATTAACAGATGAAATAAAAGAGCGTATCGATTTCGAATTAGCAACAATTGAGAAAACTGGTTATCCTGGTTATTTCTTGATTGTACAAGATTTCATTGCGGCAGCTCGTGAAATGGGCGTTTCTGTTGGTCCAGGACGTGGTTCTGCAGCGGGTTCTGCTGTTGCCTATTGTTTGTGGATTACCAATTTAGATCCAATTCAGTATGATTTACTTTTCGAGCGTTTCCTGAATCCTGACCGTGTGTCTATGCCCGATATCGATATCGATTTTGATGATGAAGGTCGATCGTTGGTAATGGATTATGTGATTGATAAATATGGAGCGAATCAGGTAGCGCAAATCATTACGTATGGTACAATGGCGGCAAAATCTTCGATTAAAGATACTGCGCGTGTATTGGATTTACCATTGTTTGATGCCAATCGTGTTGCAGGTCTGATTCCAAATATGAAGTTGTCTAAAATCTTCAATTTAGATGAAGCAGCATTAAAAGGAGCTTTAAAACCGGAAGAATTTGATGCGGTAAGCGAATTAAAACGTTTATCGAATGGAGATGATTTAGCTGCGGAAACTATTCAGCAAGCAAAAATTTTAGAAGGTTCTGTTCGTAATACGGGAATTCACGCGTGCGGAGTAATTATTACGCCAGATGATATTACGAATTTCGTGCCTGTAACAACAGCGAAAGATTCAGATTTATATGTAACACAATTTGATAACTCGGTTGCAGAAAGTGCCGGATTATTGAAGATGGACTTTTTGGGGTTGAAAACCTTAACATTGATTAAAGATACCATCAAATTAGTAAAAGCGAGAACAGGAATCGAAATCAATCCGGATGAAATTCCAATTGATGACGAAAAAACATATGAGCTTTTCCAGCGTGGTGAAACGGTTGGAGTTTTCCAATACGAGTCACCTGGAATGCAAAAATACATGAAGGATTTACGTCCGACAGTTTTTGCCGATTTAATTGCCATGAATGCCCTTTATCGTCCGGGGCCTATCGAATATATTCCGTCGTTCGTTCGCCGTAAAAACGGGGAAGAACCGATTCAGTACGATTTGGAAGCGATGGAAGAATATTTATCAGAAACCTACGGAATTACGGTTTATCAGGAGCAAGTAATGTTACTTTCGCAAAAATTAGCAGGTTTCTCGAAAGGTGATGCCGACGTTTTGCGTAAAGCGATGGGGAAAAAGCAAAAAGCTGTTTTGGATAAAATGAAGCCAAAATTTGTTGCGCAAGCTTCAGAAAAAGGGCATGATCCTAAGATTTTAGAAAAAGTTTGGACAGACTGGGAAGCCTTTGCTTCGTATGCTTTCAATAAATCGCACTCGACGTGTTATGCGTGGGTTGCATACCAAACGGCTTATCTGAAAGCGCATTATCCTGCCGAATATATGGCGGCTGTTCTTTCAAATAATATGAATGATATCAAGCAAGTCACATTTTTTATGGAAGAATGTAAACGTATGGGATTGGCGGTTCTTGGTCCAGACATTAACGAGTCGATTACAAAATTTAACGTAAACGAAAATTACGAGATTCGTTTCGGAATGGGTGCTGTAAAAGGTGTTGGGCAAGCTGCGGTAAATTCAATTATATCGGAACGTGAAGAAAATGGACCATTTAAAGATATTTACGATTTCGTGAAACGTGTCGAATTAAGAACGGTGAACAAAAAAACAATCGAAAATTTAGTTTTAGCAGGAGGTTTTGATTCGTTTGAATTTCACAGAGGACGTTATTTCTTTATCGATAATACAACGACGAATTTGGAGAAATTAATCAAATATGGAGGAAATTATCAGGAGCAAAAAAACTCTTCTCAAACTTCTTTATTTGGTGATTTTGGAGGAGATTCTGTTGTAGAAGATGTGGTTCCGATGTTGCCAGATTGCGAGAAATGGAATATGTTACAACTTTTGTCGAAAGAGAAAGAAGTTGTCGGAATTTATATTTCTTCACATCCGTTAGATGATTTCAAACATGAATTGAAAATGGCTTCAAATTGCAGTATTTCTGATATTAATGCGAATGAAGATAACTTTGTCAACAAAGAAGTTTCGATTTGTGGAATGATGTCAAATATTCAACATAGAATTGCCAAAAATGGAAACGAATTTGGTATTTTTACGTTTAGTGATTACACCGATTCGATGGATATTATGGTTTTTGGAAGCGATTATATGAAGTATAGACATTTTATGCAAGAAAATATGTTCTTGAATTTGAAATTGAATATCTCGAAAAAAGAATTCAAAGATAAAGAAGGAAATGTAACACAAGGACGTGTATATAAAAACATCACAAATATTTTATTATTGAATGAAATTGTGGAAAAACAAGCCGAAAAAATGACGGTTAAAATTGAAGTTCCAGAATTTTCGCAAGAAACATTTAACAAATTATCAGATATTATGTTCAAATATCAAGGAGATAAATTATTAAAAATTCAATTGATTGATCCAAAAGATTATTTGAACAATTTAGATTTACCAGCAAGTAAAATTAAAATTAATATTTGTCGAGATTTGTTGAAAGAATTAGATGAATTGCAAGAAATAACATTCAAACTGAATTAATTATTCGTTTCATCTATTTAATAATTGATAGATAATATGAACGAAATTTTTCAACAATAAAATTTTATGTAGATTTGTAAACTTAAGATTAGATAAAAAATATAAGATTATGGCATTAGAAGTAACAGACGCATCATTTGCATCAGATATTATAGAGTCAGGAAAACCAGCAATGGTTGATTTTTGGGCTGTTTGGTGTGGTCCTTGTAGAATGGTTGGTCCAGTTGTGGAAGAGCTTGCTACAGAATACCAAGGAAAAGCGGTTATTGGTAAAGTTGATGTAGACACAAATCAAGAAGTTGCAGCAAAATATGGAATCCGCAACATTCCTACAATTTTATTCTTCAAAGACGGAGAAGTAGTAGACAAAGTTGTTGGAGTTGTTCCAAAAGAGCAATTAGTAGAAAAATTAAACGCGATTTTATAATAAATTAAATCGCTGATTTTGAAATAAAAGAATCTCGGACGCAAAATTTCCGAGATTTTTTTTGAAAAAAATTTAGGTTTTATCAGAAAACCGCCTATATTTGCAATCCGAAATCGATACAGATTTTGATCCGGTAGTTCAGTTGGTTAGAATACTTGCCTGTCACGCAAGTGGTCGCGGGTTCGAGTCCCGTCCGGATCGCAAAAAGTTCGTTCTTTTACACAATATATTTTTTATAATTTTCTGATCCGGTAGTTCAGTTGGTTAGAATACTTGCCTGTCACGCAAGTGGTCGCGGGTTCGAGTCCCGTCCGGATCGCAATTTTTTATAAAAATTCATAAAAAATATATCAATTTATAATTTTCTGATCCGGTAGTTCAGTTGGTTAGAATACTTGCCTGTCACGCAAGTGGTCGCGGGTTCGAGTCCCGTCCGGATCGCATCTATTTCTTTTTCTATTTTAGATCGATCGAAAATTATAAATAAAAAAAACAGACTGATCCGGTAGTTCAGTTGGTTAGAATACTTGCCTGTCACGCAAGTGGTCGCGGGTTCGAGTCCCGTCCGGATCGCCAACTTTTATAAGCTTCACTTATTGTGAAGCTTTTTTTTTGCTCCAAACTTTCCTAAATTCTACTTTTGCATAACGCATAACGCATAACGCATAACGCATAACGCATAACAATGAATCATATTTATTTGGTGAACGCCTTGGTTACAGATGAAACGGGTAGAATGTTAGCTGTCCGAAAAAAGAAATCGAAATTTTTTCAGATGGTTGGTGGAAAACGAGAACAAGATGAAGAATTATTAACAACGCTTCGACGCGAATTTTTAGAAGAGATTAATATTAATATTCTACAGCACGATGTTTCATTTTTAGGACAACACACTTCTATTGCCGTTAACGAAGTGAATACCGAAGTTCATGCAAATGTGTTTCATGTTAAATTAAAATCGTTAGAAACTCTTAAAATCGCTTCTGAGATAGAAGAAATGGCATGGATAACGAAAGAGAACTACAAAGAATTTAAATTAGCACATTTATTAGAAGAATTTAGTTTCCCAATTTGGTTGAAAATGGATTTTTAAATTTTTTACAAAATTTTTGTAACGTTTTTATTTTATGTCTACTCACTAGTAAACACTAAAATAATTAAACGATGAAATCTATTTGGGAAGCAACTTTTGAAAATAATGTAATCAGAATTGAGAATAATTGGTTTTCTGGCGAAAAACTTTTTGTAAATGATAAATTACAAGATTATCAAATTAATTATTTTTCAACTCCAATTTTAACGGGACATTTGAAAAATTCGAAAGATGAAAAGTTAAACATCAAAGTAAATATTTTACAAGAATTTTTTGGAGTAAATTGTATTCTATTTATAGCTGATGAGCAGGTTGCATTAAAAAAGATAAAATAATTAGTAACAAAGATTAATTTTTTATACTAACATTTAAAATTAACACAATGAGAAAAATAATCACTTTTGTATGTCTTTTTATATTTTCCTTCACTTTTGCTCAAAACTCTCTTTTATGGAAAATAGAAAGTAAAGACTTGCAGCAACCTTCGTATCTATTTGGTACAGTTCATATGATTTGTAAAGACAAGTTTGCAATGCAACCAAAGTTGGTAAAAACAATTGAACGAACAAGTCAAGCAGTTTTTGAGATAGATATGGGAAATCCTAATTTTATGTCTCAAATGCAAGCTAATATGATGAGTGATAAAACAATTAGTTCTCAAATATCAAAGGAAGATTCTATTTATTTGGATAATCAACTAAAAACAAAGTTTGGAACCAATCTAGCAGCTTTTGATCAGATAAAACCAATGTTGATTATGGCGATGTTAATGCAAAGTTCTTTTCCTTGTCAAGTAACAAGTTTTGAAGAAGAAATCATTGCGTCGTACAAAGCAGCAAATAAACCAATGGCTGGATTATCTACAGTGAAAGACCAATATGATTACTTGGATCGTTTTATTGATTCACAAGAAATGGTGAAAGCCTTGAAAGAAATGGATTCTGAAAAAACAAAAGAAATTTTTGATACAATGTTTACAGCTTATAAGAATGAAAATATCAACCAATTGGATAAAATAATGAAAGAATATTCAGCTTCTAATCCAGAATTATATGATGTTTTGATGGTAGAACGTAATGAGAAATGGATTGAATTAATCCCAGAAATTATAAAAAGTAAATCAACTTTAATTGCAGTAGGCTCAGCTCATTTAGCAGGAGAAAAAGGATTGATCAATTTATTGAAATCAAAAGGCTACAAAGTGACAGCTATTCTAGACTAAGTATTTACATAAGTGAAGAATCAGAAAGAATTTTTAGAATTAATAGAACAGCATAAAGGAATTTTGTATAAAATTTCTAGGATGTATATGGATAATTCTGAAGATCAGAATGACTTGATTCAAGAGATTATTTTACAATTATGGAAATCTTTTGAACGGTTTAAAGGAAATTCTCAATTCTCAACTTGGATGTATAGAGTTTCGTTAAATACAGCTTTAACTTATTTCAAAAAAGAAAATAAAAAAACAAGTAGATATACTTTTTTAGAAAACGTTGATCAGATAGATGAAGTGGATTCTGATGAAAAAGAAACACAGCTTGAATTATTTTATAAAGCAGTTCATGAGCTGAATAAAGTTGAAAAAGCATTGATTTTTCTTTTTTTAGAAGGACAAAGTCACAAGGAAATTAGCTCTAACTTAGGAATTTCGGAAGGGAATGCACGTGTGAAATTGAATAGAACAAAAGAAAAAATACAAATCATCATTAAAAAATATGACTATGAATTTTGATGAATTACAAAAACAATGGGATAATCAGTCTTCAGAAAAAGTGAAGATAGGAAATGATTTAGATATAAAAACTGAAGCAAATACAGTTATTGATAAGGTAAGAAAAACGTTGAAAAAAGATTTCTTTTTTCAAATTACCACTTTCCCTATCTTACTTTTATTTCCGTATTATTTTGACATGAATAATCAACTTATTTGGTGGATTGTTATATGTTATTGTGCCACACTAATAATACCTTTTACATATATTTTTAGATTTTATAAACGTTCGTATCGTTTAGAATACAGTTCACTTAAAAATATTAATTGGTTCTATTACAATTATAAATCTTCTATAGATGTATATAGTATTTATACATATGTTTTATGTATTCTCATGATAATGTTTGTAGGAATAGTTTACATTCAGAAAAACACATTTATACATTTTGAAAGTCCATTACTTTTATATGTTTATATAGTCTCTATTTTAGTGATCTATGTCGTTTTTTGTATTTGGATATTAAAATGGTGGATTAATCAATTTTATAAAAAACCACTTGTAGAGTTAGAAAAAATTCTAAATCAGTTAGATGAGTAATTAAAAAAGAGTAACATTTAGTTACTCTTTTTTAATCGTTGTATGGAATATCTAGTACAAACTTAAATTTCATTGGAATATTATTTCGAAGAATTTCTACAGAAACCTTTTGAAACTCGTTCTGTTTCATGAACAATTCGATGTCATCTAAACTCATTTTATTCACTTGTTTTCCATTCAATTTTTCAAGAATATCATTTGCTTTTAAACCAGCTAAATCAGCATTAGAATTTTGTCTAACAGCTTCTATTTTGTAAATAGGCTTTAATACATATTGATAATTTATATTCTGAGTTGATAATGAATTATTTTCAGATACAGTAGTATTTTGAAATGTCATATTTATTTTTTCATTTTTCCATTCAAATTTATCATGAATAATAGTAAGTCCACTTCTATTGTAATGAAAAGCATCTCTGAAATTTCGGTTTGCTTTATAGTAAAACATTTGATTTTGATAATCTAAAATAATTGTAAATCGTCTCAAAATTTCATTTCCAATAGAGCCTTTTCGGTTATTTTTGAGATTAAGAAATTGTATAGACTCTTCGTCTGGGATAGCTATCAAAGGTTGCTGAAATTTATATTCTCCTAAATTCATAGATGTAATAACACCTCGTCTTCCATTAATAGCTCCATTAAAGCCTTTTCCTAATTCATCAGAAAATACACGTTGTAAGGGAATTAGATTTTCAATCTGATTTTCGAATAGCCACAAACCATCACTATTTCCAATGTCAATTAACATTTTTTGATTTGTATAAGTTATTTGATAGGTGAAATCAATTGTTGTGAAAGGTTTTATTTCTGGACTAATTTCTAAAAATTTAGATTGAAAATTTTTTAATTTTTTTAAAGCAAAAATAGATTTATAAATGGTAATTTTTCTTTTTGCATAATCAATTTGTATGGGATAATTTTTAAAGAACTCAGAACCAATTATTCCATGAACATCCATTCCTAAGCGAGAAAAAAGATTAAATCTTTCGTCTTGTATCACAATAATAGACATGTTGTTAGATGAAAAATTTTTCCCGAAAATAACTTGATTGCCTGTAGAATAAAAACCTTTAGTATCTCTATTATCTTTTCCTAAACCTTTTAAATTAATTTGCCGAAGAGTGCTTTTATTAATCGTTTCATCGTATTGACTAAATAAAATAGTTTCTTTAAGTCCAGAATCAATAATGAAATTCATTTGATGTCCGTTGAAAGTGATTGGAACAACAATTAAATTTTTAATAAATTGAAAAGATATAGTTTCTTTGTTTACATTCTCGTTCAAATAAAGTCCTGCTTTTTGTGCTTCAATTTGTAAAAAGGTAAATATAAAAATTATTGAAGTTAATAACCTTATTTTCATTTAATTTGTAATTTTTATTAAAATTATGCAAAAAAATAACGAAATGATGAAACTATTATTAATATTTGAATTGAAACTTTAATGTGTTATTGTGTAACCTTTGTGAATTTTGAACATCTATATTTTATAAAATTGATAAATGATTTATAAACAATTAGATGACAAAGATTTACTTTCTTTTTTATGTTTATAAAGTTTGCAAACACACAAGATTATAAAAAAGATACAATAGAATTAAGCGAAACCATTTTGTATGATAAAAGCAAATTTAGATTGAAGCGAGTTGGCTCGGATACCAAGACAAAATCAATTTTAATAGGATTAACTGCGGATATTAATTTTAATAAGGACTCGCTACCAAAATTTACCAAAGAGTTTGCGATTCCAATAAATGCCACCTAAAAAAGAGTTTACATTTCAACGCTTAAATTTCAATTTTAGTAATATTTTGAAATTGGATTCTATTATTTTGAAAGTAGATTTAACAACAGTGAACAATGAAAAACCAAATCAATCAATTTTAAAGAAATCTTGTGAAATTGTAGTTAGAAAAGAATATCAGCAAAATGATATCTTTTCGATGGATTTACGTGATTTGAATATAAAGTATCAAGATGATCTTTTATTAAAATAGAGTTGTTAACAGAAACCGAAAAACCTATTTATTTTAGTGGAGTTTTGCTTGTAAATTGTTTGTATAAAACAAGAGATTCTGATGTTTGGAAGAAAACGCCTTTGGGAATTACGCCAGCAATTAATGCAGATATTTTGATAAAAAGATAAAAGAGCTTTTCAGCTCTTTTATTATCGTGGTGTTCCCCAACCCCAAGGTGCTGGCGGAGTTTCAATTTCTTTTGTCAAGTCAAAATAGACGTTGAAAGGTGTTTTAGAACCTGCTTTTTGCAAGTTGTAACTAAACGTTTTATCATCTAAGGTAATCCACCAAATGTTTGTCGAAGCATAATCTATTAACGTTGCTGTTGCTTGATCGGCAGGAAACATCTGAAAATCTTTAAAACCATAATTTGTATTTGTTCCTCCATAAAATGTAATTGTTTCTGAAGTTCCATTGTCGTGTCGATGATCATGTTTTAGTGTGATTATTCCATCTTTTTTAGTCAAAATCCATGTCCTAGAATAATTATCACCAACATTGAATGGGATTTTAATTTCGTTTACAGAACAGCTTTTTACATGCATCGTTAATTTTTTGCCTGCAAAATCATCTCGTGTAATATGTTCGGGTAATTTGCCTTCGTAAGCTTTACCACAATGTTTTTTTAGATTGTTCCAAAAAATTTCTGAAGGCTTTTCGATTTGTGCAAAAAGCGAAGAGCAACCAATTAAAATGAATCCAAGTTGTAAATATTTTTTAATCATAATCAGTAATAAAAATTATTCAATAATGATTTTAAAGATAATATTAAAAAAGTGATAAAGAAATCTGTTTATTAATAGAGGAAGTAAAGAAGAAATAAAAAAGCCCTCGCTTGTTCAAGGCGAGGGCATATTGTTAAGTGTTTTTTATTTCAAATAAAAATTCTGAATTAAAATTAATTAATATCTATAATATTCTGGTTTAAATGGTCCTTCAACCGTTACACCAATGTATTCTGCTTGTTCTTGAGATAAAACTTCTAATTCTACTCCTAATTTTGCTAAATGTAATTCTGCAACTTTTTCATCTAAATGCTTAGGTAAAGTATATACTTCGTTTTTGTAAGCTGATGAATTTGTCCACAATTCGATTTGAGCTAAAGTTTGGTTAGAGAAAGAGTTTGACATCACAAAAGAAGGGTGACCTGTTGCACAACCTAAGTTTACTAAACGACCTTCAGCTAAAATGATAATGTCATTTCCGTTGATGTTGTATTTGTCAACTTGTGGTTTAATTTCCTCTTTCGTGTTTCCATAGTTTCCATTTAACCAAGCCATATCGATTTCATTATCGAAGTGACCAATGTTACACACAACTACTTTGTCTTTCATTTTCTCGAAATGCTCTGCACGTACAATTCCAAAGTTACCAGTAGTTGTAATTACGATATCAGCGTTTGCAACAACTGTATCTAAACGTTTTACTTCGTAACCTTCCATAGATGCTTGTAAAGCACAAATAGGGTCGATTTCTGTTACTGTAACAATTGCTCCAGCACCACGGAAAGAAGCCGCTGTGCCTTTACCAACATCACCAAAACCACAAACTACAACACGTTTACCAGCGATCATCAAGTCAGTAGCACGTTTTATAGCATCTACTGCAGATTCGCGACATCCGTATTTGTTATCGAATTTAGATTTTGTTACAGAATCATTTACGTTAATTGCAGGCATTGGCAATGTACCTTTTTCCATTCTTTCGTAAAGACGGTGTACACCCGTAGTTGTTTCTTCTGACAATCCTTTGATCTCAGCAACCAATTCTGGGTAACGATCAATCACCATATTCGTTAAATCTCCACCATCATCCAAAATCATGTTTAACGGTTTGCGATCTTCTCCGAAGAATAATGTTTGCTCGATACACCAATCGAATTCCTCTTCGTTCATCCCTTTCCAAGCATACACAGGAATCCCAGCAGCAGCAATTGCAGCAGCAGCATGATCTTGTGTAGAGAAAATATTACATGACGACCATGTAACATCAGCTCCTAAAGCAACTAACGTTTCGATTAATACTGCAGTTTGGATTGTCATGTGTAAACAACCCGCAATGCGAGCACCTTTCAAAGGTTGAGCAGCTTTATACTCTTCACGGATAGCCATTAACCCAGGCATTTCTGCTTCAGCCAACGTAATTTCCTTTCTTCCCCACTCAGCTAAAGAAATATCTTTAACTTTGTATGGAATGTATTGCGTTTTTGTATCCATCAATTGATATATTTAACTAACTTTTTAAGTTTAATAGGGAACAAATTTACAAACAAATTTCGATTAATAAAATGCCCGTTATTGATTATATTAACGATTTTAAACATACCCGAATTGTTACGTGGGAAGTTACAGAATCGAATGAAGAATTATTAGAATATCTTCAGTTAAAGGATTATAGAATAGAAAAATATAATAATCTAAGACCTAAACAGGCCAGAGAATATCTTGGTTTGCGCGCTTGTCTAAAGAAATTAAATTTGGATTATGACGTAAATTATGATGAAAGAGGAAAACCTTTTTTACCTACAAATAAAGAAATTTCCATTACACATTCCTATGGATTGGTTTCTGTTGGAGTAAGTGAATATAATATTGGAGTTGATATTGAATTGTCGCGTCCTAAAAAAATATTAAATATCAAACATAAATTTGCACGTCTAGATGAACTGGATTGGATTCCACAAGAACATGAAATTGAGTATTTACATATCATTTGGGGAATGAAAGAAGGTTTGTACAAATTGAATGGTGGAAATCTTTGGAATTTCTTGAATCATTATCGTGCCGAAGAATTTGAATTAATAGAGAATAAACAATTTATTTGTTGGATTTCGGATGATGTAAAATCTCGTAAATATCATGCGTTCTATAAAATGATTGGTGAATATTATTTAGTTTGGGTTTTGGATTATGAATAAATTGAAGTTCGAAATTCGAATTACGATTTAGAATGAATTATTTTTAATTTACAACCTATCACTCAAAATTTAAAAATGAACGATTTTATAGATTATATCATTTTGCCTTATAAGACCTATTCTACGCTTAATATTTTACTTGAAATAATTGCAACTTTATTTGGGATTATTTCCGTTTATTATACCTATAAACGGAATATTTGGGTTTATCCCACCACCATTGTTTCAACATTTATTTTCATTTATTTATTTTTTAATTGGGGATTATACGGTGAAACTATTATCAATATTTACTATACTTCGATGGCGATTTATGGTTGGATTCTGTGGCAAAAAAATCTTGAAGCAGATCACAAACATGTCGATGTTTCGTGGGCCTCGAAAAAAGAATATATATATGCAACGCTACTCTTTGTGTTGAGTTTTCTATTTATTTTGATGATTTATTATTTCCGTCCTGTTATTCAAAATGGTTTTAATATTAGTTTTATCAATCAATGTAAATTGTATTATACCAAAATTGATTTTATAGATGCCTCGACAACAGCTATCTTTTTGATTGGAATGTGGATGATGGCAAGAAGAAAAATTGACAATTGGTATTTCTGGATTATTGGCGATTTAATAATGATTCCGTTAATGATTTATAAAGGAGCAGTTATCACCTCTGTGCAATATATAGTATTGTTGATTTTATCATTTATAGGACTAAGCAATTGGATAAAATCATTCAAAAACTCCCAAAAAATAGTGAGCTAAGAAATAATTTTAATTTAGTATTTTAGCAACAATTATTAATTGAAAAATATCTATCTAAAAAAATAAACATATGGAAAATCAACAATTATATCAGCAAAACCAATTGGTTGCAGATGCAACTAGTGTAGAAAGAGCTAATTTTTATAAACATACTTATGGACATGTTGCCGGAGGGGTTCTAGTATTTGTTTTAATTGAATCTTTGATGTTAAAATCAGAAGCATTAGTAAGCTTCATGTTAAGTTTGACTTCTGGGTATCTTTGGCTTATTCTATTAGCAGGTTTTATGGGAATTACTTGGGTTGCTCAAAAAATGGCTTACGGATCTATTTCAAAATCTAAACAATATTTAGGCTATTTTTTATACATAGTCGCAGAAGCGCTGATCTTTGTACCAATGCTTTATATTGCATTGTATTATGGAGGAACATATGTTATAAAACAAGCAGCTGTTGTGACAGGTGGTTTATTTATAGGATTATCAGCAATTGTATTTTTAACAAAAGCAGATTTCTCTATTTTAAAAGGGGCTTTAACAATCGGATTTTTCTTAGCAATTGGTTTGATTGTTGCAGGAATGTTATTTGGGTTCGATTTAGGATTATGGTTCTCTGTTGGAATGTGTGCATTAGCTGGAGGAGCAATTTTATACAACACTCATCAATTAAAATATGAATTTGGAACACAACAATATGTTGCAGCAGCATTATCTTTGTTTGCTTCATTAATGTTATTGTTCTGGTATATTTTGAGAATTTTTATGAGTAGAGATTAATTATTAAGAAACAATAAATTTGTATATTGAACCGTAACATTTTTGTTGCGGTTTTTTTATTAAAATACTATGACAGATAAAGAAAAAGAAGACGATAGAATACAATCTCCGTTTCGACCAAAAGATTGGAACGAAATCAGAATAAATGATTCTTGGGCATTGTTCAAGATTATGGCAGAATTTGTAAATGGTTATGAAACCATGTCGAAAATAGGTCCTTGTGTATCAATTTTTGGATCGGCAAGAACACCAAAAGAAAATCATTATTACAAATTAGCTGAAGAAATAGCTTTTCAATTAACAAAAATAGGTTTTGGAGTTATTACAGGTGGTGGACCAGCTATTATGGAAGCTGCTAATAAAGGAGCACAGAAAGGAGGAGGATCGTCTGTTGGGTTAGGAATTACATTGCCTTTTGAAACTGAATTGAACAAATATATTGATCGTGAATATGAAATTAACTTTGATTATTTCTTTGCACGAAAAGTAATGTTCGTAAAATATTCACAAGGATTTATTGTAATGCCAGGAGGTTTTGGCACTTTGGATGAGTTATTTGAAGCATTAACATTAGTACAAACAAAGAAAACAGGTCGTTTTCCGATTGTTTTGGTTGGAACCGAATATTGGTCTGGTTTATTTGATTGGATTAGGAATAGAGTAATTGCGGATGGTTATATTTCAGAAAAAGATTTAGACCTTTTTCGTTTAGTTGATACAGCGGAAGAAGCAGTGACTCATATCAAAAATTTCTATGAAAAATATAATATAAAATTGAACTTTTAAGAATTAAAAACCACTTTGATAAAGTGGTTTTTAATTTTATTTTAAGAAGATTAATCTTTGAGAAGAAATGAATTAAAATAAGATTTAGCACAGTAAAGAAATGGAATCATTATTGAAAACAATTATTTATAAGTAATAGAAAAATGATAAAGAAAATAATTGGTTTAACCTTGATGACAATATTGTTCTTGACAAGTTGTAAAAACAAGAAAGAAACAAAATCAGATGAAGTAAAATCAGAAATGAAAGAGCAAGGTATTGTTCCTTTTACAGCTGATATGGCAGAAACGTCTGTTATATATGAAGTAAATGTTCGTCAGTTTTCTCCAGAAGGAACTTTTACTGCGGTTACTAAAGAAATTTCAAATATTAAGAAATTAGGAGTTAAAATCCTTTGGATAATGCCGATTTATCCAATTGGAGAAGAAAAGAGAAAGGAAGGATTAGGGTCATATTATTCAATCAAAGATTATAGAGGAATCAATCCTGAATTTGGAAATGCTGAAGATTTCAAGAAATTAGTGGATGAAGCACATAAAAATGGAATGTATGTTATTTTAGATTGGGTTGCAAATCGTACTGCTTGGGATCATTCTTGGGTAAAACAACATCCCGATTGGTATGAGCAGAACAAGGAAGGGAAAATTCATTCTTCTAAAAATTGGGCAGATACTGTAATGTTAAATTTTGATAATGAAGAAATGCGTAAACAGATGATTGCTGATATGAAATATTGGTTAGATGATTTCAAAGTTGATGGTTTCCGTTGTGATATGGTTAACGAAACTCAGATAGATTTTTGGAAAGAAGTAAAACTTCAATTGGCAAATGGCCGCGAAATCTTTATGTTAGGTGAAACAGAAAAACCAGAATTATTAGCAAATAATGCTTTCGATGCTGCTTATGGATGGAAATTATATCATATCATGACTGATATAGCAAAAGGATATAAAAATGTTTCTGCGATAGATGATTATATGGATTCAATTCCGAAAAAATGGCAAGCTGATGATTATAAATTATTATTTACATCTAATCATGACGAAAATT
Organism: Empedobacter tilapiae; assembly: GCF_004785645.1. Taxonomy (GTDB): domain Bacteria; phylum Bacteroidota; class Bacteroidia; order Flavobacteriales; family Weeksellaceae; genus Empedobacter; species Empedobacter tilapiae. The sequence goes on along the minus strand of NZ_SRPE01000005.1, from coordinate 214,263 downwards.
CTTGGAAAGGAACAGAATACGAAAGAATGGGTGATGCGGTTGAGATATTTGCAGTTTTAACCTATACTTTGCCTGGGATTCCATTAATTTATAATGGACAAGAAGAAGATTTTAATCGTCGTTTAAAATTTTATGGCAAAGATTCTATTGATCGTAATCCAAATGCCAAAATGCGAGGTGTTTACGAAAAGTTAGGAGAACTTAAAATTACAAATGAAGCCTTCAATGGAGCAAAAAAAGCAGCATCTTATGAACGATTAAAAACATCTGATGATAAATCTATTTTAGCTTTCAGACGTAAGAAAAATACTACTGAAGCTTATTTTATCGCAAATTTCACAAAAGAAAATAAAGAAGTTACAGTCCCAATTAATGGAGTTTATAAAAATTTCATGAATAATGAAGATATTACATTTGATGCGATGACAACTTTGAAATTAAAACCTTGGGAATATCTAATTTTAGTTCAAAAGAAAAATAAATTCTTAAAAGCTGGTTAAATTTTTAATCAGCTTTTTTTGTGGTATAATGCTTGTTGATAAACATTTAAAATCAAAATCATGAGAAAAATAATTTTATCAACAGCTGCTATTTTAAGTTTAGTTTTATCTTCATGCGAATCAAAAAAAACAGAAAATACAGAAGTTTTAACAAATAAGTCAGAAGTTGTAGAACAGCCAGTAGTTTCGGAAAGTGATATTGCAAATAATCTAGAATCATCTGCTTCTACAAATTCGTACATGGTTTTACTAGACAATGGGCAAGAGAAAAAGGTGGCGTTAGATCCGAATGAAACCATAATTTCAGCAAATAATTTACCTGTTAATGCACAGAATTTTGTATCGAAAAATTTTGGAAATATGGAATTTGTGAATGCTATAAAAGAAGTTGATCGAAATATTACAACGTACAATATTCAGTTAAAAGACGGGACAAAAATAGAGTTTACAGATAATGGCGATTGGACAGAAGTGAAGAATGGATTAGGAAAAGCGATTCCGATTAAATTTTTTCCAGATGGTATTCAAAAATATCTTCAATCAAAATATCCTAAAATTGATGCAAAATCAATTGAAATGGATTCAAAAGATAAAGAAATAAAAGTTGAATTATTACAAAATAAAGTCGATTTGAAATTTGACCTGAATGGTAATTTTATCAAAATTGATTAATAAAACGGAGAGAAACCTTGTCAGCCGATGAGGTTTTTTTATTTCTATTTTTTTTAAATTTTACAATAATCTTCACATCAGTTTTTAGCAATTTTCAATATATTTATAGTAGAAAAAATCAACCAAAATGGATAAAAAATATTTGAGATCGTTAATTTTTAGACATCTCGATGGTTTGGTAACAGCTCCGATATTAAATGCTTTAGCTAGTAAAGGTATTTTGCATTATGTTGTAGAGCATAAGGCAATGTTGTTAGATCAAATAACAGAAGAATTTCAAGCGAATGAAGGTTATCTGAATGTTGCTCTGCGTGTTTTAGCTTCTCAAAATATGTTAGAATATTTAGTAAATAATGAGAAGAATTGCGTTGAAATTCAAACCAATAAATATTCAGATAGAGCTTTTACAAATATTGATATTTACCACGATTTAGCTGTTTTTTTGGCAGAAGATGAAGTAATAAATCAGCATGATTTTTCAGATGAATTTTGTAAAAAATGGATTAAATTATTTGATAAATACAAAACCTATTTGATGACTGCTGATGACGAAGAGTTTCTTGAAAAACCTTTGCATTATCAAATCACAAAACATATTGAAGGTGTTTTGGTCGGGCCTATTATTGTTCGAATGGGAATGAGCGGTTTGTTTCATAAATATTTTATGGAAGCCTCTTTTAATCCAGATGAATTTCACAAAAATCCACAAACTTTCGAGAGAATTTTGGAACGATTAACCGAATTAGGTTGGTTTACGAAACACGAAAAAAACTATAAATTCACAGAAATAGGATTGTTCTTTGCACGAAGAGCAACTTCTTACGGTGTAACAGTTTCTTATTTGCCAATGTTTGCGAAGTTGAATGATTTGCTTTTTGGTTCACCAACAAAGTTGCGTGAAATTTCTGAAGGTGAAGATGAGCAACATGTTAATAGAGAAATGAATGTTTGGGGTAGTGGAGGAGCTCATTCAACTTATTTCAAAGTTATAGATGATTTTATTGTCAATATTTTTAATCGTCCAATAGAAGAACAACCGAAAGGAATTTTGGATATGGGATGTGGTAATGGTGCACTTTTGCAACATTTATATGATGTGATAGAACGCGAAACTTTACGCGGAAAACATCTCGACGAATATCCACTTTTTTTGGTTGGAGCAGATTATAATCAAGCAGCGTTAAAAGTAACACGTGCTAATTTAATCAAAAATGATATTTGGGCAAAAGTCATTTGGGGTGATATTGGCGATCCAGATCGTTTGGCGATAGATTTGAAAGATGATTATTCAATAGAATTGAGTGATTTATTAAATATCAGAACATTTTTAGACCATAACCGAATTTGGGAAGATGTTGAAGAAGTCAAAACAAATCGAATTAGTACTTCTACAGGAGCTTTTGCGTTTAGAGGAAAACGATTATCAAACAATGATGTGGAACAAAATTTATTAAATCATCTCAAAAAATGGGCACCTTATGTAGATAAATTTGGTCTATTGCTAATCGAATTACATACCATTTCTCCAGATTTAACTGCTAAAAATTTAGGCAATACAGCTGCTACTGCTTATGATGCGACACATGGATTCTCGGATCAATATATTGTTGAAGTAGATGTCTTTCATCGAATTTGTGAAGAAACAGGTTTGCTTCCAGATAAAACTTTGTTCAAGAAATATCCGAACAACGAATTGGCAACTGTTAGTATCAACCTTTTGAAACGATAATTTTAATATATAAAATCAAAAAAGCTCAGCAATTGCTGAGCTTTTTTGGTTAGTCTTATCAATAATTAGTTTAGAGTTATTTTTGCTTGACTAATCTTAAATCCGTTTTCATAGACATTGAACGTATAAACTCCTTTTTGGAATTCTTCATTTTCCCAATCAAATGTTATGTTTTTTGTTTGTCCGTTTGTGTAATTAAAGTTAATTGCATCAGAGAAATTTACCGTATCTCCAGATCTTAATTCAATTTGTCCACCTTGCGCATTTCCATATCTTCCTAATGTTCCATCAGGATTATAGATAGCAACATATAATTTTTTATCTCCGGATTCTGTTCTCGAATTACGATCTACATCAAAAGAAACACGAATTTTATCAATGCGTTTTGCACGTGTTTTTTCAACTTCTTTGCCACTGTTTCTTACACGAATTCCTTTGATTTGTTGGTTCGAAACAGATAAAGTAGAACTTAGTTCGTTGATTTTACCTTTCGAAATTGCATTGTCTTTTTGACGAACACTTTTTTCAGTCTCGTAGTTGTATGTTAATTCTTTATTGTTTTCTCTTAAGTTATTGTTGTCTGTTGTTAAAGCAGAATTTTTATTATTTAATTCGTCAACGCTACGTACAAGAATTGCATTTTCTTTTTGTAGACGAGAAACTTCTGATTTGTAGTTTTTTACACTTCCTTCTAAATCGTTAATCATTTTACGAGCACGATTCATTTCTTCTGCTGTAGGATTATCTTTATCTAAGATTTCTTGAATATCTTGATTCTTTAATTGAATCATATTCTCCTTATCTCCTAATAAATTATTTCGATCTTCTATACGCGCTTTATATTGTGTATAATCGTTTAAAATAGAATCATATTGTCTACGGATTTGTTCCTTTTGACCAGTTTCATTTTTAAGGATCTGAGAATTTAAAGATTCATTCTTTTCTAAATTTCCTATTTGATTTGCTTGATATATATTATACCCAACACTACCTGCTAATAAAATTCCTACTAGAGCTAAAGGTAATACTAAGCCATTTCTTCCTTTGTTTGTTGGCTGATTGTTTTCTTCTAATCCTTGCATATAATAATTATTTAAGGTTAATTGTTTTTTTATGTTGTTAATGTTAAGAAATTATAATGCCAAAAACTTTTAATTATGTTAAAAGAAGAGTTTTTTAACATAAAATTTTATATTTTAGACAGAAAATGAATAATAATACAATAGCTTACCTAAAAAAATAAAAAAAGCTTCAGTTAAATCTGAAGCTTTTTTATCTATAAATATTTAAATAAAGTTACTTTTTATCAAAAGTTCCTGTATATACAGATGTTAATTTATCTAACGATATATACTTTTTAAAGACTTCATTTACTTGGTTAACATTAAGTGCATCTACTTTTTTCTCTAAATTATCAAATTCTTCAAAATTAATTCCATTTAATAAATAACCATTCGATAATCCTAATAAAGTACCATCTGTTCCCAACGAAGTTGTGCGACCGTTTTTCCAGCTTACAATGTTTGTCTTTAATTCTTCTGCTGTAAATCCTTCTTTTAGAGCTTTTGTAATTTCTTCTTTCAATGCTTTTTCTACAGCTTCACGCTTTGTTGGATTTAAGAAAGCATAATATCCCCAAGAAGCTACATCATTTTTAGGATCACTTGGAATCGAAACATACGAACCTGCGCCGTAGCTGATTCCTTCTTTTTCTCTTAATCGCATTGGAATACGAGCAGATAAAAATCCTCCACTTCCAATCATTTCGTTTGCCATTACCATTGCTGCGTAATCAGCACTCTCTCTATTCATTTTGAAATTGATAGATCCTACAGCTGCTGCGTTTTCTTTATCTGGAATGTTATAAAGTTTATCTTCTTTTTTAGTAGCAGTAAATGTTGGATAAGCTTTTTCGTATTTCGATTTACTATTCCATTTACCAAACGTATCATTTAATAGTTTTTCAACTTTTGCTTTATCATTTATTCCTACAACTGAAACCACTCCATTTTGTGCACCTAAGATATTTTTATAAAAGTCAACTAAGTCAGTTTGTTTTACTTTTTTTAATTCATCTTTTAATTCGTCAAAAGAAGCTGTGTAGAAAATAGAAGATTTAGGATAATTAGATGTTAAACGACTAATTTCGTTGAAGGCTAATGCTTGTGGATCGTTTGTGTTTGCATCTAAATAAGTTACATATTCTGTTACCGCTTTTTTCAATTCTGCTTCTGGGAAAGTAGATTCAGTAATGATTTGGCGAACAATATCCATTGTTTTGTCTAATGAATTTTTGTACGTATTAATTGTAACATTCAATGTTTGTCCACTAAATCTAAATCCAACAGAAGATTTTAAAAGATCCAATTGATCTTTGATTTGTTCTTTTGTTAGGTTTTTTGTGCCTGCAGTTAATAATTGAGCTGTTAATTCGCTAATCATTCCTTTATTTGCTAAATCTTTTTCATTCGAAACAGGCAAATTAAATGAAAGAATTACTTTTTCGCCTTTTATTTCTTTATCGATGATTCCGTATTTTAGACCATTGCTTACTTTTCCTTCAGCATAGTGTGCTTTTAGATTTTTAATAGAAGCTTCAAAAGGTTTTGCTTCTTTCTCAACTGCACGACCTTTATAATTCGAAACTAATTCGGTAATTTGTTTATTTGTTAATTCGTTTGGTTTTACACGAATTTCATCTTTTGTAGGAATAAAAGTCCCAACGGTTCTATTGTTAGCTCTAAAATATTTTTCAGCAACTCGTTTAATATCTTCTTTAGTTACTTTTTCTATGTTATCTCTATATAAGAAACCTAAACGATAATCACCAGCACCTACAATTTCAGTCAAATTAACTGCATAGTTAATTGTATTATTTTTTTGATTTTCAATATTTTTTATAATAGTTGCTTTTGCACGTTGTACATCTTGATCAGTGTAATTTATTGATGCAACTTTATCTAATTCAGCACGAATATCATTTTTTGTTTGTTCAATATTTTTTTCTTTCGGAATTTCAGTTCCGATGTAAAAGAAGCTTGCATCTCTAACTTCTGGACTATAAGCCCATATAGATGCGATTTTGTGAGTGTCAACTAAAGATTTATATAAATAGCCAGAAGGATCAGAAGTTAGAATGTTGTTTAAAACATCAATTGCTGCATAATCTTTATCGCTATATGCAGCAACGTGATACATTACACCTACAGATTGAGAATCTCCAGCACGTTTTACTTCGACAAATTTTTCCCCATCTTGAGCAGGTTCAACAGTTAATATTTCATCTAAAACACGTGTAGGTTTTGGAATAGAACCAAAATATTGATTAACATATTCTATTGCTTTCTTCTCATCAAATTTTCCAGCAACAATTAAAGTTGCATTATCTGGCTGATAATATTTTTCGTAAAATTTACGTAGTTGCGGAGTTTTTACTCGTTCAATATCTTCTTTAGAACCAATTGTAGATTTTCCATAATTATGCCATAAATATCCGGCAGAAATAACCCTTTCCATTAAAACACTCGATGGATCATTTTCTCCAATTTCAAATTCATTTCGAACCACAGAAAATTCTTTATCTAAATCTTCTTGTTTGATTGTAGCATTAATCATACGATCAGCTTCCATCTCTAAACTCCAGCGTAAATTATCATCAGAAGAAGGAAAAACTTCATAGTAATTTGTACGATCATAATAAGTTGTACCATTTGCAGAACCTCCTTTATCAGATAGCATTTTTTTGATATCCCCAAGATTTTTGGTTGATTTGAATAACATGTGCTCTAATAAATGCGCCATTCCTTTTTCTCCATACCCTTCATGTTTTGATCCAACATTGTAAACAATGTTCACAACCATGTTACTTTGAGATTGATCAGGAATTAATAAAACTTGTAAACCATTAGATAATTTATATTCTTTAATTCCTTCCACTTGCGTAACAAATGTTGCTGTTTGATTTTTTGTTTGAGCGACAACATAAGTTGTAGAGCCAAGTGTAAAAACAAGGCATAAACTCAGTAAAGTTTTTTTCATGTGTTTAATTTTATACTAGTTTTTATTTTTTACAATTCTTATCTAATTCATTATATAGACGCAAATTGTATGGTGTAAGTTACAAATCTTTTGTTAAATTTGTGATGCAACAAACAAAAGAAATGGAAACAAAAGAGGTAAATAAAATTACTTTCGAAGAGTTTAAGAGTCAAATCATTAATGATTATAAAACGGCTTTTATGTCTCGCGAAGTAAGTCTTTTAGGGAGAAGAGAGGTACTTACAGGGAAAGCTAAGTTTGGAATTTTTGGCGATGGAAAAGAATTGCCACAAATTGCAATGGCAAAAGTATTCAAAAATGGGGATTTCCGTTCTGGATACTATCGCGATCAAACATTTATGTTCGCAATTGGTCAATTAACAGTTGAACAATTTTTTGCACAATTATACGCTTTAACAGATCTAGAGAAAGAACCTTCATCTGGAGGTCGTCAAATGACATCTCACTTCGGGACACGTTCTTTAAATGAAGACGGTTCTTGGAAAAAATTAACAGAACAAAAAAATTCGAGTGCTGATATTTCGCCAACAGCTGGTCAAATGCCACGTTTGTTAGGTTTAGCACAAGCTTCAAAATATTTTAGAAATGTTCCTCAATCAGACGAAGATCAACAATTTTCTGTAAACGGAAATGAAATTGCTTTCGGGACAATTGGAGATGCAAGTACTTCTGAAGGACATTTTTGGGAAACTATAAATGCAGGTGGAGTTTTACAAGTGCCAATGGTTGTTTCTATTTGGGACGATGGTTACGGAATTTCTGTTCCAGCTAAATTTCAACGTACAAAATCGAATCTTTCTGAATTGTTATCAGGTTTCGGAAGAACGGAAGAAGAAAGAGGTTACGAAATTATTACCGTAAAAGCGTGGGATTATCCTGCTTTGATTGAAGCTTATACACGTGCAGAAAGATTTGCGCGTGAGCATCACATTCCGTGTATTGTACATGTGCAAGAATGTACGCAACCACAAGGTCATTCAACTTCTGGTTCGCATGAACGTTATAAGTCAGAAGAACGTTTGACTTGGGAAAAAGAATTTGACGGAATCACAAAATTCCGTGAATATATTTTAGCATTTGCAGATCATTCAGAAGCAATTATTTCTGTGGAAGAGTTGGATCAATTGGAAGCTGAAGTAAAAGCTGAAGTAAAAGCTTCTCAAAAACAATGTTGGGACGATTATTTGAATCCAATTTTAGAATTGAAAAATGAAGCATTAGAATTATTAACGAAAGTTGCTTCAGAAAGTGCAAACGGAGCTTTTATCAATATTGAAATTAGTAATCTAAAATCAAAGAAAAGTCCTTTCAAGCGCGATGTTTATGGAGCTGTTCGTAAAGTTATTCGTTTAACTCGTTCAGAAAATTTATCTTCAAAAACGGAATTAATTTCTTGGTTAGATGTTAAAATGAAACACGAAGAAGAAATATATTCGACTAAATTAGTTTCAGGAACGGCAACTCAAGTTGCACAAGTAAAACCTGAGTTTGGAGAAAATCCAGCGTTAGAAGATGGTCGTGTAATTGTTCGTGATAACTTTGATAAAATTTTCGAGAAATATCCAAAAGCATTAGTTTTTGGTGAAGATGCGGGAAATATTGGTGATGTAAACCAAGGTTTAGAAGGTCTTCAAGCAAAATATGGAATCGATCGTATTTCGGATACAGGTATTCGCGAAGCAACAATTCTTGGCCAAGGAATTGGTTTAGCGATGCGTGGTTTACGTCCAATTGCAGAGATTCAATATTTAGATTATATTCTTTATTGTTTACAAGGAATTTCAGATGATTTGGCAACTGTGCTTTATCGTTCGAACGGAGGTCAGAAAGCACCTGTGATTATCAGAACGCGTGGGCACCGTTTAGAAGGTGTTTGGCATTCAGGTTCACCAATGGGAGGAATCTTGAATTTGGTTCGTGGCGTGAATGTTTTAGTTCCGCGTGATTTAACAAAAGCCGCAGGTTTTTACAATACATTGATGCAAGCAGATGAGCCAGCGATTGTTGTAGAAAGTTTGAATGGTTATCGTTTGAAAGAGCCTGCGCCAATTAATATCGGTGAATTTACAACGCCAATTGGTGAAGTAGAAATTACAAAAGAAGGAAAAGATGTAACGTTGCTAACTTACGGTTCTACTTGGAGAATTGTGATGGATGCAGCGAAAGAATTGGAGCAATTAGGTATTTCTGTTGAAGTAATTGATGCACAATCTTTATTGCCTTTCGATATCAATGCAGATGTTGCGAAAAGTTTAAACAAAACGAATCGTTTAGTTATTGTAGACGAAGATGTTCCAGGAGGAGCAAGTGCTTTCTTACTACAAGAAATTATCGAGAAACAAGGTGGATATTTTACATTAGATAGCGCACCATTGACGATTACAGCGAAAGCTCACCGTCCTGCCTATGCAACTGATGGAGATTACTTCTCAAAACCTTCTGTTGATGATATTACAGAACAAATTTACGAATTAATACGCGAAGCGAAACCAAACAAGTTTCCTGCTTTGTACTAAAAAATAAATTTTAGAGTTATATAAGCGTATGTCTTTACACAAAGACTTACGCTTTTTTTGTATTTTTATAAATCAAAATAGTAATAAAAATGAAATTCTATTCGATTATACTTTGTCTATTGACTTCAATTCTTTTTGGACAATTCCAGGATATAAAACCTCCGAAAAATATCAAAACAATTCAAGTTTTTAATCCACAAACAAACGATAATACGCCTATTATCAAGCTAGGTTCTAGCGAAAGTTTGTTTTTTCTTTTTGATGACATTAGTGCAGGTTATAAACGCTATCAATACTCTATTGAACACAGAAATGCTGATTGGTCAGATTCGAATATTTTTCAGTCTGAATTTTTAAATGGTGTTAACTCTGATTATGCGCGAACATATAAGAATTCGTTCAATACCTATCAAAAATATACCAATTATCAAATTCAGTTTCCGAATGAACAAATGAATGTGAAGTTACCTGGTAATTATGTGTTGAAAGTTTATTTAGAGAATGATTCAAATCCTATTTTTACCAAACGATTTGCCGTTTATCAACCAATAACGGATGTTGGAGTGATGGTTTCTCGTTACAATAATCCAACAATAAAAGAATTGAACCAACGTTTACAAGTTCAAGTTTCGAGTGGAACACAAAATTTAACTGAAGTTCCAGATGGTGCAAAATTATTTTTGATGAAAAATAATAATTGGAATGAAGGTTATTTTGTTAATCGACCATCTTTTTCTAGACCAAATCAGTTAACATATAATGATATGAATGTTTTGTTTGAAGGTGGGGCTGAATATAATTGGTTTGATAACAAGAATTTAGAAGTTCCTAGTTTAACAACAGAAAAAACGTTTAGAAAAGACAGTGTTTACCATACAGTTCTACGTGTAGATATTCCGAAATATAATTTACCTTATGATGATTATCCAGATATCGATGGAAATTTTTATATTAGAAACAATCGTTATGGAAACGAATATGCAGCAAATTCAGAAGCAGATTATTCATGGGTTTATTTTGCATTAGATGCATTCGAAGATCAGAATGGTTTATATACTCCTTACGTTGTTGGTGCATTTAATAATTGGACTGTTGATGAAAACTCGAAATTAGAAAAAGATGATTCTGGACTTTGGGTAACTGAATTATTCTTAAAACAAGGATATTACAATTATCAATATGTCGTTAAAAATACCAAAACAGGTAAAATTGATCCAAGTTATGTGAGCGGAAGTTTTTGGCAGACGGAAAACCAATACCAAGCTTTATTTTATTATCGTCCTTGGGGACAACGATATGATGTTCTAATGGGATACGGGTCAGGAAATTCGAGGAGATAAATTTATAACTATAACTTACTTACCTACTACCATAAGTTAATTTCTGACGACAGTTCTAGTACTCCAGATAATTATGAAGAAGTTACGATATACTTTAATAACACCAAGCCTTTCAAAGCTATTCAAGGAAGTTTTCTAACGATATTTTTATTTCAATTTTTGATTTTGTGTTTTTCCTTATTAGGCTTATTAATTAGTATATATAGGACAACCAATCTTTGTAAAACTAAAAAGTCTTGTTACAAACCCTATAAAATTATATAACAAATAAAAGCGGTATTCCCGCTTTTCTATCTAATTTATCCTATGAAAAACGATTTATCATCTTTTTTATATTCATTTTGAAGAGACATCATCAGATGTGATGGTAAAATAAAAAATGCTATAATTATATGTTCTCATTTTAAATACCTTTAAATGAGTGTTTTAGTTTGTTTTGATTATAGAATAACCGTACTTTAGTTTTACTCAAAATTTTTGTAATGAAATGATTTACAATAAAGTAGAATCAAATAGTATTAATCTTAAAAAAAAACAGAATTATGCCAGTAAAGTACAATGTGGTAGAGCGTAAGAATCCTAACGATCCTACAGCTCCAGCAAAATTTTATGCCAGTGCCAAAGCAGACGGAGATGTTAATCTCAAAAGTTTAGCAAAAGAAATATCGGGAGGTTCTACAACCGTATCCGATACAGATGTGTTAGCAGTACTTAATGATCTTATCAAGGTACTAAACCGTCATTTATCGCAAGGTAAAATAGTGAAATTAGGAGACTTCGGTAACTTCCAAATTTCAATATCTAGTGAAGGAGCAGTAACTGCAGACAAAGTATCTTCGAGCCTTATCAAAAGTAACAAAATTAACTTTCGTCCAGGAGCAGATTTGCGAGATATGTTACGTACAGTAAAGTACGAGAAATACAACAAATAAATTAACTTTTACACCGATGCGCATCGAACACTTAACGGAAGCGCATCGGTTAATCATCGGAAGCGCTTCCGCCAACTCACCGATGCCTATCGGTCAACTCGCCGATGCCCTTGCAATGATACTCCGACTATAGTCCGTCAAAAACAAAGCTATTTGTTACATAAAAAAGAGAAGAACATTTTATGTAAATGACAACCATTATAAAAAAAGAAACATACTTCTCAAAAGATATTAATAACAAAATTTCCTCAAAGAATAATGGTATAAACCACCTGATGAGGTTACATGAAAAAAGAAAGTTTATGCGTTTTCGAAATAAAAGTTTTATACTTTTGAAACAATGAACTTTACAACCCAATCTATAAAATTTAAGTATTCTTGGCGCGATTATCAACAGCGTGTTTTATCTGAATTAGAAACTCATTTAGAAGATGAACACCTTAATGTTGTGGCGCCTCCTGGTTCTGGAAAAACGGTTTTAGGATTGGAAGTGATGCTTAGAATTAATAAATCTACTCTTATTTTAGCTCCAACTTCATCAATTCGTAATCAATGGAAAGATAGATTTGTTGAGCTTTTTTTGAATAATCAAGACGTAGATTGGATTTCGATGGATATTCATCAACCAAAATTTCTTACCATTTCAACTTATCAAGGATTACATGCTTCGATGGTGAAAGATGAACAATCTTTGCTTCAATTATTAAAAGAAAATAATGTCAAAACCTTGATTGTAGACGAAGCACATCATCTAAAAAATGAATGGTGGAAAAGTCTCAATAAAATCAAAAATGAATTATTGCCAAAAGTTGTTGCACTAACAGCAACACCACCTTTTGATGTTGCCAAAGAAGAATGGAATCGTTACCTCACTTTTTGTGGTCCAATAGACTGTGAGATTTCTGTCCCTGAATTGGTAAAACAAAAAGATTTGTGTCCGCATCAAGATTTATTGTTGTGTTCATTTCCAACAAATTTCGAGAATGAAATCATTTCTAAAAACCTCGAAGAAGTAGAAGTTTTTTTTCAAGAAGTTAAACAAAATACAGCTTTGTATGATTTTATATTGAAGTTAGATTTTATTAAAACGCCAGCAAGTTGTTTCGATGAAATTTATGCAGACTTTGATATGTATGCTTCTTTTGTAATTTATCTGAAGTTATTTGATACACCATTAGATTTTCAGCATTTAGATTTATTAGAAAACGAAACGATAGATTTCCCGCCTTTCAATTATTATTGGGCAGAATGTATGTTTAATTATTTATTGTTTAAAGACGAAAAATTTTATTTAGAGCACGAAAAATTCTTGAAACCATTTTTGATACACCTAAAACGTATCGGAGCTATTGATCAGAAAAAAGTTACTTTACATTATAATCAAAAGATTAAAAACTCGTTGATAAATAGCGTAAAAAAAATTGATAGTATTGCTAATATTGTAATATCAGAGTTTCAGCATTTGGGCGATAAGTTACATATGGTGATTTTGACCGATTATATTCGAAAAGAATTTTATTCGGATAATTTACAGAATGAGCCAAGTAAAATAAAGCTTGGTGTTTTTCCAATTTTCGAAAAACTTCGAAATCTAACTTCGGAAATAACTCCACATCTTGCGATTATTACAGGTTCGATGGTAGTAGTTTCGAAAACAATTCTTTCAAAAATAATTTATCAGTTCAAAGACAAGGCAGAAACTATTCAGTTTAAAACGGTGATGTTTGATGATAATTTCTTTGAAGTTGTAGCGCAAGATAATTCAAGAGGAAATTTGTTGGCTGTTTTAACAAAGTTATTCAACGAAGGTTTTATCAAAATAATTGTCGGAACTCGTGCTTATCTTGGCGAAGGTTGGGATGCGCCGAGTATTAATAGTTTGGTTTTAGCAAGTAATGTGGGTTCTTTTGTAACGTCGAATCAAATGCGCGGTCGTGCGATTCGAGTAAATTCAGATGAACCAAATAAAGTAAGTAATGTTTGGCACTTGGTTACTTTAGATTTGCAGACTCAGAATGGAGGAGCAGATTTGGACAAAATAAAACAACGATTTGAGGCTTTTGTTGGAATTTCACAAAAAGAAAATATTATTTCGAATGGTATTTCCCGTTTAAATCTTCCAGATGAATTAACCATTCAGTCAATTGAAAACTATAATCAACAAACAATAGAATGGAGTAAAAATGATATTCAGATTAGAGATTCTTGGACAAATTCTATTGCTGAAGGAACTAAAATTGATAATGAATTGAAATATTTTTATGATGGAGAAAAAGAATATGATTTCTCGAAACATTTGTATTATTCGAAGTCGATAAAAAATGTAACAACAAGTTTGCTTCTTTCATTAACCTCTTTTATTGTTTTCTTTTTCGAAGAAAGTATTCGAACACTTTTATTTTCGATGTCAAAAAGAAGTTTTTTCTCTACATTGTTTTTTCTTTCAACTGTCGGAATTGTTTACTTCAGTGTTAATTTTTACAAGAACATCAAGCTTTATCTTCAATACCGAGATATTACCAAAGATTTTGATAAAATAGCTGTTGCGTTATTCAAGACATTGCAACATTTTAATTTATTGTCTGCTGAATTGCGAGAATCAAATATATTGACAACTGTAGATAAATCGGGAAATATTTCGTGCAGTTTATTATCGGCAACAACTTATGATAAGGCGATTTTTTTAGATTCATTAGAAAATATCTTAAATCCAATTGACAACCCTCGTTATTTTATCGAACGAAAAAGCGAATTGATGAAGCTTTTCAAACAAAGAGATTATCATTCTGTGCCCGAAATTATAGGCCAACATAAGAAAAAGGCAGAATATTTTCATGAACAATGGCTACAAATTGTAGGTGAAGCAGAATTGCATTATACAAGAAGTTATTATGGGCGAAAAAAGTTAATAAAAGCAAAAATAAAGTCATTAAGTTTTCAATTGAAACAGCCAATTGAACATATCAAAAAGTGGAAATAACGATTTTTTTAGTATTGTTTAATACTAAGAAATCTCACTAGATTTATCTATTGTATTCAATGGATTTCTAGCTAAATTTGGATATGAAATTTTTATTCAAAATAATAATTCCTTTTATACTGTTACTTTTTTGTTTTGGATGTACTTCCAAAACAAAAAAATCGCCAATAGACTTTTATTATTGGCGAAGTAATTATTCTGTAAACGATGTCGAAAAGAAAGTAGTTGATTCACTAAAAGTAGAAAATGTTTACGTTCGTTTTTTTGATGTGGATAAGAAAATAAATAAAATTTCTCCGGTTGGAATTATTCAGAATTTTGATGCAACAAAGCTCAATGTCAATTATATTCCGACGGTTTTTATTACCAATCAAACTTTTCTGAATACATCTAAAGATCAAGTGAAAGTTTTAGCAAAAGATGTGTATAATTTTTTGAGTGAAACGGCTGAAAGAGGAACTTTAAATAACTTCAATGAAATTCAGATAGATTGTGATTGGACGAAATCTACGCGCGAGAATTACTTTATGTTTTTGTCAGAATTAAAACATATTTCGGGCAAAAAACTTTCAGCAACTTTGCGCTTGCATCAAGTGAAATTTAAAGAACAAGAAGGTGTTCCGCCGTTGGATAAAATGGTTTTAATGTGCTATGCAACCGAAAATCCAACTGATCAATCTGAAAACAATTCGATTTTAGATTTGAAAATAGCGAAAGATTATTTGAAGAATTTAAACGACTATCCAATAAAATTAGATGTTGCTTTGCCAATTTATTCATGGGCGATTTTGACTAATCATATAGGAAGAATAAAATTAATTAATTCTTTTTCGGAGCAAGATTTGATAGGGAAACCTGTAAAGAAAATTAGAAATGATTTTTATGAAGTAGAAGATGATTTTTTTGTTCGAAACTTTTATGTGAGTAAAGGTTTTACCATTAAAGTAGAAACAGTTTCACCAGAATTACTAGTTGAAACAAAATCTTTTCTCGATACGAAGTTACCATATAGTTATCGATTAATTTATTATCATTTAGACTCAAAATTTTTGAAAACAATACCAACACAATTATGAAAAAAATAGTACTTACTTTATGTTTAACTTTTGGTTTAACCAAAGCATTTGCTTGTGCTGATGGAGGAGGAGAAGATTATTATTACTATAACCTTTTTTCGCAAACATTAAGCGAAGCACCACAATATCAACCATTTTTGATGACTTTGGATAATCCATATTATTCGATGGATATGAATCAAAAGAATGAGAATATTTTGGATTGGCAAAAAACGTTAGGAATTAATTATCAACAAGCTTATGAGTTAGTATTTAAAGCTTCGAAACAAGATGTTGATTTGATGATTAAGAATGGAAAATCTACAAATATTAATTATAATTTTGCGACAACGGATTGGGTGAAAAAACATAAACAAAACTTGCTTTATCTATCGTATGCTAAATATTTGGAACCTTATATGGCCTTTTATTATATCGATAATGGAGAATGGTCCTATGTAGATCGTCCCGAAAAGAATGTTAATAATCTAAATTATAAGAAAGTTCTTGAGGTTCTAAAGAAAAGTTGGAATGCAGAAACTGATAAAGAATTAAAAGTTCGTTATGGTTATCAGTTGGTTCGTTTTGCACATTATTTCCATGAATATAAAGATGCAATTAACTATTTTAATATGTATGTTGCATCACAAGGACTTAAAAATTCGATGTACTATTATGCTTTAGACCAAAAAGGAGGAGCAGAGCGTGCATTAGGGAATTATATTCAAGCTAATTATGATTTTTTTGAAGTTTTCTCTCATTCAAATGATCGTAAATTAAGTGCTTATCAATCGATGCGCGTGACAGAAGATTTGAATTACGAGAAGCTTTTGGCGAATGCAAAAACAACTCAAGAAAAAAATGATTTGTATTTATTGATTGGGTATAATGATTTTTCAAATCCGTTAGCGCCTGCAAGAAAAATTATTGCAAATGATGTGAATGCACCACAAGCGAGAATATTATTTGCTCGTTCTATTAATTTAATTGAGCGCGAATATTTGCAACAAAACCCTGAAGATTATTATTGGAGTTCGACTCAAGAACGAAAAAAATATACTGATTTATATTTACCTGTAAAAGCTAATAATTATTATTACGGAAGTTCTGATGAAAATTCGAAAGATGAAATTCAGATTAACGAGTTAATTACGTTGGCAAAGTCGCAAGCGACAAAAGCTGACGACAAAGAATATTGGAATTTATCAGTTGCTTATTTGAATTTGTTGAATAAAAATTTTGCTGAAACAAAAACGTATTTAACCAAAGTAAATTCGATTTCGAAAGAATTTGAACAACAGAAAAAGGTGATTGAAATTTTATTAGAAATCTTTGAACAAAAGAAAATTACAGATAGTTTCGAGAATCAATTGATGCAGAAATATGCTTCAATACTTAATTATGAGTATCCACAATTGGCAGAAGGTGTTTATGAATATTCAGATGATGTTGATCAAAAAATAAACTTAAAAAATGTGATTTTAGATGTTTTAGCGAATCGTTTTTATTTGCAAGGAGATAAAGGAAAAGCATTTTTGATTCATAACGAAATCACACAATTAGGATCTAATCCGAATTGGGCAATTATCAACGATTTGGATAAATTGGATAAGAAATCGAATAAAACTGCTTTCGAAAAATACTTAATCAATGCTAAAGTAAAATCGAGTTCATGGGATTGGAGAACTGAAAAATCAAAAGAAATTCAGTTTAAATTATCTGATTATTTAGCAGATTTTAAAGGAACATTGTATTTAGGCGAAATGAAATTTGATTTGGCAAAGAAAGAATTTGAAAAGATTGATCAAAAATTTCATACTTCTGAAAGTGCTTATTTTATTTACGATTATGATTATTCTACAAGTAAAGAAACGAAAACTTGGATAGAGAATCAGTTTGATGGTTATCATAACATTACGAATAAGATTTTTGGATACAATAAAATAGAATGTTTTAATTGTGATGAAGATCAAGTAATCGCTACTCCTTATTTGAATGACTTTAAATTCATCAAACCAAATATGTCAAAATTAGAATTGACAAATGCAATGATTGAATTGAATAAGTTAGCAAAAAAGAAAAACGAGGAAGGAGCAAAAGCGAATTATTTGTTGGGTAATTTTTATTACAATACGACAACTCTAGGATATTATCGTTATTTGCTAACATTTGATAGAAATAATGATAATGGACCGAAATTTAATAACTACGGGGATGAATATGAGGCAACAAGTAACTTCTTCTACAAAAGTTTTGGTTGGGGTGGAAATTATGTTGATAATTTTTCACCATCGGAAAATTATTTGAAAAAAGCCTTCGATTCAACAAATGATAAAGAAATGAAAGCGCAATTATTATTTGCTTTATCAAAGAATGAACAAGGTCGTTTTTATAATGCGAAAGATCCTGTTCTGAAACGTTTGTATGAGAATCAATATGACAACGAAGATAAAATTTTAGCTTTTAAAGTTGCAAATTATCGTTCGAATTTCAAGAGTTTGAAACAATACTCGGATACGAAAACATATCAAGAAATCAAATCAAATTGTAAATATTTTGATTATTACACAAATAACTTTTAATCATAAAACGCTTCTAATTTTAGGAGCGTTTTATGATTAAATTTCGTAAGAATATTTTTTAGTTCTAACAATATTTTTTAGTTCTAACAATATTTTTTTACAAATGGAAATATATTCCTTAGCAGTCATTGCTTTTATATTTGATATACGACTTGTTATTTCTATTTTTGAATAGAATATCCTAAATAATCTTATAATTATGTATGATAATTTAAAACATCAATACCTAAAACATCAATACCTAAAACATCAATACCTAAAACATCTCTTATCTCTAATGCCTTATTAATATTTTCTTGAGTAAGGTTCATTTTTTCATCTAGGCATATAACTGTACCATGAACAAGCTCAGATACATTTAAGGTATTTGGAAGACTTTCTTTCTTTATTTTATCTTTAAAATAAGTTATATATCCAATCCATAAATTTTGTCCACTAATTTTAACTTTCCTTTTTCCTTCTAAATTCATTAGAAATAACTACAGCATATAACAGATCATTTGTTTGTTCTATAACTTTTAATAAGTTAATAAATACCTCTTTTGTAGCCATATTTAAAAAAGTATCAGAAAATTCAATATTAATTAATGCAGTTTGATTTTTTTCAAAAGCTCCTTGAACAATGCTTATAGAAATCTCGCTTTCTTCATTTTTTGGATTTGATTTGAAATATATTAATGTACTAAAACCAATCCAACTTCGTGAATCAATTCTCAATTCTTTATCATTTGAATCAAAATTTTTGAATACATCTTCTTTTTTATTAAAAATTAATATTTTATCTAAATTATGCTCATTAAAATCTGATAAACTATTCTGAAAAGAATATAGTTTATTACTTTCATCATCCCAAGAAGCTATTGTAGTCTCTTTAGGAAGTATTTCTTTTATACTAATTAAAATATTTCTACAGTAATTTATAAATTCTTTAGCAGTCATTTCTTGAGATTTTAGGCGACTAATTATTTTTACTTTATCCATTATAGTAAATTTTATTTTGGTACAACTTTTATATTAATATCAATATTAGCATCATCAAATAAATCTATTAATTCATCTGCTTTAGCTTGTGTTGGAACATGCCATTTTAATTTAGAGCCTGTTTCTTTTGCAATATCAGCATGTTTTTAGCTGAATCTAACATTTGTTGTCTTCTACGTTTAGCCCAGTCACTATCTCCTTTAGGTGGCCATTTATCCCAATCTTTTGAATCTTGTAATGTGTTAGTATTTGGGTCATAACCATCAAATTTCTTTTCGCCACTTTTCATTTTCTTGGTCTTTACAACATACTCTGTATCATCAGGTGCTCCTGTTGTTTTTTTCTGATATTCTGCACCTTTTTTTGTGAATATCTATTTTCCCATGTCTCTGGACCTCCATCGCTTTCTCCAATTTTGTAAGATGGTTTTTTATCTGGAAATTCTTTCGCTAATTTCTCAGCAAGTTCTTTCGCCTCTTTTTCCGCTAGTTCCTCTGCAGCATCTTTAGTTACACCTTCGTAATATCAGCTGCGTCATCAGCCAAAGATTCTATTAATTCTTTTGCAGCTTTTTTTTGCAGTTAACTTTTAAATCTTAAATAAAAAAACCGCCAATTGTGGCGGTTGAATATCTATTCCAAATCAATAATTTTTCCTACCGATTGTCCAATTATTTCTATATACGCTTTTGTATCTACAACTTGTAGATTTTTATTTGATGCTTTACCTCCTAAAGATAATGCAGGTACATAACCGTAACATTGACCATATTCTAGTTGAGGTAATTTATTTCATAGATTCCAAACCCCATTGTTTCCCATATTTTTATTAAGTATTCTGGTAAAACATTTTTATACTTATTCATTATTTCTAATGAAACATCGCTATATTTTATATAACTATTTAAGTTTCTTTCTTCAAAGGTTTTATTAGACATTTTTAATATTTAGAAATTTGATTATCTAAATCCAGTAGTTTTTTTTCATTAGTATTATTCGTCATTGTTGTGACATAACTATCGCTATCGATATCAAAATTAAAAATTTGGCAGCTCGTTCCTTTGATTAGAGTATTTATTCGAGGAAAAAATTCTTCAGCTTCCAACTCATACAAATCTGAATCATCTTGAAAATCGAAATTTACGCTCCAATTCAATAATAATTCTGTAACTCCATATTTTGTTGTATCATAATTTTCTTTCCAATCAATCTCAAAAGCATAACCATAGGAAATTAATAAATCTACTAATGCAAGCCACAGAAAGTCATGAGATAAGTCAATACATCTATCATTATTTTCTAAATAGAGAGTAGGATTTTCTTTAATTTTTTCTAATTGTTTTATTAATGATTCTCTTTCACTATATCGGGTAACTACCATATTGATAATTTCAATATATTTTTCCATAAAAATTAATTTTTAAAATGTACTAAATCATAAGGATAATATTGTTGGTCTTTCAAAATAGAATCATCTAAACCTAAAATTTTCACTAATGCACCACTTTCAAAACTCCAATAACCGAAAAAGATTTCATTTTTGTTTTTGTCATTATCATACCAATATGTAGAAGTGAATTTTTTGTACCAATTTTTATCCAAGTATTCTTTTAAACTTTGAATATCTTTAGTCGCAAATAATTCCTTTAAAAATTCAAAAGCTTTCGGGTAGAGTTCATTTTGATTAATTTTTCTACTTTTAAATTTATGTGCTATCAAGATATCAAAAATATAATCTTCCTGCTTATTAGTGTCTAAGACTTTCACTATTCTTTCGAAATTTTCGTCATCAATATCTAGTAATATTGCTAAAGATAACATCCAAAGCATTAGTATGTAATCATCTAAAGAAATATTTGAATTTGAATTTTCCCAGTCACCTGCCAGATGTTTAATAGTATTGTTAAATTCATTTTGTATTTCATCAATTAAACATCCACTTGAATACATTGCAATAACAGTATGTAAACTTGTTGTAAAAATTTGTCTTTTAACTGCCCAAATTCTATCTTTTGGAGTAGTTCCATCTTCTAAACCTTCTACATAGAATTTAATATCATCTTTGTTTAATTCAATGTAGTTTTTGAAATATTCAATATCTTTAATATTTGTTCTCATTATTATATTATTTATTAAGGCCAATTTCCTTTTTTACCTCTAATTACATATCCATATTTTTCAGTTTTTTTGTAGTTAACTTTTAAATCTTTTAAATAAAAAAAACCGCCAATTGGCGGTTGAATATCTATTCTAAGTTAATAATCTTTCCTACCGATTGTCCAATAAGATTTATATAGGATTTAGTATCTACTATTTGTAGATTCTTATATGATTTTTTTCCTCCTAATGCAGGTATAGGAATGTATCCGTAACACTGTCCAAACTCTAGTGGAGGTAAAACTGACTTAATCTTTTGATAATTTTTAGATTTGTATTCTTTTACATTATATTCATAATCTTCATGATTTTCGTCAACATTTATATTAAAATCCATTCCTAACCAAAAATCTGGATCAGTCCCTCCAACAACAACATCATCACAATCGTTAACAAAAACAACATTGATATGATTACCTTGTCCTCCCAATCCATTACCCTCCTATGTAATTAAATCACCAAGAGCAGTAACAGCTATAACAATTACTGGATCATTAATTGTGTCTATATAGTCAAAAACAAAACTATATTCATCAGGATTTACAAATTGAACAAAACCATGTTCATAAATTCCAAAACCATTTCATCTCCATATTTCTAAAATTGGCTCTGGTAATAAATTTGTGTATTTTTCGATTAATTCTTTAGGAACATCAGAACTTTTTATATAATCTTTATTTCTTTCAAAAAATAACTCTATGTATTTCATTTGTTTTATTTTATAGTTTAACATTCATCATTAAATCGTCAGGTATATTACTATTAGGCGGAATTTTTATTCCTCTTTCTTTTAATTGTTGTTTTAATTGTTTCTCCACATTATCTGATATTTTAGAATTTTTCCATTGACTACCTAATGATGAGTTTACTTTACCATCTCCCATACGAACTACTTTAGCAATATCACCAGCGTCATCAGCTAAAGATTCTATCAATTCTTTTCCAGCTTTTTTTGCAGTTAACCTTTAAATTTTAAATAAAAAAACCGCCAATTGGCGGTTGAATATCTATTCCAAATCAATAATCTTTCCTACAGACTGTCCAATTATTTCTATATATGCTTTTGTATCTACTATTTGTAGATTTTTATTTGATGCTTTACCACCTAAAGATAATGCGGGTACATAACCATAACATTGACCATATTCTAGTTGAGGTAATTTATTTTGAATATCTATAAAAGGTTTAGAATCAAAAAAATCTTTGTCAACAATACCATACTCATCTCCTAAAAGTCTATTTAAAACAAAATCTATTTCACCTATTACACGACTTTTACATTTTCTTACATCAATTTGTTTTACTCTATCGCCTTCATCTGGCGAAATTGTCCAATTTTCATTACCTTCCCATAGTAATATATCTCCAAGTGCTGTCACTCCAAATACAATAGAAGGTTCTAAAAGTTTATCAATATAGTCAAATACAAACTCATATTCTTCTGGATTTACTAACTGAAGAAATCCATCTTCATAGATTCCAAACCCCATTGTTTCCCATATTTTTATTAAGTATTCTGGTAAAACATTTTTATACTTATTTATTATTTCTAATGAAACATCGCTATATTTTGTATAACTATTTAAGTTTCTTTCTTCAAAGGTTTTATTAGACATTTTATATAAATTTTAATTTTTAAAATAAATCAACGTTCATCATTTCATCATCAGGAATATCACTAATCTTTTTAGGAGGAATCCCATATTCTTTTTTTAATTGATCCTCAATTGATTTTGCTCTTCCTTTATCCCATTGACTTCCAATTGATGAATTCACTCTACCATCTCCCATTCCTGTTATCTGATCAACCTTACCTCCAGCTACACCATCTGGATTATGTAATGCTGCTTGCCCGTCCATAGATTTTTTAGCAGCTTCTTTTGCTTCTGAAAGAGATTTATTATGAGGAGGATTCATAAATTCATTTGTTCTTTTAGCTAATTCTTGTTGTCTGTAATTATCCCTTGCCTCTTTAGCTTTTTTAGAATAATCTTTTTTATTTCTATTAGCAAAATCATTTCTATTTTGAAGCCAATCTTTAGCTTTCATATTATTTATTGCGTCTTGTTGATCTTTCAATTGTCGCTTAAATTCCGCTTCTAAGTTTACATCGCCCGCATGTTTACTACTAATTTTAAAAGGAGGATTCGGTTTACTAGTATTCCTTGTTACCACCCTCGCAATATCAGCTGCGTCATCAACTAAAGATTCTATTAACTCTTTTCCAGCTTTTTTTACACCAGCTTCCAAGGCTTCTTTACCTGCTTTTTCAACTCCTTCTTCTATCGTTTCTTTTACAGCTTTTTCTACAGCAACTTCGGCAACCTCTTTTACAGCAACTTTTCCTGCAGATAGAGCAGTAGAAGCTCCTCCAGAATAAACTGCTGCAACAGCATCAGGAATAAATTCGCCAACTGTATTTCCTATTTTTCGAGGATTTTTAGTTACCCAATCTGCGGCATCTTTAGTTCCTTCTACAGCTGCTTCACCTGCTTTTTTCCAGTTTTCTCCATCACTTGCCCAATCCCAAGCTCCATTAGCAGCATTTTCCCAATTCTCACCTTTACTTGCCCATTCAGTAGCAGTTTTTGCTCCATTCCAAGCTGCAGATGCACCATCACTTATCATACCACCGAGAGCTTCTGTAGTTCCTACTGGATCTTGAGCAACTTGGTAAATAGTTTCGCCTAAACCTACAACTCCATTTACAGCTCCTTCTACCAATCCAGTTCCTAGATCTTCAAACCAATCTTTAACCCCTGTTACGGGTTTCATCCAATCTGGTAAAAAATCATCTCTTTTTTTTCTATTCTCTTCTGTTTTCTCTTCCAGCCAATCAAATCCTTCTTTTATATATTCAGAAGGCATTTTTCCTTCGCCTACACCAAAGCCAACAGCAGAAGGTCTATCAAAGAAAATTTTAATCTCTCCTCCAAATATACAATTGTTGTGGGAATCTTCTAAGATTAAACGACTTCCATTTATTTTTACTCCATCTTTTGGGTTTTGCCATGGTGTAACAACTCCTGGTATACATGTAGCACCTGTGGATGCAATTTTTGCTGGACATGTACAAAAACCCATTGGTTTGATATTAAAAAATGGTATAAAGTCTAACTCAGAAGCCATTGGAACATTGTAAATCGTTGTCCGTTGGTTATTACTTACTCTTAATGTACAAGGACTTGTTCCTTTATTACAGGCGAGGTAAACGCCTTCTGGTACATATTTTTTAGGCATAGTAGTAGTTTTTGGTGGTTAAGATTGATCAGTTAAAACAATTTTTCTTTTTTTTCTGAAATGATTTTCGAGTTGACTTAAATTAGTTTTCGATTCTAGAATCACCTTATCAGTTACTTTTAAAATTTCAGACAGTTTGCAGTCATTAATTTCTTGTACAAAAATATCATCTGCTATTATTTGCCATGTTTGATTGGACTCCGCAATTTTAATTGCATCCAAATCGTTAAAAAGCAGATAATAACGATCACTCTGAAAAACTAAATCAATTAATTGAAAGGTCATGTGGAATAGCTTTTAAAATATTTTTTTCTTCTCGGTACAATGTTCCAGGTATTTGAACTAAACTCATACACATACTTTGTTCAGACCACGGCCATTCTTCTAAAAGATAACGCTCGATATAATTTAATTCTACAAGTGTTGGTACACGTGGTCTGTTTTTCAGTATACGAATCATATTGGTTACTTTATCTTGTTCAAACTTATTTTCATCAATTACTCCCTTTACATCAATTTGATAGCGTCCATTTTCTAAATCTTTAATCGATTCATTTGTAGTAACTGGAATATTTTTAGTTGCTATAAAGTTGGGTATTTCTCTGTAACCTTTTACAGCTTCATTTTTCTTAAAATCTTTGGTATGTATACCAGGAAATAACAATTGATATGGCATGGCGTAACGTAAAGCATGTGCTAATTGTTCTCCGTTTTGTAACAATTCATCTATACCTTTTATAAAAATGGCTTTGTATTTTTCGTCTTTATGCACTTTAATAACTTTGGGTTTTATTTCTATCCATTTTTCTTGAATTTCTTCTAAATTTAGAATTTCACCCAATTGCCCATTTTCATTAAGTGTACAGATAATGCAATGCGTTCTCTCAACTCGTGTAAATCTCCTATCCATTGATAAGTACCTTCTGAATTAGATTGCTTGTATAAAGGCATTTCTACTCTGAAAATTGGGTGATCCTCCTTCATTTTTAAAAGTGTTACTTTTAACTCAGCTTCAACATAATTTTCATTTCTTAATCCTTGAAACTGGTAACGTTCTTCTCTTAAAAAAGTATAATGACGATATTCCCCTTCGTTTTCTAATAAATTCATACTTAACCTTTATTTATTTCTACATCAGCACCTTTTATATTTGTAGGGCCAGAAGAAGAAGAATTTATTTTTGTAGCATTAATATTGATATCAGCGTCTACTTTAATTCCAGGATTAGCATTTGCTTTTCCAACTTCTGTAGTTGTTTTGCCTATTACTTTCACATTTAATCCTTCTATGGTGATATCACCTCCCATAGTTAATGTTATAGAACTTTCCCCTGTTTTAATTGTAATATTTGTATCACACTCAAGAGTAATGTTACCTCCAGCATCCATAGATAGCATTGAGTTTACGCCGCTACCTTCTTTTCCTCCAACATTAATTACATTCGTACTTCCAGCATTGATTGTATTATTAGCCCCCGCATTCACGGTATGATTAGTATTTGCGTTAGTAGTCGCATTACCACCACCATCAAATTTCATATTTGCTCCACCTTTATCTGTTAGGAAAACCGAACCTTCACCGTCATTCAATTCTAGTTTATTCCCACTACGGCTACTTAAGCTTTTGATATTATTCATTTGTCCACCACCAGCGCCAACTTTTCCGTGGAACATACCGCCTAATACAAAAGGTCTGTCTGGATGATGATGTTGAAAACCAACCATCACTTGATCACCAACTTCTGGAATTGCCATAAATCCTCTGTTAGTACTTACCTTATCGCTTGCCCCTGCATCAGGAGTCATTACGCGAATAAATTCAGATTTTTCATATCCTTTTTGCCAATCAAATTGAATTTGGACTCTTCCTTGATTCTTAGGATCTGAATTAGAGGTTACTTTTGCAACTTGAATTTCGGCTCGAGGCATTCTGAATTTCGGTCTTGGTAAAAAACCAGTATTGGCTGCAATAGCTTCGAAAGTACCTTTATAATAACCACGTGCATCTACTTCGTGTGAAGTTTCAGTAATCATTAACTTAGTAAAATATGATGTTTTATTACTGTCGGTTTTTCTCATTTCAATATCTGCAATACATCCAGGATATAGGAATTGGATTGTAGTTGTTCCAGAAGTCACAAAAACATCTACAGCTTTACTTCCAGCAGTTCCTTTTTGAGAAGTAGTAATATCTGTAAAATTTTTAGCTTTGATAGGAGCTACTCTCAAAGAAGGCGTTTTAAAAGTCTGTTCGGAAATAAAATAAGCGCGTTTTGCTATATCAGAAGTGTGTTTAATTTGAGAATCTCCAGTAGTCAATTTTTCATTTTTACTACTGTTATATCCATAAAAAGAAGGATTGGTATGCAGCGCACGCATGTTGATTTTAATATCATTTACGTTACTTCCATAGGTTAAAGTGATAGGCTGTTGAGGTGGAGGAAGCTCTCCAAAATGTAATACTTCTCCATCATAAAAAAATTGTTCTCCATAAGCTTCAGCCATTCTAGCTAAATAATTATAATGTGTTTCTTCATATTGAGCAGAGTAACTAATGTTACCATATCTAGACGCTACTCGATAATCAAATTTACTTTTACTAATACCTTGTTTGATAACCTGATCAGCGATACTATTTAAACTTATTGAATCAGTTCCTCCAAAACTTTGAGTATGTGGAGCAGCGTCTAGTAAAATAGTAGGACTATAACCAGTTAATAGAATATTACCTAAACTTCCTTGTTCTTGTACAAAACCAACTTCAGTAATAACACCAACAAATACTCGCTCTGGGCTATCTTCTACATCGCTATATCGAAAAATAACAGTCAATTTTTTTCCTAAAAAAGATTGAGCATTTTCTAAACGATAATTTTCAGATTTGCCAAGAACATCGTGTGCTAATTCTAAAGTAAATTCATGATGTTTTTTCGCGCTTTGAATTAATTTGAAATGTTTAAAGAAATTGATTATTTGACCATCAATAATTAAACTAAGTTTTACAATACGATTAATTCCTACTATATCATGATCTGGAATTTTTTTAGCATTATAAATTTTTGAAGTTGGTTGATTCGCCCATAAATCCCTATCTACATAAGTTTTTGAATTAGGAATAATAGGATTATTCAGAAACATTTTAGAATAATCTTGCTTACTATTAGCTTGTAGAAGTTTACTTTCAGATTTTTTAGTATCTGTTTTTGAAGGTTTATCATTTTGAAACATAGTAATAGAGTTTAGGTATTGATTTTAAATTATGAAATGATTCAAGATTAAATTTTCCAAAAAGAATTATTTTAAAATAAAAAACTCTTGATGCAGCCTTCGCATCGCACCAAGAGTTTCAAAATTTCATAAGTAGTTAGTTTGGTAAAACTTGTAATAGAGTGTAGATTGAAAAATTATCTAGCTGTTGGCCAAACTCCGTCGTAAGCAGCTGTTCCGTAATCGATTTTTTCAGCACTTACCACAAAAGTGATCAGCATATTATTATCATTTAAAGCGTCAAAATCCAATTCGTGTTGAATAACGTATCCATTTTCCCATTTCAAATTAACTAAAACACCTTCTTCATGTGCTTTATTAAATGTAATATCACCTACTGTTGGCTTGTATTTTCCATTCAATAAGCTCTCTAAAATTGTAGAACTTTCTGTTGCTTCTATTGTTACTTTTATCAAAGCATTAGAAGGATCTGATGCAACTCGCCCAGAAACATCTGTTGTACGAGATACTTGATAATTTAATTTAATGATTTTTTGGTCTTCTCCTCCGTTAAATTTTAAGACTCCTCTTGAATTGTTTGCCATTGTGGTAAAGTTTAAGATTGATATTTATTTTAATTATTTTCTATGGCTAAATTAGAACTTCATTTTTTAACGACTCATTTTTAACTATTTATAATCGAATATGTAGTAATTTTACGATACTTGTATAACATAGTAGGTCTTTAATAAAAAGACTTAACATTTGTTTAAGATTTTTTATACACTAATTCTACACTGTTTTAAACTTCATTATATTAGAAAAAATAAAAGTGGAATGTTTTTTTAATATATCTTAAGAGGAAAATTATTTATATATAATAAAATATGGAGTGTTTTTTGAAAAGAATTTCGAAAAAATGTTATGAAATGTTTTGTTACACAGAAAACGATTAATCAATATGAAGCTGTTAAGGGAAAAGAAATTCAACAAGAAATTTATAAGTTGATTCAACAAGATTTTCCAACTATAACAACAGAGGATTATATTTCGATAAAGATTTTGAATAAATATCGTCGACAATTTTTTGCGAATTTAATTTCTCAAGAGAAAGGTGAAATGGAAAAATTGGATCAAGATGTAATTGAAGCAATTCGTGATAATTCAATTCTTTCCGAAAATATCAAAGAAGATACGACGAAACCATTGACAACAGGTGATAGAATAGCGGATAAAGTAGCTTCTTTTGGAGGGAGTTGGACTTTTATTATCTCGTTTTTTATCTTTTTACTAGCTTGGATGTTTCTTAATTTTTGGATGTTAAAGAACAAAGGATTTGATCCTTATCCGTTTATTTTATTGAATCTTATTTTGTCTTGTTTAGCAGCTATACAAGCACCAATTATTATGATGAGTCAAAATCGTCAAGAGGATAAAGATCGTGATAGAGCTGAGCATGATTATAAAATTAATTTGAAAGCAGAATTAGAAATTAAACTATTAAGCGAAAAAATAGATCATTTATTGGTTCATCAGAATAAAAAATTGTTAGAAATTCAAGAAATGCAAATTCAATATTTGGAAAATATCGAGAAACAAATCATTCATACAAAAGATAAAAAAGAGGATAATGAATAGTTTGATTAAATTCTGTATTAAAAACCTTACTTAATAATTCAAACTAAAACATTTCCATTTATTTTTCTTAAATTTGAACTTTGAAAAGTATAACAAACAAAATAATCAAAATGTCAAAATCATTTGCTCAAATTCCTCAAGCTGTTAACGAAGAGGTAAAATCATATGCTCCTGGTACGCCAGAGCGTGCGCAATTATTAGACGCATATAAAAAAATGTTTAACGAGGTTACTGAAGTACCTCAATACATTGGTTCGGAAGAAGTTTTTAGTGGAAATAAAAAAGAAATTCGTCCTCCACATGATCATCAAAAAGTTGTAGGTTATTACCATGCAGGAACTCAAGAAGATGTTGTAAAAGCAATTGATGCAGCTTTAGCTGCAAAAGAAGCTTGGGTTGCTATGCCATGGGAAGATAGAGCGGCTATTTTCTTAAAAGCTGCAGATTTATTAGCTGGTCCTTATCGTGCAAAAATTAATGCAGCGACAATGATTGGTCAATCTAAAAATGCAATGCAAGCAGAAATTGATTCAGCTTGTGAGTTGATTGATTTTTTGCGTTTCAACGTACAATATATGACAGAAATTTATGCAGATCAACCAATTTCTTCTCCAGGAATTTGGAATCGTGTAGATTATCGTCCATTAGAAGGATTTACGTTTGCAATAACTCCATTTAACTTTACTGCAATTGCAGGTAACTTACCGTCTTGTATGGCTTTAATGGGGAATGTTGTAGTTTGGAAACCTTCAGATAAACAGACTTTAGCTGCTAAAGTGACAATGGAAGTTTTCAAAAAAGCTGGTTTACCTGATGGTGT
Organism: Empedobacter tilapiae; assembly: GCF_004785645.1. Taxonomy (GTDB): domain Bacteria; phylum Bacteroidota; class Bacteroidia; order Flavobacteriales; family Weeksellaceae; genus Empedobacter; species Empedobacter tilapiae. Next base: position 183,857 of record NZ_SRPE01000005.1, on the reverse strand, counting down.
AATCAATATGATTTTAACAGGAGGAGCAGATACTGCTAAAACTGTCTTAGAGCATAAAGATTTCGCAGGTTTACACTTTACAGGTTCTACAAATGTTTTCAATACATTATGGAAACAAATTGGTGACAATATAGATAAATATAGAACTTATCCTCGTATCGTAGGAGAAACAGGAGGTAAAGACTTTGTAATGGTTCATAAATCAGCTTGTCCAACAGAAGTTGCTGTAGGATTAGTTCGTGGAGCATTCGAATACCAAGGTCAAAAATGTTCTGCTGCTTCTCGCGCTTATATTCCATCTAACTTATGGAACGAAGTTGAGAAACAAATGAAAGAAATGTTAGCAACTGTTACATTAGGATCTCCAGAGGATTTCTCTAATTTTATGACAGCTGTTATCGATAAAAATTCTTTCGAAAAATCAAAAGCATATATCGATCGTGCGCAAGCATCTTCAGAAGCTGAAATTGTAATCGGAGGTACTTATGATGATTCAGTTGGATACTTTGTTCAACCAACAGTTATCAAAGCCACGAATCCTAAATATGAATCAATGGTAGAGGAAATCTTTGGACCAATCTTATCTATTTATGTTTATGATGAAAATGAATTTGAAGCAACCTTAAAATTAGTTGACGAAACTTCTGCTTATGCATTAACAGGATCAATCTTCGCGAAAGATCGAGCTGCTGTAGAATTAGCTGCTAAAGCATTGAAAAATGCTTGTGGAAATTTCTATATTAATGATAAACCAACAGGTGCAGTTGTAGGACAACAACCATTTGGTGGAGCGCGTGCTTCTGGTACAAATGATAAAGCAGGTTCTGCAATGAACTTGTTACGTTGGACTTCTGTTCAAACAATCAAAGAAACATTTGTTCCTGCAAAAGATTACAAATACCCATTCTTAGAAAAATAATATTTTCGAGATATAAAATTAGAATAAGCCTTACATTTGTAGGGCTTATTTTTTTGGTATGAATGATAATTCGGAAAAAGCAATCAAAGCTTCTATTTTTAGTATAGTAGGAAATGCATCACTAGCTGGAATTAAGTTTTTAGCTGGTTATTTTGGAAATTCTTACGCACTTATTGCGGATGCAATCGAATCTTCGGCAGATGTTTTTTCTTCTATATTTGTTTTCTTTGGTCTGAAATATTCGGCTCGCCCAGCAGATGAAAATCATCCTTACGGACACGGAAAAGCAGAGGCGTTAATCACATTTTTAGTGGTTACTTTTCTTATTGTTTCTGCGATTATTATCGCAAAAGAAAGTATTACAAATATTATTACGCCTCATCATCAACCCAAACCATTTACATTGTTGGTTCTTGGAGGAATTATTTTGTTTAAAGAATTGTCGTTTCAATATGTGATGCGAAAAAGTGTTGAGACCAACAGTTCTTCTTTAAAAGCGGATGCTTGGCATCATCGTTCGGATGCAATTACATCATTAATGGCGTTTATCGGAATTTCGATTTCGTTGGTAATGGGACCAGGTTGGGAAGCTGCGGATGATGTAGCCGCACTTTTTGCATCAGCATTTATTTTATACAATGCGTACAAAATTCTTCGTCCTGCATTAGGAGAAATTATGGATGAACAATTGTATGAAGATGAAATAGAAGAAATAAGAGAAATAGCTTCCCATGTTCCAGGTGTTATGGCAACAGAAAAATGTAATGTCCGTAAAAGTGGAATGAATTATTATGTAGATTTACATGCAATTGTAGATGGTTCTATTTCGGTGGTGGAAGGACATAAAATTAGTCATGATTTGAAAGATGCTGTACAAGCCGAAATGCCACAAGTAAAAGATGTTTTAGTGCATATAGAACCTACTTTTGTTTCAGTTAGGGAGTATTTTAGAACGAATCATATCGAAGATAAAAGAGTGGAAGAGTAGCGAGTTATTTAGAAATAAGATATTATGGGATCGACTTTGACTTCAGAAGAATTATATAAAGTTTTAAAGGATATATTTCCAGCTCAAAATGATTTTTATGAAATAGATTATAAAGAGGAATTGGAAGAATTATTTCTTTTTGGAATTAATACTAAGTTTCTTTTAGAAGATCTTTTGAAAAGCACTTTGAAGAAATTATGATATTGATTCGGAAGAATTAGATGAGTTTCATATTAAATCTTATATTTCTGAATTTGGAGAAGATTATGTTTTGGATAAAGTGAAAAACAAATATTGGTTTGCATTTTCTGCATTATTAAGAATCGGATTAAAATTAGAGTTTGAAGAAAAGTATATTAATTACGCAAATAAAAGAGACGGCATTTAAAATAAAAAAAGAGAAGTAAAATTTTACTTCTCTTTTCTTGATTAAAAAATCATAATAATAATATATATAAAAGGTCGATTCTTAGAATAGTTTGAAACCAATACCTGTACTAATTAGCCAAGGATTAAGGTCTACATCAGCAGGAACATATACTTGCTTATCCAAAGCAGCTCCCACAGTTACATCGGTATTAAGATATAATTTCTTAACATCTACATTCCAATAAAGCTTATCGTTGATTTTGTAATCAAACCCCAATTGAAATCCGAAACCTACGTTGTTTTTATAATCTACGCTTGTAACAGCTGCGTTTCTACCTTTTCCTTTGCCTTCATCATAAAAAATAGTATAATTAATACCAACCCCTGCATAAGGTTTAAGGTTTTTAGTAGGATATAAATGATATTGAACGTTTAAAGTAGGAGGTAATAACATAACTCTTCCTAAATCTAAGTTTCCTAAAGCAGTATTTACAGCAACAACCTCATGTTTAGATGTTCCTAAAATTAATTCAGCTGCAAGATTTTTAGTAATATAGTACGTAAAATCAATTTCAGGAATAAGATTATTTGTTACTGCTACATTTCCGCCAATAGCTTCAATTTTAGCATCTTCCATAGGAACAACACCAGTAGCTCTTACGCGCATGTGTAATTCTCCTGCTTCTTGACCAAACGAAATTATTGATGTGAAGATTGCTCCTAGTAATATAAGTCCTTTTTTCATATATGCTTGTTTTTTATTTCTAACACAAAATTCAGACAAATTTATCCGAATTAAAATGCTAAAAATCATCCTTGAAAATGATTTTAAACATTTGTTTTTTTTGAATCTTTTTTTAACTTAAAACCGCTGATAGTCAATTATTTTTAATGAATAAAAATAATCGTAAAAGAAAAACTTCTCACTTAGTAGAATTTTATTAATTTTGAGGCAAAGTCATAATAAAACTCAAAAAAATGAATTTTTTAGAAAACGAAAACTTATCATTGATAGCACAATCTGCGAGAGATTTTGCAAAACAATACATTCAACCTAATATTATGGAATGGGATGAAGCGCAAACTTTTCCCGTAGAAATTTTCAAAGAATTAGGAAAAATGGGATTCATGGGAATCGTAGTTCCAGAAGAATATGGTGGAAGCGGTTTGTCATATGATGAATATGTATCAATTGTAGACGAAATTTCGCAAGTTGATCCTTCTATTGGTTTGTCTGTAGCGGCACATAATTCACTTTGTACAAATCATATTTTAGAATTTGGTAACGAAGAACAAAAACAGCGTTGGTTACCAAAATTAGCAACAGCAGAATGGATTGGTGCTTGGGGATTAACAGAGCATAACACAGGATCTGATGCGGGAGGAATGTCTACAACAGCTGTAAAAGATGGTGATGAATGGATAATTAATGGAGCAAAAAACTTTATTACACATGCAATTTCTGGTGATGTTGCGGTTGTGATGACAAGAACAGGAGAGAAGGGAGCAAAAAATAACGCGACAGCTTTTGTAATAGAAAAGGGAACGCCAGGTTTTTCATCGGGTAAAAAAGAAAATAAATTAGGAATGCGTGCTTCGGAAACAGCAGAGTTAATCTTTGATAATGTACGTGTTTCGGATGCAAATCGTTTAGGAAATGTTGGTGATGGTTTCAAACAAGCGCTTAAGGTTTTAGATGGTGGTCGTATCTCGATTGCTGCTTTATCTTTAGGAATTGCGAAAGGAGCATACAAAGCAGCATTGAAATATGCACAGGAGCGTCATCAATTTGGAACTGCAATTGCAAATTTCCAAGCAATTAACTTCAAATTGGCTGAAATGATTACAGAAATCGAAGCTTCAGAATTATTAATTCGTAAAGCGTCTTATTTAAAAAATCATAAAAAACCAATGACGACAGAAGGTGCAATGGCAAAATATTATGCATCGGAAGCGTGTGTTAAAATCTCGAATGAAGCGGTTCAAATATTTGGTGGATACGGATATACAAAAGATTTTCCAGTTGAGAAATTCTACCGTGATTCTAAGTTGTGTACAATCGGTGAAGGAACAACGGAGATCCAAAAATTAGTGATTGGAAGAAATATTTTGAAAGATTAATACAAAACGATTTGTTTAATTACTAAAGAGTTGTATATTTGCCATCTCAAAAAGAAATAGATAAAATTATGTTGATTATACCAGTAAAAGACGGAGAGTCAATCGAAAGAGCTCTAAAAAAATACAAAAGAAAATTTGATAAAACAGGTGTTGTACGTCAGTTAAGAGCGCGTCAACAATTTACAAAACCTTCTGTTACAAACAGAATTAAGATGAGTAGAGCAATCTACAAACAAGCCTTAATTGAAAAGGAGGAAGCATAAAATGCTGTTTTAAACAATATAAAGAATTAATTTCTATTGACCTATTTATTAAAGTTGTAACTTTGATGAATAGGTTTTTTTATGGAATTTATTCAACTATTCTTAGATTATTTAGCGCTTGAGAAAAACTATTCTACGCTAACAATCACCAGCTACAAAAGAGATTTGGACGATTTTGTTGAGTTTTATCAACAAGAAGAAAATTCGTCCGAAATACAACTTGCAACAAAAAATCATATTCGTGCATTTGTGATGTATTTGTCAGAATTAGAAAAATCTGAGAAAACTGTTAATCGAAAATTAAGTGCATTACGTACATTTTATAAATATCTGATTAAAGAAAATCATCTTACGATTAATCCAATTGAACAAATTCATTCGCTTAAACAAAATAAACAAGTTTTAGTACCTTTTACAGAAACAGAATTGAATGATTTGTTGAATAATGACGATTTTTTTCCAGATACATTCGAAGGTTTACGCGATCGATTAATGATTGATGTAATGTATCAAACAGGAATCCGTCGTGCCGAATTGATTGGTTTGAAAGAAAATGATATCGATCCTAATACACTTTCTATAAAAGTTCTTGGAAAAAGAAATAAAGAACGTGTAATTCCTATTTCTACCTTTCTGTTAGAGGATTTAGTGAATTATAATACCAAAAAACATAACGAAATTACCTTACAATGTACAAATGTTTTTGTAACAGAAAAAGGAAAACCTTTGTACGATAATCTTGTTTATTCGAAAGTAAAATACTATCTTAGTCTTATAAGTGTAAAACATAAAAAAAGTCCTCATATGTTGAGGCATTCATTTGCGACCCATATGTTAGATTCCGGAGCAGATCTGAATGCAGTAAAAGATATCTTAGGGCATTCAAGTTTGTCATCGACTCAAATCTATACACATGGAAGTATAGAAAATTTAAAAAAAGTGTTTAACAAAGCTCACCCACGTGAGAACAAAAAAGAGTAATTATGACAATTAACTTTCAAGCAGTAAACTTCAATACTAAACCAGGTTTAGAGGAGTATTTAGAGAAAAAATTAGAGAAATTAGAAACTTTGTCAGACAAAATCATTGCAGCGAACGTTTCATTAAAACTAGAGAATACTGCAGAAAAAAATAACAAAACAGTTGATATTAAATTAGAGGTGCCAGGAGATGATATCGTTGTAAGTAAAACAGGACAGTCTTTTGAAGAATGTATTGATTTGTCGGTAGATACATTGAAAAAATTAATTATCAGAAAAAAAGAAAAAATTAGCGATAGATAAAAATTCAAGAATTGACTAAAAAAAAAACGTAAAAATTTGGTTAATTCAAAAAACAACGTAAATTTGCAGTCCGTTAAAGAAACATATTTAACGGACTGTTCTTTTAAATAAGTCTTTATTAAAACAAAATGCCGATGTAGCTCAGCTGGCTAGAGCAGCTGATTTGTAATCAGCAGGTCGTGGGTTCGAGTCCCTCTATCGGCTCTAAGTTTTTAAAAGAATAAAAAGATAAGGCGGGGAGATACTCAAGCGGCCAACGAGGACGGACTGTAAATCCGTTGGTTTCACCTTCGCAGGTTCGAATCCTGCTCTCCCCACAAACTTAATTTTTAATTTTTTTTGTGGTTTAGGATTTAATCTTTAAATTTGCAAAGCTTTTTAGAAGTAAATGCGGGAATAGCTCAATTGGTAGAGCGTCAGCCTTCCAAGCTGAATGTTGCGGGTTCGAGTCCCGTTTCCCGCTCAAATTCTGGTTCGCCAGTAAAGTTAATCTTTTAAGTAGTTGTTGAAACTCATTTAAACCAAGGTTAACGCGAGTCAAAAATAAATATCTTTATATAAATCAAGAAGTGTAATTTTGCACTTAAAATAATTTAAAGTTATTTTTTTAATTTAAGTATAACAATAGAAATTAATAAAAAGTAAAATGGCAAAGGAAACTTTCAACCGTAATAAGCCGCACTTAAATATTGGTACTATTGGTCACGTTGACCACGGTAAAACAACTTTGACTGCAGCGATTACTAAAGTATTAGCTGATGCTGGTTATTCAGAAGCAAAAGCTTTCGATCAAATCGATAATGCTCCAGAAGAAAAAGAGCGTGGTATTACAATTAATACATCTCACGTTGAGTATGAAACTGCTAACCGTCACTACGCACACGTTGACTGTCCAGGTCACGCGGATTACGTAAAGAACATGGTTACAGGAGCTGCACAAATGGATGGTGGTATCTTAGTAGTAGCTGCTACTGATGGTCCAATGCCTCAAACTCGTGAGCACATCTTATTATGTCGCCAAGTAAACGTTCCTCGTATCGTTGTTTTCTTAAACAAAGTTGATATGGTTGATGATGCTGAGTTATTAGAGTTAGTAGAAATGGAAGTAAGAGATTTATTATCTTCTTACGAATATGACGGAGATAACACTCCAGTTATCCAAGGATCTGCTTTAGGTGCATTAAACGGTGAGCCTCAATGGGTTGAAACTGTATTAAACTTAATGAACAATGTTGATGAGTGGATTGAGCAACCAGTTCGTGATGCTGATAAACCATTCTTAATGCCAGTAGAGGATGTATTCTCTATTACAGGTCGTGGTACTGTTGCAACAGGACGTATCGAGGCTGGTGTAATTAACTCTGGTGAAGCAGTTGATATCGTAGGTATGGGAGAGGAAAAATTAACTTCTACTGTAACAGGTGTTGAGATGTTCCGTAAGATTTTAGATAGAGGTGAAGCTGGTGATAACGTAGGTTTATTATTACGTGGTATCGAGAAAACTGAAATCCGTCGTGGTATGGTTATCGCGAAACAAGGATCTGTTAAACCACACAAAAAATTCAAAGCTGAGGTTTATATCTTAACTAAAGAAGAAGGTGGTCGTCACACTCCATTCCACAACCGTTACCGTCCACAGTTCTACGTACGTACAACTGACGTAACAGGGGAAATCAATTTACCAGAAGGAGTTGAGATGGTTTTACCAGGAGATAACTTAACTATTACAGTTGAATTATTACAACCAATCGCATTAAACGAAGGTTTACGTTTCGCAATCCGTGAAGGTGGACGTACAGTTGGTGCTGGTCAGGTAACTGAAATTTTAGACTAAATTATAGTCAAAATATAATACAGAAGATGTGGTAATCTTCAATGATTACCACTCTTTTTATTCTACGGGCATAGTTCAATGGTAGAATAGCGGTCTCCAAAACCGTTGATCAGGGTTCGAATCCTTGTGCCCGTGCTAAATGAAAACGATATGAAAGTCGTACAATATTTTAAAGATTCCTTTGTAGAATTTAAAGATCATGTAACATGGCCATCATTCTCAGATCTACAAAGAGACACAATTATTGTTGCAATAGCTACAGTTTTGTTAGCTATATTTTTATATGCGGTAGATACATTATTCACACAAGTGCTTAACTTTATCTATGGCGCTTTTTAGTTTGTAAAATATCCCGTTTAGTAATTAGAATCATGAGTGAAAAGAAATGGTATGTAATCAAGACTGTGGCTGGACAAGAGCTAAAAGTTAAGGATTATATTGAAAGAGAAATTCAGTACCAAAATTTGAATGATTATGTAGGACAAATTGTTGTTCCTATGGAAAAAGTGATTCAAATCCGTAACGGTAAAAAATATCAAAAGGAAAAAGTACACTTTCCTGGTTACATCATGATAGAAGCTGAACTTGTAGGGGAAATTCCTCACATGGTAAAGAATACATCGGGTGTAATTAGCTTTTTGAGTGCAACGAAAGGAGGTGATCCTGTACCAATGAGACAATCGGAAGTTAACCGAATGTTAGGTAAAGTTGACGAATTGGCAGAAAACATCGATACAAATTTAGGAATATCTTACATCGTAGGAGAAACGGTAAAAGTAATCGACGGACCATTCAATGGCTTCAACGGAACCGTTGAGAAAATCATTGAAGATAAACGTAAACTTGAAGTGATGGTTTTAATCTTCGGACGTAAAACACCACTAGAGTTAAGTTTTAACCAAGTTGAAAAGATTGCATAATCTATCAACAAATTAAAAGTAGAAATTTAGGCTGCTTCCACATAACGCTTAATTTTAAGAATTAAAAAAATGGCAAAAAAAATTGAAAAAGTTGTAAAACTTCAAGTTAAAGGAGGACAAGCAAATCCTTCGCCACCAGTAGGTCCAGCTTTAGGTGCTGCAGGTGTTAACATCATGGAGTTTTGTAAACAATTTAATGGACGTACACAAGAAAAACAAGGTGCAGTGTTACCAGTTGTTATTACTGTGTATCAAGACAAATCATTTGATTTCGTAATTAAAACTCCACCAGCTGCTATTCAGTTAATGGAAGCTGCGAAATTGAAAAAAGCATCAGGTGTACCAAACCGTCAAAAAGTTGGTACTGTTACTTGGGATCAAGTTAGAGCTATTGCTGAAGACAAATTAGCGGACATGAACTGTTTTACTGTTGAATCTGCTATGAAAATGGTTGCTGGAACTGCACGTTCTATGGGTATAACTGTAAAAGGTGGGCAAGCTCCAGAATAATTAAAACATTTTAGGAAATGGCAAAGTTAACAAAAAGACAAAAAGAGGTATTAGCTAAAGTAGAAAAAAACAAACTTTACTCTATTGATGAAGCATCATCATTGGTAAAGGAAGTTAACTACGCTAAGTTTGATGCTTCTGTAGATATAGCAGTTCGTTTAGGTGTAGATCCTAAGAAAGCTAACCAAATGGTTCGTGGTGTAGTTTCATTACCACACGGAACAGGTAAAGATGTAAAAGTATTAGCATTAGTTACTCCAGATAAAGAAGCAGAAGCTAAAGCAGCAGGTGCAGACTATGTAGGATTAGACGAATACTTACAAAAAATTAAAGAAGGTTGGACAGATGTTGACGTTATCGTTACTATGCCAGCAGTTATGGGTAAATTAGGACCATTAGGACGTGTTTTAGGACCTCGTGGATTAATGCCTAACCCAAAATCAGGTACTGTAACTTTAGAAGTTGGTAAAGCCGTTTCTGAAGTAAAAGCAGGTAAAATCGACTTCAAAGTAGACCGTTACGGAATCATCCACGCTGCAGTTGGTAAAGTATCTTTCGATGCTGATAAAATTAAAGAAAATGCGAATGAATTAATTCAAACTTTAATTAAATTAAAACCAACAGCTGCTAAAGGAACATATGTAAAAAGCATCACGCTTTCTACAACTCAATCTGTAGGTGTATCAGTAGATCCAAAAAGTGTAAACGCTTAAAATTAGTAGATTATGGCAATGACAAAACAAGATAAAGCAAATATGATAGATGAATTGCAAGCTGTATTAGCAGAAGCAAAAATCATCTACTTAGCAGATATCGACGGATTAAACGCTGTTAATACTACTGAATTAAGAAGAGCTTGCTACAAAAGCAATGTATCTTTACGCGTAGTAAAAAACACTTTATTAAAGAAAGCTATGGAGCAAATCGAAGACAAAAACTTCGAAGAGCTTTACGGATCTTTAAAAGGAAATACAGCATTAATGACTGCTGAAGTTGGTAACGCACCAGCTAAAGTAATCGATACTTTCAGAAAAAAATCTGAAAAACCTATTTTAAAAGGAGCTTGGATTGAAGATAATACATTCGTAGGTGATGACAAATTACCACAATTAGTAGCATTGAAATCTCGCGAAGAATTAATCGCAGATATCATCATGTTACTTCAATCTCCAATCAAAACTGTTGTTTCTCAATTAGAGAACAAAGACGCTGCAAAAGCAGAAGAAGGAGCTTCAGAAGAATAAGACACACTCATATCAAATAAAAGTTTAAAAAACAAAAAGCATTAAAATGGCAGATTTAAAAAAATTAGCTGAAGAGTTAGTAAACTTAACAGTTTTAGAAGTTAATGAATTATCTACAATCTTAAAAGATGAGTACGGAATCGAACCAGCTGCTGCTGCTGTAGTTGTTGCTGCAGGTGGAGCAGGTGAAGCTGCTGAAGAGCAATCAGAATTCGACGTAATCTTAAAAGAAGCAGGTGCATCTAAATTAGCAGTTGTTAAATTAGTTAAAGAATTAACTGGTAAAGGATTAAAAGAAGCTAAAGATTTAGTAGATTCAACTCCAGCAACAGTTAAAGAAGCAGTTTCTAAAGACGAAGCTGAAGCTTTAAAGAAACAGCTAGAAGAAGCTGGTGCAGTAGTAGAATTGAAGTAATTTTTATTACTCAAAAATATAGGTTTGGACCTAACACAGGACGTGTTAGGTCTAAACCTTTTTACGCATAAAGTCATTATATAAACCAAAATTCATTCGAAATTGGCCACTAAAGCAACATTAAGCAACTCGACTGAGAAAAAAGAAAGATTGAACTTCTCTTCTGCAAAAGCAGTCGCTCAGTTCCCAGATTTCCTTGACATTCAGATCAAATCGTTTGAAGATTTTTTCCAGTTGGAAACAAGACCTGACCAACGAAAAAATGAAGGTCTTTACCGAACATTTGCTGAGAATTTTCCAATTACGGATACTCGCAATCAGTTTGTTTTAGAATTCTTAGATTATTTCGTAGATCCACCACGTTACACAATTGATGAATGTATCGAAAGAGGATTAACGTACAGTGTACCATTGAAAGCTCGTCTTAAATTGTACTGTACAGACGAAGAACACGAAGATTTCGAAACTGTAGTGCAAGACGTATACTTAGGAACAATTCCTTACATGTCTCCTTCAGGATCATTCATTATTAATGGTGCAGAGCGTGTTATTGTATCTCAATTACACCGTTCTCCTGGGGTATTCTTCGGACAATCTTTCCATGCGAATGGTACAAAATTGTACTCATCTCGTATTATTCCTTTCAAAGGATCTTGGATTGAGTTCGCAACAGACATCAACAGCGTAATGTACGCTTACATCGATCGTAAGAAAAAATTACCATTAACTACTTTATTACGTGCTATCGGATACGAAAGAGATAAAGATATCTTAGAAATTTTCGACTTAGCTGAAGAAGTAAAAGTTAATAAAGCTAATTTAAAGAAAGTTGTAGGTCGTAAACTTGCTGCACGTGTATTAAATACGTGGCACGAGGATTTCGTAGATGAAGATACAGGAGAAGTTGTATCTATCGAGCGTAATGAAATTATCTTAGACCGTGAAACAATCTTAGAGAAAGATCACATCGATCAAATCGTAGATTCTGGTGTTAAGACGATCTTATTACACAAAGAAGATATCAATTCTGCTGATTATGGAATTATCCATAATACTTTACAAAAAGACCCTACTAACACTGAAAAAGAAGCAGTAGAGTACATCTATAGACAATTACGTAACGCTGAGCCACCAGATGAGGAGACGGCTAGAGGAATTATTGACAAATTATTCTTCTCTGATCAACGTTATTCATTAGGTGAAGTAGGTCGTTACAGATTAAATAAAAAATTAGGCTTAAGCATTAGCGAGGATATTCAAGTATTGACTCGTGAAGATATCATTTCGATTATTAAATACTTAATCGAATTAATCAACTCTAAAGCAGAGGTGGATGATATTGACCACTTATCTAACCGTCGTGTAAGAACGGTAGGTGAGCAAATGGCTAGCCAATTCGGAGTAGGTTTAGCTCGTATGGCTAGAACTATCCGTGAAAGAATGAATGTTCGTGACAATGAAGTGTTTACACCTATCGATTTGATTAATGCGAAAACATTATCATCTGTTATTAATTCATTCTTCGGAACGAACCAGTTATCTCAGTTCATGGACCAAACAAATCCATTATCAGAGATTACACACAAACGTCGTTTATCAGCATTAGGACCTGGAGGTTTATCAAGAGAAAGAGCGGGATTCGAGGTACGTGACGTACACCACACTCATTACGGACGTTTATGTCCAATTGAAACTCCTGAGGGACCAAACATTGGTTTGATTTCGTCATTATGTGTATTCGCTAAAGTTAATAACTTAGGGTTCATCGAAACACCGTACAGAAAAGTAGAAGATGGAAAAGTGGACGTCGAATCAGCACCAATCTATTTAACTGCGGAAGAGGAAGAATCTAAAGTAATTGCTCAAGCCAATATCGACATGGCAGACGATGGTACTATTGCTACTGAACGTGTAACTGCTCGTGAGGATGGGGATTTCCCTGTTGTAACACCGGCAGAAGTTGATTTAATCGACGTTGCACCTAACCAGATTGCTTCTATCTCAGCATCATTAATTCCTTTCTTGGAGCATGATGACGCCAACCGTGCGTTAATGGGATCGAACATGATGCGTCAGGCAGTTCCATTATTAAAACCTCAAGCACCAATTGTAGGTACTGGATTAGAAAAACAAGTTGCAAAAGATTCAAGAATCTTAGTAAATGCAGAACGTGAAGGTACAGTAACTTATGTTGATGCTGATCAAATAACAATAAAATATGATCGCTCAGAAGACGAAGAATTAGTAAGCTTCGATACTGCTGAGAAAACATATAATTTAACTAAATTCAGAAAAACGAATCAAGGAACTACAATAACGTTGAAACCAATCGTAAAAGTTGGGGATCGTGTTGAGAAAGGACAAGTTTTATCTGAAGGTTATGCAACAGAAGGAGGAGAATTAGCAATTGGTCGTAACATGGTTGTTGCCTTTATGCCTTGGCAAGGGTACAACTTTGAGGATGCAATTGTAATCTCTGAGAAAGCTGTTCGTGAAGACTGGTTTACATCTATCCACATCGATGAATATTCATTAGATGTACGTGATACAAAATTAGGTATGGAAGAGTTAACTTCAGACATTCCTAATGTTTCGGAAGAGGCTACAAAAGACTTAGATGAAAACGGTATGATTCGTATTGGAGCAGAAGTAAAACCTGGTGATATTTTGATTGGTAAGATTACTCCAAAAGGAGAGTCTGATCCAACTCCAGAAGAAAAATTATTACGTGCAATCTTTGGTGACAAAGCAGGTGATGTTAAAGATGCTTCTCTTAAAGCTTCTCCATCATTACGTGGTGTTGTTATTGATAAAAAATTATTTTCACGTAGTATTAAGGATAAACGCAAACGTTCTCAAGACAAAGCTATTATTGATAGTGTAGAAGCTGAGTACGATGTTAAATTCAACGAATTAAGAGAGATATTATTAGAGAAATTATACGTTTTATTAAACGGAAAAACTTCTCAAGGTATTTACAACGACTTGAACGAAGAAGTGATCAAGAAAGGAGTAAAATATACACAAAAAATCTTATCTAATGTTGAAGATTTCTTAAACTTAACTGGAGCAGAATCTCTTTGGACAACAGACGAGGATAAGAATGAATTAGTAAAAGAGTTAATACATAATTATAAAATTAAGTATAACGATTTACAAGGAGCTCTTAACCGCGAAAGATTTACAATCTCTGTTGGAGACGAGTTACCTGCAGGTATCGTAAAATTAGCGAAAATCTATATTGCGAAGAAACGTAAATTAAAAGTAGGGGATAAAATGGCGGGACGTCACGGTAACAAAGGTATTGTTGCACGTATCGTTCGCGACGAAGATATGCCTTTCTTAGAAGACGGAACACCAGTAAATATTGTACTTAACCCACTTGGGGTACCATCTCGTATGAATATCGGTCAGATTTATGAAACGGTATTAGGATGGGCTGGACTTAAAATGGGGCAAAAATTTGCTACACCTATCTTTGATGGTGCTGAAATCGCTGATATCGATCGAATCACAGAAGAGGCAGGTATTCCAAAACATGGTACAACATATTTATATGATGGTAACACTGGTGAACGTTTTGATCAAAAAGCAACTGTAGGGGTGATTTACATGTTGAAATTAGGACATATGGTTGATGATAAAATGCACGCACGTTCTATCGGACCATACTCATTAATTACTCAACAACCATTAGGAGGTAAAGCACAATTTGGTGGACAACGTTTCGGAGAGATGGAGGTTTGGGCATTAGAAGCATTTGGTGCATCTAATATCTTACGCGAAATCTTAACAGTTAAGTCGGATGACGTAATTGGACGTGCGAAAACTTACGAAGCAATCGTAAAAGGAGAGCCAATGCCAGAACCTGGTATTCCAGAATCATTTAACGTATTGTTACATGAATTACAAGGTCTTGGATTAGACATAAACTTGGAAGAATAATAGGGAAACCTATTATTCTACCTTTTTCGTTATAATAATATAATTGTTAGATACATTTCTATATGTCAACAAAAAATAAAACAAGTCAATTCTCAAAAATTCGTATTGGGTTAGCTTCTCCAGAATCGATTCTTCAAGAATCTAAAGGTGAAGTTTTAAAACCTGAAACGATTAACTATAGAACGCACAAACCAGAGCGTGACGGGTTATTCTGTGAGCGTATCTTTGGACCTGTAAAAGATTATGAATGTGCCTGCGGAAAATATAAAAGAATCCGTTATAAAGGTATCGTTTGTGATCGTTGTGGGGTTGAAGTTACTGAAAAGAAAGTTCGTCGTGAGCGTATTGGACACATCAATCTTGTTGTGCCAATTGCACATATTTGGTATTTCCGTTCATTACCAAACAAAATTGGTTACATCTTAGGATTACCATCTAAGAAATTAGACATGGTAATTTACTACGAAAGATATGTAGTGATTCAAGCAGGTATCGCAAAAGGACCAGAAGGTGAAGAGTTAAATAGATTAGATTTCTTATCAGAAGAAGAGTATTTAGATATTTTAGAAACTCTTCCAATCGAGAATCAATACCTAGAAGATACAGATCCTAATAAATTCGTTGCGAAAATGGGTGCTGAAGCATTAGAAGACTTATTATCTCGTATCAATTTAGATGAGTTATCTTACGAATTAAGACACAAAGCACATAACGAAACTTCTAAACAACGTCGTACAGAAGCGTTAAAACGTTTACAAGTTGTTGAGTCGTTACGTGAGTCAAATATGCACCACGTAAACCGTCCAGAATGGATGGTAATGCGCGTTATTCCGGTTATTCCACCAGAATTACGTCCATTAGTTCCATTAGATGGTGGTCGTTTTGCAACATCAGATTTAAATGATTTATATCGTCGTGTAATTATCCGTAATAATCGTTTGAAACGATTAATGGAAATCAAAGCGCCAGAAGTAATCTTACGTAATGAAAAACGTATGTTACAAGAAGCGGTTGATTCATTATTCGATAACACGCGTAAAGCATCAGCTGTTAAAGCAGATGGTAACCGTCCATTAAAATCATTATCTGATTCATTAAAAGGTAAACAAGGTCGTTTCCGTCAAAACTTATTAGGTAAACGTGTGGATTATTCTGCTCGTTCTGTAATTGTTGTTGGACCAACACTTAAATTACACGAATGTGGTTTACCAAAAGATATGGCAGCTGAGTTATACAAACCATTCGTAGTTCGTAAATTAATCGAACGTGGAATTGTGAAAACAGTTAAATCGGCTAAGAAAATTATCGATAGAAAAGAACCAGTTGTTTGGGATATTTTAGAAAATGTAATCAAAGGTCACCCAGTTTTATTAAACCGTGCCCCTACGTTACACCGTTTAGGTATCCAAGCATTCCAACCGAAATTAATTGAAGGTAAAGCAATTCGTTTACATCCATTAGTGTGTACTGCCTTCAATGCCGATTTCGATGGTGACCAGATGGCCGTTCACTTACCATTAGGACCAGAAGCTGTTTTAGAAGCACAATTATTAATGTTGGCTTCTCAAAATATTTTGAATCCTGCTAATGGTTCTCCAATTACTGTACCTTCTCAGGATATGGTTTTAGGTCTTTACTATATGACGAAAATTCGTCGTACAGACCACCAATTTACAGTAAAAGGTGAAGGATTAACTTTCTATTCAGACGAAGAAGTTCAAATTGCATACAACGAAGGAGCTGTTGACTTAAACGCACCAATTCGTGTAAAAGGAACAATTCGTGTAGGAGAGGAGTTAGTAGAAAATCAATTAATCGAAACTTCAGTAGGACGTGTGTTATTTAATCAAATCGTTCCGAAACAAGTAGGTTATATTAATGAAGTATTAACGAAAAAATCGTTACGTACAATTATTAATAAAATCATCAAGATTACAGATTTCCCTACAACGGCTGCTTTCTTAGATGATATGAAACAATTAGGATACCGTAATGCCTTCGAGGGTGGTTTATCATTCTCATTAGGAGATATCTTAATCCCGGAACAAAAGAAAGACCTTATCTCAGGTGCAATCAACCAAGTTGAGAACATTAAGATGAACTATAATATGGGTCTTATTACAAATAACGAACGTTAC
Source organism: Empedobacter tilapiae (assembly GCF_004785645.1). GTDB lineage: Bacteria > Bacteroidota > Bacteroidia > Flavobacteriales > Weeksellaceae > Empedobacter > Empedobacter tilapiae. The sequence goes on along the minus strand of NZ_SRPE01000005.1, from coordinate 166,908 downwards.
AACCAAGTTATTGATGTTTGGACAACAACAAACGCAACATTAACAGAAATTGTAATGAAACGTATGACAGAAGATCAACAAGGATTTAACTCTGTATTCATGATGCTTGATTCTGGAGCGCGTGGATCTAAAGAGCAAATTCGTCAGTTATCAGGTATGCGTGGATTGATGGCTAAACCTCAAAAAGCTGGTTCTACTGGTGGGGATATCATCGAAAACCCAATTATCTCTAACTTCCGTGAAGGTCTGTCTATCTTAGAGTACTTTATTTCTTCGCACGGTGCGCGTAAAGGTCTTGCCGATACTGCCTTAAAAACTGCCGATGCTGGATACTTGACTCGTCGTTTAGTTGACGTTGCACAAGACGTTATCGTAATGCACGAAGATTGTGGTACATTAAGAGGTTTAGAAGTATCTGCACTTAAGAAAAAAGAAGAAATTATTGAAAGTTTATCTTCTCGCGTATTAGGTCGTACTTCATTAAATGATATTTACAACCCAGATAATGGTGAGTTAATCATTGCAGCTGGTAACATTATCACAGAAGATATAGGTGAAGCTTTAGAAGCTGCAGGTATCGAAAATGTAGAAGTTCGTTCTCCATTAACATGTGAAGCGAAAACTGGAATTTGTGCTAAATGTTACGGACGTAACTTAGCTACAGGTAAAGGTGTTCAGAAAGGTGAATCAGTTGGTGTAGTTGCTGCACAATCTATTGGTGAGCCTGGTACACAGTTAACATTACGTACTTTCCACGTTGGGGGTACTGCGGGTAACGTTTCTGAGCAAAATACAGTTAATGCTAAAGTTGACGGTACAGTTGAGTTTGATGACTTACGTACAGTTGAATCGACAGATGATGCAGGTAACAAAGTAGATACAGTTGTTTCTCGTTCTACAGAGATGAAAGTAATTGATGAATTAGGAAACGTTCGTCAACAAACTAACATTGCTTACGGTACTATTTTATCTGTTAAAAATGGAGCTAAAGTTCAAAAAGGTCAAGAGATTGCAAGTTGGGATCCTTATAATGGGGTAATCATTGCGGAATCTACTGGTAAAATCGAATACGAACAATTAGAGCAAGGGGTAACTTATCAAATTGAAATTGATGAGCAAACAGGATTCCAAGAAAAAGTTATTTCTGAATCACGTAATAAAAAATTAGTTCCAGCGTTAAGAGTTATCACGATTGATGGTGAAGAAAAAACATACAACTTACCAGTAGGTGCACACTTAATGGTAAATGATGGTGAAAAAATTAATGCAGGTAAAATCTTAGTTAAGATTCCTCGTAAGTCAGCTAAATCTGGCGATATTACAGGAGGTTTACCTCGTATTACAGAGTTGTTAGAGGCTCGTAATCCATCTAATCCATCAGTTGTTTGTGAAATGGATGGAGTTGTATCTTTCGGTAAAATAAAACGTGGTAACCGCGAAATCATCGTTGAATCTAAAAATGGTGAAATCCGTCGTTATTTAGTTAAATTATCAGCACAAATCTTAGTTCAAGAAAATGACTTTGTACGTGCAGGTGAGCCTTTATCAGATGGAGCAATTACACCAGAAGATATTTTAAGAATCTTAGGACCAACAGCGGTTCAAGAATACTTAGTAAACGAGATTCAGGATGTATACCGTTTACAAGGGGTAAAAATTGATGACAAACACTTCGAAATTATCGTACGTCAAATGTTACGTAAAGTTCGTATTGTAGACTCAGGAGATTCAAGATTCTTAGAAGATAGTTTAGAGCACAAAGACGATTTCATGCAAGAAAACGATCGTTTATTCGGAATGAAAGTCGTAGAAGATGCTGGTGATTCTGACACATTAAGTGCAGGACAAATCATCACAGTTCGCGAATTACGTGACGAAAACTCTAAATTAAAACGTGAAGACAAAAACTTAGTAACAGCTCGTGAGGCTTTACCTGCAACGGCAGAAGCAGTTTTACAAGGTATTACAAGAGCGTCTTTACAAACTAAATCTTTCATGTCTGCGGCATCGTTCCAGGAAACTACAAAAGTTCTTAACGAAGCAGCTGTAGCTGGTAAAGTAGATGGTTTAGTAGGATTAAAAGAAAATGTAATTGTTGGACACTTAATTCCTGCTGGAACTGGATTAAAAGAGTATCAAAACATCATCGTAGGATCTAACCGTGAATACGAGGAATTAATAAACGCAAAACAAGAATTATAATGTCAGAAAATCAACAAAACGAAGGATTAAACATTGAGTTAAACGAATTAGTAGCTCAAGGTGTTTATGCTACAGGAGCAATCATCAACCACTCACCATCTGAGTTCGTTGTAGATTTCGTTCAATTTTTACCAGGTGCTAGACCATCAGTAAAATCAAGAATTATTTTGTCTCCATTACAAGCAAAACAATTATCTCAATCGTTAGCAGAAAACGTAACAAACTTCGAGAAAAACTTTGGTGAAATCAAAGAACCTCAAGTAAACAACGGTACTGCAACTTACGAAGCTTAAGAATCATTCTTAATATTTCAAAAGTCCCTCAATCTTATATTGGGGGATTTTTTTATTGGCTAAAACTATTAAATTGATAATATTAACTTTAGAAACTCTTAGTGTGTTATGATATTCGTAATATATTTAATTAATATTATTAATATGATAAAATTAAAATAGATTAAACTTGTTTACAGTATTTTTTTGAATCGAAAAAATGTTTAGATTTGTATTTAGCAAATAACACAAGAATGTCTGACTATAAATTAATTCTACCTTCTATGGGAGAAGGTGTAATGGAAGCTACTGTAACAAATTGGATCAAGAATATTGGTGATTCAATTGCTGAAGATGAATCGGTTGTAGAAATCGCAACTGATAAAGTAGATTCTGATGTTCCTTCGCCAGTAGCGGGAGTTTTAAAAGAAATCTTAGTTCCGGTAGATGGAATTGCAAAAGTAGGTGAGCCTATCGCAATTTTGTCTGTTGATGGAGTTGTAGAACAAGCTGATTCGGCAGAAGAAGTAGATACAAATAGCGATCAGGAAATTGCTGATGCTGCAAAATCTATCGAGGCTGAAGTTGCAACAATCAAAACTGAAACGATTATTACTTCGTCTGATGATAAATTTTATTCTCCTTTAGTAAAATCTATTGCGAAAGAAGAAGGTATTTCTCAGGCTGAGTTAGATCAAATTTTAGGTTCTGGAAAAGACGGACGTGTAACGAAAGATGATATTTTAAATTTCGTTAAAAATAGAGGTAATCAACCAGCGAAAACAGTTGCTACGACTTCTGTTGCTGCAACAGTTGCTCAACCTCAAGCACCACAAGTACAATCTGCGCCAATTTCTGTTGGTGAAGGTGATGAAATTATCGAAATGGATAGAATGCGTAAAATTATTGCGCAAAATATGCTACAAGCAAAACAAATAGCTCCTCACGTAACATCTTTCGTAGAAGTTGATATGACGAATATTGTGTTGTGGAGAGATAAAAATAAAAATGAGTTTCAAAAGAAGCATGGTGAGAAAATTACCTTCATGCCGATTTTCATTGAAGCTGTTGCAAAAGCAATTCAAGATTTCCCAATGATTAATGTTTCTGTTGATGGAGATAAAATCATCAAAAAGAAAAATATAAATATTGGAATGGCGGCAGCTTTACCAAGTGGAAATTTAATTGTTCCTGTAATAAAAAATGCAGATCAATTTAATTTAGCAGGTTTAGCTTCTCAAGTTAATGATTTAGCAAATCGTGCACGTAACAATAAATTGAAACCAGTAGAAATTCAAGGAGGAACGTATACGATTACAAATATTGGTTCTTTCGGAAATACTTTGGGAACACCAATTATTCCTCAACCACAAGTGGCTATTTTGGCTGTTGGGGCAATCGTGAAAAAACCTGCAGTTATCGAAACTCCGCAAGGAGATATGATAGCAATTCGTCACAAAATGTACTTATCTCATGCATACGATCATCGTGTTGTTGATGGTGCGTTAGGAGGAATGTTTGTAAAACGTGTTGCCGAATATCTTGAGGCATTTGATATGAATACCCCAATATAATGTGAAATCGTTAAAAAATATAAATTATATATTCTAAAAACTCTGATGTAATCAGAGTTTTTTTATTTTTACAACTAAGCTTAGTTATAATGAAATTCGAATGTTTTTTTTTGTTGGTATTTTCTTTTTCGATCTTTTGTTTTTCGCAAAGTGTTGATGAAAATAATACTTTTTATCAAGAAGCTATTCAGCAAATTAGAAAAGACAATGGGAAAAGCATTAAGATTTATGAATACCTTATTAATAATGCAAAAAATCCTGAGCAAAAGATAAATTATGAACTTGATTTGATCAAAATCAAAGTTTTTGTTTCCAAAGACATTGAAGCATTGGATATTTACTTTGGAATTCAGTCAGAAGTAGAAGAATTAGATAATACAGAAATTAAAGATAAATATTATATAATTGGTTCTGATCTAGCTAGTTATTTAGGGTTTAAGGATTATTCTGAAAAATTATATAAAAAAGTGAAATCTAAAGACGAAAAGTGGCTGAATAGTATTCACCATAAGTTTTTAGACTTACGTAAAGATCTTTCTGTTTATTCAAATACAAAAAATCAGATTCAGTCAGAACTTAATGCTAATGTTGTTATAGATAGTTTGAACAAGACAACGAATGATGTAGAGCGATTTATATTCTTAAAAAGGCTCAAAACATATTATTTGACAACTAATTCTCTTGAAAAATTTGCCGACTATAATTCACAATTAACTTCTCTTAATGAGAGATTGAATGTAGAAAAAAGGAGCGCTCGTAATCATCTTGTTAATAAATTATTAGAACAAAATAAGCTAAGAATAGATAAAGAAGATAAAAATATTCAAACTTTATCTATCATATTTAGTGTAATTCTTCTTGGATTTATTGTGTGTCTTATCTTTTATAAAAAGAAAGTAAATACAATCAAGACTAATTTGATTTCGGATAAAGTAGAAAATGAAATTTTAATAAAATTGGAAACTTTCGAGAAAAATAAAGGTTTTTTAAATCAGAATATTACTATAACTACACTCGCAAAAGAACTTGATACAAATGTAAAATACTTATCTTCTATTTTAAATAATGTAAAACAAAAAAGCTTTAATAATTATATAAATGAATTGCGGATAGAGTATATTATAAAATGTTTAAAAGAAGATAAAAAGTTCCGTTTATATAAAGTTAGTCATCTAGCTACATTGAGTGGTTTTGCATCTCAAAGTAGTTTTACGACTTTTTTCAAATTAGTTACTGGAACAACACCTTCTGTTTTTATCAAAAAAATGACTGAAAATGAAGATTAGATTATTCTGTTTTTTATTATTATCCACTATTCAAGTTTTATTTGCGCAGAAAGTAGATAGTACTAGAATAGCTTATGATTATGTTTATTTTAATCCTAAGAAAGCAATTGAAATTGCAGATAGAATTATCAAAAAATCGACTGATAAAAATGATCAAATAACGGCAAGATTAATAAAGACAAATGCTTATACGTCATTAGATGATAGTTACAATGCGCTTAAATATGCATATGAAACATATGATTATGTAAAGAAGGAAAAAGATGTTTTTAATGAAGCTCGTATCTTGGGCAGATTAGGCGAATTATTTCAAGGTTATGGATTTAATACACAATCAAGAGAATATCTAGATCAATCTGTGAAGTTAATTTCATCAAATACATTTCCTGATGAAAAAAAAGCGATGTATTTGGGTAATATCTATGCAATAAAAGGAAATGGTTATAAAGATGATTTGGATTGCGATTTTGCATTAAAATATTATAATAAAGCTATCAAAGAATATAAAAATTCAGAAAGTAATCAATCAATTTTGAATAACTTGGCTCTTGTTTATATCGAAAAATCAAATTGTTTGATTGATAAAAACATTCTAGATTCTGCTAAAATTTACTTAAATGAAGCGATGGAAGTTATCAATAGAAATAAATTAGAAGAATATGATCAATCGGCTAAAATTAGCTTAGCTAGAGTTTACCAATATGAAAAAGATTATAAAAACTCGAATAAATTATTGAATGATGTTTTAAAGAATCTTCAGTCCTCAGAATCATTACAAGTTAGTAACCTTATATATAAATTATTAGCTCAAAATTATTATGAATTAAAAGACTTTGAAGCTTATAAGAGATATACAGATCTTGTAAATAAAACAAATATTCCATTAGAGAAAAAGTTTTTGAAAACTCAGGAAAAAAGTTTGGATTATTTATTACACAAAGATGAGAATCTAGTTATGAAATTAACAAAATTATGGATGCCAATTTCATTAATTTTTATATTATTAATTTTATTTTTTCGGAAAATTTATATAAAATATAAAAAAGGAAATTAATATAAGTTTCTTAAATGTTGAAATTTAATTAAATGTAAAACAATGTTTTATGTTTGTTTTTGCGGTTAATGAATTTAAGTAAAATTCATTGTTATTAAACTTATATAAATTTTATTTGTAACAAAAGTTTTTTTCATTTGATAAAAATAACACATCATATGAAAAAAACTTTTATACTTTTAGCTACACTTTTTGGAATAAGTTCAACTTATGCTCAAACTATTTTTGATAAAAGCTCAAAAAATCTTATTGAGAGAGTTTCTAATAATAATGAGGACAAACTAAATAAAAAATTTGACCTTGTTTCATATAATAAAGCTAAAATGTTTAGCTCTCCTTCGGAAGCTTTAGAATCTACAGCAGGAAGTTCATTTAATAAATCAGCAGATGATTTGAAACCTTTTGCTACTATTGACATACAAGGTTGGGGATATGCAAATAATGTAGATAATGGTGAAACACTATTCTTCGGAGCAGAATATAAATTCAAAGCAGGTGCATATTTTGCGTTCACATTGTATACAGATGATTTAAAAATTGATAAGCAATTTAAGATAGATATTCCTGAAACAGCGAATAGGGTACAAGTTGTAAGTAATTTTTCTTCTAAAGTATTAGATAACAATAATAAATTAATTATTCCAATTTATGTGCATTATTTTGAAGGAGGACAAGGTCCTGATTTTCAAAAACACGCAATTTGGTTTGTAAGCGAAACAGGAGAAATTATTTCGAAAGTTGAATCTGCTGGAGCAGAGATTATTGTTGATTCTAAAGGGAAAACAAACATATTTACTTACGGAGATACTAATGCAGAATATTTTTTAAATAAAATCGATTTAAATAATTCAGCTAATAACAAACAGGTTACGATAAATGCTGATTTGGTTAATTATTTTGCAGGTATCCCAATTGTTCATAAAAATTTAAACGGAAAAGATTATATTGTTTTCAATCATTACACAGAAAGATTAGTAGATAATAATACAATGGAGTTTAATGAAAAAGCAAAATATGCTATGGATTTCATTAACTACGATACATTTACTATCGAAAAAACATATAAATTACCTGTAATTGGATTTGATCAAGAGAATCCATATACAATTCCAATGGTAACTTATGGGATGTTTTATAATGATGATAAATACGATATTACACAAACTACTTTTAATACAGATAGTAAAATAGAGTTTCTTTATGGAACATATTTTTATAATATGATCTTAGATAGTGAGTGGTATAATTATTATGTTGTTAATGAAGATGGTGTTATAATAAAAAAATTAGAGGAAGAGATTGTAAATGCAGGCGCAGAGATAGGAGTTACTTTACAAGAATTACCTAATCAGAAAGATCAAGTAGCAATGCTTGTTGGAGGTAAAGAAGGAATTTCGAATATCAAAATTTATAATTTACCAGAATTTGATTTGGTTTATGATTTCTCGGCTTTACATAATGAAGATTTATTGTCTTTAAATTTTAATCGTATTACCAATGATAATTCATACAATTATTTATTTGGATTAAATTTTGGTGAATTAGAAGGAGAAAATGCATACGGAATTGTAAAGCATTATGATCCAAAAGGAAAAGAAGTTAAGAAAATTAGATTACCAATTTCTAATAAAACAGAAAATTTTTCGCCATTCTTGACATCTGCAACTTTAAATCCTTATATCATAAATTCTGATGATAAAATAGAATATATTTATGCATATCAAGATAAAATAAATAACAAAGTAGCCAATACATATGCAATTGCACAAGATGAGAATAATTTGGTAGCTTTGTTTGGAGGTCGTACAGAAAAAGGAAATGTTACAGGATCTGGCTACTTGTCAAATAGAAAAGGGAAAATTGATCGTATATATACGTATTATGGATCAGATTATAGTGCAACATCATATTTAACTGAGTTTTATAAATTGCCTTTAGAAACTCTAGCAGTGAATGATGTAACAAAGAATAATCAATCAATCAAATATCTAAACAATATCAAAGAAATTCGAATAGATTATGATTATCAAACATATCAAGTGTATAGTATAGATGGGAAATTAATTTCTAATGGAAATACGGTTAAAACTATTTTTACAAATGGATGGAATAAAGGAATTTATATCATCAAAACAATTGATAAATTAGGAAAGTCAAATACAGCTAAAATTGTTATTTTCTAATAATTAACACTAATTTTGAAAAAAGGCTTTAATTAATTAGAGCCTTTTTTCTTTAAAAATTATAAGTTTATCATATTTAATAAAAATATAATTGAGTAAAATGCTGTATTCTAGAATAGTAATAATATAGACTGACATGGAAGTAAAAAATTATAATAAAGTCGACGATTATTCAACCTTTTTTATAACTTTACTCTAATATTTATAAAAATATGGCAGCGCTTGTATCAATCTTAATTATTTTTTTAATTTTTGGAATATTTGTTTCGATATTCTTTATTATTGCTGTATCTGATGCTAAAGTCAGAGAAAAAAATGAAATACATACACTTAAGAGTTTACCAAGCAATGTAGATTTAAAAGCAGTAGTACGTTATAATATTGGTCGTCCTCAAGGAAGATTTTTGAAAATGAAATCTTTTCAAGGTAGTGGAGTTTTATATGTGCAAGGAGAACAATTAATTTTCAAGGATATTTTAGGAAATGAAGATCATGTTTTTGATTTACAAACCTGTAAATTATCTTGGGTTGAAAATAAAATAAATGGAATTACAAATGCTTTTAAAGTTGCAGATCATGAGGCTATCATCTTCTTTTATATAGATAAAGGAGTTTCTATATTTAATGCAATAGAAGAGAATGCTTCTACTTCAGATTTGTATATCCGTTTAAAAGAGTTACGTAAAAGTATCCGAAATGCTAAAAAAGTTGAGTAGGTAAATGAATAATTAATCCTGCACGAAAACCACTCATATCTTTAAAATCTTTATTTTCTCTGAACTCAAAAGAATAACCAGCATTTAACTCAACAATACTTAATACAGCAATACCAGCTTTTGGAGTAATTGTCCAAGGTGAAACTTCGGCTCGAATAACATAAAAAGCTGAATTGAAATTTGAGCTATACGGATCGCCTGAATTATTGCGAAAATTAAACATATATCCAGCTCCAACCTCTGGTATTACACGAAATTTATCTTTCATATAACCCAAGTTTGCATTGGCGCTAAAGGTCAAGATATTATTATTGTTTTGCACTAGAAATAAATCTGTTCCTATCTTACCAAAATTTCCATTCCAATATTCATAACCAACATTAATTGTAAAATAATCAGTAAGGTTTTGTTGCGCTTTCACTTGAAAACTACAGATTAAAACAAGGATTGCGATGATCTTTTTCATGCGATAAAATTAATGAATAATTAATAGATGTTGAAATTTAATGGAAGATTTAATCCAATACTAAACTGAAAACCATCGATAGTTTTGAAATTTGTTTTTTGTTTTATTTCTATTCCATAGCCGAATCCGATATCAAAAAAGGTGAAAAAACTAATTCCTCCTTTTGGGGTAAATGTATAAGGTGTGAATTCAGTTTCTGCAAATAAGCCTATACCTCCTAAGCGTTGAGGAAATTTGTAATAAGTTAGTCCAACTTCAGGAATAACACTTTTTTTTCCTTGCATAGCTGTAATATTAGCATTAATATCTAATTTTAGAAAATCTAATTCTCCAATTGACAGTAATCCAAAAACTCCTATTTTTCCAAAACTTCCAGCTTGATTAGAATACCCTATTGTTGGCCCATATAAAAACTCTTGTCCTTTTTGTTGTCTTGATTGTGCGAAAGAGAATACGCAGATTAGTAAAGCGAGATAAGAAATTGATAGTCTAAACTTCATAAGGATAGTTTTAAACAAATGTAAAATCTGTAAAAGATAGTTTAATCACTATTATTAATGATTTTATTTCAAATTGAAAGGTATATTTACTCCAATTGAAAATTGAAAACCTTTGATAGGTTTAAAACTATCTTTTTCATTAATCTTAAAACCATAGCCAAAACCAAAATCTACAAAAGAAGCTAATGAAATACCAGCTTTTGGAGTAATTGTATAAGGTGTAAATTCAGTTTCGATAAAAGGAAAAATGTATAGTAATTCTCTTGCTGCAATATAACCAGTAATTCCGATTTCTGGTATAACGTGGAAATTATCTCGCATATAAGCCATATTTGCATTTGCATCTAATTTATAAGAAATCAAATTATTTCCTAATCCAAAAAGAACAAATAAACCTGTTTTACCAAAATTACCAGATTGATTAGAATAGCTAATAGTTCCTCCTATAAAGTTATCTTGAGCATATGTAATAGGAGCAATAAATAGAGAAAGTACAATAATAATTTTTTTAAGATTCATAAGGTTTAATTTTTTATTAAATATAATTATTACAAAAATAAATAGCTATAACGTAATTTGTTATAGCTATTTATAATGATTGTTAAAACTTAAAATCGACTCAAAATTTTAATCCATCGTAAATCCTTTTGTATAGATTCGTCCGTAGTAATCTGCAAATTTGATTGATACACGGCCTTTATAATTTTTTAATATTTTTTCAATATCATCTTGAGAACTTACATTTTTATCATTAATAGATAAAATGATAAATTCTTCTTGAACACCTGCAGCTGCTAATTTTCCTGAATTATCAAGATGTTTTACCATTACACCATAATTAATACCGAAACTGTCTTTTTGACGCTCTGTTAATGGTTCAAATTCTGCACCTAAAACTTCTGTTGGAGTTAAATCAGCTTTACTTCTTACTTTTGTACTTCCTTTAGCATCTTTCAATGTAATTGTATACGTTTTTTCAGTATTTCCTCGTTTTACAGTAAGTGCTACTTTATCTCCTGGGCGTTTACTTCCAACCATGAAAGATAATGTAGAGAAAGATGTTATTTGTTTGCCATCTACAGCTGTAATGATATCTCCTTCTTCAATTCCAGAATCAATAGCAGAACCTTTCGCAACTAGTTCAGTCACCATTACTCCATTATCTGTTTTAATATTTTTCTTGAACTGTTTGTTGTATTGTTTTACAGCATCTTCATTCGATAAATCAAAACCTTTGATACCTAAATAACCACGTTGTACAATTCCGTACGATTTAATATCTTCAACCACTTTTTTTACCAAGTTAGCAGGAACAGCAAACCCATAACCAGAATAAGCTCCTGTAGGAGAAGAAATAGCAGTATTAATACCAATTAGATCTCCGTTAGCATTTACCAAAGCACCACCAGAATTCCCTGGATTAATTGCTGCATCTGTTTGAATAAACGATTCGATTGGTGATTCAGAGTTTTTACCTAAAATATTAATGCTACGACCTTTTGCCGAAACAATACCTGCTGTTACAGTAGAAGTTAATCCAAATGGATTACCAACTGCTAACACCCAATCTCCAACGTTAATTGCATCAGAATCTACAAACTTCGTAAAAGGTAACCCTTTCTCAGTAATTTTTAGTAATGCTATATCTGTACTTGGATCTGTACCAACTAGTTCCGCTGTATAACTTTTTTGATTATTCAATGTCACTTCAATTTTAGAAGCTCCTTGTATCACATGATTATTTGTAACGATGTAACCATCTTGCGAAATAATTACACCAGATCCCATTCCTGATGGTTGATCTTGATCAGGTTGCTGTTGTTGTCTTCTTTGTTGTTGTTCAGGTTGCCCAAAAAAGAAATCAAACGGATCAAACATTTGCTGTCTTTGTTGCTGTCTTTGATTTGAGTAATTTTTAATACTTACAACCGTATGCACAGCTTTGTTAGAAGCTTGTACAAAATTCGGAGCATCGTAACCATAATTTCCTTTATAATCTACAAACTCAAAGTCTCCGTTTTTTTGATTACTTGCATTTGTAATAAATGGATTATTTCCATTATCATTCATTAAATAAAAACCTCCCATAGTTGTCATAGAACTTACTAATCCAACTAATAAGTAACCTGTATATTTTTTCATCTTTTTTTATATAAGTTTTTAATGTTTTGATTAAATCAAATTTAAGACCAAAATTTTAACATTTCAAACCGTTTAACGCATGTTAACAATATATTATAAATGTTTTATAATATTAGTTAAGAGTGATTAAAATATCTTTACTTTGCTTAAAAATTTAAGAAGTTGAAATTAAAGTTTTATAAATATCAAGGAGCTGGAAATGATTTTGTCATGATTGATGATCGGGAAAAAAAGTTTCCAATCTCTACAGAATTGATTAATAGGCTATGTGATCGTAATTTTGGAATAGGAGCTGATGGTTTGATTTTGTTACAAAATGATGAAAATTCAGACTTCAGAATGGTATATTTTAATTCAGATGGAAACGAAAGTACAATGTGCGGAAACGGAGGGCGTTGTATTATTCGATTTGCACATGATTTAGATGTTGCCAATGACAAAATGACATTTAACGCGATTGATGGTTTACATCATGGTGTCGTAGATCAAGAGATTATTCGTTTACAAATGATTGATGTAAATGAAGTAGAAGATCATGACAAATATTTATTTATGAATACAGGTTCGCCGCATCATGTAGAATTTGTGGAGAATGTAAAAGATATAAATGTCTATAAAAAAGGAAAAGAAATTCGTAATGGAGCGCCTTATTTTGAGAAAGGTTCTAATGTGAATTTTGTTGAAGTTATGTCAGATAATAGTCTTACAATTCGTACGTATGAACGTGGAGTAGAGGACGAAACCTTAGCTTGTGGAACAGGAATTACAGCTGCAGCAATTTCTGCTTATGTAAAAAATTTGGTAGATAAAAAAGATATCAAAGTAAAAGCAATGGGTGGAGATTTATCTGTAAATTTTGAAGAAAATAATCATAACTTTGTCAATGTTTGGTTAAATGGACCAGCAGTAAAAGTTTTTGAAGGTGAAATTGAAATTTAATTCAATCCAATGAAAAAATTAAATTTAGTATTAATATTAATCTGTTCATTCGTATTTGTAGGATGTACATTTATAGACGGTTTCAAAGGAAATGCAACCAAAGATGGTTACATATATATTTCTCGTGGAGCTAAATTTGAGCAAGTTTTAGATTCTTTAAAACCATTTTTGAAGGATGAAAAATTGTTCAAACAATATGCAGAAGATGCAGATTATCCAGCAACGATAAAATCTGGAAAATATAAAATCTCAAGCTCAGATTCTAACCGCGATATTATTGATCGTTTGCAAGGAGGAGAGCAAGAGGAAGTGAAGCTTCGTATCAAAAATGAACCAACAATTTATCATTTGGCAGGTTCAGTTTCCAAACAAATTGATATGGATTCTATCGAAGTTTTGACAGCTATTCGTGATTTTGTGAAAGAGAAAAACGATACAACGTTAAATGACGAAACAGTTAAGCAATATTTTATTCCAGAAACGTATTTCGTGTATTGGGGATTAACACCTGAAAAGTTTGTTGATAAAATGGTAGCGCAACATGATAAAGTATGGAATGCAGAACGTTTGGCAAAAGCAAAAGCGCTTAACATGACACCTTTACAAGTGACAACATTAGCATCTATTGTTCAATTAGAATCGTCTGATAATATGGATGAACAACAAAAGGTTGCACGAGCATATATGAATCGTTTGGCAAAAGATATGCGTTTAGAGGCCGATCCAACTTCTATTTATGCGTACAAAATGGAAAATGGTTGGGATCAAAAAGTGCAACGTGTGTACAAAAAATGGACATGGTCTTCGAATGCATATAACACATATCGTAACAAAGGTTTACCTCCAGCACCAATTTGTTTACCAAATTTAGGTGCAATTGATGCGGTTTTATCACCAGCAAATCACGATTTTATATTCTTTGTTGCAGATCCTAAAAAACCAGGTTATCACATTTATACTAATGATTATCAGGAACATTTAAAAAATGCTGAAAATTATAGAAATTGGTTAAAGGAGAATAATATTAAATAATTGTATCTTTAGCTAAACCAATTTTAGCAATGACACAACAAAATTATACAAAAAGAGAATTCCTAAAATTGCTTGGTACAGGTAGTTTAGGAATTTTTTTTATGTCTTTTTATTCATTTGATGATTTTTTGGATGATGATTTAATTATCTTGACAAAGGATGATGAAAAGTATGATCAGTATCGAAAATCATTTAATAAAAGAATCGAGAAATTCCCAAAAATTATTGCAGTTTGTAAATCTGAAAACGCAATAAAAAAGGCGATTGCTTTAGCAAACGAAAAGAAATTTAAAGTAGCTATTCGAAGTGGAGGACATAGTTTTGAAGGTTTTTCGAACGTTGATAACGGAATGTTGATTCATCTTGGATTGATGAACAAAATTACGTGGTTGCAAGAGAATAGAGTGAAATTGCAACCAGCTTGTTTATTGCAGGAGATTTATGCTAATTTTTTACCTAAGAAAAGAATTATTCCAGCTGGATCATGTGGGACTGTTGCTGTCGGAGGTTTGACACTAGGAGGAGGTTATGGTTTTTTTAGTCGTAAATATGGTTTGACCTGTGATAATTTGCTTCGTGTAAAAATGATCGATTTCAAAGGAAATACAATTGATTCTGATAAAGATCCAGATTTGCTTTGGGCTTGCAAAGGAGGTGGAAATGGAAATTTTGGAGTTGTGACGGAATTACATTTCAAAACTTATCCAGCTCCACAATCGTTCAGCGGATATCGTATGAAATTTAATAATCTAACTTCAGATAAATTTGTCAAATTAATTCGGCTTTGGTTTCAAGCAACGGAAAAATTACCTAACGAAGCTTTTTCTGCTTTTGTGTTGAATGGAAAATTTTTAACAATATTATTCACAAATTTTGCAACTGATCAAACGAATTTTGAGAAAACATTCTCGAGTTTAATACCATTAGCGAATGATTACAAACCAATGAAGAATAGAAATTTGGCTGCTGCACTTAAAAATTATTATGGAGTAAAAGAACCAATCTATTTCAAGAATGCCTCTGCAGGATTGTACACAGGAATTGAAGATATAGAAAAAGGTTTAGAGGATATTTTCTCCAAAGTTGTTTCTTCAAAAGGAATGATTTATCAGATAAATACATTGGGCGGAAAAATTAATGAAATTAAATCTTCAGATTCAGCTTATCCTCATCGCGATATTAATTATTTGAGTGAATTACAAGCTTATTGGGATTTTCCTTCACAAGAAGAGAAATTAACAAAATCATTTGAAGAAGTGCAACAATTATTAAGAAATCTTGGGAATACGAAACAATACCGAAATTATCCTGATATTAATTATCCTGATGCAAATAATGCTTATTTCGGAAATAATTTGGCTCGATTGCAGCAATTAAAAAAGAAATATGATCCAAATAATTTGTTTGATTATCCACAAGTGATTAAATAAAAAAACTCCTGAAAAATTATTTTCAGGAGTTTTTGATTGATTATTTGAAAGCTTTTTTCATCTTAAATTTTAGCATATTCATTAATCCTGATTCGATAATATCAATACCTAAACCATAATTACTATCTGCAATTGTGTAATGATTATTTCGGAATTCCTCGAAATTTTCCATCGTAATTTCATGATTCGTCGAAGGATTGTATTCAATGTAAGCACTTCCTCCGTTTGACGTTATTTTTTTTCTACTTGAGTAGGTAAAATATTTATCATTAATTGTCGATTCTTGAATCGTATACTTTTCTTTTGTATCAATTTTTTGATCTGTTGATAAATTTATTTCATATTTTTCACTATCAAAATTATGCCAAAAACTTGCATCTTTGTGAATAAAATCTCGGACATTATTCTTAGGAATATTTCTGTCAAAAAACATTAAAAATCGCTCGTTTGTAACACGATCTTTAAAATATGGATTTTCGATTCGAGCTTTATATTTTATCGTTAATTCGTTCAGCTTTTTATCATCGGAAATAATATCAATTGACGTGTCTTTGAAAATTTCTCTCAAATCCATTTCAGGGCGATCAGCACTATAATTTAATGCATAATAAAAGAAACTATTCCAGCTGTCTATAATTTCGCGCTTATTTGTGTTCTTGAAATATCTACGCATATTATTTGCACGATTGTAACGATAAATAGATTCTGACTCTAAGAAACCTTCGTTTCCTTTTGCTGTTACACTAACTTTTTCATCTATACAAAACTTTGGAAACCTATAAGGAGGACGAATTTGTAAAGTTTCATTTGGTTTAATTTCTAAATAATGTGCAAAATAAATAAAGCTTCTATTTTCTAAGTAACCATACTCGTTACGCATTGTTGCATCAACGTAATATGTCTCATTATTATGTTTCACTTTTACAATCACATGATTGAATGCCAACAACGAAGGGAGATAATATTTGAAATAGAAATCAGTATTATAATTCAATAAAATGATGGATGATTCTAAACCTAAATAATCAAAAATAACTTTCAATAAAATAGACTTTGCTTTACAATCTCCTTGCTTATTTGTATAAGTTACTTCTGCTTCTTGCGGTTTGTGACCGCTCATTTCGTCTGCATTGTAGATATAATAAATATGGTTTTGAACATATTCTATCGCATATTCAATTTTATCTTCGATGTTTGAAAATTCGTTTAATTTCTCTATTAAACTTGGTGCAAAACTTTCTAAGTTAGCTTTGTTAATAACTTCTTCATAATAGGGTGATATAAAATTAGATAGTTTTTTCCAAGTACTTTTTGTAGCAAAATCGATGTATGGAAAAATTTCACGATTTGGATCAGTCGGATTTAGATAATTAACAAGTTTAAATGTATATGAATTACCAGAAGAAATCGTACCCTCTTCATTCTCAATTAAATTTCCATTTTCGTCACGGAAAAAGTTTTTCTTGTAAACAAATTCATCATCACGTTCATTGATTAATTCGAACGTATAATTTCCATATGCCCAATACGAATCAGGACTCACCCATAAATATCGACTATACTCTTTACGGACAAAATCTTTATCAGTAAATACTTTTTCTCTTGCATCTTCTAAAACAAGAATATCGTACAAACGCAAATCTTTGATAGAGATGTTTACTTTTTTACTTTTGTTAATTACGCCAGAACCACTATCATTTTCGTTATCCAAAACTTTTACAGTGATATCTGCTAATTTATCAATTAACTCTCCATCACGAATCACAGAAATTCTATGAATCAAATAAATTTCGTTTTCTTCGACAATTGTATCAAAAGTTGATGCTTTTTCTAAATTTGCAGGATCTGTCAAAGTGTAAGACATGTTCACATACTCGATATGTTTTTCTCGCGTTACGTAAAACTTTTTATCTAAAAAATAGCAATAATCACGTCCTTCATCTAAAATATTTTTCGAGAAATCAGTTTCTTTAGAAAGTTCAATAATTTGTTCGTCTGTTAAACTTTTCACCCATTCTTCTGGTTGGATGATTTTGTAAATTTCTTCTAGTTGATTCTCCATTTATTATTTTGATTTGTTGATTGGATTAAAAGTACAAAAATTAATCATAAAAGAAACGCGTCTATAAATTAGACGCGCTTCGATAAATAGTATGATAAATGTAATTTATTGATTTAGAACTTATATCTTAAACTCACGATAAAATATCTTCCTAAAACATTTTTAGTTGTAGTCGATATGTAGTTATCTGTAAAGCTATTCGAAACAATAATATTATTTCCTAATAAGTTTCCTCCTGTTACAGTTAAGTAAGTTTTTCGAGCAATATTATATCGTGCAGAAGCATTCCATTCTTTTGCTGTGTTTATTTCTACTCCATCACGGTATTGTAAACGATAAGAGAAATCGGTCTGAACTAATAATTTACTTGTAGCGGACCAAGCAGCTTCCCCGTATGGACGCCAGTTCGTAAATTTCTGTTCAGATAATGATTGGTATTTACTTAGGTTTAAATTAACCCCAGCTTTCAATTCAAATTTCTTTTTGAATGTAAATGAGTTTTCTAAATTGTATGTTTGATTAAAACTTTTATTGTTAACATTCTTCAAATCATCATTTGTAACAACTCCATTTTCATATTCAATATTTCGTGTAATTGTATAATAATTAGAAGTAGAAATATTACCTGTTAATCGTGCATTGTACCATTTAGCAAAGCGTTTTCCAATCATGAAATATCCTGAATAAGTTTCTTGGTTATTACCAGAATTAATTAAGGTATTGAACTGATAGTTATTTACAATTGTATCGTTTCCAGATATAATAAAATCACGGTTTAAAACAGATTGTGTTTGTATACTTTTTTCTTGTAACGTATAACTTAAATTCGCAAAAACATTAAAGAATGTGAACGAGTTAAAATGATTGAAATTGATACTTGCAGTATGCGTCAAAGCTTGTCTTAAGTTCCTATTTCCATAGAAAATCGATTGGTAACTTTGAATCGTATACGAGTCATTAAAATCTTTTGTATAAGGATAGCTATAGTTTTGTGTATAACTTGCGCGAACACTTGTGGCGTTGTTGAACTTGTATTGCAAATTCAGATGAGGTAAAACTTTTGTTTCCGAACGGTTTAATTTTTCTCCATCTTGGTATTTCGATTTCTCATTAAAGAATGAAACTCCCGCACCAGCATCTACTTGAAAGTTTCCTATTTTTTTTGTTAATGTTACATCTGCAAAAGTTTCATTATAATCTAAATCTGTATTACTAATTAATAAATTATTATTCATTAAATTTTTGAAATCATAGATTTTATTATCGAAATCTTGTGTACTAAAACTTGTTCCAGCTTTTATTTTAAGATTAGAAGTATTTGTTAGCAAATGATTATAAATTCCATATACTTGAGCAGTATTCAATACAAAATTTTGATCTTGATTGATATTAAATTGATTATTTACTTGAGATAAATTCTTGAATAAATCAAAAGATGAAAATGGATTAGTTGTTGATAAAACATTGTAATCTGGTGTATCTTTTTGATATTGATGACGGAAATATAGTCCAACATTATCATCTCGACCAACTTTACGGATATAAGATAAAGTTTGTGATAATGAGTAATTCTTTTGTTCAGAATTTACATTTCTAAAACTATTTTTTTGATCGTTATAATAGCTATCAACCAATTGCTCATTCTCGCTATCTAAATAATTAAAATTTAGACGATATTTAATTTGTCCTTTATCATTCGGATTATAATCTAAACGTAAACGTGACATTCCCATCAAAACATTGCTCTTATTTTGTTCCTGATCAACAGTTGTATAAGGAGTTTCGATGTTATTGTAGTAACGTTCAGATTTAGAATTATAGCGAATATTATTTGTATTAAGTAAACCAAAACCAGAGATTTTTAATTTCTTATTTGGTTCAACACCAAAATGCACAGCACCATTATAGGTATTCATACTTGGCGCATCATTTTTTGTCATTAAGTTTAGATTGTTTGAATTTCCTCTTAATGAGTAAATACTTCCTTCAGAATTAAACTCAGAATATCCACCAAAAAAACTTATATAATCATCCTGATCAAAAACTTGTTTACCGAATGTATTGAAATCATTAATCAATGTGGCATCAGTTTTTTCTGAAAAATAAAATACTTTAGCTTGTGCATCCGTGTGTTTATCAGTGTCTCCACCTAAAGTCACATTACCAAAAGCAAGACGCTTCATATCATCTTTTAGTTCGATATTTAACGAGAATTGTTCATCATCTTCTTGTAATGAAGAAGCAAACGGATTTGATTTGAACTTTGTGTTTAATTGAATTTTAGAAACTGCATCCGAAGGCAAATTCTTGTTTAATAACTTTTCGTTACCACCCAAAACTTCGCGTCCACCAACTGTTACTTGCGACATTGGTTTTCCTTTGTACATTACCTTTCCATTCTGAACTTCAATTCCAGGTAATTTTTTAAGAATATCTTCTAATGTTTCCTCATTTCCTACTTTGAAAGAATCAGCATCAAATTCGATTGTATCACCTTTTACTTTGATCGCTTGTTGAGCTTTTACAATTGTTTCTTTAAGAGAAATTTCTTTTCCTTTAGCAAGTTTAATCTTTTTGTTTATATTTTCAGTCAAGTCAACATTTTCAATGTAAGTTTCGAAACCAGACTGTTCAATTTCTATATCATATTTTTCGCCACAAGGTAATTTAAACTCAAATTCACCAGCATTACTTGTAAAAAGGAAACCTTTTCCTTCGTTTTTACTATCAAAGATAGAAACAGAAGCGTCGGTTACAGGTATCCCATTTTCGTCAGCAACGGATCCTTTCAATTTACATTCTTGAGCTAAAGAAAGTTGGGTAGAAGTAATGAATAAAACTAGATAGAGTATTTTTTTCATGTGTATATATTAGTGGGAGTTTAACTCTTTTAGAAGAGTTTTAATCATCATCAGTCAAAAAAAACTGATGATGATTTTATGAAAAGCTTATTTGGTATCTATACCGCTGTTCATTTGTTCTTGCATTTTTTTCTGTATCTCAATTACAATTTTCATAAATTGATCTTGTGTCACAACTTCTCCTTTTGTAGGTAAAGCTATTTTCAATTCTTTTTCAGAAATTTTTAAATCTTTCAACGTGTAGATTAATTTAGCCCCATTTGCTTCAAATTCGGCTTTTATAATCAAACCAGGTAATCCAGCTAAAGAAGTTGGACCATCTTTTATAGGGATTTCTGGTGCATACCAAGCAGTTACAGGAATAGAATCCATCATAACACCTTCTGCTTTTGTTGCTTTGTAACCAGCTATATCGGTTTTTTCACGAGATATTTTCCATTTAAAATCTGGAATTTGATCTTTAATCAAATATTGTTTCACACCCATATCAACTTCTTTGTAATATAAATTTGGTGTTATAGTAAAGTCTTTATAAGTTGGTTTATTATCCATAGCAGCCATTTGTTGGGCAATAAATCCTAATCCACCTTGACCATTATTTACTTTTTCTTCTAATGTGAAAGTAGAATACTTAGAATTACTTTTTAAAAAATAAGTCATAAAAATTCCTGCATCAATTTCAGCTTTCAGCATTCCTCCAACTTGAGCTCGATATGCTTCTGGAATTGTTTTCATGGTTTTTTCGTAATCCATTTTAACTTCCATTACATAAGTTGCATCAATATTTTGTATTTTATTGTCTTGTGCAATAGAAATTGTAGTTGTAATAATTCCTAAGGCAAATGTTAAGATAGCTTTTTTCATAATTGTTGTATTTGTCTAATTAGTCTGCTTTTGTAGACGAATGTTACAGAGAATTTTTGAATTTATTCTAAAAAATAAAATGTCATTCAAAAAGTTAAGGTTTTTCAAATGACATTTGTATTCAGCGATTTATTGTTTAGTTATAATAAATACGTCGAGACATTTCCTCCTTTTTTTATAAAATCTTCTTTTAGTTCATCAAAAAGGTCTTGATTAATAGCCTTTGTAGTTCCTTCTAAAATATATGTTGTATAACCTAATGTTAAAGCATCTTTTGCAGTGTGGTAAACACAATAATCTGCAGCTAAACCACAAATATAAACACTTGTGATATTGTGATCTTTTAAGAATCCATGTAAACCTGTTGGATTCTTTTTATTTACATCAAAAAAAGCACTGTACGAATCAACTTCTGGATTCATTCCTTTTCGGATAACCGCACTTATTTTATTTTGTTTAATATCTTTGTGTATTTCTGCTCCTTTAGTGCCTTGTATACAATGATCTGGCCACAAAACTTGACGATTACCATTCAACTCAATTACATCGAAAGTATTCTTTTCTAGATGCTGAGAAGCAAAACTTTTGTGATTTGCAGGATGCCAATCTTGGGTTGCAACAACGATATCATATTTTTCTTGTAACTTATTTATACGTTCTATAATTTTATCTCCATCATTTACAGCCAAAGAACCTCCTGGTAGGAAATCGTACTGCATATCTACGATGATTAAAGCTTTCATAGTATTTTTATTTATTAAGATTAATTTAGTACTAAATATAAGTTTTTAAAATGTGAATAAAACAAAATATATGTAAAAAATATTCAATTTTAAGCGATTACAATTCAGACTATTGTTAGAAATCATTCATAAATAAAATAATTTATTTCTAATCTTTTTTATCAATTCCTTCAGAACGCATTTGTTTAAAACGTTCCATTTGTTTTTCCATTAATGTTTTATATTCATTATCTGAAATAATGTTTTTATCTTTAGGTTTTTCTAAAGGTTTAAGATTAGGCATTTCTTTTACTTCTATAGCTCGCATAATATTACTTTCTATACCTTTATTTTTCGTATTTTTAATTTCAACTTCTAAGATCAAACCAGGTAAGCCATCATACATTCCAGGACCATCCTTCACTGGAATATTTGGAGTATACCATGCAGTTGCGGTTGTAGTACTATCTACAATAGAAGTTGCTTTTCTCACATCAAATCCTAAAATTTTTTTTGTTTCACGAGATAATTGCCATTTGTAATCTTTTAATTGGTCTTTTATGGTATAAGATTTATCCATCAATTTCACGCTTTTGTAATATTCTTTTGAAGATAAATTTTTGTATAAACCGCTTCCAGAATCTCCAAAACTAATACTAATACGCATTCCTCCTGAATGTTGTTGATTGTCTATTTTTTCTATTTTTTTGTAAGTTGTTTCGTTGTCAAAAACAGTTAATAAAAAATCTTTCGGTTCTTGCATATCTTTGATCATATTATCATAAACATCTTTAGGAATTGAACTTGATTTCCCATTTGATGAAAAGTTTATAGAACTTTTAAATTCATCAGGATTTACTTTAACAACTTCTTGATAAGTAACTTCTAATTTTTGGGCTAAAACTGAAGTAGAAAGTATCGTGCAATAGGTTAATAATGTTAATATTGTTCTCATTGTAGTTTAATTTGATTACAATGATATGAAAAGTTTTTGATTCTACAAAAATAGAATCAAAAATTTGCAAAAATTTATGAATTGATTTAAAGTGTATTAAAACAATAATTATTTCAAATCTTTAAAATATTGGCGTTTTTGTATGAAATATTGAAAAGGTAATAATTTTTTATCTGAATAGTTTTTTGATTGATGTTGTTGACGTTTTTTATACATTTTTGTAAAACCAAAATAAAAATGCATATGTGATAAGAAAACAGCCCAAACATGTGGAAGTCCTTGTTTTGGTAAAAAAGCAATAGCAGCAATTCCGTCCATAGAAAGACGTGTGAAAAGCATTGGGAAAAGTTTGTTAGCAGGTAGATTTTTAAGCATCATCCACAAACTATTTCGGTAATTCAAATACCATTTTTTTGGATTTGCTTTATCTAAAGTAGCGCCACCCAAATGATAAACAGTTGATTCTCCACAATAATAAATTTTTCGTCCAGCATTGTTTAATCGCCAACATAAATCAATTTCTTCCATGTGTGCAAAGAATTCTTCATCAAAACCATTTTGTTCAAAGAAATCTTTCTTTCGGATAAAGAGACTCGCGCCAGTTGCCCAAAAAATTTGAGTTGTATCGTTGTATTGTCCTTTATCTTTTTCTAAAGTAGAGAAAATACGTCCACGACAAAATGGATAACCAAATTTATCGATGAAACCTCCTCCAGCGCCTGCATATTCAAAATATTCTTTGTTTTTGTAGTCTAATATTTTGGGTTGAATAGCAGCAATGTCAGGATTATTGTTAAATAATTTTTCAATTGGTTCTATCCAATTTTCAGTTACTTCAACATCCGAATTTAATAAACAGAAATACTCTGCATCAATGTATTTTAAACCTTTATTATAACCTTGTGCAAAACCATAATTTTCTTTGTTATGAATGACTTTTACAGAAGGAAATTGAGTTTTCAACAATTGGATAGAGTTGTCAGTCGACGCGTTATCAATTACATATATTTCTGCGTTTTTAGAATTGTTAATAACTGAAGGTAAAAATTGAGGCAATAATTTCTCGCCATTCCAATTTAAGATTGCAATTGCTGTTTTCATGAATATTTAAAATTACAAATCGGCATATTTCCAACGTTTGTGGCTCCAAAGCCAATTATCTGGATGTTGTTGAATGGTTTGTTCTAAATGATGAAAAAATTGATGAACAATTTCATTTTCTTCAAATTTTTCTTGTTGAGGTTGTAGTCGAATAAAGGTTGTGTGATAATGACCGCGTTTTATTTTTTCGGTTTGACAAAATACAACTCCCATATCTTTACGACGTGCAATCTTATCAAAACCATTAAAAACAGGCGTTTTTTGATTTAGAAAATCAATAAAGTAATGAACAGCCGATTGTTTTGGACTTTGATCTGCGACAAATAAATATGCTAATTCTCCATCATTTGGAGCTTTCATCATAAAACGCAACACATCTTTCATGTCTAACGCTTTTGTCCCGAAACGACTACGCATAGCATTGATTTTATCGTTCCAAAAAGGATTTCTAATTTTATGATAGACAGCTGCACTTTCTTTTGTTGGTAAATGTTTCACCGTTCCAATAAACCATTCCCAATTGAAAATGTGCCCGCACATCATCATTACATCTCGTTTTTCAGTTTTTATTTCATTAAAAACGTCGAGATTAGAATATGTAAATCGTTTGTCCAATTCTTCTTGAGAAATAGAAAAACTTTTTAAGGTTTCGACCAAATAATCACAAAAATTAGCATAGAATTTTTTGTGAATTTCTTTGATTTCTTCGTGAGATTTTTCAGGAAAAGAATTTTCTAAATTTGTTCTAATGACACGTCTTCTATAACCAATAACAGTATATAGCAGAAAGAACAGGAAGTCTGAAAATCTGTATAAAACCGAAAGAGGTAAACGTGAAATTTGATAAATTATGAAATAAAAAATGCTATTCATTTGACAAACAAATAAGAGACAAATTTACGAATTAAATTTGTTCGTTGCTTGCCAAATTGCATCTTTCGGGACTGGAGCTATGATTGTAATTTCTTCTTTTTTGACAGGATGCTCAAATGTAATGCGATGTGCATGTAAACAAATACTTCCGTCAGGATTAGAACGTTTCGCGCCATATTTCAAATCACCTTTGATAGGGCAACCAACAGAAGAAAGTTGCGCACGAATTTGATGCGAACGACCTGTAAATAATTTCACTTCAACACAATGAAAAGTATCCAAAGCGCCTAAATAAGTGTATTCTAGAATTGCTTTTTTTGCATCAGCAGTTGGTTTAGAATAAACAGTTGTTTTATTATTTTTTGGATTTTTCTTTAGATAATGCTCTAAACGCTCAAAATTTTTTGGCGGTTTACTTTGTATAATGGCACGATAAATTTTGTCAATATTTCGTTTCTGAAACATTTCGTTCATTCGTGTTAAAGCTTTCGAAGTTTTAGCAAAAATCAACACACCAGAAGTTGGTCGATCTAAACGGTGGACCAATCCTAAGAAAACATTTCCTGGTTTATTATCGCGTTTTTTTATATAGTCCTTCAGACTGTCGATAAGCGGAATGTCTCCCGTTTCGTCTCCTTGTGCTAATTCACCTGCTTTTTTGTTAATGATTAACAAATGATTGTCTTCGAATAAAATTTCTGGATTCATGTTTGAGTATTGTTTGAAAATTTTTGAGCGCCGAGAAGAAACGTTCAACACTCAAAACTTTCAACTAAAATTTAATATTGTTCATTTGCGTTTGGAAAATTACCAGATTTTACATCGGTAACATATTGTCCAATTGCTTGATGAATTTGATCTTCTAAGTTTAAATATTTACGAACAAATTTTGGTTTGAATTCGTTATTAAGCCCTAACATATCGTGTACAACTAGAACTTGTCCATCACAATTAGAACCTGCTCCAATTCCGATAGTAGGAATATTAATCGCCGCAGTAACTTTAGAAGCTAAATCAGCAGGAATTTTCTCCATTACCAAAGAAAAACATCCTAATTCTTCTAGTAATTTTGCGTCATTGATTAATTTTTCTGCTTCTTCATCTTCTTTTGCACGAACTTTATAAGATCCAAATTGATAGATAGATTGTGGTGTAAGTCCTAAATGTCCCATTACTGGAATTCCAGCATTTACAATACGACGAATAGATTCTTCAATTTCTTTTCCTCCTTCTAATTTGATTGCGTGTGCACCAGATTCTTTCATAATTC
Source organism: Empedobacter tilapiae (assembly GCF_004785645.1). Classification (GTDB taxonomy): domain Bacteria; phylum Bacteroidota; class Bacteroidia; order Flavobacteriales; family Weeksellaceae; genus Empedobacter; species Empedobacter tilapiae. The sequence continues at coordinate 140,404 of NZ_SRPE01000005.1, read as the reverse complement.
GAACTGAAGATTCTAAAGCTTTTTGTGGATCAGATTGATAAGTTCCGAAAGGTAAATCAACAACTACTAAAGCTCGTTTTGCACCACGAACCACACATTGAGCATGGTAAATCATTTGATCTAATGTGATAGGTAAAGTAGTCTCGTGACCAGCCATTACATTTGCAGCAGAATCGCCAACTAAAATAATTTCAGTCCCAGCAGCATCTACAAGAGAAGCAATGGTAAAATCATAAGCTGTTAACATCGAAATTTTTTCACCTTGAAATTTCATGTTACGAATAGTTTCGGTAGTAATTCGTTTTATTTCTTTATTTACAGACATTGTGTTTAAATTTGATTTGTTGTAAAGTTAATTTGAATATTAAGACCTAACTAATTTTGTTCGAAATTTTTCGAAAGAGAAATTAAATTTAATCTAATAATTGATTCATTGATAGGTTAATAGTGATTTTTTATTGTGTTAGCGAATGATTAGATTGGTTATTACCTCATTTTTAGTAAATTGATATTTATATTGAGAGAATTTCACTAAATTTGTTCTCTTAAACTAATTTATAAATAACCATAAATGAAAATAGCAATAGTAGGGACAGGCTATGTAGGTCTGTCTAATGCGATTTTATTAGCTCAGCATAACGAGGTAGTCGCATTAGATGTTGTTCCAGAAAAGATTGCAATGCTCAATGCAAAAAAATCTCCAATAGAAGATGCTGAAATAAAAGATTTTTTGCAGAATAAAGCCCTTAATTTTGTAGCAACTTTAGACAAAGAAACTGCGTATGCAAATGCAGAATATGTTATTGTTGCAACGCCTACAGATTATGATCCAAAAACGAATTATTTCAATACATCAAGTGTAGAATCGGTTGTAAAGGATGTCAAACAACACAATCCAAACGCGATAGTAATCATAAAATCGACAGTTCCAGTAGGTTTTGTTGAAGATTTAAAATCACGATTAGATTATCAAAATATTCTTTTTTCTCCAGAATTTTTAAGAGAAGGAAAGGCATTGTATGATAATTTATATCCATCAAGAATTATTATTGGAGAGCAGAGTGAAAGAGCCGAAATATTTGCTAATTTGTTGAAAGAAGGTGCAGTTAAGAAAGATATTCCGACGTTGTTTACACATTCAACAGAAGCAGAAGCAATCAAATTATTTTCGAATACTTATTTAGCATTGCGTGTTGCTTACTTTAATGAGTTAGATAGTTATGCACAAACTTTTAATTTAGATAGCAAGCAAATTATCGAAGGAGTTGGTTTAGATCCTCGTATTGGTTCGCATTACAACAATCCATCTTTTGGATATGGAGGCTATTGTTTACCAAAAGATACAAAGCAATTGTTAGCGAATTATGATGCGGTTCCAAATAATATTATTCAAGCAATTGTAGATGCAAATAGAACTCGAAAAGATTTTATTGCAGATTCTATCATTGCAAAAGATCCAAAAAAAGTTGGAGTTTACCGCTTGATTATGAAATCTGGATCAGATAATTTTAGAGCATCAGCAATTCAAGGAGTAATGAAACGAATCAAAGCAAAAGGAATAGAGGTTGTAGTTTATGAACCAGTTTTGAAGGAAGATTCTTTCTTTGGATCGAAAGTGATAAAAGATTTTGAAGCTTTTAAACAAGAGTGTGACGTGATTATCTCGAATCGAAATGCACCTGAATTAGCAGATGTAAAAGAGAAAGTTTATACACGCGATTTATTTGGTAACGACTAAAAATAACGACTATTAAAAATACTATGAATACTATTTTAATTACAGGTGGAGCTGGTTTTATCGGTTCCCACGTTGTAAGAGAATTTGTCTTAAAATATCCTGAAACAAAAATCATCAATCTTGATGCGTTGACGTATGCAGGAAATTTAGAGAATTTGAAAGACATCGAAAGTAAATCAAATTACGAATTTGTAAAAGCTGATATTACTGACGCAAAACATATTTTAGAAGTTTTTAAACAACATCAACCAGACGGTGTTATTCATTTAGCTGCCGAATCCCACGTGGATCGTTCAATTACGAATCCGTTGGATTTTGTAATGACAAATGTGATTGGAACAGTGAATTTGTTGAATGCAGCAAAAACAATTTGGAACAATAATTTCGAAGGAAAACGTTTTCATCATGTTTCGACAGATGAGGTTTTCGGAGCTTTGGGAGATGAAGGATTCTTTACGGAAGAAACATCGTATGATCCGCATTCACCTTATTCGGCATCAAAAGCATCTTCAGATCATTTTGTGAGAGCATATCATGATACTTACGGTTTACCAATTGTAATGACGAATTGTTCAAATAATTATGGACCAAACCATTTTCCAGAAAAATTGATTCCATTGTGTATTCATAATATTTTAAACGGAAACCCACTTCCAATTTATGGAGATGGAAAATATACACGTGATTGGTTATTCGTGATCGATCATGCCAAAGCGATTGATTTAGTTTTTCATGAAGGAAAAAATGGAGGTTCTTACAATGTAGGAGGTTTTAATGAGTGGAAAAACATCGATTTGGTGAAAGAATTGTGTAAGCAAATGGACGAAAAGTTAGGAAAAGAAGCAGGAACTTCGGAGCAATTGATCACATTTGTAAAAGATCGTCCAGGACACGATTTACGTTACGCGATTGATGCAACAAAAATCAACGAAGAGTTAGGCTGGAAACCAAGTGTGACTTTTGAGCAAGGTTTGAGTCTAACAATAGATTGGTTTTTATTTAACAAAGAATGGTTGGATAATGTGACATCTGGCGATTACCAAAACTATTACGAAAAACAGTATAATTAAATAATATTAGGTTCTGGAAAAAGAACCTAAAATTTTAAACAACCTAAATTTATTTATTTTATGAGTTTAAACTCAGAAACAAATCAGAGTTGGTCGCAAGTTATTGAATCCAAATCATCTTTGTATTCTTTGAACTTAAAAGAAGTTTGGAGGTATAGAGATTTGGTTTATATGCTTGTTAAACGTGATTTTGTCACTTCTTTTAAACAAACTATTTTAGGGCCTTTGTGGTTTTTTATCAATCCAATATTTACGACAATTATGTATGTGATTGTGTTTGGTAATATTGCTAATTTATCAACAGATGGAGCTCCTAAAATTCCTTTTTATTTATCTGGAGTTATTCTTTGGAACTATTTTTCATCTTGTTTAAATAATACCTCAAATGTATTTAGAGGAAATGCATCCATTTTTGGAAAAGTTTATTTTCCTCGCTTAGTAATGCCATTGGCTATTGTAACATCTAATTTGATGCAATTTGCTGTCCAATACGGCTTGTTTTTAGCTTTCTTGTTGTATTACTTTATTGTAGATGGTAATGTACATCCTAATTTATGGGTGTTAGCAACGCCATTTTTGATTATTCTGATGGCTGCTTTTGCAATGGGAACAGGAATGATTTTTTCTTCTATGACGACAAAATATAAAGATTTATCGATGCTATTGAGTTTCGGAGTTTCTTTGTATATGTATGTTACACCTGTTGTCTATCCAGTTTCATCAATTCCAGAAAAGTATAGATGGATTGCTGATGTTAATCCTTTGACAGGTATTTTTGAATGTTTCAAATATGCTTACTTGGGTGTAGGAGATTTTAATTTAGGTATGTTGTTGTATTCTACTTTTTTCATTTTAGTTACATTAATGATAGGAACTATTATCTTTAATAAAGTTGAAAAATCATTTATGGATACTGTTTAATTTTTAAGAATTTAATTATGTCAAAAAATATAGTTTTAGATGTTGAAAATGTTTCGAAACAGTATCGTTTAGGTGAAGTAGGAACAGGATCATTGCAACATGATATCAAACGTTGGTGGGCAAATGTAAGAGGAAAAGAAGATCCTTATCTTAAAATTGGTGAAACAAATGATCGTACGCAAAAAGGAGATTCTGATTATGTTTGGGCGTTAAGAGATATCAATTTTCAAGTGGAACAAGGACAGGCTGTCGGGATTATTGGGCGAAATGGAGCTGGTAAATCAACTTTATTAAAGTTACTTTCTCGTGTTACAAAACCAACTAGAGGATCTATAAAATATAAAGGCCGTATTGCATCTCTATTAGAAGTAGGTACAGGTTTTCATCCTGAAATGACAGGTCGTGAAAATATTTATTTAAACGGAGCTATTCTTGGAATGACGCGTAAAGAAATCACACGCAAGTTTGATGAAATTGTTGATTTTGCAGGAGTAGAGCGTTATATTGATACACCTGTTAAACGTTATTCTTCAGGTATGTATGTACGTTTAGCCTTTGCAGTAGCTGCACATTTAGAATCTGAAATTCTGATTGTAGATGAGGTTCTTGCTGTTGGTGATGCCGAATTTCAAAAGAAATGTCTCGGGAAAATGGGGGATGTGACCAAAGGTGAAGGTAGAACCGTACTTTTTGTAAGTCATAATATTGGAGCGGTTAAAACTCTTTGTGATTCTGGTGTTTATATGAAAAATGGAACTTTAGAATATGTAGGAGAAATTGAAAATACTATTTCTAAATATTTAATAGATACAGCAGGAAGTTTTGATGAACCAATTATTTTGCGAAAAGATAAACTTGGTAATAAAAAAGTAGAAGTTATTGATGTTGTTTTTTTTAATAATCTAAATCAACCTACAGCAGAGATATTGTCAGGAGATTCTCTTAAAATAAAATTTGAATTAGAAAATCATGATAATTTAGATTTAAATAATCTAATTATAGCATGTGGTTTTACTGATAAATATGAAAATAAGATTGTTTCATGGGTTTCAGATGAGATGAATTTAGTTACTAAAAATAATAATGAAATTACTCTAGAGATTCCTAAATTTAATTTACGACCTGAAAATTACTTTTTCACATATCAAATTTCTTATAAGACAACGAATCCTAAAGATTTTTGTGATGTATTAATTAATGCCAAAACAATTTCTGTAATAGAATCTGATTTCTTTAATAGTGGAAAAAAAATAAGACCTGGTAGTTCTCTATTACTTGATGCTAATTTTTATTAACTATTGTACTTTAAAAACATGATTGCAAAATTTAAAAGAGAGATGTTCAAGAGCTTCTTTAATAAAGAAAAAAATCAAGAACTTAATTTTTATATAATGATTAAAATTGATAATTCATGCATACTATAGGATTATATTTATTGGGTAAAAAAGGATTAGATGTTTTAGAAAAATTATCGCAAAAACATTTAGAGAAAATTTTATTTGTTGTTGTTGGTATAGATAGGAATATTCAGTATGATTATAGTGCAGAAATTGAAACTTTATGTAAAAAAAATAATATAAGTTTATATAAAAAAGAAAACACAGATATACCACAATCAACCATACAGTTTGCTATTGGGTGGAAATGGATGATTAAAGAATGTAAAGATTTGATTGTATTACATGATTCGTTATTACCAAAATATAGAGGATTTAATCCTTTAGTCACGGCACTTCTTAATAATGATCAAGAGATAGGTGTTTCGGCAATTAGGGCAAATTTTGAATTTGATAAAGGTAATATTATATTACAAAAATCAATTTTAATAGATTATCCTATAAAAATTAATGATGTAATTGAAAAAATAAGTAATCTATATTCTCAAATAGTTATTGAAATAGTAGAACTTTTAGAAGATGGAGAGTTAATAGAAATAGTTCAAGATGAAATAAAAGCTACATACAGTTTATGGAGAAATGAAGATGATTATTCAATCAATTGGGATCAGTCTTCAGAACAGATTTTAAGATTTGTAGATAGTGTTGGTTTTCCATATAATGGAGCTAAAACTTTGTATGAAAATAGATTTATTCGTATTTTAAATGTCATTTTAATAGAGGAAGTAGAAATCATAAATAGATGTCCTGGAAAGTTTTTATATATTCAAAATGGTAATCCAATTGTTGTCTGTGGCAGTGGTATGTTAAAAATTATAGATGCTGTATATGATGATACGGGAGAAAGAGTAATATTTAATAAATTGAGAATTAAATTAGTATAAAATGACCATACCTTTTAACAAACCATTCATTATTGGTGACGAATTAAAATATATAGAAGAAGCTGTAAAATCAGGTAAAATATCTGGAGACGGTTTATTTACAAAAAAATGCCAGAATTTTTTTGAAGAAAAATATAGTTTTCCAAAAGTATTGCTAACAACATCTTGTACAGATGCTTTAGAAATGGCAGCAATACTTTGTGATATAAAAGAAGGTGATGAGGTTATTGTGCCTAGTTATACTTTTGTTTCTTCAGCTAATGCGTTTGCACTTCGTGGAGCAAAAATTGTTTTTGTAGACTCTTATAGTGATAATCCAAATATTGACCCGAGAGAAATTGAAAAACATATCACACCAAAAACAAAAGTTATTGTTCCTGTTCATTACGCAGGAGTAGCTTGTGATATGGAAGCTATTATGAATTTAGCTAAACAGCATGATATTTTTGTAGTAGAAGATGCCGCCCAAGCAATTGATAGTTATTATACATTCGCTGATGGAACTAAAAAAGCATTAGGTTCAATTGGTCATTTTGCAGCATTCTCTTTTCATGAAACAAAAAATATTATTGCTGGAGAAGGAGGAATGTTGGTTGTTAATGATGAAAAGTATTTTGAACGCGCGGAAATCATAAGAGAAAAAGGAACAAATAGAAGTGCTTTTTTTAGAGGTGAAGTGAATAAATATGGATGGGTAGATTTAGGGTCATCTTTTTTACCTTCAGAAATTATCTCGGCATTCCTATATGCTCAATTAGAAAATTTAGATAAAATCCAAAGCAAACGAATTGATATATGGAATCGTTATATGAATGGATTAAATGATTTAATGGAAAAAGGTGATATTAAACTACCTATAATTCCTAATTATTCAACCAATAACGCTCATATGTTTTACATGGTTTGTAGAAGTTATGAAGAAAGAACAGCGTTAATTAAATATTTAAAAGAGAAAGATATTCTTTCTGTTTTTCATTATTTAAGTCTCAATAAAAGTGATTTTTTCTTAAAAAACAATTTAGAAATAGATATTCCTAATTCAGACAATTTTACTGACAGTCTGTTAAGATTACCATTTTATTATGAATTAACAGAGAAAGAGCAAAATCTTATTATAGAAGAAATAAAAGTCTTTTTTGATGCATAAAATAATTCATATAAGTTCTGATGAGAAATTTATTAATTCAGCATACTACCAATTCGAAAAGGTGTCTCCAAATCAGAATGAGTTTTATATTTATGGAACTATTAGAGAAAATATAAAACATATAAAACTTAACGATACTTTTCATTTTTTTGAATTAAGTCAAAATTTTTTTGAATTATTTAATGATTCAATCATAATTTTTCATTCCTTACCTAATGAATTAATTAAATATCTTCAATTTATTAATAAAAGTAACAAGGTTGTTTGGTTATTGTTCGGTTTTGAAACATATGAAGATAAGCTGTTGTATCCAGATAACGTATTATTAGATACAATAACTTATAAACACTTTAAAACTAAATCGAACAGATTTAGTTTTAAAGAGCAGTTGAAATATTATCTTTTTCCAATCATAAGAAAACTAAAAAGAGATTTATATTACTCAAAACAAGAATATCAAATAATTAGAAGAAACGAGAAGTTAAATAATTTAAAAAGAGTTGATTATTTTGGGTTTGCTTTTGATGAAGAATATAAATTTCAATGTGAATTATTAAATATAAAAAGGCCTTTCTTTTATTTTGGATATTATCCTTTAGAATTTATAGTTAATATTAAAATAGAAATAAAACAAAATAAAAACAAAATAATTATCGGACATTCTGGTTTTCCAAATGGAAATCATTTAGATGTTATAAATAAAATCAAAAATTATAATTTAAGTGATGTAGAAGTTGTAATTCCATTCTCATATGGAGAAAAGAATTATATCAATTTTGTAAAAAATGAAATATCTTCTAAAAATATAGAAGTTACATTTTTGGAAGATTTTATACCACTGAGTGATTATTCTGAATTGTTGAATGATGTTAAAATTGCGATTCTTAATAATAGAAGACAACAAGCAATTGGTAATATAATAACATTAATTTATTTCGGAGCTAAGGTTTTTTTAAGTGAAAAGAATACGTTTTATCAATTTTTAAAAAGACAAAATATAATTATTTATAATTATGAGAATGAGTTAAATGATAATTCTATTAATTTTGAATTAACAAAAGAAGAAATGATTTTTAATAAACAAAAAATGATTGAATTATTTTCAGAAAAGAAACTTTTGTCAGGGTTACAATCTTCAATAGAAAATGGAAAAAATGGAAAATAAGGTATCGCCTCTAGTTTCAATCATCATTCCTACCTATAATCGAGCAGATTTAATAGGTGAAACATTAGATTCGATTATTGGGCAAACTTACCAAAATTGGGAATGTATTGTGGTAGATGACGGAAGTACAGATCATACTGAGGAAATTTTATCAAGCTACATAAAAAAAGACAATAGAATTTCTTACCATAAACGTCCAAGTGTATATAAATCAGGAGGAAATGGGGCACGTAACTACGGATTTGATATTTCAAAAGGTGAATATATCAATTGGTTTGATAGCGATGATGTGATGGTTGATACATTTGTTTCTGATAAGATAAACAATATTAAGAATAATGATATTATTATTTGTTCACACTTTACAGTTAATTCTGAATTGGAAATAATCAAGCGGTATGACATAGTGATTGAGAATAATATTTTATATGATTATATGATCTGGGGTGAAAATTTTAATGTTTTGACACCTAGTATACTATTTAAAAAAGAATTCCTAGTTAAGGGGAGTTTTAAATTTAATGAAAAAATATTAAGAGGTCAAGAAGCAGAATTTTTAATTAATATTTTTTCGAAGACTATAAATATATTAAAGTTTGAAATAATTAATAAACCTCTATTTTATTATAGACAACATTCAAATACAAAGACATTTGAGTACAATAAACAATTAAATAAGTTTAATTATTCTTTATTATATACATTTTTTCAAAAGTATTTTATTTCAAAAGAATTTAATTTTCTCTTATTGAAGAATGATACTTTATTTCATTTAAAAAATTTATCTATTAAAGTAATCAAAGAAAGAGAATTTAAGAATCTTCTATTTATTTGTGAACAATTATTAAAAATAAGAACTCCTGAGGCTATATTACTATCAAGTTCACTTATCGGATTATTTTTAATAGATAAAACGCCAAAGATAATTTTAAATAAATGGGAAAAATTATAAAGTAAAGTATGTTTAAAAGAATTAAAAATCATTTAACTTTTTTATACTATCAGTATTTGATAAGAACGAATTCTTTAATAAAAAAACAAAGAAAAGATTCACTATCAATACCTATTCTTATTATCAATTTTAATCAATTATTTTATTTAAAACAACTTGTTAATTTTCTTCTAAAAAGAGGATTTGAAAATATCATAATCATTGATAATAAATCTACATATCCTCCTTTGTTAGAATATTATAAACAAATAGAAAATCAAGTTACAGTAGAATATATGCAAAAAAATGCTGGACATATGGTATTTTTTGAGAATAAAGAACTACAGAAAAAATATGGGCAAGGCTACTATGTTATAACAGATGCAGATATTGTTCCAAATGATAATCTACCAAAAGACTTTATGGCTATAATGTTAAGTTACTTAGATAAGTATTTTAAAACAATAACTAAAGTAGGTTTTGCATTAAAAATTGATGATATACCAGATCATTTTCCATTAAAAGAAAAGGTTTTGAAATGGGAAAGAAAATTTTGGAATCATGAAATAGAAAAAAATATTTATAAGGTAGATCTTGATACTACTTTTGCATTATATAAACCTAATTATCCTTGTTTTTTTGATAATATATCATTTTATAATGGAATAAGAATCTCAAATTTATTTATTGCTAAACATGGAGGGTGGTATAAGGATTTTAATAATTTAACTCATGAAGAAAAATTTTATCAAAAAACAGCAAATGATTCAAGTTCTTGGAATATAAATAAAACAGGAGGTCTTGTAGGAGATAAATATTAACGAATTTAAAGTGATTTTTTTAAAATATAAAGTACAAAAAAATCTTATTAAATATTCAATAAGGTTAGCTACATATAAAAATGAAAACAAAATTAGCCATAATAATACCCTATTATAAAATTACGTTTTTTGATAAATGTTTAAAATCATTAGCAAATCAAACGAATAAAAATTTTAATTTATATATTGGTAACGATAATAGTCCAAATGATCCAATAGAAATAATAGAAAGATACTCTGATAGTATTCAAATTTCTTATCAAAAATTTGAAGATAATTTAGGTAAAGATAATCTTGTTTTTCAATGGGATAGATGCATTAAGCTATCTAAACAAGAAGAATGGTTAATGATACTTGGAGACGATGACACTCTTGAGCCAAATGTAATTGAGGAATTTTATAGTATCAATGATAATAAACTAGAAAACATAGAAGTAATTCGTTTAGCTTCTCGAGAGATTAATGAAAAAGATGAATCAATTACTGAATTGTATTCTAATCCTGAATTAGAATTAGCGAAAGATTTTTTTCTTAGATGTCAAAATGGAAAAGGACGATGTACCTTAACAGAGCATTTTTTTACAAGAAAAGCTTATCTAAAACATGGTTTTAAAAATTTTCCAGTTGCTTTTGGTAGTGATAATGTAGCTTGGTTAGAGTTTCCAGATATGGGAAACGTTTTGGGTATTAATAATGCGATTGCTAATATTAGGATTTCATCTGAGAACCTTTCTTCAATTAAAGATAGGCAGCTAGGTTTTAAAAGAGTTGAAGGGTATTATAGATACTATAGATATATTATTAAAGCTTTAGGAAATTATTTCTCTCTAGAAGAAAAAGATTTTATTCTTAACAGAGCATATTTTCGTTTGAGAATTTTTAATAGAAGTAATATAGAGGCTATTGATTTTGTATTATTTATGATTGGTCAAATAGGTTTTAAAAGAACTCTTGGAATAATTAAAAGAAATCGAAATCGAAATGAAAAATAGTTTATTATTTCTATAATCAACACTTACACATTAAACAATGAAACCAACAAAAAAAATACTATACTTTTTATCATTTTTTTCACTAATTATTTACATTTTCGGTTTTCTATTTTCTTATGACTATCTTATATCAGATTTATCTTCTAAAGTAAATAGATTTAGTTCAATTCGAAGCATAGCAGAATATGGTTTAATGTATATCTCATTTCTTGTATTCTGTGTTTTCTTGTATAAAAATAAGTATACAAAGATATTTTCATTTATACTTTTATTTTTAGTTTCAATTAACTCGTTTATATCATATTGTTGTTATTTTGTTTATGGCTCTGGTTTCAATATAGGAATGGCTGTTAGTGTTTTGGATTCAAATATAGCTGAAGCGATGAATATGGTGACAAGTTATATTGCTCCATTATGTATTGCTTTAGTTATGTTAGGAATTAATATTATTCTTGTTATTAAATGTTCAAAATATTTGACAAATAAATATTTAAAACTATTTTCTATAATTTGGATAGTACTTCCTGGAATTTTTTTACTTAAACATCATTTTATAGGTGCAAAAGGAGGTAGTCCAATGGTGAAAAATACATTTTATCATTTCAGAGATTTTAAAGGAGCGTATGAGCTACAAAAGCGTATGAATGGAGTGAAAGATAATGTTGTAAATTATACGTATAAGAAATCTCATGAAGGAATTGAAAATTTAATTGTGTTGATAGGAGAATCTGGAAGACGTCAGAATATGTCATTGTATGGTTATTCTCGTAACACAACTCCTGAACAATTGAAAGAAAAAGAAAATATGTATATTTTCAAGGATGCCAATTCTCCAGCAGGTATAACAAATTTAAGTATACCTTTAACGATGAGTCTTATAGAGCCGGATCATTTCGAGAATGATTTTGAGAAAATGTCAGATAATGTAATTAATTTAGCTAATAATTATGGGTACAATACGACATGGTTATCAACACAGAATAATATAAAAGGAGTAACAGAAATCGCTTCTTTCTCAAAAAATAAAATGTGGATTAATGGATATGATGTCGAAATTTTACCACAATTGAAAGAAACTCTTCAAAAGAAAGGAAAAAAACTAATTTTATTACATATAAATGGGAGTCATCCTAATCCCTGTTTAAGATACCCAGATAATGAAACGTATTTTAATGAAGATAATGAGTTTGATTGTTATGATAATTCAATTCATTATACAGATCGTTTAATAGGGCAGATATTCAAAGAGTTAAAAGGGAAAAATGCAGCACTTGTTTATTTTACAGATCATGGTTTAAAGCAAAATGATGGTAAATTAATACATACAGATTCTAAAGAATCTACAAAAGTTCCATTTTATGTTTGGTTTGCAAGAAAAGAACAACAAAATTCTTATAACTTTACTAAACCTACGGATAAACCTGTTTCTATCATGTACTTATATCCTTTAGTCATGAATTTAATTGGTTTAGATGAGGTTAAACTAGATAAAATTGAAGAGAATAAATATTTACGTCTTAACCATTCATCTGTTTTATATAAAGATTTAAATGATTAAGATGTTAATGATAACTTTATCAAGTATTAATAACTAACAACTATGAAAAAAGAATACGATTATTTAATAATAGGAAGTGGTTTGTTCGGAGCGATATTCGCGCACGAAATGACAAAGCAAGGTAAAAAGTGCTTGGTGATAGAGCGTAGAAATCATATCGCTGGAAATGTCTATACCGAAAAAGTTGAAGGAATAAATGTACATAAATATGGTGCTCATATTTTTCACACGAGTAATAAAGTTGTTTGGGATTATGTCAATTCTTTTGTAGAATTTAATCGATATACTAATTCACCAATTGCCAATTATAAAGGAGAATTGTACAATCTTCCTTTTAATATGAATACGTTTTATCAGCTTTGGGGTGTAAAAACTCCACAAGAAGCTTTCGAGAAAATAGAAGAACAAAGAGCAGAATATAAACATATTACAGAGCCTAAAAACTTAGAAGAACAAGCTTTGGTTTTAGGTGGAAAAGATATTTATGAAAAACTTATAAAAGGTTATACAGAGAAACAGTGGGGAAGACCAGCTACAGAAATTCCAGCATTTATCATTAGACGTTTACCTTTTAGATTTACATTTGATAATAATTATTTTAACGATACTTATCAAGGGATTCCAATTGGCGGCTATACAGCTCTTGTAGAAAAAATGTTGGAAGGGATTGAAATAAAGCTAAATGTAGATTATTTTTCGGATAAAGAAAACTTAGATTCACTTGCGAATAATGTAGTTTACACAGGTAAAATTGATGAATATTTTGATTATCAATTTGGTCATTTGGATTATAGAAGTTTAAGATTTGAAAATGAAATTTTAGATCAACCAAATTACCAAGGAAATGCTGTTGTTAATTATACAGAAAGTCAAATTCCATTTACGAGAATTATAGAACATAAACATTTCGAATTTGGTACGCAGCCGAAAACAATTATTACAAGAGAAAATCCACAAGATATGACCGAAGGTCAAGAAGCTTATTACCCAATAAACGATGAGAAAAATCAAATTGTTTATGAAAAATATAAACAATTAGCAGATCAACTGTCAAACGTTATTTTTGGAGGAAGATTAGCAGAGTACAAATATTACGACATGCACCAAGTCGTTGCAAGAGCTTTGGAAGTTGTAGAATCACAAAACTAGAACAAAACTAGAAAATGAATAAATTATTAACTATCATAATACCTATTTACAATACCCAAGAATATTTATGTAAGTGCTTGGATTCACTGATTATAAAAGAACAATTATTCTCTTTAGTAGAAATACTTTTGATTATTGATGGTAGTCCTGATAATTCTCTATCAATAGCACAAGAGTATGAAGAAAAATATCCGCAAAACTTTGTTGTGATTAACAAAGAAAATGGGGGATATGGTTCTGTTTTAAAAAGAGGAATAAAAGAAGCAAAGGGAAAATATTGTAAAGTATTAGATTCTGACGATTGGTATGACAAACAAGAATTTGAAAAATTTGTAAATGAATTACAACTGATTAATTCTGATGTTATTGTAACGGATTTTGTAAAAGAATTTGTTTTCGAAAATAGAGAGGAGCTTCAGACTTTACCTCATTTAAAAAACAATCAAGTTTATCAACTTGATGAAGAAATAAATAAGTTAGAAGGTGATGTTTTTGTGATGCATCGTTTGACATATAAAACTGAAATTTTGAGAAAATCAGAAATAGATTTCCCAGAAAAAGTATTCTATACAGATACACTTTTTGCCTCAATTCCACTATTTTTTGCAAAAGATTTATATTATACAAATTTGCAGTTATATCGTTATTTTATAGGAAGAGATGGACAAACGATTGCGCCTGAAAGTATTCGTAAGAATAGAAAAAGTGTAGAAACTGTTATTAGGTATTATTACCAAAAATATTTAGAAAATAAATCGAATTTATCAAAAAATAAAAATGAATTTACAATAAAATCTCTGAAAAATTTGGTAGAAATGTATTACAGAATTCTACATCATATGTCTTTTTCTGATGCAAATAAAGAATTAGCAGAGTGGCATAAATTCGTAAAGAAAACAGCTAACTATAAAGATTTTTCTCAAAGTAAAATGATAAAATATTATAATATATTACCTTACTTTATTTTCAGATACACATCTTTTATTTGGAGTAAATAGATTATAATGAAAATAGCATACTTTTTTCCAAATCTGAAAGATTCTGCAGGTACAGAACGAATGCTGAATGTAAAAGCAAATTATTTGGCTGATGTACTTCATCATGAGGTTACCATTATAACTTATAGTCAATTTGAAGATCCTATATTTTTCGAGTTTAGTGAGAAGATAAGATTTGTACATTTTAACATTCCTGATCCAACTTCAAAACTGAAAGGTTTAGGTTATTGGGAAAAGAGAAAACAGTATAAAGAGTTTATGACAACTTATCGCCAAAAAGTAGAAGAATATTTTTACAATAATCTAACTGATATTGCGATCTCGATGTATTTTGGTGCAGAACACAAGTTTTTACCACTTATAAAAGACGGTAGTAAAAAAATAATGGAATATCATTTTCATTTTGATATTACTCCACTTAGTAAAAAATTAAAAGAAAAATGGTCTGTCAAAAATCTGAAGATGAAAATTCAGACTTATCTTTTTCAGAAAACACTAAATAAATATGACAAAATAATTGTTTTAACAGAGCAAGATCAGGAAGAATGGGGAAGATATTTTTCTAATATTATTAATATTCCAAATCCGATTACAATTAATCCAATTAAAGCAAATACTGAATTAGAGAAAGTTTTGGCGGTAGGACGATTTACTTATCAAAAAGGGTTTAACTATCTAATTGATGCATGGGCAATTGTAAATAAAGATTTTCCAAATTGGCAATTGGATATCTATGGATCAGGAGAATTAGAAGAAGAGTTAAAGCTTCAAGTTAAAGAATTAAATTTAGAGAATAGTGTGAATATTTTCAAACCTAGGAAAGATATTAATCAAGTGTTTTCTGAGCATTCCATTTTTGCTTTGAGTTCCCGTTTCGAAGGATTTCCATTGGTGCTTATAGAGGCATTATCTTGTGGTTTAGCTCCTGTTGCGTTTGAATGTAAGAATGGACCTAAGCAAATGATGGGCGATAGTCAATTAAATGATTTTTTAGTAACCCCGTTTGATGTGGATAATTTTGCAGAAAGTTTAAAAACATTAATATCAAACAAAGAATTAAGACTTCAAATGTCTGAAGAAGCGATAAAGGTGTCAAAAAAATATGAACTTGAAAACATTATGAGTATTTGGGAGAGTACTTTTTTGAAATTATTAAATAAATAATCTGAATCATGAATATTCTTATCAAAAGCTATTATCGTCCATATTTGTTAGATCGTTGTTTGAAAAGTATATACGAAAAGGTGAATGACGCAAATGATTTGGAAATAATTGTTTTGGATGATGGAACACCGCAAAAATATCTTGATAAAATAAAGGAAAAATATCCTAATGTAGAATTTAAATTTTCTAGTTATAGAAATGAAAAAATAGAAAAATTAAATAGACATCTTCAAGGAATTGAACAATATCATGATACTCGAATTCCTACAGACTTGTGGTACAATGCAATTGCAGAATCCTCGGAAATATTAATCATTACTGAAGATGATGTTTGGTTTGTAGATAATTTTGATATGCCTTTTTATGCAAATGAGATGGAGAAATATGGTTCGCAAATTTTAAAGATGGGACGTGATATTACTGAAACAATTAATTATTCATTAACTGAAACAATTGCGTATCATAATCCGAAGTATATTATAAAATCTCAGAAGCTTTACAATATTTTACTAAACAATAGTTTTGATATTAGGAATAAATTGACTAAACTTAATTTACTTCCTAAACATTGGAGGAATGAGCTATGGAAGATGTATGATATTCCAATGGCTATGATGCGTAAAGATTATTTATTATATATCTGGAAAGATAAATATAAGAGAGTTGTTGAAGATCTTCAGCTTGCAAATGCTGTTGGTTGGGATATAAAGACAAAAGGAACGACTAAGTATACACTTTTGAAAAATCGTGTTATGGAAACTTCTTATTGTTCTTCTGCTTCTTTTAATGCGTTCAATATTGAAGAAAATTTTGATTTAATAAAATTCAACTATATATTGAATGAACTTTGGTATAATGATGAATTCAATTCTTATGAGAATCATCCAAATGATTTTTCAATAGAATATATTTATGATATATTGAAAAAGAATGACAGTTCTTCATTTGCTGATAAATGGAAAAAATGGACTGAAGGATTTAAGGAGATGCATAAAGAGTCCTAACATATAAAATTATTTATAGAAAACATGTTGAATAAAATAGTACAACTAATTTTTAAGATAAAGATTAAACTTAATAAGCTATATTTTTTATCTCATAAGAATATTATAATAGGAAAAAAATTCAAACTTGGTGATAATACTACTTTAATGGTTCACGATACATCAAGAACAGAATTTGGAAATTTTATTGATATCAGACATGGATTTAATTTAGTTGTTGGGAGAAATGCTTTTTTAAAATTATCTGATCATGTTATTATGAACAACAATTGCTCTATTAATTGTTTGGAGAATATTGTAATAGGAGAAAATACATTAATAGGAGAAGGGGTAAAGTTTTATGATCATAATCATAAATATAATTCTGTAGAAGTATCCCATAAAGAGTTTACAACGGCTCCAATAATTATTGGGAAAAACTGTTGGCTTGGTGCTAATGTAGTAGTTTTAAAAGGAGTAACAGTAGGAGATAATGTAATCATTGGAGCGGGCTGTGTTGTCCATAAAGATATTCCTTCAAATACAATCATTGTGAATAAACAAGAGCATTTAATTCAAGCTAAACAATAGTGTATGAGCCTAAAATTAAGTGTTATAATGTCTGTATACAATGCCGAGCAATATTTGGCAGAAGCTATAGATTCTGTATTAATTCAAACATTTAAAGATTTTGAGTTTATTATAATAAATGATGCTTCTACTGATAAATCATTAGATATAATTAACACGTATAAAGACTCTCGAATAAAATTAATTAATAAAGAAAAAAATAAAGGCTTTATTGGGTTTGTAGAAAATTTAAACATAGGATTAGATATTGCAAGAGGTGAATATATAGCGCGAATGGATGCAGATGATATATGCGATTCTAAACGATTTAAAACTCAAATAGACTATTTAGATAATAATCAAAATACCTTTATGGTTGGAAGTTCAATAAACCTTATTAATGAAGAAGGTTTATTTATACGTAAAAAAAATGCTACACAAGGATTTTTAAAAATTGTAGATAAATTTAATTATACCAATCCGATGTATCATCCAACATTAATGTTTCGAAGATCTTCAATTAGATATCGGTATGTTTTTTTAGGATGTGAGGATTTTGATTTCCATCTTCAACATTTACTTAGAGGATATAAATTAGAAAACTTAGATGAAAGTTTACTGAGTTATAGATTGTTAAATGATTCTATTTCAAGAAGTACAGATAAATTGAAAGTGATAATTAGTATGGAAGAAGCAAGGAAAGTCTTCAATAAAAGAGAATATAAATTATCTGATACTACAAACAAAATATTAGATAACTATTTGAATAATAAACTAACAATTTCGGATAAGAAATATATATTAAATCTTGCAATTAAATATGATTTAGAATCTTACCCAGAGCTATTAAATAAGTTTAAATTAAATTCTATTTATTATAATATATTCTTAATAAGAACTGTTCGAAAAGTATATTCGAAATTGATTTTTAAATTTTTCCCAATAATAAAAATATGACCACAATAATCATCAAGTCCTTCAATCGTCCTTATTATTTGGAGCGTTGTTTACATTCAATTTATTCTTGTGCAAAAGGTAATTTTGAAATTAAAGTTTTGGATGATGGTACTCCGGAAAAATATTTAGAAGTC
Organism: Empedobacter tilapiae; assembly: GCF_004785645.1. GTDB lineage: Bacteria > Bacteroidota > Bacteroidia > Flavobacteriales > Weeksellaceae > Empedobacter > Empedobacter tilapiae. The sequence continues at coordinate 121,825 of NZ_SRPE01000005.1, read as the reverse complement.
ATTAAATCAAAATTTCCAAATGCAAGAATTATTACATCTAAACAATATGAAGATAAAGTTCAAGCGATTGAAGATAATATTACTGAAGGAAAAAGAATAGATGGTTTTACCATTCCAACAGATTTATGGTTTAATGAAGTTAAATCTTCGACAGATTATGTTTTGGTAACAGAAGATGATGTGTGGTTTACTAAATTTATCAATATTGATGAGGTTGTAAGAGAAATGAAACTTTTTTCAATTCCGTTATTAAAGTTGGGTTGGTTAGGAAATTATTCTGATGATAAAAATTTGATAATAGATAAATTATCTGATCATCTAAATAAAACACAACCTGAAAAATTATTCACCTCGAATAAATTTGTAATGGATTTATTCATGTATAATAAATATAAATTCTTTACAATTTTATATAAATTAGGTTTGGTTGATAATAAAACTAAACGTAAGTATTGGTCTTTAAATTCTATTTTGATGGGCTTGTATCGAAGAGATTATTGGCTCTCTATTTGGGAAGATGCTAAAGGTAAAGTAGATGAAAAACAACAACTGAGAAACGCTGCTGCTTGGTATCATAAAAATAAAAAGGTAATTTTTGCAAGAACTAATCAAGAAGTTTTGAAGACGACTTTTAAATCATCTGCAACAGGATCTTATCACGAATATGGAAATCATTTTGATGTTAATCGAATGAATTATATTCTAAACGAAGCTTGGTTAAATAATGAATTCGATACAATGCAGAATTATCCAAAAGATTTTTCTGATAATTATATTAAGACTTTTTTAGATAAAGAAAATCATCCTGATGCACAATATGATGAATGGTTTAAATGGGCTGAAAAGTTTCGTCAACAATACAGAAATTTAGGAGCGGAAGTTGATAATTAAAAATACAATATCACACAAAAACCTCAACTATGTTGAGGTTTTTGTGGTTATAAAGATTGTAATCTTATTCTTGAATTAAAAGTCGGAATCCTTCTCCGTGAATATTCACGATTTCTACTGCTGGATCTTTCTTCAAATATTTACGTAATTTCGCAATATATACGTCCATTGAACGTGATGTAAAATAATTATCATCGTGCCAAATACGTGTTAAAGCAATCTCACGAGGCATTAAATCGTTTTTGTAAACTGCTAATAAACGTAACAATTCGTTTTCTTTTGGTGAAAGTTTTTGCGATTTACCATCGTAAATTAATTGTCTCAATTTTGCATTGAACGTAAATTTACCAATTTTGAAATCTTCTTGTTCAAATTTTTCTTCTTCACCAGAATTACGTTGTAAAACAGCTTTTATTTTATACAATAAAACTTCTGAATCAAATGGTTTCAAGACATAATCATCTGCACCAATTTTGTAACCATTCAGAACATCCTCACGCATGTTTTTCGCTGTTAAAAATATAATTGGTTGTTCACTTTTTAGTTCTTTGATCTCTTTTCCTAATGTAAAGCCATCTTTTTTAGGCATCATTACATCAAGGATGCATAGATCATAATCACTTTCTTTAAATTTGGCAAGACCATCCTCACCATCGATTGCGTGCGTTACGTCAAAATCGTTTATAACTAAATAATCCTTTAATACACTTCCGAAGCTTGGATCATCTTCTACTAAAAGTAATCGTTGTTTATCACTCATTGATCTATGATTTTAAAGGAATTTTAATGAAAAAAGTACTTCCTTTTCCTGCTGAACTTTCTGCCCAAACTTGTCCGCCATGTAGCTGAACAATTTTTTTGACATAAGACAATCCAAGTCCATGACCTTTTACATTGTGTATATTTCCCGTTTCTTCTCTATAAAATTGTTCAAATATTTTTTTCAGTACATTTTGTGACATACCCATTCCTTTATCAGAAATCTCAATTAAAAAATTGTTGTCTTTGTTGTATGTTTTAACTCTAATTTCTGGCGTGTCCGGAGAATATTTACGAGCATTATCCAACACATTAATAATCATATTCTCTAAATGGAACGGATCTCCGTTGACAAATGACTGTTCTGCGTTGTATTCTTCAAATATTGTACCATTTCTTTCTTCTACAATAAATCTTATCGGCTCAATACTTTTTTGTACCACACCATTTAAGTTAACTTCCTGAAAATTCATATCCATCTGATTACGTTCAAGCTTTGACATTCGTAATACCATTTCTACATGAGCATTCATGCGCTTATTCTCTTGCTTAATCAAATCAGCATAATATTTTACTTTTTCAGGATCTGTATATATTTTTTCATTTCTCAAAGCATCAGATGCAATATTAATAGTTGCAATAGGTGTCTTAAATTCGTGTGTCATGTTATTGATAAAATCTGTCTTGATCTCCGAACTCTTTCTTTGCAATTGCATGTAATAAATTGATAAAGAAAAAACCGTAATAATAATCATTGTTAAGATAAATGTCAATGAAATAACAGGAACTGTTGGTGCAACAATTGCTAATTTTCTGTTGACAAAATTTGCTGCTAAATAATATTCAATATGATCTTTTCTATCTAAAAATAGAGGAACCATGAATTCTATTTTATTGCGATCAAAATCTTTTGATTTGACATTTGTTTCGGTTGAATCTTTCTTTAAAACAGCCAAGATAGGCATCGCCTGATTGATACCTCTGTTTCGCAATTCATTTTTAAGAATAGAATCTAATATTTCATATGAAACACGCTTGTCTATTGGTGTAGTTCCTGCATCCCAGCGAGCTGCACTCTCTAGTGTAAATGTTCCGTCTTGTAAAGCATGTTCAAAGTTCAAATTAAGATTTGGAATTCCTCTTGCGGATGAATCTTTATCTATCTTAAATACTCGTTCTTGTGAGTATATATTTGCTTTTGTTAGACTGTCATTATATTTACCAGAAGAAGGTGACATCGACTTTTCTACTACATAACGAGTAACATAGGCATAAGTAACACCAAGAGAATCTTTAATTACTTGATTTGTTACAACCTGAGGTTTATCCTTATTTGATTTTAAATCAGACTGAATGTTATTGAATTTCTTATAATATAACTCTAATTCATTTTTATTTATTTTTTCAGTCGTATAATTCATAGCCTGGTACACATTGTTATTGAAACTTTCTGTACCGTTCTGAATTGTTAAATTTAGCCAATAGAATTGAATTATAATCAAGCCTATAAGCGCAACACTCATGATAACGATTAAGATTTTATAAAATCCTTTTTTCATTTATTTTTTATTGAATGATTAAAAATAGTTTAATCTTTTCTGATTTTTCTTCTTTTATTAAAGTCTGGACAATTAAATCATTTTTTTGATTTTGATAAACGTTTGTTCCACTTCATTTTTCAAGTGAGCTAAATCGCCATTATTATCAATGATAAAATCTGATTTAGCGATTCGTTCTTCGTCCGAAATCTGATTGTTTATTCTTGCAAGAATTTCTTCTCGTGATAAACCATCTCTTTTTATAGTTCGTGCAATTCGCGTTTCTACATCAACCACCACACTTATCACAACATCGCAATCTTTATAACTACCACTTTCTATTAAAATAGCAGCTTCTTTCATTACAATGTTCGATTTTTGAGCTTTTTTCCAATCTTCAAAATCTTGGAAAACTGCTGGATGTACAATTGAATTTAATAGCTTCAATTTTTCATTATTCTGAAAAACTTGTTTTGAAATAAATGGTTTATTCAAACCATTTTCATGGTACGCTTCTTCACCAAAAGCTGCAATAATTTTAACTTTTACTTCAGAGTTTTCATTCTGAATCGTTTTCGCTCTCGTATCAGAATTATATACTGGAATACCTAATTCTTCAAATATTTTTGCTGCTGTGCTTTTGCCAGAGCCTATTCCGCCTGTAATTCCTGCTACAAAAGGCTGGTTGTTTTTCATGGTTTGAAGTTAAAAAAATGCCGAAGAATAATTCCTTCGGCAATCAGTTAAATATATGTTAACCTTAAACTTAGTTTTTTTCTTCAACTGCTTTTTCTGATTTCTCAGCTTTGTCAGTTGTTTTTGAATAACGTGCAGCAGTTAATTCGCGAGAAATTGCAGCTTTTTCGAATTTAATTTTTCCAGCTCCAGTTTCGATGATAACAGCGTCATCATAAATTTCGTTGATTTTTCCGTGAATTCCAGAAGTTGTTACAACTTGATCACCACGTTTGATATCCGTTTGAAATTGTTTTTCTTGTTTTGCTTTCTTTTGTTGAGGACGAATCATGAAAAAGTACATAATTACGAACATCCCTCCGAACATCAAAAGCATAGACATTCCTCCGCCTTGTGCACCAGCTTGTAAAAAGATTGTTTGAATCATTTTTATATTTTATCGATTTAATACTTATTGTCCAAATGCTTGTTGCGCATTTTGATCATTTGCAGTAGCTCCAACAACGTTTGCAGAAATGTCAAATTTCTCGTGACCATTTGTTGTATTTGTTACTAAAGTTACTGTTTTTTGTTGTTTTCCGTTCATGTTTCCAGCTGTATAAACAACTTTTATAGAATCTGTAGCTCCTACTGCAATTGGAGTAGAAGGGAATTCAGGAACTGTACAACCACAAGTTGCAGACGCATCGCGAATAACTAATGGAGATTTACCATCGTTTTTAAACTTGATATATGTTTCTACTTTATTGTTAGCTTGTACATCTCCAAAATCGTGATTCGCTTCAGCTAAAGTTAAAACTGGAGCTGTAGCAGGATCTACAACATTTTCAGCTTGTTGAGCTGTTTCTTCTGCTGTAAAATTATCGCTAGCTTTTTTTTCTCCACAAGAGCTGATTGCGAATGATAATGCAAATGCACCTAAAATAAATAATTTACTTTTCATTTTTATAATTATTTGTCTTAGTCAAAATTAAGAAAAAATAGTTATTATAATAAACCTCTACCATATTTTGGTAAATTATTATTGTCTTTTAACTCTTTTAATGTTTTATCTAAGATTCCGTTAACAAAAACACGTGATTTTTCTGTTGAATAACTCTTCGCTAATTCTACATATTCATTGATTGTTACTTTTGCAGGAATGTTTGAAAAATATAAAAATTCTGTCAAAGCCATTTCCAAAATAATCAAATCGATTGTAGCAATACGATCTAATTCCCAATTTTGGGCTTTTTCGTCAACTATTTTTCTTGTTTCTGCTTGATGACGAATTGTTTTACGGAATAATTCTTCAGTAAATTTTTTGTCATCTAAATCTTTGTAAACTTTGAATAAAGAAATTAATGGAGAACTATTTTGACGGAATGATTTTATAGTTGTGTGTACCATCGCATTTGCTATATGCACATCATCTGCCCATGTAATCTGAATTCCTTCTAAGTAATCATGTAAATCTTCATATTCAGCAACAAATTCTACGAAAAAGTCCATGATAAACTCTTTGTCTTCTTCAAAAGATCTTTTGTCACTGCTCATGTACGTTTTGTACGCTTCGCTTTCTGTAAGGCTTTTATAGATATTGTTTGGATAAGAATCATAAATATCCCAAAGTAAAAATTTGTTATCATTTGAATAACGAGTTAATTCTAGATTATCTTCTAAAATTTTGAAAACTTTATTCTGAACAAATTTTAAATTTGGATTTAAATCCTCTTGGGTTGGAAAGTTTTTTGATTTTGCAAGTTCAATTTTATGCTCTGCAATGTCCTTTTGAACTTTAATCAAATTTAGGATATAAATGTACAAATCGTAGATTTGATCGATACTTTTCATCATATTTTTCTCGACCGCTCTTTCTTCGCCTTCAGTTCCTAAACTATTGTAAGCATAGATATTTTGCATTACTTTTTCGCGTAGTTGTCTTCTTCCCAACATAATTTCAATGATATAACGTCTAATAAATTGATGCAAAGGTAAAAAAAAGAATGTAATTTTGTTTTGTGAAATCATTACAAAAGTTAAATAAATTTTTATGGAAGTATAAATGGAGAATCTTTTTGGGCTTCATTTTTACGATTTGTGCCAATTGGGTGCAAGTTTATTCCGTTACATATATTAGAGAAGCAATCAATACAGTTGAAGAATTGCTACGGAATTTTAAGAAAGAAGGAACAGATAACCTCGATCTTTTGAAAGATGGTTTGATGTATGCCAGTTTGGCTTTTTTCTTTTTTAAAGTTTTGGGAGGAGTTCTGACTGTTGGTACACGACAAATGATTATTGTAGCATCGCGTTATATTGAGTTCGATTTGAAAAATGTGATTTACGATAAATATCAAAAATTATCGTTGTCCTTTTACAAAAAACACAAAACGGGCGATTTGATGAATCGTATTACCGAAGATGTCGGTTTGGTACGTATGTATCTTGGACCTGGAATTATGTATCCGATTGATTTGGTGTCACGAGTAGTTATCATTGCATATTTTATGTTGCAAATTGATAAGCAATTAACGCTTTATACATTGGCTCCGTTGCCTATTTTATCATTGTTAATCTATAATGTCGCACGAAATATTAACAAGAAAAGTAAGCGAGTACAAGAACAACAATCTACGATTTCGTCATCTGTACAAGATACTTTTGCTGGAATTCGGGTGATAAAATCATTCAATTCTGAAGAATTTATAAAATCTAAATACGAAGTTGAAGCAGATGAATATCAGAAACGTGCGCTTAATTTAGCTCAAATTCAAGCAGCATTTGGACCTTTGATGGTTGTTGTAGTAGGGGTGAGTAATTTGGTTATTTTGTATTTGGGAGGAGTAAAATATATTGAAGGTACAATGGATATTGGTTCTATTGCTCAATTTTTCCTTTACCTAAATATGTTAATTTGGCCATTTACTTCGTTGGGTTGGATTACGATGGTTGTACAGCGTGCAGAAGCGTCAATGTCTCGTATCAACGAATTTTTGAATGCCGAAACTGATGTAAAAGAGAAACAGTTAGTTAATCATGAAGTAGAAGGTACAATCGAATTTAAGAATGTAACGTATGTTTACGAAAACACAGGGATTAAAGCGTTGGATAATGTTTCATTCAAAATTAGTAAAGGTGAAACTTTAGCGATTCTTGGAAAAACAGGTTCAGGAAAATCAACAATTGCTCTGTTGATTGCGCGTTCGTTGGAACCGACTTCTGGTGAAATTTTGATTGATGGTAAAAATATTCATGATATTAATGTAGAATCTATTCGAGAAGAAATTGGTTATGTTCCGCAAGAAGCTTTCCTTTTCTCGGATTCGCTAACCAACAATATTTTGTTTGGTTCTGATGATACAGATGAGAAAACGGCCGAAGTTTTTGCCAAGAAAGCGGTTGTTCATGATAATATTGATCGATTTAAAGAACGTTACGAAACAGTTGTTGGTGAACGTGGCGTGACACTTTCTGGAGGTCAAAAACAACGTGTTTCAATAGCTCGTGCATTGGTAAATGATCCGAAAATATTAATTTTTGATGATAGTTTATCAGCTGTAGATACAGAAACAGAAGAACAAATTTTAAATAATTTATCTTCTGAAATTAATGGTAAAACAACCATCATTATTACGCATCGTGTGTCTTCTGCAAAGCGTGCAGATCAGATTTTGGTTTTAGAAGATGGTCATGTTTTAGAGAACGGTTCGAACAGCGAATTATTAAATAAGCAGGGTTATTATTATGAATTGTACAATAAACAACTATTAGATTAAGTTTATTAATAGAGATTTAATAAAATAATAGAAAATATTTGTTTAAAATGTTGTTGTTTTCTTAATTTTTTTTAGATTTGTTAGGAAACATTTAACAATTAAACTCTATTTAGACTTATGAATGATTTTGAAAACCAAGAAAAGGTGGATGCAGAAGGAGTCTTTTCAAAGGTATTAAGGGCAGGTAGAAGAACTTATTTCTTCGATGTTCGCGAAACAAGAGCAGGTGATTATTACTTGACAATTACAGAAAGTAAAAAAAATACGCAGGACGATGGAAATGTGTATTACAAAAAACATAAAATCTACTTGTACAAAGAAGATTTTGAAAGTTTCAAAGATATGTTAGACGAAACGACTGATTTTGTTTTTGCACAAAAAGGACAAGAGGTAATTTCGGAAAGACATCAGAAAGATTTTGATCCAAAAAATAAAGTTGTGAGTAAAGAAGAAACACAAGTTGAATCTTTTACCAATATCGATTTTGACGATATATAGACTTTACTAAATATGCGTAAAAAGAAACCTCCGCTCAAGTTATTGAGCGGAGGTTTTTTTATGAATTCAGGAGTTTTATATTAATTTTTTATAATTTTATAGGTGTAATTATTGTTTATTACAATAAAATATACTCCCGTTTTAAGGTTTGATAAGTTAGTTTTATTATTAATAAATTCTCCTTCAATAATTACTCTTCCTGAAGTATCTAAAATTTGATATAAATAATTTTTATTTAAATCACCATTTATTGTTAAATAATCATTAACAGGGTTTGGGTACAAAATGAATTCATTTCTTTTTTCGTTTGATTTTATGTTTAAAAGAGAGGTAATAGAAGAAGAAGATTTAGAAGAAGAAGTATATTCTAAATCACCCATATATCTTTCAGTATCTTTAACACATCTTACAGCCATTGCAGCTTGAGGATAAAAACCATATCCCGACGCGAGATTTCCTCCCCATCCAGAAGTACTATTAATACTTAGACCAATAGCGTAACCAGAGAAATGATCACCAGGAGAACTTGTCCATAGTCCTGTTTGATATCTATAATTATCAGCATTTGGGTAACTTAAATATCGAGGATTTTTCCAGTCATTTCCTCCTAAAATACCTCTAATACCAGTTGTAGGAATGTTGCCTATATTATATTTGGAATTAGTAAAATCAAATACCCAACCTGTTCGACTACTTGGGGTACTACCTTCTGTAGTGATAGAAAGTGTATATCCAGGATACTTTTTATCTGATATTATATTATTTGTTGCTCCTCCAGTTAAAGGATTGATTTCTCCTTGTGTAATACCATAAGTGGCAAAGCTATTATTTGTATTATAGCCATTATAAAACCAAGGAGAGCTACCTTTTGCATATGAACCTTTTGGTCCACCAGCAAATAGATTTGCTTTAGTAGTATCTGGAACACGCCACCCTTCCGGACAAGGATCATAAGGAGATTTTTCAGTTCCATGTCCCCATCTATCAAGAGCTAAACCATTTTCATCTGAAATCCAATCTTTTACTTGAGAGGTTTTTGCATAAAGGGGACCTGCATCTTCAAATCCTATTTCGGATCCAGTTCTATTTCTAAATAAATAAGATAAAGGATTTTCAGTAGAGAATTTAATTATTTTTCTAATTTTTACATTCTTTTTATCACTTTCAGATACGTTGGCAATTTGTTTATAATTATTCCATTCTTTCGAGTAGCCATTAACATTATCAGTTGACATAAAGATACTTTCAGTAATTGGATTGGTATCATAGATTACATTTCCAAAATTATCTATACCGATTTGTTTAAAAATATTATAGGTAGGGCTCACTCTAACACTATTGTTATGAGCACTCATATACTGGTCACCTCCTGGGTAATGAAATGTAGGAAGAGGATCTTTTCTTCCCCATTGATAATGTAATCCTCCTGATTGTTGAATGGTTGTTTTAGATTCCTTTTCGACTGTCAAATTAGGACGGACAAGAGTAGAAGGTAAAGGGTTTAAAGCTCCTAAATTTCTGTCCATAAATATAGTTTTCAATGGAGGATTTAAGCTTTTTGTTGGATTTACAAAATGTCCACTTGTAGTTGGAATTATTCCTCCGTTTTCGATAGACTCTGTAGTATATGTAATTAGATTGTTTTCATTTGATGGATCTGTGATAGGAGCCCATATATGCCAACTCCATAAAATTTTATCAGGATTATTTGTTTCCCATATTCCATTATTACCTTTATGGAAGCCAACAACTGCATTACCTTTTTCTTGAGCTGATACTGTAACTTCTAAATATTGATCAGGGTATAAACCTGTAATAATAGCTTTTTTTATTAATTTATTATTTGAAGTCCATACAACGCTAGCATTATTGTAAGCTCCTATAGGTAATTGATTATTCTCTGATAAATATAGTTTATGCATTGCATAAGCTTTTTTTAGACTTATTTTGACAATTTTATCAGATTTGACAATTTCGTTATTGTCTCCTGTCATCACAATTATACTATTTGGTTGTTTAGTCCAAGATTTGTAATCAGTTTGATCGTTATTTGTTGATATAATAAACTCAGTATCATATTCAATAGGTAATAACATTAGATTTGGATCTCTCATACATCGTATACCATCTGCCCCATTGGTTTTTGAAGTTTGATTAACTAAGAAAGAATTATATCCTGTACTAGAAACATTTGATTTTTCAGGATCACTAAATAATGTAATATTTCTTACTCCTCCTATACCATAAGTAGCTGTGTGTAAACTTCCATCAGAACTTTGGTCTTGATAAACAGCGCTCATAGAGCTTCCATCGTTAGAACTGTAAAATTCATAATTACCATTTATAGAAAGAATTCCTAGATTCCTATTTGTAACTCCAGTAAAATCAAATCCTAAACCAGGGTAAACTTTTATTCCATTTAAAACAGGATTTATAATGTTTGGATCTAAGTCTCTGTTTAAAGGGATTGTATCATCATTTACGCCACTGTTTCTTCTTCCAAATGGATTTAAGTTATTATTTACTGTATTTCTACCATAATGAGATGCCACCCTCCATCCATTTGGACATGGGTCAAATTCTGATTTTAATTCATACGATTTGCTATCAGCTGCTAATGCAGAGTTACTACTTGATGCATTACTATTAAGTCCTTTTCTATTGTCAGACCATAAATCCCAAGTTTCTATATCAACTAGATTTGCACTTGAAACTTTATATTGTTGATTAGAAAACCATGTACCATCTTGTGTTCCATGAATAATCATATCAATAGGATTGTTTATAGAGTATCTAATGTTTGAGTTAATATTATTTGAAGGAGTATTTACTCCTCTTATTCTTAAAGAAATAGGAGTTCCTAAGGCAGAACTTTTATGTCTAATACTACCTATATCTCCTGTTATTTCATAAAAGGAGAAGTCTTTATATACTAAAGGAGGAAATGGGTCTTTTCTACCCCATTGAAATAATAAACCTCCTGATTTATGCCAATCATTCCCTATAAAATTAACATTTGTTGCGCCTAAGTTTCTATCCATATACTGTGGCTGAAAGGCAACACCATTGATATCTGTTTCAAAATCTTGACCAAATTGAGCTCCATTTTCAGGGTTGTCAGTAACCCAAACGTGCCACGTCCAATAAATAACTCCATTAACTCTAAAAGCTATACTTGCATTTCCTTTCCCTTTATTATTATCTATTATGACTTTTAATCTTGCATTTTCACCAGTTCCTAATTGATTGTCTATCGATACAGATTTTATTAATCCATCAACATCTTCCCAAAATACAGAAGCGCTTTGTGTTCCATTAATGTCAATAGGTGTATATATTCCTTCTTCGTTTTGCATATATCTTCCTTTACTCCACATTTGGTATGCTTTTTTAACAGGAATATATAATCCTTCAGCTCTCTTGCCGTTGGGAAGTTTTCCTTCATTGTAAAAAATATAACTATTTGGAGCTTTTGAAAAATCTGTTTCATCTTTTGTCGAAATAAATTTTTCAACTTTTAAACTTGATATTAAATTATTTCCATAATCTAAAGTTAATTCGGCATCATGATCTTCAATTGTGGCAAAACTAATATTAGGATTATTTTCTGAACTTGATATAAAATTGTTTCCATCATTAAATTTCCAACTAACATTTGATGTTTGAATTTGTGTAAGATTATTAAACTGAATATTTTCATTAATAAAAGCAATCATTGGATTTGCTGAAAATTCAGCTTGTGGAGAGAAAGAATAACTATTACCAAAGCTAACATTTCCATTAACATCAATTGCTTGTCTTTGACCTGTAGTGTTTGTATAAGCTTTTACTTTTATATAATAAATTCCTGATGATAAGCGATAATTAATTACTTCAGGACTTCTCGAATTAAGCCAGCCTTTTGCACCATCATTCATCCATGAAGTTCTTGTTATTTCTGTTTCTGTTTCTGTTCCGTCATCATTCTTCTTAACTAAATAAGTCCAGTTTCTGACAAAGGATAGAGTTCTCAAATTTAAATAACCTGTAGTACCTTGTGGGATTTCAAATACTTTACTTTTATAATAATGATCACCTGTTTCTACACTACCGCCAGTTATCCATCTTGTTACACCTGAAATATTACCTACTGAGGCTGTTGACCAACCCGCTGCTGTTGCAGTATATCTAGTATATGGAGTACTTGTGTTATTACTCGGGTCAGTATATGTCCAATCTGGGTCAGATATTCCTGAATCAGACATAATTGTTCCATCATCATTTCTTCCAGAACCAAGGTCTATGATATTTGAACTAGAGACTTTTATTGTTCTAATAGAAGTGGAACTTCCGAAATCATTTTTCGAAATTAATTTGACCTCATATGTTCCAGGTATTGAGTAGGATACAGTTGGGTTTGCGGTATTTGAAGTTGAAGGAACTCCTCCAGAGAATTCCCATGAAACAGAAGTTGTCGCTCCTTCTGTTTTATTTGTAAAACTTAAAGAATGTTCATTAAGATAATCTATATCAAATTTTGATATAGGACTCTGAGCATAACAAAATATAGATGTTATGCATCCTATAAATAATAGAATTTTTTGCATAAGGTTTATTTAGGTTAATATTAATTTCAACTAAAGTAGTATTTTATTTATTGATTTACAAATGTTTATATAGTAATCTTACATGCTGGTATTTTTAAAATTATCTACTACAGTAGTAGCTATGTATAGAATATTTCACTATATTATTAAATGCAAAATAATATCCACAAAAAAACCTCTCAAAAATTCTTTGAGAGGTTTTATATATTGTAAATAAGTTAAATCTTAACCTACTAATTCTTCTACTTTATCAGCAGCGTCTTTTAATGTGATAGCCGAGTGAACAGCGAAACCTGATTCATCAATCATTTTCTTAGCGATTTCTGCATTTGTTCCTTGTAAACGAACAATAATTGGCACATTAATTTCGTCACCCATATTGTTGTAAGCATCTAAAATACCTTGAGCAACACGGTCACAACGTACAATACCACCAAAAATGTTGATTAAGATAGCTTTTACATTTTTATCTTTTAAGATAATACGGAAACCTTTTTCTACACGCTCAGCATCAGCAGTACCACCAACGTCTAAGAAGTTTGCAGGGTTACCACCAGATAATTTGATGATATCCATAGTTGCCATTGCTAAACCAGCTCCGTTAACCATACATCCTACGTTACCGTCTAATTTTACGAAGTTTAATCCAGCTTCTCCAGCTTCAACTTCTGTTGGATCTTCTTCTCTTGTATCACGTAAAGCAGCGATATCTGCATGACGGAATAATGAGTTATCATCAATAGATACTTTAGCATCTACAGCGATAATTTGATCATCAGATGTTTTAAGAACTGGGTTAATTTCGAACATAGAAGCGTCAATTGCAACGTATGCATTATATAAAGCAGTGATAAATTTAACACCATCTTTGAAAGCGTTTCCTGATAAACCTAAGTTAAAAGCAACTTTACGCGCTTGGAAACCTTGGATTCCTACAGCTGGATCGATCTCCTCTGTAAAGATTTTATCTGGAGTAGATTCAGCAACTTCCTCGATATCCATTCCACCTTCAGTAGAATACATAATCATGTTTTTACCAGTTGCACGATCTAATAATACAGAAACATAGTATTCTTCAGTTTCAGATTCACCTGGATAATAAACATCTTCAGCGATTAAAACTTGATGAACTTTTTTCCCTTCAGCCGAAGTCTGAGGCGTAACTAATTGCATTCCGATGATTTCGTTTGCTTTCTCTTTAACTTCGTCCAAGTTTTTAGCAAGCTTTACTCCACCACCTTTTCCACGACCACCTGCGTGTACTTGTGCTTTTACAACATGCCAACCTGTACCAGTTTGTTCAGTTAACTTTTTAGCAGCTTCTACAGCTTCTTCTGGTGTAGTAGCAACGATACCACGTTGTACTTTTACACCATATTTACTAAGAATTTCTTTTCCTTGATATTCGTGAAGATTCATTTTTTTTGATTTTTCAATTACAAAAATAAAAATATTGTTGATGTATTCTAAATTTTGCCATATTAATTTTATCAGCTTATGCTAAAAAAGCAAATAAAATTATTTATTTTGATGCCACAAGATACGAATATTAATGATATAGAAAGTCAAAACAAATATTATATAAATTTTAAATCGTATGAAGTACACCAAAAACTAATGTAGTTAGTAGAGATAATTTTGAATAATTACTAATCATTAATCAAAAACTTAAAATTTATAACTAAACACTTACGACTTAATTTATATCTTTACACCATGATAAAGGCAGAAAATATTGTTAAGAAATTTGGTGAATTAGAAGTGTTAAAAAATGTTTCATTATCTATTGCAGAGAAAGAAATTGTTTCTATAGTTGGTGCTTCAGGAGCAGGAAAAACAACTTTGCTTCAAATTTTAGGAACATTAGAAAAAAGTTCTGAACCAAAGAAATATAATACTTCTATACAGATTGCGGGACAAGATATTACGAAATTAAACGATCGCGATTTATCTAAATTTCGTAACGAAAACATTGGATTCATTTTTCAGTTTCATCAATTGTTGCCAGAATTTAATGCAATAGAAAATATTTGTATTCCAGCTTTTATCAAGAAAACAAAAAAAGCAGAAGCCGAAAAGCGTGCAAAAGAGTTGATGTCTTATTTAGGACTTTCGCACCGATTAACGCATAAACCGAATCAACTTTCTGGAGGAGAACAACAACGTGTAGCAGTTGCTCGTGCACTAATCAATCAACCAAAAGTTGTTTTTGCTGATGAACCTTCGGGTAATTTAGATTCGAAAAATGCTGAAGAATTACACGAATTATTTTTCAATCTTCGAAACGAATTTGGGCAAACTTTTGTCATTGTGACGCATAATGAAGAGTTAGCAAATATGACCGATCGAAAATTGGTGATGGCTGATGGAATTTTTCAAACTGAAATCTAAATGAATCAAAAAGAAATAAAGGATTTTTTAGACGAAAAAGTTCTTCAATATAATACATTAGACTTTATCGATTCTGATCCAGTACAGATTCCGCATAGATTTTCTGCGAAAGAAGATATTGAAATTGCTGGGTTTTTAACGGCAACAATTGCGTGGGGAAATCGTAAAATGATTATCAATAATGCGAATAAAATGATGCAGTTGATGGGAAATTCGCCTTACGATTTTGTGATGAATTTCTCTGAAAATGATTTAGAAAATTTAGATGGATTTGTTCATAGAACATTCAATAGTGATGATTTGAAATTCTTCATGCAATCGCTTCGTAACATTTATCAAAATCATGACGGATTGGAACAAGTTTTTGCAAAACATCAAACTTCAGATTCAATGCAAACATCCATTTCGAATTTCAAACAAACTTTTTTTGAAATAGAGCATCCAACTCGAACATCTAAACATATTTCAGATCCGTTGAATAATTCGGCTGCAAAGCGTATCAATATGTATTTGCGTTGGATGATTCGTGATGATAAACAAGGTGTTGATTTAGGAATTTGGAAATCCATTCCAACTTCTATTCTTTCATGCCCTTTGGATGTACATTCTGGTAATGTTGCACGAAAATTAAATATTCTGACTCGAAAACAAAATGATGCAAAAGCATTGAAAGAACTCGATACAAAATTGAGAGAAATGGATGCTAATGATCCTGTAAAATACGATTTTGCTTTATTTGGTTTGGGTGTTTTCGAAGGGTTTTAAAATATCATCGTTTATTGTAAAATAGATGAAATAAATAATAAAAAAACGAGTGATTATTATCACTCGTTTTTTTATTTAAGATTTTAAAATAAAATTACTCTTCTTCGTTATTTTTTAAAGCATTCAATAGATTATAAGCTCCTTTTGTTACGTATATTTTACCTGTGTTTTGAGGTGATTTAATTTCAATATACTTGTTTACTGAAGCTCCAATTTCGACAGGAGTTAAACGAAATTGATTTTTATTTTGTTGTTCAAAAGCATAATCTTTTCCTTCAAAATGGACTACAGCTTCTTCTGGTAAAACATTTGCATTCAAAGAATTCACTTGTAGTTCTATGTTGAAATACATATTTGCAGTCAGTCGAGTTCCATTAGTATTTGTTATTTTCGCAAAAACATCAACTGTTCCGTCTTCATTTACCTGATTTGAAATAGCTGTAATTTGAGCATTTAATTTTTGATCAGGTTTGGCGTTCGTATAAGCTATTAATGGTTGACTTATTTGAATGTTTCCCAAATCTTTTTCAAATACTTTTATATTTAATAATGAACGATCTGGATTAATAATTTCTAACATAGCATCTGCAGATGAAACATATTGTCCCGTATTTGCAAAAACTTGACTAACCATTCCACTAATTGGTGAATAAACATTGATTGTACGTTTAATGTTATTTAACGAAACGGTTGCAGGATTGATATTCATTAATCTTAACTTTTGTTCTAAAGAACTTTTTTTAACCATTAATGATTGACGCGTTGCTTTTGCTTGTTGCATCACTTTATCACTAGCAGCTTGCTCTGCATTCAAATCTTTTTGACGCGTATAATCAGCATTAGCTTGTTCTAACAAAGCTTTTGTTGTTAAATAATCTTCTTGCATTTGAATATATTGTGGATCTTCTAGAACAACCAGGACTTGCCCTTTACTAACATAATTTCCAGGAATTAGAGCAATACGTTTTACATAGCCACCAAAAGCATTTGTAATAGAAATTGTATTTTCAGGAGTAACAGCTGTTTTAGCATTCAAACGAATGGTTGTTGGTAAATTTTGATTTTGAAAAGATGCTGTATCTATTTCAAAATTATTTAATTGAGCATCTGTTAATTTTAAAATAGAAGTAGAAACTATTTCTTGTTTCCGCTCTTCTTGTTTCGTGTTTTCTTTGCTACAACTAACCACAGTAAATGTTGTACAAAGGATTAAAATATATTTTTTCATGTTATTCAGCAGTATAATAAGTCATTTCGGCATATGTTTGTTCACGTAAGTTTTTAGCTTCTAAAAACTTTGTTTTTACTTCAATAATTTGATTGTTTAAGATAACCCAATCCAAAAAATTAATTTCACCTTCTAATAATTGTCGATTAATTGTTTTTTGTAAATCGTCTGAAGCAGGAATCTGAGTTTTCTCAAAATCGGTAACAATATTATTATAAACATCTATTTTGTTTTTCAAAATATCAAAATCTTGTTGCATTTTTGATTGTTGTAATATATATGATTGTTTTGCGATATCTACTTTTACTTTCGAAGCTTCTATTGAAGAATTTATACTTTTATTGAAGAGAGGTAAACCAACTCCGACTTGGAATGAATTGTATCTATTTTGATTCAAATCAGAAAAACTTTGATTAGAATAACCAACTGTTAAGATAGGATTTTTTTTAGATTTTTCAACTTCAGTTTCTAATGTAGAAGTCTGAATATTTTGTTCAGCTAATTTCAATATCGGATGAGAAGTAGAAATTTCTATTCCTGCAATCTCGTTCCAATTAATACTACTTTTTGTTGGGTAAATTTTGATTGTAGAATTTGTTAAAAACTGAATTTGTCGTGAAGTGTTTTCTAATTCAACTTCGCTTAATTTCATTTGATTTTGAATTGATTTTAATTGAATAACCGCTGTTGAAACTTCGCTACGATTAGATTCGCCTTTCTTTAAACGCAAATTAGCTTTCTTCAAAAACTCTTGATAAATCATTTCATTTTCTTTGAGTAAATCATATTGCAACTCTATATTTTGCATATTCACATACAAATTAGCTAAACGTTGCTTAATATCAGCTTTTGTCAATTTTTCATTTGCTTTCGAAGTAGTAATTAATTGTTCGTTTAATGCTTTTTGTCTTTTAAAAACAATAGGGAATTGAAAGGCTTGAGAAATTGTGAATTTAGAATCAAACTCTCCTGAATTAACTTGTCCTAATTCAGCAGAAATATCTAAAGGTTGAAGTGAACGATTTGCGTAAACATTTTTTTGAAAATATACTGTATTCAATTCTGATTGTTTAATTTCTAGATTAGAGGATTCTGCAAGTCTTACAACCTCATCAAAAGAAAGACGTTCTTGCGCCATAGCGAAAGAGCCAAATAAAAAGAAAACAAGAATTATAACAGAAGGAATTTTAGTATTTCCTTTTCTTTTTGTAAAATGAATATTTTCAAACATAACATATAATATTGGTAAAACAAATAAAGTAAGGAATGTTGCTCCTATTAATCCTCCAATAACGACAGTAGCTAAAGGTCGTTGGACTTCAGCTCCAGAACCGTTACTTAAAGCCATTGGTAGAAAACCTAATGAGGCTACAGCAGCTGTCATTAATACTGGACGTAAACGTGTTCGTGTTCCTATCAATACAGTATGGATAGGGCTTGTTATTCCGCTTTTTTTTAGTCTGTTATATTCAGAAATTAGTACAATTCCATTCAAAACAGCGATTCCAAAAAGAGCAATAAAACCTATTCCTGCACTTATACTAAAAGGCATGTCGCGAGCTGCTAATAGAAAGATTCCTCCTATTGAAGATAATGGAATTGCGGTATAGATTAATAAACTTTCTTTTATAGAGTTGAATGCAAAAAATAGTAGTACAAAAATTAAAATTAAAGCTACTGGAACGGCAATTCCTAAACGAGCTTTTGCGTGATTTAAATTTTCAAACGCACCACCATATGTTGTGTAATAACCTGTAGGAAGTTTGATATTTGAATCAACTTTTTGTTGTAATTCTTGTACAACACTTTCTACATCTCTTCCTTTTACATTAAAGCCAACAACAATACGACGTTTCGCATCTTCTCGTTGAATTTGGTTTGGCGTATTTTTATATGCAACATTAGCTATCTGTTGTAATGGAATTTGAATTCCAGCTGGAGTTGGTATTAATAAATTTTTGATATCATCAATATTCGAACGTTTGTCATCAGCTAAACGAACAACTAGATCAAAACGTTTCTCTCCTTCAAAAACTTGTCCTGTCGATTGTCCTGCAAAGGCCATATTAATAATTCGATTAGCGTCGCCTATATTTAAACCATATTGAGCTAACAAAGAACGATCAAAGTCAATGACAACTTGTGGAGTTCCATTTATTGGTTCTATATATAAATCTTGAGCGCCTTGAACGGTATTGACAATTTTACCAATTTTATTAGCATTAGAAACTAAACTATCTAAATTTTCACCAAAAATTTTCACAACAACATCTTGTCTTGCTCCAGTCATTAATTCATTAAAACGCATTTGTACAGGAAACTGGAATCCAACTGAAAGTCCAGAAACAACTTCTAATTCTTTTGTCATTTTATCGGCCAATTCAGGAAATGTTTTAGCTGAAGTCCATTCCTTTTTAGGTTTAAGAACAACAATTAAATCTCCAGCTTCCATTGGCATAGGATCTGTGGGTATTTCTCCTGATCCAATTTTAGCTACAACCATTTCGACTTCTGGAAAACGCTCTTTTAGAATTTTAGAAGCTCTATTTGTATATTCTATTGTTGTTGAGAGATTACTTCCTGGTAAAATTCTTGCTTCTACAGCAAAATCTCCTTCTTCTAAAGCTGGAATAAATTCACCTCCTAATCTTGACATAATGAAAATAGCAGAAGTGAAAAGAAGTAAAACAGTTCCTAAGATAATTTTTTTTCGACGAAATGCTTTAATTAAAAATTTCTGATGAAATTTCTCGACTTTCTCAAGTGTTCGATCAGAAAAACTAGGTTTTATTTTTTTCTTTTTACTTAAGAATAAGCTACTCATCATTGGGACATAAGTTAATGATAAAATAAATGCACCTATTAAAGCAAATGAAACTGTCTGAGCCATAGGTTTGAACATTTTGCCTTCGATTCCTTGTAGTGTTAAAATTGGTAAGTAAACAATCAAAATAATTATTTGCCCAAAAACGGCAGAGTTTACCATTTTTTTTGCAGCTGTACCAACTGTTTGGTTCATGTCTTTTTGAGATAGTTTATTATTTATCCCAAATTTTTTACTATGTGCTAATTGATGCATTGCTGCTTCAACAATAATTACAGCTCCGTCGACAATAAGTCCAAAATCTAATGCTCCTAAACTCATTAGATTTCCTCCGATGCCAAAAAGATTCATCATAATAATAGCGAATAACATAGCTAAAGGAATAACTGATGCTACAATGAATCCAGCTCTTAAATTACCTAAGAAAATGACTAAAATAAAAACAACAATTAATGCTCCTTCTAGCAAATTTACTTCTACAGTATGAATTGTATTATCTACCATTTTTTTGCGATCTAAAAATGGTTCTATAACGACTCCTTCTGGTAAAGTCTTCTTGATTTCTTCTATTCGTTTTTGAACATTTTGGACAACATCATTACTATTAGCTCCTTTAAGCATCATTACAACAGCTCCTGAAACTTCTTGTTTTCCATTATAAGTCATTGCTCCATATCGTGTAGCATATCCCATTTTGATATCTGCTACATCTTTCATTAAGACAGGAATTCCATTAGAAGATTGTTTTACTATTATATTTTCAATATCTTCTGTTTTTCCGATTAGACCTTCAGAACGAATAAATAAGGATGTAGGTCCTTTTTCTATATAGGCTCCACCTGTATTTTGATTGTTTGAAGAAAGGGCTTCAAACAGATTATTTATAGTCAGATTGAATGATTGTAAACGTTGGGGATTGACAGCAATTTCGTACTGTTTTAATTTTCCACCAAAACTACTTACATCAGCAACACCTTCAACACCTAATAATTGGCGCCTAACTATCCAATCTTGAATAGTTCTTAGTTCAGTTTCATTATACTGATCTTCATATCCTTCCGCAGGACGAACTACATATTGATAAATTTCACCTAATCCTGTTGAAATAGGTCCTAATTCAGGTTGTCCAATTCCATCAGGAATTTCATCTTTTACTTTAGCTAAGCGTTCGCTGACCTGTTGTCTAGCCCAGTAGATATCTGTTTTATCTGTGAAAACAATTGTGACTAATGATAAACCAAAACGAGAAAAACTTCTAATTTCTGTGATACCAGCAATATTTGAGTTAGCTTGTTCTACGGGATATGTAACCAATCGTTCTATGTCCTCTGCACTAAATGATGGAGCAACAGTTATTACTTGTACCTGATTTGATGTGATATCAGGTTGTGCATCAATGGGTAAACGCGTTACTTCATAAATACCAAAAATTATTAGTGCTAAAGTAAACAAACCCACGATGAATTTATTTTTGATTGAAAAATCAATAATTTTATTTAACATCGTAAAATTAAATAGATTAATATTTTACTTATAAAGTAATTTATAAGCATGAGAGATAGATTCTAAAAGAATAAATCTAAAAAGAATCAAAAGTTATCTAGAGAAAATTACGCTTGTCTTGGCGGTTGCCAAATTGAATCTGAGTAATGAAAATAAATAAAGTTTTCATCAAACGAAGTTACAAGTTCGTGATGAACTTCTTTTATTATTTGAGGAATTGTGAACACAACAATAGGAAGATAGCTTTGGTCAATATGAGCAACTTCTATTTTTATGAAAGGTAATTTCTGATCAGTTTCCCAATCTGCATCTTTTTCATGTCCATTGTAATGAAGAATTACAAAGTCTACTATTCCTCCCATAGAATCATCCTTTTGTAAATGTTCTATAAAATGAGAAAAGAAGATAGGCAACTTATACAATTGCGAAAATTGAGTAGAAGTCGTTAAATATAAAAAAATTAATATTTTCGTTGCCAAAAGCTTCATACCCCAAATTTATATCTTTATATCTAAAATAGCTTATTTAAGATGTATATTTATTTATAGTCTAAATTGAATTAGAGAGGTGAATAAGTTTAGGCTTATTCTATTAAAAGAGTATTTTTTGATTTAGAAATTAGAGTTAAATTCGCTGAAAATAAAGCAAGATGAAAGAATTAAACGGAATAAAATATATAGAACGTTTACCTGTGATTAAGACAGAAAAAACACCACTTTTTGTATTGATTCATGGTTATGGAAGTAACGAAGAAGATTTGTTTTCGTTCGCACAAGATTTACCGCAAAACTCACATATTGTAAGTGTACGTGCCTTACATGATATTATGTATGGAGGATACGCATGGTATGATATCAATTTTGTAAACAATGAAAAATGGATGGATGAAGTGCAAGCAATAGAATCTCGTCATAAATTAGTCGAATTTATTGATGCAATTGTTCAACAAGAGAGTTTAGATGCGTCAAATGTAACATTGATGGGCTTTAGTCAAGGTGCAATCTTGAGTTATGCGATTGCTTTAAATAATCCTGAAAAGATTAAAAACGTTGCCATTTTAAGCGGTTATCCAGAGTTTGAAATCATTGGTAATTTTGATAAAACAAAAGATTTTTCAAACTTAAATTTCTTTATTTCTCATGGAATAGAGGATGTTGTTTTACCAATAGAAATGGGTAGAATTGGTGATGAGTTTTTAAAATCTCTAAATATTAATTTCGAATACCACGAATACAGAAGTGGGCACGGAATTGTTCCTCAGAATTATTTTGATTTGATGGATTGGATCAAAAGATTTTAATCTTAATAGTTCAGTTTCTACCAATTATAAAGGTTTAAACAAATTTAATTTCTATGGCGTCGCCGTGATATTCCTTAAACGAGGCGTCATAGAATTCGATATTGGTATAGCGATACAATAATTCGGTAATTTCTTTTTTCAAAATTCCTTTTCCGTATCCATGAATTAAAATCAATCGAATTTGACTTTCAAACATTGCACGTTCAACCTCATTTCTAGCTACATCTAACTGCGTTTGTATAATTTGAGCATTATCTAAATCGCGCCAATTATCAACTAAATTTTCGATGTGCAAATCAATTTCTCGCGTTAAGTAAGGATGACGATGAGATTTTCGGAATGTTCTAAATTTTGGTTTCGAAAATTCTTTTATTTCTTCATCACGATATTCTTCGTAATTAATCACGATATCTTTGATGATTTCGCCTTTGTGATATTCATGCTCAAAACCAAACTCATCATTAAAGTAAATGCAATCACCTTTTAATTTGGTGATTATTCCTGAAATATTGTCATCGATTACTTTAACTTTTGTTCCAATTTTGAACATTTTCTTCTTTTTTGCAAAATTAAGAATTATTTCATGAGTTTTTAGATTGTTGTATTATTCAATTCAAACTCAATGTTGTATTTTTGTCAATTAAACTAACCAAATGTCAAATCAACCTAAAAAAATTAAAGTGCTTTTTAGGCTTCGTTCGTTAGAAATGGGTGGAGTTCCGAGAGTAGTTTTAGATTTGTTACGAAACTTACCAAAAGATAAATTCGATTTTACTTTGATGCTTAATTTATATCAAGGTGAATTAGTAAAAGAAATTCCGGCTGATTTAAAATTGATTGTTGTAGAAAAAGGAAAAGAACAAATGAGTTCTAATTCTTTTATGCAGAAAATACAATTGATTTGGCGACGAATGAAACTAGAAGTTTATGATAAATTTCCTTCAATTTTATATAAATTAAAAGTTCCAGAAAAATACGATATCGAAATAGCTTCTAGCTATGCAGAATTTGATATGGTATTAAATTCTCCAGATAAAAATTCAAGAAAAATAGCTTGGTTTCATACTGATGTTACATATGATGTAAACCAAGAAAGAGCAAAAGCAAGAATAGATCAAATGAAAAAATTTGATCATGTTATTTTTTGTGCTGCACATATTAAGAATGTAATAAAAGAATTTTATGATGTAACTTATTCTAGTAGTTCTGTTGTCTACAATGCGATTCATACAGATAAGGTGAAAGAAAAAGCGTTAGAATTTGAAGTTAAATATGAAGAATTGAAGAAACCGATCTTTTGTTCTGTAGGACGTTTACATAGTAGAAAAGGTTATCATACGTTGGTTAATATTCATCGTAAATTAATTAAAGAAGGTTTTGAACATAGTATTGTAGTTTTGGGTGATGGAGAGGAAAAGAATAATTTAATAGAACAAATAAATCAATTAGGATTAAATGAATCATTTAAATTACTAGGCACAAAAATTAACCCTTATCCATATATCAAAAATGCTGATTATTTTGTATTACCAACAAGATCAGAAGCCTATCCTTTGGTAATAAATGAGGCATTAGCATTAGAAAAGCCAATAATCAGTACAAATGTTGGTGGGATTCCAGAGATGGTAGATGGAGGGGTTGATGGAATTTTAGTAAATTATGATGAAGAAGAGATTTATGAAGCGATGAAAAAAGTTTTTACTCAACCTGAATTGATTGAAAAAATCAAGCAAAATACCAAAGACTCATATAAGAAGTTTGACTCGAAAAAGATATATAATCAGGTAACTGAAATTTTTGAGCAACAAAATCAAATCAAACTTGAAAATGAGCGAAGTTAAAATTACAATTGTCACACCTTCATATAATCGTGCACATACATTGACCCGAGTCTATGATTCATTGAAAAATCAAATATTTAAAGATTTTAAATGGATCATAATGGACGATGGTTCTACTGATAATACAAAAGAATTGGTTGAATCTTTTCAAGAAGAAAATTTATTAAAGATTGAATATTTCTGGAATGAAAACCAGCATAAATTTGTTACTGTTTTTGAAGGAATTAAGAAAGTGACTTCTAAGTATTTTATGATTGTAGATTCGGATGATTCGTATCCAACAGATTCGTTACAAATATTATTTGATGAGGTTGAACAAATTCAAAATCAAGACGAATATATTTCTGTAATGGGATTGTCGCAATATACAGATGGAAAAATTGTAGGAGATCAATATCCAAATAATGGTTTTGATGGATCTATTTTCGATATGAGATATAAGTATAAAGTGCGTGGAGATAAGTTTGGTATTTTTATAACAAAGACTTATCAACAGTTGTTGAAAAACTTTGATTATTCATTATACAAAAACAAAGGATATATTCCGCAAACAGTATTTTTTAATACTTATGATGCTAATGGAGTAAAAACTAGATTTGTTAATAAAGTTGTTCGTAACTATCATTTGGATGAATCAGATGAGAATTCTGTTTCGAATACACGTTGGAGTGGAAAAAACACTTTTGGATTAATGGAAGGTTATCGCTCATTTCTAAATTCTTATGGAAAAAAACTTTTTAATTATCCAAAAGCTTTGATTCGTAACTTAGTTGGATATCAAGTGTATTCAATTATTAATCAACGAGATTTATCAGAGATAAATAAAGAATTGAAGCAATTTAAAATGTTATCAACATTGATTTATCCGTTGTCTTATCTATATTATAAACAGAAATAAAATATGTTATTTAATTCTATTTCTTTTGCGGTTTTTTTACCAATCGTGTTTACTCTTTATTGGTTATTGAGAAAGAATTTAAAATTTCAAAATATCTTGCTTTTAGTAGCGAGTTACTATTTCTATGGTTGTTGGGATTGGCGTTTTATGTTTTTGTTAGGGTTTTCTACATTTTTAGACTACTATTCAGGAATAAAAATAGAAGAAGCTACTTCTCAAAAACTAAAAAAAATATGGTTAACAATCAGTATTGGGATTAATCTTGGTTTTTTAGGCTTTTTTAAATATTATAACTTCTTTGTAGATTCTTTTGCAGAAATGTTAAATGGATTTGGTTTGGAAGTTCATCCTTGGACATTGAATATAATTTTGCCAGTAGGTATCTCGTTTTATACTTTTCATGGGTTATCTTATATTATTGATATTTATTATGGAAGACTAAAAGCAGAGCGAAATGTAGTAGATTATTCGGTTTTCGTAAGTTTCTTTCCATTGTTAGTTGCAGGACCTATAGAAAGAGCGACGCATCTTTTACCTCAGATAAAAAAGAAAAGAGTTTTTGATTATTCTCAAGCTGTAGACGGAATGCGCCAAATTCTTTGGGGGTTATTCAAGAAAATGGTGATTGCTGATAATTGTGCAATTTATGCGAATGAAATATTCTCGAATCCTGAATCGCAGTCAGGATCTAATTTAGTTTTAGGAGCTATTTTCTTTACATTTCAGATTTATGGAGACTTTTCTGGGTATTCTGATATTGCACTTGGTGTAGCTCGTTTGTTTGGGATTAATTTATTGAAAAACTTTAATTATCCTTATTTCTCTCGTGATATTGCTGAATTTTGGAGACGTTGGCACATTTCGTTATCAACATGGTTTCGAGATTATTTATACATTCCATTAGGAGGAAGTAAAGGAGGAAATTGGATGCGTGTTCGCAATACATTTATCATTTTTATTGTAAGTGGTTTTTGGCACGGAGCGAATTGGACCTTTATTTTTTGGGGATTCTTGAATGCGTTATTTATTATGCCTTCTATTTTATTAAAAACGAATCGAAATAATTTAGAAATTGTTGCACAGGATCGAATGTTGCCAAGTTTCAGAGAATTATTTAATATGATTTTGACATTTAGTTTAACAGCTTTGGCCTGGATATTTTTTCGTGCTAATTCAGTTACACATGCGTTTGAATATATTGGAGGAATTTTTAATCAGTCACTTTTTTCATTCCCTACTTTACGAAAAAGTGCTTTAGCTACGTTGATTTTAATTGCATTTTTATTGGTGATAGAATGGATTGGAAGAAGAAATAATTATGGAATAGAGAAGTTTTTATTTTCTAAACCAAAATGGGTGAGATGGTGTTTCTATGCTTTTGTTGTGATGTTAATCGGTTTGTTTTTACAAACAGAAGAAAGTCCGTTTATTTATTTTCAATTTTAAAAGATGAAGAAGTTTTTAATTAATTCAGGTCTATTCTCTTTATTTGCAATTGTATTTTATATTACTATAATGCCACTTTGGAGTTCAGTTTTACCATTTTATATGTCTAAAAATGTAAGAAGCTGTATGGGATGTTATGGACATACATTTTCACGAATGCAAGATGCACAAAAAATTAAAAATATTGATGTTTTGATTGTAGGTTCTTCGCATGCATATAGAGGAATTGATCCCAGAATTTTGAAGAAAGATGGAATTACAGCTTTTAATTTAGGCTCAAGTGCTCAAACACCCATCAATACAAAGGTTTTGTTACATCAATATTTGGAACAAATTAATCCTAAACTTGTTGTTTATGAAGCGTATGCAGGAACAATGAATATAGATGGAGTGGAGTCTTCTTTGGATATTTTAAGTAATAATAAAATTGATCTCAATTCAATTGAAATGGCAAATGAAGTGCATAATTTATTAGCGTATAATACTTTAATTTTTTCAGGATTTCGTCAAACTTTTGGTTTGAATAGGAAGTTTAAAGAAGAAATTAGTCAAGGAGGGGATACTTATGTTTCTCTTACGGGATTTGTAGAAACAAAGTTTAGAAAAAATATATTTGATAAAGAAAATTTTTCGAATTGGGATTTAAGAGAAAATCAAAAAGAAGAATTAATTAATAATATTAAGTTTATAAAAAGTAAAGGGATTGAAGTCTACATTGTGCAAGCGCCAATTACAAATGATTTATATAAATCAATTAGTAATCATAATGAAGTGGATCAGTTTTTAGATAAATTAGGAAATTATAAGAATTACCAAAATTTAATTGAATTAAGAGATTCTACAGATTTTTTTGATAATAATCATTTGAATCAAATTGGAGTAGAAAAATTCAATAGACTTTTGAGTAAAGATTTAAAAAATATTTTAAAAAAATAAATGTTTAATGTTAAACTATCTAAAACTTATAAGAGTTAATCAATGGGTGAAAAATCTCTTTGTATTTTTACCAATATTCTTTTCTGGAAAATTATTTGAAATAGATTTATTTATAGAATCATTTTATGGGTTTCTAATATTTTCTTTTGTAGCAAGTAGTATCTATATTATAAATGACTATGTAGACATAGAAAAAGATAAAAAACATCCAGAAAAGAAAAATAGACCATTAGCAAGTGGGAAGATTTCTAAATCAAATGCGTTAACTTTATTCTTTGTATTAATCTTTATTACATCTCTATTGATTTGGTTTTTAGGAAATAAACAAGTTGCAATATTAATTGCAATTTATTTCTTTATGAATCTAGCTTATTCATTTAAACTTAAACAAATAGCTATTTTAGATGTTATCATTATTGCTACAGGATTTTTACTAAGAGTCTTTGTAGGAGGATATATGACAGGAATCCTAGTAACAGATTGGACAATTTTATTGGTTTTTGATTTGGCGCTGATTCTAGCCTTAGGAAAGAGAAGAGGAGAATTAATTAATGCCGATTTAGAAGGAATTACAAGAAAATCTCTGGATGGTTACAATCTAAATTTTCTTAATTCTGCATTGTCACTTACTTGTACTGTGGCTGTTATTTGCTATATGATGTTTATTGTTTCACCAGAGACACAATCCAAATTTCACCACTATATTATTTACACCTTTGTTTTTGTTTTTGCAGCTGTTTTACGCTATTTGCAACAGACATTTGTATATATGAAAACAGAATCACCTACTAAATTAATTTTTAAAGATCATTTTTTACAGTTTTTAATTATAATGTGGGGAATTAGTTACGTTTTATTGATTTATTTTAACAATGGAAAATAAAAAATTAACCCCAGTTGCTAATTGGGGACTTTATCCGTCTATAAAAGCCAATGTTATAACTCCTACTACAATTTTAGAATTTCAGGAAGTAGTTCTTTCAAATGAAGAATTAATTGCTCGTGGAAATGGACGTTGTTATGGAGATGCATCATTGCAGAATACTATTATTTCTACTTCTAAATGGAATAAATTTATTGAGTTTGATAGAGAGCATGGAATAATAGAAGTAGAGTCAGGAGTTTTACTGTCTGAAGTTTTAGAAATTTCAATTCCTTCGGGTTATTTTATTTCCGTTACTCCAGGTACAAAATTTATTACTGTTGGTGGTGCGATAGCATCAGACGTACATGGAAAAAATCACCACATTGATGGTTGTTTCTCTGATCATTTAATTCATTTTGATTTAATGATCGAAAATGGAGATATTTTACGTTGTTCAAGAAATGAGAATACAAATTTATTTTGGACAACAATAGGAGGAATGGGTTTGACAGGAGTTATTCTTTCTGCTCGATTTATGATGAAAAAAATAGAAACAGCCTATATTCGAAATGAAGCTATTCAAGCTAAGAACCTAGACGAAATTTTCGAATTATTTGAATCTTCAGAATCTTGGACATATAATGTAGCTTGGCTAGATTGTTTACAAAAAGGAGTTACTTTAGGCAAGTCTATTATGTTGCGTGGTGAGCATGCTGCTTTAAGTGAATTACCAGAAAAATTAAAGAAAAATCCTTTATCTATAAAAAAGAAGTTGAATTTAAATATTCCCTTCTTTTTTCCAAATTTTGTATTAAATCCTTTATCAATTAAGATCTTTAATTGGTTATATTTTAATAAACAAGGGAAAAAACATTTGAAAAATATTGTTGATTATGAGACGTTTTTCTATCCATTGGATGCTGTTCATAATTGGAATCGTATTTATGGTAAAAATGGATTTATTCAATATCAATTTGTTATACCAAAAGAACAAGGGAAAGAAGGAATGCGAAAAATTTTAGAAACAATTGCAGCCAGTGGAAATGGTTCTTTTTTAGTTGTTTTGAAATTATTTGGAGAAAATAATTTACAAGCTTATAATTCTTTTCCTATGAAAGGCTACACTCTTGCTTTAGATTTTAAAGT
Source organism: Empedobacter tilapiae (assembly GCF_004785645.1). Lineage (GTDB taxonomy): Bacteria > Bacteroidota > Bacteroidia > Flavobacteriales > Weeksellaceae > Empedobacter > Empedobacter tilapiae. The sequence goes on along the minus strand of NZ_SRPE01000005.1, from coordinate 91,956 downwards.
GAATAGTAAACTTGAAAAACTGATTGCAAGTTTAGATAGAATTGTCATGGATTATGGAGGGCATATTTATCGTACAAAAGATGCGATGTCTAATCCAGAATTAACAGATTATTTAAAAAATATTGGTTCAGAAAAATTTGAATCAATGCAAAATGAACGTATCAATAGATTTAAACAAAAATGATAGTAATAGGGTCTAATTCAGATGTAGCAACAGCTTTTGTAGAAAAGGTTTTGAAGGAAGGGAATCGTTTTCCAATAGTATATTTATTTACATCAAATATTGAGAAAACAGCCAAGTTAGCTCAACATATTTATACAAAGTACGAGCAGAAATGTGAAATTGTTCATTTTGATTTAACAAAAGAGAATGATTATACAAAATTAAATTATATAGATTCTGAATTATTATTTTGTGCTGCAGGATATTTAGGAAAAAATTCTGAAGAAGGTTTATATGATGATTGGAATACAAAGCAAATTGTAGAAATTAATTATTCGAAATTGATTGGTTTAATAAATCATTTTGCTGAAAAATTCGAAAAGAAAGGTTCTGGTACTATTATCGGATTGTCATCTGTAGCAGGAGAACGAGGTCGTCAAAGTAATTTTATATATGGCTCTGCAAAAGCAGGATTTACAGTTTATTTATCTGGTTTGAGAAATTATTTGTTTCATAAAAAAGTTCATGTAATGACAGTTATTCCTGGTTTTATGGATACTCAGATGACAGCAGATATTGAAACACCAAAACCATTGACTGCTCAACCAGAACAAGCAGCAAGTATTATTTATAAAGCTTATACAAAAAAGAAAAATGTTGTTTATGTAACTTTTGTTTGGTGGGGAATAATGATGATAATTCGAAACATACCTGAATTTGTTTTCAAAAAACTGAAAATGTAATGAACCGTAATTTATATCTCTTCGATTTTGATGGAACTATAACCAAAAAAGATACTTTATTTGATTTCTTAAAATTCTCTTTTCCTGAATCCTATTTTATTAATTATCTTATGTTTATCCCGTTTTTCGTGGCATCTAAATTAAAGTTAATTAAAGCAAGTTTGGTAAAAGAAAAATTTATTTCAAAATTTTTGAAAGGTAAATCTTATGTTGAAATTAATCGGTTAACTCAAAATTATTTTGAACAAAATCATAAAGACTTAATTTATTCAAAAGCAGATGAATATATTAAATCTTTAAGTAATTATAATGATAAATTTATTGTTTCTGCTTCAATAGATTTCTGGATACAACCTTTTGCAGATTATTATGAAATGGGATTAATTTGTACGAAAGCTAAATTTGATGAACAAGGTTTTTTTACAGGTAATTTTGCTTCTGAAAATTGTAATTATGAAGAGAAGAAAAATAGAATAGAAAAAGAAATTGATTTGTCTATGTATGATGAGATAATTGCTTTTGGAGATACAAAAGGTGATGAGGCAATGTTTTCTCTTGCTTCAAAGGCTAATTTTAAGTATTTCAATAATTAAGGAATAAATTTATAAAATTGCTTTTTTTATGTATTGAGGATTTAAAAATCTTATATTTGCGTTCCAAAACCTAATTTATGAAAGATTCTTTGAATAAGAGTAGAATTTTTATTGCTTCAATATTAATTATACTTCTTAAATCTTTATTTTTTTTTACACGCCACATACAAGAAGATGCATTGATTTCTTGGCGAGTAGCTAGAAATATTATAGAATATGGTGTTTATGGTTACAACGGTATAGAAAAAATTTCAGCATCTACGACTCATCTTTATGTTTTTGTAGGAGTTATTTTTCAATCTGTTTTTGGAGAAGGAAATTTTATTTATCCACTTCTTATATTCAATACAATTCTTTTAACAATTGGTATATATTGGTTAGGGAAATTATTTTTTAATTCAACGAATAAGATTATTCTATTTATTTTATTTGTAAGTTTTCTCCCTCCGGCTATTAAAATGTCTATTTTAGGAATGGAATTCGGAATGTTATTTTTTTTCTATATAGCTCTAATTAAATATGGCTTTGTTGAAAGAAAAAATTGGGCTTTTATTGTAATGCCAATTCTCATTCTTTGGACACGTATTGATACATGTGTTTTCTTAGGATTATTATTTATTTACGATATTGTAAAACAACGTAAATGGAATACAGCTCTTATGATTGGAGGAGTTTTAGCTGTATTATCTACAATTTTTTTTAACTGGTTTTATTTTGGAGAAATTGTAAATAATACGATAACTTCTAAAAAAAATAACTATTCTAACCCTACTTTACTTGAACGTTGGGCAGAGTTTAAATATTTTGGTCCAAATTACTTTGGTATTGTTAAGTTCCCAATATCTATCTATAATTTTTCAACTATAATCTTATTTTTAATTTCAATAATTTGTTTAATTATTTTAAACAAAAAATGGAAGACAAAGGAGGCTGATAAGAGTAAAGTTATTTCATTTTTATTCTTTTTTGGGGTTGTAAAAACTATAATTTTTGGAACAGCAAATTCGTGGTTCGATTGGTATTATTGGATTCCCCAAATTTGTTTGTTTTTACCTATTATATTAATTGTTTTAGATTCTGAAAAATATAGAACTCTATCAATCGCTTATTTAATTTTCCTTTTTGTTCCGTTAACTTCATATCAAGCAGTACATTCAATTGCTACAGGACATGGAGAATGGAATTATGCCCGAAAAATAGGTTTATATTTAGATTCGATAGAGCCTAATAAAGAAAATTATATTTTCTTAGAACCAGCAGGTTATATTCCTTATTTTTCTAAATTGAAAGTGATTGATTATGTAGGTTTAGTTGATAAGAGGTTAACTGAGGAAAATATCGTTAAAAATGGTAAAGAAGTTGGTTTTTCTAATTTAATTAATAAAGCAAAACCTAAATATATTTTAGAAGATTTTAAACCAATGTTCAAAGGAGAATTGGCTGATAAAACAATCTATGATGATTATGAATTAATCAAAGAGTTTAAAATTAACAATGTCGCAAAGTCCGATAATCCAATTTTAGATAAAATATACAAATTCAAACCATCTGGTCGAAATTTCTATTTGTATAAACGAAAATCGACTGCGAAATAATGGTTGCTAAAAAGAAAATATTAATACGTATTGGTTCACTTCGTCATGGAGGTGCTGAAAAAGTATTAGTGACTTTTTTGAAAAACTTATCTTCAGATAAGTACGAAATTGATTTGTTATTAAATCTATATTCGGGTAAATATCTCAAAGATGTTCCATCTTGGATTAATATTTATTATCTGAACAAAGGCGAAATGATTACAACAAATCGTTTGCAAGATATTCCACAAAAGGCTTATCGGGTAATTTACCAAAAGATTTTGAAGATATTTCCAAAGATTCTTTATAAAAATATTTTACCAAATAAAAAATATGATATAGAGTTTGCTGCAATTCATGGAATTGCAGACGAAATTCTTAATTCTCCTATTAAATCTTCAAAAAAAATCGTTTGGATACATAATGATTTATCCAATATTCCTGAGTATACAGAAGAACGATTAAAAAAGTTTTTCGGATTTGATAAAATTCTCGTGATTTCGAATAAAATAAATGAATTGTTTTTAGATTTAGCGGATTCTGAAGTTGAAAAACAGAAAATTGTTCGTATTTATAATCCGATCGATGTCGACGAGATATTAACTCTTGCAAAAGAACCTTGTGATTTAAAAAAGAAAGAGGGGGTCAAAACTTTTGTTTCAATTGGTACAGTTTTTCCTCAAAAAGGATTTGATCGATTATTAAGAGCACATCGACGTTTATTAGATGAAGGTTTTCAACATAATGTATGGATAGTTGGGGATGGTTATGATTTTCCTACTATCGAGAACTTATTTTGGGAATTAAAAGTTGAAGAAACAGCTAAATTGATAGGTTTTAAAGAAAATCCTTATCCTTATTTTACACAGGCAGATTACTATATTTTATCATCTCGTTACGAAGGATATCCTACTGTTTTATTTGAAGCAATGGTTTTAGCTAAACCTATTATTGCAACAGATGTTTCTGGCGTTCGCGAAATATTGAATGAAGGAGAGTTAGGTTATATTATTCCAAATGATGAGGATGAAATTTACAATTCAATGAAATTTTTTCTTGAAAATAATGATTTTGTTGAAAATTACACTATTACTATTCAGTCAAAAAGCTTACCTTTTACATTGAAAAATGCGGTTGAATCTATAGAACAAAATTTTTAATCAAATTTTATGAAAACAATTATACAACAAGATTTTTATAGAAATTTTGGTTATTGGACAGACTTTCCTTTTTTGAAAGGTTTTATGAATCCAGGTTTTCGGTATATTTATTTTTTACGAAAAGCACAACAATATTCTTCAAAACACTTTTTTGGGTTTGTTTATCGTTTATTGTTACGTCATTATTCTATCAAATATGGTTATCAAATTTCTGCAAGAACAGAAATTGGTCCAGGACTTAATTTAGGACATTGGGGAACTGTAGTTGTTAATCCTAAATGTAGAATTGGTAAAAATTGCAATATTGCACATGGTGTAACTTTGGGACAAACTAATAGAGGTAAAAAAAAGGGTTTTCCAGTTTTAAAAAATGATGTTTGGGTTGGAACAAATGCAGTGATTGTTGGAGGAATAATAATAGGTAATAATGTTTTGATTGCACCAAATAGTTATGTAACGGAAGACGTTCCTGATAATTCAATTGTAACAGGAAATCCGATGAAAGTTATTTCAAATGAAAATGCTACAGAAGGTTATATTAATAATAGAATTGAGGATTAAAATTTGAAAACGATACTTTTTATATTACCTGATCTTAATCAAGGAGGTGCCGAACGTGTTATAACTACACTTTGCAATGAGTTGGATAGAACGAAATTTTGTCCAAAATTAGTCTTGTTTAAAAAACAAGGATATTATCTGAATCATCTAAAGTCAGATGTTGAGATAATAGAATTAAATATTTCTCGAATTCGGTATTCTATTTTTAAAATTATTCCATTAATAAAAGAAATGAAACCCGATATTGTTTTTACAGGTTGGGGAGAAATTTCAGCATTTTTATCACCGTTAATACCATTCTTTTCGAAAACAAAATTTATTGCGAGAGAAACTAACGTTGTTTCGAAACATGTAACTCGTAAAGAAATTCTATTTTTTTATCGTTTTTATAACAATTTTCATCAAATTATTGCTCAAAGTGATGATATGAAAAATGATTTAATAGATAATTTTAAGATTAATCGTTTGAAAGTAAAAAAAATTAATAATCCAGTTGATTTTGATTTAATTAATCGATTAAAAGAAGAAAATAATATTGAAAATTATAACACGAGCTATAAAAATATTATTGCAATAGGAAATTTATCACCAAGAAAGGGGTTTGATTTATTACTAAATGTGATGAGTGAATTGAAAACGGAAAATATTAAATTAACAATTCTGGGTGATGGGGTTTTTAAAGAAGAATTACTTCAACAAAAAAAACAATTAGGATTGAACAATGTTACTTTTCTTGGGAAAATGAGTAATCCATTTGTGTATTTAAAAGAAGCAGATTTATTTATTCTTTCGTCTCGTTATGAGGGATTTCCGAATGTTTTGTTAGAAGCTGGGGCTTGTGGTACGTATAGTTTGGCAAATAATGCACCTGGGGGAATTAATGAAATTATTCAAGAAGAAATAAATGGTGAAATTTTTTCGATAGAAGATTCGAAAGGATTTGCAAAAAAAATAAAAGAAATTTTGAAGAAATCTCACGATAAGAATAGAATTATAGGAAGTATTTATTCAAGGTTTAGTAAAAAGATAATAATCGAACAATATGAAAATTTGTTTAATTTAATATAAATTAAAATCAACGATTTATGAAAAATAACCGAATTGATATTCTTGATGGCTTTAGAGTTTTAGCTATTCTTATCGTAATGTTATATCATTTTTATAGTTCATATCCAGAATTGTATCATTATAATTTTGATAGTTCTATTTTTTATTTTGGTTACTTAGGGGTTGAATTCTTTTTTATGATTTCGGGCTTTGTTATTTTTATTACATTAAATAATTCTAAAAGCTTTATAGAGTTTATTAAAAAAAGATATATACGTCTTATGCCTGGGATGTTAATATGTTCAATTATAACATTTTGTGTTTTTAGAACTACCGACTTGACATTTTTTTTACAAGGAAAAGAGTTTAAAAATCTATTATTTTCTAATACATTCCTTTCACCAAGTATTCCTAATAAGTTATTGGGAACCAACTTTGGTTATATGGATTATGCTTATTGGTCACTTTGGGTTGAAATTATATTCTATGTTCTCATTTCAGTATTATTTTTTATAAATAAAAAGACCGTCATATTAAATTTTAGTATAATATCAATATTAGGAACTGTGATGTGGTATTTTTTTGGAACTGAGGAAAATTTGCTTCAACTTTCTATTCACGGAACAATACATAAAATATTGAGTTATATACCATTTGTTAGTTTCTTAATTTGGTTTTTGATAGGGATCATTATATCAAAATTATACTTAGAGAAAGCTGATTATAAAAACATAATTTATTTGATTTTTCTTTTTGCGTTGGTATATATAACTTCAGAAAAGCAGGAATTAAAATGGTTTGTTATTATAAGTGCTATCGTTTGGTTTGTTTTTTTGTTTAGAAATTCATGGCTTAATTTTTTAGGAGGTAAAATAATGTCAAAATTAGGAAGAACAAGTTATAGTGTTTATTTAATTCATCAGATGGTCGGTTTAGTAATTATTATAAAATTATCACCTTATTTTGGACAATATAATTGGATAATCCCCATTTTATTAATTGTTTTATTTTTTGGATTTGGACTTTTTAGTTTTCAATATTTAGAGAAACCAATAGGAAAAAAAATACATAATATTTTATTCAAAAAAAACAAATGAATCCATTATTATCAGTTATTGTACCTGTTTATAATACAGAAAAATATGTTTCGAAATGTTTAGATTCTATTTTGAATCAAACATTAAAAGATATCGAGATAATTGTTATAAATGATGGATCGAAAGATAATTCGCAACAAATTATAGATGAATATTGCAAAAAAGATAATCGTATAAAATCTACTATCAAAGACAACGGAGGATTAAGCGAAGCGCGTAATGTTGGAATTGAGAAAGCCTTGGGCGAATTTATTGCTTTTGTAGATTCGGATGATTATATCGATCTTGAAATGTTTGAGAAAATGATTGATTTAGCAAAAAAGCATCAGTCAGAAATTGTATTGTGCGATTTGGTAAAGGTTGATGAAAATGGGAGAGAGTTTCGATACTTACCACAATCTCCACAATTATTAAACAAAATTGTGTTAAAAGATGATTTTACAATTTTTGGTGAAATGAGTTGTTTTGCGTGTAATAAAATCTTTAAAAAATCTTTATTTGAAAACCATAAATTTAAATTAGGGATTCATTTTGAGGATATAGAATTAATTCCAAAATTGGTATTAGATTCGACAATCATTTCTAAAATTAATGAACCTTTGTATAAATACTTTGAACGGGAAAATTCTATAACAAAAACGCATACTGAAAAAGGCTTGGATATGTTTCTAGCTGTAAATGAGGTGACGAATTATTTTTATAAAAGTAAATACAATACATTTGTAACAGAGTTAAAACGTTTTCAAATTATTCAAGGCTATTATTCGTATTTGGCTTATGTGGCTTATGTGAAAAATAAATCGTTAAAAATACAGCTACTAAATGAATTAAATGAATTCTTGAAAACGTGTAAATTATCTAAAAAAGAGATTAGAAAATATAAACGTTTTGATATTAACTACCTAAATTCATTACCATTGAAAAAAAGAATTTATTATTATATATCTTTTATAAATCTCCAATTATTACTAAAATTTTAATTTGTAGTGAGTTTTATTTATTTATTCATATTCGCATTTCTTGTAATTCTTTCTGTATTAGAGTATTCTAATAAAAAAGTTAGTAAGCAATTATATATCCTAGTTATTGTGATTATGTGTTTCACAGCAGGATTTGGTTATGGCTTGAGTCCTGATTGGGTTGCATATTTTCAGACTTTTAGAATGTTAGGAGATATAGGATGGTCAGAATTTGATCAATTTACAGAACTAACAAGTATGGAACCAGGATATTTGGTATTGAATAAGATACTTGTTGATTTTGGTTTTGACTTTGCAATGGTGTCCTTAACTGTAGCAGCGATATCGTTAGCTCTTAAAACTTCTACATTTTACAAATATGGGGGATATCCTTTTCTAGTTCTGTTTATTTATGCAATGCCAAACTTTATGTTTGAAGAACATGTGCATATAAGACAAGGTTTAGCAAATGCGTTTACTGTTTACTCTATTCGATATGTAATTGATCGTAAGTTAATAAAATTTTTGATATGTATAGTTATAGGCTATCAGTTTCATGAATCTGTTATTATATTTATTTTAGCTTATTGGATTGCGCCAATGAAATTTGATGAAAAATTTATTGGATGGATAGTTGCATTTTCTATTATTGGATTTTATACAGGATTAAATTCTATAATAGAAGTTATAATGCAATTTATGCCTATTGGACAAGATAAATTTGAGAGTTACGGGAGTCAATTGTATGATCAGGGAGATGGTGTAGCAGTAGGAGATTTTGTTAAAATTATTTCAATTTTATCTATTATTGTATATAATAAATATGCAGCTCACGATAAGTTATATTGCTACTTTAGGAACCTTTTTGTATTTGGAGTGTTACTATATTTTTTCTTAGGAAAGGGAATTTTTGGAGTAAGGTTACCAGGGTTTTATTTAACATTCTTAGGATTAACAGTAGGTCGATTAGTTTATTCATTCAATGGAGATAAATTTAAACGTAATTTTATTTACCTGAGTTTTGTATCATACACAATTTTATTAATTTTTTGGTTTCAAATTAAGCAAGGACATAATTCAAACTTTGCTAATTATAGAACAATTTTTAATAAGGAAGCTATTTACGGATTATGGAGATGGAATTAGTATCAATCATAACACCATGTTATAATTCAGAAAAGTATATAACTGAAACTTATCAATCAATAAAGAATCAAAGTTATACAAATTGGGAATGGATTATTGTTGATGATTATTCTAGAGATAATTCTGTACTCGTTATTCGTTCGTTTAATGACGAAAGAATAAAATTGTTTGTTCAAGAAAATAATCAAGGGGCAGCAAATGCTAGAAATTTAGCATTAAGTAATGTAAGTGGAAGATATATAACATTTATAGATAGTGATGATTTGTGGCTACCTAACTTTTTAGAAACAACAATTCATTATTTGAAAAATAATAATGAAAATTTAGTGTATACAAGTTATAAAAGAGTTGATGAAAATTTAAAACCTTTATTAAAAGATTTTATAGCAATTGATAAAGTAGATTATGGTAGAATACTTTATAATTGTCCAATTCCAATGTTAACTTCTGTTTATGATTCTTCTGTGATAGGAATCATAAAATTTCCTCAAGTAGAGTTAAGAGAAGATCATGCAATGTGGATTGAATTGTTAAAAAAAATAAAATATGCTAGAGCAATAGAGGAGTCATTAGCTATTTATAGGATAAGAGAGAATTCAGTCTCAAGAAATAAATTTAATATAGCCTTAAAACAATATAATGTTTATAGAAAGTTTTTGAAAATGAACTTTTTAAATTCAGCTTATTATACTTTTTTTTGGGCTTTAAACGGATTAAAGAAATATGGGAAACTTTAAGTTATTAGAATATCTTTATACACTAAGTATATCACCTATTTATATAAATGTTTTTGGCGCATTTTTTTTTGCATTAATCATTACATTAATTTCGATACCAAAAATTATAAGAATTTCCTATAAAAAACAATTAATGGATGTGCCTGGTGAAAGAAGTTCGCATGTTAATAAAGTACCAACATTAGGAGGAGTAGCTTTATTTTTTGGAATTGTAGTTTCTACATCTATTTTTGCAACGGATTTAGGAGTTAATTATTCATTTTTTCTTTCAGCAATTACAATTCTTTTTTTTATAGGTTTAATGGATGATCTCTTAGTTGTTGCGCCAGATAAAAAACTTTATGGTCAGATAGTAAGTACAATTTTTATTATTTTCGGATCAGGCATTATGATTAATTCTTTTTCAGGATTATTTGGAGTATATCAAATTCCCTATTTATTAGGAGTTGTACTTACTACGTTTGTATTTATAGTTCTTATAAATGCATATAATTTGATAGATGGTATAGATGGGCTAGCTACAGGAGTAGGAATAGTTATTAGTTCATGTTTTGTTTATATTTTTTATAGAATTTTTGATTACGGTATTGGAATATTAGCAATTAGTACAATTGCTGTATTACTTGGATTTGGAAGATATAATCTTTCTAAAAAATTTAAAATTTTTATGGGAGATACAGGTTCAATGGTTATTGGTTTTATATTGACTTTTATGGCAATACGTTTTCTATATATAAGTGAGAATTCAAATTTAGGTTTAAAAACAGCTCCAGTACTTTTACTTTTTATATTCGTAATTCCAATTGTAGATACGCTTTATGTATTTACAATAAGAATTTTTAGAGGAAGAAGTCCTTTCTCTGCAGATAAGAACCATTTACATCATCAATTTCTGAAATTAGGATTCAACCACATAAAAACTTCAATTATTCTAGTGATAATTAACATTTTTTTTATAATCGTTGGCTATTATTTTAGAAATATTGAAATTAATAAACTATTTTTGATCTTTATTGTTTTATCAATAAGTTTTGTTCTCTCTCTAAGATATATTGTAATATTTAAAAATAATAAAAAAATATCATTATAAGAAATGCTTTACTTAAAATCAACTTTAACCAAAACCGCTATTTTATTGATTTTGCTGAATTTATTTTCATGCATATCGTTAAAAGACATTCAATTAATCCAACCTGATCAGAATTTAAAATTAGATTCAAACGGTAAAATTGCTTTCGATAAACCAGAATATTATATTCAAAAAGGAGATCGAGTATTAATAAATATTTCGAGTGCATCTAATGCATCGATGGGAATTCTTAGTGATTTTATTTCTTCTGGAAATCAAACTTTTGTTCAAGGAGAAAACTCTGGAGTATTAGTAAGAAAAGATGGAAATATCGAATTACCAAGAATAGGAAATGTTTATTTAGAAGGATTAACAATAGAACAAGCTCGTAAAAAAATTCAAAACGAATTCTATAAAATATATGATGAAAAAGGAACATATATTGATGTGAATTTAGCTGGAATAGAATATACAGTAGTAGGAGAAGTGCTGCAAGGAACATTTAGGGCAAATAAAAGAGATTTGACTATTTTAGAAGCTTTTTCAAGAACTGGATCAAATAATATTTACGCTGATTTAAAAAATGTTCGAATTATTAGAACTGATTTAGATGGAACAAAGCAGGTATATGTCGACTTAACAAAAGAATCTATTATGAATTCTGAGTATTATTGGATTCAGAATAATGATATTATTGTTGTTAATCCTCGTAAAGAAAAAGTTTGGGGTGTAGGACTAAATCCTCTTACTGTTGTTACTACTGTAATGGGGGCAATTGCAACAATTTTAGGAGTTTATTTATTCTTTGATAAAATATAATAATGGCAAATACAACAATTGATCAAAAAAGTAAGAAAAAACAATCTGACTTTATTGATGTAGAGAGATTAATTCCAAGATTGCTTAATGCTTGGCCTTTATATTTCATTTCTATGTTAATTGCTTTAGCTGTAGCTTATTATTTAAATAATTGGAAACTGAATAAAATTTACTCAGCAAATACTACATTTAAGATTAAAGATAATAATTCATCTAATAATACATTAGCATCAAATTCTATTAACTTTATTTGGGGAGGAAACGCAAATAAAATAGATGGATTAACTTATACATTATCTTCACGTATTCATAATGAAAAAGTTGTAAAAAGGACAGAGTCTTATATTTTTTATACAGCTGAAGGTAGGTTGAAAAAATCTAATATTTATAAATTAGATGCGCCATTTCATGTTCATATAGATACTTTACATCAGCAAGTAGCGAATGTAGAAATTAAAGTAAAACCAAAAGATAATAATTCTTTTTATTTTGAAGTTGAGAATAAGAATGGTTCGCTTTATCAATTTACAAAAGATAGTATTATTAAATCAGATGTTATTAACCTTCCAAAAATTGGTTACTATAATAAATGGATGGTTGGACGAAATTATAAAATGATGTTAACTCGTTCTAATATTCCTTTTTATGAAAATATAATATCGTTTAAATTAGTACCAATAAAAGTTGCAACAGCAAGAACAACTCAAAATTTTAATGTATCAAATCCTTCTAAAATTTCGAGTATTATATCCGTTTCTAAAAATGCTGAAAGTTTAAACGAAGCTGTAGATTTATTAAATAATTCAATTCAAGTTTTAATAGAGAATGAACTAGCAGAAAGAAATCTTTCTGCTTATAAGACTCGTAAATACTTACAAGATAGAATTTCTGTTGTAAAACTTAAATTAGATAGTGCAACCAACAATTTACAAGAGTTGCAGAAGAAAACAGGAGTTTATAATTTTGATACAAAGAAAGTAGAACTTTTAGGGAAACTTACTGAATTAGATAAAGAACGCGTAACTCTAGAAGAGAAAATCAATGCATTACATCGTTTAATGCCTAAAAAATCAAGTAGTGTTGATAATCTAATTGCTCTTAATATAGCTGGTCTTGATGTTTCTTACTACATGACTAATGTGGATCAATTAGATAATCTTGAAAATCAGCGTGAGCAGATGCTTAAAGTCTATAAGTCTAATACAGATGAGATTAGAGAAATCGACCGTAAATTAGCTAAAACAAGAAATAATATTTCGAATGTAGTTAATGCTCATTTACAAAAGCTAAATACTGATTTATCTATGATTAACGCTAAGTTGACGGAATCTGAATTTAAAGCGAAAGATTTGCCTTACGAAGAAATTGAATTCGTTGAAGCAAATCGTGGATTTGAATTAAATAGTACATTATATTCAACTTTAATTAATCAATTAAATACAACAGATTTATCTTTAGCATCTATTGTATCTGATATCACGATTATTGATCCTGCTAAAAATCAAGGACAAGGATCTATTTATCCTAATCCACAACGTAATTATTTAATAGCTTTAGGAATTGGTTTATTGATTCCTTTGGTATATGTTGTGATTAAAGAATTGTTAGATTTTAAAGTTCGAGTTTTAAAAGATATTACAAATCGTACTAGCATTCCAATTATTGGTTTAGTTGGTCCTTTGGGTGATAATTCTCCTTTAGTTGTAATCAATAATCCAAAATCTGGAATTTCAGAATCATTTAGATCAATTCGTTCAAATCTAAAATATTTGTATAAGAATCCAAGACTTAATGAATATAATAAAACAATTTTAGTAACCTCATTTATTGGAGGTGAAGGGAAGACTTTCAATGCGATGAATATTGCTAGTTCAATTGGTTCTATGGATAAGAAAACAGTTCTAGTTGGACTAGACTTACGTAAACCAAAAATCTTTGATGATTTTAATATCAATAATAAAGTTGGTGTTACAGATTATGTTGCAGGGGATTTAGAACTTAATCAAATTACTCAGCGAACAATTTTACCTAATTTAGATATTATTACAGCAGGTCCAATTCCTCCAAATCCTTCGGAATTGATTTTGAGTAAACGAATGGATCAATTATTTGTTGAGTTGAAAGAGAAATATGAATTTGTAATTATAGATTCGCCACCGATAGGATTAGTAACAGATTCTTATGATTTAATGCGTTATGCAGATTGTACATTATATGTAACGCGTTACAACTACTCGGAGAAAAACTTTATCAATGCGATCTCTAATAAATACGACGAAGGAGAAGTTTCGAATGTCGGAATTATCTTCAACGATTTTCAAATTAAAACTGGTTATGGCTACGGATATGGTTATGGTTACGGATATGGTTATGGCTACGGATATGGTTATGGCTACGGATATTTTGCTGGAGATGAGAATTTTGATAATTCATCGTTCGGAAAAATAAAACGTTTAGCTTCTCGAATTAAAAGTAAATTCTTTTAATTGAAAATGATCTTAAAGAACATATTTGATTATATACTTGCGTTAATCCTACTAATTTTTTTAGTGGGATTAATTGTTTTGTTAATTATCATAAGTTCTTTGGATACTAACGAATTTGGTCTTTTTACTCAAACAAGAGTAGGCAAGAACGGAAGATTTTTCAAGATTTATAAAATCAGAACGATAAATGGAATCTCTAAATCGACGATAACAACCAATCAACATCAAATTACCAAAATTGGAAAGTTTCTTCGCGATTATAAATTAGATGAATTACCTCAATTGTTTAATATCTTAAAAGGAGAAATGAGCTTTGTAGGACCTCGACCAGATGTTACTGGTTATGCTGATAAACTACTTGGAGAAGATAGGATTATGTTGAAAGTAAAGCCTGGAATAACTGGTCCGGCTCAATTGAAATATCGTAATGAAGAAGAAGTCTTATCCAATGTAAATGATCCTATCAAATATAATGATGAAATTATTTGGCCAGATAAAGTCAAAACTAATGTAGAATATGTAAAGAATTGGAGTTTTCAACAAGATTTGCTTTATATGTTTCAAACAATATTCAAAAAATAAAAAGAGAATCCAATTTTAGGATTCTCTTCTATATTTTAAAAATAATTTTATTTTTCTAAACTTGAATAACACCTAAATTAAATTGTTTTTCAATAGGAGAATGATTTGCTGCTTCAATTCCCATAGAAATCCATTTACGTGTATCTAAAGGATCAATAATTCCATCTGTCCACAAACGTGCTGCCGCATAATAAGGACTTGTTTCATCATTGTATTTTGCTGTAATTTCGTTCAGAAGTTCTTGTTTTTTTACTTCATCAACTTCTATACCTTGCGCTTTCAAAGTAGCTTCTTTGATTTGTAACAATACTTTCGCCGCTTGCTCACCTCCCATAACTGCCAATTGAGCCGAAGGCCAAGCTGCAATTAATCTAGGATCATACGCTTTTCCGCACATAGCATAATTTCCAGCTCCATAAGAATTACCAACTACGATTGTAAACTTAGGTACGACAGAGTTAGAAACAGCATTTACCATTTTCGCTCCGTCTTTAATAATTCCACCATGTTCAGATTTAGATCCAACCATAAAACCAGTTACATCTTGTAAGAAAACTAACGGAATTTTCTTTTGGTTACAATTCGCAATAAAACGAGTGGCTTTATCCGCAGAATCTGAATAAATCACTCCTCCAAACTGCATTCCGTCTTTTTTAGACTTCACAATTTTACGTTGATTAGCTACGATTCCAACTGCCCAACCATCAATACGTGCATAAGTACAAATTATAGATTTTCCATAATCAGGTTTGTATTCATCCAATTCAGAATTATCAACAAGTCTGTTAATAATATCATACATATCGTATTGTTCCGCACGAGATTCAGGTAAAATACCATAGATTTCTTTCTCATCTAAAGCAGGTTTTTTTGTTTCAATTCTATTAAATCCGGCTTTTTCATAGTCGCCAATTTTACCAACGATAGATTTTATTCTGTCCAACGCATCTTTATCGTCTTTGGCTTTATAATCAGTTACACCAGAGATTTCGCAGTGAGTCGTTGCTCCACCTAAAGTTTCATTGTCAATATCTTCTCCAATTGCTGCTTTTACCAAATAACTTCCTGCCAAGAAAATAGAACCTGTTTTGTCTACAATCATAGCTTCGTCGCTCATAATTGGTAAATAAGCTCCACCAGCAACACAACTTCCCATTACAGCAGAAATTTGAGTAATTCCCATTGATGACATAATTGCATTGTTACGAAAAATTCGTCCAAACATTTCTTTATCAGGAAAAATTTCGTCTTGCATAGGTAAATAAACACCTGCGCTATCTACCAAGTAAATAATTGGCAGTCTGTTTTCCATCGCAATTTCTTGCGCACGTAAATTCTTTTTACCTGTAATTGGGAACCAAGCACCAGCTTTTACCGTAGCATCATTTGCAACAACAATACACTGTTTACCAGAAATATAACCGATTTTTATAACAACACCTCCCGAAGGACATCCGCCGTGTTCTTTGTACATTTCATCACCAGTTAAAGCACCAATTTCTATAGACGGTTTTTTATCATCAAGAAGATAATCAATACGTTCTCTAGCAGACATTTTTCCTTTGCTATGTAATGCATCGATTCTTTTTTGACCTCCGCCAAGGTAAACCTGATTTAGTTTTTGGCGCAGTTTAGAAAGTAATAATTTGTTATGATCCTCTCTTTTATTGAAAGTTAAATCCATTGTGGTTTTTTGTTTGTTTACAGCCCTAAACTAATGAATTTTCTTGAATTGCTAAAATCGAATTTTACTCTTGAAAATTGAATGATATAAAGTTTTTACAATGAAGTTCTAACAGAGGGAAAAAAGAGAGGAAATCATTCTCAAGTTTAGAAAAATTTCTTTCAAATTCAGGAATAATTTGATGTAGATTATTTTGAAATTTTGTTCTACTTCCAATTCCTTTTAATGTTTTTTGTACTCCTTCTATTGTTGAATAATTTTCAAACCAATCATATTTTATTAAATAAAATATGATTTCTTGTGTTTTTTTTTGGAATGAGTCATATTCATTTTCAAAAAGTTGATAACAATCTGATTTGAATTTTTCGAAAGGAGTTTCTGAAAAATTATTCCAATGTTTAATTAAGAAATAATCATAAATTACATCAATAATAATTGGTGCAAATTTGTGTTGAGTTTCGTGAAAGTAACTAGAGCTTTGCTTCACTATTTCGTGAGAATCAGTAAATGTATCAATAGAACGATGTAGTAAAATTCCTTTCTGAATATCATCATCGTAATTAAGGTATTGTTTTCCTTTTACAGTTTCTCCGAGAAGATTTCCGATTTGAAGAGATTTATTTTCAAAAGATAAATATTGATGTGCGACAAAGTTCATAAGAAATCGTTGATACCTAAAGATACATAATTTTTTATTGTTATTAAATTATGTTAACATCAATAAGTTTGTAAAATTAGTTTTGATTTAAACTTTCAATTTTTTCTTGAAGAATAGGATAATTTTCTATCATCATATCTTTGATATTTCTATCCATACTTAATGCATTGCTTAATGCTTCGTTTCCTAATGAATCTTGATTCGTCAAATAATAAACATTACTCAATTGGTAAAAAAATTCTGCTCGATTGAAATTTTTCAGAGCTCCACCAAGTAATACTGCAATAGCTTGGTCGTATTCTCCAACAGCAATCAAAGTTTCGACATAAGCAAACCAAGTGTTAAATACTAAAGGTTTTAATTCAACCAATTTTGCTAGGTTTTTTATAGCTTCTTCAAACTTCATTTGTTTTAAGAAATAGTAGGTAGAATTTGTGTAATATTCTGGATTGTTTTCGTTCAACTCTATTGCACGTTGAATGTAATAGTCTGCTTCTTCGAGATTTCCCATTTTATCATATAAAGCAGCAGATTTTGCCCAAACTTTATCTAATTGAGGATCTTCTTTTATTGCAATATGATAAGCTTTTAATGCTTTTTGAGGTTTTTCTAATTTTTCGTATAATTCTCCGATTTTAAAATGAGTAACAGCAGGAGAATCATCATATTCTAATGTTTCTTCTAAAGTTTCTATTGCTTGATTATATTTACCTAATCCCTCTAGAGAAGCAGCTTTGTTAGTATGTCCAGCTATAGAATTTGGATTAATAGCAATAACAAAGTCTAATGCATTAATAGCCTCATCATACATCTTTTTATGATTATACAATAATCCTAATTGTAACCAAGAAACTTCAGAATAAGGATTATCGTCGATAAAATCTTTCAAAAAATTAATGCATTCGTCTGGATTATGAATCTCTTCATAACATTGAATAATGGAGTAGAATGAATAATCATTTTCAGGATTAAATTTTAAAGCTTTTCTAAAAGCTATTAAAGCAGAATGAACTTCATCTAAATTAAGATATTCGTTTCCAATACAATTACAGATAAAATCAGTTTCTTCATCATCAAGTAGCAAAGCTTCTTCGTAAAAAGTAATTGCTTTTCGGGGCATATTTTTCATTCCCCAAAAACGTGCTTGGACTAGAATATAATCTAATTCATTAGAAGCTAAATCTTTTAATTCTTGAATTAGTTTTGCAGAATGCTTTAATTCATTGATAGAAAGAAAATATTCAATTTTCTTAATTTTAATATCTAGATTTTCAGGATGCATTTTTTCGGCAAAATCTAGAGCACGTTTTGCATATTCACTATCATTTACCTCAATGTAAAACTCAATAATTTCGACTAAATCTTCAGAATCGTAATATCTATATTCACGATTGTCAAGCATTTGCTCAAAACCTTCAATCAGTTCGTTATTAAAAAAATCTTCGTCCATAGTATCAGACTAATTTACAAAATAAAATGTGCAAAAATCCTAACGAATTGTTAGAGTTTTGCACATTTATTAAACAATTAAAATAGATTGTTTTAGATAATATTTTTTATGCTTTCGATCATTTTATCAGCTAATTTATTTGCATTTTCTTCTGAAGTACTTTCAGTATAAATACGAATAATTGGTTCTGTGTTCGATTTTCTTAAATGAACCCATTCTGTAGGGAAATCAATTTTAACTCCATCAACTGTATTGATTTCTTCGTCTTTGTAAACTTCTTGAATTTTAATTAACAATTCGTCAACATTAATTTCTGGTGTTAATTCAATTTTCTTTTTCGCCATAAAATAAGCAGGATATGAAGCTTTCAATTCAGAAACCGATATATTTTGTTCAGCCAAATGTGTTAAAAATAAAGCAATTCCTACTAGAGAGTCGCGTCCGTAGTGCAATTCTGGATAAATAATACCTCCATTACCTTCTCCACCAATTTTAGCATCAACGTTTTTCATTTCAACAACAACGTTTACTTCCCCAACAGCAGAAGGTGAATATTTTTGTCCATATTTTTCTGTTACATCACGTAATGCACGTGAAGAAGATAGATTAGAAACTGTAGCTGAAGGTGTTTTGGATAAAACATAATCTGCAACAGCAACCAAAGTATATTCTTCACCAAACATATTACCTTTTTCATCGATAATTGCTAAACGATCAACATCGGGATCAACAACAATTCCGAAATCAGCTTGTTCATCAACTACTTTTTTACAGATATCACCTAAGTGTTCTTTTAAAGGCTCAGGATTATGAGGAAAATGTCCGTTTGGTTCACAATACATATCGTAATGAATAACTCCTAAACGTTGTAATAGCTTAGGAATTGCGATTCCTCCTGTTGAATTAACAGCATCAATTGCAACTTTGAAGTTTTTATCTTGAATTGCTTTTGTGTTTATTAATGGCAATGCTAAAATTTTCTCGATATGTAAATCAATAGCATCATCAAAAGTTTCATAAGAACCTAAATCATCAACTTCAGCAAAGGTATAGTCATCTTTATCTGCGAAAGCTAAAATTTGAGCTCCATCTTCAGCGGAAACAAATTCTCCTTTTGCATTCAATAATTTCAAAGCATTCCATTCTTTTGGATTGTGAGAAGCTGTTAAGATAATTCCTCCATCTGCGTGCAAATGAGTTACCATAACTTCTACGGTTGGTGTTGTAGATAAGCCCAAATCCACAACATTAATACCTAATCCTTGTAAAGTTGAACAAACGAGTTGTGATACCATTTGTCCAGAAATACGAGCATCTCGCCCTACAATTACTTTATATTCTGATTTATTTGATTGATTTTTTAACCAAGTTCCATATGCAGCGGCAAATTTTACAGCATCTATAGGCGTTAAATTATCTCCTGGTTTTCCTCCGATTGTTCCTCGAAAACCTGAAATTGATTTAATTAGAGACATAAATTTTATTTTTATAGTGATACAAATTTACAAAATCCAAAATCTTTTCTTATCTTTTTGGAACGATTTTAGTTAAGTTTTGCTTAACAATTTACACAACTATAAAAAACATTATTAATTATGACGACAATTTCATTTATTATGTTAGGTATTACTGGAGTTTGGAGCTTCCTAGTTTATCTTGTATTCGGACTAATTTGTGCAGGAATTGCAAAAGCTATAATGCCAGGGAAAGATCCAGGTGGATTTTGGGTTACAGCTTTAATAGGTATTATAGGAGCTTACTTAGGAGCTTATATGCGTACTATTTTAGGAATTTCTCATGATGGAGAAGTTAGTTTTTTTAGTCCATTGGATTGGATTTTTTCAATTTTAGGATCTTTAATTTTATTATTTATTTGGAAGAAGTTATTAGCTCCAATGTTTAATAAATAATTTAATTGTATGATATAAAAAAATCCTTTATCAATTTTTGATAAAGGATTTTTTTATATTCTTCCCTTATAAGGGAAGAATAGTTTTTTCATATTTTTGATTAATCATAATTGCAGAAGCTTCATAAAAAGCAATAAATCCACATAGAATTCCTGTCCATCCTGCAAAATGTAAAACATTTTCATTTGCAGTAAAATTTGCAGCAGCTAATAAGAAGAATAATAAAGTTAGTGAACCAAATAGTAGTTTGCCAATTAGGTTACCTTTTAATGTTTGAAAAAAGTTGACTAAAGAAAATAATCCCCATATTCCTAAATAACATCCCATTGCGTTTCCGTCTGGTTTTTCAACTCCAAACATTGGTGCTAACCATGTAAATACAAGTGTTAACCAAAAAGCTCCGTAAGCAAGAAATGCTATACTACCAAAGTTGTTTCCTTTTTTCCATTCCATGATGCCGGCTACAAATTGTGCTCCTCCTCCAAAGAATATTCCCATTCCCATAATCATACTATTGACAGGAAAAAAGCCTGCATTGTGTATGTTTAGTAAAACTGTCGTCATTGCGAATCCAAATAAACCTAGTGGACCAGGGTTCGCTGTTGAATCTTTAATTGAATAAATATTGTTCATGTTTTTTATTATTTAAAGACAATAATAATCTTAAAATAATAAATAAAAAATATTTTATCAATAAAAAGTGTATCTTGTACACTATTAATTCAATTTTAAATAGATATATTAATGATTAATAATGAAATAAAATCTATTAAAAATCATTGTCTTAAATAAATAAAAAATCCGTTAATTATTATTAACGGATTTTTTTTATTGTTGAATCTGAAATATTATCGATTATTTCTTTTTGTTCTTTTGTTGTTGCTCTTGCATTTCTTGAGCTTGTTTCATCATTTCTTGCATTTTCGAAGCAAACTTACCTGTTTTTTTAGGTTTTGTTTTATTTGTTTCGATGATTTGATGAATCTTCGCTTCATGAATCATATATCGTTTAATATATAATACTATAAAAATATTAATTGCATTAGAAACTAAATAATACCAAGATAAACCAGAAGCGTAGTTGTTAAGGAATACAAAGAAGAAAACAGGCATTACATACATCATGTATTTCATGAATTGCATATTTGGCATTCCTTCTTGTTGTGGCATTTGGAAATTATCCATAGATCCTGAAACTTTAAAATAAATCATCATTGCAACAATGTATAATAAAGCGAATACACTTAAGTGACCGTTAAGGAACGGAACCCATTCTGGTAATTTGATGATATCATCAAAAGCTGTTAAATCGTCTACAAACCAGAAAGGAACACCTCTTAAGTCTATTAAGTTAGGAAAGAAACGGAACAATGCATAGAAGATTGGAATCTGTAATAATGCTGGTAAACATCCCGCTAATGGATTGATTCCTGCATTACGATAAATTGCCATTGTCTCTTGTTGTTTCTTCATTGCATCTTTCGGATCCTTGTATTTTTCGTTAATTTCATTCAACTCTGGACGAACAACTTTCATCAATGCTGATTGACGGTATTGTTTGTACATAATAGGAGATAAAATCAATTTTACAACGATTGTCATCAAGAAGATTACCCATCCATAAGTGATTCCTACAGAAGCTAACCATTTGAAAACGTTCAAGAAAAAATATTTATTCAACCAACCAAATAATCCCCAACCAAAGTCAATTAAGTTTTGGAATCCTTTGTCGTTGTAATCTTTCAACATTTTATAATCCAATGGAATAAAATCCCATGTGAATTTTGAATTGATTTCACTATTTTTCAACTCTAATTTTGAGTTTAGGTGATAGTGTTTACTATAAGTTAAGTCCTCTTTATCAGAGTTTTTTGAACCACCTTTTGTTGTTTTAAACCCTTCATCATTTGATAAAACTGTTGCGAAGAATTGTTGTTTGTTGGCTACCCAAGAAATAGCTTCCTCTTCTTCCCATTCGTCAGAACCAAATAATTCGTATTCGATGTCTTTGTTTCCTTTAAATTGAAAATAAGTATGTGACCAATATTTCTCTTGATCTTTCCCTTTCTCAGTACTGAAACCGTCCATTGTCCACGCTAAATCTACATTTTTCTCAGAAGTGATGTTAGATAAACCTTGCGTTTTAACTTCGAAATCGATACCATAAGAATCTCCTAATGTATAGATATATTGAATTTGACTATTTTGAGCATTTGCCGTAAACGTCACAATTGTATTGTTCGCATTTTTCTGTACTTGAGGTACAAATACTAAATCCGAAACATTAAGAACAGCTCCTTGTTTTGTCTTGAATGATAAATTGAACTTACTAGATCCGTCTTTTATCAAATGTAAAGGATCTTTATGTCCATCTTTTTCGTTGTTGTAAGCTGTATATCCGGTGATTTGTACGTCAGAAATTTGAGCTCCTTTTGGCGAAAAAGTTACTTTTAATTTATCATTACTAACTTCAACATCTTTTGCTAATGTAGGGTCTACAGTTTGAAAAGCTTTTGTTGTAGCTGTTTTATTTAATTGTTCCTGTTTTTTTGCTTGCTCTTGCTTTTGAACTAATTCTTTTTTCTGTTCTTCGATTTGTTCTTCCGAAGGTTTGTTTAGAAAATAGAATACGCCAAAAAGAATTGCAATTAAAATAAAACCAATCGTTTGGTTAAAATCAAATTTTTTCTCTTGTTGCATTTAATAAATCATTTTGTTTATTCAATAAAGAAGCTTCGATAAAACTTATAAATAAAGGATGTGGCGAAGCAACTGTACTTTTATATTCCGGATGGAATTGTACACCTATATAATATGGGTGTTGATTATGTTCTAAAATTTCTACTAATTCTGTTTCAGGATTTTTACCAACTGGAATAAAATTGTTTTCAACAAATTCATCGTAAAAATCATTGTTGAATTCATATCTATGACGATGACGTTCTAAGATTTCGGTTGTGTTGTAAATTTTCTCAATTTTTGAATTAGGAGTTAATTCACATTTCCAATTTCCTAAACGCATTGTTCCTCCTTTATCCGAAACATCTTTTTGATCTTCCATCAAACTGATAACTGGATAAGGTGTTGTTAAATCCATTTCTGCTGAATCTGCTTTCTCGTAACCTAAAACATTACGCGCAAATTCGATTGCCATAATTTGCATTCCCAAACAAATCCCTAATGTTGGAATATTATTTCTTCGTGCATAATTTGCAGCAATTATTTTACCTAAAATACCACGATCTCCAAAACCTGGCGCAATCAAAATTCCTGAAACTCCTTTCAGTTGCTCTCCAACATTGTCTTCTGTAATATCTCCAGAATATACCCAACGAACTTTTACACTTGTTTCGCAAGTTGCAGCTGCGTGGATAAATGCTTCTGTGATAGATTTATAAGAATCGTGTAACGAAACATATTTACCAACTAAAGCAATTTCTATTTCGTTTTTAGGATTTTTATGATTTGATAAGAATTTGTTCCAAACCGTAAAATCTGGTTCTTGATCAGTTGGCAAATCTAAGCCTTTTAAAACAACTTCGTCAAAATTTTGTTCATGTAATAAGAATGGAACCTCATAAATTGTGTCTGCATCCATACTTTCGATTACATTTTCTTTGCGAACATTACAAAATAAAGCCAATTTAGCTTTTACATCTTTTGGTAAATGACGCTCTGTACGTGTAACTAAAACATTGGCATGAATACCATTTTCCATTAATGTACGAACAGAATGTTGAGTAGGTTTTGTTTTTAATTCACCCGCAGCAGCTAAATAAGGTACTAACGTTAAGTGAATAACAGAGGAATTGTGTTCTCCTAATTCCCAAGTTAACTGACGAATTGTTTCGATATATGGTAAAGACTCAATATCTCCAACCGTACCTCCAATTTCAGTAATGATGATATCATAATCACCTGTATTACCTAATAATTTGATACGACGTTTGATTTCGTTTGTGATATGAGGAACAACCTGAACTGTTTTTCCTAAATAATCTCCACGACGTTCTTTTTCTATAACTGTTTGATAAATACGACCTGTAGTAACTGAGTTAGCACGAGATGTTGCGCGGTTCAAGAAGCGCTCATAATGTCCTAAATCTAAATCGGTCTCTGCACCGTCTTCCGTAACGTAACATTCTCCATGTTCGTAAGGATTAAGTGTTCCTGGGTCTACATTTATATAGGGATCCAATTTTTGAATTGTTACTCTATATCCTCTTGCTTCTAATAGCATTCCTAATGATGATGCTACGATTCCTTTTCCTAACGACGATGTTACTCCTCCGGTAACGAAAATGTACTTTGGTGCTTTGTTTGTTTCCATTGAATCTTTAAATCAATGGTTGCAAATTTACGAATAATTTATGGGGTAAAAAAAAGTGGAGTGAAATTTAAATAAATAAAAATAGGCAAGCGATCTACATCACACCGCTACGACCGTATACCTTTGCTACGTTCCCGTCCTGGAGGATTCAACAGGAGCTGGTTGTGTAGGACTTGCCTGATGCAAAGGTAAGAAAGTTTTGGAAAAATAAAAGAGTTTATAGAAAAAAAAATAAGTTGTTTGAATTTTCTTATATTAATAAATTGATTTACAAATAAGAAGTGGAATTAAAAAAAACCACTTCTTTGAAAAATTAATTAACTTTTAAAAAAAATAATTGATGAAAATGAATTTACTTTTTCATTATTGTTTTATAAATTTTACAGTTTTAACTTGGTTGTTTGATTGAATAGTGATTAAATAAACTCCTTTTGGTAAGTAATGAATATTTATTTGAGCATTATTTCTATGTAGTTCAACTTGTTGTATTAATTTACCATCAATTGTATTAATCTTATAGTTATCGATCGTTTTATCTGATGAAATATTAAGTGTTGATGAAACCAAAGTAGGGAATACATTTATTGAAACTTTAGCGAGTTGATTCTTATTTAATCCTAATAGTTTTTCATCCAATTTTATAACCCATCCTCTAGCAAAATTAAAAGCAGAATTATCATATCCGCCAATATATTTTCCATTATTAGAAATAGTTAATGCTGTTCCCATTAACCCGTCAAATGTATCTATTTTTAATCCCTCTTTTTTGACAAAATCACTTAAGAGTTTTACTTGATCTCCAAACGATTCGTGCCAAATAATGGCTTCTCTAACTAATTGGTTTGCGGTATTTAAAGTTGTCATGTATCCAATAGCGATACCGTTATCAGAGATGTCTTCAAAAGCTCCTGCATAAAAACCTTCATAAATCTTTATTGATTTTCTTTCACCTGTTTTATAATTATAAATCATTGGTAAACCTTCCCATTCTCCTGCCATCAATCCATTAGTATTTATTTTCATAATGTCTGATACTGCCGAAGTAGGTAATTTATTATCAATATATTTTATTGTTAAATCTTGATCTATAGTACATGGAATACGACGAGTTCCTCCATTTAATCCAGAATCATCGACCCAACCAGCCATTAATCCATCATTATTTATTGTGTAAACAGCTAAAGCAGTATACTTTTCATTGAAAATAGGTTTTAATTCTCCTGTTTCTGTATAATATATAAAAGAACCATAAACATCTTTATCGTCTATTCTTTTAGACATTTGTCCTACAATATACTTTCCATTTTCAGAATAATCAAAAACAGTAAAACTACTTTTACCAAATAAGAATTCTGGGAATACGCCTATTTCTTTCCATTCTTTAGAATACGCTCTAAAAGCAGGTACTTTATTTGATGTTCCAGATAATTTCATTTCTCCTGCAACATCAGCATTGTCATTTATAACATTTAGTAGACTTACACCCAAAGATGACTCTTGAGGTGTGTAAGTTTTTGTATTGTAGTCAAAATATTTGGCGGCACCCAGTCCAAGTCCGTTATTATTTATACTACGAATAGATGTTGCCATTGTTTGTGAAAAAAATGCTTCTGTTTGTGAAAAAACATTTGTAGAGACAAATGATAACACAATTAGTAAAAAAATGTAAAGTTTTTTCATTATTAAATTCATATTAGTTTTGACAAACCTAATATGATAAATGAGTATTTAAAAGAAAATGAATTTCAAAATTCACGAATTTTGAATAGGACTATTTTTTATGAAGAATAGTAGTTAGTTCTTCTTGTTTTTTTACAATTTTTTTATTGATTTTATCTTTTTTTATAAAGAATAAAATGCTAATAATCAGTAAAATGATAAATAAAGCTATAGAGATGAGAATTATATTAGAGGATGATGTTTTTATTGATTTTTTCGCTTCTTCTTTAATTGATTTTATAGCCAAACCTATTGTTTTATTTTCTGAGTCTAAAACTTTCTTATTGTATATATTTGAAAGACTATCAGCTTTTTCGTATTGTTGCCATTCTTGTAAAGCTATACTATTTAACCCAACTAAACTATAAACATTTCGTTTTAAAATAGGATCTTCTAAATTTTGAAATAAAATAATTGCTTCGTTAAGTTTTTCGTTAGATGTTTTGTAATCATTTATTTTAAAATAATATTCTCCTAAACCTTTCAATGAATAAGCTAATAAAATTTTTGTGCCTACAAGTTGAGCTAAACGATAAGATTCTGTGAAAGCTTTTTCAGAAGCTTTTATATCAGTTTTTAAATAGCAATATCCTAAATTATAATGAATTACACTTTTGTTAGAATTTGCAACAAATACATTTTCAACTTGATTATAGCTCTCAATTCCTTTATTAAAATAATCTACAGCACTTTCAAAATTATTTAAATCTTTAAAAATCAATCCTCTGACAGTGTAATTGTATGATATAGCTTCTAATTTATCTTGTTTTTTATCAAATTGATTAATTATTTTTTCAGCTTCGTTAAGATAAATAAGTGATTTGTCGTATAATTTCAAGTTTTGATAAATAGATGCAATTCGATGAAGAACAGATACTTTTTGCTCTTTTTTCTTTAGAATGTTTACTAATTCATAAGTTTTGTTTAAGTTTTCTAATGCTTTTTCATTATCTCGTAGATTAGAATAAGCCGTAGCTTTTAGAATATGTATATCAACTAATTGGTTAACATTTTCTTGGGATTTTTTGATAAGTATATCAATTTGCCTTAAAGCTTCTTTTGGATTATTATAAACATTGCCTCTAGCTTCATCGTACAGGTTTTTTATTTTTATTGAGTCACTTTGAGCGAAACAAAAATTAAAGCCTAACAGAATTATCAACCAAATAGAATTTCTTTTTTTCATATTTTATTTGTTTGAGTTATTGCATTAATAAAAACTGTAGGAGTTGTTCCTGTATAAGATTTGAATGCAGAAACAAAACTGCTGTGAGAAGAAAATCCACATTCCTCTGCCAAATAACTTATTTTGTAATTCAAATAATTAGAATCAGTTGTTAATTTATTCAAAATGTATTTTATTCTCAATTTATTCAAAATGTATTTTATTCTCAATTCATTAATATATGTATTGAAATTTTTCTTTTTGTGACGATTTATAACATCACTCAAATACTTTGTATTTGTATCCAATTGAGAAGCAATTAAACCTAAAGAAACATTTTTAAATAAGAATTTATTCGTTTTTTCAAATGAATCTAATTTTTGCAAAATAGCATATTCTTTATCTTTTGATAATAAATCTGTTTTTTGTAGAGATTTAACGATGTTTTCATTTTCCTCAATTATATTTTCATTTCTAGAATCTTGTATAGTTTTTACAATAGTAGAAATAAGTGTTAATTTTTCTTTCTTTTTGTTGAGAATAAAAATATAAATCGACAAAAGTAATAAGAAAGACGTAATAGAGATTATAATGATTGTCTTATATAAATTTTCATCTTTTTCTTGATTTAATTGAATTACTTTTAATTGATGATGAAAAACTTCGTTGTTTATTTTTTGATTGATTAATATATTTTTAGATAAAATTGAGTCATATTTTTCACGATAAATATTAAATTCATCAATAGAATGTTTTCCCAAATACAAACTACCTAGATTATAATACGCATCAGCTATTAGATAAGGATTATTTATTTTTTTAGCAAATTCTAAAGCATTTTTATAATGATTAACTGCATTATTAGTGTCGCGTATATCAAAATAATATTCACCTAAAAAAAGTTCAATGCGTGTTTTAAAATATATTCCAAATGAAGAATCTTTTTCAAGAGATTGTAATAAATTAAATGCTTTTTGATATTGATGCTGTTTTAAATAAGCTTTAGATAAAGTTAAATTATCCTCTACG
Source organism: Empedobacter tilapiae (assembly GCF_004785645.1). GTDB lineage: Bacteria > Bacteroidota > Bacteroidia > Flavobacteriales > Weeksellaceae > Empedobacter > Empedobacter tilapiae. The sequence goes on along the minus strand of NZ_SRPE01000005.1, from coordinate 63,275 downwards.
GTTAATTTGCTTTTTTGTAAAAGAGTTGAAATACATTTTTCAAAATTACCTTGATTAAAATATTGAGTAGATTTTATTGTTATTCCATAATCTGAATGATTTTTTGCTATATATTGTTCTGAAAAATCGTATAAATTGTATCGTTGATAAATTCGTTGTAGCAAAAATTCAGAAATGTCAATTAAATAATCATCTGAAGAATTTAAAGCTTCAGTATTTGCAATTGCAACATTTTCTAATGCAATATCATTTTTCCCTGCATAGAAATTTGCAAAAGCTAATAATAAATATGCTTCTGCAATTTTTTTTTTGTTATCAGCACTTCGAATTAAAAATTCTGCATTTGAAATAACTTCTGCTGGATTGTTGTATAAAGTTGAATTGTAATTGGATAAATAGCTATCTAAAGACATGTTTTTATCATTTGCTTTAACAATCAAGAATGAAAAAGCAAAGAATACAAAACTAAGAAACCGACTAAAAAATAAATTCATTTCCAAACAAAAATAATTTATTTATGAATACAAATTCCTTTTTAAATCATACAATTTAATAGAGAAAGAATTACGAGATATATTTATCTTTGCAAAATGATTAGTTTTAATAAGATTTTCAAACACTCTTTGGTGCTTACAACGGTTACATTAGCATTGTTTTTTGCACTGTATTTTTATTTTTCGTTAAATGGAACAGTATCAGTAAAAGATTATTACACATATAGCTTCATGATTTGTTGCTTTGTAGTTTTACCTTTGTATGCGTTATATTGTTTCTTAGTAATTTTTAATTTATCTAAAGACAAAGCGAAAAATCATCAAACGTCAGAAGAATTAATGACTTTCAAAGAAGGTTTTAAAGTAGGTTTTTATACTATTTTTTTTGCGGGTATTATAAGTTTGATAGTAATTTTTGTTTTCTTCAATACATACGGAGAATGGGCACAAGATAGTTTGAAGCAAGGATTATTAGATACTTTTACATCAAATATGTCTGATCCTAAAATAGCAAAAGATATTGAGACATTTAGAAATTCGGATGATTATAAAACACTTAATTTATTTACTGTAAAAAACTTCTTCGGGTTATTCTCAATTTTCTTATCTTTCTACATTGCAATTTCGGCAATGTTTTCACAATTCTTAAAAAAACGTGTTTTTTAACATATGAATATTTCAGTTGTTGTTCCTTTATTGAACGAACAAGATTCCTTAGAGGAATTGTTCTACAGAATCAAAAAAGTCTGTGAACAGAATGATTTTACATTCGAAGTTATTTTCGTAGATGACGGAAGTACAGACGATTCATGGCAAATTATCGAATATATTGCCAACTTCAATCCTGAAGTAAAAGGAATTAAATTTCGTAAAAATTATGGTAAATCTCCAGCACTTAGCGCAGCTTTTAAAGAAGTTAAAGGTGATGTTGTGATTACTATGGATGCAGATTTACAAGATTTTCCTGAGGAAATTCCGTCGTTATACAAAATGCTAAAAAATCAAAAGGCAGATATTGTTTCAGGTTGGAAAGAAAATCGTCAAGATAATAGATTAACAAAAAATCTTCCTTCGAAATTATTCAATGGTGTTGCTCGTAAAACGTCTGGTGTAAAATTACACGATTTTAATTGTGGTTTAAAAGCTTATCGCTGGGAAGTGACACAAAATATTGAACTGTATGGTGATATGCACCGTTATATTCCTGTTTTAGCTAAAAATGCTGGGTATTCGAGAATTATTGAGAAAAAGGTAAAGCATCAAGCGCGTAAATATGGTGTTTCAAAATTTGGAGCAAATCGTTTTGTAAATGGTTTTTTAGATTTGATTACACTTTTTTTTGCGTCAAAATTTGGAAATAAACCAATGCATATTTTTGGTTTATTAGGAACGTTGATGTTTATTTTAGGTTTTTTCGCTTCATTTTATTTAGGAATAGAGAAGTTGTACAAAGTTTATATTTCACACTCTCCAGCAAGATTAATTACAGATAGTCCTTATTTTTATATCTCATTAGTTTTTATGATTTTGGGAACGCAATTATTTTTGGCGGGATTTTTGGGCGAGTTAATTGTTCGTAATAATCGTGAAAAACAATTGTATTTAGTTCAAAAAGAATTGAATTTAAACTAATTAAATAACCAACTACTATGAAGAAAATAATTTTATTAGGATTTTTAGGTTTAGTTGTAACTTCGTGTTCATCATCAATTGATGGAGAAGGTGCTGCAACGGCTCAAAAAGAATATACTGCTGATAATATCAAAGATTTGAGCGTTTCGTGTAATTGTAACGTTATCTTGGTTCCGGGAAACAAATCTGGAGTTAAAGTAGAATCGCATCAAAATATTATTGATAATTTAGAAGTTGAAGCAAAAAATAATGCGGTTACAATTAAAGAAAAATCAAATGTAGATCAATACAGTGCCTATGATTTGTATGTTTATGTGACACGAGATTTAGACAAAATTGATGTTAATAAACAAACTTCTTTGATAACTTCTGGAACATTAAATGTGGATGAATTGACAATGAATGCGAAGGATCAAGCAAGAATTAATCAAACTTTTTTGATAACAAACAACTTTGATTTGAAAGCAGATGATCAATCTAATATTATGTTAGAAGGAACTGCTGGAACTATGAAAGTGAAAGCTTATGGTGAAGCACAATTGAATTTGTTTAAATACGAGGTCAATGAAGCTAATTTTACAACAGATGATAATGCTTTGTTAGATATCAATGCTCGTCAAACGCTTTATGGTTCTGCAAAAGGAAACTCAATCGTTAATTTTATGGGCGATCCAAATAAGGATACAAAAATTGCTGATCGCGCCCAAGTACTAAAAAAATAAAAACAAGAATGACTTCAAGTTTAGATAATGCTAAATTATGGCTTTCTGACGCTTATGATGCGGAAACAAGAAAAGCTGTTCAAGATTTAATTGATAATAATCCAACCGAATTAGATGATTCTTTTTATAAAAACCTTGAGTTTGGAACAGGAGGAATGCGTGGTATAATGGGAGTTGGAACAAATCGTTTAAACAAATATACACTTGGTGCAGCAACGCAAGGTTTAGCAAATTATATCAATCAACAATTTCCGAATAAAGAGAAAAAAGTTGCGATTGCTTACGATGTTCGCCACAATTCGGATACGTTTGCAAAAATGGTTGCAGATGTTTTGACTGCGAATGGAATCAATGTTTATTTGTTCGAATCTTTTCGTCCAACGCCAGAATTGTCTTTTACAGTTCGTCGTTTAGGTTGTGATGCTGGAATTGTTTTGACAGCTTCTCATAATCCTCCAATTTACAATGGTTACAAAGTTTATTGGAATGATGGAGCACAAATTGTTCCGCCACAAGATGGAGAAATTATCAACGAAGTAAATAGTGTAAAAGTAGAAGAAATCAAATTTAAAGGGAATGATACATTATTAACTTATATAGGAAAAGAAATTGATGAAGCTTTTATTGAGGCATGCGTAGCGAACGGAAGTTTTACGCAAGAAGGAAAAAAAGATATCAAAATTGTTTTTACTTCTATTCACGGAACTGCAGTTGCAATCACGCCGAAAGCTTTTGAAAAAGCTGGTTTTACACAAGTTCATCAAGTTACTGAGCAAGCAATTCCAAGTGGAGATTTCCCAACAGTAAAATCGCCAAATCCAGAAGAACCAGAAGCGTTAACTATGGCAGTTGCTTTAGCAAACGAAATTGATGCTGATGTTGTGATTGGAACAGACCCTGATGCAGATCGTGTAGGTGTTGCAACTCGTAATAACGAAGGCGAAATTGTTTTGTTGAATGGTAACCAAATGAATACTGTTTTGGCTTATTATTTATTAGAAAAATGGCAAGAAGCAGGAAAATTGGTTGGAAAAGAATTTATTGGATCGACAATTGTAACGTCTGATATTTTCTATGATATTGCTGCGAAATTCAATGTGGATTGTAAAGTTGGATTAACAGGTTTCAAATGGATTGCTGATATGATTCGTAAATTCGAAGGCAAAGAAAGTTTTGTTGGAGGAGGAGAAGAGTCATTCGGATTTATGGTTGGAGATTTTATCCGTGATAAAGATTCAGTTACAACAGCTTTATTGGTTTCTGAAATTGCAGCTGTACAAAAAGCGAAAGGAAGCTCTTTATATAATAAACTAACAGAGATCTATCTTGAAATCGGAAAAGCATATCAAGAAGATTTAATCAATATTGTAAAACCAGGTAAAGAAGGTGCAGAATTGATTGCTCAAATGATGGTTGATTTCCGTACAAATTCACCAAAAGAATTAGCGGGATCTAAAGTTGTTCGTGTTAAGGATTTTCAATCTTCTATCGACAAAGATTTAATTTCTGGAGAAGAAAAAGCAATTGAGATTCCAAAGTCAAATGTATTGATTTTCTATACTGAGGATGGAAGTAAAGTCGCTTGTCGCCCTTCTGGAACAGAACCGAAGATTAAATATTATTTCTCTGTAAATGCTCCACTTTCTAACAAAGAAGATTATCCAGCTGTTCAACAAGCGTTGTTAGCGAAGATCGATTTGTTGAAAGAAGATTTTAGTAAATAAAATTTAATCATATAAAAAAATAGCTGTCAATTTTGACAGCCATTTTTTTATATGATTAAATTTTTTATGTTAGAAAAACATTGAGAATAGATAATAAAATCCTGTTGCAATAAGTGCAGAAACTGGAATTGTTAAAATCCAAGCCCATAATAAGCTAATTGTAACGCCCCAACGAACTGCAGAAACTCTTTTTACCATTCCAACACCAATAATTGATCCTGTAATCACGTGCGTTGTAGAAACAGGCATTTTGATATGTTCAGTAAAGAATAAAGTAATAGCAGAAGCTGTTTGCGCTGTGAAACCTTCGATAGGAGTAATTTTTGTAATTTTATTTCCCATCGTTTTTAAGATTTTCATTCCGCCACCTAAAGTTCCTAAAGCAATTGCCGAGAAACACATAATTGGAACCCAATCATGAATATCTGTACTACTTGTTGTAATGAACCAATGTTTCCAATCGAAAACATCATTCAAAATCCAATCATTCATATCAGTATTAACAATAGCTGTTTGATTTGCAAGTAAAGCAAATGTGATAACTCCCATTACTTTTTGAGAATCATTCAAACCGTGACCAATACTTAGCATTGCAGAAGAAACCAATTGTAATTTCTTGAACCAAGCATCTGCTTTATGTGGTTTTGCATTTCGACAAAGATTCAGCGTGATGATGTAAATAACATTACCAGCTATTAAACCAATAATTGGCGCGACCAAAATAAAAGCGATAATCGTTAAGATAATTGTACTGTTAATTGCAGAAAAATCATAACCTGTTGCAGCTAATGCACCTCCAGCTAAACCTCCAATCAATGTGTGAGAAGAAGAAGATGGAATTCCTAATTTCCAAGTTAAAATATTCCAAGTGATTGCTGCAGAAAGAGCTGCCATAACAACTACAGAAGGATTGGAACCAAATGCGACAACAACATCTTCTTTGATAATTTTAGCTATTGTGTCTGCAACTCCGAATTCTCCAATGATATATTTGGCGATAAAAAAAGCGACAAAATTAAAAAACGCAGCCCATATAACTGCTTGAATAGGAGTTAAAACCTTTGTTGTGACAACGGTTGCAATAGAGTTTGCGGCATCGTGAAAACCATTTAAAAAATCGAATAAAATGGCTAAACCGATAATGATAAATAATACAGTTAATTGCATGGCGCAAATTTAAAACTTTCTTAAACTTATCATTTATCAATTTCGAAAATTATTTAAAAAATAAAAGGAGCTTATAAAAGCTCCTGAAAAAAATAATGATATTGAATTGTTGTCTTATACAAATAGTGTTACAATGTAATAAATCAATGCAGCTAATAATGCTGAAACTGGAATAGTAAGAACCCATGCCCAAAGCAAACTGATTGTTACTCCCCAACGAACAGCAGAAACACGTTTCGTTAAACCAACACCGATAATAGAACCTGTAATTGTATGTGTTGTAGAAACAGGGATTCCAAAATGTTCAGAAATATAAAGCGTCATAGCTCCAGATGTCTCAGCAACTACGCCTTCTAATGGTGTTACTTTTGTAATTTTAGATCCCATTGTTTTGATAATTTTCCATCCACCTCCCATTGTTCCTAATGCGATAACAATAAAAGAAGTGATAGGAACCCATCCCCAATGTGCTACGAAATATTGGAATTTATCTTCTGCTTGTACATAAGCTGGATCAAAATCTACATTCATGTGGTAGAAAATAACAGCTGCTCCAATAATACCCATTACTTTTTGTGCATCATTCATACCATGTCCTAAAGAAAAAAGGGCAGAAGAAACTAATTGTAATTTCTTAAACCACCATTCTGCTTTTGCAGGTTTAGCTCTTTTGCAGATGTTAAGTGTGATAATGGTTAATATTGAGGCGATAATCATACCGATTAATGGTGCTAATACAATAAAGCATACAATAGGAATTACTTTTTTGTAAACAATTACATCTTCACCTCCAGCAGAAAAACCACCAGCATGAGCTAATGCTGCTCCAATAAATCCTCCAATTAATGTATGAGAAGAAGAAGAAGGAATACCAAATTTCCATGTTAATAAGTTCCAAGAAATGGCAGCTATAATACCAGCTAAAATAACTTCTAACGTAATAAAATGTTCGTTAACCGATTTTGCAATAGTGTTACCAATCTTAAATTCTCCAATCCAATAAACTGAAATAAAGTAAGCAGCAAAGTTGAATGCAGCAGCCCAAAGTACAGCTTGAAAAGGCGTTAAAACCTTAGTTGCAACAATTGTAGCAATAGAGTTTGCGGCATCGTGAAAACCATTTATATAATCAAAAACAAAAGCTAAAACGATAATAGTAATCAATAACATTCCTGGCGTAGACGATAACATGCTCGAGAACGCTGAAAAAAATTCTGTCATAATCTTTTAGATTAAGTTATGGTTATGAGTGTTTTACCGCTACAGCTTCCAATACATTTGCAACACTTTTACACTTGTCTGTTGCAGATTCTAATGAAGATAAAACTTCCTTATACTTGATGATATTCTTAACATCAGTTTCGTTCTCGAAAATTTCTTGTACCGCTTTATCAAAAATACGATCCGATTTATTTTCTAATTTATTGATTCGTTCACATATTTCGTAAATACGATTTACGTTTCTCAAATCTTTTAATTGCTCAATTCCCTCTCCGATTAATTGACAAGCTTCTAAATTAACAGCTGTAATTTTGCGGATAGATTTTGTAATTTTATCTACTTGATAAATATTGATACGATTTGCTGCACCATTTAAATTATCTGCAACATAATCGATAGATTTTACTAATTGATAAATATCTTCTCTATCAAAAGGTGTGATAAAGTTTTTGCTTAACTCTAAATTTGTTTTTTGAGTAAGATATTCAATTTTACTTTCGATCTTAGAAATTTGTGCGATGTAATCTTCGCGTTCTTCAACTGGAGCGTTTACACATTCATGTAACAATTCAGCTAATTTGATTAAACTTTTTGAAGCTTCCTCGAACAAAGGATAGAATACTTTATCCTTCGGAGTAAATAATTTAAAAAATGAGTTTACCGACATTTAATAATGTTTTGAAGTGCAAAATTAATTTTTCTAATGTAAAATTAACATTAAATAAATATTATGCGAAAGTTTTTGTAAAAATACTTATTCTCAATTAATGGAGTTTTAGAATGTTTTTATTTATGATTACTGTGTTAATTTTTTAAAGAGAATAACTAAATCAAGATTTTTACTTTAGCTAAGTTTGTTTTAATTAAAGAAAAAGGATAGCAGATTAATTTAACATTGTATTATTTGTGATTAATGAAATGTGAAATTAAGATTGTATTGGTTTAAAAAATTATAAATCAATGTAAAATAAATCTATAATTATTTGTTTTTGTATAAATTATTTGTAGTTTTGCATGCCCAAAAAATGGGTTTAATCCAAATTTAAAAGGAAATTTAATTAGTATGCCAACAATTCAACAATTAGTTAGAAAAGGTAGAAAAAAACTAACCAAGAAGAGTAAATCGGCTGCATTGGAATCATGTCCACAACGCCGCGGTGTTTGTACACGTGTTTACACTACAACTCCTAAAAAACCTAACTCAGCAATGCGTAAAGTTGCTCGTGTTAGATTAACAAACGGGAAAGAAGTTAACGCGTACATCGGTGGTGAAGGTCATAATCTTCAAGAGCACTCGATAGTATTGGTTAGAGGAGGTAGAGTTAAAGATTTACCAGGTGTACGTTACCACATTGTTCGTGGAGCGTTAGATACTGCGGGAGTAAACGGACGTACTCAACGTAGAAGTAAGTATGGAGCGAAACGTCCTAAAGATGCTAAAAAATAAATTTAAGGTAAGATGAGAAAGACAAGAGCTAAAAAAAGACCTTTACTTCCAGATCCTAAATTTAATGATCAGTTAGTAACTCGTTTCGTAAACAACTTAATGTATGACGGAAAAAAATCTGTAGCATTCAAAATTTTCTATGATGCGTTAGAAATCGTAGATTCTCGTAAAGAGGATGCAGAAAAAACTTCATTAGACATTTGGAAAGAAGCATTATCTAATGTAATGCCTCACGTAGAAGTACGTTCTCGCCGTGTTGGTGGAGCTACATTCCAAATTCCAATGGAAATTCGTCCAGACCGTAAAATTTCAACAGCAATGAAATGGTTAATCAAATATTCTCGTAACAGAAACGAGAAATCGATGGCTCAAAAATTAGCTGGAGAAATTATTGCAGCTGCTAAAGAAGAAGGATCTGCCGTTAAAAAACGTCAAGATACTCACAAAATGGCAGAAGCTAACAAAGCATTCTCTCACTTTAGATTCTAATACACGATGGCAAGAGATTTAAAATACACAAGAAACATTGGTATTGCTGCTCACATCGATGCAGGAAAAACTACAACGACAGAGCGTATCTTATTCTATTCAGGTAAGAATCACAAAATTGGGGAAACTCACGAAGGATCAGCTACAACTGACTGGATGGAGCAAGAGGCTGAAAGAGGTATTACAATTACTTCTGCAGCTGTAACAGTAGATTGGACATTCCCAACAGAACAAGGTAAACCATTACCAGACGCTAAAGGATACCACTTTAATATTATCGACACTCCTGGTCACGTTGACTTTACAGTAGAGGTAAACCGTTCTTTACGTGTTTTAGATGGTTTAGTTTTCTTATTCTCAGCAGTAGATGGAGTTGAGCCTCAGTCTGAAACAAACTGGCGTTTAGCAGATAACTATAAAGTTCCTCGTTTAGGTTTCGTTAATAAAATGGACCGTCAAGGAGCTGACTTCTTAAATGTATGTCGTCAAGTACGTGAAATGTTAGGATCAAACGCTGTTCCTATCGTATTGCCAATCGGTGACGAAGCTGACTTTAAAGGAGTTGTAGATTTAATTAAAAACCGTGCAATTGTATGGCATGATGAGAATCATGGTTCTACATTTGATGTTGTTGAAATCCCAGCTGATATGGTTGACGATGTAAGACAATTTCGTGGTCAATTAATTGAAGAAATTGCTGCGTACGATGAGAACTTATTAGAGAAGTATATGGAGGATGAAAACTCTATTACTGAAGAAGAAGTTCACACTGCATTACGTGCTGCAACATTAGATATGTCTATCATCCCAATGACTTGTGGATCTTCGTTTAAAAACAAAGGTGTACAATTCATGTTAGATGCTGTATGTCGTTACTTACCATCACCAAGTGATAAAGAAGCGATTCCAGGAACTGACCCAAAAACTGACGAGCCTATTACAAGAAAGCCTTCAGTTGATGAGCCATTCTCAGCATTAGCATTTAAAATTGCTACTGACCCATTCGTAGGTCGTTTAGCCTTCTTCCGTGCTTATTCAGGTGGATTAGACGCTGGATCTTACGTATTAAATACTCGTTCTGGTAACAAAGAACGTATTTCTCGTATCTTCCAAATGCACGCTAACAAACAAGAGCCTATCGAGAGAATCGAAGCGGGTGATATTGGAGCTGCAGTAGGTTTCAAAGATATCAAAACAGGAGATACTTTATGTGATGAAAAAGCACCTATTGTATTAGAGTCTATGGATTTTCCAGATCCAGTAATTGGTATCGCAGTTGAGCCTAAAACGAAAGCTGACGTTGATAAATTAGGTATGGCTTTAGCTAAATTAGCTGAAGAGGATCCTACATTCCAAGTAAAAACTGATGAGGCTTCTGGTCAAACAGTTATTTCTGGTATGGGTGAGTTACACTTAGATATCATCGTTGACCGTTTAAAACGTGAATTTAAAGTAGAGGTTAACCAAGGTGAGCCTCAAGTAGAGTACAAAGAATCATTCTCAAGACCAGCTAATCACCGTGAGGTTTACAAAAAACAATCAGGTGGTCGTGGTAAATTTGCTGATATCGTTTTCGAAATGGGGCCAGCAGATGAAGGTAAAACAGGTTTAGAATTCGTTTCTGAAATTAAAGGTGGTAACGTTCCTAAGGAATTTATCCCTTCTATTGAGAAAGGTTTCAAAGCTGCAATGAAGAATGGACCTTTAGCAGGATTCGAAATGGATTCGTTAAAAGTTACTTTAAAAGATGGATCTTTCCACCCTGTGGATTCTGACCAATTATCTTTCGAGTTAGCTGCTCAAATGGGGTACAAAGCTGCTGCAAAAGCTGCTGGTGCTCAAATCTTAGAGCCTATCATGAAGTTAGAGGTTTTAACTCCAGAAGAAAACATGGGTGACATTGTAGGTGACTTAAACCGTCGTCGTGGTCAAGTATCAGGAATGGACGATAGAAATAACGCTAAAGTTATTAAAGCTATGGTTCCATTAGCAGAAATGTTCGGATATGTAACTTCATTACGTACATTATCTTCTGGTCGTGCTACATCTACAATGGAATTCGATCACTACGCTCCAGCACCAACAAACGTGTCTGAAGCTGTAATCGCTAAAGCAAAAGGTAACGCTTAATTCAAGAAAAATGAGTCAAAAAATTAGAATAAAATTAAAATCTTACGATTATTCTTTAGTTGATAAATCAGCTGAAAAAATCGTAAAAACTGTAAAAGCTACAGGAGCTGTTGTTAATGGGCCAATTCCATTACCAACTCACAAAAGAATCTTTACAGTTTTAAGATCTCCACACGTTAACAAAAAATCTCGTGAGCAATTTCAATTATCAGCTCACAAAAGATTATTAGACATTTATTCTTCTTCATCTAAAACAGTTGATGCTTTAATGAAGTTAGAATTACCTAGTGGTGTTGAAGTAGAAATTAAAGTATAGTTATCTGTATTTTAAATAAATATAAACCCTGAGACGTGCACATCTCAGGGTTTTTTTATGAATTACTTTAATGATGCTTTCGTTGATATTTTTCTCTGTTTGTAAACTTTTGAAAAATAATCAATTGAAAGTTTGTTGTTTATAAATTAATTCATACATTTGCATGCTAATTTTAGAGAAGATCTCTAGTGGTCGAAAGTCCACATTCTCTGAAATAATAAACAAATTATTAACATATTTTAATCAAATGTCAGGTATCATTGGTAAAAAAATCGCGATGACTAGCTTATTTGATGAGAACGGGAAAAATATTCCTGTGACAATCGTAGAGGCTGGGCCATGTGTGGTTACTCAAGTCAGAACCGTAGAGAAAGATGGGTACGTTGCTGCTCAACTTGGTTTCGATGACGCAAAAGAAAAAAACACGACTAATGCTTTAAAAGGTCACTTTAAAAAAGCAGGAACTACTCCAAAGAGAAAGTTAGTTGAGTTTTACGGTGAAGAATTCGTAAACTCTTTAACTCTAGGAGGAGAAGTTAACGTTGAGTTATTCAACGAAGGAGAATTTGTAAGTGTTACAGGTACTTCAAAAGGAAAAGGTTTCCAAGGTGTTGTTAAACGTCATGGTTTCGGTGGGGTAGGTCAAGCTACACACGGTCAACATAACCGTTTAAGAGCTCCAGGTTCTATCGGTGCTGGTTCAGATCCATCTCGTGTATTCAAAGGAATGCGTATGGCTGGAAGAATGGGTGGTAAACAAGTTACTGTTCAGAACTTAAAAGTACTTAAAGTGGATGCTGAGAAAAACCTTTTAATTGTTAAAGGTGCTATCCCAGGTCCTAAAAATTCATACGTAATCGTTAGAAGATGGAAGTAGTAGTATTAAACATCAAAGGTCAAGAAACTGGAAGAACAGTATCTTTAGACGAGGCAGTTTTCGGAATTGAGCCTTCTACACACACAGTGTACTTAGAAGTTAAACAATATTTAGCAGCTCAACGCCAAGGAACGCACAAAGCAAAAGAAAGAGCTGAGATTGCGGGATCAACTCGTAAAATCAAAAAGCAAAAAGGAACAGGTACAGCTCGTGCTGGTTCTATTAAATCTCCTGTGTTTAGAGGAGGAGGTAGAGTTTTCGGACCACGTCCAAGAAACTACTCTTTCAAATTAAACAAAGCGCAAAAGAGATTAGCTAAAAAATCAGTTTTATCACAAAAGTTAGCTGAGAATGAAATCAAAGTTGTTGAAAACTTTTCTTTCGAAGCACCAAGAACTAAAGAGTTCAAAACTGTTTTAACTGATTTAGGATTAGAGAACACAAAATCATTATTCGTATTAGGCGAATCTAATAGCAATGTATATTTATCTTCTCGTAACTTACAAAAAGTTAAAGTTGTTACAACTGAGGAATTAAATGTATTTGATTTAATCAATGCTTCTCAAATCGTATTTTTAGAAGGTTCTTTAGCAACAGTTCAAGAAAATTTAACAAAATAAGACGAAGAAAATGGGAATCATAATTAAACCAGTAATTTCAGAAAAAGCAACTAATAACAGTGAGTTGTTAGGGCAATATTCGTTTTATGTAGACACAAAAGCTAACAAAATTCAAATTAAAGAAGCTGTAGAAAAAACTTACGGTGTATCTGTAGTTTCTGTTAGTACTTTAGTATCTGCTCCAAAAGTAAAAACTCGTTACACAAAAACAGGTTTTCAAACTGGAAAAACAAATAAGTTGAAAAAAGCGATCGTTAGCTTAGCTGAAGGTCAAGAAATAGAGTTGTTCGGATAATTTAAGAATTAAAAAATGTCAGTAAGAAAATTAAAACCTATCACCCCGGGACAACGTTTTAGAGTGGTTAATGAATTTGCGGCAGTAGATAAAAATGCTAAGCCAGAAAAGACATTAGTTGAAGGAAAATCTAAATCGGGTGGACGTAACAACACTGGTAAAATGACAATGCGTTATATCGGTGGTGGACACAAACAAAAATATCGTATCATCGACTTCAAACGTGATAAAGAAGGTGCTGCAACTGTAGAATCTGTACAATACGATCCAAACAGAACTGCATTCATCGCTTTATTATCTTACGAAGATGGTGAAAAACGTTACATTATTGCTCAAAATGGTTTGAAAGCTGGACAAGTAATTGTTTCAGGAGAAAACGTAGAACCAGAAGTAGGTAATGCTATGAAGCTTAAAAACATGCCATTAGGTACAGTAATCTCTTGTATTGAGTTACGTCCAGGGCAAGGAGCAGTTATGGCAAGAAGTGCAGGTACTTATGCTCAATTAGTTGCGCGTGATGGTAAATATGCTATCGTTAAGTTACCAAGTGGTGAATCAAGAATGATTTTAGTGGAGTGTAAAGCAACAGTAGGTGTTGTTTCTAACACAGACCATCAGTTAGAAGTTTCTGGTAAAGCTGGTCGTTCTAGATGGCAAGGTCGTCGTCCAAGAACTCGTCCAATGGTTATGAACCCTGTAGATCACCCAATGGGTGGTGGTGAAGGTCGTGCGACAGGAGGTATTCCTCGTTCTCGTAACGGTATTCCAGCGAAAGGTTACAAAACTCGTGACAAGAAGAAAGCGTCTAACAAATATATTGTTGAAAGAAGAAAAAAATAATTTATGGCACGTTCATTAAAAAAAGGACCATTCATCCACTATAAATTAGAAAAGAAAGTTCTTGCTAACGTAGAAAGCGGTAGCAAAAACGTGATCAAAACATGGTCAAGAGCATCAATGATTTCTCCTGATTTTGTTGGTCAAACAATCGCAGTACACAATGGAAAGCAATTTATTCCTGTTTATGTTACTGAGAATATGGTAGGTCATAAATTAGGTGAGTTCGCTCCTACACGTACTTTTAGAGGTCATGCCGGAGCTAAAAACAAAGGAAAAAAATAGTAAAGGGCCATGGGATCTAGAAAAAGATTAAGTAACGAAAGAATCAAAGAAGCTAACAAGCAGGTAGCTTTTGCGAAATTAAATAATGTTCCTACTTCTCCTCGTAAGATGAGACTAGTAGTAGATATTATCCGTGGAGTTGAAATTCAAAAAGCTTTAGGTATTTTAAAATATACTAAAAACCACGCTTCAATCCGTTTAGAAAAATTGTTATTAAGCGCTATCGCTAACTGGCAAATCAAAAACGAAGGAGCTGATGTTGAAGAAGCTGGATTATATGTAAAAGAAATCTCTGTTGATAGTGCACGTCAATTAAAAAGAATTCGTACTGCACCTCAAGGTAGAGCACATAGAATCAGAAAACGTTCAAACCATGTAACTTTGGTTTTAGGAACTAAAGAAGATAAACAAAAAGTACAAGATTAAGAATATGGGACAAAAAACTAATCCAATCGGAAATCGTTTAGGAATCATCAGAGGATGGGATTCTAACTGGTACGGTGGAAATGATTACGGTGATAAAATTGCAGAAGATGCAAAAATTCGTACTTATTTAAGAGCACGTTTGTCTAAAGCCGGAGTTTCTCGTATTTACATCGATCGTACTTTAAAATTGGTTACAGTTACTGTAACTACTGCTCGTCCAGGTATCATTATTGGTAAAGGTGGACAAGAAGTTGACAAATTAAAAGAAGAGTTAAAGAAAATCACTGGTAAAGAGGTTCAAATTAACATCTTCGAAATTAAGAGACCAGAATTAGATGCAATCTTAGTAGGTGATAGTATCGCTCGTCAAATTGAGAATCGTATTTCTTACCGTCGTGCTATTAAAATGGCAATTCAATCAGCAATGAGAATGAACGCAGAAGGAATCAAGGTTCAAATCTCTGGTCGTTTAAACGGTGCAGAGATGGCACGTTCTGAAACTTATAAAGAAGGACGTATTCCTTTGTCTACATTCCGTGCAGACATTGATTACCACATTTCAGAAGCTCATACAACTTACGGTCGTTTAGGGATCAAAGTATGGATCATGAAAGGTGAGGTATATGGTAAGAGAGAATTATCTCCATTAGTTGGATTACAGAAAAAACAAAAAAAATCTGAAAACAACAGAAAAGGAGGTGAAAGATCTAATAATAGAAAGCGATAATTTAGTTTAACAACTAACATAAAGAATTAAGTAGATATGTTATCACCGAGAAGAGTAAAGTTTAGAAAAACCCAAAAAGGTAAGATGAAAGGTGTTTCTCACAGAGGAACTCAATTAGCTTACGGGACTTTCGGGATCAAATCTTTAGACGAAGCGTTTATTACAGCACGTCAAATCGAGGCAGCTCGTATTGCTGCGACTCGTTTCATGAAGAGAGAGGGTCAATTATGGATTAAAATATTTCCAGATAAACCAATAACTAAGAAACCAGCAGAGGTACGTATGGGTAAAGGTAAAGGTGCTCCAGAATACTGGGTAGCTCCTGTACAACCAGGTCGTATTTTATTCGAAGTAGGAGGTGTGCCAGTAGAGGTTGCAACTGAAGCATTGCGTTTAGCAGCTCAGAAGTTACCTGTTAAGACTAAGTTTATCGTTGCACGTGATTTCCAAAATTAATAATTTCAAAATTAAGAAAAAATGAAAGCAGCAGATATTAGAAATCTAAGTGTAGAGGAGTTACAAGCTAAAATAGCTGAAGAACAAGCAAACTACGATCAATTAAAATTGACGAACGCTGTTTCTCCTGTAGCAAATCCAATCGGTATTAGAGACTTACGCAGAACAATTGCTCGTTTGAATACCGTGTTAAACGAAAAACAATCATAACAGTAATCTGTAACTGATGGAAAGAAAATTAAGAAAAGAAAGAATTGGTTTAGTTACTTCAAACAAAATGGAAAAAACCATTGTAGTAGCTGAAACTAAGAAGCAAAAGCACCCATTTTATGGGAAATTCGTTTTAAAAACGAAGAAATATACAGCGCACGACGAAAATAACGAGTGTAACGAAGGTGACACAGTGCGTATCATGGAAACTCGTCCTTTGTCTAAAAGCAAAAGATGGAGATTAGTAGAAATCATTGAAAGAGCTAAATAATATAAGTTATGTTACAACAAGAATCTAGATTAAAAGTTGCAGATAACACAGGAGCTCGTGAAGCATTAGTAATCCGCGTTTTAGGTGGTACTAAAAGAAGATACGCATCTGTAGGTGATAAAATCGTAGTAGCGATCAAAGAAGCTACACCTTCAGGAAACGTTAAAAAAGGTGCTGTATCAAAAGCTGTTGTAGTTAGAACTAAAAAAGAAGTTCGCAGAAAAGACGGTTCATATATCCGTTTCGACGATAATGCATGTGTATTATTGAATACTCAAGGAGAAATGCGTGGAACTCGTGTATTCGGTCCAGTTGCTCGTGAGTTACGTGATAAAGAATATATGAAAATTGTATCATTAGCCCCAGAGGTATTATAATATAACAACATGGCAAAGTTAAAAATTAAAAAAGGAGACAAAGTAGTCGTTTTATCAGGATCTAACAAAGGTCAAACTGGTACTGTGTTACGCGTATTCCCTGACAAAGCTAAAGCTATCGTTGAAGGGGTTAATATTGCAAAAAAACGTGTAAAGCCAAGCGCACAAAATCCACAAGGTGGAGTTGTTGAAAAAGAAGCTCAAATCTATATTTGCAAATTGGCTTTAGTAGATCCAGAAACTGGGAAAGCAACGAAAGTAGCGATCAAAGAAGAAGGAGGGAAAAAAGTAAGAATTGCTAAAAAATCAGGAAAAGCTATCTAAGATGAGTACAACAACATACACACCTCGTCCGCAGGTTAAATATAAAGAAGAGATTGTAGCTGCTCTTAAAGAAGAGTTTGGATACAAATCTATTATGCAAGTTCCTAAATTAGAGAAAATTGTTTTATCTCAAGGTTTAGGTGCTGCTACAGCTGATAAAAAAATCGTTGATTACGCTATCGAAGAGTTAGAATTAATCACTGGTCAAAAAGCAGTTGGAACTATTTCTAAGAAAGATGAAGCAGCTTTCAAATTACGTAAAGGAATGCCAATTGGTGCCAAAGTAACTTTACGTGGTGAGAAAATGTACGAATTCTTAGATCGTTTAGTATCTGCCGCTTTACCACGTGTACGTGATTTTAACGGAATTTCTTCTACAGGTTTCGACGGTAGAGGTAACTATAACTTAGGTATCAAAGAACAAATTATCTTCCCAGAAATTAATATTGATAAAATCAAGAAAATTCAAGGTTTAGATATTACCTTTGTAACTTCAGCGAACACAGATAAAGAAGCAAAAGCTTTATTATCTAAATTCGGATTACCATTTACTAAAGAAAAATAAGAAGTCATGGCTAAAGAATCAATGAAAGCGCGTGAGCGCAAAAGACAAGCATTAGTTGCTAAGTATGCTGCGAAACGTCAAGCTTTATTAGAAGCTGGTGACTACGAAGCATTACAAAAATTACCTAAAAACGCTTCTCCTGTACGTTTACACAACCGTTGTAAATTAACAGGTCGTCCAAAAGGATACATGAGAACTTTCGGGATCTCTCGTGTTACTTTCCGTGAGATGGCAAACGAAGGGTTAATTCCAGGTGTTAAAAAAGCGTCTTGGTAATCACCAATTGCTTTAGAAATATTAAATCCTTACTCTTTATTGAGTAAGGATTTTTTTTGATAAATATTTTTAATATCAATATTTAATTAGAATAACCGAATTGACCAGCTTTTCACCTACGGCTTAGCACTTTAAAAATAAATTATTTAGATTAATAGTTTGTAATTAAAAAATATGCAATATATTTGCAACCCAAATGCATAGTGCATTTTGGTAAAAGTTTAATTTTAAAAGTAGTGCTTACGCGCTATACTATAGAATTATTTATGTATACAGATCCAATTTCAGATTTTCTAACTCGTGTTAGAAATGCAATGATGGCAGGACACAAAGTAGTGGAAATCCCTGCATCTAAAATTAAAAAAGAGATCACTAAGATCTTATTTGAACAAGGTTACATCTTGAACTACAAATTTGAAGGTCAAGACAAACCTCAAGGAACAATCAAAATCGCTTTAAAGTACGATAAAGTTACTAAAGAGCCAGCTATTCGTAAAATCAAAAGAGCTTCAACTCCTGGTTTACGTCAATACGCAGGATCTAAAGAATTACCTCGTGTATTAAACGGTTTAGGTGTTGCTATTATTTCGACTTCAAAAGGAGTTATGACAGATAAACAAGCTCGTCAAGAGAATGTTGGTGGTGAAGTTTTATGTTTTGTTTATTAATCTTTTAAAAATTTAAGAAATTATGTCAAGAATAGGACACGCAATAATCAATATTCCTGCAGCTGCAACAGTTGATTTTAAAAATAACGTAGTTACTGTAACAGGTAACAACATTACAATGACAAGAGAGTTAAAAGCTGGATTTGATTTAACTATCGAAGACGGAGTTTTAACTGTAGTTCGTCCAAACGATTCTAAAGAAAATAAAGCTTTACATGGTTTATACCGTTCATTAATCAATAATATGGTTATCGGTGTTACTGAAGGTTTTAAAAAACAATTAGAATTAGTTGGTGTAGGTTATAGAGCATCTAACCAAGGACAAAAATTAGATTTGTCATTAGGTTTCTCTCACAACATTATTATCGAATTACCTACAGAAGTTAAAGTTGAGACTTTAACAGAAAAAGGTAAAAGCCCAATTATTACTTTATCGTCTCACGATAATCAATTATTAGGTATGGTAGTTGCTAAAATCCGTTCTTACCGTAAGCCAGAGCCTTACAAAGGAAAAGGAATTAAGTACGTAGGAGAAATTATTAGAAGAAAAGCAGGTAAATCTGCATAAAAATCATTGAAAAATGGCATTATCTAAAGTAGAAAAAAGACAAAAAATAAAAAGACGCGTGCGTCGAAATATTTTTGGAACAGAAACTAAACCTCGTTTGTCAGTTTACCGTTCTAACAAAGAAATTTACGCTCAAATTATTGACGATAACAGTGGAGTTACTTTAGCTTCTGCATCATCTCGTGAAAAAGGTGTTTCTGTAGAAGGTACTAAAACTGAAGTGTCTGCATCTGTTGGGAAAGCATTAGCTGCAAAAGCTGTTGCTAAAGGAATTGAAACTGTAGTTTTTGATCGTAACGGTTTCGTATATCATGGTAGA
Source organism: Empedobacter tilapiae (assembly GCF_004785645.1). Classification (GTDB taxonomy): domain Bacteria; phylum Bacteroidota; class Bacteroidia; order Flavobacteriales; family Weeksellaceae; genus Empedobacter; species Empedobacter tilapiae. Next base: position 43,832 of record NZ_SRPE01000005.1, on the reverse strand, counting down.
ATCAAAGCTTTAGCTGATGGTGCTAGAGAAGGTGGATTAAAATTCTAAAAAAGAGAAAGAAATTATGTTAGGATTTAAAAACGTAGAAAGAGTAAAACCAACAGGTTTAGATTTAAAAGATCGTTTAGTTGGAGTACAACGTGTTACTAAAGTAACAAAAGGAGGTAGAGCATTTGGTTTCTCTGCAATCGTAGTAGTAGGTGATGGAAATGGAGTAGTTGGATTTGGATTAGGTAAATCTAAAGACGTTGCTTCTGCAATCGCTAAAGCTATCGAAGATGCTAAGAAAAACTTAGTACGTATCCCATTATTTAACAATACAATTCCTCACGAACAAGAAGCTCGTTTTGGTGGTGCGCAAGTATTCATCCGTCCAGCAGCAAAAGGTACAGGGGTAATTGCAGGAGGTACAGTTCGTGCAGTATTAGAGTCTGTTGGTGTACATGATGTATTATCAAAATCAAAAGGATCTTCTAACCCTCACAATGCAGTAAAAGCTACGTTCGCTGCTTTATTAAGCTTACGTTCAGCTGAAACTATTGCACGTCAAAGAGGTATTTCTGTAACTAAAGTGTTCAACGGTTAAAAAAAAGTAAAATGAGCAAAGTAAGAGTAAAACAAACACGTAGTGCAATCAACCGTGATAAATCTCAAAAAGCTACATTAGTTGCTTTAGGTTTAAGAAAGTTGAATCAAGTTGTTGAGCATGAATCTACTCCTCAAATCGAAGGAATGATCCGTAAAATCTCACACTTAGTAGTAGTAGAAAGAGCTTAATCGCTTTAACCTTTAAAAAATTATTAAAATGAATTTAAGTAATTTAAAACCAGCAGCTGGTTCAGTACAAAATAAATTCCGTAAAGGTAGAGGTGAAGGTAGTGGAAACGGTTTGACAGCAGGTCGTGGACACAAAGGTGCTAAATCTCGTTCTGGTTATTCAAGAAAAATCGGATTCGAAGGTGGACAAATGCCTTTACAAAGACGTTTACCTAAATTTGGTTTCAAAAATATCAACAGAGTTGAGTACACTGGAATCAATTTAGATACAATTCAACAATTAGTTGATAATAATAAAATTACAGATACTTTAAACAAAGAAACATTAGTTCAGTTAGGATTAGCTCACAAAAATGACTTAGTGAAAATTTTAGGTCGTGGAGAGTTAAAAGCTACTGTTAATGTTACTGCTGATAAATTCACTCAAACAGCTCAAGAAGCTATTGAGAAAGCAGGAGGTAAAGTAGAATTAGTTAACGCTTAAGAATATATTTTATAGATGAAAGGGTTTATACAGACCATACAAAATATCTGGAGCATAAAAGAATTGAAGGATAAGTTACTTGTAACTATCCTTCTATTGTTGGTTTATAGATTCGGTTCTCATATTCCACTTCCAGGTGTCGATATTAACGAGGTTAATCGTTTTGTTGCAGACCAAGAAAATGCAAATTCAGGAATTTTAGGATTATTAAACTCTTTTACCGGAGGTTCTTTTAAGAGAGCTTCCGTATTTGCGTTAGGAATTATGCCTTATATCTCTGCTTCAATTGTTGTACAATTGATGGGATTAGCAGTACCTTACATCCAAAAACTACAAAAAGAAGGAGAAAGCGGACGTAATAAAGTAAATCAAATTACGAGATGGTTAACAATCGGGATCTGTTTGGTGCAAGCACCTGCTTATCTTACATTGGTGACTTCTCAGATTTTGCCTTATGATCCAGCTTCATCATATGCTATCTATGTTATTCCTCCAACCAATTTTTGGTTCTGGTTTCCTTCAACAATCATTTTGATTACAGGGACAATCTTTGCCATGTGGATGGGTGAAAAAATTACTGACAAAGGTATTGGTAACGGTATTTCAATCTTAATTATGGTTGGTATCTTAGCCGACTTACCAAAAGCAATTTTTAATGCATTTGAAGTAGATCCTTCAAATGGTATTTTCTTCTTGATAGAAATGTTAGGGTTAATCCTAGTTATTGCAATGTGTATTATGATTGTAGCAGCTGTACGTAAAGTACCTGTGCAATATGTAAGAAGAGCGCAAACTTCAAGTAGCTCATATATGAGATCTGTTACAGATTCTGTACGATCGTATATTCCACTTAAAGTTAATGCGGCAGGTGTAATGCCTATTATCTTTGCTCAAGCAATTATGTTTTTACCAGGAACATTAGCAAATTATTTCTTAGACGAAGGAAGTCCAATAAAAGCATTCTTTGCGAAAATGGCAGATCCATTTACGTGGGAATACAATTTAATCTTCGGGTTACTAATTATTATCTTCACATATTTCTATACTGCGATCACAATTCCAGTAAACCAAATGGCGGAAGATCTTAAACGTAATGGAGGAATCATCCCTGGAATCCGTCCTGGAAAAGAAACTGCAAATTTTTTAGACGAAATTTTATCAAAAATTACGTTACCTGGAGCAATTTTACTAACTTTGCTTGCTGTTTTGCCAGCGATTGTGAAATTATTAGGTGTAGAACAGAGCTTAGCAATGTTCTTTGGAGGTACATCAATGTTAATTATGGTGGGAGTTATCTTAGATACTGTACAACAAATTAATACATATTTATTAAATCACCGTTACGATGGTTTAATGTCTTCAGGTAGAACTTCAAGAGATATCTAATAAGATTTTATTAAAAGATTTATGGCTAAACAAAAACATATTGAACAAGACGGTACGATTACAGAAGCATTATCCAATGCAATGTTCCGTGTCGAATTAGAAAATGGACATGTTGTAACATGTAACATATCTGGTAAAATGCGTATGCACTATATCAAATTATTACCAGGTGATAGAGTTAAAATAGAGATGTCTCCTTACGATTTAACGAAAGGTAGAATATCTTACAGATACTAAAAGAAATAATAACGACTGGTGATAGAGTTAATGTAGATACGTTAACTCTATCGGATTATAAATAAATTTACAAAGATGAAAATTAGAGCATCCATTAAAAAGAGAAGTGCTGACTGTAAAATTGTGCGTCGTAAAGGACGTTTGTATGTGATCAACAAAAAGAATCCTAAGTTTAAACAAAGACAAGGTTAATTATTTAGAATTATGGCAAGAATTTCAGGTGTAGATTTACCTAAAAACAAAAGAGGGGTAATCGGACTTACATACATTTACGGGATCGGAAGAAGCAGTGCTTCTAAAATCTTAGCTGAAAATAACATTTCAGAAGATACAAAAGTTAGCGAATGGACTGATGAAGAAATCAACGCAATCCGTGCATCGATCAATGAAACTTTCAAAGTAGAAGGTGAATTAAGATCAGAAATCCAATTAAACATCAAACGTTTAATGGATATCGGATGTCAAAGAGGTATTCGTCACAGATTAGGTTTACCATTACGTGGTCAAAGAACAAAAAATAACTCACGTACAAGAAAAGGTAAAAAGAAAACAGTTGCTAACAAGAAAAAAGCCACTAAATAATAAATAGGATCATGGCAAAAAATCAGAAAGTAGTAAAGAAAAGAAAAGTAGTTATTGAAGCTACTGGACAAGCTCATATTCAAGCATCGTTTAACAACGTTATCGTTACTTTAACTAACAAAAACGGTGAAGTTATCTCTTGGTCTTCAGCAGGTAAAATGGGATTCCGTGGATCTAAAAAGAACACTCCTTACGCTGCTCAAGTAGCTGCACAAGATGCAACAACAGTTGCATATGAAGCAGGATTAAGAAGAGTAAAAGTATTCGTGAAAGGACCAGGTCAAGGTCGTGAATCTGCTATTAGAACAATTCATAACGGTGGTATCGAGGTTTCTGAAATCGTTGATGTTACTCCATTGCCACACAATGGATGTCGTCCACCTAAAAAGAGAAGAGTATAATCATTTTTCTCAATTTAATTATTTAATATATTTAATAGTAACAAATCATGGCAAGATATACAGGACCAAAAACTAAAATTGCAAGAAAATTTGGACAACCAATTTTCGGTGACGATAAATCTTTTGAGAAAAAGAAATATCCTCCAGGGCAACACGGACCTAACAAAAGAAGAGCTAAAAAATCAGAATACGCTATTCAGTTAACTGAAAAACAAAAAGCAAAATATACTTACGGTATTTTAGAGCGTCAATTTGCTAACTTATACAAAAAAGCAAATGCTTCTAAAGGAATTACAGGTGAAGTATTATTACAATTATGTGAATCTCGTTTAGATAACGTAGTTTACCGTTTAGGTATCGCAAACTCACGTAGTGCTGCACGTCAATTAGTATCTCACAAACACGTAACTGTAAACGGAGAAATCGTGAACATCCCTTCTTACCAATTAAAAGCTGGTGATGTAATCGCTGTTAGAGAAAAATCTAAATCTTTAACTGCAATCACAAACTCTTTACACGCACGTAGCGAGTACGATTGGTTAATTTGGAATGACGAACAAAAATCAGGAACTTTCACAAAAGCTCCAGAAAGAGTTCAAATTCCAGAAGATATTAAAGAGCAATTAATCGTCGAGTTATATTCTAAATAAACCTTAAAATCAGACTAATAAAATGACTATTTTAAATTTCATCAAACCTGACAAAGTAATCTTAGTAGAGTCTGACTCTAAATTCGGACAATTTGAGTTCCGTCCATTAGAGCCAGGATACGGGATTACAGTTGGAAATGCTCTACGTAGAGTTTTACTTTCTTCTTTAGAAGGATATGCAATCACTTCAATTAAAATTGAAGGTGTTGAGCACGAATTTTCAACTATTCCAGGAGTAGTGGAAGATGTTACAGAGATCATTTTAAATCTGAAAAAGGTTCGTTTTAAGAAACAAATTGATGAATCAGATGCTGAAACTGTAACTGCTACTATCTCAGGGCAAGATCAATTAACAGCAGGTGATTTAGGGAAATTTATTTCTGGATTCCAAGTTTTAAACCCTGAATTAGTTATCGCTAACTTAGATTCTAAAGTAAACGTTACAATCACATTTACTATTGATAAAGGTAGAGGATACGTACCAGCTGATGAGAATAAAAAGGCTTCTGCGCCAATCGGTACTATAGCAATTGATTCTATTTACACTCCAATTAAGAATGTAAAATATGCAATTGAAAACTATCGTGTAGAACAAAAAACTGACTACGAAAAATTAGTTTTTGAAATTACAACAGATGGTTCTATAACACCTCAAGATGCTTTAACTGAAGCAGCTAAAATCTTAATTCACCACTTTATGTTATTCTCAGATGAGAGAATTACATTAGAAGCGGAAGAAGTTGCATCTGGTGAAACTTATGATGAAGAAGCATTACATATGCGCCAATTATTGAAAACAAAATTGGTAGATATGGATTTATCAGTAAGAGCATTAAATTGTTTAAAAGCAGCTGAAGTTGAAACATTAGGCGAATTAGTTTCTTTCGCTAAGTCTGACTTAATGAAATTCAGAAACTTTGGTAAGAAATCTCTTACAGAGTTAGAAGAATTGGTGGACAGCAAAGGTCTTAACTTTGGAATGGACATCGTAAAATATAAGTTAGACGTAGAATAATTTTATTAAAAAATGAGACACGGAAAAAAATTTAACCATTTAGGTAGAACTGCCTCTCATAGAAGAGCTTTATTATCTAATTTAGCTATAGCGTTGATTACTCACAAGAGAATTAACACAACAGTAGCAAAGGCTAAAGCATTACAAACATATGTTGAGCCTTTATTGACAAAGTCTAAAACAGACGATACTAACAACCGTCGCGTTGTATTTTCATACTTACAAGATAAAGAAGCTGTAACTGAATTATTCAGAACTATAGCTCCTAAAATTGCAAATCGTCCAGGAGGATACACTCGTATCATCAAAACAGGTTTCCGTTTAGGAGATGGTGCTGATACTGCAATGATCGAGTTAGTAGATTTCAATGATATCTACACTAACACGAAAGTAGAGAAAAAAGCAACTACACGTCGTAGTAAAAAAAGTACTAAAACAGAAGAAGCTGCACCAGCTGCTGAAACTGAAAGTACAGAAGAAGCATAATCTATTTGATTATATAGTGAGAAGCCTCCCAATTTGGGAGGCTTTTTTGTGTTTTTAATTATGACAATTTGTAATACTTTATTATTTTCTAGATTGATAATATAATCTTTTCTTATCTCTAATTTTCTAGATATGATTGTTTTAAAATCTTAATGTTAAAAAATCAACTAAAATCCTTATTTTTGGATTGATTTTGGCAATAAACCAATTATCAAACATAAAATTGATATGAAAAAATTACTATTCATGATGGCTGTCGCAATGGCAGTTGTTTCATGTAAAAAAGATGATAAAGTCGTAGGAAAAGATAAAGACGGAAAAGAATTAATAGTGAACGAAAAAGGCGATACAGTTGCCAAAACGGAAACAACAGATTCTTTGAAAGTCGTTGAAACACCTACTGAGCCAGAGGTTGTAGCAATAACAAAAGGTGCGGATGACAAATATGCATACAAATACAATTTGGAGATAGGGAAAACTTATCCAATGACGTTGGGAATTAAAACAACTCACACGGCTTCGGATGGGAAGCAATCTCAAAAAATGTCGAGCGAAAGTAAAAAACAAATTGATTATACGGTAAAAGATTTCAAAGATGGTGTGTATACATTAGAAGTGAAATCTAAACAATACAGCGAGAAAATGACAGATCCTTCGGGAAAATCAATTTCATATGATACAAATGCTGCGAAACCAGCGAACAAAGATATTGCGGTTTCTTGGTCGATTTACAAAGCGATGACAGGGAAAACGTATACAATGAAAGTTGATCAGAAAGGAAAAGTTGTAAGCGTTGATGGATTAGAAGGAATCAAAACTTCAATTCTTAATTCTGTGAAGAAACAAGTTTCTGCAGAAGAGTTCAAATTCTTTACACAGATTATCGATAATTCATTAAACAAACAAGCAATTTCTTCTCAATTTGAAGAAACAATGAATATTTTCCCTAACAAAACTTTAGCTCTTAAAGAATCTTGGAGCGATAGTCAAAAAATTGATCAAGGTCCAATGAAAGGGAATATTTCAATGAAGAGAACTTTAGCAAGTGTTGAACCTGCAAATACGACAATTACTGTAAATGGAACGCAAAGTTTGAAAGGTAATGAGTCGCAACAAGGCGTTACAATGTCTGCGAATAGTAGTGCGAATGTAGATGGAAAAATTTTGTTGGACACTAAATCTGGTTGGATCAACAAAGTTAATTTAACGAAAAAGGAAACATTAAAACGTACAGTGGAAGCGCAAGGTCAAAAACAAACGATGACTGAGTCGGTTACAACTGTCACAACAGTTAACTAAAATGAAAACAATCATTTGGATTATAGTTTTAAGTATTATTTTCTTAACTATTTTTAGATTTTTAAGAAAAGTCTTTGCAGTGAAAAAAGTTTTTCAAGAAGCAATTAATCAGCAGAGAAATGCTTATAATCAGAGCCAAAGCTCTAATGAATCGTACAACGAATCAAAACCAAACACATCTTTCGAGAAACCGAAATATAATATAGACGCCGAAACGGTGGATTACGAAATAATCGAAGAAAAAAAGGATGAAAAATAAAAAGAATTTACTCTACGTTCTTATCTCATTGCTACTTTTTGCGGTGATTGCATTGGTGTATTGTGCACCAGTTTTATCGGGAAAATCTGTTATTCAGCCCGATATTATCAACTACAAAGGTAGTGCGCAAGAAATGTTGACGTATCAAGATAAAACAGGCGAAAATGTCTATTGGTCTGATGCGATGTTTGGTGGAATGCCAACATATCAAACTGGAGCAAAATATGATTTTGATATCATCAAAACCATTGATGGCGCATTCAGATTTTTACCGCGTCCAGCAGATTACATTTTCTTGTTGTTTACAGGATTTTTTATACTTGGCTTAACGGTTTTCAAAAAGTGGCAATATGCTTTAGTTGGTGCAATTTTCTTTGCTTTTGGTTCGTATTATTTCGAGTTGATTGCAGCTGGGCATAATGGAAAGCTCCATACAATTGGATATTTTGCACCTTTGATTGCAGGAATTCTTTTATTATATCGTAAAAAATACATTGCTGGTTTTGTACTCACAACGTTGTTTATGGGATTGCAATTACAAGCCAATCACATCCAAATGACGTTCTATCTATTTTTGGCGATGTTGGTTTTTGCAATCGTTCAATTCATTGATAGTTTAAAGAAAAAAGAGTTGCCAGATTTCTTCAAATCATCCGCATTAGTAGTTGTCGCTGTAATTATTGCAGCAGGATTGAATGCAAATCGATTATTATCAACTTACGAATACAGTAAAGAAACAACACGTGGGAAATCTGAAATGACGTTGTTGAAAAAGAATTCGAATGGATTAGATCACGATTATATCACACAATGGAGTTATGGAAAATTAGAAACATTAAATCTTTTTATTCCAAATTTGATGGGTGGTGGTTCACAAACGAATCCAGAAGATTTAAAAAACTATACATCCGAATTACAAAACACTCAATATAGTCTTGGTGAAGACGAGTTTAATCAGCAAGTTTTTCAAGCCGTGACAAGTCAGCCGAGAAGTGCATATTGGGGAGATCAGCCAGGAACTTCGGGGCCAGCTTATCAGGGAGCTGTAGTTGTTTTCTTGTTTATTATCGGAATGTTTATGGTGCGTGGAAAATATGCGACCTATAAAAAATGGTTAGTTGGAGCAACGATTTTAAGTTTCATTTTGGCTTGGGGTAAAAATTTACCATTCGTTACCAACTTATTCATCGACTATTTCCCGATGTATGATAAGTTTCGCGCTGTTTCATCAATCTTGGTGATTGCTGAATTTACAATGCCTTTCTTAGCAATTTTGACTTTATATTATTTCTTTAATTCTGATGAATCAGATGAATTCAAAAAGAAAGTTCTTTATATAGCTGGTGGTTCTACAGTCGGAATTTTAATTATATTCTTCTTATTTGGTGGAATGATTTTTCCATTTACATCAGAGAATGAAAAATTAATGACTGAACAATTAATCGGACAGATTCAGCAAGCAAATCCAAATGCAATCGGACTTTGGGATGGATTAATTAAACGATTAGACGAAGCATTAATTCTAGATAGAATTGAAATGTTTAAATCGGATACGTTACGTACATTGATTTTTGTTTTGTTTACAATGGCTTTGTTGTTGGCATATTTATTCAAGTTTATCAAGAAACCAATTATTGTTATTTTAGCGATTGGTGCATTAGCTTTTATTGATGGATTTACGGTGAATAAAAGATATTTGAATGAAGATAATTTTGTCTCTAAATATATTGTTGATAATCCTTTCCCAACGGAAATGTCGCCGCGTTTACAAACCGAAGCTCAGAATAATAATAATGTAGCGCAAATTGCTTACAAAGTTCCGTTGAACAATTTATTGTCAAACATATCTAAACAAGATAAATCACATTTCCGTGTATACAACACAGTTTTGAGCACATTTAATGAAGCTGGAACTTCATATTTTGTTCCTTCAATTGGTGGTTATCATGCGGCGAAATTAGGAAAATATCAAGATGTTGTGGATATCTATTTTTCTCAAGATCCACAATTAAAAAAATACGGAATCAATGATGAAACAGGTTTGATTAATGTATTGAATATGATGAATACGAAATACATTATTCATGGAAGTCCAACTGAGCCGCAAGTGCAGCAAAATCCTACAGCTTTGGGAAGTGCTTGGTTAGCGTCGAATATTAAATGGACAGAAAATGCAAATGATGAAATCTTAGCGATAAATTCTACTCCAATTGATCATACGGTTATTTTACGTAAAGATTTGGTTGAGAATAAAAACTTAAATGTTTCGGCGGATGCTAATTCTAAAATTGAATTGGTTGATTATTCGCCAATGAAAATGACGTACAAATCTTCTTCTAACACAGATCAAATTGCTGTTTTCTCTGAAGTTTATTATCCACACGGATGGACTGCAACGGTTGATGGAAAAGAAGTTTCGATCGAAAAAGCGAATTATGTTTTGCGTGCAGTTCCTGTACAAAAAGGTAATCACACAATCGTGATGGAATTTAAACCACAAGTTATTTCTACTGGAAATATGATTGTGATTGTTTCGAATATTTTACTTTTAATCGTTGTGGCTGGAGGTATTTATTTGGGATATAAAAAATGTTCTACAAAAGAGAATTTAAACTTAGCCGCTGAAAAGGCTTAATTTTAGAATGAAAAAAATATTAATCATCACCTATTACTGGCCTCCTGCGGGAGGTCCTGGTGTTCAAAGATGGTTGAAATTCACAAAATATCTTCCTGAATTTGGATATGAAACCTACGTTTATATTCCAGAAAACCCTTCTTATCCAATTCTCGATGAAACTTTAGCGAAGGACATTAATTCAAAAGTTAAAATCGTTAAGAATAAAATTTGGGAACCTTATCAGTTGGCAGAAAAACTGAATCCAAAAAATAAAGCTTACAAAGGAGGACATTTCGAGAAGAAAGAAAATCAATCTTTCATGTCGAAATTGTCGGTTTTTGTGCGTGGAAATTTCTTTATTCCAGATGCGCGCAAGTTTTGGGTAAATCCTTCTGCAGAATATTTGAAAGACTTTTTACAGAAAGAAAATATTGATACGATTGTAACTTCTGGTCCGCCTCATAGTTTACATTTAATTGGGTTGAAGTTGAAGAAACAAATACCTAATCTCAAATGGTTGGCAGATTTTCGTGATCCTTGGACGCAAATTAGTTATCACAAAGAATTGAAATTAACTTCTTGGGCAGCTAAAAAACACAAAGATCTGGAGCGTGAAGTGATGCAAAAAGCAGATGTTGTTTTAGCAACAAGTTATGCTGATGGAGAGAACTTCAAGAAGATTGGTGCGAAACATGTAGAAGTAATTACAAATGGTTTTGAAGAAGTAAAACAACAAACAGATAAAGATCAAAATCACTTTCATTTGACGTATTCTGGAGGTTTGGAAATGCTTCGAAATCCAATTGCTTTATGGAAAGCTTTAGCTGAAATTAGCAACGAAAATCAATCGTTTCGAGAAGATTTTAAACTTAATTTTTATGGTTCTTTGGCAGATGATGTCAAACAAACAATTCTTGAACAAGGGTTACAAAATAACCTAATTGTTCACGGCTACGTTTCGCACCAAGAATCGTTAAATGCAATTAATTCTGCAAATATTCTGTTGTTAACAAATTTTGATAATGTTGCTTCGAAAGGAATTATTCCAGGGAAATTATTCGAATATATGGCAACTGGAAATCCAATTTTAGCAGTTGGTCCAGCAGATGCTGATGTCGAAAAAATACTTCAAAAAACTAAAGCAGGTGATTATTTTTATCATCAACAAGTGAATGAAATCAAAACGTACATTCTTTCGATTTACAATCAATGGTTGAAAAATCCAAACCAAAAATTTGAAAGCAATGAAGCGGAAGTTCAACAATTCAATCGTAAAAATTTAACGAAGAAATTGGTTGAAGTGGTGGGGAAGTTATAAATATATAAACTCTACTTTTTACATAAAGTAAGCTTTGATATATTTTGATTAAGTTGTTAATGTAATATTTTACTATAAGTTTTTATAATATAGTTGCGTTAAAAAAAACAATCAGATTTAGGATTATCTTATTTTTTCATATTTGAAATCTTAAAATAGTTTTATTTTCTATAATCATAATTCCTCCAAAAATATCAATCTCATAATATAAAATCACTAAATAATGTTAGTTGATAAATAAACTTTACAAAAAAAACGAAATCCAACATTCATCATAAGTGGTTTGATTTTTTTTTACCTAAATTTATTCTTGGAAAAAATAAAACCATAGAAAAATGAATGACAATCGTAAGAAAGATGCATTGAATTACCATTCGATGGGTCAACCAGGAAAGATTGCTGTAATACCAACAAAACCTACAAATACGCAACGTGATTTATCACTTGCTTATTCGCCTGGAGTTGCGGAGCCTTGTTTAGAAATCGAGAAAGATCCAGAAAATGCTTATAAATATACTGCCAAAGGAAATTTAGTTGCAGTTATTAGTAATGGAACAGCTGTTTTAGGGTTGGGAGATATTGGTGCGGTAGCTTCAAAACCTGTTATGGAAGGTAAAGGTCTTTTATTTAAAATATTTGCGGACATTGATGTTTTTGATATAGAATTGGATACAAAAAATGTTGATGAATTTATCAATACAGTAAAAGCTTTAGAACCAACTTTTGGAGGAATCAATTTAGAGGATATCAAAGCGCCTGAATGTTTTGAAATTGAAAAACGTTTGAAAGCTGAAATGAATATTCCTGTTATGCACGACGATCAACATGGAACGGCTATTATTTCTGGTGCTGCATTGATTAATGCTTGTGAATTACAAGGAAAAGACATCTCTAAAGTAAAAATTGTAGTGAACGGAGCTGGTGCAGCTGCGATTTCTTGTACAGGAATGTATATTTCTGTTGGTGCAACGAAAGAGAATATTGTGATGTTGGATAGTAAAGGTGTTATTCGTTCTGATAGAGATAATCTTGATTCTTCTAAAGCTGAATGGGCAACAGATCGCGATATTTCGACATTGGCAGATGCTGTAAAAGATGCTGATGTTTTTATCGGTTTATCTGCTGCTGATGTTTTGTCGGATGATATGTTGAAAACAATGGCAGAAAATCCAATTGTGTTGGCAATGGCGAATCCTAATCCTGAGATTGCTTATGATTTAGCAGTTTCTACTCGTCAAGATATTATTATGGGAACTGGTCGTTCTGATTATCCAAATCAGGTGAATAATGTTCTTGGTTTTCCTTATATTTTTAGAGGAGCTTTAGATGTTCGTTCAACAACGATTAATGAAGAAATGAAGATTGCTGCAGTTCGTGCGATTGCAGAACTAGCAAAGCAGCCTGTTCCAGAAGTTGTTACACAAGCATATAATAATCATTCAATCAAATTCGGGAAAGATTATATCATTCCAAAACCTAATGATCCACGTTTATTGCCTGAAGTATCGGCAGCAGTTGCAAAAGCAGCAATCGAAACAGGAGTTGCAAAAAATGTGATTACTGATTTCGAAGAATATAAATTATCCTTAATTAAGCGAATCGGAAAAGAAAGTACGATTATGCGTAATTTGACGCAAACAGCTAAATCAAATCCAAAACGTGTTGTCTTTGCAGAGGGAGATCGTTTCGAAATTCTTCGTGCTGCGCAAATTGTCAAGGAAGAAAAAATCGCTATTCCAATTATTTTAGGAAAGAAAAATAAAATCCAACAAATGATTAAAGACTATATGTTGGATTTGGAAGATGTAGAAATTGTTGATATAATTGCTGAAGAAGATTCGGACAGATACAATCAATTCGTAGATTTTATTTATACTAAACGCCAAAGAAAAGGAATATCAAAATCTGATGCAAAGAAATTATTGAGAGATCGTAATTATTTTGGATCATGTATGGTTGAGTTTGGTTATGCAGATGCAATGATTTCGGGAATGACGAAAAATTATTCGCAAGCGATTCGTCCCGCTTTAGAATTAATTGGAGCGGAGCAAGGACAAAAAGTTGCGAGTATGTATATGATGTTGACAGAAAAAGGACCAGTTTTCTTAGGTGATACAACAGTTAATTTAGACCCAACTTCAGAAGATTTGGTTAACATTACATTGCAATTTAACGAAACGATTAAGAAGTTTAAAATTGAACCAAAGATTGCATTGTTGTCTTATTCAAACTTTGGGTCTAACAAAGGAGAAACAGTTTCTAAAGTTCAGAATGCGGTAAATTATTTGCATAAAAATCATCCAGAAATTATTGTAGATGGTGACATTCAGGCAAATTTTGCAGTAAATAAAGAGAAGTTACAAAGCAACTTTCCATTTTCTAAATTAGCAGGAACGCATGCCAATACATTAGTTTTTCCAAATCTTGAATCAGCAAATATTTCGTACAAATTATTACAAGAATTAGGAAATATAGAAGCGGTTGGACCAATTCTGATTGGAATGAAGAAACCAATTCATTTGTTACAATTAGATAGTACTGTTCGCGAAATTGTAAATATGGTAACAATAGCTGTTATTGATGCACAACAACATCAGTAAGTAATATAGTTTTAAATAAAAAATCCACTTAAATCTTTTAAGTGGATTTTTTTTGCTCATTCAACTATTATTTGATGAATTCCTCCTTGAGAAAGAGATTCTATGTTTTTGAACAAAATATTATCTATTTTATTACTTCCACATTTTCCAGGTGATTTTGAAATGTTAACAATAAACTTGAATAGTTTAGGCTCTTTTGTTAGTACAATAGCCTCATAGGATGTAGAACCTACTATCCATCCAGGTTTATTTAAAATAACTCTATTTTCATTATTAATTTCAAAAGAAATTCCAAATTTAGTATCGCCGTTAACTTGTAAGAAATGAAAATGTTCTTTCGTTAAAATTCCTTTTTGAATTAAGTTTTCACCCTTATAATTTACAAATTCTAATACAACAGGTTCTTGAGTTGTAAAACAATCATCATCATTACAAGAAAATAGGATGAATGAAAATACGAGAGTAAAAAAAATAATTTTTTTCATAGTAGATTGATTTCTATAATAATGTGTAAATATAAGATTGGTTGAGTAAAAGATTTCTAATTTGATTATAGTTATAACATTTGTTAAATATATTTATTGTGATGATGATAGAACCTCATTAAAAATTATTTTAATATATTGTAAGCTTTTAATTTAATACAATATGAAGAAAATTTACATTTTATTACTTACTGCAAGTACATTAACATTCGCCCAAAAAAATACGTCTTTTGAAGCGAAAGAAGGATATGAATTAGGAAATATCAATACTCAGAATAATTGGGAAGTTGCAGAAGGAAATGGAAAAGTTTTAGATAATCAAATAATTTCGGATGAACAAGCAAGTGAAGGGAGTTATTCTTTCAAAAATGGAGATCAGATTGATTTTGGACCTAAATATTTCCCTGTAATGGGAGTGACAAAAACTTTTGAAAAACCTGTCGATTATAAGAGTTTTACGATTTCCTTTGATGCTTTTGTTACAAAAAGAGATGGTGCAGATTTTGAATTTACTTTATTTACAATTAACCCAGAAACGGATGAATTTAATCCTGTTGCAGGTTTGGGAATGGAGAATAGGGGATATTTGTATATTACAAAAGATATTGAGTATGGTTTCGATTATGCAGATGCTGCAGAAGGTTGGCCAATCAATAAATGGAATAATTTTAAAATTGAAGTTACAGAAAATGAAATCAAGTATTATCTAAATGATAAATTGGTTTATACAGGAGATAATTTTACGAAACTAGATGTTCATGGTTTTACAATGCTTCATAATAATTATGGTGGAGATGCTTATTATGATAATTTTAAATTCAGTACAGATAGCTTAGCGGTGAATCAAATTGGACTGAAGGAATTCAAAATGTATCCAAACCCTGTACAAGATGTTTTAACATTCGATACGAATTTTTATGATCAGATTTCAGGAGTTGAAGTGTCTAATACAGTTGGTCAAATTGTTTTGAAAACAGATAAATCTTTAAAAGAATTGAATATGTCATCATTAAAATCGGGAATTTATTTTGTTAAAATCTATATGAAAGATGGAAAAGCAATGACAAGAAAAATTATTAAAAAATAAACACAAAAAAGCCTCGCATTGCGAGGCTTTCCTATTTGATAAATGAAATTCTATTATTTAACTTCTTCGAAGTCTACGTCTTCAACACCATCATTTTTTGCTTGACCTTGATCAGCATCTGGTTGAGCTTGTGCACTACCTTGTTGACCTTCGTTCATTGCAGCATAAATTTCTTGTGAAGCAGCATTCCAAGCTGTATTTAATTTTTCCATAGAAGAATCAATTGCAGCAACGTCTTGAGCAGCGTGAGCAGATTTAACCTCAGCTAAAGCTTCTTCAATTGGTTGTTTTTTGTCAGCAGGAATTTTATCTCCGTATTCTGTCAATTGTTTTTCTGTTTGGAAAATTAAAGCGTCAGCAGCATTTACTTTTTCAATTTTTTGTTTTGCTTCCTCGTCTTTTGCAGCATTTTCTTGCGCTTCTTTTTTCATTCTTTCGATATCAGCATCAGATAATCCAGATGAAGCTTCAATTTTGATTGATTGCTCTTTTCCAGTTCCTTTATCTTTTGCAGATACACTTAAGATACCATTCGCATCAATATCAAATGTTACTTCGATTTGAGGAACACCTCTTTGTGCTGGTGGAATATCTACTAAGTCAAAACGTCCGATTTCTTTGTTATCGTTGAATAATGGACGTTCTCCTTGACCAATTCTTAATGTTACTGCTGGTTGATTGTCAACTGCAGTTGAGAAAACTTCAGATTTTTTAGTTGGAATTGTTGTATTCGCTTCGATTAATTTTGTGAATACTCCTCCTAAAGTTTCAATACCTAAAGATAATGGTGTAACGTCTAATAATAACACGTCTTTTACATCACCTGTTAATACACCTCCTTGGATAGCTGCACCAATTGCAACAACCTCGTCTGGATTAACTCCTTTAGATGGTTTTTTACCGAAGAATTTTTCTACTTCTTCTTGGATTTTTGGCATACGTGTAGATCCACCAACTAAGATAACTTCATCGATATCGTTGATTGATAATCCTGCATCAGATAACGCTTTTTTACAAGGCTCCATAGAACGACGTACTAAATCTTCTGTTAATTGATCAAATTTAGAACGAGTTAAAGTTTCTACTAAGTGTTTTGGTCCTGTTTCGTTTGCTGTAACGTATGGTAAATTAATTTCTGTTTGAGCAGAAGAAGATAATTCGATTTTAGCTTTTTCAGCAGCTTCACGTAAACGTTGTAAAGCCATTGCGTCTTTTTTCAAATCTACACCTTCTTTCGCTTGGAATTCAGAAGCTAACCAATTGATGATTGCATCATCAAAATCATCACCTCCTAAGTGAGTATCACCGTTTGTAGATAATACTTCGAATACACCGTCACCTAATTCTAGGATAGATACGTCAAAAGTACCACCACCTAAATCGTAAACAACGATTTTTTTATCTGAGTTTGCTTTGTCTAATCCGTAAGCTAATGCAGCAGCAGTAGGCTCGTTGATAATGCGTTCTACTTTAAGACCTGCAATTTCACCAGCTTCTTTAGTTGCTTGACGTTGCGCATCGTTAAAATAAGCTGGTACAGTAATTACCGCTCTTGATACCTCTTGTCCTAAATAATCTTCAGCAGTTTTTTTCATTTTTTGTAAAATCATTGCTGAAATTTCTTGTGGAGTATAGTTACGTCCATCAATATCAACTGCTGGCGTATCATTGTTTCCTTTTACAACTGAATAAGGAACACGACCGATTTCATCTGCATCATTATTAAATTTAGTTCCCATGAAACGTTTAATAGAATAAATCGTTTTCTTTGGGTTTGTTACAGCTTGACGTTTTGCTGAATCACCAACTTTAATTTCTCCTCCTTCTACGAATGCTACGATAGATGGAGTAGTTCTTTTACCTTCTGCATTTGGAATTACAACTGGCTCACTACCTTCCATTACAGAAACACAAGAGTTTGTTGTACCTAAGTCGATTCCGATTATTTTGCTCATATTGTTTAGTTATTTTTTATATTATTAATGATTTATTTTAAACTTTTACACATCATCAAAAATGATGCTACTCCAAAATAGTCAATCTTTGTGCCAACGTAGAAAATGATGACATCTCAATTTTTAAAATGTCATGTTGTCAGATTATGATTAATGATTTGATTATTTATCGATAAAAAAGTCAGTTTATAGGTTGATAAAATGTCAGCGTTAAATTCTAATTGATCACAAAATAATTATCAATTAATTGGAATTTTGAATCATATTCAAGAGCGTAATATCCAATTTCATTATTTTTTTCTAAAATTGGAGTTTTAAATAGGTGAAAGTTTAAAGTAGTTTTATTGTAGTTTATATTGGCTGTGTTAATTGAAATCTCCTTATTATTAATATTCAAATCTTCACAACTATTTGAATTTAATAAGTCTGAAAATGATTTATCAAGTTCAGTTTTGATTTTATATTTTTTAATAATTTCTTTAGCAGTTGTCATAAATATATAGTCTTACCCAATTTTACTTCCGTTTTCAACTTTTCGTTCGGGATTCAAGAGAATAACATCATTATTATTTCCATAAACGCCCATTACGAGACATTCGCTCATAAAAGTAGCTATTTGTTTTTTCGGAAAGTTAACGACAGCCATTATTTGTTTTCCAATTAATTCTTCTTTGGTATAAAGTGACGTAATTTGTGCCGAACTTTTCTTCATTCCTAACGGACCAAAATCAATTTCTAATTGATAAGCTGGATTTCTTGCTTTCGGAAAATCATTTGCACTGATAATTGTGCCAATTCTCATATCAACTTTTTCGAAATCTTGCCAAGAAATTGTTTCAGTATTATTCTCAGGTTTTAGTTCTTCTTTTGGTTTATTTTCTTTATCGTAAATCATTTGTAGAATTTTTTCTAAATCCGTTTTTTCATCCGCATATTTCGTTTTCATGTCATCAGGCATTCGGTTGTAATACGTCAACGCTTTTTCACCAAATTGCTTGATGTAAAAATCGGGTAATGGTGGAACGTTTGGAAATCGTTTATGAAAAATCATTTCTGTATAGGCTTGCCATTCGCGTTCTTCTCGCAATTCGATTTGATTTTCACCTGAACGCTGAAAAACATGTATCATTTCGTGCATCAGAACATTAGAAAGTAATACTAAATCAAAATCCAAAATATTACGCGGAACACAAATCGTAATTCCTGTTTTTTCTTCACCTTCTGCAGTCAATAAAAAACTTTTTGGATCGATTTCTTCTCGAAATGTAAATCCTATAAATGCACTATGTTTTAATTTTAATTCATCTAAAATTTCATATAATGCTTCAACAATTAAGTGATTATTTTTTAAATAATTTATTCTTTCTTTAAATTTTTCTGTAATCATAGATTTTTGAGCTTATTTATCAAATATATAATCTTATTTTTGATATGTTTTAAAAATGACTATGAAGAAATTAGTACTATTACTTGGCTTGATTTCGATAACAACCAATGCTCAAGTACTTACTCACAAAGAAGAATTTACGCGACAAGATTCGCTTCGCGGAACAAATAATGAATTTCGTAATTGGTGGGATGTCAAAAAATATAAAATAAGTGTAGAGCCAGATTATCAGTCAAAATTGATAAAAGGAAAAACGACAATTACATTTGATAAAACAGCTCCTCAACAATCAGATTTATTGCAGATAGATTTACAAGATCCGATGATGATTTCGGCTGTAAAATTGAATGGAAAGAAAATTTCTGATTTCAAACGTGACGGAAATGTCTATTTTATTAATGTCGGAAAAAATATCAAGAATACTTCAAATCAATTAGAATTAGAATATAACGGAAATCCTCGTGTTGCAGTGAAAGCACCTTGGGACGGCGGTTGGATTTTTGTGAAAGATGAAAAAGATCGCGATTGGATGTCTGTTGCGGTACAAGGATTGGGTGCAAGTGCTTGGTTTCCGAACAAAGATTATTTAGGAGATAAGCCAGATAATGGAATGGAATTGGAAATTATTACGCCAAAAGATTTAGTTGGAGTAGGGAATGGACGATTAGTTTCTAAAAAAGAGAAAAATGGTAAAACAACTTCTACATGGAAAGTTGTTAATCCAATCAATAATTATAACATTATTCCATATATCGGACATTATGTCAATTTCAAAGATACTTTTGAAGGCGAAAAAGGTAAATTGGATTTAGATTATTATGTGTTAGATTATAATATAGATAAAGCAAAATCGCAGTTTGAACAAGCAAAATTAATGTTGAAAAGTTTTGAACATTGGTTTGGACCTTATCCTTTTTACGAAGATTCTTTCAAGATTGTTGAATCGCCGCATTTGGGAATGGAACATCAATCTGGAATTGCGTACGGAAATAAATTTGAGAATGGTTATTTAGGTCGTGATTTATCAGGTTCTGGTTGGGGATTGAAATGGGATTTTATTATTGTTCATGAAGCTGGTCACGAATGGTTTGGAAATAATATTACAGAAAAAGATGTGGCAGATATGTGGATTCACGAAGCGTTTACGGCTTATTCGGAAACTTTGTTTACAGAAACTTATCATGGAAAAGATGCTGCAAGTGAATATGTACGTGGAACAAGAAAAGCAATCCAAAATGATATTCCAATTATCGGCGTGTATGGCGTAAACCAAGAAGGTAGTGGCGATATGTACTATAAAGGTGCAAATATGATTCACACGTTGAGAACGTGGATGAATAATGATGAAAAATTCAGACAAATGTTACGTGGATTAAACAAAGAATTTTATCATCAAACTGTAACTACAGAACAAATAGAAAATTATATTGCGAAGTTTTCTGGATTAAATTTGAATGCTTTTTTCAATCAATATCTTAGAACAATTAAAGTCCCGACTTTAGAGCTTAAACAAAATGGAAACAAAGTTGAATATCGCTATACAAATGTTGTGGATGGATTTGCAATGCCGTTACGTTTGAAAGATTCTGAAGTAACAATCAATCCAACGACTAATTGGCAAACTTTAAATGATAATAAATTGAATAAAATAATAGATATAATAATAGATCCAAATTATTATATAAAAGAGGAAGGAATTATCGAATCACACTAAAAGAGTGACGAAAACGAGTTCAACATGATAAGGAAAGTCAACTTGAACTTGTTTCAAGTTCTCATCCAAAATGATTTATAAAATATTCCAAACAAATATCATCGGTTATTGAATGATGAAATTATAAATTTGTGACATGAAAAAATACATTGCATACGCAATCTTATCAGGATTATTATTAACAGCTGGTTGGCCTTCGCATGGTTTTCCATTGTTATTATTTATAGGATTTGTCCCCTTGATGTTGGCAGAACATCAAATCGCGCAACGCGCAGAATTCAAGAAAAAAGGACGTAAAATTTTCGGACTTTCGTTTTTAGCTTTCTTTATTTGGAATGCGATTGTAATTTGGTGGTTGCATTATGCACAAGAAACGGACGCAAATGGAGATTTGCACAATTCGTGGAGTGCTTATTTGATTCCCGTTGTAGCGAATTCGTTGTTTATGTCAATTGTTTTTCAATTGTATCATGTTGTTAAAACAAAAGCTGGTAATTTATATGGACTGATTTTTCTTCCTGCGATTTGGATGAGTTTTGACAAGCTAACCTTGAATTGGGAACTAACTTGGCCTTGGTTTAACCTAGGAAATGGTTTTGCAAAATATTACGAATGGGTACAATGGTACGAGTACACAGGAACTTTTGGAGGAGCACTTTGGATTTGGTTAGTTAATATTACAGTATTCTATTATTTGACAGCTTATATTAATAAGAAAGAAATGAGATATCTAAACAAATTAGGTATTTATGCTGGATTATTAATCGCTGTTCCAATTGGGATTTCTTATATTATTTATGCGAATTACGAAGAAAAAGGAAAAGCACTGGATGTATTAATTCTTCAACCAGATCTTGATCCATATAACGAAAAGTATATGAAAGATGGATTGCAGATTTATGATGAATTGAAACAATTGGCATTGAAAAACATTCAACCAAAAACTCAATTCGTTGTCGCGCCAGAAACTGCTGTACCTGGATCATCTGCCTTGATTTTTGATAATATGTATGATGATTTAATTATACAAGACATTCAGCAATGGACAAAAACCAAAAAAGATTTACATTTTGTAACAGGAGCATCAATTATGCGAATTTATCCAATGCAATCTTTAGCATCGGAAACGGCATCTGTTATGAGAGATGGAATTACGTGGTACGATGCTTATAACTCAGCTTTGCAGATAAGTGGAAACGATTCGATAGAAGTTTATCATAAGAGTAAATTAGTACCTGGAGTAGAAATTTTTCCATATCGAAACATTTTAATGCCAATTATTGGAGAATTTATGCTTAACTTTGGCGGCACAACAAAAACGTTGGGGATTCAACCTCATCGTTCTGTTTTCAAGAATAAAACAAACAACGCTACTGTTGCTCCGGTTATATGTTACGAATCTATTTACGGAGACTATACAACAGAATATGTGAGAGAAGGCGCAAATGTTATATTCACAATGACCAACGATTCTTGGTGGGGCTCTACCGATGGTCATCGTCAATTGCTATTATATGGTAATTTGAGAGCTATTGAAAATAGACGCGCTATCGTTAGATCTGCAAATTCAGGTATTTCGGCTTTCGTTAATCAGCGAGGAGATATAATGAAGTCTTTACCATATGGAGAGCAGGGTGCCTTAAATGGTACAATTTTAATGAATAGTGAATTAACGTTTTATACAAAATATGGCGATGTAATCGCGAGGATAGCGCTGTTGGTAATGGGAATTATCTTGGCTTATACTCTTGCGCAGAAGTTGTTATATAAACAAAATAAGAAAAAAATATAAAATTAATAACCTAAAGAGTTGTATAAGTAATATATAATTTGTTACTTTGCACTCCGTTTAAAATAGGACAATACAAAATAAGATGTCAAAAATTTGTCAAATTACAGGTAAGAAGAGATTAGTGGGAAACAATGTTTCTCATGCTAATAATAAAACAAAACGCACTTTTGAAGTGAATTTGTTCAAAAAGAGATTTTTTATGCCAGAAACTGGTGAGTGGATTACATTAAGAGTTTCTGCACACGGTTTAAAAACAATCAACAAATTAGGAGTTGATGAGGCTGTTAAACGTGCACGTAAAGAAGGTTTAATCAAATAATTTAAGACACCATGGCAAAAAAAGGAAACAGAGTACAGGTTATTTTAGAATGTACAGAGCATAAAGAAAGTGGTATGCCAGGAATGTCTCGTTATATCACAACTAAAAACAAAAAAAATACTCCAGATCGTATTGAGTTGAAAAAATACAACGCAGTATTGAAAAAGTATACAATTCACAAGGAGATTAAATAATAAAATTTTAGACGATGGCAAAGAAAACGGTAGCAACCCTACAAACTGGGTCTAAAAAAATGACCAAAGTTATCAAAATGGTAAAATCTCCAAAATCTGGAGCTTACGTATTTGTTGAAAAAGTAGTTAACGCTGATGAAGCAGATTCTTTCTTCGCGAAATAATTTGAGTTATCACCTTAACAAAAAATATTTAAGGTTAATTGAGCTGCCTCGTTTTTAGGCGGCTTTTTTATTTCCTTATATTTTATGTATCTTCGTACAAAATTTTAAGAAATTTAGCTTATTAATGAGTTGGTTCAAAAAGATATTAGGTAAAGAAAGCAAAGAAAAATTAGATGAAGGATTAGAAAAATCTAAAACTTCTCTATTTGATAAAATCAGTCGTGCTGTAGTAGGTAAATCTAAAGTAGACGATGAGGTTTTAGATGATTTAGAAGAAGTATTAATTTCTTCTGATGTCGGTGTTGAAACAACGATCAAAATTATTCGCCGAATAGAAGAACGTGTAGAACGTGATAAATATGTTTCTACTTCTGAGTTAGATTTAATTCTTCGCGAAGAAATTGCAGGCTTACTTTCCGAAAATAATATTGAAGATACAAATGGTTTTTCGATTCCAAAGAAAGATGTACCATACGTTATTATGGTGGTCGGAGTAAATGGAGTAGGGAAAACGACGACGATTGGTAAGTTGGCTTCTCAATTCAAATCACAAGGACTTAAAGTAGTTCTTGGAGCGGCAGATACGTTTCGTGCGGCGGCTGTAGATCAATTGGTAATTTGGTCGGAGCGTGCAGGTGTTCCAATTGTAAAACAAGCAATGGGTTCTGATCCTGCTTCGGTTGCATTTGATACCATTCAGTCGGCAGTTGCGCAAAATGCAGATGTTGTTTTGATTGATACAGCAGGACGTTTGCACAATAAAATAAACTTGATGAACGAGTTAACAAAAATAAAACGTGTTATGCAAAAGGTAATTCCAGATGCACCTCACGAAGTTTTGTTAGTGTTAGATGGATCTACAGGTCAAAATGCTTTTGAGCAAGCGAAACAATTTACACAAGCAACAGAAGTTTCTTCTTTAGCAGTTACAAAATTAGATGGAACAGCAAAAGGAGGAGTAGTAATTGGAATTTCAGATCAATTTCAGATTCCAGTTAAATACATTGGTGTTGGTGAAGGAATCAATGATTTGCAAGCTTTCAATAAAATGGAGTTTGTCGATTCTTTTTTTAAACGCAATAATTAAGAAATTCAATTTCTATAAAATATAAATCCTTCAAGTTTTCTTGAAGGATTTTTTTGTTTTAATGATTACAAGTGAATTAATACACCATCTTTATATATTCTTTATAAAACTTTTTACTTTTATTTTCTTTCTTCGAAATGGTTTTTAGAAACTCGTTTAAATATTCTCTAAAAGGTGAATCTTTAGCTAAAGCATCTTGTTTTTTACTTGTCAAAACCTGAACTGTTCCGTACATTTCTTCTCCATTTTCTATGCTCGAAGCAATTAAAGTAAAGGTTTCATTTGATTCATTAATGATATTTTTATTTGACCAAACTAATAAAATTTGATTGTTTTCCGTATACAAAACATTGTCCCATTTTCCCAGCCAATCATACAGCATTTTTTTTGTAACTAAAGACGTTTGAAAACTTTCGACACGATATTCTGTCAACGAACGTTGGGCTTGTTCTTGTGCATATAATAAATTGAAACTTGTAAAGAGTGCAATAAAAAGAATTAATTTTTTCAAACTCAAAAAATCTTGTTTAGTGTAAAGTTATCAAAAAATAATTGCAAACCTTATGTAACATATTTGTTATTTCTGCGTCACTATTACAACACTAATTATTAATAATAGAATTAACCATGAAGAAATTTTTTGTACTTGCTGTTACATTATCAGGAATTTTTGCTTTTGGACAAGACGAAAAACAAGATTCAACTGACTATAATCCAATTGAAATAAAAGAAGTTTTGGTTCAATCTCAACGTAAAAAAATGTTTGCGGACAAAGCAGTTTATACCTTCGATAAAGAAGCACTGGAAAAAGCGCGCTACGCAAAAGATTTATTGAATACGTTACCAGAACTACAAGTTGATCCAATTTCGAATACAATACAGAGTACAAAAGGCGGAAAGACTTTATTATTGATTAATGGAACTGAGGCAACAGATAATCAAATACGTGCTGTGAAACCGCAAGATGTGGTTCGTGTTGAATATTTTGATATTCCACCAGCGCGTTATGCAAATCGTGCAGATCAGGTGGTAAATTTGATTACTCGAAATCCAGAAAATGGTTATGTGTATGGAGCGGATATTAGTTCAGCTTTATCTACAGGTTTTGTAAATGGATCTGCTTATGCGAATTTTACGAAAGGTAAAAATAATTTTGGATTGGAATATTATATATATTTTAGAGATTATAAAGATCGTACTTCGATGAATATTTATGATTATAACTTAAATAATATTCATTACAGAACAGAAAATCAGCGCAACGAATATTTTGGATATACAGATCAAACGATTGCATTGCGATATACCAATTCGGATTCGGATAAATATGCTTTTCAAGCAAAGTTGGATATGAATATCAGTTCGAGTTTTGCTTATGCGAATGGAACAAGCTTGTTTTATCAAAATAGTTTATTAAACAATCATTCAACCTACAAACATTCTAATTCTAATTATTCAAAACCAACATTAGATCTTTATTATTCGAGAAAATTAGGAAAGAAAGATGAGTTAAGTTTAAATGTTGTAGGATCAATGTATACAACCAAATCGATTGACGAAACGCGAGAATGGGAAACTGTATTAGGAACTGAACAATATAATTATTTGACAAATTTAGAAGCTGATCAAAAAGGAATTGTAGGAGAAATAGCGCATACACATAGTTTCGAGAAAGGAAAATTAAATTCAGGTTATCGAATTTCGAATAATTCAATTGATAATAAATTAGAAAACTTAAATGGTCCTTCGAATAATAAAGTAAATTATTTAGAACAATATATCTATTCTGAATATTCTGGGAAAGTGAAAAAGTTATCGTATCGTTTGGGTGTTGGATTGACGAATGTTCATAACAAGAATGAAGATACAAACACAGATACGTGGACGTTTACACCAAAATTAGTATTGGGTTATGAATTAGCGAAGAATCAAAATTTACGTTTTTCGAGTTCATATAAACCAACAAGTCCTTGGAATTCGGCATTGAGTAAAAACGTGATTCAGGTTGTGGAAAATATTACACAAGAAGGAAATCCGTATTTAACAATTCAGAAATCGTTTGGAAATAATTTGATTTATTCCTTCAATTCAAAATATTTTGATTTAAATACAAACGCATTTTATCATTTTACGAAAGATCCGATCAATCAATTGTATTTGCAAAATATCATCAATGGAAATGTAGAAGGGTATAAATTAACCTACGAAAATGCTCAAAATTCGCAACGTTACGGTGTTCAAATTACAGGTTCTATCAAACCTTTTGGAACAGATATTTTAACTGTAAAAGTGAATGTAGCGCCAGCAACAGAACGTTTCAAAACGAAAGATGGTAGAATATTGAAGAATGATTATATCGGAAATTATTTTGCATTATCATCTGTTTACAAAAACTTTCGTGTAGATTATCAATTTAATATTCCGTATTACACGCTGGGCGGAGCTTTGTTGTACACACAAGAAAACATGAACCATGCTTTTGCGAGTTATAAATACAATAATTGGACTTTTTCTACTGGAATGTATTGGATTGGAATGCCGTCGACTTACAAGCAAAAAACGATGGATAAACAATATGTGGATTATTCTCGTGTAGGGAAAATTTGGGACAACAAATCGATGTTTGTAGTTGGTTTGAGCTTTGATTTTGCTACAGGTAAGAAAACAAATATCAATCGAAAATTAGAAAATAAAACTGCAGGAGCAGCAACGTTTTAAGTATAGTTAATTTTATTTATAAAAGGTATCATTTTTTTTGAAAGTGATACCTTTTTTATAATATTTAATTTTTATTAACGCTTCAATAACTAAGATTTGATTACAAATGCACTCATTTGTAATCTCCCGCTCGGGAAAGGATAAAATAAGTCTGTGTAATTTCCCGAGACATATGGAAAGGATAAATAGCCTATTGGGTACTATTATTCGTAAAGAAAAAAAGAATCCTTGGATTCTCTTTTTGTATTTATATAAGACGAAGACATTAAAATATAAATGTTAGCTTTCTAACATCTACAACTCAGCCAAAAAAAATAGCGTGTCAATATTATCGGCGTAATCGGTTAATCTTGGGAATTGTGTTTGCCCAAATTCAACATAATTCGGATTATCTTTCATATCGTTTCCTACCACGCATTGTATTTGATCTTCATTTTCGATCAAATAATTTTTTACATCATTTACATCTTCATAAACTTCAAAATTTACAACTGCAATTGGAGAATGTAAAGATGTATCTTTTTTCATTAGAACAAAATTATTGTCTAAAAATTCATCTTTTCCTAACAAAAATATTGCACGATTATAATCGTAATTATTTGCATATTTAGGATGATTAATCACATTGCCATAAGAAAAAATAGCTTCGAAAATTTTTGGTAATTGGGCTTCATCTTTTACATAAAGTTTAGTTACATTTCGACAACCTAATCCAAAATAAATGAATAAATCGTCACCCAATTTTTTTAACTCTTCATCAGTTTCTAAACCATTCAATACCGCAATTGAAGTTCTGTTTTTACGAATAATGTTAGGAACTTTACCAAAATATTGTTCAAAATAGCGTGCCGTATTATTACTTCCTGTTGCAATAACTGCATCAAAATTTTCTAATCGTTCAACAGTTTGAATAATCGATTTGAAATCTTCATCAATCGAATACAAATATTTTATCGCTAATTTGATTAATTTATCATCTTTAGACGAAGTTTTAATCAACGCATTATTTCCAGAAATAATAACAGAAAGCAAATCATGAAAACCGACCAAAGGTAAATTTCCAGCCATTATAATTCCAACATTTTTTGGTGTTTCAGCAAATGGATAATCTTTCGTCCAAGCTAATAAATTTTCTTCCGTTAAAGCTTCTGCCCAACTTTTCAAAGCTAAAGTAATATTATCTTTTGTAAACCAATTGTTATAGGCTTCTGCATCACTCACCGCATATTCAGCTTCTTCTTTCCAATTCTCGAATTTTTCTGTCAGTTTCTTGTCTTTAATCAAATCATTATTTATAATAAAATTAAAAAACTGCCCCAATTCGTTAAATGCTGAAATCCTTTGTTCAAATGTCATTTTTTCTGAAAATTAAATGTAATTTTGTACCTGCAAATGTAGGAAATAAAAAAACAGATACAATGGCTATAATTATTACAGATGAATGTATAAATTGTGGAGCTTGTGAGCCAGAATGTCCAAATAATGCAATTTATGAAGCTGCAGTAGATTGGAAATATTCTGATGGAACTTCTCTAACTGGAACTATTGTAAACGTAGATGGTGTTACTTTTGATGCTGATGCGGTACAAGATCCTGTTAATGATGAAGTTTATTACATTGTTCCCGATAAATGTACTGAATGTAAAGGTTTCCACGAAGAACCACAATGTGCAGCAGTTTGCCCTGTGGATTGTTGTGTGCCTGATGATAACCACGTAGAAAGCGAGGAGCGCCTTTTGAGCAAAAAAGCGTTTATGCACTTAGAGTAAAATCGTCACAACTTTACATATAAAAACCTCTCAATTTGAGAGGTTTTTTAGTTTTGGGCAATCCCTTCGGGCGGGCTTTCCGTTCCAATCTTTTTCTGAAGAAAAAGGATTTCCACTTCAATCCCTATTGCATTTTATTAATTTTCGAAACTCAAGCTTCGAAACTCGAGTTTTAAGTATATCTTCTCTTTCTTATCCAAAATCCAATTCCAGCGAACAAGCCAATAATAGCAGTTGGAATAAGTAGATTCATCATTTGCCAAGTAGATTTTTCTTGTAAAACAGTCGTTTCACTTAGCAACGGAATTTCTAATTTACGATTGCGTAAAGCCAAGAAATCAGAATCGCCTAATAAATAATCCATCGCATTCATTAAAAATGTTTGGTTCGCGTATGTTTTCGGTTTTCCATCTGGATTATCTGGGCGAACCGAAAATTTATTTTCTCCTAATTGCATTGGAATTCCTCTCCATAAAGCATTTTTCAAAACATCTCCGTCCGAAATGACTATCATTTTTCCATCGGTAGTTTTCGGTTTGAAATTCGGAAATTCTTTACGTTCGTAACGCGAAGCATAAGCCGAATTGAAATTCCCTTCTAACAAAACTGCCATCGGAATTTTTCCCATTTTATATTCTTCGGGATTTTCGATTTCTACTTCGTTTAATTGAATATAATTCAAAACAGGTTTCATCGAACTTTGTTCAGAAGAACTCAATAAAACGGTTTGTTTGATATTTGGATTTTTCAACAATTCGATAGGATTTGCAAATTGGAATAAAACCGGATCGATTGAACTTGTAATTGGATTTTCTTCTCCTTTAATTCCTAACTCAAAATAAGGCCAATTGTAATAATTGTAACTTGTATTTCCTGCAGTTTCACCATCAGCCAAAACAATTTGCGCACCATTCATATCCTTGATAACAGCCGGATGAATACGAACACCATAATTGAACAAGAAATCATTTAATTTCAAATCTCTTGGAAAAGCAACGATTTTTCCACTTCGGAAAATAGAATCCATTTCAGCATCGACAGTTTCCACTGCCATCATCATTTTTCCTCCATTCATGATATATTGATCCAAAACCAATTTATCCATATCAGAAAAAGGTAATGTAGGTTTTGCAACAATCAATGCATCAAAACGTTTCAAACTATCTAAATCTGAGGGGTGTAATGAAAATGATTTGTTTGCAATAGGACTAAGATAAATCTCTACATCATATTTTTCTGACAAAGCAGAACCTAATCCTTGAATATTTGCTTCTGGTAATTCATCATGATGAACGATAAAGCCAACTCGTTTGCGCTCAAAATTGGTTGCTTTCTGAATTTTTTCGGCAAATAAATATTCTAATTTTTCTGTTGAAGCCAACGCTAACTTTTCGAATGGAGTAGAAGGATCATTGACCAAAACCTCCATATAAGTCGATTTGTCGCCGTAAGTTAATTTTGCGTACGGATAAACATTCAAAATTCCTTTATCGGTTTTAATCGGAACTGGAGCCAATTTATTTTGCTCTAATTCGGCTTGTCCTAAATCGACAGGATCAACAAAAGAATAAGAAATATTGCTGTTTTTTTCGCGAAGTTCGTCTAATAAAAACTGAATTTCGTTCTTCAAAATTCTGTAATCACCCGTTAAATCTCCACCCAAAAGAATTTCAATTTTAAGCGGTTGTTTTACATTTTCTACCAATTTTTCGGTTGTAGAAGTTAACGTAAAACGTTTGTCTTTCGTCATGTCAATTCGCGTATAAAGAAATTGAGCGATGATAAAAAGCGCGATAAATGCGATGAAAGTAATTAGATGTTTTTTGTTTAATTTTTTCATGGCACTATTTTTTATTTTCAAGATTAACAATTGAAATTTGATTTAAAATTCCAATCAAAATCAAAAAGTAAAGTAAATCTCGTGTGTCAATAATTCCTTTCAAAAATTGGTTGTAATGTGTAAAACTTCCAATTTTTTGAACATAGAAATCCATCGAACCAAGCAAATTATATGACGCTAAACTTTCGAATCCATAGAAAATAATGAAGCAAAAGAAAACCGCCAATACATAAGCCATTACTTGATTTTTGGTAATAGAAGAAGTAAATAAACCAATTGCGGCGAATAAACTTCCTAAAAAGAAAAGTCCTAAATAGCCAGAAAAAATTGTTCCGTAATCTAGTTTTTGTTCAGGCATCAAAAATTCTTGCAACGTAATTGTGAACAAGAAAGTTGAAAGCAGACAAAAAACGACAACTGAAACGACAGCTAAATATTTGCCCCAAATAATTTGGTTTTTTTTTATAGGTAGTGTGAATAACCACAATAATGTGCCATTTGCTTGCTCTTCCGCGATTAATTTCATGGTTAAAGCAGGAATCATGAATAGAAAAATCCAAGGTCCAACAAAGAAAAAACTGCTTAAAGAAGCATTTCCTGTATTGAAAACATTGAATTCGTTATCAAAAAACCAAAGGAATAAAACCGAAACGATAACAAATGTCGCGGTTGCTAAATAAGCGGTGAAGCCTAAATAAAAATTGGAAAACTCTTTTTTGAAGATTGTCCACATGTTATTTTTTATTATTACGATTAATTAAACGCACAATAAGCATAAGTAGTATACCACAACCAAAGAAACTGACAATTGACCAATACCAATCTCGACCAAAATCTGTTTTTTGAATCACAGCAAACACGATAACAAATAATAAAATAGTCGCCAATTCGTTCATCATTCGCAGTTGAACAGAAGTGTATTTGAAAACTTTATTTTGGATTTGTTTCAACGTTCGCCAGCACCAAAAATGATAAATTAATAAAACACTTATCATTCCTAATTTACTTTTCATCCACGGCATTTGCAACAAACCTTGATTTTTATAAAGCATATTCAATCCCATTGTAATCAAAATAACCAAAGCAGGAGCGGTAATTACATTCCATAATTTTTTCTCCATGTAGGTATATTGATCCTGCAAAATTGATTTTTTTGGTTCTTCCATTTGTTGCGTTTCTGTATGATAAATCATCAAACGAACAATGTAAAATAAACCAGCAAAGTAACTTACCACGAAGATAACGTGTATTGCTTTGTATATTAAATAATTATAAGTCATATAGTTATTGTAAACTCTCTAATACTAAATTTTCTCAGCGTTAATTTTCAAATTCAATTGTAATTGTATCGTTTTTCTTTAATCCCATTAACTGATTCGCACCTCCTGATATGGTTGGATTACTTTTGTATAAAGTAACTTCTAAAAATCCTGCCGAATTAAACAAACACAATGTTCGCCCAAAAGCTTGCACTTCTTTGTTAAAATCTTGTACAACTTCGTTGTAGTGCTCATAAATAACAGTAATATCGGTCATCGAGAAATCTTTCTGACGAAGCAAAATTTTATATTTTCTGTCTTGTGCAATTTCATCGAAAAAATCTTTCGAAATATTACTCACAACATTCCCAAAATGATCAATATAAATCACATTTCCAATGATATATTTATCATCGCGATAAATTGGTTTCAATTCATTCAATTGCTTCATTTCGGTACGTTTGTTCCCTAAAAGAGCAGGAACTCCGCCGCGTGCCAAGTGACATGCAACTGGCACAAAACAATTTTTCATTGGAAATAGACTGTCTATTCCTTCTGGATAAGCAGTGATTTCGTAAATTTCTTCTGGTTGATTTTTTTGACAAATCAAGGATAAAATTCCATTATCTGCACAAATAAAATAATGATGATTGATTAATGCACAAATAGGCTTCTGATAAGGCGTACTTAAGGCATTAATCCCAATAATATGTATAGTTCCTTCAGGAAATTCTTCGTAAGAATTACGAATGATATAGGCAGCTTCAGATAAATCATAAGGATTAACATGATGCGAAATATCTACAATTGTAACATCGGCCAATTCCTTTAGAATTGCGCCTTTAACGCTAGAAACAAAGTAATCTTTGACTCCAAAATCCGATGTTAATGTAATAATTGCCACTATTCTCTAATAATTAGCAAATATATTGTTTATTATTCTTTATTTTTGTGTAAGTGAACCAAAAAAACAATCTCATTTGACAGAAATTAATATTGAATTAGCCGAAATTAATGCTCAAGATTTTTATGGTGCTAATAATGAACATCTAAAAAGAATCAAAGAATATTATCCAAAATTAAAGATTGTTGCTCGCGGAAGAGAGTTGACAGTGTTTGGAAATGAAGATATTCTGAAAGTTTTTGATCAAAAAATGCAGCGAGTAATCCAGCATATTCACAAATACAATCGACTATCTGATCGCGAACTCGAAATCATTATGACCGAAGATAATAATGAAATGCTTCAAATGAAAAAAGAAGATGAAATTATTGTACACGGTGTAAATGGTAAAATCATCAAACCTCAAACGCCTAATCAACAAAAGCTGGTACAAACTGTTTACAACAAGGACATGGTGTTTGCAATTGGACCTGCTGGTACGGGAAAAACCTACACGGCTGTTGCATTAGCGGTACAAGCGTTGAAGAACAAAGAAGTTCGCCGAATTATTATGACGCGACCTGCCGTAGAAGCTGGGGAAAATTTAGGATTTTTACCAGGTGATATGAAAGATAAATTAGATCCATATTTACAACCTTTGTATGATGCGTTGAAAGATATGATTCCGTTCGAGAAACTTTCGTCTTATACCGAAAAAGGAGTGATAGAAGTAGCGCCTTTAGCATTTATGCGCGGTCGAACGTTGGACGGAGCTTTTGTAATTCTTGATGAAGCGCAAAATACAACCTATGCTCAGATGAAAATGTTTTTGACGCGTATGGGAAAAAATTCTAAGTTTATTATTACTGGAGATCCTGGTCAGGTCGATTTACCACCAAAACAAAAATCTGGTTTACGTGAGGCGATTAATATATTGAAAGATGTAAAAGATATCGGATTTATTTATTTGGATGATAAAGATGTTGTTCGACACAAAATTGTTCGTGAAGTCTTGAAAGCTTACAAAGTGAGCGAAGATAAAGAGCGAGAAAAAATAGATATTAAAAAGTAAATCAAAAAGCCAATTGTTTCTAAGAGCAATTGGCTTTTTTTAGTTAAATATTTCCAGATACTTTTGTTCCGCTTAAATTTATATGATAATAATAAGGAGTTGGGCTAGTACTTGAAATACAATGGAAGATTCCACAAATATTAAAAGAACCATTTGAAGTACCGCTATCTCTGTTTTCATTATAAATTAAATTCCCACATGAATCATAAATATTGATTTCTAAATAATCTTGACCAGCTATTAAAAATCTGACTGGAGAAGTATAATAATTAAAATTACAATCGTCTCTTTTTATTGTTACAATATCTGAATTAAAAATGTTTTCAATTTTAAGGTTCGTTAATTGCTCAGATAAAGAAATAGGATTAGCAAATATTGATATAGGAATCAACATTAACATAGTTAAAATAAATTTTTTCATAAAAGTGTATTTTGTTAATATGTTTAAATATAGGTAATTAAATTGATAACTAAAAAATATTGTTTTTGCTCAACCAACCTTTTTGTAATTTGTTGCATCTAACTTACAAATCAAACAATATGAAAAAGTTATTTTCTTTTTTCTTCGTTTTTGTTGGAATACTTTTTTCTTCAAAAATAAATGCACAAGATATACGAATTGGAATTCCTCGTATTGAGATAGGATCACGTCCGGATGAAAAATCAGTGAGTTTGAAATCGATGGATGTACAAGTTGAGATTTTTGGAAATTTAGCCAAAACGACAACAACTTTAGTTTTTACAAATTCTTCAAGTCGAAATCTTGAAGGGAATTTAGTTTTTCCTTTGCCTGAAAACACGACTGTTAGTGGATATGCAATTGATATTAATGGAAAACTTCGAAATGCGGTTCCCGTTACAAAAGCGCGTGCGGTTGAGGTTTTTGAAAGTATTCAGAAGCAAAATATCGATCCAGGAATCATCGAAAAAGTAGAAGGGAATAATTTTCGCACTCGAATTTCTCCGATTCTAGCAAAAGGATCGCGTACGATTCAGTTGTCGTATTACCAAGAGTTGAAATTGGATAAATCATCATATCAATATCATTTGTCGTTAGATTCTTCGAAGAAAATCTCGAAGTTTAATTTAACAACAAAAGTGTATAGTGCTGCAGGAAAACCGCAATTAGTTGAAACGCCAGATGGTTCGTTCAATTTTTCAGAAAATAGTAATATATATGAAGCAAATCTATCAAAAACAGATTTTACGCCTAAAAAATCATTAATAATTAATCTTCCAAAATCGCCGAATAATGTAGAATCTTTTGTTCAAAAAAATGTGGATGGTTCGGTTTATTTTTATGCGAATTTATTGGTTGATGCAAAATCACACCCAAAAGTTTGGTCGAAAAATATCGGAATAATTTGGGATAATTCGTTAAGTGGTTTGAAACGAAATCATCAAAAAGAGTTAGAGTTTTTGGATAAAATCATTTCTCAACAAAAAAATCTGAATATTGAAGTTTCGTTGTTGAATATTTCTTTGGAAAAATCGAGATTGTTTCAAATTAAAAATGGTGATTGGTCAGAATTGAAAAAATATTTGGAAAATGTGACGTATGATGGAGCAACAAATTATGCGAAAATTCTTCCAACAAATCTGAAAGCAGACGAATATCTATTGTTTTCGGACGGAATTTCATCTTTTGGCTCGAATATTTTTAATGTCGATAAACCTTTCTATACAATTGCGTCTTCGTCGACTTCTAATTATGGTGTTTTGAAAATGATTGCGCAAAAAGCTGGAGGAAAATTTATCAATCTAAATGAAAATTCTGTAGAAAATGCGTTCAAACAAATCAATGAAAGTTCGGTTCAATTCTTAGGAATTATCAACAATACAGCGGGAGAAGTTTATCCTATTTCGACAAATAATGTGAACAATGGAATTTCTATTGCAGGAATTTCTCAGTATCCCAATGCAAAATTAACGATGATGTTTGGACGAAATGGAAAAGTGGAATTCAACAAAGAATTGGATTTGAGTAAAGCAACTAAAAATCTTGAAATCAGTAAAATTTGGGCGCAAAGTAAAGTGAATTATTTGGAATTGAATCCAGAGCAAAATAAAACAGAAATTGAAGAAATTGGGAAACAATTTTCGATTGTAACGTCGAACACAAGTTTGATTGTTTTGGAAAAAGTTTCGGATTATGTAAAGTATAAAATCAATCCACCAGCGGAATTGCAAAATGAATTTAATAAATTATCGAAAGAAGGTTTTGAACAAAAAGAAACTCGAAAAGCTGATTTGTTGAAAAATGCAATTGTGAAAGCAAAGGAATTGAAAGAGTGGTTGAAGAAAGATTTTAAATATGTAAAACCAAAATATCCAAAACCTGTTGCGGATTCTACTGATGTCGTAGTCGATGTAAGACTTGAAGATATGGCGCTTCCTGAACCAAGACCTATGACAGCAATGGAAGAGGTAGGAGCATCTTCAAATATGAGTATTAGAGGAGTTTTGAATTTTAATAGTTCCTCGGATAAAAAAATGAAGGATGAATCATTAGCTTCGGTTCCAGAAATTAAAATAATCAATGTAAAATCGGATAAAGAATACATGAAGTTGATAGAAGCGTCAAAAAATCCGTATCAAACTTATTTAGATTTGAGAAAAGATTATGCTGAAACGCCTGCGTATTATTTTGATGTTGCAACATTTTTCTTTCAGAAAAAAGAAAGAGAGACTGGTCTTAAAATTTTAAGTTCGATTGCAGATTTAGGATTGGAAGATGCCGAATTGTATAAAATGTTAGCGTATAAATTGAAAGAAATTGAGGAATATCAAACCGAATTATTTATCACGAAAAAAGTATTAGATTGGCGACCTTTTGATGCGCAAAGTTATAGAGATTATGCATTGGCGTTGCAAGATAATGAGCAATATCAATCGGCTTTAGAATATCTGTATAAAGTATTAACGAATGATTATTCAGTAGAAATTGCCAATCGCGATCGCGATATTACGGAGATTATTGTGCCTGAAATTAATAATTTGATTTCGCTTCATCGCAAAGAATTGAACTTATCAACAATTAATAAAGATATCATTGTTGAACTTCCAGTTGATATTCGTGTGGTGATGAATTGGAACAAAGATATGACTGATATTGATTTATGGGTGACCGATCCAAATGGAGAAAAATGTTTTTACGGACATCGTACAACTGCGATTGGAGGACGAATGAGCGAAGATGTTACACAAGGTTTCGGACCAGAACAATTTATGTTGAAAAAAGCGATTAAAGGAAAATATAAAATAGAAACGAATTTTTACGGAGAACGACAAATGAGTATTTCGGGACCAACAACTATTTCGGCAGAGATTTACTTAATGTATAGTTCAGGAAAACAAGTGAAGAAAATGATCACATTCCAAAATAATAAGCCAAATTCTGGCGGTGAAGGAATTTTGGTTGGTGAATTTGAATTTTAGTAAATGGAAAAGGAATCTTGAAAGAGATTCCTTTTTTTTGTCAAGCTGTATTTATTTCAACTTCTCTTCTTAACTTTGTTCAACTCCGATAATTCAAAAGGAGACGTATTTAATTATACATTTTACTTAATACATACTACATTTTACAACAATTACATCCACTGATTTCGATCCAAACTTCTGTACTGAATCGCTTCACTAATATGTTTCGAAAGAATAGTTTCAGAATTATCTAAATCAGCAATTGTTCGTCCGACCCTAATAATTCGGTCATATGCACGCGCAGAAAGATTTAATTTTTCCATGACAACTTTTATTAAATTCTTCGAATGATCATCTAAATCACAAAAAGCGTCCAACTCTTTTGGTCCCATTTGCGAGTTATAATGAACTTTTGTGTTTTCAAATCGTTTGGTCTGAATATTTCGTGCATTAATCACACGTTCACGAATCACAGCACTTTTTTCGCCACGACGTTCTTGCGACAAATCATCAAATGGAACAGGATTCACTTCGATATGTAAATCAATTCGATCCAAAAGTGGTCCAGAAATTTTATTCATATAACGTTGCATTTCTGCTAAAGAGGAAGTGTTGTTTGGATCATCCATAAAATAACCACTCGGACTTGGATTCATAGAAGCTACTAACATAAAACTCGCAGGATAATTCACGGTGAATTTCGCCCTCGAAATTGTGACTTCTCGATCTTCCAAAGGTTGACGCATAACTTCTAAAACAGTGCGCTTAAATTCGGGTAATTCATCCAAAAATAAAACACCATTATGTGCCAAAGAAATTTCGCCAGGTTGTGGATAAGAACCGCCGCCGACTAAGGCCACGTCAGAAATAGAATGATGCGGACTAGAATAAGGACGACTTACAATGAGTGATTTGTTAGATAATTTTCCAGCAACGCTATGAATTTTTGTTGTTTCGAGCGCTTCTTGAACAGTCATTTTAGGAAGAATAGAAGCAATTCGTTTGGCTAACATTGTTTTTCCACTTCCTGGAGGACCAATCAAAATAATGTTATGACCGCCAGCCGCTGCGATTTCCATCGCACGTTTTACATTTTCTTGACCTTTTACATCTGCAAAATCGAAAGGATAATTATTCATTTCACTAAAAAAATAATCATCTAAATTGACTTGATGAGGTTGCAAAATAATATCTCCGTTAAAATAATCAACAACTTCTCTGATGTTATCAACCGAAAAAACAACTATTCCTTCTACAACCGCTGCTTCGTCTGCGTTTTGTTTGGGTAAAATAATTCCTTCGAAACCTTCTTCTTTTGCTTGTATTGCAATCGGCAAGGCACCTTTTATAGGACGAAGTGAACCATCGAGTGATAATTCGCCCATCATTATATATTTATTGAGTTGTTCAGAATTTACTTGTTCCGAAGCTGCTAAAATTCCAATTGCGATAGGTAAATCATAGGCAGAACCTTCTTTTTGTAAATCTGCTGGCGCCATATTAATTGTGATTTTTTTACCAGGTAATTTCAAATCAGAATTTTTTAGTGCAGCATTTATTCTAAAATTACTTTCTTTTATTGCGCTATCAGGCAAACCAACTAAATGATAACCGACACCTTGATCAATATTAACTTCCACAATAATGGTTTGTGCGGAAACTCCGAAAATAGCACTTGCAAAAATTTTTACCAACATAAAATATTTTTTTATAAATTTACTTCCTTTTTCTATTGAATAAAATAGCTGAAAGGATTTAAGTATTTAATAATTAATTAAATAACACACTTTGGTGTGGATTCTATATGAAAAAAGAAAAATATTCTTTTGAATTTGAACGATTCGAGAGTAAATCTGAGCTTGCAGCAGAACAAAAAAAAGTAGTAGAAGAAGCTTATGATATTTCGTTGAATGCATATGCGCCTTATTCTAATTTCAATGTTGGAGCATCTGTTCAATTAGAAAATGGAGAAATTTTTTCGAGTTCAAATCAAGAAAATGCTTCCTACCCAGTCGGAACTTGTGCCGAAAGAGGTTTATTGGCTTATGTAAATGCAAACTTCCCAAATATTAAAATTGAAAAATTGGCTGTTTCTACACCAAATGTTAATTATCCGTTGCCTCCATGTGGAATGTGTCGTCAATATATTTTAGAGATGGAGAAGAAACAAGGGCAGGATATAGAGATTATTTTATCAGGAAATGAGGGAGAGGTTTTTGTTTTGAATTCTGCTAAAGATTTACTTCCATTACACTTTACAGACGAATTTTTAGGGTAGCAATTTTGTACACTAAATAGATTAGTTTAAATTTGTTCAACGGAATTGTGCAATTATGGAAAAATTAACTCAAGAAACGTACCTACAATGGTATCGTGATATGACTTTTTGGCGCCGCTTTGAAGATAAGTGTCGTTCATTATATTTAAAACAAAAAATTAGAGGTTTCTTACATTTATATAATGGTCAAGAAGCTTTACCTGCTGGTTTTTTGCATGCTATGAAATCAGGTGATAAAGTCATTACAGCTTATCGTTGTCATGTTTGGCCTATAGCATTAGGGGAAGATCCAAGAAGATTAATGGCGGAAATAACAGGTAAAACAGATGGTACTTCACATGGTTTAGGAGGATCTATGCACTTTTTTAGTAAAGAGCATGGTTTTTACGGAGGTCATGGTATTGTAGGAGGTCAAATTCCTTTAGGTGCAGGTATGGCTTTTGGTGATAAGTATAACGATAAAGATCATGTAACTATTTGTTTGATGGGAGATGGAGCTACTCGTCAGGGAACATTACATGAAACTTTTAATATGGCAATGAATTGGAAATTACCAGTTGTTTTTGTCTGTGAGAATAATCAATATGCTATGGGAACTTCTGTTTCTCGTACTGCAAATCATGAAGATGTTTGGAAATTAGGTTTAGGTTATGAAATGCCTTGTATGCCTGTAGATGGGATGGATCCTGTAAAGGTGGCGGAAGCTGCTTATGAAGCTATCGAACGTGCTCGTCGTGGTGATGGACCAACTTTCTTAGATGTGCGTACATATAGATATAGAGGGCATTCAATGTCTGATGCAGAGCCTTATCGTACAAAAGAAGAGGTAGAAGAATACAAACAAGAAGATCCTATCTTGAACGTAGAGAATCATATTTTAGTAAATAACTGGGCTACTAGAGAACAATTAGATGCAATTGTAGAAGATATGAAATTGAAAGTTGAAGAGTGTGTAGATTTTGCTGAAAACTCTCCATTTCCAGACGAAGAAATTTTATATAAATATAATTATTCCGAACCAAATTATCCATTCTTAGATAAAATCGAAAACAACTAAAAACCATGGCAGAAATTATTACAATGCCTCGCTTAAGCGATACAATGGAAGAAGGAACTGTTGTAAAATGGCACAAAAATGTAGGAGATAAAATTGCTGAGGGTGATATCTTAGCAGAAATCGAAACAGATAAAGCAATCCAAGAATTCGAATCAGAATTTGACGGAGTATTATTATATCAAGGTGTTGCAGAAGGTGTATCAACAAATGTTGATGAAATTTTAGCAATCATCGGAAATGAGGGAGAAGATATTTCAGGTTTAATCGGAGGTGGAGCAAAAGCAACTACTGAAGTGAAAGAAGAAAAATCAACTCCCAGCGAAACAAAAACAGAAGAAGCAAAACCTGCTTCAGAAATTCCTGCAAATGTGGAAGTAATTACAATGCCTCGTCTTTCTGATACAATGGAAGAAGGGACTGTAGTTGTTTGGCACAAAAATGTTGGAGATCAAGTTGCGGAAGGTGATATTTTAGCAGAAATTGAAACAGATAAAGCTGTTCAAGAATTCGAATCAGAATTTGATGGTGTTTTATTATATCAAGGAGCTAAAGTGAACGAGCCTGCTCCAGTAGACACCGTTTTGGCAATTATTGGTGAAGCTGGTACTGATGTTTCTGCAATTGTAGCAAACGGAGGTAAAGTTGCTGTTTCAGTAGCTTCTACAGAAGTTGTTGATGACGAAAAACCAGTAGTTGTTCAATTAGATGTAAATAATAAGGTTGAAGAAACTTCTTCTGATCGTATTTTTGTATCGCCTTTAGCAAAAACAATTGCAAAAGATAAAGGAATTGATTTAGCTGAGGTTAAAGGTTCTGGTGATAACGGACGTATCGTGAAAAAAGATATCGAAAATTATCAACCATCTGCTCAACCAAAAGCGGAAGCAAAATCTGAATCAGTTAAACCTGCTCAAACTTTTGTTTCTGGAGAAGATAAAGTGATTCCAAATTCTCAAATGAGAAAAGTTATCGCAAAACGTTTGGCTGAATCTAAATTTACTGCTCCTCATTATTATTTAAATGTTGAGTTGGATATGGATAACGCAATCGAAGCGCGTAAACAATTAAACTCTGTTCCAGATACTAAAATTTCGTTCAACGATATGGTTGTTAAAGCGTGTGCAATGGCGTTGCGCAAACATCCAGCTGTAAATTCTACTTGGACAGATGCAGAAATTATTCAACACGGAGATATCAATATCGGTGTTGCAGTAGCTGTAGAAGATGGTTTATTGGTTCCTGTAGTTAAAAATACAGATCAAAAATCATTTGCTCAAATTTCTGCTGAGGTTAAAGATTATGCAGGTCGTGCAAGAGATCGTAAATTAAAAGCTGACGAAATGGATAAATCTACTTTCTCAGTTTCTAACTTAGGAATGTTTGGAATCGAATCATTCACATCGATTATCAATCAACCAAACTCTTGTATCTTATCAGTTGGTGCAATTATTCAAAAACCAGTTGTAAAAGACGGACAAATTGTAGTTGGTAACACAATGAAATTGTCTTTAGCTTGTGATCACAGAACAGTAGACGGAGCAACAGGTGCACAATTCTTACAAACATTAAGAATGTACATCGAAAATCCTGTTACAATGTTAGTGTAAGCTAAGATTTAAGATATATTTTTAAAGACCATTCATCGAATGGTCTTTTTTTTGTTATAGATTTTATGAATTTGTATCTTTAATCTCTAAACCAATTTAATGAAGCAACTAAAATTCTACTTTAATATTTTAAAACAGACAATTGTTGAATTTGGTGAAGACCGAATTATGAAATTGAGTGCTTCGTTAACGTATTACGCATTGTTTTCACTTTCTCCATTAATTCTGATTGTAATTTCCAGTGCAAGTTTATTCTTTAAGAAAGATGCTATCGAAAACCGAATGTTTTATGAGCTTAAAAATATTGTTGGTCCAGATGTCGCTTTAGCTGTACAAAATTTTGTCACAAATTCTACCATTTCAGGAGATAGTTCGCTTGCTTTATATATAGGTATTGGAATTTTGATTTTTGGTTCCACAACAATGTTCACCGATATGCAAGATAGTCTCAATCTCATTTGGCGTGTCGAGGCAGTTCCGAGAAGAGCGTGGTTAAAATTTGTAATCAACAGAGGGCTTTCGTTTCTTATTATTCTATCGCTTGGAATTGTACTTATCGCAACGGTAATTCTCAACAGTGTTTTGGTTTCATTTGGTGAAGAAATTTTCAGTCTTTTCGAACTCGATACCATTATGACAAAGACCACAGTGATCCTACTTAATAATACATTGAGTATTTCAATCTCGATTTTGATATTTTATATTCTCTTCAAAATTCTTCCTGATGCACGTATCAAATCAAAGCCAGCTTTTGTTGGAGCGGTTTTTACTGCGATTCTATTCTTTATTGCAAAATATTTGATTGGTATTTATATAGCAAACTCAAAATATTCTACCATTTTTGGGTCGGCAGGTTCGTTGGTTATTCTTTTGTTGTGGATTTATTATGTTGCAACAATTCTATATTTCGGCGCAAAATTCACAAAAGTATTTGCCGAAGCTAAAGGTTACCCTATTATTCCAAAAAGAAATGCGAAGCTCAGAAAAGTATCTTTTATTGATCATATTGCAGAAAAACACGATTACGAAAGTATCGATTAATGATTTATTTTTGAATAAAGAATTCTCGATTCGCGAGAATTTTTCCTGATTTTATAACCACAGAGTATTCGCTGCTGCTTTGCTTAATTCAGCAAACCATCACTATCTAATCATTCCTTGTAGTAAAAATTATATATCATTTAGTCATGCTGCCCCCATTTCCGTATTGAATCTAAAGAATAATTAAAATATATTTTTATAAAAAGAAACTATTTTATCTTATAATAAATGATATCAAAATTATCCTTGCTGAAAAGTCGAGAGTCAATTCGGCGTAATGAGCGTTAAAATTGTTTCCACTTTGGCTACAACTCTTCTTTATTTTACAACCACAAA
Source organism: Empedobacter tilapiae (assembly GCF_004785645.1). GTDB lineage: Bacteria > Bacteroidota > Bacteroidia > Flavobacteriales > Weeksellaceae > Empedobacter > Empedobacter tilapiae. The sequence goes on along the minus strand of NZ_SRPE01000005.1, from coordinate 257 downwards.
GTATCCATTTACTAGATTGAACAGGTGTTTTTGTATTGAAAAGTTAGTTATTTGATAAAACTTTCAAAAAATATTTTACGTTGTACCAATCACTTAAGGAAATAATGTAAAATAAATGTAAAGTATGTTTGGAAAAACGAATAATCCAACCGTATATTTGCAATCCCAATACGAAAGACGAGTAGTATTGTAGTTGACATAAGGGCTTATATAGCGACAAAAATTTATTTAAAATAAAATTTGCGAGTTTAGAAATA